>CAWDRM010000020.1:0-188054 GCA_963804705.1 uncultured Alphaproteobacteria bacterium
TTGCCCTTGCACTATCCTTCACAAGCTGGCGGCGCATGGGACAGGCGCTTCTTGGCATTGCCCTGGTTGCCCTTTGGATCGCAGCCACGCCTGTTTTCGCCAACTGGCTCAATTGGCGGCTGGAATTGCAGTTTCCGCCAATAAGCGTCGAGATGCTGCCGCAGAGCGATGTGGTGATCGTGCTTGGCGGCGTGCTCGGTCAGCCCCTCCCGCCACGAATTGCAGCCGATCTCGGCGACCCGGCAGACCGGATCTTGCATGCTCTGCGGATTTTCCGTGCCGGGAAGGCGCCGCTGATTGTCATTTCAGCAGGAAATCTGCCGTGGCAGCCGGCAGTCGTCCCCGAGGCGCAACTGATCGCCGATCTTTTGGTTGAGCTCGGTATACCGCGTGCCGCCCTGATCCTCGAAACCAAAAGCCGAAACACCCGAGAAAACGCCGTCAATACCGCTGCCCTCTTCAAAGAGCATGGCTGGCGAAATGGTCTCCTCGTCACCTCGGGGGCCCATATGCCACGCGCCCTTGCAGCATTCCAAAAGGTGGGCCTCAGTGTGACGCCGGCGGCGACGGATATCCATGCTGGGCCCTTCCTATTTCCCGGTTTCCTCGACCTCCTGCCGGACGTTAAGGCACTCGCCGGGACCACGTCAGCGATCAAGGAGATGATCGGACTATGGGTCTATCGTTTGCGTGGCTGGGCGTGAGATTTGCCGCGCGAGATCCTGGCCTACCAGCACTGGGCCTCACTGTGAAGCGAGGGCTCGCCGAGGCGAATCCCGGAACGCGCGTCCGCAACTCCCCCCGAGCTTTTCTTAACGAGTGGCATGAGAAAAGAAATGCGGCCGGAAATGGCCCGGCTGATCCGGATTGGCTGCGGACTAATCATTCTGTAGTCAATTTTGGTGACGTAAGGCCGTCGCACCTCTGCAGCTGCGAGTCCTGTCTGAACCACCATAAAATAAACTAGTTAGCTCGCGACCGTCCCTCGAGTCGGCATCGCTAGCAACGGCAGCACGAGGAAGCGATTTGGCGCCTTCCAGACCTGAAATTGGGGAGCACAGTACGCCGCGCCGCCTTACCGCATGGAGGCAGCTTCCCGGATGTTGGGTGGGGAACTTGGACTGGGGACCTCGGCGGGTTCGGTCGGTTTCTGTTGATTGTGACCAAAAGATCGCAACCCTGGCGTTAAACTGTAGCTACAGTGACACTGGGGGATAATCGTTAAATCGGGGGAACCCACATGGCAGAAGTACCTGTTTGCTATCTACGCGGTACTCGCATTCGCACTCCGGAGGGGGAGCGCAGAATTGAAGACCTCAAGATCGGTGATCTAGTTGTCACATTCTCGGGCGAGAGCAAGCCGATCAAATGGATTGGCCGTCAGCGGTTCAAGAAGAGCTCTGAATGCTGGCCGAAGGACTTTGAGCCGATTCGGATCAGCCGCTTCGCGCTCGACGAGCGGACCCCGCACCGGGATCTGTACCTCTCACCGAACCACGCCATTTACATTGATGGGGTGCTGATACCCGCGAAGTATCTCGTCAATGGACTAAACATTACGCAGTGTGCGCCCGAAGGTGCGGATATCATTGACTACCTGCACATCGAACTGTTCGCCCACGACGTGATTTACGCGGAAGGTGCGACGGCTGAGACATTTGGCTCGCTGCGCGAGGCTCGTGACCATTTCGACAACTTCTATGAGTATTACCGGCTGTACTCGAACGAGGACGAAACCGCGCATCCTCCGTGCGCGCCGCTCCTCTGGGGACAGTCCCGGTTCGAGAGGGCCATGCGAGCCCTTGCGCAGCGTACTGGAGCCGTGGATCGACATGCGCACAACACGGGACAAAATCCGGGATCGACTTGCTGCACGCGCACGGGAGCTGGTCGACTAATCCCCAAGGATTAAAAACACTGAGGCCGTCCTTCGGGGCGGCCTCTTTATTTGTGCTCTCGGCGGGCCGTTGATAGGGAGGGCGGCGAGCTTCAGGATCGATGTGCTAATTCGGCAGCGCTCCCGGCGCGCGCTCATAGGTCCGATACACGTCGCGAACAGGCCTTCGAGCCTTTCCCCTCGATCAAATTCCGCAGCTGGGCGCATTGGCTCGGCATCAACTATGTGCCATCGGTCAGCGCGGTTAAGAGTCCCCTTGCGATGTTCCTCAGCTTCAACGGCACCAGCCATTTGATCTTAAGAAGAACAGAGCTCACGATCTCGGTGGCAACAACAAAGCTCAGGAACTTTACAAGCAACAAGCGCCGAACCAACCGCGCATCGGCGAAGGGGATGAATTGCCAAACCGCATAGCGATTGGTTAGTAATTCCCAGGACCCCAGGCGTAAGAAATAGGGAATCGTCAGCGGAGCTTGTCCAGCGCCGGCCCGAGCGGCGTTCCCCTTGGTCAACCGGACACGACTGCCGAACCAATCGCGGATTCTTGGCGCCGCGTCTTCGCCGAAGAACCGGGAGAAGTCCGCCCAAGCGTTCGGCCGCATATCTGCTTCGATGTAATGCCTCGTTCCGTCGGCGGCCTCGATGCAGGTAATGTTCACGAAGCCGCTAGCCCCCAATACATTACCGAGAGCACTGAGCTCGGTGAAAATTTCGCCGTCCACTAGCGCCAAAGGATAATAGGTGCGCACCACCGAGATGCCGAAGCGCTTCAACGTGCGCTCGAAAGTGGAATAGGTAAAATGCACCAATTCGCCGTCGAAATAGATCGAGGAAAGATCGAGTTCGGTTCCTTCAATTTTTTTCTGCACAAGAAGCGGCTGTTCCGCAAAAAGGTGCCGCAGAGCGACAATATCCGCATCCTTCGCGCATTCGTGAACGCCTTCGCCGCCGCCGGAGAAATCGACCTTCAACATGACGGGGTAGCCGATCGCGCTCGCGGCTTCGATCGCTTCTTCATGGTTTCGCGCGATACGGAAAGGCGGCGTTCTGATGCCCCCCGCTGAGAGTACCCGCGAAAGACCAATCTTCGAGCAGAGGTGGGGAAGGTTCTCCGGCGTGGTTGACGGAAGAAATTTCAGCCGCATACCCGGTGGCCATTCCAGTTGGGCAAGAGCGCGAAGCGTCAGATCATCGGTCGCCATCACCCAATCGTAGGGCTTGGTGCGGATGCGGACGACATCGTAGGCGGATGGCGCTAAGGCTTTGTCGGAGGTAACCGTATGAACCGTGCGGGCGAACCGGCTTAGGCCCAGATAACGCGACGTCGTCACAATGTCGACGCTGAAACCGGCTCGCGACAACAAGTGCAAAATATCCCAAGCGGGGCTAGTGGTGCGTGCGATGACCAGCGCTTCCATCCAACTTCCTGTCCGGCTCGTGCACGCTCTCTCCAGTTCAGAGTAACCTAGGCATGACCAGATTTTGGGCCGCCGCTATTGGGTTCATTTTCGTAAGCACGGCACAGGCCGCCGAGCCGCCGTCGTGTCAAGGTCTGCTGTTGGACCCAGAGGTCTATGAAAGGGTCAAGGATGCCGTGATTTACACGTTACTGTTTAACGCTGGTTCCGAGTCTGCTCCCGATAAGATTTTCAGCGATTTGGCACATTGGCTCGAAGGTCAATCCATTTAGATCGAGGGTGGATCCACGCTGTACACTCGGTTACAGAAAATCCGGTCTGAGATGGATAGCGCTCAGATGCGAGAGCAAATCATCGCTTGCTATCCTAACTTATACAAGAAGTTGTACCCTGAAGCCGCGAGGCAGGCAGAGGCTGCGAGACAGGCAGAAGCCGCGAAACGGGCAGAAGCCGCGAAACAGGCAGAAGCCGCGAAACGGGTAGAAGCTGCGAGACAGGCAGAAGAACCCGCGAGGCAGGCTTGGGAGGCCGGGGCTCCGGCGCGAGCAGCAGATGCCGCGAGGCAGGCAGAAATTGCAAAACGGGCGGAGGAAGCGGCGAGGCAGGCGTGGGAGGCGGGGGCTCCGGCGCGAGCAGCAGAAGCCACGAGGCAGGCAGAAGCCGCGAAACGGGTACAACAAGCCACTAGTGAGGCTTGGGCAAAAGCCGGGACAGAGCAGAACCTCAAGGTAGCCTACGCCGACTATATCGTTGTCAAGCGCTGTCACGACGAAAGAGAGAGTTACCTTACCGGCTCCATCAGCGAGCCCCAACTAGCCAAGGCGCAAGCTGCCGTAAGGGCCATAGAGCAAAAGATCAAAAACCCGAACATCGATTTGGACGCGCTATGGAAGCAGGCCAAAACCGTGGCCGAAGATAATTTTAGGCTGCGCAGTATGCCAGAGGCTTGGCCAGGACATCCAAGTAATCCAGTCGGGTTATTGTGTGATAGGGCACTTGGGGAACTTATGAAGTCCGAAGAGTCCATTACGAAAAAGGACTTCTGATAGAGATAGAGGCCGAGAGGACCCAAGGGAGCAACACCCAAAAAGTCGGAGCGCCAGCAGCGAATGGATTGCAACCCGCCGCTGACGACTCGGAACAAATACAAACCCAAGCCTCATGCTGGGCGAGCGGCTTTCAGAAGAAGTCCACCCATGGACCACGATACTGCTTCGCTGCCGTGTCTGGATTTCCTACTGGCTGATCTATTTCCGGATGTATCGAGCCTGCGACCGGGTGGTGACCTGAAGAACTGCATCGTCGTCCCGGCCTCGATGGCCTGCGTCGCGCCTGTGGCCGCTACCTGCCGACGCGCCCAAGGGACCGCTCGCATACTCGCTCATTTGCTCATTCTGGTTATCGTGTCGTCGCAACCGGTTGCGAGAGCGCAACAGCCGACCAGATCAGCCTCGACCCAAAAGCGTGGGACATCCGCTTCAGCTACGGCATGCCCAGTCACCCTAACGCGGAGGGATCGGGTTGGGCTTTCGACTTTCCCGAGGGCACGAACTGCACAGTGAAGAAAGGCTGCCCCGGCGTCCACTACGTCACAACCAAATACACAAAGCCGATCGAGGCTGATTCGATCCTGGTTATCTCGTTCAAGGTTGAAGCCGACAGCAACACTGTATTCAACTTCAAGCTGGAGAAGGACAACACCTGCGATAAGCCTTCCGCATCCGTGCGTGCCCTTCTTCAACGCGCAAACGATGATCTTTACGGAGCGGACAATCGCTTCTGGTCGAACCCGATCTCAGTCGTCCTCGCTAATGGCGAGTACACGATGACCGTGAGGCTTTCACCTGATCAATGGACGAACGTAGAGGGAGAGCGCTCCGGGGCAGGCTTCGCCAAAACCCTCAAACAGGTGGACAACATTGGGCTGACCTTCGGCGGCGGCTGCTTCTTTGGCCATGGCGTCAGCGTCAACGGTGGTACTGCCCGCTTCCTGCTAACGCGCTTTGATCTGAAACCGTAATAGCGCCGAGCGCATCTACGTCTCGATGCGTAGCGAGAGGTTTAAGAAAAAACCCGGCAGGTCCCTGGTGAGCGTCGATTCGTCCCACTGACAAAACTCGATAAACTCGCTCCCTGCCGGAGGGCATTGTCCGGCTTTCTGTTGCATTTCTGCCACGCCGACAAAGCTTTTGCCTGCTTCACTAAAAGGAAAAGCCCGGCAATTTGGTGTCGAACAGGCGTAATCTAAACGATGGATCTGGGCGCGCCAGTCCGCTCACATTGAGGGGCTTAGTTCTCGTACATTCCAGTCCCTCGCCCGGTTTAGGGAGCAGACGATGCGGGTAGGTTATCATGCGGCGTTAGGACTGATTGCTGCGGCATCATTCAGTTTGCCTGGATTCGCGGCTGAGCCCGACGGACCTGCCACCCTGATTACGCGAACTGAAGCTGTTCGGATTACGGTCCAAGATCGGCTCTCGGCCAATTCCTCGGCATCGAGCGCACGCAAGACCGAGCAAAGTGCTCTCGTAGAATATTACACAGTACCCGATCAACATTTGCTGTGGATCGATGAGAATGGCCTCAACGAGCGGGGCAGGGTGATCATCGCCGAAATCAAGAAAGCTGACGATTATGGCCTTCGCGCCTCCGATTATGCCCTACCTGATCCTAACGGTTTCAATGCCAACGATGCCAAGGCCACCGATTGGCTCGCCGACGCTGAGATCAAGGTCAGCTATGCCGTACTCGACTATGCGCGCGATGCACGAGGCGGTCGGATTGATCCGCAGCGCTTGAGCGAGAACCTCGATCCGACCCTAGCGCTGCCTGATCCTTCTGAGGTCATTCGGTCGATTGCAATCCGCCCCGACCCTGCCACGTATTTGCGGAGTTTCCAGCCTGACCAGCCCCAGTTCGAGGCCCTTCGCCGTAAGCTAATCGAGCTGAGGAGTGCTAGTGGCGGCAAGAAGACCGGTGCCACCAGCAGCGAAATCAGGGCCATTCTCGTCAACATGGAGCGCTGGCGTTGGCTGCCCCACGACCTCGGGCCGTATTACGTCAACGTCAACGTGCCTGAATTCATGCTGCGCGTGGTGGAAAAGGGCAAAGTCGTCCATACCGCGCGCGTCGTCGTGGGCAAGCCCGACAAGCAGACGCCGATCTTCTCCAATGAGATGCAGGAGGTCGTTTTCAATCCGGTTTGGAATGTCCCCAACTCGATCAAGACGGAGGATCTTTTGCCATGGCTGACCTCGGGAGGAGGTTGGTACGGAGGGAACACTGCGATTTTCGAACAACACAACCTGCACGTCAAATATGGCGGTCGAGAAGTCGATCCTCGTTCAATCGATTGGGGCCGCGTTGATATTCGCAATTTCGAAATCTACCAACCGCCGGGACCTAACAACGTGCTTGGCCATATTAAGTTCGTGTTCCCCAATAAGCACGACGTATATATGCATGACACCACGATGAGGAATTATTATGGGCAGTCATATCGGGCCGAGAGTCATGGTTGCATGCGTGTGGAGAATCCCGATCAGCTTGCCCTCGTGCTGCTAAAGCATGATCAGGGCTGGACTCAGGCGCGTGTCGCCTCGGCCATTCGCGGCAGCGGTGACAACCATGTTGTTCTAGCAGCAAAAAATCCCCGTCTACATTTCTTACTTCACTCTCAGGGTGAATGATGACGGGTCAATTTCAACCTTTGGCGACATCTATGGCCACGACGCGAGGATGGCAGCGGCGCTTGGCGGGAAAAGCGTGGCCTTTGATGCACCGACCAAAAGCAATGGCGTCGTCGCAAGCCAGGGGAAGCCACCCGTCAAGCAAATCCGTCCGCCTGCCACTCCGAGTAACAATTTTGCAGGGCGACTTTTCGGATTTTGAAGCGCGCGCGGCGAGGAAGACAGCGAGCGTTTTGGCTAAGGAAATGCGATGGTCGGGCCGAAAGGGTTGGTTCGGGCGTTGCACCGACAAAGCGTCTGCCATCGTAAAACCACGAGGTCAGCCGCGCTCATGGTTCAGAACCGATAGAACGTCTGGGGCAGCTCGTCTCCGCAGCTTTATTTTCGTCGGCATGCTTGCGCTCGTCTTCTACATCTTTAGCGGACGGAGGCTTGGCCGGCGGCGCAGGTCTACGTCGCGTTACTCGCGGTGATGGGGCTCGGCACCGGGCTCATGCTTTTCCGCCGCGATCCTGGCTGCTTGCCGAGCGCATGCGGTCGCCGATCCAGAAGGAGCAGAAGGGGTGGGACAGAGTGCTGATCGGCACCTTACTCTTGCTCTATGTTGGCTGGTTCGTGTTGATCGAGCTCGATGCCGGACGCTTCCATTGGTCGAGCGTGCCAGTGCAGTTCAAGTCATCGGCGCGGTCTGCGCTCACCCTTGGCATCAAGGCTCGTCATCCGGGAGAACAGCTTCGCCGCGCCGTGTGAAAATACAGAGGGAGCGCGGCCACAAGGTCGTGACCACTGGGCCTTACGCCTTTGTGCGTCACCCGATGTATGCTGGTGCTGCCCGTTTCTGATCGGCACGCCGCTCTTGCTTGGCTCGTGGTGGGGCCTCTTGTTCTCACCTCTCCTCATCGCCGTGCTCGCAATCCGCGCGATGCTCGAGGAACAGACGCTCAAGGCTGAGCTCGAGGGTTATGCTGACTATGCCAAGCGCGTACGCTATCGCTTCGTGCCCCACATCTGGTAGGCGGAACTTCGCCATCGGTAAGCGCCTAAGGCCGGGTGTGGTGTCGCCCCATCTCGGGTTCAACCGCTTCAATTCGTAGCGGAGCGGGCGCCAGAAATCACTGTAGCCAGCGTTCAGCGCGTGAAAGCGCCTTAGCGCCGATGTTCGGATATTGATCTCAGCTTAGCCATACCGTCTGAGATAAGAAGGGCAAGGCCTGGCCTCAGATGCTTCGTGGACTTTCAAACCACTTTCAGAAGCGGGGACCTTGATGGAAGCACGAATATCGAATTGCCAGCTTTGTCGCTGACTTCGATCCGCCACTCATGGGCGCTAGGCAATTCGATGCGCATCTGTTGCATCAGCCTGAAGGCGTGCGCGTGTGCTTCCCGCGGGCCAGTCAACTCGACGCCTTCCGAGTCATTGACGATACGCTTGGCAAAATGAAAGAAGTAGCGAGGCATGGTCCTGATCACTCCCGTCCGCTTGAAAACCCATAAAGCTCACTCGCTGTCACAAGCGCAACGCGACTCTGGGCTTAGCGTAACCGAGCTTTAAACCAGTCCTCCACACACCCCTTGACGTTCCCTGAAAAGCCCCTCCCAACGCGCGGGCCTTAACGGCCTGTCATCCCCGCGCGCAACTCGGTCAGCTCGGTAAGGACGATTTGAATCCCTGAGGGGCGCCCTACGACACGACGCCGACTGGAACGCGTGGGTCCGCCAACTCGGTCCGCACGGGCTAGTTGCTAGCGAGCCTCATGGATCGTCGAAGTGCGGCCTTTTCTTTCCTCACATTTTCGAACTCGTGGTCTTTGACTTTCAGTCGAGTCCTGGATGCAAAACCGACGTCGGGCAGATGCGATGCAGGCTTCGCGTGCCCTAGCAAAGCCATACGGAATAGCGCCTCGGTGTGCGGTTCTTGTGTTTCTAGGAACCGCATGTTCTTGCCCTCCAGGAGGGCAAGAGGAACGCCGTCGCGATAAAGAACCCGATTGCCGGTGAGGGCAGGGAGCTTCGGACCCGGCGTCAGGATGCCGACAAGATTTAAGGGATCGGCGCCGGAAACCGAGATCAAGGTCTCCGTTGAGCCCTTTCTTCGCACCGCACGCAGCGCGCCGACGGCTTCCGGTAGCGCAAACTGCTCGCCCGAAAAGCCGGCAACGAAACGGCCGCCGCGAATTTCTCCGCGTGCCTCGAGCCTGCGGTAGACGCGCAACAGATCCCGCCATCGCGGAAGCCAGGCAGCCTCGCGTTCGATCACGCGCAGGAAAACGACGCCGTACCTGCGCAGCAGAGTGAGCGCCACGTGCTCGGTAGCATCGTCGCGATTCGACGAACCGGGTGTTTCGGCAAGCCTCTTTTGCCAAGCGAGCGTCCATCGCCCCGCGCTTTCGAGATTTGCGCTGCGCCGCCGGCGACGCCCGCCGCGGGCCGGCGTTAGGAAAGTACGCAAGCCCCCGAAGCTGTCGGAGCTGACCTGGCCCATCGCTACCAGCTCGGCTAACGCTTCCTTGGTTTGCGCCGCCAAGAGATGCGTTCCCTCACTTAGCTCCTCGAAGAACGATGCGCCGTGGTCCCGAAGGAAGTTTACGATCTTGTTCGCGTTGGCACTCAGCGCGTGAGGCTTGCCCGGCGGTGGAAGTGAAGCCCAAACCGCTGCGTCTCGCCGTGGCACCAGGCCGATAGGCGTGGACTTCACCGGCGATGCGTGACGCCGCCCATTACCATTGCCATTCATAGGCGTCAAACGCGCCCACGCAATACGGCCAGCCAAGCAAGCATCATCGAGGAGATCGGAGCTGTAGGCTTCGAGACGCGCGGGCAAAATCTCATTTTCCCAAGCCGCAGCGGGCGCCTCGAAACCAGCAAGTTGCGCCACCAATTCATCGATAGCGCGCGGGCCGTCGATCCGCGCATCGGGGGTCACGCGCTGCCACTCAAACAGGAAGCTTAAGTAGTCGCGCGCGGCAACAGGCTCGATTTCCGCGCGCAGACGCTTCACCGTGTAGCGGTGGATCCGGGCGAGGAGCCGGCGCTCGCACCATTCTTTATCCGCCGCTGCCGGCGAGAAGCGCCCAGACAAAGCGAAGCCCTCGGTTTCCAGGGCAGCAAGCGCGGTCAAAATCTCTGAAATCTGGACGCCGAGCGTGGTCGCCAGTTCTGTTGCGGTCGAGGGGCCTTGGCCTTCGAGGCGGCCCCGAACCAGCTCCACCAACGCCTGCTCGGGATCACACGTTTGGGCGCTGGCTGGAGCGGCGATGGCCGGGACGAGAACTCCGACGGGCCACAAAGCCAGAGCGTGGGGTAGGCGCTCAGCCGCGACCCAAAGCGACGCCTTCCCGGTATTGAACCGGGTGGCGCGCCGCGTCGAGGCGAGGTCACGCAGCCACTCGACCCAATTGGTGTGAGAAGCAGCTTCGGCCTCGGTCAGCGCTCCAAGCCAAACAAGGGCGTCATGCAGCTCATCGGCATTGGCTGGATCGGGCCACGCCTCGTCGCGAACCCGCGCGACCGCGTCAGCATCGAGCTGGCCGAGCTCGGATGCGCTCTCCGGATCGAGCCAACGCCTGCTCATGACCGCTTGGGTCCGGCGCTCCTCGAGCGGTGCGTCGTCGAGATAGGCGTAGGGCCGCGCCGTTAATACCTCGTGGGCAAGCGGGGAGGGCTCCGTCAAATCCCGCGCAACGACCTGGATATCGCCTTTCTCGAGGCGGGCGAGCAGGCGCTCCAATCCCTTGATGTCCATCGCTTCGTTTAGGCAATCGAAGATGGCTTGGTTCACGAGCGGGTGGTCCGGGACCTCGCGCTCACCTACTAAGTTCTCGGCACAAGCGAGCTGATCGGGAAAGACGGTGCCGATCAAATCCTCGGCCGCCATGCGCGTCAGCTGCGGCGGTACCTTCTTGCCGCCACGGAAGCGAGGCAGCGCGAGGGACACGCCAGCAACCCACCGCCAGCGGGTCGCAAACATCGGTGCATCTAGAAGAGCTTGGATCAGCACCTCTTTGACGCTGGCCGATTTAAGATAGCGAGCGACCTCTGCTAGATCGAAGCTGTGGGCCGTGGTCAGGGACAGCACGATGTTATCTTCGGTAGCAGCGGCTTGGAGCTCGAAATTGAACTTGCGACAGAACCGCTTACGCAGAGCCAGCCCCCACGCGCGATTGATGCGGCTGCCGAAGGGGGAGTGGATCACGAGCTGCATGCCGCCGGCCTCGTCAAAGAAGCGTTCGAAGACCAATGTCTCCTGCGTCGGCAGGCAACCCAAGGCGCCGTGAGCTGCTCTCAGATAGTCAACCAATTGCTCCGCAGCACCTCTTGCCACGCCAAGATCCTGCACGAGCCACCGCAAAACATCCTCGCCCCGGAGATCGACGCGAAGCCGGCTGTCGATTTCCCCTCTGAAGCGGGAAACTGAAGATGAAAGCTCGTCGCTCCGACCAGGAGCTTCGCCGAGCCAGAACGGGATGGTCGGAGGAGCGCCGCGCGCGTCCTCGACGCGGACGGTTCCGCGCTCGACGCGCAAGATGCGGTAGGCCGTGTTGCCGAGCTGAAAGATGTCGCCGGCGAGGCTCTCGACGGCAAAATCCTCGTTCACCGTACCGACCACGTGGTTTTCCGGCTCGAGCAACACTTGAAAGTCTGCGTTGTCCGGGATGGTGCCGCCCGAGGTCAGCGCCGTTAGCCTCGTGCCGCGTCGTCCCCGCAACACGCCGTTCACCTCATCGCGATGGATCAAAGCGCCGCGCCGGCCACGCCGCGTGCTGAAACCTTCGCCTAGCATGCGCACCACAGCCGAAAACGTTTCGCGCTTTAGGTTTCGATAAGGTGATGCGCGCCGCACCAGTGAAAACAGCTCGTTCTCGCGCCATTCTCGGGCGCTTACCTCGGCGGCGATTTGCTGGGCCAGCACGTCAAGGGGTTCCTCCGGGATGGCTAGCCGATCGAGCTCGCCGCGATTGGCGCTGTCGATCAAGGCAGTGCACTCCACGAGATCATCGCGGGAGAGGGGAAAGAGCCGACCCTTGGGTGTGCCGCCGACGCTATGTCCGGAGCGTCCAACGCGCTGCAAGAAACTCCCGATCGAATGGGGTGACCCAAGTTGGCAGACCAACTCGATCTCACCGATATCGATGCCGAGTTCCAGCGACGACGTCGCCACCATGGCCTTCAGCTCGCCGCGCTTAAGGCGCGTTTCGGCGGCGAGCCGCTGCTCTTTGGCAAGGCTGCCGTGATGCGCGGCCACACTGCTCTCGCCTAGGCGATCGGAAAGCTTCCGCGTGACTCGCTCCGCCATGCGTCGCGTGTTCACAAAGATGAGAGTTGTCCGATGACCGTCGATGAGCTCCGCCAAACGGTCATAGATCTGATCCCAAACCTCCGCCGACATCACCGCTTCGAGCGGCGAGGAGGGGATCTCGAGTTGAAGATCGCGCGCGCGAAAATGTCCGCTATCCACGATCACGCAGTTACCTGTAGACCTCTTCCGCCCCACGAGGAAATCTCTGACCGCTTCGATCGGCTTTTGGGTTGCGGATAATCCAATCCTCTGTAGTCGGGGACCACATAGGGCGTCTAAGCGCTCAAGCGAAAGGGCGAGATGCGAGCCTCGCTTGTTGGGCGCTAGGGCATGGATCTCGTCCACGATCATCGTCCGGGTGGTCTTGAGCATGGCTCGGCCAGAGTCAGAGCTGAGCAGGATGTAAAGCAACTCCGGCGTCGTCACCACGATGTGCGGCGGCGACTTAGCCATCCGTTGACGCTCGCTTGAAGGGGTATCGCCGGTCCGCACCCAGGTGCGAATGTCCACCTCAGCTAGACCCTGCGCTTGCAGGGCTCTTTTGATACCCGCCAGGGGAGCTTCCAAATTGCGCTGGATATCATTCGACAGCGCTTTGAGCGGCGAGACATATACGATTTGCGTCTCGTCTTTGAGGTCCCCCGCGAGGCCTTGTCGGACCAAACTGTCGATGGCTGCCAGGAAGGCGGCGAGCGTCTTGCCTGAACCCGTTGGCGCAGCGATGAGCACGTCTTGTCCTGCTTTGATCGCGGGCCAAGCGTCAGCTTGCGCCGGCGTGGGCGCAGCGAAATTTTGATTGAACCACGCGCCGACAGCCTGGTGAAAGATGCTTAGTTTCATATAGATAGCTCGTCGCTTTCAAGCAGCTCGCGATGATTTCGGAATGCTAAACGGAGATAGGCTCTTTCTCATCAGGTTCAATGACCTGCTTGGTGTCTCGGTTGGTCGGTTTCTCAGCCGGGAGCAGCGAGCCGCTTTCCTCCCAACATAACAACCCGCCATACGGTCAGCACCTTGAGGACGGCGACGAGCGACTCAGCCACTACTATGAAGGGGAGTTGATTATCGCCCTAGCTGGTCCAGAGGCGGAGCGCCGGCACGATTTGGGAACCAGGATTGCAGGTAACGATCTAGATGTGGCGCAAGAAATCTTGGACCGTTTCGTAGGTTCGCCGGTCGAAAGAGAGAGATATCTCCGCCTCCTGCAGCGTGAGACACGCGACCTTGTTAAGCGTGAGTGGCCAGCAATCGAAAGAGTAGCGGCCGCGCTGCTAAGGCACGGTAGACTAACTGGAGGGCAGCTCGCGCAGCTAATCCGCGAGGGTGTGGTGATTTCGGATTGATGAACTTGCATCAAAGCGGTTTCAAGCGTGACAAACATCATCTCTTAGGTGGACGGGCAGGGCGGCGCGCCGTCATGGCGACGGCGCTCCGCGTGCTTTACTGCTTGCCTTCTTCCAGGACTTAACGCTTTGAGGCTCAATCCCCTCGATTGCGCGAAGCGCACGTGATGGGCGTGTGTCGGTGCCCGACCGCAGATCAGACAGGGATGTTGAGCGACGAAGCGCAAATGGTCCTTTGACCGATGCCGTTTTGGTTCGCTGATCCGACGCCGGAGAATGCCAAGCACGCCATCGCGCCGCAGGAGTTCGGCGTCTGGGTGCTCGCCAATTTCGCCACCGTCGATGAGGTGAGAGAGGGAGTGAAGAACACTCTGTCGATTGTGCCGACGCTGGCGCTTGGCCTCGGCAGCCCGGCTGGCGCGGTCGCCGGCGCGCATTTCTTCATCCAGGACAGAAGCGGCAAGTCGATCGTGGTCGAGCCCGTCGACGGCACGTTGAAGGTGCATGACGCGCCGCTCGGCGTGATGACTAACGCGCCGACCTATGACTGGCACATGACCAATTTGAAGAACTATCTCAGCCTCACGGTGAAGGATATCGACACGGCCAAGGTGGGCCCGGTCACCCTCTCCGCCTTCGGATCGGGGTCGGGGCTGCATGGCCTTCCCGGCGACTTCACGCCGCCCTCGCGCTTCGTGCGCGCGGCGATTTACAGCCAGTCGGCCGCACCCAACGCCGCCGCCGGCGACGCCGTGCTCGCCGCCTTCCATATCCTGAACCAGTTCGACATTCCAAAAGGGTCGGTGCAGAACTCGGCCATGGGCAAGCCGGTGGACGAGGTGACGGAGTGGACGAGCGTCGCCGACCTCAAGAATCTGCGCTGGTATTACCGGACGCGCGAGGACCAGTCGATCCGCGTGGTGGACCGGAAACAGGAGGTCGATGCGGCCAAGGGCGAGGCGCGCGTGATCAAGATGGAGGGGACGGAGGAGCCGATCACCAACGTCTCCTCGGCCTTCACGAGCGGCAAGGCGTCACAATTCCAGCGATAAGGCACCCGTCGGCGCCGTACATATTGGCGCGTGACCGAGCGCGTGAGTTGAAGGTCCGCTAGTGGCACTTCAGCGAAATTCAAGCGTACCTACGATGAAGGTTAAGACGGGTCCAATGGAATGCATGCGAACGCTCCTCCGTGGCCTACCAGAAGCACCGTAGCAAGCGGCTGCGGCGCCTCGGCGACATGACTTGAGGCAGCGAAAGGCGGCGTGGTGGATTGGGCGGTCTGCGGTGGCGGGCGCGGTTCCAGGGCAGCAGATCCTCGATCCGCCGGGCAGGATGGTCTGGCAGACAGGCGAGCACATCGGCGAGCCATGCCCGCGGGTCGACATCGTTCAGCTGGGCGGTGTCAATCAGCGTGGTACATTGACGGCGGCGGGCTATAGCTCTCCGCAACGATCCGGCGCAGCTTCCAACATCCAACGACCTCGCGCGCCCGTCTCGTATGATCAGTCATACGACTATGTCGTCAACGCCTCACGCGTGCCGCAAGGCGGGCCTTCCCCGAGTGCACATGAAAGATCTACCAGCTGACGATCTTCAAGCCGTCGATTTTCAGGTTCTTGACGGCCGCATCGCTCGTGACCAGTGTCACGCCAAGCGCCTCGGCGTGGGCCGCAATCATGATGTCAAATGCTCCCGCGCTCCGCCCGAGGCGCTTGGCACCGACACGAATCCGGGCATGGGCCTCAGCAGCCTCTTCATCCCACGGATGAACCGATATCCGCGTGAGGAAGGCGCGTACGGCCGCCATGACGGACGGGCTGTCCTCTCGAAGGCGTGCGCCATAGAGCAGCTCCGCCATGGTGATGCTTGAAATTGATACGGACTTGGCGCCGGATCGGCGCAGGCTGGTTACGGCCCTGCGCTCGGCCCGCATCAGGCGCGACGCGACCTCGGTGTCGAGCAGGAATTCAGCCACGCCTGCGCCTCGGCAGCAGGTCGCGCATGTCGTCCTCCGGCTGATCGCGCTCCCTCAAGAGGTCGCTAGGGAGATCTAACGTTCGCACCCAGTCGAAATACTCATCCCATGACGCAATTGGCTTTGAAAGCACGACATCGCCCGTCACAGAATCCCGCCGGATCTCGACTTCGTCACCCTCAAACCGGAATTCGGCGGGGAGGCGGACCGCCTGACTGCCTCCGGTCGTGAACAGCTTCGCCTTTGTCATCGCACCCTCCACGGCGACGTAGATACGTCACATACGTACTTCGCACGAAGGACCAGATCAAGATGTCCCTGCAAGCGCCGGAGCTAAAATCCCTCAAATGAAGCAGCCTGTCCGCCGTCAGCGCCTATGAGACAGATTTGGCGGGTTGAGCAAGGGAGGATTTTTGTCGCCTTTAAAATGAGCGAAGATGAGACAGAAATCCATGCCCGTTAGAGAGTTGCGTGGCGATTTGGAAGGTTTGCATTCGACCCGCGTGAACAAGCAGTGGCTGCTCATCTTCCAATGGGTCGGCGCTAAAGGTGAAGCAAGCAACGTTTATCTCGACAATCACAGCTATCAATGAGGCGAGCCATGTTGATGACGAAGCGCAAGCCGGCGACCGTGGCGGAGATACTGGTCGAGGAGTTCATGACGCCGATGCGTCTGACCCAGGCCGCGCTGGCCGAGAGGATGGGTGTTCAACGCAAGCACGTCAACGAACTGTGCAACGAGCGCCGGGCCGTGACCGCGCCGACCGCACTTATTCTCGCGCGTGTGTTCGGCAACAGTCCCGACTTCTGGCTGAACGTGCAGCGGCGCAGCGATCTGTGGGAGGCGATGCACTCGCCTCGCGAACGCAAACGAATCGAGCGGGCAAAGCCGCTGAAACCCCTCGCGTGACATTCGTCTAGATGATTCCGATAGGGGAGGGAGTGCCGCCAAGGGCCACGGGGCGACAAGCAGTGGATGCCTTTCAGCAACCGTTCGTCTGGGGCAGCCGTCTTCGCGGCTAGCTAATGTCATTGAGCAGTTTCTTGGCTTCGCGAAAGATCTCGCGCATCTTTGCTCGCTGCTGAAACGCTTCTTTGGTGTAGGTTCCGTGCTTCACCGCGTTTTGGTTGTTTTTTGGCGCGCCCGACCCTTTAGCGCCGCCATGCATGCGACAGCGCTTTTTGCCGCTCACGGCAGGGTGAGCGACAGCTGGCACCCATCCGCGTCCCGGGGAGCGAGTTTTGGGGTTGGGCAGGTGTGCGGCCATGCACGCCAATGTCCGCTTTGGGTCATAGGTGACGAGCTAGATTAATCTTTCGCCACCTTGTTAGGATAAAAACGCCTGTGAATAGAAGATACGTTGTCTCAATTCGCATGACGGGTTTGGGCGATCGGCTTGTATGCCTAGCTGCCGCCTGGCGTTATGCACGTGACACAGGTCGATCTCTCGTTGCTGATTGGCGGTTCGGCCAGATCACGTCAAGGGCTCCAGAGAACGCATTCTCACTTTGCTTTAAAGCCACTTCTGACCTCGCGGGTGTTCCCTTTTTTGGCGATGAGCACATAGAGACAGGATCGCTTCCGAAGCCCCGCTTTCCAGAAACCTGGAATGAAGATGCGTTTCTCGCACTGCCTTTCATGCGTCCAGCTCACGCGTTTGGTGCAGAGAAAGAATTGGCTGTGCGTTTGATACGGGAGGGACGAGATGTCCCCGCCCAAACTGTTGTCTTTGACGGATGTATCAACGATGGCCTCGTCGACCTTGACGATGCGCGAACATTTTTTTCCGCACTTCGACCAGTTTCTTTAATTGCTGATCAAGTGGCCAGCTTCCGCCGAGTCCACATGGCTGAGCGCAACGTTGTTGGTCTGCACGTTCGCCACGGTAACGGTGGAGACATCATGGCTCACACACCTTACTGGACCTCATTTGATCACGCGATCGACCGTTGTGTGAAAGCTGTCCATCGTGTCCGACAAGTATTGGGCAACGAAACAGCCGTGCTCCTTTGTACCGACAGCCGCCAGGTTCAAGATGCGCTCGAAACGGCTTTACTAAACCTGGTAGCGCGTCCAAAAGCCTTTCCGGTCCCAGGCAAAGGCGAATTGCACCTGAAGCAAGACGCTTGGACTGGTCGGGACGACGCACTCATTGAGATGCTTTTGCTTGCCGAATGCGGAGTACTCATAAGGTATCCGCCTGGAAGTTTTTTCTCTTTCTACGCCGCCGCAATGTTGGCGGAGAGTGAGCCGAGTTTGCTTACAGTGTACGATCTACACCGACCTTGGGATCCTGCTGACGCCATGTCGCCAGCTATAATCTTTCGAAAGCCTTGCTGACTGTATGCGGTGGATCAGGCTGTATCAGCTGAGTGAGGACCTTCTCAGCGAAGCCTACAAGCTCCCGCAACTGACCAAGGTTAAGAGCGGATGTTAGCTTTGGGTCATAAGCGGGGGTCGCCACGCGGCGGCACTGCTTGATTTAACGGTATCCTGTGGGTTCCATACTATGCAGCATTTGCCTTCGGCGAGGGTAGGGCGGCAAGGACATCAACGACAGAGCCTGTCTGCCGCTCGTCCTGGAGTGAACGAAATAATTGCAGGGTCCGTAACAGTGAGGACATCAAGCCCACCTCATACCGGGAAAGCTTGCTTAGCATATCTTTTTTCCTCCTGATTCGATGAGAGCACAACCGAGCGAGGCGGGATTACAATAATTAATCACAGCGGCCTCGAACACCGCGACGATCACAGCTATCAATGAGGCAAGCCATGTTGATGACGAAGCGCAAGCCGGCGACCGTGGCGGAGATATTGGTCGAGGAGTTCGTGGCGCCGATGGGTCTGACCCAGGCCGCGCTGGCCGAGAGGATGGGCGTTCAACGCAAGCACATCAACGAACTGTGCAACGAGCGCCGGGCCGTGACGGCGCCGACCGCACTTATTCTCGCGCGTGTGTTCGGCGACAGTCCCGACTTTCTGGCTGAACGCGCAGCGGCGCAGCGATCTGTGGGAGGCGATGCACTCGCCTCGCGAACGCAAACGAATCTAGCGGGCAAAACCGCTGAAAGCCGTCGCGTGACATCGTCTAGATGATTCCGATAGGGGAGGGAGTGCCGCCAAGGGCCACGGGGCGACAAGCAGCGGATGCCTTTCAGCAACCGTTCGTCTGGGGCAGCCGTCTTCGCGGCTAGCTAATGTCATTGAGCAGTTTCTTGGCTTCCCGAAAGATCTCGCGCATCTGTGCTCGCTGCTGAAACGCTTCTTTGGTGTAGGTTCCGTGCTTCACCGCGTTTTGGTTGTTTTTTGGCGCGCCCGACCCTTTAGCGCCGCCATGCATGCGACAGCGCTTCTTGCCCCTCACGGCAGGTGAGCGACAGCTGCCACCCATCCGCGTCCTCGCCCCGCATCGTGGGCTCGCGAGCATCGGAGTCGTATTGCGCTTGTGGGTGCCGGCCATAACAGTCGGACTAAAGCCGTCGCGACTTAGTCCACCTTGTCGATCTCTGACCGGCGAGCCGACCTTGCTCTCTTCGCTCGCTTTCGCCCGCCTTTGGTTTGCACGTTGCCGACAATGGCCTGGCCGCCTGCCTCAACTTTAACGTTACCGACCGAGACATTCTGGGGACTGAGGCCGCGACGAGCATCTCGCAACTTTACGAGATCGATCAGCGTCGCGGCGCCTTGCATGGCGTAGCGCAGGTTCATTTCCCGGGCGCGCGAGTTACTACTTAGCGCAACTCGCGCAAGACAATCCATGGTGGCTAAATTTATTCCAACCAGGTTCCGGTCAATCATCGATTCGATGGGATTCCTCGATCCCAGAGAAGAGTACAAAGCAATCACCTCGCCGTTGGCCTTTCTCCTCTGATGGCTGTCCAAACCCGATGGCGCAACTATCTTCATAAGCTGATGAACCAGTAGATTTGGATCTGGGCGGCTTTCATCAAAATCAGAAAGCTTGGCCAAGCCTGCAGAATGTTCGTGTAGAGCGTTCTCCCTGCCAGCTAGCACTGACAGTGGGCGTGAATTGCCCATTTGACTTTCAGCTTCGATTTTAGCAATCGCCTCGGCTCTGGCAGAGGCTCGTGTTTTCAATGGCGTGGTGCCGACGCTTGCATTATCGGACTGATGCTTTGGCCTATCAGAGTCCGTCGTCCTCAGGTCATCGTTTAAACCGGTTTGATCCGTAGTCGGAGCTTCCGTCGTCGCGACAGGCGTTTTAGCTGTCTCCGGTAGGTGATTGTTTTCATCTTGAACGAGGTCAGCGCTTATTTGGCGATCAGAATCGTCCATTTTTTTTCTCCTGGCCTAGAAGACTAAGATCTGTCGGTTCGTTGCGGTGCGTGGATTGCGGTGCAGCCAAGTCCGGGCCGATCGTTTTTTGCTGCTTGCCTTCGATCGTGCCGACGATGGCCTGGCCACCCTTCTCCACAGTAACCTCACCGACGGTCACGTTATTGACCGTGCCCACGAGGACATTCTGCGGACCTTGTGCACGATAGCGTTGAAGCATCCCAATGAGGTTGGTGACAGTGTCAGCTGCCTTCAGACCAAATTTGAGATGGAGTTCACGAGCGCGCTCGGATTGACCGCCTTGTCCAGCCAGGGCGAAGCAATCCATGGCGGCATTGGTCCCACCAACGATTAGCCGGGCGAGTACTGACTCCTCAGCATTTTGGGGGTTCAGGCTGAGGTACAAGCCAACCGAACCCTCCTTTAGGGCCTGGGTAACTTTACCCTCTGGCCAACCATGGCGCGGGGTTGCCCGAACCAATTGATGGACTAAGAGCTTATAATCGGGTGGAAGTACGTGAAAGCCAGGTCTGGTTGCCTCGCTTGGGTCAATTTCGTCCGAGCCAGCAACCGCTCCTTCCCTGGTTTCCGATTGCTGTCCGACTGAGTGCGCGGCCGATTCACGTTCGATTGCATTGGTGGCTGCGCCTGCGTCGGGTTTTCCTAGAATGTGCTCCGGCTCGGGTGGAATTGGAGTCGTCGCGGCAACGACGGATCGTGTCGTCCATCTCAATGGTCCTTGTCGCCAAGGGCAGTTCCCATGGCGCGTTGAATGATTTATCCGGGAGATAGGCTCTGGCGGTGGGGCGTGAGGGGGATCATTCACCCCTAGCTACGCCACGGCGCCGAGCGGTTAGGCCTTGGTGTTATCTTTCACTCTTGTACTCCTACTAGGACGCTGGCCGTCGGCTCTTTGGGCGTTCCCGTTTATCCCTCGCATCCGACGATAAGGGAATTGCCTTGGCCAGTTGTGCTTCTCATCGAAGAGTATAATGCAGCCCAGTCCCGGGGAGCGGGCGGGTCCATGATTTTTTTTGAACCCTATCCTGCGCGATAAACCCACCCATTTTCGCCAGAAAAAAGGACCTGAATAGCTCGCCCGAAGGTTAAATCCGGCAAGCAATTTAGTCGCAAAGGGCCAGGCTCATACGTCGGTGCACAGCTTCACCAGCGCATGGTTCATACCGACGGTCCGATCGAGCCGCGCGTGAAATAGATACTCTAAATGCCAAGAAAATTGGTGAGCCTAGGCGAGATGCAGCTCGTATGAGAAGGTCAAGCGCATGAAGGCAATATACATCGACAGCTATGGCGGCAGCGTTCGCCTCAAGCTTGGTGAGATGCCGGACCCGATGCCAGGGGACGACGAGATTGTCCTTCGCGTCCGCGCGGCGGGAGTCAATCCGGTAGATTGGAAAATTTGCAAGGGCCAGATGTGGCCGCTGGTGCGGCTGCACTTCCCTTACATTCCCGGCGCCGATGTCGCTGGCGAAGTGTCGAAGGTCGGCAGCCGGGTGACCAAGTTCAAGCCGGGCGACCAAGTGGTCGCCTTCGTCGATGCGACGCGTGGCGGCGGCTATGCCGAATTGGTGGCGGTCCCCCAATCTGCCGCCGCAGTGAAGGCGGCGTCGCTGACCTTCGCCGAGGCGGCATCGCTGCCCGTCGCCGCTGGCACTGCCCTGCAGGCCTTACGCGATGCTGGCGGCCCCAAGCCGGACGACAAGGTCCTCGTCCTTGGTGGCTCGGGGGGTGTCGGCCACTTCGCCGTACAGATTGCCAAGGCACTGCGCGGCTGGGTGGCCGCCACCTGTAGCGCTGCCAATGTCGACTTCGTGCGTTCGCTCGGGGCCGAACTGGTTATCGACTACGGGAAGGAAGATTTCGCGCGCCGATCGGAACGCTATGACATCATCTTCGACGCCGTCGCCAAAAGCACGTTTGCCGAATGCCAGCCTCTGCTCCTGCAAGGTGGCACCTATGTGACTACGGTGCCCGGGCCGGTTCTGCTCGCCTTGGCCGGATGGGGATACCTTGCCAGTCTGCTGGGACCGACCCGCAAGGCCAAATTCATCGTGGTCAGCCGCCGCGGCGAGGACCTTGAGCTCCTCGGTCGTTGGGCCGATGAAGGCAAGCTCAAGCCGACGATCAGCCACGTATTCCCCCTCGACCGAGCCGCCGACGCCATAGAGGCCAGCCAGAGCGGCCATACGCGCGGCAAGATCGTACTGGAGCTCTAGCTTCGGGCTACCGCCTTCGGCAGGTCGATGATCCTCCAGTCTTTGCGGGGACATGGAGAGATAAGGAGTGCCCCGGATTTCGGGGCAGTCGAACCATGGCCGCACGAGATCATCATCGTCGACGACGATAGCAACGATGGTACCGATCAAGCCGTCGCCCGTGCGATCAGCGTGTTTGATGGACGGTTCGGATCAAGAATTTTCTCGGCTGTCTCTACGCCAGCAATCGGCAGCTTGCCCGCTTGGAGAAGTCCGACCTGAACGAGAACGCTGGCTTGGTCCCAATAAATATGCTCGCTCTCAATTTTCCCGTCGTGGAATTGGATGATAGCGACGTGGGGAACCTCAATGCGCCTCCCCGTAGGTGCGACGCCGGGTAGGAAAAAGTCCATAGCGACGGTGTGCGTGCACTTGAAAATGAACTCATCGACGATCCGGGTCTGACCGACGGTCCTTGAGACCAGCTCAATCTCGGCATCTGGCGGCATTTGGGGAATGAACCGCTCGGCGTAAAAGGCGTGAATCTCCTCCCGCCCAACGCCACCAGTCATAACCGGCACGTGATTCAGGTGAGGCGCTGCGCTCATGGTCGCGAGCGCAGCGTCCGCGCTCCGCTCGACGAATTCCGCGCGCATGTGCCGCTCCCACACCTCGACCATGACCTGCTGCTGGGGCGTGAGATCTTCTCCCATGGCCACGGCTTATTGGCTTAGAGCCGGGGGAGTGGCCGCTACCAGTTTCAGGAGCTCTGGTCCCACTGAGATCTCGCCGGTGAACGGCCGGCTATAAGCCGCGATCAGCAGCGTGGAAAGTGCAATCCCTGTCGCGAACAGCATCAAGGCAATGCGGCAGGTGGTCCGGTTGTCGCTGTGCACCATGGCGATCGCGATCAATGCGCAAAGCGCTTGAAGAAACAAACCAGCCCATTTCAGTCTGCTCACGGACGATTGGCTAATGACGATGCGCTGGCGTCGCGCTTCCAAAGCAAATTCGAGCGCATTAATGACTTCGTGTTGCGCTGTTCTTTGACCTTCATCAGCGGGCACGATCGCGAGCGTCGTTTGCAAAGCTTCGATGAGCGCGTTAGGTAGCGCCGCAAGGGTTGCGCGTTGTTGCGCCATCGCCGGCCATTCCTGATTGACCGCATTGTCGACATGCTTGGCGATAAGTGAACGAAGCCGCCCTTGCTGCTCTGCTGGAAGGTCGGTCGCCAGCAGGCTGATGCTACGAAGGGCACTCGCTTCGTTCGCGACGGCAACCTCCGCTCGCTCGAAATCGTTCCATACCTGGGCTGCCGTAAAGCCCACAAGTAGTCCAAAGATGATGCCAAGTGGCGGCAGCATGCCGGGGGAGAGCGCCTTGAAGGCGCGTGCCCGTTCGTCGACGGCAAGGCTCATGATGGCCCAATGGACAAAGGCGGCGAGAAGGTAAGTGCCGACGAAGATGACAACCGCCATCCACGCCACAGGAAGGTTAAGTAGCCAGTCGCCCATGGTCAGCCCTCAGCGAGAGAAAGCCGCTATAAAGAGAGGAGATTAGACGTTTGGCCTGAGCATAACTAGCATGGCCGAAGCCGCGGGGATCACGAACGCCGCCAGCAAAGCTTGATTTCAAGAATGCCAATGATTCGACAAACTGCACTTGATTGCCTTGCAAGCTAAAGGAATGCCGTGCACGAAGCGAGCTTCTCTTCGATCTCATTGAACGCATCGGCGCTAATGATGTTCGATCGCTCGAAGCTTTCTCCGAGAAGCAAGGCAATGCGCCCCACGTGATTTGGGCGGGAATGTGCAGAGAGCGTGGTATCGAACTATGCAGCATTCCCGAGGGCGTGCTAACGGCGGGTCGGGCCTAGGGCGCGAGGAGGGTGCGTGCGTAAGTGCTATTTAGGCTTATCCACGGTCTGTGCCTTGGTGGTGAACATCATTGGATGCAGCCCGACAATGCCTCCAAATTTCGTCGCCATCGATCCTACAAAGCGGTCAGACACGTGGGCTCTTCAAAGAGCTGATATCGATTGCAAGGCTCAGGTTCGCAGCGAAAATTGGTTCGACCACTTGCGCCTGAGGCACAGGGTCGATCCCGTATACGTGTCCTGTATGCAGCAGAAGGGATACGTTAGGCCACAGGTCACGGCATCGGAAGCGGCCCCCTCCGAAACGACAGCGAGTTCCACCAACCCAATAGTACTGAGGCCAGCGGACGGGGGGTGATGTGGGTGATTGATGTTAGCGGACGACGAGTGTTGTTGCAGAGCAGCTGGAGTCAGCCGTTTTGAAAATTTTGGCGAGTTATGGGTGCGTATTTAGGGGGGATGGGGTGTTTGGGGTCTGGTTTTTTTTGGTTGTGGCTTGTTGTTGGGTCGTTCCTTTCTTGCTGAGTGTGCGGCCGCTGTTGCGAGCGGTATCGTGTTGTGTGTTGTGTGGTTGTTTGTGTGTAGTTGTTGTGTGGGTGTGTTGGTTGGGTTTTGTTTGTGTGTTGTGGTTGTGTGTGTTTGTTCGGGATGTAGATTTTGTGTGCCATCGGAATGCGTTGAGATCATTGGGCTGTCGCCATGCATTTTGTGTGTTTTTGTATGTTTGTTGTGTGTTTTTGTGTTGTTTTCCTTGTTTGTGTGTGTGGTTGTTGTGTTGGGTGTGGCTGCTCAGCCGCGGTCGTTTTATTCTCCTTTGTGAGCAGCCACGTTAGAGGCGAGCTAGGCGGCCTGGCGGCAGATCGTCTGGAGCTTTAGCTTCGGGCTATGTTTTTGGCAGGTCGATTTTTTTGAGTCTTTGCGGGGACATGGAGAGATAAGGAGTGCTCGTTGGGTTTTTGGTTGTGTGTGTGGTGTTTAGTGTTGGTGGTAGCGTTTTTGTGGCTGTTGGCTCAATTTTCGAAGTCACTGTGCTCGGCGCTTCGCGCTTGGGGTGTCTTTGGTTTTGTTGTGGCTGGGGGGCGACGATGATGCCTATACCGGAAACTGAAATCGATTGGGCCGTCGCCTCCATGCACAGCCGCGGTCATTCCCTTTGGGGCAGCCGTATCGTTGCGTTCTTAGGTTGTGTGGTTGTGGTGTGGTAGAGTGCAGAGCGGTCCGAGAATGGCGCGTGTCTCTGTTGGTGGTTGTCTTTTGGTTTGGGGGGGGGGGGGGGGGGGGGGGGGGGGGGGGGGGCGTACACGAGCTTTCTGTGGGGCTCAGGGATTGGTTAGTCACGATGCGCTGCGTCGCGCTTCCGCGCTTGAGGGGCCGTGGTGGCTGTCTTCGGCCTTGTGGCGCGCATTGGAGAGATTGCTCAAGGCTTGGAGATCGTCCTCCGGCAGCGCCATGAAGGGTTGTTTATCACGCCTCCCCGACCAGGTTGTGAGGCGTAAGTGACGTTTTTGTAGATGGGTTAGGAAGAATGGGAAAGTGAGAGGAAAGGTATCCCATTCGCTGTTTCCGATTGCTGCCCGGCTGAGTGCGCGGCCGGGTCGTGTTCGATTGCATTAATGACTTTGCTTGCGTCGGGTTCCGGCCGGGTAGAATGTGCTCCGACATCGGGTGCTACAGTCTCCTCGTAGAAATCCAAGTCGTTGCGGCAACGACGGATTAAGTCGTCCATCTTCAAATCCTTTCGCCAAGGGCATCGCCATGGCCGAGTTGAATGATTTTTTCGGGATCAGCTGCGGCGACGGGCGCGAGGGCTAATTCACCTGCTACACCACGCGCCGAGCAGTTAGCTTTGGCGCAGATTCTGGCCTTGGTGTTATCTTTACTCTTGTACTCCCACTAGGACTCTGGCCGTCGGCTTTTTGGGCGTTCCCGTTTATTCCTCGCATCCGACGATAAGGGAATTGCCTCGGTCAGTTGTGCTTCTCATCGAAGAGCATTATGCAGCCAGCCCGGCGACTGCGGGTAAAATTTCCACAAGATTTTTTTTGAACCCGTCCGGCGGGATAAACCCGCGCATTTTCGCCAGAAAAAGCACCTGAATAGCTCGCCCGAAGGTTAAATCTGGCGAGCAATTTGGTCGCAAAGGGCTCTTACGACCGAGCGCAGCGTTCACTGACGCATGGTTCGTATTGATGATCCGAGTGAAATGGGTCCTCTAAACGCCAAGAAATGTTGGTGAGCCTAGGCGAGATGCAGCTCGTATGAGAAGGTCAAGCGCATGAAGGCAATATACATCGACAGCTATGGCGGCAGCGTTCGCCTTAAGCTTGGCGAGATGCCGGACCCGATGCCAGGGGACGACGAGATTGTCCTTCGCGTCCGCGCGGCGGAAGTCAATCCGGTAGATTGGAAAATTTGCAAGGGCCAGATGTGGCCGCGGAGCGGTTGCACTTCCTCACACGCAGCCGATGAGCCGCTGGCGAGGTGTCGAAGGTCGGCAGCCGGGTGACCAAGTTCAAGCCGGGCGACCAAGTGGTCGCCTCGTCGATGCGACGCGTGGCGACGGCTATGGCGAATTGGTGGCAGGTGTCACCCAACTGCCACCGCGTGGGCGACGTCGCTGACCTTCGCTGAGGCGTCATGCTGCCCATGCCCGCTGCATTACCCGCAGGCCTTACCGATCTGGCGGCCCCAAGCCGGACAGGATAAGGTCCTCGTCCTTGGTGGCTCGGGGGGTGTCGGCCACTTCGCCGTACAGATTGCCAAGGCACTGCGCGGCTGGGTGGCCGCCACCTGTAGCGCTGCCAATGTCGACTTCGTGCGTTCGCTCGGGGCCGAACTGGTTATCGACTACGGGAAGGAAGATTTCACGCGCCGATCGGAACGCTATGACATCATCTTCGACGCCGTCGCCAAAAGCACGTTTGCCGAATGCCAGCCTCTGCTCCTGCAAGGTGGCACCGATGTGACTACGGTGCAAGAGCCGGTTCGCACGCCTGGCCGGATGGGGAGACGTTGCAAGTCTGCTGGGACCGAGCCCGCAAGGCAAATTGATCGAGGTCATCCCCGCGGCGAGGACCTTGCGCTCCTAGGTCGTTCGGTCCGATGAAGGCAAGCTCAAGCCGACGATCAGCCACGTATTCCCCCTCGACCGAGCCGCCGACGCCATAGAGGCCAGCCAGAGCGGCCATACGCGCGGCAAGATCGTACTGGAGCTCTAGCTTCGGGCTACCGCCTTCGGCAGGTCGATGATTCTCCAGTCTTTGCGGGGACATGGAGAGAAAAGGAGTGCCCCGGATTTCGGGCGGCAGTCGAACCATGGCCGCACAAGATCATCATCGTCGAGCCCAACGCCACCAGTCGTGACCGGCGCGTGATTCAGGTGAGGCGCTGCGCTCATGGTCGCGAGCGCAGCGTCCGCGCTCCGTTCGACGAATTCCGCGCGCGTGTGCCGCTCCCACACCTCGACCATGACCTGCTGCTGGGGCGTGAGATCTTCTCCCATGGCCACGGCTTATTGACTTTGAGCCGGGTGAGTGGCCGCTACCAGTTTCAGGAGCTCTGGTCCCACTGAGATCTCGCCGGTGAACGGCCGGCTATGAGCCGCGATCAGCAGCGTGGAAAGTGCAATCCCTGTCGCGAACAGCATCAAGGCAATGCGGCAGGTGGTCCGGTTGTCGCTGTGCACCATGGCGATCGCGATCAATGCGCAAAGCGCTTGAAGTAACAAACCCGCCCATTTCAGTCTGCTCACGGACGATTGGCTAATGACGATGCGCTGGCGTCGCGCTTCGAAATCTATTTCGAGCGCATTAATTACTTCGTGTTGCGCTGTTCAATGTGAGCTTTCAGCGGCCTCGTCGGAGCATGGTGTGCAAAGCTACGATGAGCCGCGTTAGGTAGCCCCGCAAGGGTGCGTGTTGTGCGCCATCGCCGGCCATTCCTGATGACCGCATTGTCGACATGCTCGGCGATAAGTGAACGGAGCCGCCCTTGCTGCTCTGCTGGAAGGTCGGTCGCTAGCAGGTTGATGCTACGAAGGGCACTCGCTTTTTTCGCAACGGCGACCTTCGCTCGCTCGAAATCATTCCATACCTGGGTTGCCGAAAGCCCGCAAGAGTCCAATCATCACGCCAAGTGGCGCGCAGTCATGCCTGAGGAGAGCGCCTTGAAGGCGCGTGCCCGTTCGTCGACGGCAAGGCTCATGATGGCCCAATGGACAAAGGCGGCGAGAAGGTAAGTGCCGACGAAGATGACAACCGCCATAAAGGCCACAGGAAGGTTGAGTAGCCAGTCGCCCATGGTCAGCCCTCAGCGAGAGAAAGCCGCTATATAAGAGAGGAGATTAGACGTTTAGCCTGGGCATAACTAGCGTGGCCGAAGCCGTGGGGATCGCGAACGCCGCAGCAAAGCTTGATTTCAAGAATGCCAATAATTCGAGAAACTGCACTTGATTACCGTGCAAGCTAAGGGAATGCTTTCCGGCGGAACAGGCCGTGAAGACCATCCGCCGCGCTACACCGCGGCTTGCGCCGGAGACAAGATGCCGCATCGTACTGGAGGGTCTGTGTGGCGAGGACAGAATCGCCGAGCGCCGCGAGGGGATCGTTCAGAACCTCTATGACCGTTGGTCGAAGGTAGTTCCTCGAGGCTAGCAAAAAGCGGCTGGCCGGCGATGGCGGCGACCTCGGACGAGGTCAAGGACCTTCGCCGCTGGAGGGCCGATCGGACTGGCCCACGGGAGTCGGAGCGGCATGGCACCTCATGCCGTCGGCTTCGCGCGTGGCGACACAGTCAGTCCGAGAAAGACCAGGATGGCCTGATTGAGCCGAACGATATCCTGGTCGTCGAGCCGCCCGATACGCGTCCCGAGCTTGGACTTGGGCACCGTCGTGATCTTATCCACCATCAAGCGGCTGGCCAAATGCAGGCCATTTTTTCCGTTGGGCTCTATGAGCAGTCGAATGAGGGGTGCGTCGGTCTCATCGGTGGTGAAGGCGCAGACGGTGACCGAGGCGGTCGCGTCGAAGCTATTGTCCTGCACGATAACTATTGGTCGGGGCTTTCCTGCGTAGTCGTGGCCCGCTGAAGCGGTCCAGATATCACCTCGCCTCATTCAAGGCCCTCGTCCAGGCGCAAGTCCGACACCTCATCAATGAAAGACTGATCCTCTTTCGCCTGGCGGCTCGTCGCGACCGCCAGCGATTGACGATGCGCTTGTGCCTTGAAACCAGGCGCGCGCACATCCGGAACCCAGATCTGGATCGGCCTCAATCCCTGCGCTCTCAGGCGTCGACGATGCGCACTTACCTTTGCCTGAGATGACTTTCGGCTCGATGTTGCAGCCATGGAACTCTCCTTTATAGGTTACATGTAACCTATAAGGTTTTTGGATCTTTGGCTAGGTCGTTCCCGAGCAGCCGGACTCGGCCAGGGAGCGTCAACCGCTAAAACCTTGGCGAGTTATGGGCACAGTCACTGGGCATCTACAGGGGGCCGATCCTCACTAGGGAGGGCTTGCCCTGTCCTTTCTCGCCACAGGCATGTGGCCGCAGCGAGCGGATCAATCTTGTGCTCCTGCCACCACAGCCTCTCATTACCGGTTGTGTGGTTGTGGTGATGGTGAATGGCGCAGAGCGGTACCGTAAATTCGTCGCTGACCTTGAGCCCGAGTCCGCGGGATTGTGCGAAGCGGACGTGGTGAGCATGACTCGGTGATCTGCCGCAGATAAGGCAGGGGTGCTTGGCCACGAACCGCAGATGCTCTTTGCATCGGATCCGCTTTGGTTCGCTGATGGTGAGCGCGCTCTTGTCAATGTTTGATCGTAGACTTTGATTTGGGCTCCGTCGCGTTACTTCGCTCTTCGGATCTTGAGATGTATCGTTGGCATTGCCAGGCTTCACGAGTGCGCTGGCACAGTGCTTTAGGTGCGCCACCAACTGGGCAGCGATGCCCGATCCTGGCAAGGCCTCTTGCCTAAGACGCTTATTCAGAGCGCGCACAGTCTCGACGTTCTGTTCCCAAATTGCGAATAGGAGCTCGATGTCTTGAGCTTCACTCATCGCCTTACGGAGCGCTTCGACGAAATCATTTGCCTTTTCGAAGCTTGCACCGGCAGCTCCAGTTGCCGAGCGCAACATCCAAGGGCCCGCGGCTAAGTCTCTCGCTGAGGAAGCCTTGCCGTTGCGCATTTTTCGAACGCCAGCTTGATCGTGGTCATAAAGTGCCAGACCAAACGGATTGCCGAAGGTGGCAAGCGCCCGCTTCGTGGCGTCGGTTTCGGCCGCTTTCAGCGCCAGCTCATGGGCTTGACCGGGAGTGAGCGCCTTGCCCTCGCCGGTGCCTGAGCCTTCCCGCACGACGGTGATATCACCCGCGCGTACACTGACGCGGACCTTGGCGGTATAGGCTGCGTGATAAAACTCGCCTTTGGTTCCGCTCCAGACACAATTGTTGGTTCGCGTCCGCCTGTCCCAGGCGTCGTAACCGAAAATGCGGTTTGCTTCCGCGATGACATGCCAGCCCTCAACATAGGCCAGGGTAACGCCGTTGGCTTGGCGGGTTTTAATTCGTTTGGCACTGAGCTTCGCCTCAAGACTTTTCACCTGTGCTTCTGTGAACGCCATTATTTCGTCCTTACCGAAAGGGTCGGTACCTGATTGCTAAGTTGGGTCCCTGGAACCTCGCCGCCCCGCCTCAGCTCGGCAAGGAGGGACTGCCGGTCCAGCTTGGGTGGCTGGGGCACCCAATAGGGGCTTGGGATTGCATCCTCGGCGACGACGATGAGGTGAGGGGAGCCGGCTCGGAGGGAGGCGGTAAAGTCGGGCTGCTCTAGCTTCCTGAGCCCGACTTCGCTCATTGCCTCAAGTGCCAATTGCCGCTTCTTGGCCGCACGGTCCTCAAGCCGCGACAGCCGCTCCTTCATATCTTCAAGACGCGAACGGAGGCCCACATGCAGCGCTTCATCGATCAGGGCCGAGCGAATAATCGCGGCTATAATTTCATGGAGTTCGGTGATTCCTTCTAGAGTGTCGGTTAAGGTCTCATAATCAAGCGCAGGAAAATCCGCCTGCAGCCGACTTTTGAGTTCCTGATACGTCAGACTTTCTATCTTGAGGCTTGTTACATGTATCATATCGCATCCCGATGGCATCGTTTGAGATACAAAAGGTATCGTTTACGATGCTGTCTGTCAAGCCCATGATTACGGCTGCACAGGTGAAGGCCGCGCGGGCCTTACTCGGTTTGAGCCAAAGTCAACTCGCCGAAAAAACTGGGTTGGGAATTGCGACAGTTAAGCGCCTAGAGCTCTCGACTGAGCTTCGAGGCGCTGCGACCACGCTGTGGAAAGTGCAGACCGTGTTGGAAGAAGCGGGCGTTGAGTTTCTTTCAGCTAGTGAGGAAAGCGGCGCAGGGGTCCGCCTTACACTAGTCGGACGCTCTCCCAAGCGCGGTCGAAAGGGGTGACTTCAGGTTCGCCTAGTGCGGGGGGTCCCGCTAAGTTTTGCCCTTCGCGAGACAGGCAAGCCAGGATGGCTCGAGCTTCTCCTGACGTAAAGCAGCATCGTCAGCAGCCATCAGGGGCGCAGATAGACGAATGAAAATTCAGAAGCTCAAAACAACCTACGCAGAATTCATTCCGGAGGAGGCGGGAAGGGGCCCCGGCGTCCGGCTTAAGCAGGCACGAAGTCTAGCTTAAGCTCGAAGCAACAAAAGCCTCGAGCTTAAGCCAACTTTTTATTGCAGTGCGCCTTTGTCAAGCTGCAGGCGAAAGGGCAACCGCCTCGAGCGTCACAGGTTCAGCCTTTCCGCCACCGCGCTTCTCCTGAAGCAGAAACAGCATCTGCAGCGTCTTCGTGAACGCATTCATCAAGGTGGTCTCGTGCCGCGCCAGCTTCCCAAGCGCATCGTTCCTACGCGCATCCGCGATCAGCGCTTCGCCGAAGTGAACCGACGCCTCGGATTGCTTTTCGTAGTAGGTCAAATCATTCAACGCATCGGCATAACGAGCGCCGAGGATCGCCGCCTCAAAGAAGGGTACGCGGCGGAGGCGCCAGAGGATCCCCGCGAGGCGCTCCACCAGCTCGCACTCCAAGACCGATTGCGGATCATACAGATCCATCAGCTCCGCCCGAAGTTGGTCGAAGTCATCGGCACACTCATCAACAATGATGAGCGTCTTTGCCGTCAGCCCGTGCTTCCATGAGTTAAGGCGCGATCGAGCTTTTCCCGCTTGGCTCCTCGGGCCGGTGCTCTTCTTTCCGTTTTCTTTGTTGGCCAAAAGCTGTTTATTCGTTGTCATACTGAACACTCCTTTTGAGGCTATTTGGCTTTGTATACATGGCTTCTCTGTTCGTTCTTTCAACCTGATCTAGAGTTGTTGCCTCCAGGTTTCTGCAACGCTGAGTTGCAGGCCAAGGTCAAGACAGGAGTGGGATAGGACGCAGGCAGCTTCTCCGGCTCAGAAATCAGGGATCTGCAAAACGAACCCAATTGCTGCAACGCAGCATCAGACGGCTTTGTGATTGGGATGTTGTGGTGGGGCGAGATGGAGCCAGTCACGAGCCTCGGTGAAGCCATCTTTAAAGTGCAGTTCGCACTCGACCGGGCGCCACAGCTTGTTTCGGGGCCAATCCGCTTAGGAGAGAGGGGTTCGAGATGAGGGTTGCTCCCCCTGAGGATCCGCAGGCTCTGGTCGCTGACCCGCCTTCGCCGACTGACAACGTCCTGGTCTCGGTTGTCGTGCCCACTTATCGCGAGGCGGACAATCTTCCGCTCCTAGTGCCGCGGATTACGGCGGCGCTCGAACCTTGGCCGCACGAGATCATCATCGTCGACGACAACAGCAACGATGGTACTGATCAGGCTGTCGCGACTTTGAGCGAACACGGCCATGCGATCCGTCTGATCGTCCGGACTGATCAACGCGGTCTCAGCTCGGCGGTATTGCGAGGTTTTTCTGAGGCGACGGGGAGGGTGCTCGTTTGCATGGATGCCGATTTAAGCCATCCGCCCGAGACCCTGCCTCGCATGGTTGAGACGTTAGAAGAACAGAGCGCAGAGTTCGTCATCGGCAGCCGCTACGTCGTGGGTGGTACGACCGATGGCGAATGGAGTTTGCTGCGCAAGCTCAACAGCAAGGTGGCTACGCTGATGGCGCGACCATTTTGCCGCGTCAGCGATCCCTTGGCCGGCTATTTCGCGTTGCCACGAGTAGTGCTTGAGCGCGCGGAAGCGTTAAATCCGGTCGGCTACAAAATTGGCCTTGAGCTAATCGTCAAATGCGGCTGCACCCATATTGTCGAGTTACCCATCAACTTTAGCGATCGGCGTTTCGGCCAGAGCAAACTCGGCTTGCGCGAGCAGATAAATTATCTTCGTCACCTCAAGCGGCTGGCAGATTTCAGGTTCGGAGGGTGGTCGCAACTAGGTCAGTTCTGTGTCGTCGGCGCAAGCGGTATGGCAGTGGATCTGCTGATCTACGCGCTGCTCCTTCGAGGGGGAGCTGCATTGCCCGTGGCACGGGCGCTCGCCATCTTCATCGCCATGTCCTGGAACTTCGCCCTCAATCGGCGGGTATCCTTTTCGGGCAGTCGCTTCGGTAGGCCGATAATCGAGCAGTATTTTCTATGGCTGGCGTCTAGTGGCCTCGGCGGCGTGACGAGTTGGGGCGCGGCCGTGAGCCTGACGTTGTTCACTAAATTCTTTGCTGTGCACATCTTTCTTGCTGCCATACTTGGCATTGCGGCCGGCAGCCTGATCAACTTCATTCTGGCGCGCTACTGGGTATTCGCGAGCTCCTGATCTCGATTTGCCAGGGAAAGCCATCACAGTTCTTAGGCAGCGAGCGTGAGGCCCGAGACAACCCAAAGTGTCATGAACGTTTGATGAAAAAGGAGCGCGCTAACCGAGCCATACGGACGAAGCTCGGATCGAAAGCGTCCCGCGGATCCACGGGGAACCGCCTCTCGACGCCATGGCTGGGCCGGATACAAAGACAAGGCGGCTACTAGGATAATCCCGAAGCCGCTGCGGGCGTCGAGGCAAGCCGTCGTCGGAACTCGCAGACGAGTCCCGCTCCTTGGCATTGTGGTCGCGTTGATCAGCGCTTCAAATTAGCAAGGCACCGCATGAGGCGAGAATTGCTCAGCCCGTGGTCCGCCTCAGCTCGGCGCCACGTATGCCTGCGGCAGGGCGACCCGCACATTGGTGCCCAAAATCTCCAGCAGAACCCTCACTCTGCCGTGTTCGTCCAGTTTCTCCAATTCGCCGACCATATTAGCGAAGGGGCCCGCCATGATCTTGATGCTCTGGCCTTGCTTCAAGTGAAAATCAAAATGGACGTTACCCTCGGCACTCGTCGCGAGGATCAAGCCCTCCACCAACCCCTGAGGCACCGCCTGCGGTTCTCCGGCAACCATCAGTAGGCGCTCGACCCCCCGGGTGCCATTGATGCTGCGCCAGCGGTCGCGCGTCGGATCCAAAATGGTGAAAATGTAGCGCGGGAACAGCGGAGCGGAGACCGTCTCCACGCGCCGGGCGTGGCGGCGATTTTTCCAATAGCGCGGCACAAAGACGCGGAAGTCTTGGTTAGTGAGTTGGCCGGCGGCGTGGAGTTCACGCTGCGCTCGGGTGCGGACAACGTACCACCGTTCGTGTTCCGCCAGCGGCAACCACGCCGAAGGCAGGAATTTGGAGGCGAACGCAATGCTACTTTTCATGTGCCGCTCCGAAGGACGGGCTACTCGTCGTTAGTCCGCCGGTAAATGTCTTCAAATCTAACAATATCATCTTCGTCGAGATAGGCGCCGGACTGCACCTCGATCAGATAGGCCGGGATCTTACCGGGATTGGCGAGCCGATGTCTCTCGCCGATCGGCGATGTAGGTGGACTGGTTCTCGGTGAGGAAGCTGGTCTCCTCGCCTTTGGTCACCTCCAAGGTGCCCTTGACCACCACCCAATGCTCGGACCGGTGATGATGACTTTGCAGCGACAATCTCCCGCCGGGTTTCACCATCAGACACTTCACCTGGTACCGTTCGCTCCGGCTCAGCCCCTGATACCAGCCCCAGGGGCGGTGCACCCTATCGTGCTGCAGGGCGACGTCCTGACCGTTGCCCTTGAGATGTTCGACCACGGTCTTGATGGCTTCGGCTTGATCCTTTGACGCGACGAGCACCGCGTCGCCCATGGCCACCACCACCAAATTGTCGACGCCGACGAGCGCGACGCAAGCGCGGTCGGTGTAGGCCAGGCTGTTGCTGCTGTTATGCAGGATGATCTTGCCGTCGCCCTGCACGACGTTGCCGCTCGGGTCCTTCTCCATGAAATTCCAGATCTCCGACCACGAGCCGACGTCGCTCCACGGCGTGTCGAGCGGCACACACACGATGTTGTCGGCCTTCTCGGCAACGGCGTAGTCGAGCGAGATGGCGGGGGCTTGGGCATAGGTTTTGCCCAAAACCGTGAAGTCGAGGTCCGTGCCCGCCGCGTCGAGCGCATGGCGACAGACGTTTAAGATGTCCGGCGCGTGTGTCTCAAGTAGCTCTAACAGGGTCGCGGCTCGGAACAGAAAGATGCCGGCGTTCCAATAGAAGCGGTCGCTGTCGAGAAAGACTTCCGCAAGCTCCCGCGAGGGCTTCTCCACGAAGCGGCTCACGCTTAGCGCTGCGCCTTCGCTCGCTTCGGTTTCGATATAGCCGTAGCCGGTATGCGGACAATCGGGCTTGACGCCGAAGGTCACGAGCGCGCCATCGCGCGCCGCGCCGACACCGCTCGCGACGGCGCGCGCGAAGGCGGCCGCGTCGGGGATCAAATGGTCGGCGGGGGCGAGCAGCACGAGCGCATTCGGCTCAGCACGGGCCGCGATCAGCGCGGCGATGGCGGCCGCGGGCGCGGTATTCCTGCCGACCGGCTCGAGCACGATGTTTGCCGCGCTGGCGCCGATCTCCTCGAGCTGCTCGGCGATGAGAAAGCGGTGGCGGTGGTTGCTGAGCACGGAGAGATCGCCGAAGAGGTCGCCGCTGAGCCTTTTACAGGTCTGCTGGAACAGCGTCTCGGGACCCGCGATCTTGTGAAATTGCTTCGGGTAGGCCTCGCGCGACAGCGGCCATAGCCTCGTGCCGGATCCTCCACAGAGAATAAATGGCAGGACTTCACGCATCGCCCATCCGTCTACCACGACAACTCGCCCGGGAGCGGATCTAGCATAAACAAGACGAGAGCCAAAATGGGGCAATTGCCCATAGCAGAAGGGCGCCAGCCAAAGCCGATACCCCCCTGAGGTGGGCTGATAGAACGCGGGCCCACACAAGGCAAGCTTGTGGTACTGCAAGGCTCAAACAATAACCACCGGGAGAGAAACAATGCGGAAATTCATCCTAGCTCTGGCTATCGGGATGGCCATCACGGTATCCGGTTTTCTGAGTTGGAACGCCGATGCAGCGAGCTTGGTCCTGCCGGCTCCGACGCTAAATTATTCGCTCGTTGAGAAAGCCGGGTGTTCGGGGCCGGGTCAGTGCCCAATAGGAAGCCACATGGTCTGTGGCGCCTATGGGCATTGCGGGTGCGTTGCCTGCGGCGGCGCTTATTATCACCCTTACGTGCACCCTTACGTGCGTCCCTACCGCTATAATTATTAGGCGAGCGCTAGCATAGAAATAGAAAACTCCCATAGAAATAGAAAAAGAGTCCGCCAGACGCAGCGGCCCCTACATCTTGACCGCGTCAGGTTGCGATTTGCCCCTGGCCTTCGCCATGCGCGGAAAGGATTCGTGCTACGGGATCTCGGTCGGCGCATTCTCATGAGGTTTTGCGCTGGCAAGTGCACCGGTCGGATGCCGGCCGCGACGCTTCCATCCGTATTAATGCGGCGGTGGCGGGCCGGCTGGCTTGTCCGCCGCCCAGATCGGCGCGCGCTCTCTGGCGGTGTTTGGGTCCGATGGCCTGCCGAAATTGAGAACCGTGCGGCACTCCGCCGGCAAATCATCCAGCGTGAGGGGGGCTTTGGCGGGTCCGGGTGTCGTGGGCCTCATCTCGGCCTGCCGCAATTTCCTGAACCAGTCGTCAAGTTCAGGTCCGCAACCTTCTTCGCCCGAAACCGGCGTTTGACCAATACAGCCCACGCTCCCCGGCGGGCAGGCGATGCGCACATGGAAGTGGTAATAGTGACCCCACCATGGGCGCACTTTGCCGAGCCATGCCCGATCGGCGCCGGCTTGCTCGCACAAAACCTCCTTAATGGCGGGGTGGACAAAAATCCGCTCCACCTCAGGATAGGAAGCGGCCCGCTTGATCAGCCTGGTATGAAAGGCAGTCCAAAGCTTCATGTCGACGGTGAAGGGGTCTTTCAGCATCGAGGTCGCCATCAAATTCTCCCGCTCCTGACGGGTGAGGACGCGGTTCGGCATGGGCGTAAGCCAGATGTCGGCGTCGAGCCCAATCTGATGGCTTTCATGGCCCGTGATCATCGGCCCACCGCGGGGCTGCCCCATATCACCGACCAACAGACCGGGCCAACCATCGAGAGTTCGTGCGTCGTGGGCCAGCCGCTCCAGATAGGACAAGAGCCGCGGATGACCCCAATTGCGATTACGCGACAGGCGCATCACCTGCCAGTCCGGACCGTTGATGGGAAGTGCCACGCCGCCGGCGAGACAACCCCTGGCATAAGTGCCTACGGCGCGCGCTGGGAGGGGCGCGGGCAGCGCAACGGCTCCAAACAACTCTTTGGCCGGGGACTGCTTGGTGCCGGTCTGATTTGAAAGATCTCTTGGAGGGAATTTGGGGCGAACTTCATTGCCTGTTCGCCCGAATTGGGAAATCTCCTCGGCCGCGGCGGTACCGCAGACAAGAATCATCAGGCAAAAAACCACCCGCTGCATCGTCACCGTCGGAGCCTTGGTGGCCAAAAAACGGCTCCGGTTCGGGGCACCAAACCGGAGCCGCTAGATGTGCTTGAGTACGCAGAACTGTGGCTTACTGTGTCCCTTAGACCTTAATTAACCATAAACAGGGCCTGAATTTTTCGGGACACCAGGCCCTCAAAGCTGCCGAATGGAAATTGAGGGTGGGGGCCTGTCGGCAGGCCGAGTCCCGAGCCGTACCGGACTAGGCGATACTCATGGGCAGTTGGTGATGTCTTGAGATAGACTAAGATATAGGCGTGTCATTCCAGTTTCGGGGCCGACAATAGAGGGTTCAACCGACCAAGCCAGGGTGCTGGCGTTCTTAGCGTCCCGCGAGGCCTACCATCCAGTGCCGGGGCTGGTGGAGCGAATCGATACCCATGCCTCCGCCGTGTTCCTGGCTGGAGAGCATGCCTACAAAGTCAAACGCGCCGTAAAGTACCCGTTTCTCGATTTCTCAACTCTCGAGCTCCGGCGCCAGGCCTGCCTCAACGAGCTCTGCATCAATCGTCGTACCGCACCTCATCTCTATCTTGAGGTTATCCCGGTAACCCTCTCCGATCACGGTGACTTCGCGCTCGGCGGCAACGGCGAGGGCACGGTCGTGGAGTGGGTGCTGGTCATGCGCCGATTTGATCAAGCCAATCTTTATGACCGCATGGCCGAGGAGGGACGGCTCCCGCTTGCTTCGATGCCACTCCTCGCCCAGACGATCGCCGCCTTCCATCGGAGCGCGGACCGGTTCCTGGCGCCGCAGCGGAGCGTCTTGGCGCTATTCTCGGTGCTCGAAGACAACGAGGCCGCCTTTGCCGGGAAGGAGGCCGCGTTTCCACGCGAGGCTCTCGCAACGGTCAATCGTGCAAGCCGTCAGGCGCGTGCCGCGCTCGAACCCCTGCTCAAGGCGCGAGCGCTTGGAGGCTATGTGCGCCACTGCCATGGCGATCTGCACTTGCGCAATGTCGTCGAGATTGATGGCGCCCCGGTCTTGTTCGATGCCATCGAGTTCGACAATGCGATCGCGACCGTCGATGTGCTCTACGACCTCGCCTTCCTGCTTATGGATCTTGGCGCGCGCGGCCTTCCTGCCCATGCCAACGCCGTGCTCAACGCCTATCTGGACGCCTGCGGCGGCACCGCCAATCTCATCGGTCTGAAGACGTTGCCGCTATTCCTCTCGATGCGGGCGATGATCAGAGCCAAGGTCGAACTGCTCCGTGCGGAGCTTGGCCCAGTCGCGCTACAGACAGAGGCACGGCGCAACGCAACCTCCTATGTCCTGCTCGCGAGAGACTATTTTGCTCAACGCCGGCCGCGGCTCGTTGCTATTGGCGGACTTTCAGGTAGCGGCAAGTCGAGCGTGGCGCGGGCGCTGGCGCCGCATCTCGGCTCGTTTCCGGGGGCGGTGCATGTGCGGAGCGACGCGGAGCGTAAACGGCTGTTCGGGATCGGCGCGGACCGGCAGCTTTCCGAAAACGCTTATGTGGCGGAGATCTCTGATATTGTTTATGGCATCTGCCGTAAGCGGGCGCTGATGGCGCTTAAGGGCGGTCAGGCGGTGATCGTCGAGGGCGTACATGCAAAATCAGAGGAACGCGAAGCCATTGCCGCCTGTGGCGCAGAGGCCGGTGTCGCGTTCGCCGGAATTTGGCTCGACGCGCCGCCCGATACGATGCGGGGACGGATCGCCGTCCGCAGGGGGGACATTTCCGACGCGACGGCGGCCGTCCTCGACGAGCAATTGAGGTACGACCTCGGCCCACAGAGCTTTACCGTCGTCGATGCGAGCAAGCCGCTCGATGAGGTGATTGCGTCCTGTCTTCGCGTCATCGGCGAGGACAAGCCTAACTAGGCTGAAATTGGCAGCTTTCAGGCGGCCGATACCCCCGTCGATTCATCCTTTGCTAACGCTCTCGCCGGACAGTGAGGCGAGCGCCGAAGGTTCACGCTAGCGCAGGCTTCTTTCGCGGGCCTTGCGGCGTGTGTACGGGGTGTTGACGGGATCTCGGACGTTGGGTCGGGTGGGTAGCTTAGGGCCCGCGCTTACGGCGGCGAGGCTCATTTGGCGCGCCGTCACGCTCCCGCCTGTACGCCTACTGATCTCCCTCCTCCTGATTGGAATCATCACCGCGAGCGTCGTGGCCTGCCGCTCCGGCAATGGCGAGAGGCTTGGCGAGCGCGTCATTCCACTGGGCCAGCCAGTGCCGAAGGGCGGAGGCGTCTACCTCACCGGCGAGGCCTATCAGGTCGATGGCGTCTGGTATCAGCCGCGGGAGGACCCGGCCTATGACCGGGTCGGCACGGCGTCCTGGTATGGCGAGCTGTTCCATGGGCGACGCACCGCCAATGGCGAAATCTACGACATGGACCGCCTGTCGGCCGCGTCGCCGACGCTGCCTATGCCGGTTTATGCGCGGGTCACCAATTTGGAGAATCGCCGCTCGATCATCGTCCGCGTCAACGATCGCGGCCCCTATGCGAGCGACCGCATCATGGATCTGTCTCGGCGATCGGCGGAGCTGCTCGCCTTCAGGGACAGGGGCACGGCGCGGGTTCGCGTTCAGTATCTCGGTCGCGCACCCTTGAACGGCGACGACAGCTATGAGCGCCGCTATCTTGCAAGCCAAAGCTGGGCGCAAGTTGCATCGCGCGAACCGTCGGAGGCGGGCGCTAAAGAGCCGCTCGCGGTCGGAAGCATTACCGGCGACGGCCGGCCCCAGCTGCAAGCGAAGCATGACGGCAGGGGCCAAGATTGGACCGTGTCGGCAGCAAACGAAACCGAGGAAGCAGCAGCGGGGGGCGGATCCCAGCTTCGTTGGCAAGCAAGCGCCCGGGCGCCAGCGCAACCGAGCTTCACGCGTCCACGGGGGATACCGCCCGGCGAGGAGCCCGGCGACGCTCTGCCAAGAGGCCTCCTGATCCAGGCCGGCTCCTTCAAGAGTAAAAACAACGCCGACAAGGCGAAATCGCTGCTCGGCGGCATCGCTCAAGTCGAGGTGGCCCCCACGCAAGTCGGAGGCGAGACCATTTTTCGTGTTCGCGTCGGACCGTTCGCCGATCAGGGTGCGGCGTCGGCGGCGCTGACACGGGTGACCGGGGCTGGCTACACGGGTGCGAAAATCGTTACGAACTAGGGCCTAAGCCTCGGGCCGGTTGATTTTTCGAGGGGACCGCTCGATAGTAGGTTAATAGACCGGCGGGGTCGCCGGGCCCCTGGCCAATTCGATCCGAAGTTGTCACATCGTGTACGCTTTGCGCCTTGATTTCGTGATCAAGATCGCCGTGGCATTGACCATGCTCGTCATGGGTGCCGCGTGCTCCTCGGCGTTCGCCAAAGTCGCGGCGCCCCCGCCTCCAGGTGGCTTCGAGACCAAGGCCACGCACGCCATTCTCATGAATGCCGACGCCAATCTCATCTTCTACGAGAAGGATGCGGATGCGCTCGTGCCGCCGGCAAGCATGAGCAAGCTCATGACGCTCGCTGTCGTGTTTCGCGAGCTGAAGGCCGGCCGGATCAAGCTCGATGATCAGTTCAAGGTGAGCGAGAATGCCTGGCGCACCGGCGGGGCGCCGTCAGGCAGCTCGGCCATGTTCGCGCCGCTCAATTCCATGGTCACCATTGGCGATCTGATCCAGGGCATCACCGTTCAGTCCGGCAACGATTCCTGCATCATCCTGGCCGAGGGCATCAGCGGCAGCGAAGACGCTTTCGCCAAAGAGATGAACAAATATGCGAAGGAAATCGGCCTTACCAAATCGCATTTCGTGAACTCGACTGGGTTGCCGGCCGACGGGCATGTGATGACCGCGCGCGAGCTCGCGCTGCTCGCCAATTTTCTGATGAAGACATTTCCGGAGTACTATCACTATTTCGGACAGAAACAGTTCACCTTCAACAAGCACACCTTCAACAATAGGAATCCTCTCGTCTTCGAGGAATCCCTTGGCGTTGACGGATTGAAGACAGGCTTTATCGAAGAGGCGGGATACGGACTGGTGGCGAGCGCCAAGCGCGACGACCAGCGTGTCATCCTCGTGGTCAATGGTCTCAACACCAAGAAGGAGCGCGAGGAAGAGCCGCGCAAGCTGCTCGAATGGGGCTTCAAGAACTTCAAGCCGTTCCGCCTGTTCGACGAGGGCGAGACGGTGAGCGATGCTCTGGTCTGGGGTGGAACCCGGCACTACGTGCCGCTGGTCGGCGACCGCAACATCGACATCATCCTGCCCACCAATTCGAGCGGCAAGATCACGGCGCGGATCGTCTATGACGGACCGATCAAGGCGCCCATCCGCAAGGGCGATCAGGTGGCCGTGCTCAGGATCACGGCAGACGATACCGCGGCGACCAACGACATCCCGCTGTTCGCCGGCCAGGATATCGAACAGAGCAATTTCGCCATGCGCGGCCTCGACTCGCTGATGGTTCTGGCTTTCGGCTGGATGCTTTGAGGCTAAGGTTCGAGAGGCAAGAATGCGCCACGAGACGGTCGAAGCCGGCAAGCTGATCACTTTTGAGGGTGGCGAAGGGGCGGGCAAGTCCACGCAAGTCTCGCTCCTCGTCGATCGCCTGCTTCATGCGGGCCGCCAAGCTATCGCTACCCGAGAGCCAGGTGGCTCGCCGGCCGCCGAGGAAATCCGCGAAGCCTTGCTGTCTGGCAAGGCGCGGCAGTTCGGCCCGTTCGCCGAGGCCCTGCTGTTCTCGGTCGCGCGGCAAGACCATGTCGATACGCTGATCAGCGAGGCGCTCGCGCAAGGCAAATGGGTGGTCTGCGACCGCTTCCTCGATTCAACCCGCGCCTATCAAGGCGTCACTGGCGGCGTGCCCGCGCCAGTGATCGACGCGCTCGAGCGGCTCACGCTACGGGGGCTCATGCCGAGCCTTACTCTCGTGCTCGATATCCCGCCCAAGGCTGGGCTCGCGCGCGCGACGCAACGGAACGGGAGTAGCGCGCCGGACCGATTCGAAAGTCTTGGGCTCGCTCAGCACGAACGGGTGCGCAAAGCCTTTCTCGACATCGCCGAGGAGGAGCCTAAGCGCTGCGTCGTGATCGACGCGCGCAAGCCCGAGGCGCTGGTCGCCGAAGACGTGTGGGAGGCGGTGGCGGAACGCTTGCGCCCATGAGCCGGGCGGCGGCCGAGACATCGCGTGGCCCCGTCGACGAGCCCGATCGCCTGGAGGGATTTTCCGCGCCCCGCGAGGTCGATCGTCTTTTCGGCCATGAGGCGGCGCTGGCTGAATTCGCGGATGCCTTGCGCAGCGGCCGGCTGCACCACGCCTGGCTGTTGGTCGGTCCGGAAGGCGTCGGCAAGGCCACGCTTGCCTACCATCTGGCGAGGGAGGTGCTCGCGCTTGGCGAGGAGGCACCGGGCGAGCGGGCGCCAATGTTCCCGGTCGGCGGCAATGAGCCCGTGTTCCGTAAAGTGGCGGCGCTCTCCCATCCCAACCTTCTGCTGCTCCGACGTTCCTGGAACGAGAAGTCGAAACGCTATTCGCAATGGATCGGGGTCGACGAGGTTCGGCGCTTGCGCAGCTTTCTCGGCCACAGCGCGGGCGAGGCGGGGTGGCGCGTCGTCATCGTCGATCGCGCCGATGAGTTGAATCAAAATGCCGCAAACGCGCTCCTGAAGGCGCTGGAGGAGCCCCCGCTACGGACTCTGTTCATCTTGGTGGCGACGGCGGAAGGGCGAATTCCGGTCACCATCCGCTCCCGCTGCCGCACACTTCGTGTGGGGGCGCTTGGTGAAGACGACCTGGATCAGGCGGTCAGCGCCGCGCTCGCCAGAGATGGCCACAAGGTCGATGCGGAGACGCTCGCGACCGCGCTCGCTTTGAGCCAGGGCAGCGTGCGCCGCGCGCTGGAGCTTGCCACAGGCGAGGGCATTGAGCTCTACCGCGATCTCCTCGTAAGCCTCGGCGGGATGCCCGGGCTCGACGGGCCGCGCCTGCACCGGCTGGCGGAGCGGCTTGGCGGCGCTGCCGATAGCGAGCGGCTTGACCTTTTCCTCTCGCTGCTGCTTGGGCTGTTGGAGCGGTTGATTCGCGCCGCCGCCACCGGAGAGGAATTGAGCAGCGACGAGCGGAAGCTTCAGCGCCGATTGCTCGACCGTGCCAACCTGCCCCAATGGGTGGAGGTGTGGGACGCGATCGGCAGGGCTAAGGCCGACGCCGCAAGTCTCAACCTCGATCGCAGTCTGCTCGTGCTGGAAGCCTTTTACAGATTGCAGCAGGTCGCGCGCGAGAACCCGGTTTAGGCACGATCGCGGGAGGCGCTTGCCGGGGTGCGCGGGCAAGGCTATTCCTCAGCGCCATGGCAGAGACGCGCCCCTATTACATCACCACTGCCATCTCTTACCCGAACGATGCGCCCCATATCGGCCATGCCTATGAGGCCGTGGCCACCGATGCGCTGGCACGCTTCCGGCGCTTACAAGGGCGAGACGTGTTCTTCCTCACCGGCACCGACGAGCACGGCGTCAAGATGCTGCAGACGGCGCGGAAGCACGGCATCACGCCGGGCGAGCTCGCCGACCGCAACACGCCGCGCTTCCGCGACATGGTCGCGGCACTCGATTGCTCGAACGACGATTTCATCTCCACGCGGGAGGAGCGCCATGCGCGCGCCTCCGCCGAGCTTTGGCGGCGCATGCAGTCCAATGGTGACATCTATCTCTCGACCTATGCCGGCTGGTACTCCGTGCGGGATGAAGCCTATTACGACGAGAGCGAGTTGAAGGAGGCCACCGACGGGCAGAAGCTCTCGCCGCAGGGAACGCCGGTCGAGTGGGTGGAGGAGGAGAGCTATTTCTTTCGGCTCTCGGCCTATCAGGACAAGCTGCTTGAGCATTACAGCGCGCATCCCGACTTCATCGGACCGGAGACGCGGGCGAACGAGGTGAAGAGCTTTGTGCGCGGGGGCCTGCAGGATCTCTCGGTCTCGCGCACCACCTTCGACTGGGGGATCCCCGTGCCGGGCGACCCCAAGCACATCATGTATGTGTGGGTGGATGCGCTGACCAATTATCTGACCGGCGTCGGCTTTCCGGATGTTCAGTCACCGATGTTCAAACGCTACTGGCCCGCCGACGTGCACATCATCGGCAAGGACATCGTTCGCTTTCACGCGGTCTATTGGCCAGCCTTCCTGATGTCGGCCGGCGTCGCGCCGCCGAAGCGCGTGTTCGGACATGGCTTCCTCTATAATCGCGGGGAGAAGATGTCGAAGTCGGTCGGCAATGTCGTCGATCCCTTCGTGCTTGTCGGCGACTATGGCGTCGATCCCTTACGCTATTTCCTGTTGCGCGAGGTGCCGTTCGGCCAGGACGGCAATTACAGCCGCGACGGTATCGTGCAGCGCATCAACGCCGATCTCGCCAACGACCTCGGCAATCTTGCCCAGCGCTCGCTGTCGATGATTGCCAAGAATTGCGGGGGCATGATGCCCGCGCCGGGTGAACTCACGCAAGCCGACGAGACGATCCTGGCCGCGGCCGATGGTGCTCTCGCGCGGGTCGAGCAAGCCATCGACGACTTCGCCATTCATCGGGCGATTGAGATCGTCTGGGCGCTGATCGCCGATGCCAATCGCTATTTCGCGGGCGGGGAGCCTTGGGCGCATAAGAAGAGCAATCCCCAGCGCATGGAGACCATCCTCTATGTGACGGCCGAAGTGCTGCGGCAGATCGCGATCCTGGTGCAGCCAGTCATGCCGGCAAGCGCTGGCCGGCTGCTCGATCAGCTTGGCGTGCCCAAGGACAAGCGCGATTTCTCCAAGCTTGGGGCTGGCGGGAGACTGACAGCCGGAACTGAGCTGCCGCCGCCGCAAGCGGTGTTTCCGCGCTATGTCGAGGCGGAGAATTCCGAGACACCCGCGCTGTGATGCTGATCGATAGTCACTGTCATCTCGATTTCCCGGAGCTCAAGGCTGAACGCGAGGCCGTGCTGACGCGTGCGCGCGCGGCGGGAATCGGCCTGATGGTGACGATCTCGACGCGGGTGCGGCGCTTCGATGAGCTCCTCGAGATCGTCGAAGGTCATGACACTGTCTTCTGCTCGGTTGGCACCCATCCGCACCATGCGGCGGAGGAGAGAGACGTTATGCTCGATGAGATCCTGAGCCTCGCGCGCCATCCGAAGGTGGTCGCGATTGGCGAGGCGGGGCTCGACTATCATTACGACCACAGCCCGCGCGTCGATCAGGAGCGAGGCTTTCGCACCCATATCGCTGCGGCGCGGGAGACGGGCCTGCCGCTCGTGATCCATGCCCGCGACGCCGACGAAGACGTGGCCCGCATCCTCGAGGAGGAGACAAAGAAGGGCGCCTTTCCGTTCGTGCTGCATTGCTTTACCGGCGGACCGGAGCTTGCGCGGAGGGGCGTGGCACTCGGCGGCACAATCTCCTTCTCCGGTGTGATCACCTTCAAGAACTCCAGCGCCTTGCGCGACATCGCCGCAGCGATGCCGCTCGACCGGCTGCTGGTCGAGACCGACGCGCCTTATCTCGCGCCGGAGCCTTTGCGGGGGCGTACCAATGAGCCTGCCAATGTGGTGCATACCGCGGCCCGCCTTGCCAGCATTCGCGGTGTGAGCGACGCGGAGATCGCCCGTATCACCACCGCGAATTTCGCCCGCCTTTTCAAGAAGGTGCCGGCCTCGGCGCTTGCCGCTCGGTCCATCGCCCCATGACGCTCACCCTTACCATTCTCGGCTGCGGCACGTCCGGCGGCGTGCCCCGCATCGGCAATCATTGGGGGGCGTGCGATCCGTCCAATCCCAAGAACCGGCGGCGCCGCTGCTCCGTTCTCGTGCAAAAGGCTGGCATTGAGGGCACCACCAACGTGCTCGTCGACACTTCGCCGGACGTCCGTGAGCAGCTCCTCGACGTGAAGGTGGGGTGGCTCGACGGCGTTCTCTACACCCACGATCATGCCGACCATTGCCACGGCATCGATGATCTCCGCATGGTGTCCTATAACGGCCACCGCCGCGTCGCCGTCTATTACAACGAGGAAACGGGGCGCTTGCTCAAGCAGCGCTTCGCCTATTGCTTCAACACCCCGCCGGAGAGCGAGTACCCGCCGATCCTCGACAGCCACGATGTGACACCCGGCGAGCCGGTCGAGATCCTTGGGGCAGGGGGCGCTGTCGAGGCCTTGCCATTCCGGCAACGCCACGGCGCGGGAGAGACGCTCGGCTTCCGCTTCGGCGGCATCGCCTATTCGCCCGACGTGAGCGACCTGCCGGACGAATCGCTGAAGCTGCTGCGGGATCTCGATGTGTGGATCATCGATGCGCTCCGTTACACGCCGCATCCGAGTCATTTCAGCGTCGATGAGGCGCTCGCCTGGATTGCGCGGGTGAAGCCGAAGCGTGCCGTGCTCACCCATATGCATGTCGACCTCGACTATGAGGCGTTGACCCGCGCGCTGTCCGACGGAGTCGAGCCTGCCTATGACGGCATGGTGCTGACGACGGAGGGCTGAAACGCCAGGTTCGTCAACCCTTCCCGCGATCTGGCCTTGACATACCGCCGGCTCACCGCCATGTTCCCCACATCTAATTGCTCGCGATCGCGCGAAGCTGCCGCCCACTCTGCGGCGCTTCATCCCGAGACAATTTCTCAATCATCGTCTGACCCCAGGTAGCGCGTGGGACTCGGCGCAAAGGCCAACCACGACCGCGTCAGACATGAACGGCGTTCGCGGCCCACAAGGATATTTTAAGTGACACTTGCTTCTTTCGATGGCCTCGGCCTTGCCGAGCCCTTGCGCCTGGCGCTCAAGAACGAGAACTATTTGAAGCCGACGCCGATTCAGGCGCAGGCGATTCCTCTTCTCATCGAAGGCCGGGACTTGCTCGGCATCGCCCAGACGGGCACGGGCAAGACCGCGGCCTTCGCGCTGCCCATCCTGCACCGTCTTTCGGTGCAACGCTTGCAGCGTTCGCCGGGGCGTCCGCATGCCTTGATCTTAGCGCCGACGCGCGAGCTCGCCCTGCAAATCGATGAGCGGTTCCGCGCCTATGGCCGCGGCCTGGCCTTGCGGTCGGCTATCGTTTACGGCGGCGTGGGCCAGGGCCAACAGGTGAGGGCGCTGGCCAAAGGCGTCGACATCCTGATCGCGACGCCGGGGCGGCTGCTCGATCTCTACGGCCAGCACCACGTCAATTTCGACCAGGTCTCGATCCTCGTTCTCGACGAGGCCGACCGCATGCTGGACATGGGTTTCATCCGCGATGTGCGGAAGATCGTCGCCGCTTGCCGCAAGGAGCGGCAGACGCTTCTATTCTCGGCGACCATGCCGCCGGACATCGCCAAGCTGGCGGCGGAGATCCTTCGCTCGCCGGTTCGCATCGACGTCTCCCCGGCGAGCGTCACAGTCGATCGAATCGACCAGCGTGTCTATTTCGTGCCGGCGCAGGTGAAGAGCAGGCTGCTGACGGAGCTCCTCTCCAATTCCGCGATGGATCGCGTGCTGGTCTTTACTCGCACCAAGCGTGGCGCCGATCGGGTCTGCAAATTTTTGCGGCAGTCCGGCGTGGCGGCGGACGCGTTGCATGGCAACAAGGCGCAAAACGCCCGGGTACGCGCGCTTGAAGCGTTCCGCAGCGGGCAGATCCGTGCTCTCGTCGCTACCGATATCGCCGCGCGGGGGATCGACGTATCCTCCATTTCGCATGTCATCAATTACGAGCTGCCGCATGAGCCTGAGAGCTACGTGCATCGCATCGGCCGCACGGCCAGAGCCGGAGCCGGAGGCATGGCCCTATCGTTCTGCGATTTGAGCGAGCGGTCGCTGCTCAAGGCGATCGAAAGGCTGACCAAGTCGCCGTTGTCGGTAGTCGAGCACCGTCTGGCGCAGGCCGAATCGGTTTCACATGAGCGGCGGCCGGAGCGTAAGGTCGGCACGGCGAAAGCCAAGCCGGCGTGGCGTCCGGCACGTCAGGCTGACGCGGCGACAGCCAAGCCCACGTGGCGGCCGGAGCGTAAGGCCGATACGGCTGCGGACAAGCCCACTTGGCGGCCACGCGGCCGGCGCAACGCCCTTCCTTCGGCCCGCGGAGGGCTGGCCCGGCAGAAGGCCACCTCACGCGTGTCCTTTTCAGGAGAGCCAAGATGAGCAAATTTCCGACGCGCATCAGCGCCGCCAGGCGCAACGCCGAAGCGCTTCTCAGTCAGACCAAGAAACGCGAATCGAGTTTCAAGCTGGACCAAGAGCGCGAGCACGACGCCCAGGTGGAGAAGACGGCGCGGCTCCGTGAGCTGCGTCTGGCCAAGGAGGCGGCGGACCGCGAAACCGCTGCGGCGAAGCCAGTTGCCCGTCCCAAGGCGCGCCGGCCCGCGCCCAAATAGAGCGAAGGACCAAAGAGATGGCTTTCAAGCCGAATTACAACATGCAGCGCAGCGATCGCAGCCGATCGAAAGAAAAAAAGAAGCTGGAGAAGTTGCAACGCCGTGAAGAAGATGCCGCCAAGCGCAAGGCCGCCCGCGGCGAGGCAACGGGCGAGCTAGAGCCCGAAAAGACTCCACAAGACAGTTAAGTTTGGAGAAGGCACATGGCCCGCAAGAAACAACAAGTCGCCAGTGGCTTCGTGCTGTTCGACGTCATCTATGAGGACGGCACGCAGACTTCCAATCGCAAGGTGCCCGCAGCAGACCTCGGTGGCCTCGATGGCGATGCACCCGCGCGCACCTTCATCGAGTTGCAGGACCGCAAGATCGGCGAGATGTCCGGCGCCTCACGCGCACGGATCAAGTCGATCGTCCGCTCGCGCAAGCGCGCGGTGGCTTGACCGGCTTTAGCGCAAAGGCGCCGAGACCGAGACCTGACCGGCAATCGACGGGTCTGGCAGCTCGGCGCCAACGGTCTCGCTGTAGTCGGCGGTCGCCTGGATGGAATAGCCCTCCGGCCGATTGAGGACGACGCCGCCGCCGATGGTGTTCTGGCATCACCTTGACACTCTCGAGGTCGAGGCTCGTCTTGCAGAAGGCGAATGGCTCAAGAATGCCGGCATCTCCAGCGTCGATGAGGCGCCGGAGCTGCGGGCCAGCCGTGAAACGGGTCGTCTGCGCGGTCGCGTTCGACAGCCCGGAGATGGAAGCGACCGTGGTATCACCCACATAGCTGATCGATGCCGCCGGCATTAATTGCCACTGGCCAAAGGCCCAATTGCCGCTCAGCCTCGCCTCCGTCAGGAGGCGGTTTGTGGTGAAGATCTGAGCCTCGCTGATAGGTGTGGTCCCATCGGAGATTTCGCCCCAAGCAGCCCTGGCGCCGAGGACGAGATTTTGAGATAGCCGATAGGCCGCGTAAGGACCGGCAAGGTAAGCGTCCGGAGCGGTCACCTCGCCGCCGATAGGAAGATTGAGCGTTGCCGGCGAGGCGCAATTTGCGTCTTTCCCCCGTTCGGCGTTTCGAATCCGCCATTTGCCGCAAGGCTAGCAACGGGTTGTGGAAATTCTGCGGCGCGAGGTGCGAAAAGCCAGCCCAGGATTTGGGCAGTCAAGATTGAGGTATGGTGACCTCACGCGTGACGAGCTCGCCGGTTAATTCATTCTCGGCAAGAGCGAGCTTGACGAACATCTCCGGAATCGTTTCGGGCGCCGGCAGCGTTGCCTGATTCTCACCGGGATAGGCCTCGGCGCGCATGCGCGTGGCCATGGCCCCGGGGTCGACGAGGTTCACTTTGATTGGCGTCGACGCGGTCTCATGGGCATAGGTTTTGGCCAGCGCCTCGAGGGCCGCCTTGGAGACGGAGTAGGGGGCCCAATAGGGCCGGCAGGAGCGCGCCACACTCGAGGTGACAAAGATGACGCGGCCCGCATCGGAGCGGCGCAGCAGCGGATCGAGCGTGCGTATCAGCCGCCAATTGGCGGTGACATTGATGGCAAACACCCGCTCCCAATGGGCCGAAGGGATGTGGGGAAGCGGCGAGAGGGCACCGAGAATGGCGGCGTTGCCGACCAACACGTCGAGCTTGCCGAAGCGCTCATATAGCGAGGGGCCGAGCGCATCGATGGCTGGCCCGTCGGCAAGGTCCAGCGGCAGAAGGGTGGCATTGCCACCTATTGCGCGAATCTCGTCATCGACTTGCCCGAGCGCGCTGAGGTTTCTGGAGAGCAGCAGTACATGCGCCCCTTCGCGCGCGAAGCGAAGCGCAACGGCGCGCCCCAGCCCGCGCGAGGCGCCAGTGATCAGCGCGATACGGTGGTCCTTGAGTTTTTGTTCGCTCAACCGACCTCGGCGAGGAAGGAGAGCTGCTTCTGCTGCGGCGGCCCTTCGCGGTCGCGCAGTCTCGTCGGATATTCGCCGGTGAAGCAATGGTCGGTGAATTGCGGATGGGCCGGATCGCGACCCTCATAGCCCATCGCCCGGTAGATGCCGTCGACCGAGAGGAACTTCAGTGAGTCGGCGCCCATATAGGCCCGCATCTCCTCAAGGCTCTTGGTGGCGGCGAGCAGCTTGTCCTGGTCCGGCGTGTCGATGCCGTAGAAGTCGGGATAGGCGATCGGCGGGCTGGAGATGCGCATATGCACTTCCTTGGCGCCTGCCTCGCGCATCATCTGCACGATTTTCACCGAGGTCGTGCCCCTGACCACGCTGTCGTCGATCAGCACGATGCGCTTGCCTTTGACCTGGGCCTCGTTGGCGCTATGCTTGAGCTTCACGCCGAGCTGGCGGATGCGCTGCTCCGGCTCGATGAAGGTCCGGCCAACGTAATGGTTGCGGATGATGCCGAACTCGAAGGGGATGCTGGAGCCTTGCGAATAGCCGATCGCCGCAGGCACGCCAGAATCGGGAATGGGGATGACGACGTCGGCGTCGGCTGGGGCCTCGCGCGCCAATTGCCGGCCCATTTCTTTGCGCACCTCGTAGACGGAGCGGCCGCCGACGATGGAGTCAGGACGGGCGAAATAGATATATTCGAAGATGCACAGTCGGGCCGGGAATTTCGGTACGAAGCGGTGGCTCTCTATTCCCTCGCGGGTGATCACCACGACTTCGCCATTCTCGACCTCGCGCACGAACTCCGCGCCGATGATGTCGAGAGCGCAGGTCTCGGAGGCGAGCACCCAAGCCTCGCCGAGCTTGCCGAGTACAAGCGGCCTGATGCCATAAGGATCGCGGGCGCCGACGAGTTTCTTATTGGTCAGCCCGACCAGGGCATAGGCGCCCTCGACCTGAAGCAGCGCTTCGATATATTTCTCGACGAACAGGCGTTTATCGCTGCGGGCGACGAGATGCAGAATGACTTCCGTATCGGTGGTCGATTGGCAGATGGCGCCCTTCTTGATCAGCCATTCGCGTAACGTCAGCGCGTTGGTGAGATTGCCGTTATGGGCGAGCGCGAAGCCGCCGGAATCGAGGTCGACGAAGAGCGGCTGCACGTTGCGCAAGATGGGATCGCCACAAGTCGAGTAACGGACGTGGCCAACGGCGGCATCGCCCTTCAACCGCTCGATCACCTGGCTTGAGGTGAAATGATCGCCAACCAGGCCGAGGCGGCGCTCGGTGTGGAAACGATTGCCGTCGAAGCTGACGATGCCCGCGGCTTCCTGACCGCGGTGCTGAAGCGCATGCAGCCCGAGCGCGGTCAGCGCGGCGGCGTCGGGATGGTTGAAGATGCCGAAGACGCCGCATTCCTCGTGCAGCCGGTCCTCTTGGAGCCAGCTCAGGGCTTGATCGTTAGGGTCAACCCGATCGGTCACGCGCGTCCTCGCCTCCTTATAAATGGGTGCCTCGTACTGCGCTTCAATCCCGTGCTCCTATCGGTGCAGTTGCGGCGAGCTCGGTCGGCTTCGCCGACTCCGAGCGCTGGTCCGGTGGCGGAGCGGCCGGTGCGGTGTCGGACGGCGATCCGGGCGCGGCGCGGGGCGTCTCGGACGATCCTCCGGGCGCGGTCTCGGGCTTCAACCCGCCTGGGAGATATTGCTCGGGGTTAGGCGGCATCAGCGATTCGATCGCGACCTGGGTCTGTTTGAGGATCGGGTAGGACTTGGCCTCGACGATCCAGGCCGGTTGGTCTCGGGCGAGCGCGCTGAACAGGATGAAGACGATCGCCACCAGGAGAAAGCCTCGCGCCAGGCCAAAAATGAAACCCAAGGTGCGGTCGAGCGCCCCGACCCGGCTGTCCAACACGCGGTCAGAAATCCGGAAGGTGATCAGGCTCACGATGATGAGGACGACGATGAACACGCCAACGGCGAAGCCGATCTGCGCAAAGCCGGGTGAGGGGAAGTAGGCCTCGACCGAATGCCAATATTTGGGCGTGAGATAGAGAGCTGCGACGGCGGCCACGGCCCAGGAAAAAATTGACAAAACCTCGCGCGTGAACCCCCGCACCATGGCGAGGAATCCGGACACGAGCATGATGGCGACGAGAATCACATCGAGCCAGGAAAAGGGCATGGCGCGAGGCTCCTTCGAGGACGGGCCGGACAGTATCACGATTCCCCGGGATGAAGCACAAATGGCCCGGGTGGGCAACGGCGGATGCGGAATCCGACCTATTGTCGCTGGGGCCGGGCCGGGCCTGTCCCTTCGAGATACGGCTTCGCCGCTCCTCAGGGTCAGGAGCGCCCTTTTTAGGGCGTGTCTCGAACCAGGAGGCTCCTTCCGCTAGTCCGGCTCCGGCAGGCCGAACCAGGCCACCAGCTCATGCAGCTGGGAGACGGGCATGAGGGGCAAGTCCCGAAGCTCCCGCTCGGAAGCGCAGGCAGCAGGGACCACCGCCCGCGTGAAACCGAGCTTGGCCGCCTCCTTGAGGCGCTGGTCCATGTGGCCCACCGCCCTGACCGCTCCGGTGAGGCTCACTTCGCCGAAATAGACGGTATCCTCCGGCGCCGGCCGGCCGGTGAAGGAGGAGAGGAGGGCAGCGGCGGCGGCGAGATCCGCCGCCGGATCGCCGAGCTTCAATCCGCCCGCGACGTTCACATAGACGTCGTGGCCGGCGAGCCGCACGCCGCAGCGGGCTTCGAGTACGGCGATCAGCATGGCAAGGCGGTTGGGGTCCGAGCCCACCACCGCGCGCCTTGGCGTGCCGAGCGTGGATGGTGCGACGAGGGCTTGCAGCTCGATAAGGATCGGTCGCGTGCCCTCCATGCCGCCGAAGACCGCAGTGCCGGGAGCGCCGCGGTCGCGGTCGCTCAGGAACAGCGCCGAGGGGTTCTCGACCTGTTGCAGCCCGTCATAGCGCATCTCGAAGACGCCGATCTCGTCGGTCGGTCCGAAGCGGTTCTTCACCGCGCGCAAGATGCGGAATTGATGGCCGCTATGGCCTTCGAAATAGAGCACCGTATCGACCACGTGCTCGATGACCTTGGGACCGGCGATCTGGCCGTCCTTGGTCACATGGCCGACGAGGACAAGCGTCGAGCCGCTTCCCTTGGCGTAGCTAACCAGCGCCGAGGCGCAGCCGCGGAGTTGAGAGATGGTCCCCGGCGCAGCCTCCAAGCCTTCGGACCACAGCGTCTGCACCGAATCGATGACGATCAGCGAAGGCGCGCCGGCGTTGCTCAGAGTGGCGATGATGTTGGCGAGGTTGGTCTCGGTGCCGAGCGCCACCGGGGCTTGCGTGAGGCCGAGGCGCGCGGCACGTATGCGCACTTGCGCCGGTGCTTCTTCGCCGGAGAGATAGACAACCGGCGCGCCGGTGAGCGCGAGCCTGGCGGCAGCCTGGAGCAGCAGCGTCGACTTGCCGATGCCGGGATCGCCGCCGACGAGGACGGCGGAACCCGGCACTAGGCCACCACCGAGCACGCGATCGAACTCCGCCATGCCGGTCGGCAGCCGCGGCGCATCGAGGGTCTCCACCTGCAGGCTCTCGAAGGAGGCCGGCCGGCCTTTGCCACCCTTGATGGCAATCAGTGCGGGCGGACCGGACGGTGACGCGGTCTCCTCGATGATGCTGTTCCACTCCCCGCACGCGGTGCATTTGCCGGACCAGCGCGTGGTCACCGCGCCGCAGGCTTGGCAGACGAAGGCTTTCGAGGCTTTGGCCATGAGATCAGGGCTAACTGCCGATATAGCGCCGCAGGGCGCGGGCGCCGAGATTGGTGAGGACCTCATAGTCGATGGTGCCGGCATGGGCGGCAAGCTCGTGGGCGGCGACGTTTCGGCCGATCAACTCCACCCAAGCCCCGCGCCGGGCGAGATGCTCCGGGATACCGGTCACATCCACGGTGATCAGGTCCATGGACACGCGTCCCAAGATCGGCGCCGAATGCGAGCCGAGATAGACGCGGAAGCCCTCCTTGTCATCGCCGGCCGAGAGGGCACGGGACACCCCATCGGCATAGCCGACGGCGAGGATGGCGATCCGCGAGGGGCGCCTCACCGTCCGGGTCGCGCCATATCCCACCGTCTCTCCGGCGGCCACGTCGCGCACTTGCAGGATGCGGCCGGCGAGGTGGAGGACGGGCGCAAACGGGTTCTCTCCGTTGCGTCGCGCCTTGCCTCCATAAAGGGCGATGCCGGGGCGAACGAGGTCGTAATGGTAGTGACGGCCGAGCAGGATTCCGGCCGAGTTGGCGAGGCTCGCCAACGCCTTCGGCAATTTCCTTCGCAAAATATCGAAGGTCTGCCGCTGCGCCTCGCTTTTGGGGTGCTCCGGCTCATCGGCGCAAGCCAGATGGCTCATCACCAAAGCGAGCTCGAAGGCGCCAAAGACATCGCCCGCCAAGGCAATAGCCTCGACGTCCGCTGCGGAAAGGCCGAGCCGATTCATGCCGCTGTCGATATGGATGGCGGCAGGGAGCCGCATGCGACTGGCCACGTTGAAGGCAGCCCACTCCTTGATCTCCTCGGGGCTGTTGAGCACCGGCCGCAAGCTATGCTGGCGGTAGAACGGCGCGGTGCCTTCGAGCAACCCACCAAAGACGTAGATCGTCGCATGGGGCAGGAGCGCGCGCAGCTCGCTCGCTTCGCCAAGCGTGGCGACAAAGAACGTCTTGCAGCCGGCCCGCGCGAGAGCGGGCGCCACGGCGGCCACGCCCAGTCCATAGGCGTCGGCCTTGACCACAGCGGCGCATTCGGCAGGGGCGCTGAGCCCGGCTAAGCGGCCAAAATTGGCAATCAGAGCATCGAGATCGATGGTGAGGATGGCGGAGGCCGTCGCCTCGGCTTCGGCGTCGCCCGGACCCCTCGCAGCGGAGGGCGGCCGAGCGTCCGTCACTCCCGCCGCTCCGGCAGGCGCTCCTCGGCGGCGAGATTGCTGAACCTGGTGTATTCCGGCGTGAACGCGAGCCTCACCGTGCCCGTGGGCCCATGACGCTGCTTGCCGATGATCACCTCGGCCTTGCCCGTCACCATGTCCATCTCTGCCTGCCACTGCTTGTGCTCTTCGGTGTTCTCGCGTGGTTGCCGCCGCTCGACATAATATTCCTCGCGGAAGACGAACAACACCACGTCGGCGTCCTGCTCGATCGAGCCCGATTCGCGCAAATCGGCGAGTTGCGGGCGCTTGTCCTCGCGGTTCTCGACCTGACGCGACAATTGCGAGAGGGCGAGCACGGGGACATGCAACTCCTTGGCGAGCGCCTTCAGTCCGGTGGTGATCTCGGTAACTTCTTGTACGCGGCCTTCCGTGGCCCTGCGGCTCGAGCCCGACAGGAGCTGGAGATAATCCACGACGATGAGGCCGATGTCCCTCTGCCGCTTCAGGCGCCTCGCTCGCGCGGCGAGCTGCGCCACGGTGATGCCGCCCGTCTGGTCGATGAAGAGGGGCAGGTTTTGCAGCTCCTGGGAGACCTCGACGATGCGGTCGAACTCTTCTGATTCAATGCGCCCCCGGCGGATGCGCTCGGACGGGATGTAGGCTTGCTCGGCGATGACGCGGGTAGCGAGCTGCTCGGCCGACATTTCAAGCGAGAAGAACCCGACGATGGCGCCGTCGAGCGGCGCGTCGGATTGGGGATCCTTCCGGTAGCTGCGCGCGACGTGATAGGCGATGTTGGTCGCAAGCGCCGTCTTGCCCATGGATGGGCGTCCGGCGACGATGATCAGATCTGAGGGCTGCAGGCCACCCATCTTCTGGTCGAGATCGGCGAAGCCGGTGGCAAGACCCGACAGCCCGCCGTCGCGCCGGTAGGCGTTGGCGGCCATGTCGATGGCGTCAGTGAGCGCGGTGGTGAAGGGCTCGAAGCCCGAGCCGTACTTACCGGTCTCGGCAAGCTCGTAGAGCTTCTGCTCGGTGTCCTCGATCTGCACCGCTGGCGGGGCATCGATGGGCGCATCGTAAGCCGTATTGACCAGGGTCTCGCCGATCTGAATGAGCTGCCGCCGGATGGCGAGGTCATAGATGGTGCGGCCGTAATCCTCGGCGTTGATGATGGTGGTGGCGTTGGCGGCGAGGCGCCCCAGATATTGTGGCACGGTGAGCTCGCCAACCGGCTCGTCGCCTTGGAAAAAGGTCTTGAGCGTGATCGGCGTCGCCCGCTTGCCGGCCCAAATCAACTTTGCCGCGTGGTCGTAGAGGCGCCCATGCAAGGGATCAAAGAAGTGCTCCGCCTTGAGAAAGCTCGAGACGCGGTCGCAGGCCTCGTTATTGACCAGGATCGCGCCGAGCAGCGCCTGCTCCGCCTCGAGATTGTGGGGGAGGGCACGAAAAGTCGGAAGCTCGGCCGAGGCCGAGCGCGGGCAAATCAGCACGTTGCTCATAGGTCTACAGTAGCCAAAATGGGTTGGTCGGCTAGATCGTCAGCCTGTGCACAATTGGGAGAGACCGCTTTCACTAACAGGCTGCGTGGCAGCCGGCAGCTTGCGCGGACACGACGAAGACCTGGCGCACCCCGCTCTGGTACGTTCCAGTGGATTTGAGCCGCTACGAGCGGCTCTCTCCAGGGGCGTCTTCGGCTTCTTCCGCGCCTTCAACCAACTCTTCGACAACCGCGCCCGGCTCGAACAATTGCTCGGCGGCGCGCTTCGCCGCTTCGGCCTCCTCCTCGGCCTCGTCCATGGCCTTGCCGGTGACCTGTTCGCCTCTTGCCTGCCGTGCCGCCTCATCGGGCGAGCGGGCGACGTTGATGAGCACATGCGGCTCGACTTCGGCATGGAGCCCGATGCGCACTTCGTGAACGCCGAGGGCTTTGATCGGCCTGTCGAGGAGCACCTGCCGCCGCTCGATGGAGAAGCCGCCTTCGGTGACGACGGTCGCGATGTCGCGCGTGGTGACCGAGCCGTAGAGCTGACCCGAATCGCCCGCTTGGCGGATGACGATGAAGCTTTGTCCGCCAAGCTTTGTGGCAACGGCTTGCGCTTCGGATTGGAGTTCGAGATTGCGGGCCTCGAGCTGTGCTCGATCGCGCTCGAAGCGCTCGCGATTGGCCGTGGTGGCGCGCAACGCCTTCCCTTGCGGGAGGAGAAAATTGCGGGCGAAGCCGTCCTTGACGGTGACGACATCGCCCATTTGTCCGAGCCGGCCGATGCGCTCAAGAAGGATGACTTGCATTGCAAAACTCCTTTTCGTGTCTGATCGATCAATCCGTGTGGGGCGGCTGGCCTCGGGCGGCCGCGCGCTCGCGCAAGCGAAGCATCGGTTCGCCGAGACCGAGAAGGGCAATTACGACGGCAACCCAACCCAATAGCACCATGCCGAAATAGACGGTGGCAAGCAGCAGGCCGCGAAACGGCATGCCGCGGCTATAGGCGTGCAGCACCGCAAGCCCTTGCAGCACATAGGCAAATAACAGCGCACCGGCAAAGCCGGTGGCCAGCAAGCCAACCAAGCCAGGCAGGAAGGATGAGAGTAGGCTCCCGGTGAAAGCGAGGAAGACGGCATCCGGAAGCTCGATCGCGTCGAGCCGCGGCCAGGGCCGCAAGGCGCGCCCGGACGCGTCCACGATCACGCCTGCCAACCACAGATTGAACAGGGCGATGGTCTGCCAGATGATGGCGAAGGCGGCGGGCAGCGCCCGGGCGAGCATACTGCTCAGGCCCCCGATGGTGTTCTCGTTGATCAACGTGCCGTCCTTGTCGAGCTCCTTCAAGGCGCTGTGCTGGAGCACGTCCCTGATCGAGTCGCGGTAGGTTTCGGTGTCGTAGCCGAGCATCAACACCATGATGCCGGCGAGCCCGCCGGCCATGATCGCTGCCCAGCCGACCAGCCGCCCGACCGGATACCATTCCAGCGTGGCCGAGCTTCCGTTCTGGACCGGCGCAACCGGGCGCGAGAGCAGGGCGAGGTAGCAAAGGGTGGCTATCGGTGCGCCGACCGCCAGCGCGAAGATGCCGCCGGTGGCAAGTCCAAGCACGCTCGCGACGACAATGGTCCCAGTCAGCGCGGCGAGCATCGCAGCCATCCAGCCCCAACCGACGCCCGCAAGGCAGATCGGCAAAGGCGCCAGATAAAACAGGATGCCCGCGAGCGCCGTCGCGGTCGCCGCCGAGGCGAAGAGGGCCGCGGCGATGAGACCCGCGCCGGCGCCGATGAGGAGAGGTATTGCCATGATAAGCGCTGTCCCAACTCTTAGAAGAGCGGTTAGGGCCGGGGGATCCCGTCCCAACCTTTGGCGTCAGCTTGAGCTCCGACTTGAAGCGGCGCGTCCAAGCCTTTCTTATTAAATCAAATACGGCAACAGACCGAGGAAGCGAGCACGCTTGATCGCCCGGGCGAGCTCGCGCTGCTTCTTCGCCGAGACGGCGGTGATCCGGCTCGGCACAATCTTGCCCCGCTCCGAAACGTAGCGCTGCAAGAGCTTCACGTCCTTGTAGTCGATCTTGGGCGCCTTATCGCCCGAGAACGGGCATGTCTTGCGCCGGCGGTAGAATGGGCGCCTGGCCGCAATTTGGGTCATGCTCATTAGATTTCCTCTCCAGTCTCGGCGGCCCCTTCAGGCACATCGATGACGGCTACCGCGTCGCGCGCTCCAAAGTCGCGGTCGCGGTCCCTGCGGGGCCCACGGCGGTCGCGGTCGCCCCGGTCGCCGCGATCACCCCGGTCACTTCTGTCGCCGCGATCACCCCGGTCGCCGCGGCCCTCACGGTCGTCACGGTCGGAGCGGCGCATCATCGCCGACGGCGTCTGCTCGTGCTCATCGACCTTGACGGTCAGGAACCGGATGACGTCGGTCGAAAGGCGCTCCTGGCGCTCGAGCTCGGTCACGGCGTCAGGGGGCGCGTCGATGTTGATCAGCGAGAAATGCGCCTTGCGATTCTTCTTGATGCGGAAGGTCAGCGATTTAAGACCCCAATATTCGGTCTTGCCGATGGTTCCGCCACGGCCCTCGAGGAGCGTGCGGAACTCCTGCACCAGGCTCTCGACTTGCTGGGTGGAGATGTCCTGGCGTGCCAAAAAGACATGCTCATAAAGTGGCATGGTTTGCCTTTCCTTCGTCTCTAAGCTCCGGCGCAAAGCCTCTCATGGGCACGATCGAAGGAAAGGCCCAAGTAGACGACCCTTGGGAGCGGAGACACGGGAGATCGGCCTTTTGCCTACCGCTGATGAAGCGGCTCTCCGTTCAGCCTCCGACCGGAGCGTTTCACGAGGCCGCTTTATAAGGCTTTGGCAGCGCATTGCAAGGCCGGCAGGGGCTGCTTTCGTTCGATTGGCAGGCTTATTCGGCTTGCGCTTTCGAAGAGCACTCAACGGGCTTGCCGTCCTTCACTGAGTAGCCCTTGCAATTCTCTTTGGCGTAGACCTCGATCACGTCGAACTTGCCGATCGGCGCATCGCTGTATGCCTTGTCAATCGTTACCGGCTCGATTTTGTCCGGGACGGTTTCCTGAGGCGCGCGGCCGCGGGCGTCGAAGGCGAAGATGCGGTCGTTGGGATCTCCCCGGCGGGGCGTGAGTTGCAGCTCGCTATATTGGGGCGTCGGCGCGTCAACCTTCACCGAAACGGACACGATGGCGTTGTCGATGGTGGCCGTCACCTCATTGACCTTGGACAGGACCACCAGCGCCGGATCCAGCGGCATTTTCGATTTCCACGGCCATGGCAGCGTGTCGGCGGCAAGAAGCGGCGTGGCGGCAAGCATGGCCAGGCTGGTGATCGTGACAAACGGACGTTTCATGAGCTTCTCCTTTGGCTGCGAGTGACCAATTCTATCATGGAAACAAAGGTCTACATTGTGGCGTTGCAACTTCAAGGCGTCGTCCTCGATCGGCCTATCCGGTGCTGACCGCTCTGTTGCAGCGGTCTCGGCTCAAGCGCCCGCCTCGCTTGACAGCTTGGCGGCAAACGGTGTCTCTGGCCGCACTCCAGCGCAAAGGCGTCTCTACCACAATGAGCATTGCTTTTATTTTTCCTGGCCAAGGAAGCCAAGCGGTCGGCATGGGCAAAGAGCTTGCCAAGGCCTATCCGACCGCGCGCGCCGTGTTCGCCGAGGTGGATGACGCGCTTGGCCAACCCTTGTCGGCGCTGATGTGGGAGGGGCCCGAGGATCAGCTTACGCTCACCGAGAACGCGCAGCCTGCCTTGATGGCCGTGTCTCTGGCCGCGCTCCGGACGCTCTGTGAGGAAAAGGGCCTCGTGCTCGAAGACCGCGTGGCCTATGTCGCTGGCCATTCCCTCGGCGAATATTCGGCGCTCGCCGCGGCTGACAGCTTAAGCCTTGCCGATACCGCGCGTCTGCTCAAAACGAGGGGCCGCGCCATGCAGGCCGCGGTCCCGGTGGGCCAGGGGGCCATGGCGGCGCTCCTCGGCGCGGAGGTGGCTGAGGCGCAGGCGCTCGCCGAAGCCGTGAGCGAAGGCGAGGTCTGCGCGGTCGCCAATGACAACGCTCCGGGCCAGGTGGTAATCAGCGGCACGCGCGCGGCCATCGAGCGGGCCGTGGCGCTTGGTCCAAAATTCGGCGCGCGCCGTGCCGTGCTTTTGCCGGTGAGCGCGCCTTTCCATTGCGCGCTGATGCAGCCCGCCGCCACGATCATGGCAGAGGCGTTGGGGCAGGTAAGCATCGCCGCTCCCGCGGTCCCGCTCATTGCCAATGTGCTGGCTTCGGCCATCAGCGATCCTGAAGCTATCCGCACCAGCCTGATCGAGCAGATCACGGGCAAGGTCAGATGGCGGGAGTCGATGTTGTATCTGCGGAAGCAGGGCGTCGAGACGCTTTATGAGGTCGGCGCCGGCCGGGTTCTGACCGGGCTTGCCCGGCGGTTCGATGGCTTCGAGGCGCGCTCCATCGGCACGCCCGAGGAGCTGGAAGCGGCAGCCGCGGCGCTTTAGGCGCGAGCGGAGCGTTTGAGGAGAAGGAGAGCGAAATGTTCGAGTTGACCGGGAAGGGCGCCCTCGTCACCGGTGCGACCGGCGGCATCGGCTGGGCAATCGCCGAGGCGCTGCACACTCAAGGCGCTAACGTCGCGATCTCTGGCACCCGCGCGGAGCGTCTCGACGAGCTCGCGGCAAAGCTCGGCTCGCGCGTGACCGCGCTGCCTTGCGATCTGCGCGACCGTGCCGCCGTGGCCAAGCTCCCGGAGGCGGCCGAGAAGGCGCTCGGCCAGGTCGACATCCTGGTCAACAACGCCGGCATCACCCACGACAATCTCTTCATGCGCATGAAGGACGAGGAATGGGACGACGTCATCGCCGTCAATCTCACCTCGGTGTTCGTGCTGACGCGCGGCATTTTGCGCGGCATGATGCGGCGGCGCTACGGGCGCATCGTCAATATCGCGTCGATCTCGGGCGTGCTCGGCAATCCGGGACAGGGCAATTACGCCGCCTCGAAGGCTGGGCTGGTCGGCATGACCAAGTCGCTCGCCCGCGAGGTGTCGAGCCGCGGCATCACCGCCAATTGCATCGCTCCGGGCTTCATTTCGACGCCCATGACCGATGCTCTGACCCCGAAGCAAACCGAGGCTATCGCCGCCGCGATCCCGGCGGCGAAATTCGGCCAGCCCGTGGACATTGCCGCCGCCGTGGTGTTTCTCGCCAGCGACGAGGCGGGCTACGTGACCGGCGAGACGCTGCATGTCAACGGCGGCATGGTGATGGTCTAACCCGTTGAGTTGCAAAGATTTGAGGGGGCAATCGCCGTCACCTTGGCCAGGAGAGTCGGGCCGGGTGGGGGCTGCTGGCAAAGGGCCGGAAAGTGTGTTACCCAAACTGCCGCTCTGTGGGGCTCGATGGGGGGTTGACAAAGCTGAGCCTCCTCGCGTTCAAACCCCTGTAACTTGCCGCTCTGGGGTGCGTTAGGCTGTGAGCCGACGCTCGGGGGATGTGCGAGACCTGAGGACGGATAAGTAAGGACGATGAGGCGGACATGAGCGATATCTCAGAGCGCGTAAAGAAGATCGTGGTGGAGCATCTCGGCGTCGAGGCCGACAAGGTGACCGAGAGTGCGAGCTTCATCGACGACCTTGGGGCCGACAGCCTCGACACTGTCGAGCTCGTCATGGCGTTCGAGGAAGAGTTTGGCTGCGAGATTCCGGATGATGCCGCCGAAACCATCTTGACCGTCGGCGACGCCGTCAAATTCCTGGAGAAGAATACGGCCGCTTAATTCTCCTTTCCGTCACGCGCTCAGACCGTCTTGCGTCGTGACATTTGCAACCCCATTTCCGGCTTGATCACCGGTTCCCGCGAGGATCACGCGAAAGCGTCAGATGCGACGTGTCGTCATCACAGGCTTGGGTCTCGTTTCGCCGCTCGGTTGCGGCGTGGAGATTGTGTGGGAGCGGCTGACCGCGGGCCAGAATGCCGCGCGGCGCATCGACAATTTTGACGCCTCCGATCTGACCTGCCAGATCGCTTGCCAGATACCGCGCGGCGACGGCAGCGACGGCACCTTCAATCCCAACGATTGGATGGAGCCGAAAGAGCAGCGCAAGGTCGACGAGTTCATCATTTATGCCATGGCCGCCGCCGAGCAGGCGCTGGCCGACGCCGGCTGGAGGCCCACATCCTATGAGGATCAAACCCGGACCGGCGTGCTGATTGGCTCCGGCATCGGCGGTCTCCAGGGCATCGAGAAGACCTCGCTGCTGTTCGCCGAGAAGGGCCCGCGGCGGGTCAGCCCCTTCTTCATCCCCGGGCGTCTGATCAACCTCGCCGCCGGCTATGTCTCGATCCAGCATGGACTGAAGGGCCCCAATCACGCGGTGGTCACGGCTTGCTCGACCGGAGCGCACGCCATCGGCGATGCCTCGCGGTTGGTGGCGCTTGGCGATGCCGATGTGATGCTGGCGGGCGGGGCCGAATCGCCGGTCTGCCGGCTGTCGATCGCGGGCTTTGCCGCATGCCGGGCGCTGTCGACCAATTTCAACGACGATCCGCAACGCGCCTCCAGACCTTATGACCGCGACCGTGACGGCTTCGTCATGGGCGAGGGGGCCGGCGTGGTCGTGGTCGAGGCGCTCGATCATGCCCTGGCGCGCGGCGCAACGATCTATGCCGAAATCATCGGTTATGGCCTCTCCGGCGATGCCTTCCACATCACGGCGCCCGCTGAAGACGGCGATGGCGCTTATCGCTGCATGGTCGCGGCGGTCAAGCGGGCAGGTATCGAGCCCGCCGATATCGACTATATCAATGCCCATGGCACCTCCACGCCGATGGGCGACGAGATCGAGCTCGGCGCGGTTGAGCGGCTGTTCGGCAACGCCGCTGGCAAGGTCTCGATGTCGTCGACCAAATCAGCGATCGGCCATCTGCTCGGCGCCGCCGGCGCGGTCGAGGCGATCTTCTCGGTGCTCGCGATTCGCGACAATCTGGCGCCGCCTACGCTCAATCTCGACAATCCGTCGGTGGTGACGGCGATCGACCTCGTGCCCCACAAGGCGCAGCGCAAGACCATCAATACGGTGCTCTCCAATTCCTTCGGTTTTGGCGGCACCAATGCCTCGCTGATCATACGCCGGTGCGCAGCCTAATCGCGGTTCTTGCGGCGCTTGCCAGCCAAACCTCCCTTTCGCCATATTTCGACTCAAAGTGGATGGGTCATCCGCACGGGACATCCAGGCCATGTCTGTGACCAGCGACTTCTCGGCGAACGGCAACGATGCGCGTCAACCCGGCGATCGGGTTGGCCGGGATTTCGGCGCGTTGCCGCGCAGCCCCGCCGAAGCGCTCGAGCCGATGCGGCCGCCCGAACCGCCGGACCGTGAGCCGCACGAGCCGGGCTCCCACCCCATTCTTGGCTTTTTCAATGGGCTGTTGAAGCTGTTACTTGTCACGGCCGGCGTGCTGTTGGCGCTCGTCTATTTCATTAAGGCTCAATTTGACCGGCCTGGCCCGCTGAACACCTCCACGGCGGTGGTGATTCCGAAGGGCGAGGGGGTGAGCGGCATCGCCGAGCGCCTCGAGCGCGACGAAGTCATCGCCGACCGGGGCATGTTCATGACGAGCATCATTTACTTTATATATTTGCGCGGCACCGGCAGCCTCAAAGCGGGCGAATATGAGTTCCGCAAGCATGCGAGCATGCGGCAGGTGCTCGATACGCTCGTCCAGGGCAAATCCATCGACCACAAGATCAGCTTCGCCGAGGGGCTGACCAGCCAGCAGATGGTCGATCGGCTGCTCGCCAATCCCGACCTCGAGGGAACGATTGCCGAGGTGCCTCCGGAAGGGACGCTGCTGCCCGATACCTATCGGTTCCAAATCGGTGATACGCGGCTCGATATCCTCGAGCGCATGCAGGCCAGCCAGCAGAAATTCCTTGCCAAGATGTGGGACGATCGCGATCCAGATATCGTGGTGCAGACGCCGGAGCAGGCGGTGATCCTCGCCTCCATCGTCGAGAAGGAGACGGGCCGCGCTGATGAGCGTCCGCGCATCGCCAGCGTGTTCGAGAACCGGCTCAGAAAGAATATGCGGCTGCAATCCGACCCCACCATCATTTATGGGCTCGTGGGAGGAAAGGGCGTCCTCGACCATCCCATTCAACAGGACGAGCTCGAGCGCGACACGGCTTACAATACGTATAAGATCAACGGGCTGCCGCCGACGCCGATCGACAATCCGGGCCGCGCCGCCATCGAGGCCGTGCTCAAGCCAGCCAAGACCAAGGATCTCTATTTCGTGGCCAACGGCAGCGGCGGCCATGCCTTCGCGCCGAGCCTCGAGGAGCATAATAAGAATGTCGGGCGCTGGCGCCAGGTCGAGCGGGCCCAGCGCGAGCAGGAGCGTGCGGAAGCCGCCGCCGCGGTGGCCGCCGGGACCAAGCCAGCGCCTAACGGTGCAACCCCGGAGGGCGATGCCGCAGCTGGTGCACTGACGGCGCCGGATGCGCTTTTGAATTTGAAGTCTTCGGCGCAAGCTGCGCCGGCGATAGCGGCGGCCGGAGATGCCGAGGCCGTGCCGGCGCCGGCGGATGCTTCCGCGGGCGATGTACCGCCGCTGCCGCTGCGCAACCCGAAACGCTAGAGCCGGCCGGTCATCCAACATTGTCTATCATATTGACTAGGCCCGTCAGGCGTCTGCGCTTGGCGTGGTTCCGCTCGCCGCATCCCGCCCGACTCGGCTTATAAACAGTAGCCCTCGGGAGCCCGGGGCCCACCAGGGATAAGACTGTCCGCCCATGACCCTCAAAAGCATGACTGGCTTTGGCCGCAGCGCCGGCGCTCAGGGCGAGACGAGCTGGCATTGGGAGGTGAAGAGCGTTAATGGCCGGTCGCTTGAGCTTCGCTTTCGCATTCCCTCTGGCCTTGAGGGGCTCGAGGTCGAAGCGAGGTCGCTGTGTCAGGAGAGGCTCGCCAGGGGCAATTGTACGCTCAATCTCGCTTTCCGGCGCGAGGCCGGGGACCTCGTCATTCGCCTAAACGAGCCGGCCTTGGCGCAAGTGCTTGCAGCGGCAGAGCGCGCGCGTGGGCTCACCCAAATGGCCGCGCCGAGCCTCGACACGCTGCTTGCCATGCGGGGCGTGGTCGAGGTGGTCGAAGGGGAGGAGAGCGAAGAGGCGCAGGCCAAGCTCGAACAAGCGCTGCTCGCCGGTCTCCGTACCGCGCTCGACCAGCTGGTTGCGGCACGGGCGGCCGAAGGCGCGCGACTGACCGATGTCATTGCCAACCAGCTCAGTCAGATTGGGGCGTTCGTGGACCGCGCCGCCAATGCGCCCGGGCGCCAGCCGCAGGCGATCGCGCAGCGCTTGGCCGAGCAGATCGGCCGCCTCGTCGAGACGGGTGCCGGCCTTGATCCCGAGCGACTGCATCAAGAAGCGCTGCTGCTCGCCGCCAAGGCCGATATTCAGGAAGAGCTTGATCGCCTTCGCGCGCATGTTGCGGCGGCGAAGGAGCTTATGGCGGACGACAAGGCGGTCGGCCGGCAGCTCGAGTTTTTGGCGCAAGAGTTCAACCGCGAGGCCAACACCATTTGCTCGAAGGCTTCCGACATCGAGATCAGCCGCGCCGGGCTTGAGCTCAAGACGGTCATCGATCAGCTCAGAGAGCAGGTCCAGAACATTGAGTGAGAAGATGGAGCCCGCGCGAAGAGGTCTCATGCTGGTGCTATCCTCGCCTTCCGGCGCGGGCAAGACCACGCTCGCGCGCCGCTTGCTCGACAACGAGCCGGGCGTGGAGATGTCGGTGTCCTACACCACGCGGACGCGGCGCCAAGGGGAGAGCGACGGTAAGGACTATCATTTCGTCGACCACGACACCTTCACCAAGATGCGCGACCAGGGCGAGTTCCTCGAATGGGCGGTGGTGTTCGACAATTATTACGGCACGGCGCGCAAGCCGGTGGAGCAGGCCTTGGCGCGCGGTCAAGACGTACTGTTCGATGTCGACTGGCAGGGAGCCAAGAGCTTGCGCAACGAGGCCGATGCCGATGTGGTCACCGTGTTCATTCTTCCCCCATCGGGCAAGGCCTTGGAGCATCGGCTCACGGAGCGCGCCCAGGATTCAGCCGAGGTGGTACATGCGCGCATGCGTGGGGCAAGCAACGAGATTCAGCATTGGGCGGAGTACGACTACATCGTCATCAATCACGATGTGGAACAGTCGCTCGCCTCGATCCGCGCCATTCTCGCCTCCGAGCGCTTGCGCCGCGCGCGGCTGACGGGCCTCAAGGATTTCGTGCAAGGCCTGTTGGCCGAGCTCTAGCGGCTCTCGCGAAGGGCATGGGCAATCCGGCAGAAATCGGAGATTTGCAGCTCTTCGGCGCGGGCTTGCGGATTGATGCCAAGCCCTTGCAGCAGCGTTTCGCTGTCTCGCGTGATTTGACGCAAGGACGAGCGGAGCATCTTGCGCCGCTGCCCGAACGCCGCGGCCGTCACCCGCTCAAGCGTCGCCACGTCGCACTGCGGTTCGGGAGCCTCTTTCGGCACGAACTCGACGACGCAGGACTCGACCTTGGGTCGCGGGGTAAAGGCCGCGGCGGGAAGCGTCAGCGAGATGCGAGGGCAGGTCCGCCATTGGCTGAGCACGGCGAGGCGGCCAAAATCCTTGTCGCCAGGCTTGGCGACGATGCGGAGCGCAACCTCGCGCTGGAACATCAGCACGAGGCGGTCGAACCAAGGCGGCCAGGGGTCGGATTTGAGCCAGCCCACGAGCAGGGGTGTGGCGACGCTGTAAGGCAGATTCGCGACGATCCGTGCCGGCGGCTTGAGCTTCAGCGCGGCATAGTCGATCTGCCGCGCATCGGCGGCGATGATGTCCAGCCGTCCAGGGTACCGTTCGGCGATGTCGCGCAAGGCGGGCAGGCAGCGTTCGTCCTTCTCGATGGCGATGATGCGATGCGCTCCTTCAAGCAGCAGGGCGCGGGTGAGGCCGCCGGGCCCGGGCCCGATCTCGACGATGGTTGCCTCATCGAGCGGGCCCGCGGCGCGGGCGATGCGGCGCGTGAGATTGAAATCGAGCAGGAAATTCTGGCCAAGGCTACGGCGCGCGGTGAGGCCAGTGGCGCGGATGACGTCGCGGAGCAGCGGCAGCCCGTCCGGTGCGCTCAAGGCATGCTCCGGGAGCGGGCTTGCATGGCATCCGCGAGCCGCAAAGCTTCGATCAGACTGCGGGGGCTTGCATTGCCGGTTCCGGCCAGCGCGAAGGCCGTGCCGTGATCGGGGGAGGTGCGCACGAAAGGCAGCCCGAGCGTGGTATTGACGCCGGTCTCGAAGGCAAGCGTCTTGAACGGGATCAGCGCCTGATCGTGATACATGGCGACCGCCGCGTCATAGGTCGCCCGCGCTTCGGCGTGGAACAGCGCGTCGGCGGCATGGGGCCCGGTCACGTTCAAGCCTTGGCTTCGCGCCGCGACAATGGCCGGCATGATGATGTCGATCTCCTCGCGGCCGAGCGTGCCGTCCTCGCCGGCATGGGGGTTGAGGCCCGTGACGGCGATCCGCGGCCGCGCCAGGCCGAAATAGCGTGTGAGGTCACGGGCCGTGGTGGTGAGCGTCTTGACGATGAGGCTTCGGCTGAGCGCGCTGGTCACCTCTTTCAGCGGGATATGGATGGTGACCGGCACCACTCTAAGGTTGCCCGCGACCAGCATCATCACGGCGTCCGAGGCTCTCGAGCCCGGCGAGCTTGGCGAGGAACTCGGTGTGGCCAGGGAAGGGAAAGCCTGCGCGATAGAGCACGGCCTTGCTGATCGGGTTGGTGACGATGGCGCTTGCGGCGCCCTCGCGCACGAGGGCCACGCCACGCTCGATCGAGAGCTGGATCGCAGCCGCTGCGGCGGAGTCGGGGCGCCCCGGGACGACGTCTCCGGGGACGGCCATCGGCAGCACTGGCAGCGCCTCAGCGAATCGCGCGAATGCAGCGGCGGGTTCACGGATCGGCTCGATCTCGACGGCAAGACCGAGCGTGCGGGCACGAGCGGCCAGGATTTCGGGGTCGCCGAGCAGAACGAAGGGCGGAATCCGCTCGGCCATGCGCGCCTGAAAGGCGAGAAGCGTGATGTCGGGGCCGATTCCGGCAGGATCGCCGAAAGTGAGGGCAAGCGGTCGCTGGGCACGGTCCATGGCAGCCTGGTTCATAGCTAGACGTTCGGAAGCGGTTTCCGTAGACCGATCCGGCGGCCACGTCCCGCGAAACTGCGCCTAGCGATATTCGATGAACGCATCCTGGCGGATGTCGCGCAGCAGGCCCTCGGCCCTGATCCCCAATTCCTGCTCCATCAATTTGCGCTCGGTTTGCTCACGCTTGTCTGGATCACCTTTGATCGCGTGCTTGCCACAGACGGCGTAAGCCTCGATCGCCGAGCCGGAGAGGGTGGGGGGAGTCATCTCGCCGACCTTCGCATTCATCACCAGCGTGCGCATCGGCTGCGCCAGCGAGGTCGGCACCTGATCCTGGAGCGATTTCACGGTCATGCCCTGCATGCCTTTGGTCACGGTGGCGAAATTGGCGCAGGACTGCACGCGGGCGCGCAGAGCTTCGATGGTGGCGAGTTGCTTGGCAATGGCCGCTTGATCGGCATTGCTTGGGATCTCGAACTTCACCTGGCGAAGCTGCAGCGCGGTCTCGTCCGAAACCTTGCCGGCCTCGCCGCCGTCGGCAAGCGCCTTGTCGACGGCAGCATCGCCGATCACCACGTTATAGCGAAACTTCCGCTGCACGACGCCCTGCCATACGACCTGGGACCTGATGCGATCCTTGAGCGTCTTGATGTTGACCCCCATTTCGCCAAGCGCGGTAGCGAGCGCGTCGGGGCTCATATTGTTCTTCTGCGCCATATCGGCGAGGACCTTGGTCACGTCGTCCTCGGGGGGAGTGAGGCCGAGCTTCTTGGCCTGCTGCATCTGCAGCCGCTCCTCGATCAGCATGTCCGTGGCCTTCTTCTTCAGGGCCGCGGAAGGGTCTTCGTGCGTAGTAATCGCCAGGAAGCGCTCGCGCTGCTCGATGTCATAGGCCGAGATCGGATCGTCATTGACGAGCACGACGATCGACTGCTCGGTCGGTGCCTGTACCTGTGCCTGTGCCTGTGCCTGTGCCTGTGCCGGTGCCTGTGCCTGTGCGGTGCGCGGGATGCCGGCCACTCCCGCGAGCAGGGCAAGCGCGGCAACGAAGGCCGTGCGCGGCCAGCAAGCGACGCTCAAGCGAGCTGCCGCCCTCCAAATGCGCGCTCGCAGCGGCCGGCACGGTTGCATGCCGCCTCCCTAAAAACCGACGTTCGCCGTATCCGGCCCGACTAGGCCGGCAACATTGCTCGCGTACGCGTAGCTGCCGAGATATTTCAGCGCAATGTTCACCGTTACAGTCTGGCCCGGCAGGATATCGCGATCTTCGATGTGGCTCTCCTCGTAGGTCACGGCGATGGTCAAACAGTCGTTCTGATAGCGGAGGCCCACGCCGTCGCCGATCATCTGTGCGTTTTGCAGGTCGTAGCGAGCACTGAAGAGCAGCGCCCAAGTGTCGGTCAGCGAAAGGGCGCCTCTGCCTTGGATCTCCTGCTGAGCCGGCTGGTTGGTGGCTAAGGGGGCTGTGGTGGTTGTGGTGCCTGTGGTGGTTGTGGTGACTGTGGTGACGGGGGGCAAGCTAGCTATGGTGGCTGCGCTCAAAACTTGGGGCGCCACTTGGGCATAGTTCACCGAAAAGTTGAGGGGACCGGCATGCACGTTGGAGCCGAGATCGGTGCGCTCGAGGTCGAGCGTTTGCTGGTCGAAGCGTGCCTGCGCCGAGAACGAGAGGTAGCTCGCGGCTTGCAAATAGAGGCCGCTCACATAGTCGGAGGCCGTGGTTGCTAGGCCGCTGTTCTGGAAAGCGGGGAGGTCGAAGCTGTTCTGGCCAGCGAGCTGATAGCTCTCGCCGAAGACGGCGCGAGCATAAGCTCCGTTCGGAAGCTGCGCCGTGTAGCGGAAACCCACATTGGCGCGAGTGCCTGTTTCCATGCGGTCGTAGCCTGAGAACTTGTCGATGTCGAACAGGATGGTGTCGTCGAACACGAGGCTCTGCGCGTCCTCGTTCGGGATCTGCGACTGGTCGCCGACCGAATCGGGCCGCACGATAATCTGAGCGATCGGCTCGAAGAGATGCGTGACGCTGCCCGTCGTGGCGATGAAGGGATAGCGGTACTCGGCGCCGGCGACGGCGTTGCCGCGCAAGATCGGGCCGCTGCTCTCGAGATTGGTCTCGGAAGCGACGAACGCGTTCACATCGTAGACGTCGCCTCTGAGTTGGGCAAATGGCGTGAACACCTCACCAATCGGATCGATCAGCTGCCGCCGCCAGTTTGCCTCGACGATGAGGCGGTTCGAATCGGTGCCGTCGGCATTCGACAACGCCATGACATTGGAGTTGAAGCTGAGCTCCCCGCCGATGACCGGATTGTGGACGATGTAGTCATAGTCGATGATCGGATACACCGTCGCGTCGGCCAGCGGATCGCGGGTCGTCAGCAGGTCGCCGGTCTCGTAGAAGCGCATCCCGAAATAGTTCCGGTCATCCAAGCCCTCGAGATAGAGCTGCGACACAGTGTCGGTTTTGATCAGGCTGTCGAGGTTGTAAAAGCGCCGGAACGTGTCGTCCGACACGGCGACCGCGTCCCATCCCCAGGACCAATAGGGATCGAGCGCGAACTTGCCCGCGGTATTGATGCTGCCACGGAAATTGCCGTCGAAGGGGGAAGCAAAGGTGCCGTTGTCGAACACACCGGCGACGTCGACGTTATAGGCGCCGCTCGCCGTCCGCTGGCGCCACACTCCCTGCAGCAGCACGCCGGCCTGCGAGGTGAACATCGGGATGAAGGTGAAGTCGTAATTATCCGACAGCGCGAAGTAATACGGCACCGTCACCGCAGTGCCGAACCTATTGCTGGACGACTGGTACGACGGCATCAAGAAGCCAGATTTACGCTTCACTGTCGGATCGGCGGCTTGGAAATACGGGACCCAGAGGACCGGTACGCCAAAGAAATCGAAGAAGGCGTTGCGGAAGGTGATGGTCGCCTGATCCGTCCGGTGAATGATCTTTTTTGCGCGAATGCGCCAGGCCGGCGGCCGGTCGGGGGTGGCTTCGCAAGGCTTGCAAGGCGTGAACCAGCCCTTCTCGTACACCGTGACGTTGCCTGCCTCGCGCGTGGCGGTGGTGGCCACGATCCTCGTATCCTCCTTGGTCACGACCCGGAGCGCGTTGATAAATCCGTCGCGGAAATCGTCGGTCAGCGTCATGTGGTCCGAGGTGATGATGGCACCTTCGGGATCCTTGATACTAACATTGCCCGCGGCAGCCAGCGTGTTGGCGTTGCGGTCGTAGATGACCTGATCGGCAAGCAGCGTGTAGTTGCCGTAATAGATCTCGACGTTGCCCTTGGCCGTCACCCGATTGTTCTCGTTGTCGTAGACCATCTCGTCGGCCTGCAGCAGCATCGGCTCGGTCGAGTCCATCTTTTGCGGCGCGAGCACCTTAGCGAGGTCATTGGTCTCCTTGGCTGCCTGCTGTGCTGTTGGCGCCCCATAGGTGGCAAGCGTGGCGAACGCCGCATCGCCAGCGAATAGCAGCAGCAAGCCGGCTGCGACGACCGCAACGCACGCGCGGATCAGCCCCCGCCGGCGATTGAAGCCGAAGCTTCCAAACGCGGCGAGGCCGGGCATTGCCCGGCGCATCCTGGTCGGAGCTGTGGCGTGCCTCACCATCACCCGTCCTCTTTGTGCAAGAGCACGGTGAGCGCGAGGCTCGCCGCAATGATGATCGGTACCCAGGCGGCAGCCATGGCCGACGTCAACCCCGCCATGGCAAAATTGCGCGACACTTCGGCGAGCACGAAGAAGGCAAAGCCCGCAGCAATGCCGCCGATGGCGTTGAGTTGAACGTTGCCGAAGCGGAAGGCTCTGAGCGAGCAGGTGGCGGCAATCAGCACCATGGTGATGAGCAGGAACGGCCGCGACAGCAGAAGCTGATACTGCACGCGGTATTGCGTGGCCGGAAGACCGGCTCGCTCCGCGATCTCGATGAAGTTCGGCAGGTCCCAGAACGAGATCGAAAACTCCGTGCCGAGACTATCGCGGACCTGCGTCGGCGTCAGATAGGTGCTGAGCAGATAGTGCTGGTAGAGCACCGGTTCCTGGGCCACGGCACTGACCCAAGCATCCTCGAGTTCCCAACGCCCATCCTTGAGCACGGCCTTGCGCGCCTCGATCCGCTCGGTCGGGCTCTGATCGGGCGCGTATTGGAACACCGTAACGCCGGTGAGGATGAGTCCTTGATTGGACGCCTGGTGCGCATGGATGACGGAAGGACCGTCGGCGCCGTCCTCGCGCAGCCAAGCGCCCGCGTTCTTGGTCTTGAGCAGGAACTCGTCGCGGTCGAATGCGCTCGCATACAGCCGCTCGGCCTCGGCGCGGGCGAGCGCGGCGAGGGGATTGTAGAGCGCCACGAAGACGATCCCGAGCAGGAAGGCCACGATGACGGCAGGCAGCACGAATTGCCAGACCGAGACGCCGGCGGCGCGCACGATGATGAGCTCCGAGCTGCGGCTCAGCATGAGGAAAACGCCCACAGTGCCGATCAGCACTGCGAAGGGGAGGGTGAGTTCGGAGAATGAGGGGAGGCGCAGCAGCGTCATATAGGCAAGCAGGAAGGCCGGAACGTTCTGGTCATAGTTCCCCGCGCGCCGCAGCATCTCTATGAAATCAACGAAGAAAATGAGCACGCAAAGGATGGCGAACATCGCCAGCATGGCAAGCAGAAAACGCAGCGAAAAATAGCGCGCAAGCGTCCCTGCTGCACTGATGCCCTGCATCTGCGCTCTCATTTCGCCTGCATCCCCCAACCGGCCCAGAATTTTATGTTCTGTGGATTGAACTTAAGCTGAAGAAGACTCAGCTTGGACCGTAGTTCCGGGGACATTCTAACGTGTGCGGTAAAGGCCGCAACGAGAATCGCCCCCAGCGGAATAGCGTAGACGAGTGGCACGGCGGCCGCATTCAGGGTCACCAGATTGGAGGCCGTCAGCCCGGAAACCCGGAGTCCGACGGCTATGCCGAAAGCCATGAGAATCTGGGCCCAACGGCTCTCCCTGGTGGTCCGCGCATGGCCCAGAACGGCGATGGCGAGAAAGGCGAAGAGCATCGGGTAGAGGGGTGTGGAAAAGCGGTCGTGGATCTCGGTGCGGATCTGGCCAACGTTGCCCTTCTCGTTGAGGAGCTCGGGGTCCGGGTTGATCAGCTCGCTGAGGTAGCGCTCGCGGGGGCGCAAGTCCTTGCTCGCGTCGGCGCCTTTCGGATTGAGGTCGGAGATGTTGAGCACATATTGGTCGAAGGCCACGATCTGAGCGCCCTTGTCGGGGGTCGTCGGTTCGTAGCGCTGGACGTGACCGTCAAACATCACGAGATAGGCTCCGTCGTCATTGCTGACGATGCGGCCGTGGTCGGCCAGATAGCTCATCACCTGCGTGTCGTCGCGCTCGTCATGGACGAGCAGGCCGAGCAGATCCCCGGTCGGGGAGCGGTCGCGGATGTGGAAGGTCAGGCCCGCTTCCGTGCTGGAAAATCGGCCTGGCTGAAGCACTTGCGAGATTACGTCGGTGCGCACCTGGGTGATCAAGGTTCGCAGCTCCCGCATGGCGGCCGGCATCACGTAGAGATTACAGATCAGGGTGGCGACGCAGACCAGAGAGGCGAGAACGACGAAAGGTATGCCAATCCGCCAGACAGGCGCGCCGGAGGCCGTCATCACGATCAGCTCGCTGTCGCCGTTCATGCGGTCGAGCGTGTAGAGCGACGCCATCAGCATCGCGTTGGGAGCGATCAGCGCCATCAGCCCCGGCAGGGTGAGGAGGGTCATCTTGAGGAACAGCACGACACCTTGGCCCTGCGAGATGATCAAATCGAGCTGCTTCAGCGCCGTGGCGAGCCAGACGATGGTCGTCAACGTCACCAAGATGAGGACGAACGCGTTCGCCACCTGCCGAAAGACGTATCGGCCGAAGAGGGTCGTCATGCCGCTTCTCTAGGGTCCCCGTTCGACGCCACGGCGGGCAGCGCTTCCATTGTTGCTGAGAGTCGCCAAACGCCTGGTGTCACAGGCGATTCCCATCAGTCCAAGATGGCCGAATTTCGGCGGTTTGGGCGGCTTGCATTCTGCCTCGGCAGGAACTAGGAAGAGCACCTTGAATTCCTGCCCACTGTTGCAAAGTTGCATCAGTGAGCGCGCAGCTGACGCGCGCTGTCCTGCCGCATTACTTGGGGGTAGAGGGCAAGAACCTCTATGGAGTTGCCGGTGAGCGACCAGACCACGATTTCCTTCGCCAATCTCAACGTGCCCGAAGAGGGCGTCGTCGTCGTATTTGCCGAGGAGGGGGCCAAACTCACACCGGCCGCCAAGGATCTCGACAAGAAGTCCAAGGGCTTGCTGGCGCGGGCCGCGGGGATCAGCGGTTTCAAGGGCAAGAAGGAGACGTCGGTCGACTTGCTCGCGCCGTCGGGACTCAAATTTTCGCGCTTGGTGATGGTCGGGACGGACAAGACCGGCGCCTATGGAGCCGAGGACTGGCTCAATCTTGGCGGCACCGTTCGCGGGCAACTGACCGGCAAGGAGGGGCCTACCGCGCACATCGTTGTCGAGGCCGTTGGGCGCGAGGTGGCGCCTGCCGATGTCGCAAGCTTTGCCCTCGGCGCCGCGCTCCGCGGCTACAAGTTCAAGAAGTATAAAACCAAGGGGCAGAAGAAGAATTCCGGCACAGCCGAAAACAACGACCGGACGCTCAAGAAGATCGTCATTCACTGCGGTGACCCGCGGGCAGCGACCAGGGCGTTCGCCGCCGACCGCGCCATCGCCAATGGCGTGATGCTCGCCCGCGATCTCGTCAACGAGCCCGCCAATGTGCTCGGCCCTGCCGAGTTTGCGGCACGCGCCAAGGAGCTTGCCAAGCTCGGCGTGCAGGTCGAGGTGCTCACGCCGAAGACGCTACAGCGGCTCGGCATGCACGCGCTGCTCGCCGTGGGGCAGGGGAGTGTGAAACCGAGCCACGCTGCGGTGATGCAATGGAAGGGCGCGGGCGTAAGAGGTGGCGATCCCATCGTTCTCGTCGGCAAGGGCGTGACCTTCGATACCGGCGGCATCTCGCTGAAGCCAGCGGCCGGCATGGAAGACATGAAAGGCGACATGGCGGGGGCGGCTTGCGTGGTTGGCCTCATGCATGAGCTCGCCGAGCGGAAAGCCAAGGTCAACGCCGTCGGCATCATCGGCCTCGTCGAGAACATGCCGGGCGGCAACGCGCAACGTCCTGGCGATGTCGTCTCCTCGATGTCGGGCCAGACCATCGAGGTGCTCAACACCGACGCCGAGGGGCGCATGGTGCTCGCCGACTGCCTGTGGTACGCGCAAGACCGCTTTAAGCCGGCGGCGCTCATCAATCTCGCCACGTTAACCGGCGCGGTGATGGTGGCGCTCGGCAAGGAGCACGCGGGCCTCTTTAGCAACAGCGACGAACTGACCGACCGGCTCATCGCCGCCGGCAACGCCACGGGCGAGAAATTGTGGCGGCTGCCGCTCGGGCCCAAATATGACAAGCTGATCGACTCCAAGGTCGCCGACATGAAGAACACTGGCGGCAAATGGGGCGGGTCGATCTCGGCGGCGCAGTTCCTCCAGCGCTTCATCAAGGAAGGGACGCCCTGGGCGCATCTCGACATCGCCGGCACGGCGATGTCGTCGGTCGACACCGAGATCAATCGGAGCTGGGGATCGGGCTTCGGCGTGCGTCTGCTCGATCAGCTGATCCGCGAGCATTACGAGCGGAGTTGAGCCGGTGAATTGGTCCGGTCCGCGCAATTCGCCACGGACCACACTCACCTCTAAATTTTCCATAATATACCTTATGCAAATCGAGCATATCGGGCCAAGTTTAGGGATTTCCGCCTATCCCCTTGGCGTTGCGTCGAGATTCACCCCTGCCCAGGCCTCGTCGGCGGGCGCGTTGCTTGACGGCTGAGATGGCTGACGAGGCCGCAAGACCGCACTGCGTCGAGGATCTGTTGCGCGTGATGGCGCGGCTGCGCGACCCGGCCACGGGTTGCCCATGGGATCGTGAGCAGAGTTTCGCGACGATTGCGCCCTTCACCATCGAAGAGGCCTATGAGGTGGCGGACGCCATCGCGCGCGGCGATCTCGACGGCCTCAAGGACGAGCTCGGCGATCTGCTCCTCCAGGTCGTCTACCACTCGCGTATGGCCGAGGAGCGAGGGAGTTTCGGTTTTGGCGATGTCGTCGATGCCATCACGGAGAAGATGATCAGGCGGCACCCGCATGTGTTCGAAGACGTGACGCTCAGGGACAAATTCGTGGGGAGCGGTACGTGGGAGCGGATCAAGGCCGAGGAGAAGGCTGCGCGCGGCGAGACGGACGAGGGCTCTCTGCTCGATGATGTGCCGCTCGCTCTGCCCGCGCTCAGCCGTGCGGTGAAGCTGCAGTCGCGCGCGGCCCGCGTCGGGTTCGACTGGCCTTCGCTTGAGCCAGTTCTCGTCAAGGCGGAAGAGGAAATCGCCGAGCTCAAATCCGCGCTTGCCGAGCGGAAGGGCGGCGTGACCGCTTCCTCATCGAAGGAGGTGGCCGAGGAGTTCGGCGATCTCCTCTTCGTCATGGCGAATATCGCGCGCCATCTCGGTGTCGATCCTGAAGCATGCTTGCGCGGCGCGAATGCCAAATTCGTGCGGCGCTTCGTCAGCATCGAACGGGCCCTGCGCGCCGAAGGCCGCGGACCGCAGGACGCAACGCTCGAGGAGATGGATGAGCTTTGGGACGAGGCGAAGGCGGCAGAGACCTCGAAGGACTAATCGTCATTCTGCCGCGAGCGTTAGCCGTGCCGGCCCCGCAAGACGGGCAAGCACATACCGCTTCTCCGGCGCGATTCGGATGCGGAGCCGTGTGGCGCCGTCGCCGAGATCGGACCGCTCCAGGACCTCGCAATTCTGATAGATCCAATTCGACAGAGCGCCCTCCTCGGGCCCGAGTGCCAGATCGAGAGTGGTGCGGCTGCGATTGAGCCTCGTTTCGATCTCGCCGAGAAGCTCTTTCAGTCCGAAGCCGGTGACGGCTGAGACGACACAGAGCCTGGGCGATTCGCGAGCCGCTTCGTTCAGGACGCGGGCGCGGGTGTTAGCATCGAGCAGGTCCACCTTGTTCCAGGCTTCGAGCAGGCGATCAGGCTCGGCGCCGGCGTCGATGCCAAGCTCGGCGAGGACGGCATGGACGTCGGTCCGCTGATTGGCGCTCGCCTCATCGGCGATATCGCGCACATGCAGGATCAAATCGGCTTCGAGCACCTCCTCCAGCGTGGCGCGGAAGGCCGCGATCAGCGTCGTCGGCAGATCGGAGATGAAGCCGACGGTGTCGGACAGCACGGCCTTTGAGCCGTGCGGCAGACGAATGGCTCTAAAGGTCGGATCGAGGGTAGCGAACAGAACATCCTCGGCCAGGACGTTGGCCCCGGTCAGCGCGTTGAAGAGGGTCGACTTGCCGGCATTGGTGTAGCCGATCAGCGCCACGGAGGGATAAGGCACGCGCTGGCGCGCCTTCCGGTGCAGACCGCGAGTGCGCCGGACCCGCTCCAGCTCGCGGCGGATCATCTCGATACGCTCGCCGATGATGCGCCGGTCGGTCTCGATCTGAGTTTCGCCGGGCCCCCCCAGAAAGCCGAAGCCGCCGCGCTGCCGTTCAAGGTGGGTCCACGATCGCACGAGCCGGCTCTTCTGGTAGACCAGATGGGCGAGCTCCACCTGCAAGCGCCCTTCCCGCGTTCGCGCCCGTGCGCCGAAGATCTCCAGAATAAGGCCGGTGCGGTCGAGCACCTTGGCGTTCCAGGCCCTTTCGAGATTGCGCTGCTGTACCGGGGTGAGCGGATGGTCGACGATCACCAGCTCTGCCGCTTCGGCGCGGATCAGACCCTCAAGCTCGGCGACTTTGCCGGAGCCGAACAGGGTCGCCGGCCGCGGCCGGGGCAGCGGCACGAGTCCGTGCGCGCGCACGTCGAGGTCGATGGCGCGGGCCAAGCCTATCGCTTCTTCGAGACGCACCTTTGCCGGCCGTGGCAGCGAGGCGCGCTCGGCCGCCCCCACTCGCGCCGGCTCCTTGGCGAGGACCGGCTCGAAGATCACGGCCTTGATCGGATGCCGCGCCGCGGCGCCATGCTCCCCGCCGTCGGCAGCGGGCTGCTTGTTGCGCTTCAGCTTTTTCGGATCGGTCGGGCGCAACTAGTCCGCGCCACCTTCCACGTCGCCGATTTCAGCAAGCTGGATGGGTTGACCGGGCATGATCGTGGAGATGGCGTGCTTGTAGACGAGTTGCGAATGCCCGTCCCGGCGCAGCAGGACGCAGAAATTATCGAACCAAGTCACAACGCCCTGCAGCTTCACGCCGTTCACGAGAAATATGGTCAGCGGTATCTTCTGCTTGCGAACATAATTGAGAAACGTGTCTTGCAGACTTTGCGTGCGTTCTGTTGCCATGGGCTTCCCCGTCCCTTAGGTCCACGCTTACGCTGACCGAATCGCCCCGGACGATTGCCTTCGCTTAAGGGCCGGTCGCATTAGACGCGATTGCAAGGCATTCCCGCAAGAGGCGTGATTTGGGTGCCCCTCGCCCGCGCCGGCGGTGGAAACGCCGACAGCATGGTTAAGGCTAGCGCAGAGCGGCGCTCCTTTCAGTCGAATTCACCCCAAGTGCGCGCAATTTGCGGTGAAGCGCCGACCGCTCCATGCCCACAAATTCAGCCGTGCGCGAGATATTGCCGCCGAATCGGTTGACCTGGGCCAGAAGGTATTCCCGCTCAAAAATCTCCCGCGCGTCGCGCAAGGGGAGCGACATCAGGTGCTCTCCCCCTGCCCCGTTGGTCGACAGCGGCACGGGCGAGATGATCTCGTCGGGCAGCATATCGGCGGTGATGATGGTGTCGGCGTCGCCGCCCACGAGAATCATCAGCCGCTCGAGATTGTTACGGAGCTGCCGCACATTGCCGGGCCAATCGTGCGATTGCAGCACGGCCATGGCATCCTCGCCGATCCGGCGTGGGACAAGGCCGGAGGCCACGGAGATCGCCTGCACGAAGTGGCGGACGAGCTCGGGAATGTCTTCACGCCGCTCGGAGAGACCGGGCACCCTGATCGGGACCACGTTCAGGCGATGGAACAGATCCTCGCGCAAGCGCCCTGACGACATCTCCTTCTGCAATTCGCGGCTCGTCGAGGAAATGACGCGCACGTCGACATGCACCTTGGGGCCGCCCCCGCCGAGCCGCTGGAAGCGTTGCTCCACGAGCACGCGGAGAATCTTCCCCTGCGTCTCGAGCGGCATGTCGCTCACCTCGTCGATGTACAGCGAGCCCATATGGGCTTCCTCGAGGGCGCCGACTTTGCGGGGACCGGTGCCCGCGCCCTCCTCGGTGCCGAACAGCTCGAGCTCGACGCGGTCGGGCACCATGGCCGCCGCGTTCAGCACCACGAAGGGGCCGTCGGCGCGGGCGGATTTCATGTGCATGACCCGCGCGGCGAGCTCCTTGCCGCAGCCTGAAGGTCCGTTGAAGAGCACGCGGCTGTTGGTCGGGGCCACCTTCTCGATTGCCTGGCGCAGCTGGTTAACGGCGGCCGAGCGGCCGATCATCTCGAAGCTGTAGGCGCTCCGCTCCCGCAGCTCCCGATTCTCCCGTTTGAGCCGTGAAGACTCGAGCGCGCGCGCCGTGATCAGCACGAGGCGGTCTGCCTTGAAGGGCTTTTCGATATAGTCGTAGGCGCCGCGCCGGATCGCGGCGACGGCGGTCTCGATATTGCCGTGGCCGCTGATGATCACCACCGGCAAGTCGGGATGGGCCCGCTTGATGCGGTCGAGCAGGTCGAGGCCATCGAGCTTCGAGCCTTGCAGCCAAATGTCGAGGATGACGAGCGAGGGGCGCCGTTGCTCGATGGCCGCAAGCGTTTCGTCGCTATCCTTGGCGAGCCGGGTGCCATGCCCCTCGTCCTCAAGGATGCCGGACACTAGCTCTCTGATATCGGCTTCGTCGTCGACGACGAGGATGTCAGACGCCATGGGTTGCTCCTCCTCCGTTCATTCCGCCGCCTCGGCAGCCTTCGCCTGAAGCGAGGCGCCCTCCCCATTCGCCTCGGTGCTGGCAAGGACCTCGTCCATCTCTCGGATGGGCAGCTCCATGCGTACCGACGCTCCCTGCACTTTGCCGTTACGTTTCGGCGCATCGGCAAGCTGCAGCGTGCCGCCATGCTGCTCGGTAATGCGCTGCACGATGGCCAGACCGAGCCCCGTGCCCTTGGCTCGTGTCGTCATGTAAGGCTCGACCAGGCGCTGGCGATTTTCCTTGGGCAGCCCGCAGCCATTGTCGATGACGGCGATCTGTAGTCGATCGCCCTTTGCTCGCACCTTGGCGATGACGTGCCCCTTGTCGGGTCGTTCGGGCTCGGCTTCAAGGACGGCCTCGACGGCCTCGCTCGCATTCTTGACGAGGTTGGTCACGGCCTGGGTCAAAAGGCGCCGATCGCAAAGCATCACTGTGGGCTTATCCGGAAGATCGAGCTCGAAGGTGATCTCGGGTCGGCTCACTTGGAATAGGAACACGGCCTCGCGCACAATGTCGCGGACATCGTGCACCTCCATCACCGGCTTCGGCATCCGGGCGAAAGCGGAGAACTCGTCGACCATTTTTCCGATATCGGACACCTGGCGGATGATGGTGTCGGTGCACTGGTCGAACACTTCGCGATCCTTGGTAATGGAGTCGCCGTATTTGCGGCGGATGCGCTCGGCCGAGAGCTGAATCGGCGTGAGCGGGTTCTTGATCTCATGCGCGATGCGTCGCGCCACGTCGGCCCAGGCGGTGCTGCGCTGGGCGCTGACGAGCTCGGTGATGTCGTCGAAAGTCACGACATAACCTTGTGCCTGCCGGTCGGTTCCCTCGCTGGTAACGCGAACGGCGAAATTATGCTCGGCGCCGCCGCGGCGGAGCGCAATCTGGTCGGTGACCAGGCGTTTGCCCTGTTTCTGCGCGCGTTTCATGAGCGGGCCGAATTCGGGGATGGCTTCGGCAAGCGGCTTGCCGGACAGGTTCTTCTCCTTCGCACCGAGCAGGGTCTCGGCGGAGCGGTTGATGAGCGTGATCGTGCCATCGGCGTCCACGCCCACCACGCCAGCGGTCACTCCCGACAGCACGGCCTCCATGAAGCGCCGCCGCTCGTCGAGCGTGGTATTGGCGCCGACCAGCGCGTCGCGTTGACCCTTGAGCTCGGAGGTCATGGTGTTGAAGGTCGCGCCAAGCACGGCGAGGTCGCCGTCGGCGGGACGCACCCCCACCTCGACACTGAGATTGCCTTCCGAGATCTGCTGTGCCGCGCGCATCAGCTGCCGGATCGGCGCCACCAGGCGGCTCGCGAACCACATGCCGATCCAGATGGCAGACAGCAGCAAAGTGAGCGCGATGGCCACATACATGAGCCCGAAGGCCACCTGCACGCCGGCGCGGCGCTGCTCGAGCAGCTGGTATTCGGCGACGTTGGCGCGGGTTTCGCGCAGCTGTTGCAACACACGCGCATTCACCGGGCGAAGCACATAGAGATAGGTGTCGTTGAAGTTGTCGAGCGACTTGATGGCGCCGACCAGCGCGGTCTGGCCGGGCGCGATCACGATCACTTGGCCCTTCTTGGCGAGGTCCATCGCCGGCTGCGGTGGCGGCTGATAGGGAACGTCCGCCTGCGTTGCCGCGGTCGCGAGAATCTTCCCCTCGCCGTCGATCAGATAGGCGATCGGCAAGGCCCGGATCGCCGCTTGCGAGGCAAGGAAATTGCCGAAGCTCTGCGGCCGCGACTTCACCAGACTGACGGCCTCGTCGATATCCTTGGCCATGCCGAGCGTGTCGGCACGGATCACTTGGCCATGCTCCTGGAGGTAGGCCGTGGCTACGTCGATCGAGCTCTGGATAATGGCTTTGGTACGGTCGGAGAACCAATGGTCGAGGCCGCGGTCGAGCGAGATGCTGGCAAAGACCGCAAGCAGGATAGCGGGCGCCACCGCGATCACGCTGAACAGGCTGACGATGCGAACATGAAGCTGCGCGCCGGCGACCTGCCGGCGGCGCGCAAGCCACAGCCCCGTTACCTGCCAGGCGATGATCATCACCATCGCGAGGACGAGCACGAGGTTGATGAGCAGCATCCCGACCACGACACGGTGGGTCGGCACGATGGGCGTGAGGCCGGTGAGGATGACGTAGGTCGCAAGGCCCGAGCCGAGCGACATCATCATGGTGATCAGGCCGAGCTTGAAGGGCAGCCGCCGCCTGGAACGGTCAGAGCCTGGTCCCTGACCGGCTAGGAGCGCCGGTTCCGGGCTTGCCAAAACGTCGTCGGCGCGCGAGGGGGGCTCGCGGCGCGGACGCCACAATCCCATCTTCTCCGCCGTTTTTCGCAACGAATTCAGTAGGTTACTCAACCCATGCCCCCTGCTCGCCCATGGTCCGCTATATGGGAGCGCTCAGCCATAGATATGATGCAATAAGATCACAAATGTGGCGCTTTGGCGACAATTGTCCCAAAGCGAGCATGTTGATTGCAACGCCGGGGCTGGAGCGGAAATGGATAACGCACGCGCTGGCTAAGGACCAGGTGTTCGGAGGACCCTGATGCCAAGCTCTCGTACCTTCTTGCGCAGAGTGTTGCGATTGAGGCCGAGCAGGTCGGCGGCGCGGATCTGATTGCCCCGCGTTGCTGCAAGCGCCGCGGAGATCAGCGGCAGCTCGATCTTGCGGAGCACGCGGGTATAGAGGCCGGAGGGCGGCAGGTCCTGGCCAAAGCTCACGAAATAGTCCGAGAGAAACCGCTCGACCGCCTCGGAGAGGTCGCCGGTCCGTTCGGCCGTGTCGGCAAAGGGCGTCCGGGCGACGGATGCGAGCTCGCTTTCGACCATCTCGCCGGTGACGGTGTCTTGGGCGTAGATCGCCGACAAGCGGCGCACGAGGTTCTCCAACTCGCGGACGTTTCCCGGCCAGTGATAGCGCTTCAGCCGTTCGACGGCGGCGGGCTCGAAACTCTTCGAGGGCAGCCCTTCCTTCTCGGCGATGCCGAGGAAGTGGCGTACGAGGTCGGGGATATCCTCCAGCCGCTCCCGCAGCGGCGGCAGTCGGAGCGGGACCACGTTCAGCCGGTAGAATAGGTCCTCGCGAAACAGGCCCTGATCGATCTGCTGATGCAAGTCGCGGTTGGTGGCGGCGATGATCCGAACATTGGTGCGGATGGGCGTCCGCCCGCCAACCGTCGTGTACTCGCCTTCCTGCAGGACGCGAAGCAGGCGGGTCTGCGCCTCCATCGGCATGTCCCCGATCTCGTCGAGAAACAGCGTGCCGCCCTCGGCCTGCTCGAAGCGGCCGATATGACGGTGCTGTGCGCCGGTGAAGGCGCCCTTCTCGTGGCCGAACAGCTCCGATTCGATGAGCTCGCGAGGGATCGCCGCCATGTTGATGGCGACGAACGGGCCGTTGCGCCGCTTGCCGTAATCATGCAGAGCGCGGGCGACGAGCTCCTTGCCGGTCCCCGATTCGCCGGTGATCATCACCGTCAAGTCGGTCTGGGTGAGCCTCGCCAGAACCCGATAGATCTCCTGCATCGCCGGGCAACGGCCGATGAGCGGCAAGCCTTCACTGGCCTCCGGCGCAAGCCGTTGCGCTTTACGTCGAGGCTCGGCAAGCGCCCGCCCGACCACGGCAACGAGCTCGTTCAGGTCGAAGGGCTTAGGCAGATATTCGTAGGCGCCCCGCTCCGCCGCGGTGATTGCGGTCATGAAGGTGTTTTGCGCGCTCATCACGATGATCGGCAGATCGGGCCGCAGCTTCTTCACGCGCGGGATGAGGTCGAAGGCGTTCTCGTCCGGCATCAGCACGTCGGTGATGACGAGGTCTCCTTCGCCTTGACTGATCCAGCGCCAGAGCGTTGCCGCGTTGCCGGTGGCGCGGGGCGCGTAGCCCGCACGCGCCAAGGCCTGGTTCAACACCGTGCGGATCGCGGCGTCGTCGTCGGCGATGAGAATATTGCCCTTGGCCATGCTCTAAACGTGCCCCGTTTGCGCTGTTTCGCTCTCGGCCATCGGCATGAGGGCGCGAAAGATCGTCTGCCGCGGCCGCGAGTCGCATTCGATGATGCCGCCATGGTCGCCGACGATCTTGGCCACCAATGCAAGCCCTAGGCCGCTCCCCGACGGCTTGGTGCTGACGAAGGGATCGAACAGATGCGGCATGAGGTCGGTCGGAACGCCCGCGCCGTTGTCCTCCACGGCAATCTCAAGCGGTAGGCTCACTCTTGCCTGGCTGCCCGGGACCGAGAGGCGGACGCCCGGACGGAACGCGGTCGAGAGCGTGATCTGCCCGTCGACGCGATCCTCGCCGATGGCTTCGGCCGCGTTCTTGATGAGATTGAGAAACACCTGGATCAGCTTGTCACGGCTACCCGGGACCGACGGCAAAGAGGGATCGTAATGCTCGACGATCTTGATTTGCTTCGCAAAACCGTTGACGGCGATCTGCTTCACGTGGTCGAGCACGTCGTGGATGTTGACCGGCTCGCGTTGCAACGGCCGCTCGTCGCCGAAGATCTCCATGCGGTCGACGAGCTTGCAGATTCGATCGGACTCCGCGCAGATGAGCTGGGTCAGGGTGCGGTCGCTATCGGTGCGCTCGCTTTCAAGCAGCTGCGCCGCGCCCCTGATACCGGAGAGCGGGTTCTTGATCTCATGGGCGAGCACCGCGGCTAAGCCCGAGACCGAACGTGCCGCGCCGCGATGGGTCAGCTGGCGCTCGATCATTTGCGCCATGCTGCGCTGTTGCAGCATGATCAGCACGCGGCCCGGAGCCTCGGGCAACGGTCCGCCGTATAGGTCGACGAGCTTCGGGACGTCGAAGCGGTACGAGCCGAGGTCGACCCCATACTCGTTGACGTGCGTGCCGTTGCGCTGGACCTGCTCGACGAGCGCGATGAGCGGACTGCCGAAGGCGACGACATCCCCTAGCGTATGGCGGCAGAGAACGGACGCGCTCATTTGAAAGAAGTCTTCGCAAGCGGTGTTGACATATTCGATGCCTAGCCCCTCGCCGATCACGAGCAGAGGATGCGGCAGGGCGCTCAGCAGCGCTTCCGGTGGGATCGGCTCGGGTTGGGGATGACGGCGCGTGTCCTGTTTTTTGGTCGCTGCGCTCAAGCGGTGTATCCTCGATCCTTGGTTAGCTTGCACAAATAATGTGCAGCAGGGTGCTATGATCTTTTATTGTGCAGAATACGAGGGATTTAACGCAGGAGCAATACGACAATTGCCGCAGTGCAAAAAACTTGGTTCGGCAAGCGTCGGCACGCATTGGAGGACCCGCCGATGAGCGTCACGGCCCTTATCGTGGCTGCCGGTCGTGGCGTCAGAGCCGCGGGCCATAAGTCTCTGGTGCCTAAGCAATATTGGCCAATCGGCGGAGTGCCGATGCTCGGTCGCACGATCGGCGCTTTTGTCGCTCATCCGCGCGTCGGCGACGTGATCGTTGTGATCCATCCAGACGATGCCGCCCTGTATGACGCGGCTGCGCGGGACTTTGCCGGGCGCTTGCGGCCGCCAGTTCCCGGCGGTCTGCGGCGTCAGGATTCCGTCCGCGCGGGGCTTGAGGCGCTCATTTCGGAGGCACCCGATCGCGTTCTGATCCACGACGCCGCGCGGCCTTTCGTCGATGCGGGACTGATCGGCCGCGTCATCGACAGCCTCGACGCACATGCCGGCGCCCTTCCCTGCCTGCCCGTCACCGATACGCTGAAAAGGGGCAGCGCGGGCCGTGTGAGCGGCACGCTTGACCGCGACGCGCTATGGCGCGCGCAGACGCCGCAAGGGTTCCGCTTCGATGCGATCCTTGCCGCCCATCGCGCCGCGGCCAAAGAGGCCAACGCCATTTTCACCGACGATGCCGGCATCGCCGAATGGTTCGGTCTCGATGTCGCCCTGGTCGAGGGCTCGGAAGCCAACCGCAAGCTCACTTCAGCGGAGGATCTCGCCAGCGCCGACGAATTGCTGCAGCTGCGAACGGCGCAGGCGCTTGGTGCCGTCCGCGTCGGCACGGGCTACGATGTGCATGCCTTCGGGCTGGGCGACGCGGTGATCCTTTGCGGGGTGAGCATCCCGTATCAGAAGAAGCTTACGGGCCACAGCGACGCCGATGTTGGTCTGCATGCCTTGACCGATGCGCTGCTTGGCACCATTGCCGATGGCGATATCGGCGTTCACTTTCCGCCTTCGGATGCGCGCTGGCGAGGAGCGGCCTCGGAGCTGTTCCTCAAGGATGCGGCGGAGAGGCTCAGGGCACGCGGGGGCGCAATCGTGCATGTCGATCTGACCTTCATCTGTGAGGCCCCTCGCATCGGGCCTTACCGCGACGTCATGCGCGCGAAGCTCGCCGAGATCCTCGGCCTCGCGCTCTCCCAAATCAGCATCAAGGCCACGACCAATGAAGGCTTGGGCTTCATCGGTCGGGGCGAAGGCATCGCCGCTATGGCCACGGCCACGGTGCGGCTGCCATGATCGGTTCGCCATGACCTGCTCGCTCAAGATCGATCGGGGCATCATCGCCCAAGCCGCGGCGTTGCTCGACGCTTGCCGGCAGCGCGGGGTGCTGATCGCCACCGCCGAATCCTGCACCGGCGGCCTCGTGGCCGCCACGCTCACCGCCATTCCCGGATCCTCGGACGTGGTCGAGCGAGGCTTCGTCGCCTATTCCAATACCGCCAAGAGCGAGATGCTCGGCGTGCCGGCCTGGCTGATCGAGCGCCACGGCGCGGTGAGCGAGGACGTCGCCCGCGCCATGGTGGGCGGCGCCTTGACCCATTCCCGCGCCACCATCGCCGTTGCCGTCACCGGCATCGCCGGGCCTGACGGCGGGACGGCGGACAAGCCGGTGGGGCTCGTCCATTTCGCCGCCGCCCGGCGCGATGATGCCGTACGGCACGAGCGCGTCCTGTTCGGCGATCGCGGCCGGGCCGAGATCAGGCGCGAGAGCGTACAGCGCGCACTCAGCCTGCTTGCCTCAGTGTTGTGAGGCGATAGCGGGCGCGGGCGTGCCATAGATGGCATCGGCGCGCGCCTCGAAGGCGGCGGTGTAGCGCCGCACCGCCTTGTCGAACAGTGTGCCGATCAGCCGCTCGAAGAGGCGCGAGCGGAAGCTGTAGCCGATATAGAAATCGATCTCGCAGGCCGCCGTGATGGGCAGAAACGTCCAGCGGTTTTCGAGAAAGGCGAAAGGCCCGTCGAGATAATGCACGAGAATGGTGCGGGCGGCCGGATCGAGAACAACCTCGGTGGTGAAGCTCTCGCGGATGAGCTTGTAGCCCACCCTCATGGTGGCAGTGAGCACCTCCTTGCCCTCCCGCTGCTCGCGGCGTTTCAGCGTCAACGCCTCGCAGAGCGGCAGGAATTTTGGGTAGCTCTCGACATCGGCGACGAGCGCGAACATTTCGTCGGCGCTATGGGCGATCGGGTGCTTGGTCTCGTAAACGTGCATGAGGAGCGTGCTGGACCGGAACGGCTAACGGTCAAGCGCGGCTTGCCGCTCTGCCTTGAGCCGCGCGAAGTCCTCGGCCGCGTGATAGGAGGACCGGGTGAGCGGGCTCGCGGCCACGAGCAGGAAGCCCTTGGCTTCGCCCGCTTCACGGAAGGCGTCGAACTCTTCGGGCGTCACGAAACGGTCGATCGCCGCGTGCTTGAGAGTCGGCTGCAGATATTGGCCGAGGGTCAGAAAGTCGAGTTGGCTCCCGCGTAAATCGTCCATCAGTTCAAGCACTTCCGTCTGGGTTTCGCCCAGGCCCAACATGATCCCGGATTTGGTGAAGACCGAGCGATCGAGCTCTTTGGCGCGTTGCAACAGCCGCAAGGAATGGGCGTAGCGCGCGCCTGGGCGGATGCGCCGATAAAGCGACTGTACCGTCTCGAGATTGTGGTTGAATACATCGGGGCGCGCCGCCATCACGGCGTCGAGCGCTCCGTCTTTCCGCAAGAAATCGGGGGTCAGCACCTCGATGCTGGTCGCTGGCGCGTGGCTTCTGATTGCGCCGATGGTTGCGGCGAAATGCGCGGCGCCGCCATCGGCGAGGTCGTCGCGATCGACCGAGGTCACCACCACATGGGCGAGCCCAAGCTCGGCGATGGCGCTGCCGACACGCTCGGGCTCGGAAGGGTCGAGCGCTCCTGGCCGCCCGGTCCGCACATTGCAGAAGGCGCAAGCCCTGGTGCAAATGTCGCCCAGGATCATGATGGTCGCGTGCCGCTTGCCCCAGCATTCGCCGATATTCGGACAGGCGGCCTCCTCGCAGACGGTGTGGAGGCGATGCGTCCGCAGGACCGCGCGCGTTGCATCGAAGCTTCCCGCGCCTAGCGCCTTGACCCGGATCCAGGCGGGCTTCGGCAAAACAGGGGTATCGGCCAGCCGCGCCTTCTCCGGATGGCGCGGCCCGCCCACGGTTGCGCTGTCCAACGCCGTCACCATGACAAGAGGCTAACCTCGCCGGTTATGTTGTCCCTCTGAGCCTGCGCCAGACCCAGAGCAGGAGCACGGCGCCGGTCGAGGCGACGATGAAATTGCCGAGCCAGCCTTGGTAGTGAATGTCGAGGAGATTGGCGAGCGAGCCGCCGACGAACGAGCCCGCGATGCCGACGAGTAGATCGGTGAGCAGGCCTTGATCGCTCGCCGTCACCTTCTCGGCGATGTAGCCGGCCAGAATACCGATGATCAGCATGCCGAAAAAGCCGACCCCTGGCATGGCCAGAAGTCCGTGCGCTTCAGATTCCATTTGAGCCTCCCGCGATTGAAACCAGCCGCAACGCCGCACACGGTCCAGCGACTCTACCGGGTCTCGCACTTCGTATAGATATAGGCGATCTCGGCGGATGCAACGCCCGGCTCAAGTTCCCCGGATCCTCTGCCAGACGTAAAGGCAGAGGATGGCGCCCAAGGTGGCGACGACGACCTCGCCGATGACGTTATAGGCGGTGAGACCCAGCAGCTGCGCGATAAAGCCGCCGACCATAGCGCCAATGACGCCGATCAGCAGGTTCATCCACAAATCCTGCTGGCGGCCCATATAGAAGGATGCGAGCGCGCCGGCGGCGAGGCCGACGATGAGAAAAATGATCAGGCCGATGATCAGCGCCATGGTCGATGCTCCCCGCTCTTTAGCTTTCCGTTTCCTCTAGCACGCCGCCCGACGGCTGTCCCCCATGGCTCTAGATGTGGAGCGCGCGGCCGTAAGCTTCGAGAACCAATTCGTGCATCATCTCCGACAGCGTCGGAGGCGGGAAGATGGCGGAGATCAGCTCGACCTCGGTGGTTTCGAGGCGCTTGGCGATGACGAAGCCCTGAATCAGCTCGGTCACCTCGGCCCCGATCATATGCGCGCCGAGCAGCTCGCCGGTTTCCGCGTCGGAGATGGTCTTGACCAGGCCTTCGGTCTCGCTTAGCGCGATTGCCTTGCCATTGGCCTGATAGGGGAAGCGGCCGATCTTGACCTCGCGCCCCCCCTGACCGCGCGGCCTCCTCGGTGAGGCCCACGCTTGCCAGTTGCGGAGAGCTATAGGTGCAGGCCGGGATCGTCGTCTTGTCGAGCGGGTGATCGCCCTCGACGCTCGCGATCTTCTCGATGCAGAGCACGCCTTCATGGCTCGCCTTGTGGGCAAGCCAGGGCGGTCCGACCACGTCGCCGATCGCGTAGACGCCGGGCGTGGCTGTCCGGGCACCATTGATCGACGACGATATGGCCCTTCTCGATCTTGACCCCCTGCTCCTCAAGCCCCAGCCCTTCGACATTGCCGGTGATGCCGATGGCGAGAATGACCCGATCGACCGCCGTCAGCTCATCGGCAATGCCGTCAGGCCGCCGAAGCGTCGCCGTGACGCTGTCGCCGTGAAGGGCGAGATGCTCCACCGCGGTCCTCGTATGGATGACCATGCCCTGCTTGGTGAAGGCTTTGCGTGCGAGCGCCGAGATCTCCGCATCCTCGCGCGGGCAGGATGCGGTCGAGCATTTCCACCACCGTCACCTCGGCGCCGAGCGCGCGGTAGAAGCTTGCGAATTCGATGCCGATGGGGCCTGAACCGACGACGAGCATGGATTTGGGAAAACTCGGCGGCACCATCGCCTCTTTATAGGTCCAGATCAGTTTCCCGTCGGGCTCGAGCCCAAGCCGCACCTTCGCCCGCGCGCCGGTCGCGATCACAATATGCTTGGCCTCGATCTCGGGGAGTTGCTGGCCGTCCTCGCCGGTCACCGCGATCCTGCCCTGCCCTTGCAGCCGCGCGGTGCCGTCGATCACGGTGATCTTGTTCTTCTGCATGAGGTAGGCGACGCCATTGGCAAGCCGCGCGGCAACTTTCCGGCTGCGCTCGACCACACGGCCGAGGTCGAAGCGGACATTGTCGGCAGGCCAAGCCGAACTTCGAGGCGCGGCCCATCTGGTGATACAGCTCTGAGGTGCGGAGCAGCGCCTTGGTCGGGATGCAGCCCCAATTGAGGCAGATGCCACCGAGATGCTCGCGCTCGATGATCACCGTTTTGAGCCCGAGCTGGCCTGCGCGGATCGCCGCGACATAGCCGCCGGGACCTGCGCCAATCATGGCAATATCGAAGCTAGTGTCGCTCATGACATTCAAGCCAATGCAGTCAGAACGAGACGCACCTAAATCAGCATGGTCACTGGGTCTTCGATGAAGGTCTTGAAAGCGCCGAGCAGCTCGGCGCCGAGCGCGCCGTCGATCACTCGGTGATCAACCGACAGCGTCGCACTCATCATGGTCGCGATCTTCACCGCATCGTTCTTGATCACCGGACGCTTCTCGGCCTTGCCCACGGCGAGGATGCTCGCCTGCGGCGGATTGATCACCGCATCGAAGCGGGCAATGCCATACATGCCGAGATTGGAGATGGTCGTGGTGCCGCCCTGATATTCGTGGGGGGCGAGCCGCTTCGAGCGCGCCCGCGCAGCCAAGTCCTTCATCTCGTTGGAGATCTCCGACAGGCTTTTGAGTTCGGCATTGCGGATCACGGGGGTGAACAAGCCGCCCTCTGGCAGCGCCACGGCGACGGCGACGTCGGAGTCGCGATGCAGCAGCAGCCCCTCATTGGTCCAGGTGGCGTTGGCGCGTGGCACCTTTTGCAGCGCCATGGCGAGCGCCTTAATGATGAAGTCGTTGACCGAGAGCTTGAAAGCGCGAGGCCGTCCTTCGGCGCCATGCCGTTCAGCCGCTCGCGCGCGGCCTGCACCGCATCGAGCTCACAATCCATCGAGAGATAGAAATGCGGGATGGTCTGCTTGGCGAGCGTCAGTCGCTCGGCGATGACGCGGCGTATCGTGTCATGGCGCACAAGCTCGAAACTGCCCGGCTCATATAGCGCGAGGACCTGCGCGTCGGTCAGTCCGGCTGAGGCGGGGCCGGGACGTGTGCGCACCAGGCTGCGCCGCTCGGGCTCCTGCACCGCTTCGGCGGCCTCGAAGATCTCGGCGGACTCTTCGGCGTGAGGCTTTGCAAGCGCAGCCTGCTCGATATCCGCCTTGACGATGCGCCCGCGTGGACCAGAGCCATGCAGCGCGCGAAGGTCTAGCCCGCGCTCGCGGGCAAGCCGCCGCGCCAACGGCGACATAAACACTCGCTCCGCGTAGCCGTTTACCCCCTCTCCCCATTGGGGAGAGGGGGGGGTGAGGGGGAATAGCCCGCAGCCTCGCCCTTTGAGACGGGCGCGGCCGCGCTCTCCTCAGCATGAGGCGCCAAGCCGTCAGAATGAGGCGATAACTCCTCATCCTGAGGAGCGGCCATGGGCCGCGTCTCGAAGGATGAGGCCCTGGCTTCGTCCTCGTCCTCGGTCATCAGCAACGCGATGGGCTGGTCGACCGGGACATGTTCGGTGCCTTCGGCCACCAGGAGCTTGCCAATGGTCCCTTCATCCACCGCCTCGACCTCCATGGTCGCCTTGTCGGTCTCGATCTCGGCGATGACGTCGCCCGACGTGACACGTCGTCACCCTCGCGGACATGCCATTTGACTAGCTTGCCCTCCTCCATGGTGGGCGACAAAGCGGGCATGAGGATCGGGGTCGGCATTGTCAGGCGTTCGCCGCGCGGGCGTCCCGCTCAGCGGCGAGCGCGGCCATCTGCTCTTCCCAATGTTGCCCGTCGAATAAAGCGATGCGCGTGACGCTAACGGCGCCATCGTCGAGGCAGCGCACATTGACGCTGAAGGCGTCGGGCTTGGAACGCGGCACGTAGAAGCTCTTGATGCCGCAGATGGAGCAAAAATGATGCTTCGCCGTGCCTGTGTTGAAGTCATAGGTCGTGAGCATCTCGTCGCCTTTGAGTAGGCGGAAGCGCTCTGCCGGCTACGATGAGGTGCAAAAACCCGGTCATGCGGCAGATCGAGCAATTGCATTCCCTGGCCTCGATCTCGTCCGGCGCCAGCACTGCGAACCTCACCGCGCCGCAGTGACACCCGCCCTCCTCCAGTCCATGGGGGCTTCGTCCATGCGCCTTACTCCCGATAACAGACGGATTTCACGGCCGCGATCACCTGCTCGACCGACGGCAACGCAAACTTCTCCAAATTCGCGGCGTAGGGCATCGGCACATTGGCGCCAGTGACCTTGAGAGGCGGCGCATCGAGATGGTCGAAGGCCTCCGTGGCGACCGCCGCGCAGATCTCCGTGCCCACGGAGCAGACCGGCCAGGCCTCTTCGACGGTGATGATGCGGTTGGTTTTTCTCACCGAGGCGATCACCGTCTCGATGTCGAGGGGGCGGAGCGTGCGCAAGTCGATCACTTCCGCCTCGATCCCCTCCTCGGCCAGACGCTTCGCGGCTTCGAGCGCATAGGCCATGCCCCGCGAATAGGAGACGATGGTGACGTCCGAACCGCTGCGTGCAACGCGTGCTTTTCCAATCGGCAGGACGAAGTCCTCGAGCTTCGGCACCTCGAAGCTCTGGCCGTACAGAATCTCATTCTCGAGAAACACCACTGGGCTCGGATCGCGGATGGCGGCTTTGAGCAGGCCCTTGGCGTCAGCGGCGGTATAGGGAGCGATTACCTTCAGCCCCGGCACGCTCGCATACCAGGCGGAGAAATCCTGACTGTGCTGGGCGGCGACGCGCGAGGCCGCGGCGTTCGGACCTCGAAACACGATCGGGCAATGCATCTGCCCGCCCGACATATAGAGCGTCTTGGCTGCGGAGTTGACGATGTGGTCGATCGCCTGCATGGCGAAATTCCAGGTCATGAACTCGACAATCGGCCGGAGGCCGGCAAAGGCCGCACCGACGCCGACCCCGGCGAAGCCATATTCGGTGATGGGCGTGTCGACCACGCGCCTCTCCCGAATTCCTCGAGCAGGCCTTGGGTCACCTTATAGGCGCCCTGATATTGGGCGACCTCCTCGCCCATGACGAAGATGCTATCGTCAGCGCGCATTTCTTCGGCCATGGCGTCGCGGAGTGCCTCGCGCACGGTCATGGTGACCATCTTGGTGCCCGGAGGGATTGCTGCTTCGGGGCGCGGCTCGGCCGGCGCCTGTTGTGGTCCCGCCGGCGCCTTCTCGATCTCCGGCGGTACCTCGCCAAGATCGGAATCCTTTCAGCGGCGCTGGCTTCCGCAGGCGACTGGAAGGGAGCCATTTTGATCATTTCAGCGATTTTGGCCATCTGAGCGAAATCCCCCTCGCCCCGGTGGGGAGAGGGCCCGGGTGAGAGGGAATCGTCATGGCCCTCGGCCTTCGAGACGGTCGCTGGCGAGCCCTCCTCAGGGTGAGGCGCTAGGCCGTCGGGGTGAGGCGCGAGACCCTCATCCTGAGGGGCGGCCGAAAGCCGTGTCTCGAAGGATGCGGCCGAGTCCTCCCCATCCGTTAGCAGGAGCGCGATCGGTTGATTGACCGGCACGTGCTCGGTGCCCTCGGGCACCAGGAGCTTGCCGACCTTGCCGTCATCTATGGCCTCGACCTCCATGGTTGCCTTATCGGTCTCGATCTCGGCAATGACGTCGCCGGTGCGGACTTCGTCGCCTTCCTTCACATGCCATTTGGCGAGCGTGCCCTCCTCCATGGTGGGAGAGAGCGCCGGCATCAGAATTTCGGTGGGCATCGTGTGTCGGGCTCAGTTCTAAGGGCGTGCGACCACGTCGGTATAGAGCTCGTCAGGCTTCGGCTCGGGATCGTGGGTGGCAAATTCGGCAGCTCGTTGCAACGATGGCGCGAATGTCCTTGTCGATCTGCTTGAGCCGGTCCTCGTCGGCGGTACCATCCTCGATCATGCGCTTGCCCAACAGCTCGATGGGGTCGCGTTGCGTGCGCATTTCCTGGACCTCCTCGCGGGTCCGATATTTGGCGGGATCGGACATGGAATGACCGCGATAGCGATAGGTGCGCATCTCGAGGATCATCGGCCCGGCGCCTGCCTCTCACTTGCGCGATCGCCTCTTCGCCGGCGGCCTTGACGGCGCGCACATCCATGCCGTCGACCTGTATGCCCGGGATGCCGAAGGCGGAGCCCCGATGATACAGCTCCTCGGCCAAAGCGCTTGCCCGCTCGACGAGCGTGCCCATGGCGTAATGATTGTTCTCGATGACATAGACCACGGGCAGCTTCCACAGCGAGGCCATGTTGAAGCTTTCATAGACCTGGCCCTGGTTCGTGGCGCCCTCGCCGAAGAAAGTGAGACAGACGCGGTCGTTGCCGCGATATTTATTGGCGAAGGCGAGCCCGGTGCCGAGCGGCGCCGGCGAGCCGACGATGCCGTGGCCGCCATAGAAATTCTTGGCCACCGAGAACATGTGCATGGAGCCGCCTTTGCCCTTGGAGTAGCCGTGGCGACGGCCGGTCAGTTCGGCCATCACGCCTTTGGGGTCCATGCCGCTCGACAGCATATGGCCGTGGTCGCGATAGGCGGTGATCACCTGATCGCCCTCTCCGCGCGCCATCTCCATGCCGGTGACGACGGCCTCCTGGCCGATATAGAGGTGGCAGAATCCGCCGATCAGTCCCATGCCGTAAAGCTGCCCGGCCTTCTCCTCGGATCTGCGGATGAGCAGCATCTGGCGATAGGCGTGCAGCTCCTGCTCGGGCGTGAGGCTTGGCGCGCTGCCATGCTCGAGCGCGAGCGCGGAGGCAAGCGCCTCGGGCGGGACGATGGATGGCGCGGGATCTGGGGCTGGCAGGGTCTCGGCCCCGTCGGCGAGCGTGGTCAAGAGTTCGCTCCTCGCATTCCCGAACAACGCTAACACGAGTTGGGATTCGCCGGAAAGCCAAGCGATTTCATCAACTCGCCATATAGCTCTTGAGGAAATGGAGAAAGCTGCCGTCGTCGTCAGCGCTTGGGCAACGCACCCGTCGTCTCGGTCGGTGGCCGGCGCTTCAGCATGATGAGGTCGTCGGGATTGGCGAGGTTCAGAATGGCGCGGGCGCGCTCGTCCAGCATATCAGGATCGAGGCTTTCCGGCCTGAGCAGGGCAACGTCCCGCTCCAAGCGCTGGCGCACCTCTTTGAGCCCCGCGAGTTCGCCTTCGAGCACGTGTTTGCGGCGCTCGAGATCGGCGCGCGCCTCAAGCCCGTGATCGCCGATCTCGAGGTGATAGGCGAAATAACCGCCGGCGCCGCAAGCGAGCAGCGGAAAGATCAAGGATCGAAGACGCATCACTTCCCCGTGCAACCCTTATCCGTCATGCCCGGCTTTGTGCCGGGCATCCACGCCTTGGTTTCGAGGCAAAGATGTGGATGGCCGGGACAAGCCCGGCCATGACAAGGACAGACCTTCTCCTAAGAATCGCGCTTATTGGGTTAAGCGCGGGTTAGCGGCGGCGATTTAGCACCGAGCGGCCGGCATAGCGGGCGGTGCTCCCAAGCTCTTCCTCGATGCGGAGCAGCTGGTTGTATTTGGCGACGCGGTCGGAGCGGGCGAGCGAACCCGTCTTGATCTGCCCGCAATTGGTGGCGACGGCGAGGTCGGCGATGGTGGCGTCCTCGGTCTCGCCAGAGCGATGGGACATCACTGCGTCGTAGCCCGCGTTTTGCGCCATGCGCACGGCATCGAGCGTCTCGCTCAAGGTGCCGATCTGGTTGACCTTGACCAGGATGGCGTTGGCGATGCCTTGATCGATGCCCTGCTTGAGCCGGGTGACGTTGGTGACGAACAGATCATCGCCCACGAGCTGGCACCGGCTTCCCAGCGCCTCGGTGAGCGCGCGCCAGCCCGTCCCAATCGTCTTCCGCCATGCCGTCCTCGATGGAGAAGATCGGATAGTTGGCGACGAGCTCGGCGTAAGTGGCGACCAGATCCGCGGATGTCGAGGCTCTTTCCCTCGCCTTTGAGCAAATAGCGCCCGTCCGGCATAAAGCTCGGTCGCGGCAACGTCGAGTGCGAGATAGACATCCTCGCCGGGCTTGAAGCCTGCGGCGGCGATCGCCGCCATGACGAAGTCGAGTGCCGCGCGGGTCGAGGCGAGATTGGGCGCGAAGCCGCCCTCGTCGCCGACGGCGGTGGTGTGGCCGGCGTCCTTCAGCGCGCTCTTCAGCGCGTGGAAGACCTCGACCCCCATGCGCAATGCCTCGGTGAAGGTCGGCGCGCCGATCGGCGCGATCATGAACTCCTGGAAATCGATCGGGATTGTCGGCGTGGGCGCCGCCATTGATGATGTTCATCATCGGCACCGGCAGAAGCGTCGCCTCCGCCCCGCCGAGATAGCGGTAAAGCGGTTGATTATGGGACCTCGCCGCGGCCTTAGCGTTGGCGAGCGAAACGCCGAGAATGGCGTTGGCGCCCAAGCGCTTCTTGTTCTCGGTGCCATCGAGCTGGCAGAGGCGTCTGTCGAGCCCGCGCTGGTCATTCGCATCAAACCCGGCGAGCGCCTGGCGAATCTCGCCATTGATGGCCTCGACCGCCTTGCGCACGCCCTTGCCGCCATAGCGCTTGCCGCCGTCGCGAAGCTCATGGGCTTCATGCGCGCCGGTGGAGGCGCCGGACGGCACGGCGGCGCGGCCGAAGGCGCCGTCAGTCAGTGCCACATCCACTTCGACGGTCGGGTTGCCGCGGCTGTCGATGATTTCCCGGCCGACGACGGTAGCAATTGCGGTCATGGCTTCGCTTTTTTTGACGTGATTTGGGGAATAACAGGGTCTAAACGGCCCTAATCGAGTGTGACGCCCTCATAGCCTAGGCGAGAGTGGAGCGAAAGTCGGATGTGCGCCTTTACCGCCAATTCTGGCGTGGGCCCGATCGGAGACGATCCATGACGCGTGAGACCGGTGCCTTGGTGCTGTTCTCCGGCGGGCAGGATTCGACAGTCTGCTTAGGCGCCGCGCTCACCCGCTACGCCCGCGTGGAGACCGTCGGCTTCGACTATGGCCAACGGCATAATGTCGAGCTCGGGTGCCGGCAGACCGTGTTGCGCGAAATCAGGCGTGGCTTCCCGGCTTGGGGTGAGCGGCTTGGGCCCGATCATGTGCTCGACATTGCGAGCTTCGGCGCCATCGGCGACACAGCGCTAACCTCCGGCGCCGAGATCGAGATGCTGGCTTCGGGGCTGCCGAGCACCTTCGTGCCCGGGCGGAACCTCGTGTTTCTCACCTATGCCGCGGCGCTAGGGTATCGCCGTGGTCTGCATGCGTTAATTGGTGGCATGTGCGAGACGGACTATTCGGGTTATCCGGATTGCCGCGACCGCACTTTGCGGGCGTTACAGGAGGCGATCAGGCTCGGCACTGAGGTCGATTTCACCATCGAAACGCCGCTGATGTGGCTTTCCAAGGCCGAGACCTGGGCCTTGGCGGAGGAGCTTGGCGGGCAGTCCTTTGTTGCCCTGATCATCGAGGAGACGCATACTTGTTACAAAGGCGAGCGGGGGGTTCGCCATGAATGGGGCTACGGTTGTGGCGCCTGCCCGGCTTGTCTTCTCCGCGCAAAGGGCTTCAAGCAATGGCGGGCGTCACGCAAGGAATGGCACCGCCCGGCTCAACGCGATTAGTTCGCCTCGGATCGATGATTGCCTTTGACACTCCCCAATCGCTACCCCTGGACACCGATTCCCGGTGTCCTTCGCAACTCTCGGCCAACGGAGTCTTCTGAATGAAGCGAGCTCAGAGCGTGCTTACCGTGATCATCGGCATATCGGCACTCGTTGCACTCGGTCTTTTCAGCATTAGCGGTGTCCCCCGGATATCCCAGGCAGCCGATGAGACGTCATCCCAGGCAAGCACGACTGCCCCGGAGGGCGAAGCTGCATCCAAGGATGGTGAGTGTTGCCAGGCTGGGGACAAAACACCGCCCGTTGAGCTCGTAGCGAAGATCCCCAAGGGAGAACTGAAAAGCCCCTACCAGGATTTTGCCAAGTACGCGGAAGAAGGCCACAAGCAATTCCTGCGGCCCGGCTGTAACGAATGTCATGGCGGCACTGGCGGCGGGGGCATATGCCCGCCACTGACCTCAGGCGTCTGGTTCTGGGGCGCCAGCGATGACACTCTGTTCAGGCTCGTGACGCTCGGGTCTCAGCAGCTCCAAAAAGACGGTTACGCGCGCTTGGGACAGGGAGGTATAGGTGCAATACCGATGCCGCCTATGGGTCCCGCCATCCAGACCTCGGACGATTTGTGGAAAATCATCGCCTGGGTACGATCGATCAATCCTCCTGGGCATCAGCTGCCGCCACCGCCCAAATGATCAACACCTTGCCTGGAGACATTTGAAGGGCCAGTTTCAGCCCATGTATTCGGTCAAGGAGATCTTCTACACGCTGCAAGGCGAAGGCGCCCAGGCCGGCCGGCCGGCGGTGTTTTGCCGTTTTGCCGGCTGCAATCTCTGGTCGGGACGCGAGGCTGACCGCGAGGCGGCGACGTGCAATTTCTGCGACACGGACTTCGTCGGCACAGACGGTCCGGGCGGGGGGAAATTCGCGGATGCCGAAGCGCTGGCCGGAGCCTGCCGGGCGGCTTGGCGGGGAAACAGCGGAACCGCTCCCTTCGTCGTGCTGACCGGCGGTGAACCCATGCTGCAGGTGGACGAGGCGTTGATCGACGCTCTGCACGCCCATGGGTTCGAGATCGCCATCGAGACCAACGGCACGCTGCCGGTGCCGCGCGCCATCGACTGGATCTGCGTGAGCCCCAAGCCGGGCGCGCCACTGGCGCAACGGTCAGGCGACGAGCTGAAGCTCGTCTATTCCGCAAAGCCGCCTTAGCCCTGCGCAGCTCGAAGACCTCGACTTCACGCACTTCCTGCTGCAGCCCATGGATCAAGGGCCAAAAACCGCCGGCAATGTCCGCGCGGTAATCGACTATTGCCTGGCTCACCCTAAATGGCGCTTAAGCCTCCAGACCCACAAGCTGCTCGGGCTTCGTTAAGCCGTAAGACCTGGTTTGCCGCGGCAAAATCCCCTAAAGAGCGACCATGCTTGTCTATAAGGAATTCTTCTTCGAGGCTGCCCATAGGCTGCCTTCGGCGCCTCCCGGTCATCCTAATGCGCGGGTGCACGGCCATTCCTTCCGCGCCCGCGTCGCCGTTGAAGGCGAGCCGGACGCGGAGACCGGCTTGGTCATGCATCTCGACGATCTGGAAGCCGCGCTCGCCGAAGCCCGCGAGGCGCTCGACCATCGCTTCTTGAACGACATCGAGGGCCTGTCGGCGCCGACGCTGGAGCGCATCGCGATGTGGCTGTGGGACCGGCTGCACAACCGGCTTCCCGGTCTCGCTGAAATTCAGATCGCGCGCGACAGCTGCCGCGAAGGCTGCATCTATACCGGACCGCGCCTGCAAAACCCGCGTTTGCGCGCGGCGGAATAAGCAGCCCCATGGCCGCTAAGACGACCAGACCGAAGCAACTCGGCAAGGCGACGCCCCTCCCCCGCTCGCCCGATGAGGCGTTGCTCGAGCGTGTGGCCAACCCCCATCCCGACACGCTCTACGCCGCCCGCTTCACCGCGCCCGAATTCACCTGCCTCTGCCCGATCACCGGCCAGCCGGACTTCGCCCATTTCGTCATCGACTATGCGCCGAAGGAATGGCTGATCGAGTCGAAGTCGCTCAAGCTTTACCTTGGCAGCTTTCGCAATCAGGGTGCCTTCCACGAGGACGCGACGGTTGGCATCGGCAAGCGCCTCGTCGATCTGATCGAGCCCGCCTTCTTGCGGATCGGCGGCTATTGGTTTCCGCGCGGCGGCATTCCCATCGACGTGTTCTGGCAGCATGGCGTCCCGCCGGACGGTCTCTGGCTGCCGGACCAGGGCGTCGCCCCCTATCGCGGACGCGGTTAAGTGGAACCAATGAACGGCAGTGCCGGAGCAGCATTCCAGATGGCGGAGCTCGCGCCTTCCGACTTGGCCGGGCTTATTCTCGGCGTCATTGGCGCCTTGCTGGTGCTGGGTGGCGCCTATCTCGCCTCCGTCCTGATCAACAGGGACCTCCGCGAGATCAGCGCCCGGCAGAAATTGACCACCATCGCGCTATTGCTCACGGGGCTGGTGCTGTCGATTGCCGGATTGTCCGGCGCGCTGTGGGAAGAGCTGGTGGAGCCTGAGCCCCCGGTACGATTTGGCGACACCCCCAACCTCGTCAGCCCCTCTCAGTCGTTCAAGGATCTCCTCACCAATGCGCGCGTCGAGCGGTTGATCCGTTTGGTGGTGCGGAAGCTCAACGAGCTTCAGTCTGGCGATCAATTGAAATCGCTCGGCAAGGACGGAAAGGCTTATACGCTTGTCGCCGATTATGACGAGATGCGTGGACGGACCGCGGCCGAAGCGGCGCGGCTCCTCGGTGCCACCGTCGAGGCTGGCGACCGGGTATCCGCTATCATCTTTCGCCGCCAGCCGCGAAAGATCACGCCGGTGAGTGCGATCGGCCTGATGCAGATGGTCGCCGAGGTCGACGCCAAGCTCGACGCCGGCAAGAAGCTCGGCATCGAGGAGCGCTTAAGCCCTGACGCACTGAAGGGGTTAGGGCTCGGGCAGGACAGGCCACCCTTCGTTGGTCGGGCCTGGAGCACCTATGGCGTCCATTATCCTGACTATTGCAAGCTCGCGCAGGAGTTTCGCTGCGATCCCACTTATGCCGCCCATGGGGCATTGGGAGAGATCGACGCCAATTGGCATCCGCTCGGCTTCTCGGAGCGGGTGCAGGCGATCAAGGAGCCTTGCGGTAAGGAAGCGGACGATAAATTCTGTCCGATCACGGACCCGGCATCGATCTGGCCGTCGCTCACGCTCTATTACGGCGCCCGGATTTTCTACATCAAGAACGAGCCCGTGAGCTCTCGCTCGACGGGCGCGTGCTGATCGATTTCGATCTGCTCGAGATACAGCGCATCCCATCTTTGGATTTGGGCCAGGTCGCCGCCGCAAAGTAGCTCTGCGCCGCGCGGCCTCGTGCTTCGAGACGCGCGCTTCGCGCGCTCCTCAGCATAAGGCTTGTCTCCTCACCCTGAGGAGGGCCAAAGGCCCGTCTCGAGGGTGAGGCCGCCAGGCGAGAATTAGGCCTGAAGGCTACGCTTCACCAGCCGGTCGATCGCGATCAGCTCGGCGAGCAGAGGCTCGAGCTCTTTGAGTGGCACCATGTTCGGGCCGTCCGACGGCGCGCGGTCGGGGTCCTGATGGGTCTCGATGAACACGCCGGCCAGGCCGACGGCGACGGCCGCGCGGGCTAGCACCGGCACGAAACGCCGCTCGCCGCCGCTTTGCGCTCCTTGCCCGCCAGGCTGCTGCACGGAATGGGTGGCGTCGAAAATCACCGGTGCCCCGGTCTCGGCGAGGATTGGCAGCGCGCGCATGTCTGAAACAAGCGTGTTGTAGCCGAAGGAGACGCCGCGCTCTGTGACGAAGACATTCGGGTTGCCGGCGCCAACGAGCTTGGCCACCACGTGCTTCATGTCCCACGGCGCGAGGAACTGGCCCTTCTTTACATTCACGGGCTTGCCCGTGCGGGCAGCCGCCAGGAGCAGATCGGTTTGCCGGCAGAGAAAGGCCGGGATCTGCAACACGTCCACGGCTTGCGCCACGCGCTGGCATTGATCGGGCTCGTGCACGTCGGTGACGACCGGCAGCCCCACGCTCGCCCTGATCTCGGCTAGGATCGGCAAAGCCTCCTCTAGCCCCATGCCGCGGACGCTTGTGAGGCTCGTGCGGTTCGCCTTGTCGAAGGAGGTCTTGTAGACGAGGCCGATGCCAAGCCGCGCCGCCATCTCTTTCAATGCTTGCGCCATCTCGAACGCATGCGCCCGGCTCTCAAGCGCGCACGGCCCGGCGATCAGTGCGAGCGGCAGATCATTGCCGAAGCGGGCCTGGCCTACGGTTACAACGGCGCTCGGCTGGAGCTGCAGTGTGGCGGTCATGGCCGGACCATGGGCGAGGCACGCTTACCCGTCAACCGGGGGCCTGGCATGCGCCAGTTCCCCCGCGACATAGGTCGCGCGCACGGCGCGATCGTCGCCAAGCGTCATCAGACTGAACAGGGTCTCTTCGAAGGAGCGCGAGCGCCGGGTTCGGAAGGCGAGCAGCGGCGTGGCGTTGGGATCGAGCACCGCGATGTCGGCCTCGCGGCCTACCTCAAGCGAGCCGATGCGGTCTTCGGCGCCGCCGAGCGTGGCGAGATAGAGCCCCTCAACCGCGCCGATCGGCGAACGCGCAATACGGTGACAGTTCGGGATGACGGGGCGTCTTGACCCTCTAGATATGGGGCTACAGCGGAAAAACGTCAAGTTTTTTGCCAAGCAGGCCGCAGCGGGGGGCGAGTCAGTGTCATCCATCGACTAAACCCGTCTTTCGCCAATCGAGTTACGTTGACAGCCCTTGGGCCCTTGGGGTTGTCCTCAAAGTTGAACTCGACGCGCTCGCCGATTTCGAGAAACTTGCAGTTGGCGAGGTTCTGGCTGACTTCGTATGCCTGAAAGTTCTATATGCTTGGGGCAAACTATCGGAGGTGAAAATGACTTCGATCGTATTGGCTATAGGTCTTGTCGTCGGTGCTCTCTGCGGCGTTGTCTGAACGGCGTGGTGGGCACCTCGCTCTGGCGATTATAGCGGCTGTTCAGCGCGGCGATCTTATAGGCCTCGTTCAGCGTGGCGATGGTCAGATAGGCGGACGCGAAGTGTCGCGGACACCGCTTGTCGCAACTGTATTTGCGGCCGTTGCATCTCTTGGCGGTAGCGCGGTCGCAGTCGAGATTGCCGCTCATAGCCACCATCAGATGTCGACACCGGTTTGGATTGGCGCCTTGGCCGGATTATTTTCAGTGATATTGATGGCAATCTTGATGATTGCCTATGACAAGAAGCCAGCTGAAACGGATCGCTCGCCCAAAAAAGAAGCCCAGATAAATCGTCAAAGCACCTAGCTCGCAATTTTCCCTTGAATGCCTACTGAGGTTCAGCTTGTTCGGATGTTCGGGATTCCTGTTCGGGGTTCGGAACCCGAACGAACCGAACATCGAACATGAGCGTTGAGCCGTTCAGAACAATGCGATCACCGACTTCAAGAAATCGTCCGTCACGAACGGCGGTGGCGTGTACAAAATGTCATCACCTCCGCCGTCCGGCGCAATGAAGCCGAAGGCCCTTCCGTCAAACCAGTTCTTGCATGTGCCGATCATTCCTCAGCGTCCCCGCCTTCAAGTGCGCGGCGGCCTCTGCCTTCGTCCACCACCTCGCTCACCGGCTCGTCTTTGAGACGTAGCGCCGCTCAGCGCTCTCCGCAGTCCCATAGGTGTCAGCCACTCACGCTCAGGTGTCAGACACATTCCACGCCAAGTGTCAGACACCATCGATTGGGGTATGCCACTATGGAGACGGCCGCAGCGAGAAGCTCGTGCGCGGCGCCGGGATATCGGTGCCGAGGCCGACATGATCGGCCGTTTGGGGTTCTTGACGGCGCGCAGACGGAACAAACCGCTGTGGGCCTTGCTGCACCTGAGCTTGGCCGCCGCTCAATGTCGATGACGGTGCGCGGCTTTCGTGTTCGGGGTCGCGCGAACCTTCCGCAATCTGGTCGCCGGCGTGCTCGACACGGTAGTAACTGTGACTGGGGCGGGTACTCAGAAACCGATAGCAAATGCTGACTTTGATGTGCCGCCCAGCGTCCGTATTGGGGGTAAAGCGGGCATAGCGCGGAACTCGTCAGTATGTCCGCTAATGACCCAAAGCGGACGTTGATGCACGCCGTTCGTGGTTGCGGCATAATGGTACTTCGACCGCACGGAGGAATGAGTGATGACGAAAATTTCATCCTGGCTGCTGCTAATCATTCCGGTAGTGCTCGCCCTCTTGGGCGGCAGGGCCATTTCCGCGCAGGACAAGTACAGTGTGCAAGTGCGAATGGCCGCGTTCTCTGAGTTCAGAGGATACGAGGACTGGCATGTCATCTCCGTCAGTCAGACCGGAGACCTGATCGTAGCGATCCTCGGGACTGAGAACGCGGCTACCGGCCGGCGCCCGGGAACGGCAAGCTTTCCCGACGGCTAAGATGAGAAAGAGGTTGGAGGTGGGGCAATGGGCGATCGAGGCGTCCCGCTCGTGCGCGCGGGCGAACTCGGACTCCGAGAGCCAGATGCCATGGCCGAGCACGGCGCGCCGCCCCACAAGACCGTAATGGTCATAGACGTCGAGGAAGTCCTTCCGCTCAGGGAACAGCTTGGCGATGAAAGTGACTTCGTCACGGTTCTCCGCGATGTGAGTCTGCACGTTGAGTTCGGGGTATTCGCGCCACAGCGCGCCTGCCGCCTCGAGCTGCGCCTCCGTGCTCGATCCCGCCCAGCGCGGGGTGATGGCATAGAGCAGGCGCCCTCGTCCGTGCCATTTCTCGATTAGGGCCTTGGATTGGTCGTAACCGCTTCTAGCGGTGTCGCGCAGCGCCTCCGGCACGTTCCTGTCCATCATGCATTTGCCGGCGATCATCCGCATGTTGCGCTGCCCGGCTTCGGCAAACAGAGCGTCGACCGACTGCGGATAGACGGCGCAATAGACGCAGGCCGTGGTCGTGCCGTTGCGGAGCAGCGCCTCGCAGAAGAAGGCGGCGACCAGGCGCGCATGGGCCTCGTCGGCGAAGGCTTCTTCGACGGGATAGATGTAGTCCTCAACCCATTGCAGGAGCTGCTTGCCGGGCGCGGCGATGATCTCGCTCTGCACGTAGTGGACATGGGTGTCGATGAAGCCCGGGCAGAGGATGCAGCCGAAATAGTCCGTGATCGGAGCATCTGCGGGAAGTGTGTCCCGCAGGAGGTCATAGGGGCCCACGGCCTCGATCACACCGTCGCGGCAGACGATCAGCCCATCCGCTACATGCAGATACGCCTTGGCCGGATCGACCAGGAAAGGATCGGCGGTGAAGCTGACAAGCGTGCCGCGCAAGGCGGTGATTGAGCTATCGGCCATTCGAGTCATCTTTCAAATCTCCGGCGCTGACAGTGCAACTCACAATAATGGGAGCACCGTTAGTGGCCCCGCGCGTGGTAAACTGACACAAGATAAGCGTTTTGCCCCAGGCAGTATGGAGCGTCCTCGATGCATGCGATGATCTTGAGAACGATGCTGTTCGGCGCGGGCGCCCTGTTGATGGTCGGCGGCGCCTCCGCGAGCCCGGTCGACGATTGCAACCAAACCGGGGACGTCGCCAAGCAGATCGACGGCTGCACACAATTTCTCCGGCAAGATCCGGCCGGTCCCTATGTCGCCTTGGTTTACGGTCGCCGTGGCGCCGCCTATCAGAGCAAGGGTGATCTCGATCACGCCATCGCCGACTTTACCCAAGCGATCGAGGTCGATCCCAACGAGGTCAGGTTCTATGTGAACCGGGGCGTCGCCTACCGCGACAAGGGTGACCTCGATAAGGCGCTTGCCGATTTCGACAAGGCGGTCGAGACCAATTCCAAGTTTGCCGACGCCTTCGTCAATCGCTGCGTCGCCTATAAGGATAAAGGCGCAAGCGATCTGGGCATCGCCGATTGCACCCGGGCGATCTTGATCAGTCCTAAGGATGCCGTGGCCTATAACGATCGCGGCGTCGCTTACGAGAAGAAGGGCGATATCGACAACGCGCTCGCCGATTACACCCAGGCCATAGCGCTTGACCCGGAGCTACGAGACGCTTACGCCAATCGCGCCGTGCTCTATGACCACAAAGGCGACAAGCCGAGCGCCATCGCCGATTACCAAGCAGCCTTGGCCAGAAAACCCAATGATCAGGATCGCCAAGATATTGAAGCTGCGCTCAAGCGCCTTGGCGCAATGCCCTGATATTCCTCTCTAGATAGCGTTAGGCCGCGGCGGATAATCCGCCCACGGAGCGTCGCTCGCTGTTCCAAGCGGGCGCGCTCTGGCATCATGACAGCTTCGCTAGGGGGGACATCATCATGAAAAAAGCCATTGCGGAATTCATTGGGACATTTGCCTTGGTGCTGATCGGCTGCGGCACGGCGGTCATCGCCGGGATGGGCACCGGGGCGACCTCGGTCGACGTGTTCGGCATCGCCGCCGCCTTCGGCCTCACCATCGTGGCCATGGCCTATGGCATCGGCCAGGTCTCGGGCTGCCACGTCAATCCCGCCGTCAGTTTCGGCGTGCTTGCCGCCGGCCGCATGACGGTCGAGGAATTCATTACCTATGTGATCGCGCAGGTCTTAGGCGCCATCGCCGGCGCCCTCGTCCTCTATTTCATTCTGTCGGGCAAGTCGGCGGGCTGGAGCGGATCGCTCGGCCAGAACGGCTGGGGTCCCGGCTATCTCGGCGAATACAGCGCCATGTCGGCCTTCCTCTACGAGGTGGTCGGCACCTTTCTGTTCCTCGTCTGCATCCTGGGCGTGACCCAAAAGGGCGCACCGGTCGGGCTCGCCGGGCTTGCTATCGGTCTCACGCTGGTGGCGCTCCATCTGCTCGGCATCAACATCACCGGAACGTCAGTGAACCCTGCCCGCTCGCTCGGGCCGGCCATTGTCGGCGTTGCCAGCAACCCCCACGCGCTCGCCCAAGTGTGGATGTTCATCGTCGCGCCGCTGATCGGCGCCGGCGCGGCAGGCTATCTGTTCAAGTCCGGCATTCTCGCCGCGGACGACGTGATCCCCGAGCGCGGCGCGGGCAAATCGGACGTGCCACCGGGTGCCTCGGCACCGCGCAAGCGCCGTTAGGGGCGAAGAGCGGCCGACCTTTTCAGCGACACCAGTCGGCTGTCGTCAGGCGCGTCCCGCCATGGGCGCGAGCCATAGGATTTGCGCTTTTCGGCGCGCCACCCCCTTCGGGGGCGATTTAAGCAAACCCCGGACGCGAAATGTGTCGCGGCAACGAGATCGCGCGCCTGCATGCGCGGCTGAACGAGCCGCTATACTAGCCGCGACTGCTCGACGGCGGCGCCGATGAAGGAGGCGAAGAGCGGGTGTGGCTCGAACGGCCGCGATTTCAGCTCGGGATGGAACTGCACGCCGATGAACCAGGGATGCTCGGGAATTTCCACGATCTCAGGCAGGAGACCGTCTGGCGAGAGGCCCGAGAAGCGCAAGCCCAGCGGCCTCGAGCCTGTTGCGATAGCGCGTGTTCACCTCATAGCGGTGGCGATGGCGCTCGGAGATGCGCGTCGTGCCGTAGATATCGGCGACCTTGCTGCCCTTGGCGAGCACGGCGTCGTAGGCGCCAAGCCGCATGGTGCCGCCGAGATTGCCGTTGGTCTGGCGCCTCTCCAGCTCATCGCCTCTCATCCATTCGGTCATCAATCCGATCACCGGCTCCTCGCTTGGGCCGAACTCGGTCGAGCTCGCCCCTTCGATGCCGGCCAGATCGCGGGCAACCTCGATCACCGCCATTTGCATGCCGAAGCAGATGCCGAAATAGGGAACGCCCTTCACCCGCGCGTATTTCGCCGCCTGGATCTTGCCCTCGGAACCACGCTCGCCGAAGCCGCCAGGCACGAGAATGCCGTGCACGTCCTCCAAATAGGCGGCAGCGTCCTCCTGCTCGAAGGTCTGCGACTCGATCCATTGCAGATTGACTTTGACTTTGTTGGCGATGCCGCCATGGACGAGCGCCTCGTTCAGCGATTTGTAGGCGTCCTTGAGCCCGGTATATTTGCCAACGACCGCGACATTCACCTCGCCGTCGGGATTGGCCACGGTCTCGGCGATCTGCCGCCAGCGATCAAGGTCGGGCTCCGGCGCATGCTGGATGCCGAAAGCAGCCAGCACCTCGCGGTCGAGCCCTTCGGCGTGATAGCGGCCCGGCACCTCGTAGATGCTCGCCACGTCGAGCGCCTGGATCACGGCCTCCGGTCGCACGTTGCAGAACAGCGCGATCTTGCGCCTCTCGTCCTTGGGCAGCGGCCGCTCGCAGCGGCAGAGCAGCACGTCGGGCTGGATGCCGATCGAGCGCAGCTCCTTGACGGAGTGCTGCGTGGGCTTGGTCTTCAGCTCGCCGGCGCTCGGAATGAAGGGCACCAGCGTCAGGTGAATGAACACCGAGTGGGCTCGCGGCAGCTCGTTGCCGAGCTGGCGAATGGCCTCGAAGAAGGGCAGACCTTCGATGTCGCCGACCGTGCCGCCGATCTCGCAGAGGACGAAATCGACTCCCTCATTGCCGCTGGTGATGAAGGCCTTGATGGCGTCCGTGACATGGGGAATGACCTGGACGGTGGAGCCGAGATAGTCGCCGCGGCGCTCCTTGGTGATGATTTGCTGGTAGATGCGCCCCGTAGTGATGTTGTCGGCCTGGCAGGCGGGGCGGCCGGTGAAACGCTCATAATGGCCGAGGTCAAGATCGGTCTCGGCGCCGTCGTCGGTGACGAACACCTCGCCGTGCTGATAGGGGCTCATCGTCCCCGGATCGACGTTCAGATACGGATCGAGCTTGCGCAGGCGGACGCTATAGCCGCGCGCCTGCAACAGCGCACCCAAGGCAGCCGATGCCAGCCCCTTGCCGAGAGAGGAGACCACGCCGCCGGTAATGAAGACGTACCGCGCCATGGGCCTCGAACATATACTGAAAGCGCGTCGAGTCGTAGCCCAAAGGTGAGCGCATCCACCAATCCGGAGAATGCCGGCCTAAGGGGCCGGCCTTACGGTGATGGCGGGGCTGGCGGAGCCTGAGGCGCCGGCGCGCTGGACGGCGCTTGAGGCGCCGCCGGAAGCACTAGGCCAGGCAAGCCTCCTTCGCCGCCAGCGGGTGAGCCGCCGGTTCCAGCGCCGAAGATCGACGTCGGAGCGGATTGGTGGCCCGCGATCACGGTCAGCCCGAGGCTCGTGGCAAAGAACATGGCGGCGAGAACCGCCGTCGTCTTGGTCAGCGCGTTGCCGGCGCTGCGGCCGGTCATGAAGCCGCCGCCGCCGCCAATGCCGAGCGCGCCACCTTCCGAACGCTGGAGCAGCACCACGGCGATCAGCGCCGCAGCGATCATGATATGAATAATGAGAAGCACTGTGATCATCGGGTCGCCTTCGGTTTGCCAGGCCGTGTCTTATCCGAATCCGCTAGGGCTTGGCTAGGGTTGCCGTTTGCGTCCGCCTTTGACGGCGGGGTGGGCTTACGGTCCGGCAACGGGACCGACGCGGCATCTGCAGCCGTTCCGTCGGTAGCCTTTGCATCGGTAGCCTTTGCATCGGTAGGTTTGGCATCGGTGGCCTTGGCATTGGTGGGTTTGGCGACAGCCTTGTCGACTCCCCCGCCCCGGCAGCGGAACTGGATCTGCTCTTCGACGTCCAGGAAGCGCCTGACGCGCTCGATCGCCTCGTCGGTCAGGTGTTTCTTGACCCAATCGGGGCCCTGGTCGAGCGCCGCCTGCATGTCGGCGTTGAAGAGCTGCTTGCGCTCGCTTTGCAAGCCGGCGCAGCTCTCCCTGTCGAGCGGCTCGGCGAGGGCGCCCGGCCCAATCAAGGGCGCTGCTCCGGCAATCAGCACGGCCAAGACGTTGAGGCGCAGCGACATCACAGCTCCGCTAGAAGAAGCCCATTCCCGGGCAAGTCGCGGCGGCGGCATGACGAAGCTCGCTCTGCGTTGCCGGCCTCCCCCCGATTTTCGTTCCCAATCCCCGTCATCGGCAAATCCCCGAATAAGCCGATAAGATACCATAGAAATCGGCAGCCTTAAGGCTGGCGCCACCAACGAGAGCGCCGTCGACATTGGGGATGACGAGGAGCTCGCCGGCGTTGCTTGGCTTCACCGAGCCGCCATAAAGGATGCGAAGCCGGGCGCCGTCAGCGCCACCGAGCCGCTTGCTCAAGTGCTCCCGGATGAGGCCATGAACCTCCGCCACGTCGCTTGGCGTTGGCGTCAAGCCAGTGCCGATTGCCCAGACCGGCTCATAGGCGATGACAGTGTTCGCGGCGTTCGCCGATCCCGGCAGGGAACTATCAAGCTGGCGGCCGACGATTTCGAGCGTCTCGCCGTCCCGCCGCTGACGCTCAGTCTCGCCAATACAGATGATGGCGGCGAGCCCTGCCCGATGCGCCGCTGTCGCCTTGGCGGCTATGAGACTGTCGGTCTCGCCATGGTCGGAGCGTCGCTCCGAATGGCCGACGATCACGGCCTTGGCGCCTGCGTCCGCGAGCATCTCGGCGGAAAGGTCGCCCGTGTGTGCGCCCGCGGTCTCATGGTGGCAGTCCTGGGCGCCGAGCGTGACGGCGCTTCCGGACAGGACGTCGCGGGCGCGGGCGAGCAGCGTTGCCGGCGGACAGACCATGACATCCGTCTCGGGCACAGGCTGGCGCGCCAAGAGCTCGAGCAGCGCCCTCAATTCGGTCAGGGAGGCGCCGAGCCCATGCATTTTCCAGTTGCCAGCGACGAGCGGCCTGATGGCATTCACGTTAATTTCCCCCAATTCCTTGCCTTCCGGCCGCGCGCGGTCAGCAATGCGGCCGGCTGGCAATGGCATTCGGGGCCTTAGAACGCTGCCTTGCTGCTTTCCGTCTTGCTACCTATGATGCCGCGGCCCGCGCGAGCAATCGCAAGAGATTGGCCCTTCGGCGCGGTGAATGCAAACAGCCAACAGGAAGGTTCTGCGGCGTGGCACTCGATACCTTGCGAAAAGGAGCAGGACGGCTGTTCGGCATGATCCTGATGGGCCTACTGGTCATAAGCTTTGCCATTTGGGGGATCGCGGACATTTTCCGAGGCTATGGCAGCCAGACCTTGATCCGCGTCGGCGATACCGAGATCACGCCCCAGGAATATGCGCGCACGCAGCAAGAGGTCTTGCGTTCCATGAGCTCGAGCGCCGGCCACAGCCTCTCGTTGCAGGAGGCGCGCGAAACCGGTCTTGAGAAGCGGGTGCTGGAACGGCTGATCGGAGGGGCCGCGCTCGACAACCATGCCAAGAGTCTTCATCTCGGCGTCAGCAACGAGGCGCTGCTCGAAGCCATCAAGAAAGATCCGGCCTTTGTGGACGCCACCGGCAATTTCAACCCGATCGCGTTGCAACAGGCCTTGCGGACTCTCGACATGAGCGAGCAGGGCTTTATCGCCAAGGAGCGCGAGCAAGATCTGCGCCGCCAATTGCTGTCCACCATCGGCAGGACAGCGACCACGCCCGAGGTCTTCCTGACGGCCTTCAACAATTACAACAACGAGACGCGCAGCTTGCGCTACGTGATTGTGCCGAAGACCGCCGCCGGATCGGTGCCTGAGCCGACCGAGGCGGATCTCAAGAGCTATTACGACAATCACCACGCCAAATTTACGCAAGAAGAGCTGCGCAAGATCGGCGTGATTGCCGTCACGCCCGAGACCGTCAAGGACAAGGTGCAGATCACCGAGGACGATCTGAAGGCCGCCTTCGAGAAAGACAAGGCTACGCTCGGCACCCCGGAGCGCCGGAAGGTGCAGCAGATCTCCTTCCCCGATAAGGCCGCCGCCGATGCGGCCTACCAGAAGATCCAATCTGGCACCGATTTCCTTGCAATCGCTAAGGAGCAAGGCCTGAGCGAGAGCGACATCGATCTCGGGCTGTTGAAGCAAACGGAGATGGCCGACGCGGCGATCGCCGACGCCGCCTTCAAGCTTGAGAAGGACAAAGTGAGCGAGCCGGTCACCGGGCAGCTCGGCAAGACGGCGCTGCTCCGCGTCACCGCGATCGAGCCCGGCAACGTCCTCACCTATGACGAGGCGAAGCCTGAGCTGGAGAAGAAGATCCTGAAGGACCGCGCTCAAGCTGCGATCTTCGACCTCCATGATCGCATCGAGGACGAGCGTGCATCCGGGACCCAACTCTCGGAAGTCGCCGACAAGCTCAAGCTCAATTATCAGGTTTTCGAGCAGGTCGATCGCCACGGCCAGGCGCCCGATGGCACCGCGGTGACATTGCCGCTGAAGAACGACCTACTGAACGCCGCCTTCACCACCGATTTAGGGGTCGAGAACGATCCGCTCGATGGGAAAGACGAGGGCCTCGTTTGGTATGAGGTGTTGGGCGTAACGCCGCTACAGCTGAAGCCGATGGACCAGGTGAAGGAGGACCTCAAAAAGGACTGGCTCGTCGACGAAGAGCGGAGCCGTCTCGCCAAATACACGGAGGACCTGGTGAAGTCGCTGAGTGGCGGCAAGCCACTCGAAGACGTTGCCAAGGACCTCAACGGTCAGGTCCTCGTGACCGAGCCGCTGAAGCGCAACGGCATGACGGTGAATGTGCTCCCCAACGCCGTGCTGCAAGCCTTCTCCTTGCCCCAAGGCGGGTATGGCTCAGCACCTTCCGGCGTCGACGAAGGGCGTATCGTGTTTCAGGTCGACAAGGTCACCCCGCCTCCCCCGCTTGAGGCGCCAAGCCAAGAGCAGCTGAAGCACAGGCTCGCGAATTTCATTGGCGAAGACATCATCGGGGAATATTTCTCAGCCCTGGAAGACCGCTATGGCGTCTCCGTCAACCAGCAGGCCCTGGCGAAGCTGGCGGGCGGCGGCGAAGAGCAATGAGCCCGGCTCCTGCCGCCTCTGTCACGCCCTTGCCGCAACAGAGTGGCGCGCCGATCGAGCCAGACTTTTCGACGTTCGCCCGGCTCTATGACGAGGGTACGCCGCAAGTTGCCTGGACGCGGCTCGTCGCCGATCTCGAGACGCCGGTCTCGGCCATGCTCAAGCTCGCCCACGAACGGCCGAACAGCTTCCTGCTGGAATCGGTCGAGGGCGGCGCCGCGCGCGGCCGGTATTCCGTCATCGGCTGCGAGCCCGACCTGATCTGGCGGGCCAACGGCTCGCATGCCGAGGTGAACCGGGCGCCGCAGGCCGACGCATCGGCCTTTGCCCCGTCGCCGCTCGCGACGCTTGCCTCGCTCCGGGCGCTCCTTGCCGAATCCGCCATTGAGCTTCCGCCGGAGTTGCCGCCCATGGCCGCCGGCATCTTCGGCTATATGGGCTACGACACGGTCAGGCTGATCGAGGATCTGCCAACGACCAAGCCCGACAAGCTTGGTCTTCCCGACAGCATCCTGGTGCGGCCGACCTTGATCGTGATCTTCGACACGGTGAAGGACGAGATGACCGTGGTGACGCCGGTAAGGGCGGCGCCGGGCGTCCTTGCCAAGGCCGCTTACGCGCGGGCCGCCGATCGGCTGAATGTGGTGCTCGAGCGCCTCGATCAGCCTTTGCCGCATGTAAGCGACCTCGAGGCAGAAGCGGCTCAGCCGGTCCCGAAGCCGAGCATGGCTCCGGAGGCCTATATGGCGAACGTCGCTCGTGCCAAGGACTACATTACGGCTGGCGATATCTTTCAGGTGGTGCTCAGCCAACGCTTCGAGGCGCCCTTCACACTGCCCTCTTTCGCGCTCTACCGCTCGCTCCGGCGCGTCAACCCATCGCCCTTTCTATATTATCTCAATTTCGGCGGCTTCGCCGTGGTGGGCTCGAGCCCCGAGATCCTGGTGCGGGTGCGCGATGGCATCGTCACCATCCACCCGATCGCCGGGACGCGGCCCCGCGGTGCCACGCCCGAACAGGACAAGGCGCTGGCTGACGAGCTCCTCGCCGATGCCAAGGAGCGCGCGGAGCATTTGATGCTGCTCGACCTCGGCCGCAACGATGTCGGGCGCGTGGCGGAGATCGGCAGCGTGCGCGTCACCGATAGCTTCTTCCTCGAATATTACAGCCAGGTGATGCACATCGTCTCGAATGTGGAAGGCCAACTCGATCCGCGCTTCGATGCCATCGACGCGCTCATGGCGGGTTTTCCCGCGGGCACCGTGTCCGGTGCGCCAAAGGTGCGCGCGATGGAGATCATCGACGAGCTCGAGGAGGAGACGCGAGGGATTTACGCCGGCTGCGTCGGCTATTTCTCCGCCAGTGGGGAGATGGATTCCTGCATCGTGCTCAGGACCTCGGTGGTTAAGGATGGCACCATGTATGTGCAGGCAGGCGCGGGCGTGGTCGCTGATTCAGTGCCCGAGCGCGAGCAGGCCGAATGCGTGAGTAAGGCCTCGGCCCTGTTCCGGGCCGCCGAGGAAGCCGTGCGCTTCGCTGCGCGCGCCAAACGCGGCCAGTGACACCGATGGTGCGCACCCTGCCATGTTGACCCTAAGCCTCCTGCGCCACGCCAAGTCGAGCTGGAAGGACACGTCCCTGCCCGACCATGACCGGCCGCTCAATGCGCGCGGCACGGTCGAAGCTCCGCTGATGGGGAAGGTAATGGCCGAGCACGGGCTCGACCCGGACCTCGTGCTCTGCTCGACGGCGCGGCGGACGCGGGACACGCTGGATCTCGTGCTGCCGCAACTGAAGACCGAGCCCAAGGTCACCTATGAGGATGGCCTCTATCACGGGACCCCAGCGGAGATGCTGGCGCTGTTGCGGGGTGTCGGCGCGGGTGCAGGCCAGGTGCTGCTGGTCAGTCACAACCCGGAAATCCAGACCTTCGCTCTCGATCTGATCGGCTCTGGCCCGAGGCAGCTGAAGGATTGGCTGGAGGCAAAATTTCCGACGGCAGGGCTCGTGGTGATCCGCTTTCCCGCCGGCGCCTGGAGCGACGTCGCGGTGAACAGCGGCAGGCTTGAGCTGTTCCTGTCGCCAAGGGTCATGGAACGGAGCTAGACTCAGCGCGTCCTTACCCAGGAAAACTTGACGACGCGCGTCGCGTGGGATTAACACGGCGCTATGCTGACCCTGATCGACAATTACGACAGCTTTACCTACAACCTCGTTCATTTCCTTGGCGAATTGGGCGCGCCGGCGCGCGTGTATCGCAACGACAAGGTCACGGTTGACGAGGTGCTGGCGGAAGCGCCGGAGGCCATCGTGCTGTCGCCCGGCCCTTGCGATCCGGACCGGGCCGGCATTTGTCTCGAGCTCATCGCCCGCGCCGGAGCCGAGGTGCCGATCCTCGGGGTCTGCCTCGGCCATCAAGCGATTGGCCAGGTCTATGGCGGTCGCGTGGTGCGCGCGCCCGTGCTGATGCATGGCAAGCTGTCCAAGGTGCATCACAGCGGCAGAGGCGTGTTCGCCGGCATCCCGCAGGATTTTTCCGCAACGCGCTATCATTCGCTGGTCGTCGAGCGCGCGAGCCTTCCCGACGCGCTCGAGATCACGGCGGAGACGGCGGACGGCGTGATCATGGGGGTGCAGCACAAGCGCTACCCCGTGCATGGCGTCCAGTTCCACCCCGAGAGCATTGCCTCGGAGCACGGGCACCAGCTGCTGGCGAATTTCCTCGATCTCGCCCGGGTCGAGCGGCGGTCCAGAGCATCGGCGGCGAGAGAAGCGCTCGGTGCCCTTTAGCCCGGCGCTCGACGGAACGGCGACGCCCGCGGATCTGCGCGGAGCGATCGGCAAGGTCGCCTCAGGCAACACCCTCAGCCAGCTCGAAGCCGCCGAAGCCTTCGAGCTGATGATGTCGGGCGCGGCGACGCTGGCGCAGATGGGTGGCCTGTTGATGGCGCTGCGGGTCCGCGGCGAGACCGTCGATGAGATCGCCGGCGCGGCCCGCGCCATGCGTGCCAAGGTGCTCCCCGTGCGCGCGCCGGACGGCGCCATCGATACCTGCGGCACCGGCGGGGACAACAAGGGCACTTTCAACATCTCGACCTGCGCCGCCTTCGTGGTGGCGGGCGCTGGCGTGCCGGTGGCCAAGCACGGTAACCGATCGATCTCCTCGCGCTCGGGCTCGGCGGACGTGCTCACCGCGCTTGGCGTGAATATCGATGCCTCGCCCGAGACGATCTCGGCGTGCATCTTCGGTTGCGGGCTCGGCTTTATGTTTGCGCCCACTCATCACGCCGCCATGCGCCACGTTGCGCAGGTCAGGATCGAGCTCGGCACGCGCACCATCTTCAATCTGCTTGGGCCGCTCGCTAATCCAGCCGGCACCAAATATCAAATCATCGGCGTGTTCGGAAAGGAATGGGTAGAACCGGTCGCTTGCGTGCTCGGCCTATTGGGCGCCGAGAGGGCGTGGGTGGTGCATGGCAGCGATGGGCTGGACGAGCTGACCACCACAGGGGTCAGCGACGTTGCGGCAATCGACGCCGGGCGCGTCTCGACCTTCAGGATCTCGCCCCGCAATGCCGGGCTCCCCGATGCGAGGCCGGGCGATCTCATCGGCGGCGATGCGGTCGAGAACGCCGCCCATATCCGCGCCGTGCTCGGCGGGCTCAAGGGCTCCTACCGGGACATCGTGCTGCTGAACGCGGCGGCAGCGCTCCTCGTTGCCGGCAAGGCAAAGACGCTGCGGGACGGCGTTGCGCTCGCCGCCAACTCCATCGACAGCGGCAAGGCCAAGGCCGTGCTCGATGCGCTCGTGCCGCTCAGCCATGGTAAGGTCTGACGCCATGGCCCAGCTTCTCAACACCCATGTGCTCGACACCATCATGGCCTATAAGCGGCGCGAGGTCGAAGCCGCCAAGGTCGCGTGTCCGGCGAACATCATGCGTGCCCGCGCGGAAAGGGCCTCTCCCGTGCGGCCTTTCGCGGCGGCGATTGCCTCGCGCTTGGCGCGGCCGGACTTCGTCCTCATCGCCGAGATCAAGAAGGCGAGCCCGTCGAAGGGTCTGATCCGTGCCGATTTCGATCCGCCTGCCTTGGCGCGGGCCTATGCGGCGGGAGGTGCCACCTGCCTCTCGGTGCTGACCGACACCCCATCGTTCCAAGGGCGCTCCGAATACCTCACGCTGGCGCGGGAAGCCACGGCGCTGCCGGCGCTCCGCAAGGATTTCATGTTGGACTCCTACCAAGTGCTCGAGGCGCGCGCCTGGGGGGCGGATTGCATTCTCATCATCATGGCCGCGGTGGACGACGCCACCGCGCAGGACCTTGCGATGGCCGCGCAGGATCTTGGTATGGACGCGCTCGTCGAGATCCATGACGAGGCCGAGCTCGACCGGGCCCTCGCCCTCGACACCAGGCTGATCGGCATCAACAACCGTGATCTCACGAGTTTCGAGACGAATCTAGGCACCACCATGCGGCTTGCGCCCTGGGTGCCAGAAGACCGTATCGTCATTGCCGAGAGCGGCATCTTCAGCCACGCCGATGTGACGGCGCTCGCGCAATATGGGGTGCATGCTTTCCTCGTCGGCGAGAGCCTGATGCGGGCTGACGATGTGGCCGAGGCCACGCGGGCGCTGCTGACCGGCTTGCCGGTGACCGGATCGCCCACAAAGCAGCAAGAGGCCGCGCAATGACGGCGCGCCGCCTGAGCCATCTGAACGCGGCCGGCGAGGCCCGCATGGTCGACGTCTCGGCCAAGGCGGTGACCGAGCGGAGCGCGGTCGCGGAGGGCTTTGTCGCCATGGCGCCGGAGACGCTCGAGCTGGTCCTGCAGGGTGAAGCGCCTAAGGGCGACGTGCTCGCCACCGCCCGTATCGCCGGAATCATGGCGGCCAAGCGGACGCATGAGCTGATCCCGCTCTGCCACCCCCTCGCCTTGATGCAAGTGACGGTTGATTTCGTGGCCTCCCGTGAACCCGCCGGCATCCGCGTCGAGGCCACGGCCAAGGTCGAGGCCAAGACCGGGGTGGAGATGGAGGCGCTGACGGCGGTGACGGTCGCCTGCCTCACCATCTACGACATGTGCAAGGCGATCGACCGGGCGATGGTGTTCTCCGGCATTCGGTTGATCGAGAAGACCGGCGGCCGCTCCGGCACTTTTTTTCAGGCAGGGGCGCATCGCCGCTGACCATGCATGGCCCTTCTCTCCGTAACTGAAGCGCTTGACCGCGTGACAAGAGGGCTTGAGCCCCTCGGAGCCGAGCGCGTTCCTCTCGAAAGATGCCACGGACGGGTGCTCGCCGAAAACCTGGCGGCCTGCCTGACCCAGCCTCCCTTCGATGCCTCCGCCATGGACGGCTTCGCGGTGCGTGGGGAGGATGTGGCCGCGCTGCCGGCGACGCTCCGGCTCATCGGCGAATCCGCGGCTGGGAGTGGCTTCCACGGCCAGGTTGGACGGGGCGAAGCCGTGCGCGTCTTCACCGGCGCCCCGGTGCCGAAAGGCGCCGACACGATCGTCATCCAGGAGAACGCGGATTTGGCGCATAGCGTGGTCACGATCAAGGAAGCGGCGCCGGCGCGCCACATCCGTCACCGCGGCCAGGATTTCACGGAAGGAGAGGTGCTGCTGCACGAGGGCGTAAAGCTTGGCTCGCGCGAGCTGATGCTCGCCGCCGCCATGAACCACGCCGAGCTCCCCGTTCGCCGCCGGCCGAAGGTCGCGATCCTGTCCACGGGCGATGAGGTGGTGCCGCCGGGCTCCGATCCCGGTCCGGATCAGATCATCGCCTCGGTTTCCTTCGGCCTTGCCGCACTCGTCGAAGCGCAAGGGGGCGAGCCCATGAGCCTCGGCATCGCCAAGGACACGCCGGAGAGCATCATCACGCTCACCCGCGCCGGTAGCGCCGCCGACATCCTTGTGACCATCGGCGGGGCCTCGGTCGGCGAGCGGGATCTCGTGAGCGCGGCGCTCCGCTCCGAGGGCCTTGAGCTTGATTTCTCAAAGATCGCCATGCGGCCGGGCAAGCCCATGCTGTTTGGCAGGATGGGGAGCCAACGCGTGCTTGGGCTGCCCGGCAACCCCACCTCCGCGCTTGTCTGCGCCTTCGTGTTCCTTGTGCCGATGGTGCACGGCCTGCTCGGGATCGACCCTGACAAGCGGGGCTTGGTGGAGGCCGTGCTTGGTCAGGACCTGGCGGCTAACGGCCCGCGCGAGCATTACATGCGGGGCGTCTCGGACCGGGGGGCCGATGGCGAAAGAGTGGTCCGCCCCCTGCCCTCCCAGGACAGCTCGCTGATGGCGGATTTCGCCCGGGCCGACTGCCTCATCGTGCTGGCGCCGAACGCGCCGGCACTTCGGCGCGGCGAGCGGGTGAGGATCATTCCGCTCCATTCCTGAGCCATCGAGGGGGGTGCGGCCGGGCCTTCTCCCGCATCGGGCATGCCGGCTCTGGGCGAGGCAATTATTGTGGCGGGGCGCTCTGACCCGACGCGAATTAATCCCTCGGCAATGCGAATCAGCCAAATCCTAGCCCGACCGAAGGCGCCCGAACGATAGGCGGGGCATTCTCGCTTGCGGAACACAACTAGAACATGTATACGTGTTCATGATTTGTACAAGGCTTAGGCCGGACAGGCCTCAGGGGATCAAATGCTCACATCGAAGCAAAAAGAGCTTCTCATGTTCATCCACGAGCGGTTGAAGGAGACGGGCATACCCCCCTCCTTTGACGAGATGAAGGAGGCTCTTGATCTGAAGTCGAAATCGGGCATTCACCGGCTGATCACAGCGCTAGAAGAGCGCGGCTTCGTGCGGCGGCTGCCCCACCGCGCGCGCGCGATGGAGATCGTGCGGTTGCCTGAGTCGATGCCCCAGGCGCTCGGCGCCGGCCGTTCCCGCGGCTTCTCGCCAAGCGTGATCGAGGGGAGCCTCGGCCGCGTGCCGCAGGTCGCCGAAGGCGAGAGCCTGCCTCAGACCGTGAGCGTGCCGGTGATGGGCCGCATCGCTGCGGGCGTTCCGATCGAGGCGATCCAGACGCGCATGAGTACGATCGAGGTGCCGCCGGAGCTGCTCACCAAGGGCGAGCACTATGCGCTCGAGGTCAAAGGCGATTCGATGATCGAAGCCGGCATCCTCGACGGCGACACCATCATCCTCAGGAAATGCGACGACGCCAATAATGGCGACATCGTCGTGGCGCTCGTGGATGAAGAGGAAGCGACCCTGAAGCGGCTGCGCCGCCGCGGGGAGTCGATTGCGCTCGAAGCCGCCAATCCGGCCTATGAGACACGCATCTTCGGCCCCGACCGGGTGCGCGTGCAGGGGCGCCTCGTGGGACTTCTCCGCCGGTACTGATGCTTCGGTGCCCGCGCCTCGCCCTTCGAGATGGGCCTTCGGCCCTCCTCAGGGTGAGGAGGGCCTCTCCTCCGGCTTCAACTCGCCGAGAGCGATCACCCGCAAAGTGATCCTGGCTCTAGCCTTGTCGCGCGGCTCGTACAGCTCGACCCAACCTTTCACCGCCACGCTGCGCATCTCCTAGCGCGGGACAGGAGCGCGCGCAATCTCGGTGCGGTGCTTGGCGGTGGCAAAGCCGAGCGCGAGCGCGGAGCCGCCAATGACGAGGCCGAGGCCCCTTACCGCGAGACACAGCCCGATCGCGGCGATGACAAGAACGGCGGCCGATGCCGCGCCAGGTTCGTCGGGAAGCGCGAAATAACTGAGGATGCCGCCGGCGAACAGCACTGGAATCCAGAGAAACCAGCGGTCGGATGCGGCTTCGAGGGAGTGCGCGAGAGCCGCAAGGCGGAGCGAGTCCGACTGGTCCTGGACCCTCCCTTACTCTCCCCACGCGCGCTCGTCCCGGCCCGGCACCTTGGATGCCTCTGCCCTGACCTTTCCCCGCCCCTATGCTACATCACGGCAGCGCCACGTCCCGTTCAATTCATCAAAGGGTTTGCCTAGCCTTATGAGTGACACTGTCATCACGCGTTTTGCGCCTTCGCCTACGGGCTATCTGCATATTGGCGGTGCCCGCACCGCGCTCTTCAACTGGCTCTACGCCAAGGCCAAGGGCGGCAAAATGCTGCTCCGCATCGAGGATACCGACCAGGCACGCTCGACCGAGGGTGCGATTCTTGCCATCCTCGACGGCCTTAGCTGGCTCGGGCTTAATTGGGACGGGGAACCCGTCTACCAGCTCGCCCGTGCAGTGCGCCATCGGGAGATGGCCGAACGGCTGTTGGCCGAAGGCAAGGCCTATCGCTGCTATGCGAGCCCCGAGGAGCTTGCCGCCATGCGCGAGAGGGCGCGCGCGGAGGGCCGGTCGCCCGGCTATGACGGGATCTGGCGCGACCGCGATCATGCCGAGGCGCCGACCGGCATAACCCCGGTCATTCGCTTCAAGGCGCCGCGCGAGGGTGAGACGGTGATCGAGGACCGTGTTCAGGGCCGCGTCGTCTTCCCCAACAAGGACCTCGACGATCTCGTGATCCTGCGGAGCGACAGCACACCCACCTACAATCTCTCAGTGGTGGTCGACGACCATGACATGGGCATTACCCATGTGATCCGCGGCGACGACCACCTCACCAATGCCGCGAGGCAGACGCAGATCTACCGCGCGCTCGACTGGCAGACGCCGGTCTTTGCCCATGTGCCGCTGATCCATGGGCCGGATGGCGCCAAGCTCTCCAAGCGCCACGGCGCGCTCGGGGTGGAAGCGTACCGGGTCTTGGGGTATCTGCCCGAAGCCTTGCGCAACTATCTCGTGCGGCTCGGCTGGAGCCATGGCGACGACGAGATCATGGCGATGGAAGACATGATCCGCTGGTTCGATCTCGACGGCATCGGGCGGTCGGCCGCGCGTTTCGACTTCGCCAAACTCGAGAATTTGAACGGCCATTATCTTCGCGCCATGCCCGACGCCGACCTTGCCGACCGTCTTGAGGCGCTCGTGCCAGACCTGCCGAATGGCGGCGAGCTCGCAGCGAGCATCGGCGCGGAAGGCTGGCGCAAGCTCGAGCGCGCGCTCCCCGGCCTCAAGGAGCGCGCCAAGACCTTGGTCGAGCTTCTCGACAACGCCGGATTCCTCTTCGCCCAACGGCCGCTTGCCCTCGATGCGCAGGCCGAGAAGCTGCTCGATGAGCCGGGGCGCCAGACGCTCGCTGCGTTGCTTGCGCGGCTCGAAGGCGTCGAGCCGTGGTCGCAAGAGGCGCTCGAAGGGTGCGTCCGAACCTTTGCCGACGAGACTGGCCTCAAGCTCGGCAAAGTGGCACAGCCGCTCCGCGCGGCGCTGACCGGCCGGGCGACCTCTCCCGGCATCTTCGACGTGCTAGAAGTGCTTGGCCGCGAAGAATCCCTCGCCCGCCTCCGCGATAAGGCGTAGCAAACGAGATCTGCATAAGATTTATGCAGGAACTTTTTTGCACTGCGCCATATTTACTTCCGTCTATGCCGCAGTGCAAAAAAACGCTACGCCAAACGCGAAACTGCTGGCAGAATGTCCCCAATCTCGCGTTGCATTTCATTTCCCATCCTACGGGGTCCCAGGAGATCGTTATGAGCGTCGCAGAAATCCATAAACCCGCTCCGGCCGAAGCGACCTTGGTCGCGGGGCGTGGCCGCCACGAATTGCCGATCCGCTCGGGCACGCTTGGCCCGGACGTCGTCGATATCACCACGCTCTACCCGGAGACCGGTTATTTTACCTACGACCCGGGCTTCACCTCGACGGCGAGCTGCGAGTCCAAGATCACCTTCATCGACGGCGACAAGGGTGTGCTGCTCTATCGCGGCTATCCCATCGACCAGCTGGCCGAGCACGGCAGTTTCATGGAGACCTGCTACCTGCTGCTGTATGGCGAGTTGCCGACGCCGGAACAGTACGAGATGTTTCGCCAGCTCATTGTGCGCCACACCATGGTGCATGAGCAAATGACGCGGTTCTACACGGGCTTCCGCCGCGACGCGCATCCCATGGCCGTCATGGTTGGCGTGGTCGGCGCGCTCTCTGCCTTCTATCACGACTCGATCGACATCCAGGATCCGGCGCAGCGCGAGATGGCGAGCGTGCGGATGATCGCCAAGATGCCGACCATCGCCGCCATGGCGTACAAATATTCCATTGGCCAGCCGTTCATCTATCCACGCAACGATCTCGAATACTCGGCCAACTTCCTCCATATGTGCTTCGCCGTGCCGTGCGAGGAATACAAGGTTGACCCGGTGCTCGCGCGCGCCATGCGCCGCATCTTCATTCTGCATGCCGACCACGAGCAGAACGCCTCGACCTCGACGGTAAGGCTTGCCGGTTCATCCGGCGCCAATCCGTTCGCTTGCGTCTCCGCGGGCATCGCTTGCCTGTGGGGGCCCGCACATGGCGGGGCCAACGAGGCCGCCCTGATGATGCTGCAGGAGATCGGCTCGGTCGAGCGCATCCCCGAATACATCAAGCGCGCCAAGGATCGGAACGACTCCTTCCGGCTGATGGGCTTCGGCCACCGCGTCTACAAGAACTACGACCCGCGGGCGCGCATCATGCAGAAGACCTGCCATGAGGTGCTGGAAGCTGTGGGGCACCGCAACGATCCGATCCTCCAGGTGGCGCTCGAGCTCGAACGCATCGCGCTGAATGACGACTACTTCATCGAGAAGAAGCTCTACCCGAACATCGACTTCTATTCGGGCATCACGCTGAAGGCGCTCGGCTTCCCGACTGATATGTTCACCGTGCTGTTCGCGATTGCCCGCACCGTCGGTTGGATCGCGCAGTGGAAGGAGATGATCGAGGATCCGTCGCAGCGCATCGGCAGGCCACGGCAGCTCTATACCGGTCCGACCGAGCGCGCTTACATCCCGATCGAGGTGCGCTGAGGCTCCGGCTGATTGCCCTGGGCGTAGGCCAGCACGATCCGCGCCGCGCGCAGGCTTGGCGATTCATCCGTCTCACGAACGAGCTCGATGACGCGAGCCATGCCGGCGAGCTGGCGGTCGCGCTCTGCACCTCCCCGCATGAGCGGAAGGAGCGCCGCGCCCAGTCTCTCGCCGTTGCACTCCTGATTCAGGAGCTCGGGAAAGACATTTTCGCCGAGGATAAGATTCGGCAGCACGACCGAATGGGCGATCAGCAGAAAGCGCAGGCCTGTTGCCAGAGGATCCGACCGGTAGGCGACGACCATCGGCGTCCCGGCAAGCGCCAATTCGAGCGTCACGGTGCCCGAGGCGGCAAGAGCGGCGCGGGCGAGCTTGAGGCTCGCGAATTTGTCGGCTTCGCCGCTGACGATGTGCGGCGTCAACGGCCAGCTCGCGAGCCCCTGCTCGATCAGCGCGCGAACGCTCGAGACGGCCGGCAGGATCACCTCGAAGGGACCGGCCTCAGCTTGTAGCCGGCGCAAGGCATCGCCGAAGGGCGCTATCAGGCGTTTGACCTCGCTCGTCCGGCTGCCGGGCAGCACCACGAGGACCGCGCGATCTGTGGCGATGCCGAGCCGCCGGCGTAGAGCTTCAGGGTCAAGGTGCTGCAGCCAGTCGAGCTTCTCCACGAGCGGATGGCCGACATAGCTGCAGGGTGGGCCGCCGAGACGCCGATGCGCCTCCGGCTCGAAAGGCAGGATGGCGAGGATGTGGTCGACGTAACGGCGCATCTTGCGCGCCCGGCCCGGGCGCCAAGCCCAGACACTCGGCGAGACATAGTCGACGATGGGAATATCCGGCCGCACGCGCCGTACGCGCTTGGCCACCTGGTGCGTGAATTCGGGGCTGTCGAGGATCACGAGCGTAGCGGGGTCTTGCGCGATCACCGCGGTCAGGGATTGCCGGATGCGCCGCCAGATGCCGGGCAAGCGCGGCAGCACGTCGAGCGGGCTCATCACCGCGATTTCCGCCAGGGGAAACAAAGAGGGGCAGCCTTGCTCGGCCATCAGCTCGCCGCCCACGCCTTGGAGCTCAAGCGGCCTCGGCGACAGTGCGCGCAGGCCCTCGATCAGCTTGGCGCCAAGGGCATCGCCCGAATGCTCGCCGGCGATCAGGAACAGTCTCAGCGGCTCCGCGCGTCGGCTCGGCCGGGAGTTTGCTTCGTTATGCATCGGGCTCTGCGGCCCATGGCTGGCCGAAGAGAAACAGCCCGTGCCTGTCGGCTGCGGTGATGGTGGCCAAGCGCTCCGCGATCAGCACCCGACCGGCGGCGACTGCGATACCGGCAAGCCCGGCGGAGGCCGCCTTCTCCACTGTGTCCGGGCCGATGGTCGGCAGGTCCACGCGTTCTTCTTGTCCAGGCTTTGGCGCCTTGGCGAGCACGCCGGTGGGAGCGCGGCGGCGCCCCGACCCTTCCCGTCGCAGCTCGGAGCAGCGGGCAAGCATGGCGTCGGTTCCTTCCGCGGCTTCGACGGCGAGCACGTGGCCTTTGACGACGACCGCGGCCTGACCCACGTCGAGGCGCCCAAGCGCGGCGACCACGCGAAAGGCCGTCTCGATATCGGCCCTGTCTTCGGGCGACGGCGACTTGGCGCCGAGCATGCCTTGACCCGCCAAAAGCTCGGGCGCCACGTCGCCCGCGCCATGCACCCGATAGCCTTTGGCCTCGAGGAAGCGGACGACGCTCGACAGCACGTGATCGTCGCCTCCCATGCCCAAACTTAGCAGGAAGGGCATGTTCCTGATGGCGCCGAAATCGAATTTGACATTGGCGAGGTCAGGCCGCGAGACGGCGCCGATGATAACGAGATCGCGGCACCTTTGGTCCTCGAGCGTCGCGAACAGCTTGCCGACCTCGCCCCATTTCAGCCAAGTGTGCGGAAAGTGCGCGATGGCCTCATCGGCCTCGCCGCGAATGGCAACGACATGCACCACTCGGCCCCGCGCCATCGCTGCTTCCGCGAGGGCGGAAGGAAGCGTGCCGCCTCCGGCGATGATGGCGAGCGGACCCTCTCCCTCTGCCAGGGCGTCAGTCCTCGAGCCCACTAGCTCAGCTTTGGCTCGGCGCTGGGACATTGTTGTTCGGTACGCAGTAGGAGCGATCGGAATGGGTCTTAATGAACTCGATGACCTGTTGCACGAGCGGATTGGCGGAGAACATGTTGTCGACGTCCTCAAGCCGTTCCATCAGCGTGCCTTCGCTCGAGAACAGCATGCGATAGGCTTGGCGGAGCTCGTGGATCTGCTCGCGCGGAAAGCCCTGACGCCTCAGGCCTACAATATTCAGTCCGGCAAGCGTGGCGCGATTGCCAACCGCCATGCCGAAGGGAATGACATCGGCGGTGATGCCCGACATGCCGCCGATAAAGGCATGTGCGCCAATGCGCACGAATTGGTGCACGGCCGAAAGCCCGCCGACGATGGCGTGATCACCAATCGTCACGTGGCCGGCCAAGGTCGCGTTGTTGACGAGGATGACATGGTCGCCGAGCTGACAGTCATGGGCGATGTGGGCGCCCACCATGAGGAGACCATGAGAGCCGATGCGGGTCACCATACCGCCGCCTTCGGTGCCGGGACTGATGGTGACGTGCTCTCGGATAATGGTCTTGGGGCCGACCTCGATGCTGCTCGCTTCGCCGTGATATTTCTGGTCCTGGGGAACGTGGCCGATGGAGGCGAAGGGAAAGACCTGGCAGCCGTCGCCAAGATCGGTCCGGCCCGTGACGACGGCGTTCGAATGGAGAACCACGCCATCGCCGAGCCTCACCTGTGGTCCCACCACGCAAAACGGGCCGATCTCAACTCCCGGCGTCAGCTCAGCGTTTGGATCGACCACAGCGGTCGCGTGAATGTTGGCCATGTTGGCGGGCTTTGAACTTACGTTTCGACGATCACGGCGCTGACCTCGGCCTCGGCGACGAGGACGCCGTCGACCAGCGCTTGCGCCCGGAAGCGCCACACGCGGCCGCGATTGCGCATCTTCTGCACGTGATAGTGCACGGTATCGCCGGGAACGACCGGCCGGCGGAAGCGTGCTTTGTCGATGGCCATGAAATAGACAAGCGGCGGCTCCTTGAACGCTTCGAGGTGGCGCATGCAAAGCGCGCCCGCCGTCTGTGCCATGCCTTCGATTAGGAGCACCCCCGGCATCACCGGATTGCCCGGGAAGTGCCCCTGGAAATAGGGCTCGTTCGCCGTCACGTTCTTGATGCCCGTGGCGGAGCGGTCGCCGTCCATGTCGATGATGCGGTCGACAAGCAGGAACGGATAGCGATGCGGCAACAGCTTGAGGACGTCGGAAATGTCCGCCCTCCCCAGCTTGTTCTTCGCGCCGCTCTCATTCATCCCAATAGGCTCCCATGGCGACAGCCAAGCCGCCGTCTACTCGCTACTCTCGTTCCCATCGAGCTTCAGGTCCTTGCGTTCGGCGAGCCGGCGCAAAACGGTAAGCTCTCTAAACCACAGCCGCGTCGGCTTGGCCGGGGTGCCACCCCACCTTACCCCTGGCGGCACATTACCTCGCACATTGCTGCTGCCGGCGATCTGTGCGCCGGCGCCGATCTTGACGTGGCCAACCACGCCGACTTGGCCGCCCAAAGCCACGAAATCGCCGAGCTCGGCGCTACCCGAAATACCGGTTTGTGCCACGATGATGCAATGTCTTCCAATCACCACGTTGTGCCCAATTTGCACAAGATTATCAATCTTCGTGCCTTCCCCGATGACCGTATCGCGCAAGGCGCCGCGATCGATGGTGGTATTGGCGCCGATCTCAACGTCGTCCTGAATGACCACACGCCCGATCTGGGGCACTTTTTGGTGTCCGGCCCTGCCCATGGCGAAGCCGAACCCGTCCTGGCCAATCGAGGCGCCGGCATGGATCGTCACGCGGTTGCCCACCAGCGCATGGGTCAGCGTCGCATTGGCTCCAATATAGCAACCGCGGCCGATATACACCCGGTAACCGATGACGCTGCCGGCGGCGATGGTGGTTCCCCGTCCGATTGACGCTTGAGGCCCGATCACGGCGCCGGGCTCAACCGTCACGCCCTCTTCCAAGCGCGCGCTTTGATCGATCCTGTCAGCAGCACCAAGCGCGCCATGTGCCGCGGCTTTGGGCCTCAGCGCGTCAGGATAGAATAAAGCGAGCACCTTGGCGAAGCCGCGATAGGGCTCGGGAGTGACGAGGGCTGCGGTGCCGGCGGGGGCCTGATTGGCGAATTTCGGTGCGACCAGACAGGCGGCAGCCCCGGTATGTGTGAAGAGAGGGAGATATTTCGGGTTGTCGAGGAACGAGAGGTCGCCCGCTCCCGCCAAGTCAAGGGGTCTGACATCCTTGATCTCAGCCTCGAGATCGACCTCGCCGGAGGCGGCCGCTCCGGCGGCCTCCATCATGGTGTGCAAAGAGAAGGGGCCAGCACGCTCGAAAAAGCCCGGATGTTCCATCGAATACTCACCGATAGGGGTCTCAGCATCAGCAATGACGCCAAGCGATAGATAGAAGCAAGCCTCTAGAACTGGGTCGAGGCGCCGAACCGGAAAATCTCGGTCCGATCGAAGGAGGCTTTGAGCAGGGCTTCCGCGATATCGGCGCGGAGCGGCCCCATCGGCGATTGCCAGATAATGCTGAAGCCGGTCGACATGCGAACATCGGCAGTGTCGTTAATAAAGCTTCCTTCTTTGGCGACCGCACTCTGGGCAAGGCCGCTCGCACCGAACAACGATCCAGCATCAACAAATACGGCGCCCTGCATACCGATGCTGTCAGGAACGAAGGGGAGGGGGAAGCGAGCCTCGGCGGTGGTGGCCCAGTAGGTGTCGCCACCAAGCGGATCCCTGTTGCAGACTGTATGCAGCAGTCGGACGCCAGTCGAAGGGTCTTCGCATGCATCACGCGGACCGTAACCGGTCAGTTGGAAGCCTCGAATCGTCTCGCCGCCCTTGAAGAACAGATCGGTCATGCGGACGTCCTGGCCGCCCCAGCCATCGATGAAGCCGCCCTGCACGCGTCCCACCAAGGTAATCTTATTGGTGAGCGGATAATAAGCGCGTCCGTCGACGACCGACCTTAGATAGTCCACGTCGCCACCGACGCCGGCCAGGTCCTGGGAGAAGGAGACGAACACGCCGCTGGTCGGCGATTGCGGAAGATTACGGGTGTCATAGGCAACCGTGTAGCCCACGCTCGACACGTAAGCGACGCCTTCAGCTTCCTTGACCGCGAGCGAGGCGTTGTCTTGGACGTTGTAGATATCCTCGCGCTCAAACTTGTAGCGCAGGCCAAGCTGGGTGTTTTCGGCGATCGGGAAACCCATCCGAAGATCGCCACCGATATCACTCTCCATGTATGAGGCTACGGTGGTGAAGTCGACCGTTTTTGCAAAGAGGTCGAAGCCCGCGGCAAGATTGCGATCGAGGAAGTGGGGCTCGGTAAAGCTGAAGTCGACTTGAGCCCGCTCGAAACTTCCCGAGAAGCCGAGCCGGACATATTGGCCTTTGCCCATGAGGTTGCGTTCGGTGATGCTGATGTCGCCGATTACACCTTCGCTGGTCGAGTAGCCCGCGCCGAAGGACAGTTCGCCGGTCGGTTGCTCCACCACCCTGACCACAAGCACGACGCGGTCGGGACCGCTCCCGGGGTCGGTATCGATGTCTACGCTCTTGAAAAAGCCGAGCGAGCGCAGCCGCCGCCTCCCCGCCTCGACGAGCAAGCGGTTATAGGCATCGCCCTCCGCCAGCCTGAACTCCCGGCGAATCACGTCGTCATGGGTTCGGAAGTTACCGACGATATTGATCCGCTCGATATAGACGTGCGGGCCGTCGTCGATAACGTAGGTGATATTGATGCGGTGGGACGCTACGTCACGGTCGAAGCGGGGCTTGACCTGAGCGAAGGCATACCCCTCCTGCGAGGCGGTAATGGTCAAGGCCTCTGACGACTTCTCGATTCTCTGAACATCATAGGTGCGGCCTGGCCGGCTTATGACCACGCCACGCAACGCGCGCAAATCCACGGAAGGCAGCGTGGACTCGACGTCAACGTCACCGAACTGGTACTTCGCGCCTTCGTCGACGGTGAAGGTGATGAAGAAACCCCGGGCGTCGCGGTCAAGGTCGGCGGTCGCCGACACAATGCGAACGTCGGCATAGCCGTTCTTGAGATAGAACTGGCGCAGTAGCTCCCGGTCGAGATTGAGCCGGTCGGGATCGTAGATATTGGTGCTCTTCAAGAAGCTCAGCAGGGATGTCTGGGTGGTCGAGATCACGTAACGGAGCTGGGAATCGCTAAAGGCAGAATTCCCGATGAAATGGATGGCGCGAACCTTGGTAGTCGGCCCTTCATTGATCTCGAACACCACGTCGATGCGGTTGTTGTCGAGTTTGATGATTTTGGGATCGACTTGAGCGGCATACATGCCCTGACGGCGGTAAACATCGAGAATGCGCTGCACGTCAGCCTGCACGCGTGCGCGGGTATAGACGGTGCGGGGCTTGAGCTGCACCTCCGCGACCAGGGCGTCGTCCTGGATCTCCTTGTTACCCTCGAAGGCGACCCGGGCGACGATTGGATTCTCGACCACAATAATGACCACCGTGCCCCCGTCGCGCCGGATGCGCACGTCCTGAAACAGGCCGGTGGCGAACAGGGCCTTCAAGGATTCGTCGACCTTGGCGAGGTCGTACGGATCGCCGACCTTGAAGCTAAGATAGGTGCGGACGGTTTCGGGCTCGACGCGCTTATTACCTTCGACGCGGATGGCGCTGATGGTCCCGGCCGACTGAGCGTGCGCAGCCAGCTCGCCGAGGCCTGCGCTCATGGCAAGCGACAGCACGATAGCACATGCTGCGAGCAAGGCTGCAGACAGCCCTCTAGCCAACCACGACCGCACCATCACTGGTGTCGTCCCCTCAACACCGATCCCCCGTGGACGCAGAGCCCAGGATCGAAAGTGGCCACTGTTTTGTGGCCGATTTTGGTCCGTACCTCCCACGGGGAGATATTGGGTTTTTACCCGTTTTCGTTGTGGACGTAACGCCCCCGAACTTCACAGGAACTTCAAATGAATCAAATCATTCCAAGTCGCGAAGATCATTAGCATGAGAACGAAGGCAAGGCCAATTCGGAAACCGATTTCCTGGACACTTTCACTCAGCGGCCGGCCTCTGATCGCCTCAATGCCGTAGAACAGAAGATGGCCCCCATCGAGCATGGGAATCGGAAAGAGGTTTATTAGCCCGATACTGACCGAGACGATAGCCGCGAGATTGAGAAGGGCGAAAAAACCGGCTGTGGCAACTTGTCCCGAGACCTCGGCGATACGGATGGGCCCACCCAGCTGGTCGGCGGCTTCCCGTCCCGTCGCCACGTCGTAGAGATAGCCAAGCGAGCGGGAAATCACGAAGTAGCACTCTTGCAGCGCCATGCCGAAAGCGGTGAACGGGTCGTGCCGCTTCAAGGTCCAGTCCTCGGGCGAGGCGCTGCGCTGGATGCCGAGCAGCCCAATTCGCATGGTGTTGCCAAAATGGTCGGTAATCTCCTTCAATTCGGGCGTGGCCACGACCTCGAGGGTCTTGCTATCGCGCTCGACCTGGAAATGCAGCGATTGACCGGGGCTCATGCCAACAATTCGCTGCATCTGACCAAAGCTATCGATCGCCTGGCCATCGATGCTGACGACGCGGTCGCCAGGCAGAAATCCGGCCCGTTCCGCCGCGCTTCCGGCATTGACGATGTCGACCTTGGCCGCCGTGGTCCGTTCACCGAAAAAGGTGAAGATCGCCGTGAAGATGGCGATGGCGAGGACGAAATTGGCAATTGGCCCCGCGGCCACCACCGCGGCGCGCGCCCATAAGGGCTTGCCCTGGAAGCTGCGCTTCCGGTCCTCCTCGGACAGATGGTCGAGCGTCTTGCGGCCGCTTTGCGCACTCGCGACATTGTCGTCGTCGATGAACTTCACATAGCCGCCAAGCGGGATCCATGAGACCCGCCAGCGGGTGCCGTGCTGGTCGTTGAAGCCGACAATCTCGGGGCCGAAGCCGATCGAGAACACCTTGACGGCGATGCCACACCAGCGCGCCACGAGGAAATGGCCGAGCTCGTGGAAAAATACGACGATGGTGAGGACAAAGAGGAAGGGGAGCAAATAAGAGAGAAAAGTGTCGCCGAACCCCGAAAGCTTGCTGATGATTTCCATGCCGAAAATTTATCCCTATTCCTGAAGCTTTCCTAGCTCGCTGCCGCCGGTTGTGCAAACCGGCCGAGCAGCGAAAGTGCCATGGCTCTCGCTTCGGCGTCGATGGCAAGCACGTCGTCGAAACTGTCGGGAGAAAGCGGCACGAGGTGGGCGGCGCGATCGAGCGTCGCCTCGACTAGGTTGCCCACCGCCAGGAACCCAATTCTGCCGTCGAGGAAGGCCTCGACCGCCACCTCGTTGGCGGCGTTCAACACCGTGCTTGCGCTTCCGCCGGCGGCAAGCACCTCTCGCGCCAAACGCAGCGCCGGAAAGCGAATTTCGTCCGGCGCTTCGAAAGCGAGCGTGCCTAATCTCGCGAGATCGAGCCGCTCGGTCGGCGTCGCCATGCGCTCAGGCCAGGCGAGGCTATAGGCGATTGGGGTGCGCATGTCGGGGCAGCCCATCTGCGCCAGCACCGAGCCGTCGCGATAATAGACAAGGCAGTGCACGATGGATTGGGGATGGATGAGCACCTGAAGCCGATCCGCCTCGACCGAGAACAGATGATGCGCCTCGATAAGCTCGAGAGCCTTGTTCATGAGAGTCGCCGAATCGATGGTTACCTTCGGACCCATCGACCAATTGGGGTGGGCAAGCGCCTGCTTCGGCTTTGCCAGCGCCATGTCCGCCACGCTCCAGGATCTGAATGGGCCACCTGAGGCCGTGAGGCAGATCCGCTCGATGTTTTGCGCCGACATGCCGCCCATCACCTGCATAGCGGCGGAATGCTCCGAATCAACCGGCAAGAGTGTGGTCTCAAAGCGCGCGACCTCGCGCATGAAGATGCGCCCCGCCGACACCAGGCATTCCTTGTTGGCGAGCGCCGTGCAGGTGCCCTGCCGCACGGCCGCGAGCGTAGGCTTGAGGCCCGCCGCGCCGACGATCGCGGCCATCACCCAATCCGCAGGCCGGCTTGCGGCCTCGATTAGTGCCGCGCAGCCTGCGGCAGTCTCGATGCCGGTGCCGGCAAGCCGGTCGCGGAGCTCCGCATGGCAAGTCTCGTCGGCGATTACCGCGAGCTCTGCGCGATGCTTCACCGCAAGCTCGGCCAAGCGGGCCGCATTTCGTCCGCCAGTCAAGGCCACGACCGTGTAGGCCGATGGATCACGGCCGACGAGATCGAGCGTGCTCTCTCCGATCGAACCCGTGGCGCCGAGAATTGAGATGCGCCGCGGCCGCGTTCTAGGCGGCTTGGCCCTGAATGCAGCGGAGCTTGGGGTGAGCACGGTCATGCGCAACGCCTCACCAAAGGAGCAATCCTCGACCGGGATTGGCCGGATCACGCAAGGCGATCAAAGCCGCCGCGATTGCGGCAATGAGAAGGCCGTCGATGCGATCAAGGAGCCCGCCATGACCCGGAATGAGGTGGCTCATATCCTTGGCGCCGAACCGGCGCTTCACAGCGCTCTCGCTCAAATCGCCAATCTGACACGCGGCCGCGATGGCGATGCTCGCCAAAGCCAGGCGCCAGCTCGATGTCCCCTTGAGCACGGCGGCGAAAACACAGCCGATGAGACCGGGTGCCAGCGTCCCGAGAATGAGCCCACTCCACGTTTTGCGCGGTGAGATTCGCGGCGCGAGCTTCGGGCCGCCGATCAGCCGGCCTCCGGCATAAGAGGCAGTGTCTGTGGTCCAGGCCACGGCGAACAGATAGAGCAGCGCGGCGGCGCCGAAGTTTTGATCGCTGCGCAGCCACACCATAGCCCAGGCCGGCAGGATCGAATAGACGAGGCCAGCAAGCGACCAGCCAAGGGTGTTGGATGAGAGCCCAAGCAGCGCGGTTCCGGCAAGGGCGGCGCCGGCCGCGATCAGCGCGAGATCCGGCCGGGCAAGCGTGACAGAAACGGCGATCGCCGCTACGGCAATGGCCTGGATCGCGGCGGCGCCGTCGAACCCTCGGCCGCGCACCAGCCGTCCCCATTCCCATGCGACGGTGACGCCGGCCGCGATCACCAGTGCCGCAAACGTCCAGGGGCTCGCCACCACGGCCCCGAGCGCCAGGGCGCCGAGAACCACGGCGGAGGCCATCCGCGTCGCCATCTCTGATTCTTGCGGCTGGGCTTCGGGTTTGGCGCCACGCGGCGCCACGTCGAGCGGTTTCACGCGGTGGATCTCGTCTTGAGCCCACCGAAGCGGCGCGTGCGCCGCTGATATTCGGCGATCGCGGCTTCGAGCGTCTCGCGCGAGAAGTCCGGCCAATAGCCGTCGATGAAAACGAATTCGCTATAGGCGAGTTGCCAGAGAAGGAAGTTGCTCAAGCGCAACTCGCCGCTTGTGCGAATAAGCAGGTCTGGATCGGGCACGTCGGCGGTGTCGAGATAGGTGCCGAAGCGCTCGGGCGTGACGTCGGCGGCGGCAAGCGAACCTCGCGCCACTTCCTCGGCGATGCGGGACGCGGCGCGGGCGATCTCATTGCGGGCGCCATAGTTGAAGGCGATGGTGAGATTCAGCACCGAATTATCCTTGGTGAGAAGGACGGCGTCGTCGATCAGCCGCAAGATGTCGCGGTCGAGCCCATCTCGTGTGCCGATGATCCTGATCCTGACGCCGTTCTTGTGCAAGTCGGCGAGATCGCGCCTGATAAAGCGCCGCATGAGGCCGAATAAATCATGGATTTCCTGCCGCGGGCGCGACCAGTTCTCAGAGGAGAAGCTGAACAGAGTGAGATGGGTGATACCAAGCTCGATAGAGGCCTTGACCGTTCGTCGGACGCTCTCGACGCCCTGGCGATGACCTTCAGCGCGTGGCAGTCCCCGCTCCGCAGCCCAACGGCCATTGCCATCCATGATGATGGCGACGTGTCGGGGGGCCGACATCCCGGCCGTCGACCAGGCAAACTCCTCCATGGCGAGCGTCACGTCTTCCAATGCTCCAATACGATAAGGGTCCGCTGTTCCTGCCCCTCGCGTCGCCTAGACCTGCATGATCTCAGCTTCTTTGCTGGCAAGCATCTCGTCGATCTCCCTGATGATCTTGTCGGTCAAGTCCTGCACCTTGGTGGCGAACGTATGGTGCTCGTCCTTACCGATATCCGCATCCTTCTCCATGCGCTTCAGGTGCTCCATGCCGTCGCGGCGGACATTGCGCACCGCTACGCGGGCTTGCTCGGCGTATTTATGGGAGACCTTGGCGAGCTCGTGTCGCCGCTCCTCGTTGAGCTCGGGGATCGGCAAGCGCAAGAGCTGTCCTTCGACGACCGGATTCAGCCCGAGCTCGGACTCCCTGATGGCTCGCTCGACGGCGCCGGCTTGCGACCGATCCCAGACCTGCACGGTAATCAAGCGGGGTTCCGGCACGTTGATGGTGGCGAGCTGATTGAGCGGCATCTGGCCACCATAGGCATTAACCATGATCGGATCGAGCAGGCTCATATTGGCGCGACCCGTGCGTAAGCCGCCGAACTCTTGCTTGAGCACGGTCAGGGCGCCACGCATCCGCCGCTCGATCTCTTTAAGGTCGAAGCTAGACATGTCGCCTTTCCTCCTCGCGCGTTCGCCAACCGGGCTTGGGCAAACGTGTCCTTGCATCGAACAGCGCCCTCCGGCGGGCGCCTCAAGTGCCAATTCCGCTAGGCTATCGTGGTCGAGGAGCCCTTCCCTTGCAATACCGCAGCCAAGCCGCCTTGCCCCTTGATGGAGCACACAATTATCGGAATACGATTGTCCCGGGCAAGGGCGATTGCGGCACCATCCATAATGCGCAAGTCCTGCCGCAGCACGTCGTCGTAGCTGAGCTGGTCGTAGCGGCGCGCCTTGGGAGCCGTTTCCGGATCGGCGTCATAGACGCCGTCGACCTGAGTGGCCTTGATAATCGCGTCGCACCCCATCTCGGCGGCGCGAAGCGCCGCGGCGGTATCGGTGGTGAAAAACGGGTTGCCGGTGCCGCCGACGAAGATCACCACGTTGCCGGCATCCAAATGGGCGAGCGCGCGGCCCCGAATGAAGGGCTCGCAAACGCTCGGCATCGCGATGGCGGACATCACGCGCGCCGGCCGGTCCTTGCTCTCGAGCGCGTGCGCTAGCGCCAGTCCGTTCAGGACCGTTGCGAGCATGCCCATATAGTCGCCACTCACCCGGTCCATGCCGTCCGCGGCGGCTGCGAGGCCACGATAGATGTTACCGCCGCCGACCACGAGGCAGAGCTTGATGCCGAGCTCGACGGCCTGACCGAGATCCGCGGCGATGCGGTTGAGCACGGCCAGATCGATGCCGTAGCCGGTGTCCCCCATCAGCGCCTCGCCTGAGAGTTTCACGAGGACCCGGCGGTAGCGGAGCGAGCTGCCCGTGCGCGATGCTGCCATCAGCCCAGACCCCTTGCGGACGGAGCGGCCGCGAGCGTGACGTTCGGCGGCCAAGACATCGAATGGCCCCCTGCCCGGCTAGGACCCGGACGCGGCAGCGGCAACTCCCGCCGCAAAATCGCTGTCGGGCCGTTCGATGCCTTCTCCGAGGGCGAAACGATGGAAACCCGTGACCTTGACCGGCGCGCCAGCGCTCGCTTCCGTTGCGGCGAGCGCCTTGGCGACGGTCGTTTCACGATCGTGGACGAAGACCTGCTGCAAGAGCACGACCTCCTCGTAGAACTTGCGCAAGCGGCCCTCGACCATCTTCTCGATAACGGGCGCGGGCTTGCCGCACTCCTTGGCCTGCTCGGTCAGCACCAAGCGCTCGCGCTCGACCAGCGCGGGATCAAGGTTCGCGACGTCGATGGCTTGCGGATTGGCCGCGGCGATGTGCATGGCGATCTGCTTGCCGAAAGTGTTCAGCGTGTCAGCGGCGCCCGTTGATTCGAGCGCGACGATGACGCCGATCTTGCCGAGCCCCGGCGCGATCGTATTGTGCATGTAGCTCGCGACGACGCCGTTCTTCACCGTGAGATAGGCGCTTCGCCTGAGCGTCATGTTCTCGCCGATCGAGCCTATCATCTCTTTCAAATGATCAGCGACGCTTGCCTTGCCGCCGCCATAAGGCGCCTTGGCGAGCGCCTCGAGATCGCCTTTGGCTTTCAGCGCGTCGGCCGCGATGATCCGGACCATCTTCTGGAATTTGTCGTTGCGGGCGACAAAGTCGGTCTCGGAGTTGACCTCGACCAACGTCGCCGCTTTGGCTTCCGCGGCAAGTCCGATCAGGCCTTCGGCCGCGACCCGGCCGGCCTTCTTGGCCGCCTTGGCGAGACCTTTGGCGCGCAGCCAATCGACCGCGGCCTCCATATCGCCAGTGGTCTCGTTCAGGGCCGCCTTGCAGTCCATCATGCCGGCGCCGGTCTTCTCGCGCAGGTCTTTCACCATCGTTGCGGTAATCGCTGTCATGCCATGCCTCTAGCGGAGCGGGGTCTCGTTTAAACTGGCCCTAGCCGTTCTCATCGACCAGCTCCGGCTTCGCGTCTTCAGCCTGGGCTTTGGGACCGTTTGAAGGGCGCCCGGCCTGCGGCCTGGCTTGACCATTGCCGCCACCCCTTGCTTCGCTTCGGCCGGGCCGCCGCCGGGACTTGCGCTCGCTGTCCGCTGCAGGGCGCCCTTCGCCACCGTCCAGTTCGCCTTCGCCAAGCGCAGGCTCGGTGAGCGGCCCCTCGGCAGCGCCGAGGTCGACGCCGGTCGAGCCCTGGGCACGCTCGATGCCGTCCAGGGCCGCGCGGGCGATCAGGTCGCAATAAAGCGTGATGGCCCGGCCCGCATCGTCGTTGCCGGGAATGGGATGGCTGATCCCCTCCGGATTGCTGTTCGAGTTCAACGATTGCGACGACGGGCATGTTGAGCTTGCGCGCCTCGGCGATGGCGATCGCCTCCTTGTTGGTGTCGATGACGAACATCAAATCAGGGATCGCGCCCATGTCCTTGATGCCGCCAAGCGAGCGCTCGAGCTTCTCCCGCTCGCGCGTGAGCTGCAGAAGCTCCTTCTTAGTCAGGCCTTGTGTCTCGCCGGCCAGCAACTCCTCAAGTGATTTGAGCCTGCGGATCGAGTTGGAGATGGTGCGCCAATTGGTCAGCGTGCCGCCGAGCCAGCGGTGATTGACGTAATATTGTGCGCAGGAGCGCGCGGCGTCGGCGACGCCCTCGGAGGCCTGCCGCTTGGTGCCGACGAACAGGACGCGGCCGCCTTTGGCCACGGTGTCCGCAACGGCGACGAGCGCCTGGTGCAGCAGCGGCACGGTCTGGGTGAGATCGATAATGTGGATGTTGTTGCGGGACCCGTAGATGTACGACGCCATCTTCGGGTTCCAACGGTGGGTCTGGTGACCAAAATGCACGCCAGCTTCGAGGAGCTGGCGCATGGAAACATTGGGCAGTGCCATGGGACTGCTTACTCCTTTTTCCGGTTCGGCCGCCGCGGGAAGATGAAGACCGGTCAACCCCGATCACCGGAGCGAGCGCAAGGCAAGAGAAACGGCCTCGCGACGCTTGTTATCCCGCGTGTGAGATGTTGCGGTTTATAGGGATGCAACCCACTCTTGGCAAGGGTGTGAGGCCTTGCCTTTTGGCGCTCTCGTTCAGAGCGCGCTGACCGCGGCCACGCCCTCCACGAGCGTTAGCGCGCTCCTTTGCTTCGGCGTGGCGTCGATACCTTGCGGAAGCACGAACTCCACTTCGCGAGCGACGTCGTCGAGGCGGAGCACCAGCCGGAGCTCGCCCTGCCCTCCCCGCGTGCCGACCTGCTCGGCGAGGGAGTCGAGCGCGTTGGTCCCCTCCAGATAGATCTTCATGCCGGCGTGACGTGCCTCCGCGGCGGCCTCGAGCGAAGCGATGCGTTGGACGCGCACCTTGACGGTCTCGCCATCGGCCTCGGCCTCGACGTCGAGCAGGACCACGCTCCCGGGCTGAAGCAGCTCGCGCGAAGCCGCCAAAGCCTCCGAGAACACCACCGCCTCGTACTGTCCGGTCGGGTCGGAGAAAGCCACGAAAGCGTAAGGATTGCCGCTCTTACCCTTCCGCTCGCGCGCGGACAGCACGGTGCCGGCAAGCGTGCCCACGACGCGGCGCGTGCGGGCTTTGGCGGCATAGTCGACCCAGGTTTCGGCGTCGAGCGCTTCCAGCACATCCTGATAATCGTCGAGGGGATGGCCGGTGAGAAAGAAGCCGATCGCGTCGAACTCGCGCGACAGCCGGTCGGTCGGTACCCAGGGTTTTGCGGCGCGAAGTTCGATCGGGGGCGGCGTGCGCGAGAGGCTGGCAAAAAGGTTCTCCTGGCCTTCGCTCGCCTCTTCTAGGGATTGGTTGCCCGCGGCCATGATGCGATCGACATTGGCGTAGGCCGTGGCGCGGTTGATGCCGAGCTCGTCAAGGGCGCCTGCGGCGGTCAGCGTCTCGAGCGCGCGCTTGTTGACGAGGCGGGGATTGATCGCGCGGGCAAAATCCGAAACATCCCGGAAGGTGCCGCGGGCCTGCCGTTCGGCGCAGATATGGTCGACGGCTTGGCGACCAACATTCTTGAGCGCGGCGAGCGAATAGCGGATCGCGCCGTCGCTCGGGACGAAGCCAGCCTCGGAGCGATTGACGGATGGCGGCTCGATGCGGATGCCCATGCGGCGCGCTTCCTGCGCGAAGATGTTGAGCTTGTCCGTGTTGCCGATATCGAGGGTCATCGACGCCGCCAAGAACTCGATGGGGTAATTCGCCTTGAGATAGGCCGTCTGGTAGGCGATCAGCGCATAGGCCGCGGCGTGGGACTTGTTGAAGCCGTAGCCCGCGAATTTGGCCACGAGCTCGAAGATGAACTCAGCGCGGGCCCGCTCGACCCCATTGCCGACAGCGCCCTCGACGAAGCGCGAGCGCTGCTGCGCCATCTCCTTCTTGATCTTCTTGCCCATGGCGCGGCGGAGCAGGTCTGCCTCGCCCAGCGAGAAGCCGGATAGCTCTCTTGCGATCTGCATCACCTGCTCCTGGTAGATGATGACGCCGTAGGTCTCCTCCAGGATCGGCCGGATCAGCGGGTGCAGATAATCCGGCTCTTCGCGCCGGTGCTTGCGGCTGACATAGCTGTCGATATTGTCCATCGGCCCGGGCCGATAGAGCGCCACGATGGCGATGATGTCCTCGAAGCGGTCGGGCTTGAGCTTGCGCAAGGCATCGCGCATGCCCGCGCCTTCGAGCTGGAACACCCCGACCGTATCGCCGCGAGCGAGCAGCTCGTAGCTTGCGGCGTCATCGAGCGGGAGCCTGGCGGGATCAAGCGAGATGCCCCGGCGGGCGAGCAGCTCCCGCGCGGTCTCGATCACGGTCAAGGTCTTGAGCCCTAAGAAGTCGAACTTCACGAGGCCGGCGGCCTCGGCCCATTTCATGTTGAATTGCGTCGCCGGGAGCTGGGCGCGAGCGTCGCGGTAGAGCGGCACGAGCTCGATCAGCGGGCGGTCGGCAATCACGACGCCAGCGGCATGGGTCGAGGCGTGCCGGTAAAGCCCTTCGAGCCGCTGGCCGATGTCGAGCAGCTTCGCCACGATCGGCTCATTGTCGCGCGCCTCCTGCAGCCGGGGCTCGCCTTGAATGGCCTGGGGCAGCGTAATGGGATTGGCGGGGTTGTGGGGAACGAGTTTGCATAGGCGATCAACCTGGCCGTAGGGCATCTGCAGCACGCGGCCCACGTCGCGCAACACCGCGCGCGCCTGAAGCTTGCCGAAGGTGATGATATGGGCGACGCGGTCGGCGCCGTAGCGGTCGCGCACGTAAGCGATCACCTCATCCCGGCGGTCCTGACAGAAGTCGATATCGAAGTCAGGCATCGAGACGCGTTCGGGGTTCAAGAAGCGCTCGAACAGGAGCCCGAAGCGGATGGGATCGAGGTCGGTGATGGTGAGCGCCCAAGCGACGAGGGAGCCGGCGCCGGACCCACGTCCCGGCCCCACCGGAATCCCCCTCGCCTTCGCCCATTGAATGAAATCGGCGACGATCAGGAAATAGCCCTGGTAGTTCATGCCGGTGATGACATCGAGCTCGAAGGCAAGCCGCTCGGCGTAAGCCTTGGCGTCGTAACCAGGCGCCATGCCCTCGCGGGCCAAACGCGCGGCAAGACGGGCCTCCGATTGGCGGCGCAGCTCGGCTGCCTCGATGTCGCCTTGGGCTTCGGACGATCGCGTGGCTGTCAAGAATTGCGGCAGGATGGGCGCGCGCTCCTTCGGGCGGTAGGAGCAGCGCCGCGCGATCTCGATCGTGGTCTCAATGGCCTCGGGGAGATTGGCGAACAGCTCCCTCATCTCGGCCGCGCTCTTGAAATAGTGATCTGGGCTCAAGCGCCTCCGCTGATCGACGGTCACATAGCTGCCCGCGGCGATGCACAGAAGCGCGTCGTGCGCTTCGAAGTCGTCCGGCGCCGCGAAGTAAGGCTCGTTGGCCGCGACGATCGGCAAGTGAGCGTCATAGGCAAGCTCGAGCAGAACCGGCTCGACCGCCCGCTCCTGCGGCAGCCCGTGCCGCTGCAGCTCCACATAGAGGCGATCGCCGAAGATGCTTTTCAGCGCGGCAAGGCGGCCGCGGGCGAGGTCGGGGTCGGCCTCCGCCAGTGCCAGATCGATGACGCCTTCGGGACCGCCGGTGAGCGCGATCAGGCCCTGCGCTTGGGCGGCGAGCTGGCGGATGGATGTGACCACCTCTCCCGTCTCGACGGCTGCGAGATAGGCGTTGCTGGAGAGCCGCATCAAATTGGCGTAGCCCTCGGCATCCTTGGCGAGGAGCGCGATGCGGCCATCGGCGGAAGGACGCCGGATTTCGGCGCCGGGCGTCGCCTCGCCTTCGGTGGCGAAGCTCAAGGACAGGGTGCAACCGACGATCGGCTGAATCCGCGCTTGCGCGAGGCTTTCGGAGAATTCGAGCGCGCCGAACAGATTGTTCGAGTCCGTCAGCGCCAGCGCCGGCATGCGGTTCTCCGCCGCCAAGGCCACGAGCCGCGGAATGGTGAGCGCCCCTTCGAGCAGCGAATAAGCAGAGTGCATGCGAAGATGCACGAAGGTTTCTATGGGCTCGGTCACGAATCCTGTCTCAGCTCCCTGGGCGCGCTTGCCGCCCGCCATTACCCTTCGGATTCGCGGCCGCGCGCAATCGGTGTCCGCGTCCCCCAGAAGATATCCAAGCTTTCCACTATGACTTACTGTGTTCCTGCTTTGTTCTAGCGTCAAGCCAAAGCTGAAATTTAACGCTTTGCCAGGTACTTAGATGAATTGCGGTGACCCTTAGGCCTTGGAGACCTCTATCACGGTGACCTCCTCCTCGATCAGGAGGCCGTCCATGAGGCGGAACGTCCGGTCCATGCGGGCGGCCAGATCGAGATTGTGGGTGGCGATCACCGCAGCCACGCCCGAGTGGCGCACCAGGCTCAAAAGCTGATCGAATACGCGCTCGGCCGTGGGCGGGTCGAGATTGCCGGTCGGCTCATCGGCAAGCAGGACCTTTGGGCCGTTGGCCACGGCTCTCGCGATCGCCACGCGCTGCTGCTCGCCGCCGGAGAGCTCAGCCGGCCGATGCTCGACGCGCTCGCCAATGCCAAGCGCTTCCAACAGGAGGTTGGCGCGGCTCTCCGCCTCGCTCCGCGGCAGTCCCAAGATGAGCTGCGGCAACATGACGTTCTCGAGCGCCGAGAACTCCGGCAGCAAATGGTGGAACTGATACACGAAGCCGATCTCGGCCCGGCGCATGCGTGTGCGCTCGCGGTCGCCGAGCTTGACGCAGTCCGCCCCGTTGATCACCACGGCGCCCCGATCCGGCCGTTCGAGCAGGCCGGCGATGTGGAGCAGAGTGGATTTTCCGGCGCCTGATGGGCCAAGCAGGGCCACCGCCTCGCCTGGAAAGAAAGAGGCGGTCGCCCCCTTCAATACCTCGATCCGCCGCGGACCTTGCTCATAGGCGCGTTCCAGCTGCTCAAGGCGGAGCGTCGGCGCTTGATCGGACCTCTCCACCACTCGCCCCTACTCGTAGCGCAAAGCTTCAACCGGATCGAGACGAGAGGCTCTCCAAGACGGATAGAGCGTGGCGAGGATCGACAGCACGAGCGCCATGATCACCACGGTGGTGGTTTCACCCGTGTCCATTTCGGCCGGCAGTTGCGATAGGTAATAAAGCTCGGGCGAGAACAACTCGGTGTTGGTGATCCAGCCGATGAATTCCCGGATATGCTCGATGTTCAGGCAGACGAGCACGCCGAGCACGAAGCCGGCCAGCGTGCCCAAGATGCCGATGCTCGCGCCGGTGATGAAGAAGATGCGCATGACGGCCGCGCGTGTGGCCCCCATGGTGCGCAGGATGGCGATGTCGCGGCCTTTGTCCTTCACCAGCATGATCAGGCCGGAGATGATGTTGAGCGCCGCGACCAGCACGATCAACGCCAGGATGAGGAACATGACGTTGCGCTCAACCTGCAGCGCCGTGAAGAAAGTCGCGTTTCGCTGACGCCAATCGCTTATGTAAATGGTCGGACCGCCGGCCTCGATGATCTTCGGCCCTAGCTCGCTCACCTCGTCGGGAGAATTGAGTACGACCTCCAGCACGGTGACACTATTGGGTTGGCTGAAATAGCGCTGCGCCTCGGCCAGCGGCATGAACACGATGCTGGAATCATATTCCGACATGCCGATCTCGAAGATGGCGACGATCGGATATCGCTTCACGCGCGGCGCCGTGCCGAGCGCAGTCGAGGCGCCGCGCGGCGTGAGCAGAGTGACTTCATCGCCGAGCTTGACATTGAGATCGTTGGCAAGCCGGGTGCCGACTGCCACGCCCGCCTGCTTGTCGAAGCCGTCTAGGGTGCCGAAGCGGATGGTGCTGGACACGGCCTTCAATTCTTTGAGGTCGGTCTCGCGCAAGCCGCGGACGAGCGCCCCTGTGGAGGCGGATGGGGTGGAGACCATCACCTGACCCTCGATCAGCGGCAGGGCATACTTGACGCCCCCGATCGCCCGGATATGGTCGGCCACGTCGTCATAATTGCTGAAATTGGCGTCGAGGCTGTGCACCACGACATGGCCGTTAAGCCCAAGCATCTTGGTGAACAGCTCCTGCCGGAAGCCGTTCATGACCGCCATGACGATGATCAGCGTCGCCACGCCGAGCATGATGCCGAGGAAGGAGAAGCCGGCGATCACCGAGATGAAGCCCTCTTTGCGGCGGGCCCGCAAATAGCGGAGCGCCAGCATCCATTCGAAGGGCGCGAATGCCCGTGTGCCGCCTTCGCTCATGCCGCCTCCCGGCTGGGCTCGCCGCCCGAAGCGATGAGGCAATTCAAGGCGCCCTCGAAGCTCAGAGTGTGCCTTGCGCCGCTGGCGCGGTCCTTCAACTCGACCTCGCCAGACTTGATTCCTTTGGGCCCGATGATCAGCTGCCAAGGCAGTCCGATGAGGTCGAAAGCCGCGAACTTCGCGCCTAGCCTGTCGTCGCGGTCGTCGTAGAGCATGCTGAGACCGGCAGCCTCAAGCTTGCCGTAGGCATCTTCGCACGCCGCGTCGGTCTCCTTGTCGCCGCTCTTGACGTTGATCAGACCGACGTCGAAGGGCGCCACGGAGCGCGGCCAGATGATGCCGGCATCGTCATGCGAGGCTTCGATGATCGCGCCGACGAGCCGCGACACGCCGATGCCATAAGAGCCCATCTGCACCGTCACCAACTCTCCATCGGGACCCTGGACCTTGCAGCCCATGGGCTCGGAGTACTTGGTGCCGAAGAAGAAAATATGGCCGACCTCGATGCCGCGGGCCGTGACGCGATCGCCTTCCGGCACGTCCCGGGCATAGCGGGCGGCGTCGTGCTTCTCGATGGTCGCGGCGTATTTGCTCGTCCAATTGCGGATGATCGGCGACAAATCGCCCGCATAATCGAGTTCGGCTCCGGGCGGCTCGAGCTTGATGAGATCCTTGTGGCAATAGACCTCGCTCTCGCCGGTATCGGCGAGGATGATGAATTCATGGCTCAAATCGCCGCCGATTGGTCCGGCTTCCGCGGCCATGGGGATCGATTTTAGCCCCATGCGGTTGAAGGTGCGCAAATAGGCGACGAACATCTTGTTGTAGGAAGCGCGCGCGCCCTCCACGGTGAGATCGAAGGAGTAGGAATCCTTCATCAGGAACTCACGCCCGCGCATGACGCCGAAACGGGGCCTGATCTCGTCCCGGAATTTCCATTGGATATGATAGAGGATGCGCGGCAGTTCCTTGTAGGACTTTACGCTGTCGCGGAAGATCTGGGTGATCAGCTCCTCATTGGTCGGTCCGTAAAGCATCTCGCGCTCATGGCGGTCGGCGACGCGCAGCATCTCCCTGCCGTAGACGTCGTAGCGGCCGCTTTCGCGCCAGATCTCGGCAGGCTGGATGGTCGGCATGAGCAATTCCAGCGCGCCGGCGCGATCCTGCTCCTCGCGCACGATTTGCTCGATCTTGCTCAAGACGCGTTTGCCGAGCGGCAGCCAGGAATAGATGCCGGCGCTCGATTGCCGGACGAGGCCCGCGCGCAGGATCAATTTATGGGAAACGATCTCTGCTTCTTTCGGGTCGTCCCGCAGCAGGGGCAGGAAATAGCGGCTGAGGCGCATGAGGAAGCCGTGCTCATTCTTGAGGGCGGAGCCAACCGTGCCGCACTGGTGAAGTCCATGCCGCGCAAGGAGGTTTAGCCTCCCGGGACCTTGGCGCGGCTAATAGCTTACTTTGGCGAGCGGAAGCAATCCTGGGAAAATCCTTGCAGATGATCGGCGGCGGGACGCGGGTTCAAAGCGACGCCTCGTCCGGCCCGATCGAGCCGAATCGAGGCCCTTCATGGGACGAATCGGCCGTCGCTGGAGCTCTCTTTACGGCATTGGAAGCCGCGTGCCCCGGAAGCCACAGGGTTGTCTGGATTGACTACTTTTGAGGCTATTTGCTTAATCGACACATGGGTCTAAGCACAAATTTTCGTCGAGCCGCCACAATCATGGTGACAATTTGGCGCGGGCTTGCTAGGGTCCCGCTACAACGTGAATGGCGTTCGGGACTGGTAATGATCTCGAAGTCGCGCGTTGAGATTGGACCAGGTCCAAGTCTTGGGAGGAAGTAGCTCCAGGCGCGCAGAAATGCAGTTGCATAGTCGCCACCGCTCTCTAGCCAGCACCCTCGATTGTCGGGTTTGACGACGAGCCTCGCGAGGCCGGGAGACAAGGAGTCCTAATTACGAAAGAAAGCAAGGCATTTGGCCTTGCTTTTTTTTGGCACGCGCCGTTCCCTGTCCGGGCGTGCGGCGCCTCAGCGTATGGCCTCGTAGCGCGGCAGGAAGGGAATCTGATCGAGCGTGATCAGATGCTGCGTGAGTACCACGTAGACGATCGCGAAGATCACACTCGACACCATCGTCGTCGCCAGCATCTTCTGCAGGAGCTTGGGCAGATGCGGTGCGCTCTCGGCCGTGCCCGGTGACACTTCTCCCTCCTCGGCCTGAGTGCGGACGCCGATCGGCAGCATGGCGAAGAGGACGATCCACCAGATCACCAAGTAGAGGGATATGGCGAAAACGAGCGCCATGACTCTAGGCTTGCTCGAGCTCGACGAGGGTGCCGCAGAAATCTTTGGGGTGAAGGAAAAGCACGGGCTTGCCATGGGCGCCGATCTTCGGATCGCCCTGCCCCAGCACGCGCGCGCCTTGAGCAAGCAGCCGGTCCCGCGCTTCCAGGATGTTGGGCACCTCGTAACAGAGATGGTGGATGCCCCCATTGGGATTGCGCTCGAGGAAGCCTTTGATCGGCGAATTATCGCCAAGAGGACCAAGCAGCTCGATCTTGGTGTTGGGAAGCTCGATGAACACCGTGGTCACGCCATGCTCAGGCTGGTCGACCATGGGGGAAACCTTGGCGCCGAGCGTAGTCTGATAGACCTTGCTCGCCGCCTCGAGATCGGGGACGACAATGGCGACGTGATTCAAGCGCCCGATCATCGGACAAATCTCCTGTATTTTTAACGCTTTATAGCGCTACGTACATCTTTGATGTTAGCGCGCGCGTGCGCGAGTTGAGCAAGTCTTTTACCGCGCGCCGCGCACCTTGAGCGAGTCTCCTTAATGCGCTACCGCGCTTCCCGCACCTTGAGCGCATGATGAGCGCTATAGCACCGTCAACAGCACGGAGCACATGGGCTTCTTGCCCCAGGCCTGGTTGACGGCCGCGCGCACGCTGCGCCGGACGGCTTCGCTCACCAGTTTTGTGTCCTTGCGTCGAGGCCGCGGGATGCTTTCGATGGCGCCAATCGCGGCCTCTCGGGCAATGGTGTCGAAGGAGGTGTCGCGGTTGTCGGTCGTGGGCAAGCCGGTCAGCGCGACCTCGGGATCAGCGAGCAGCGCTCCCTTTTCCGACAGCACGAGCGAGACCGCGACCGAGCCGGCGAAGCTCAGCCTGCGCCGCTCGCGCACCGGCCCGTCATCGGCGCGGGTGATAATGGCGCCGTCGCGGTAGAGGCGCCCCACCGGCACGTCGTCGATGATCGCGGCAGGCCCCGGTGCGAGCCTTATCATGGCGCCGTTCCGCGCCCGAACTACCTCGCGCACGCCGAGCCTCTCGGCGAGCCGCGCCTGGGCCTCGAGATGCCTGCCCTCGCCATGCATCGGAATGGCGATCGAAGGGCGTGTCCAGCCATAGAGCTGCTCGAGCTCGCCGCGCCGTGGATGCCCAGAGACATGCACCGGAGAATCCTGATCGGTGATGACGTCGATGCCGAGATCGGCGAGTCCGTTTTGCACGCGGTTGACCGCCTTCTCGTTGCCGGGGATGGTGCGCGAGGAGAAGATCACCCGGTCGCCGGCATCGAGGCTGACATTGGGATGTTCGTCCAAGGCGATACGCGCCATGGCGGCGCGCCCCTCGCCTTGGCTGCCGGTGCACAGGGCGACAACGTCGCGCGGCGGAATCTTGTCGAATTCCGTCTCTTGGAGCAAACGAAGGTCGGGGTCGAGATAGCCGGTCTCTTGCGCTGCCTCGATCACCCGGTGCATGGCGCGGCCGACCACCACGAGCTCGCGGCGCGCCGCCCGCGCGGCGTTGGCCACCGAGCGAATGCGGGCCACGTTCGAGGCGAAGGTGGTCACCGCTACCCGGTTCGGCGCCTCGCGGATGAGCCGCTCAAGCGTAATCGCCACGTCGGCCTCCGAAGCGGAGACGCCATCGCGCACGGCATTGGTCGAATCGCAGATCAGCGCGGTGATGCCCTCTTCGCCCAGCGCTCTGAGGCGTGCCTCGTCGGTCGGTGCGCTTGTCAGCGGGTTCTCGTCGAGCTTCCAATCTCCGGTGTGCAGCACGGTGCCGAGATCGGTCCTGAGCACGACCGCGGACGGCTCCGGGATGGAGTGAGACATGCTGACGAGCTCCACGTCGAACGGCCCGATCCTGCGCCGTCCCCCCATCGGCATGATCTCCAACGGAAAATCGCGCGCGAGCCCCGCTTCGCCGAGTTTTGACTTCAGCATGGCGGCGGTGAAGGGCGTGGCGTAGACGGGCACGCCGCCAAGCCGTGGCCAAAGGTCGACGACGGCGCCGAAATGATCCTCATGGGCGTGGGTCAAGAGGAGGCCCTTGAGGTTCGGACGTTCCTTCTCGAGAAAGCGGATGTCGGGCATGATGATGTCGATGCCGGGCTCGGCCTCGCTGCCGAAGGTGATGCCCATGTCGACGATGAGCCATTCGCGCGCGCCCTCCGGCCCATAGCCGTAAAGGTAGAGGTTCATGCCGATCTCGCCGACCCCGCCGAGTGGCACGAAGACAAACTCAGGCGTTTTCGATTTGGACCGGCGAGACATTGGCGGGGGCGGCTGCGGCGTTCAACTATTGGCGAAGAAGACGTCGCCCGCGGCCACGCGGCGCTCGGCCCCGTCGCTCATCAGCAAGCGGAGCGCGCCACCGGAATCGAGACCGGCAAAGGTGCCTTCGGTTTCCTCCTGGTCCTGCAGGCGCACACGCAATGGCCGTCCCGTGGGACCAGCCCGGTCGAGCCAAGCGCGCCGGATGGCGGGGAAGGACACGCCCTCGCCCCAGCGCACCAACCAGGTGTCCGTGATGGCGGCAAGGGTCTCCAAGGCGGCCGCAGGGCTGACCACGGCGCGATGGGCGGCGAGGCTGGTTGCCGGTTGCGGCATGTCTGCCGGATAGGTCGAAAGATTGATGCCGGTGCCGATCACCACTTTGCAGCGGTTGGGAGCGGTTTCGCTCGCGCTTTCCAGCAACATACCGGCGACCTTGCTCCCTTTGAGCAGGACGTCGTTCGGCCATTTCAGCAGAAGCTCGGAGCGGGCCTCCTCGGGAATGAGCTTGGCGACGGTGTCATAGGCCGCGACGCCAGCGAGCAAAGCAAGTTGACTAGCGGTGCTGAGCGGGCAGCGCAGACCGATCAGGAGGCTCGCAAACAGATTGCCGGGCTGAGACTGCCATGTGCGCCCGTTGCGGCCGCGGCCAGCCGATTGCCGGGCGGACCAGATCCACAGCGGGCCGGTTTCGCCTGCATCGGCGCGACGGCGCGCCTCGGCATTGGTGGAATCGACGGTCTCAAGCCTGACCAGACGGTATCCACTTGGGACTTTCGGAGAGGAAGACGTGAAAGCTGCCATCAAAACAAAGATTTCGCCGCGGCTCCCGCCAAGTTCACAAGCGGCGCCGGATAGAGGAAAAAGAACAGGACGAACAAGCCATTCACCCCGAGAACGGCAACAAGCGGCACCCGCATCGGCTCGAACCGATCGGCAGGAGCATCGAAATAGATGAGCTTGATGATGCGTATATAGTAGTAGGCCCCCACCACACTCAAGAGCACCCCCATAACGGCCAGGGCATAGAGGCCCGCGTGGATGGCGGCAAGGAACACGTAAAACTTGGCGAAGAAGCCCGCAAGGGGCGGAATGCCGGCGAGCGAGAACAGCAGCATTGCCAGCATGAAGGCCATCAGCGGGCTCGTCCTCGAAAGGCCGGCGAGCTGATCGATGTCCTCGACCATGCGGCCCTTGCGGCGCATGGCAAGGATGCAGGCGAAGGTGCCGAGCGTCATGGCGAGGTAGATGGCGAGATAGACGATGACGCCTTGCACGCCTTCGACGGTGCCCGCCGCCAGCCCGACCAGCGCGTAGCCCATATGGCCGATCGAGCTATAGGCCATCAGGCGCTTGATGTTGTGCTGGCCGATGGCCGCGAAGGCGCCGAGCGCCATGGAGGCAATGGCGAGGAAGGTGACGATCTGCTGCCATTCATGCGTCACCGCCGGGAAGGCGGCAAATAGGGTGCGCACGATGAGTGCCATGGCGGCGAGCTTGGGCGCGGCGGCGAAGAAAGCGGTGACCGGCGTCGGCGCGCCCTCATAGACGTCTGGCGTCCACATATGGAACGGCACGGCCGAGATCTTGAAGGCGAGGCCCGCGAGCAGGAACACCAACCCAAAAACGAGACCGAGATTGACGCCAGAGGGTTGCACCGCGGCGGCGATGTCGACGAAGAGCGTCGAACCGGTGAAACCATAGATCAGCGACGCGCCGTAGAGCAGCATGCCCGAAGACAATGCGCCGAGGACGAAATATTTGAGGCCCGCCTCGCTCGATCGCGCCGAATGGCGGTCGAACGCCGCGACGACGTAAAGGGCGAGGCTCTGCAGCTCGAGGCCGACATAAAGGGCGATGAGATCGTTGGCCGAGATCATCATCAGCATGCCCGTCGCGGCGAGCAGCACGAGTACCGGGAACTCGAATTTCAGCCGCCCGGCCGCCTGCCAATAGTCGACGGACATGAATAGCGTGGCCGCGGCGCCGATCAGGGTCAGCAGCTTCATCGCCCGGGCAAAGGGATCGACGATGAAACTGTCGCGGAACAAGGTGACAGTGCCGCTGCCTCTGCCGCTCAGCACGAAAAAGCCCGCCAATGCCAGGACGAGGAGCGCGAGCCAAAGCACGAGCTCTGCCCGCTCCTTCCGCGTGGCGACGCCGATGAGGAGCAGAGCCATGGCGCCGAGCGCCAGCGTGATCTCCGGCAAGGCAACCGACAATTGCAGGGATGGCTGCACGAGGCCTCCTAAGGTGCGAGCGCGATGCGCGCCTGCTCGGCGGCCGCAAGGGCGGTGTGGTAATTCTTGATCAGTGCCTCGACCGAGGCCGCGCTCGCATCCAGCACCGGTCCCGGATAGAAGCCGAAGAAGATCGTGAGCACGACGAGCGGCGTCATCACCGCGACCTCGCGCCAGGTCAAGTCGGTGATGAATTTGAGGCTCGGTTTCTCGACCTTGCCGAACATCACGCGGCCATAGAGCCATAGCGCGTAGGCCGCCGAGAGGATGATCCCGGTGGTGGCAAGGAAAGCCACCCAAGTGTTGATGCGGAAGGCGCCGGTGAGGCTCAGGAACTCGCCCACGAAACCGCTGGTGCCGGGCAGGCCGACATTGGCCAGCGTGAACACCATGAAGCAGAAAGCATAGAGCGGCATGCGGTCGGCAAGCCCGCCATAGGCCGCGATCTCACGGGTATGCATGCGGTCGTAGATGACGCCGACGCAAAGGAACAGCGCGCCCGAGACGATGCCGTGCGACAGCATCTGGAAAATGCCCCCTTGCAGGCCCTGCATGGTGAGCGTGAACACGCCGATGGTGACGAAGCCCATATGGGCGACCGACGAATAGGCGATGAGCTTCTTGATATCCTCCTGCGCCAGCGCCACGAGCGAGGTGTAGATGATGGCGATCACCGAGAGCGCGAAGATCAAAGGCGCGAATTCCGCGGAAGCCAGCGGAAACATCGGGATGGAGAAGCGCAAGAAGCCGTAGCCGCCCATCTTCAGGAGAATGCCGGCAAGGATGACCGAGCCGGCGGTCGGCGCTTCGACATGGGCGTCGGGGAGCCAGGTATGCACCGGCCACATCGGCAGCTTCACGGCGAAGGATGCGAGGAAGGCAAACCACAGCCAGGTCTGCATCGAGGCCGGAAAGCTATGCGTCAGCAGCGTCGGAATGTCGGTGGTGCCTGCTTCCCAATAGATCGCCATGATGGCGAGCAGCATGAGCAGCGAGCCTGCCAGCGTGTAGAGGAAGAACTTGAAGCTCGCATAGACGCGGGACGGACCGCCCCAGATGCCGATGATGAGGAACATCGGGATCAGACCGCCCTCGAAGAAAAGATAGAACAGTACGAGGTCGAGGCTCGTGAACACGCCGAGCATCAGCGTCTCGAGCACGAGGAAGGCGATCATATAGTCCTTCACCCGCGCGGTGATCGATTCCCAGCTTGCCAGGATGCAGAGCGGCATCAACAGCGCAGTCAGGAGCACGAATGGCAAGGAAATGCCGTCGACGCCCATATGGAAACTGATCTCGCCGAGCCAAGCGCGGCGCTCGACGAATTGGAATTGCGCCGTAGTGGGATCGAATTCCCGCCAGAGCAGCAACGACAAAGCGAAGGTGATGAGCGTGGTCCACAGCGCGATGAAGCGGGCGTTGCGGACGGCGCTCGCATCTTGCCCGCGCAAGAGCGCAATCAGCAGCGCGCCCAAGAGCGGCAGGAAGGTGATGGTGGAGAGGATCGGCCAGCCGAAGCTCAACGCGGCAGCCCTCCCCCGGCAAAGATGAAATAGGTGATGAGTAGCGCCACGCCGATCAGCATGACGAAGGCGTAGTGATAGATGTAGCCGGTCTGGAGCCGCACGACGCGATTGGTGATGTCGATCACGCGGGCCGCCACGCCGTCAGGCCCGATGCCATCGATGATGGTGTTGTCGCCGGTCTTCCACAGGAAGCGCCCGATCCGTTTGGCCGGTCGCACGAAGAGGAAGTCGTAGAGATCGTCGAAATACCAGGCGTGCAGCAGGAACTGGTGCGCCCCGCGGAAGCGCTTGGCGAGGCCGAAGGGCACCAGCGGATTGCGGATGTAGAAGTACCAGGCGATGGCAAAGCCGGCGGCCATTGCGAGGGTCGGGGCCAGCATCACCAGGATCGGCACCTCGTGATGGGCTTCGCCGCCATGGGTCACGAGCGAGCCGCGCCAAAAGGAGACCTCGTCCGCGCCGATGAAGAAATGCTCGAACAGGATTCCGGCGAACAGCGAGCCGGCGGCGAGGATGACCAGCGGCACCCCCATGGTCCAGGGCGGCTCATGGGCGTACTTCAGCGCCTCCGGCTTTTCGCGGGGCTTGCCCTCGAAGGTCAAGAACATCAGCCGCCAGGAATAGAATGAGGTCATCAGGGCCGCGACGACGGTGAGCACGAAGGCATAAAGCGCGACGGGCGACCCCCCAGCATAGGCCGCCTCGATGATGGCGTCCTTGGAGACGAAGCCCGAGGTGAAGGGAAAGCCGGTCAGCGACAAAGTCCCGATCAGCATCATCACCCAGGTGAAGGGCAGCACCTTGCGCAACCCCCCCATGCGGCGCATGTCCTGCTCGTGATGCAGGGCATGGATCACGGCGCCCGCGCCCAAAAACAGCAGCGCCTTGAAGAAGGCGTGGGTGAAGAGGTGGAAGATGCCGGTGCCGTAAGCGCCGACGCCCTCGGCCACGAACATGTAACCAAGCTGCGAGCAGGTCGAATAGGCGACGACGCGCTTGATATCGGTCTGTACCAGCCCCACGGTCGCGGCGAACAAGGCGGTGGTGGCGCCGATAAAGGTGACGAAGCCGAGCGCGATCGGTGCGAGCTCGAACAGCGGCGACAGCCGCGCCACCATGAACACCCCCGCCGTCACCATGGTCGCGGCATGGATCAGCGCGGATACCGGTGTCGGGCCCTCCATGGCGTCGGGCAGCCAGGTGTGCAGTAGGAATTGCGCCGATTTGCCCATGGCGCCCATGAACAGCAAGAGGCAGATCAGGGTCAGCACGTCGACCTGCATGCCCAAAAACTCCATGGTCTTGCCGACCTGGTCGGGAGCGGACGCGAAGATCGTGTCGTATTGCAGGCTGTTGAACACAGTGAAGGTGGCGAAGATGCCGAGCGCGAAGCCGAAATCGCCGATGCGGTTGACGATGAAGGCCTTGATCGCCGCCGCCTTGGCCGCGGGCCGGTGATACCAGAAGCCGATCAGGAGGTAGCTCATCAGCCCGACCCCCTCCCAGCCGAAGAACAGCTGCACGAGGTTGTCGGCCGTCACCAGCGCGAGCATGGCGAAGGTGAAGAGTGACAGATAAGCGAAGAAGCGCGGCCGGTGCAGATCCTCGTCCATGTAGCCCATAGAATAGAGGTGCACGAGGCCGGACACGGTGGTCACCACCACGAGCATCACGGCGGTGAGCGTGTCGATGCGGAGCGCCCAGGAGGTCTGCAGCGCGCCGGAGTCGATGAAGCGGAGGAACTCGATGCGCTCCTCATGACCTTGAATGCCGACCTGATAGAAGGCAAACCAGGACAAGACCATGGTGACCAGCACCAGGCTCGTGGTGACCACTTCACTCGCGCGCGCGCCGACGAGCCGGCCGAAGAAGCCGGCAAAGATCGCGCCAATCAGCGGCAGGAAGACGATCGCCTGATACATGGGGCGCCGTCAGCCCTTCAAGAGATCGATTTCCGCGACATCGATGGTGCCGCGGTTGCGGAAAGTGACGACGACGAGAGCGAGCCCGATGGCGGCCTCGGCGGCGGCCACAGTGAGCACGATGAGCGCGAAGACCTGCCCCACCAGATCGCGATGAAAGCTTGAGAAGGCAACGAGGTTCAAGTTCACCGCGAGCAGCATGAGCTCCACGCTCATCAGAATGACGATGACGTTTTTGCGGTTGAGGAAGATGCCGAAGATGCCGAGCGTGAACAGGATCGCGGCGACGGTGAGGTAATGCGACAGGCCGATTGTCATGTGAGACCCCTCCCCGTTTCGACCTCGACGACCTCGACCGCCATCTCGCGGGTGCGCGCGACCTGACGGGCGACCGATTGGCGCCTGACGCCCTCCTTATGGTGCAGGGTGAGCACGATGGCGCCGATCATGGCGACGAGCAGGATGAGGCCGGCAGCCTCGAACAGATAGACGTATCTCGTATAGAGGATCTGTCCGAGCGCCGCGGTGTTGCTCATCTGCGACGCCGGCGGCGACGGAGATTGCGAGGCGATATCCGGCGCCGTGGCCCAGGCGCCGAGGATGAAGATCAGCTCGACGAGGAGCAGGATGCCGACGGTGGCGCCGACCGGCAGATATTTGAGGAAGCCGGCTCTCAGCTCGGCAAAGTCCACGTCGAGCATCATCACCACGAAGAGGAATAGCACCATCACCGCGCCGACATAGACCACGACCAGGATCATGGCGAGGAACTCGGCGCCGAGCAGCACGAAGAGGCCGGCCGCGTTGAAAAAGGCGAGGATGAGGAAGAGCACCGCGTGCACCGGGTTCTTGACGGCGATCACCATGAAGGCCGACGCCACGCACACCCCGGCAAACAGATAGAAGAACAGCGCGGAGAGCATCATCAGGGACGGTTACCGATACGGCGCATCAAGCGCCAGGTTCTTGGCGATCTCGCGCTCCCAGCGGTCGCCATTCGCAAGCAGCCGCTCCTTGTCGTAGTAAAGCTCCTCGCGGGTCTCGGTGGCGAACTCGAAATTCGGTCCCTCCACAATGGCGTCGACCGGGCACGCCTCCTGGCAGAAGCCGCAATAGATGCATTTCACCATGTCGATGTCGTAGCGGGTGGTTCGGCGCGTGCCGTCGTTGCGGCGGGGGCCAGCCTCGATGGTGATGGCCTGGGCCGGGCAGATCGCTTCGCAGAGCTTGCAGGCGATGCAGCGTTCCTCGCCGTTCGGATAGCGCCGGAGCGCGTGCTCGCCTCTGAATCTGGGGGACACCGGGCCCCGCTCGAAGGGGTAGTTGATGGTGGCCTTAGGCCCCACGAAATATTTGAGCGCGAGCCAGAAGGCCGACAGGAATTCGGTCAGCAACAGGGCTTTGGCGGCCTCGGCAACGCGCTTCACGCTTTCACTCCTCTCAAATCCCTTGCCGCCAAAGCTGAAGGATAGCCGCGACGATCACGACAAACGCGAGCGACAGAGGCAGGAAGACCTTCCAGCCAAGCCGCATCAGCTGGTCGTAGCGGTAACGGGGCACGATGGCCTTGACCATGGCGACCAGAAAGAACAGGAAACACACCTTCGCCACGAACCATATCACACCTGGAATCCAGGTGAAGGGCGGCACCTGGAAAGGCGGCAGCCAGCCACCTAAGAACAGCACCGTGCCGAGCCCGCACATCAGCAGGATGGCGACATACTCGCCGAGCATGAAGAGCATGTAGGGCGTCGAGGAATATTCGACCATAAAGCCCGCCACGAGCTCGGACTCGGCTTCGAGGAGGTCGAAAGGCGGCCGGTTGGTCTCGGCGAGTGCCGAGACGAAGAACACCACGAACATCGGGAACAGCGGCAGCCAATACCAACCGAACAGCCCGAGCGGTCCGCTTTGCGCTTTCACCACGTCGTTCAGGTTGAGCGAGCCAGCGCACAGCAGCACGGTGACGATGACGAAGCCGATCGAGACCTCGTAGGAGACCATCTGCGCCGCCGAGCGAAGCGCCGCGAGGAAGGCGTATTTGTTGTTCGAGGCCCAGCCGGCCATGATCACGCCGTAGACCTGCAAGGACGAGATGGCAAAGATGTAGAGAATGCCGACGTTGATGTCGGCGACCGCCCAGCCATCGGCCACCGGGATCACGGCCCAGGACGAAAGCGCTAGCCCGGCGGTGACGACGGGAGCGAGCAGGAACAGGCCCTTATTCGCGCTCGCCGGGATCACCGGCTCCTTGAACACGAATTTCAGCAGATCGGCGAAAGATTGGAGCAGGCCAAAGGGCCCGACCACGTTCGGCCCGCGGCGAAGCTGCACCGCGGCCCAGACTTTGCGGTCGGCATAGAGCAGAAAGGCGACGATGATCAGCAGGGTCACGAGCAGCAACAGGCTCTGCCCGACGATGAGCGCAAGCGGTAGCCCATAACTCGACCAGAGCTCAGCCATCGGTGCCGGTCGCCACTTCGGTATTGGTCGCGTGCAACGCGCTCAAGCTCGCCATGATCTCGGAGGCGCGCGCGATCGGGTTGGTCAGATAGAAATCGGCAATAGCCTGGCCGAAGCGCTCCTTGCCGGTTTTGCCCCCTTGGGCGGCAAGCCGCTCGATTGCCGCGCTGTCGGCGGGAAGGACCTGGCCGAGCAGCGCCAAATGTGGACAAGCGGCAAAGAGCTGAGCACGAAGCTCGGCGGCGGTATTGAACGGCAAAGGCTGCCCGAGGGTGGCGGACAGCGCCCTCAGGATCGTCCAGTCCTCCCGCGCCTCGCCCGGCGGGAAGACGGCGCGAGCGGTTATTTGCGGGCGGCCTTCGGTATTGACGTAGAGCGCGTCCTTCTCGGTATAGGCGGCGCCCGGCAGGATAACGTCGGCGCGGTGGGCGCCCCGGTCGCCATGGCTGCCCTGATAGATCACGAATGCATGCCCTAGCCGTTCGGTCTCGATCTCATCGGCGCCGAGCAGGTAGACCACCTCGATCTCGCCCCGCCCCGCCCCATCGAGGATGGCTTCGACGTCCCAGCCCCCCTTGCCCGGCACGAGGCCGAGGTCGAGACCTCCGACGCGGGCGGCAGCATTATGCAGCACGCTCATTCCATTCCAGCCGATGTCCCGCTTGATCGCGCCCATGGCGATTGCGGCTTTGGCGGCGAGCGCCAGCACGGCCGCGCCATCGGGGCGCGCCAGCGCCGCTTGGCCGATGATGACGAGCGGCCGCTCTGCCCCCTTGATCTTCTCGATGAAGGGATGCGAGCCGCTTGCGAGTTTGGCGAGCATCTCCGGACCCGCGCCCAGATGATCGTAGGGATAGGTCAAGTCCGCCGGCTCGCCGATAAGGCCGATGGGAAGCCGGCCTTGTGCCTGGCGCCAGCGCTTCAAGATACGGGCGTTTAGTACGGCGGCCTCGAGGCGCGGATTGGTCCCGATGAGGAGGATGGCGTTGGCCTGCTCGATGCCTTGGATGGTCGCGTTGAACAAATAGGTGGCGCGGCCAAGCGCCGGATCGAGCTTGGCGCTGTCCTGGCGGCAATCGATGTTTGGCGAGCCGAGCTGCTCGGTCAGAGCTTTCAGCGCGAACATCTCCTCCGCCGCGGCAAGGTCGCCGGCGATTGCTGCAAAACGCGTGCCGTCGAGGCCGCGCAGCTTCTCCGCGATGATGCGCAAGGCCTCGTCCCAACTCGCCGGCTCAAGCCGCCCGTCGCGCTGGATATAGGGCCGGTCGAGGCGCTGCACGCGCAGACCGTCCCAGACGTGGCGCGTCTTGTCAGAGATCCACTCCTCGTTGATCGCTTCGTTGACGCGCGGCAGGAAGCGCAACACCTCGCGCCCGCGGGAATCGACGCGGATGTTGGAGCCCAGCGCGTCCATCACGTCTATCGACGGGGTATTGGTCAGCTCCCAGGGCCGTGCGACGAAGGCGTAGGGCTTCGAGGTGAGCGCGCCCACCGGGCAGAGGTCGACCACATTGCCTGAGAGCTCCGACATCATGCTGTGCTCCAGATAGGTGGTGATCTCCATGTCCTCGCCCCGGCCGATGGCGCCGAGCTCATCGACGCCCGCGACCTCCGTCATGAAGCGGATGCAGCGGGTGCAATGGATGCAGCGGGTCATATAGGTGCCGATCAGCGGCCCGAGATATTTGTCCTGCACCGCGCGCTTATTGTCGCCGAAACGGCCCGAATCGAAGCCATAGGCCATGGTCTGATCCTGCAGATCGCATTCGCCGCCCTGGTCGCAGATTGGGCAATCGAGGGGGTGGTTGACCAACAGAAATTCGAGCACGCCTTCGCGCGCCTTCTTCACCGTCGCGGAATTGGTGATGATGATCGGCGGCGTGCCGTCGCGTCCGGACCGGAGATCGTTGACGCTCATGGCGCAAGAAGCGACTGGCTTCGGCATGCCGGCCACCTCCACCAGGCACATGCGGCAATTGCCGGCGATCGACAGCCGCTCGTGATAGCAGAAGCGCGGGATCTCGATGCCGGCGAGGCCGCAGGCCTGGATCAGGGTGATGCCGTTCGGCACCTCGATCTCTTTGCCGTCGATGATGAGCTTAGGCACGCTTGCTTGCCCTTTGGTTTGGCGCGTCGATCCAGGCGACGGTCGGGTGGGGTGGCGTTGAAGGCTCGAGCGGCGGTTCGTTCAGAATTTCGGCAAGGAAAGCGCGCAATGTCGTGCTGTACTGATCGAGATAGCCCGAGGTCCGGAAGTGCTCCGACTGCAAATAGCCGCGATGGGGTTTAAGCTGGATGCGCACCGAGGCCTTCCACTCTTTGGTCGGCGCCACGCCAAGGATCTCGTCGCTCGCATTGAGGATGGTGTCGACGAAGATCTCGTATTGCTGAAACAGCTCGGAGCTGCCGTCGATGGTGCGGCTGTCGTGGTCGAACGCGGCGAGCCGCAAAGTCGGATCGGAAAGCTTCGGGTTGTCGAAACCGAGCCGCAACGTTTCTCGCCAGAGTTCGTTGGCATTCGCCTGTTGCTCGGCTTTGCGTCCCCTCCGAAATCTGCAGATGGGCATAGATCAAGGCGGCGATGGCGGCTGCTGCCATCACGAGGGTGGCGAGCGTTACGGCATTGTCCCACAGCCACATCATGCACGCTCTACTCCGCCGCCACGGGAACCGAGGGCGACAAAGGCTTTGCCGCTTGCGCGTCGATACGCTCCTCGATGACGTGGCGGAAATGCCGGATCAGCCCCTGCACCGGCCAGGCGGCAGCATCGCCAAGCGCGCAGATGGTGTGGCCCTCCACCTGGTAGCTCACATCGAGCAGCATATCGATCTCGCGCTTCTCGGCCTGACCTTTGGCCATGCGCTCCAGCACCCGCCACATCCAGCCCGTGCCCTCGCGGCAGGGCGTGCATTGGCCGCAGGATTTCATGTTTGTAGAAATAAGACAGCCTGGCGATGGCGCGGATGATATCAACGGACTTGTCCATGACGATGACGGCGGCCGTGCCGAGGCCAGTTTTCAGCTCCTTCAAACTGTCGAAATCCATAGGCAAATCATTGCACTGGCTGGCCGGGATGCAAGGCACGGAGGAGCCGCCCGGGATGACGGCGAGCAGATTGTCCCAGCCGCCGCGGACGCCGCCGGCATGGACGTCGATCAGCTCGCGCAAGGGCACGCCCATCTCCTCCTCGACATTGCACGGCTTGTTCACGTGGCCAGAGAGGCAGAACAGCTTGGTGCCGCTGTTATTCGGTTTGCCGAGCGAGGCAAACCAGGTCGAGCCGCGGCGGAGGATATCGGGCACGACCGCGATCGACTCGACGTTGTTGACGGTAGTGGGCGCGCCATAGAGGCCGACATTGGCCGGGAATGGCGGCTTCAGCCGCGGCATGCCCTTCTTGCCTTCCAGGCTTTCGAGCAGCGCGGTCTCCTCGCCGCAAATATAGGCGCCGGCGCCGTGATGCAGATAGAGATCGAAGTCCCAGCCATTTGAATTGTTCGGGCCGATCAGCTTCGCGTCATAGGCTTCGTCGATGGCGGCCTGCAGCACCTCGCGCTCGCGAATGAACTCGCCGCGGATATAGATGTAGGAGACATGCGCCCGCATGGCGAAGGCGGCGAACAGCGCGCCCTCGATGAGGAGATGCGGGTCATGGCGCATGATGTCGCGGTCCTTGCAGGTGCCTGGTTCCGATTCGTCGGCATTGATGACGAGGTAGTTTGGACGGCCGTCGGACTGTTTCGGCATGAACGACCATTTCAAGCCTGTCGGGAAACCCGCGCCGCCGCGGCCCCTCAGCCCCGAGGCCTTCACCTCCTCGATGACGGCCTCATGCCCCCGCTCGATCATGGCCTTGGTGCCGTCCCAGGCGCCGCGGGCGCGAGCAGCTTTGAGCCGCCAATCATGGAAGCCGTAGAGATTCTTGAAGATGCGGTCCTGGTCCTTGAGCATTATTGCTGCCTGAGAGCCTTCTCTTTTTCATAGAGCGACGGCTCGGTCAGCGTGGTCGGGCCGCCGAACGGCTCGGAGGAGTGCCGCCCGTCCTGAGGACCCGGCGCGACCTCGCGGCCTTCGCGCAGAGCGATAAGGATCCGCTCGAAGCTCTCCGGCGTCAGATCCTCGTAATAGTCCTTGTTGATCTGCACCATCGGCGCGTTGACGCAAGCGCCCAAGCATTCGACCTCGGTCCAGGATAAGAGACCGTCCTCGGTGACGTGACCGGGCTCGCCGATCAGCCTGCGGCAGGTGGCCTTGATCGCATCGGCGCCGCGCAGCCAGCAGGGCGTCGTGCCGCAGAGCTGCACATAATAACGGCCCACCGGCGCGAGATTGAACATGGTGTAGAAGGTGGCGATCTCATAGACCCGGATATAGGCCATGCCGAGCAGATCGGCGACGTAGCGCAACACCGGTTCCGGCAGCCAGCCGCCGCATTGCTCCTGCGCCCGCCACAGCAGCGGCAGCACCGCCGAAGCCTGGCGCCCTTCAGGATATTTCTTGAGCTGGCCTTTCGCCCATTCAAGATTTTCGGGCGTGAAAGCGAAGGCCTCGGGCTGCTCGGTGGCGAGGCGGCGGACGCTCATCGGCGATCTTCTTCTGGTCTCGCGTTCATTTGGCGGAAGGCTTAGGGCCGCTCGTCTATTGGTATACCGTGCAGGAGGGGATCTTGGTCAGCCCCTTACGCCCATTCACATATGCCCTGAGCGTGTAATAGCAAATCGCGATCACGGTTTCCTTTTGCAGGGTCAAGACCATGGCATCGGAGGAGATCCTGCCGGTCTGGCGGGTCACCGCATCGGCCGGAACCAAGACCGTCGTGCGGATCAAGAACCCGTCAGCGGTCAAATCCTTCAGCTTCGCAGCGCCCTTGCGGTCGGCGGCCTGCGGGCCCTGATTGGAGGCCTTCTCGCCGGGTGAGGGTCCCTCGCCCTCTGGCTGCTTCTCGGCGTCACCGTCCTTTGGCTTGTCGGCATCACTGTCGGTGCCGGCCTCCGGCTCCGAAGCCTCCGATCCGCTCGGCTCGCTTTCGGTCTTGCCGGCGCCGCCCACATCGGATTTCGAGGCGTTGGCGCCGTCTTCTGCCGGGGGCGTGCTGCCTTTCTCGGGTTCGGCGGCGCTGACGGCTGAAGCTACACAGAGGAATGCAGCGGCGCACAGAGGACGCCATACCGGCAAGCCCTTGACCATTCCTCGCATCCCTCCCTTTGAGCTTCGTCACATCCGCTCGCACCATCCGGGCGCTAGCGGTCAACCTCACCGAACACGATATCGATCGATCCTAACACCGCCGAGACATCGGCCAGCATATGGCCCCGGCAGAGGAAATCCATGGCCTGCAGATGGGCAAAGCCCGGCGCCCTGATCTTGCAGCGGTAAGGGCGATTGGTGCCGTCGGCGACGAGATAGACGCCGAACTCGCCCTTCGGCGCCTCGACCGCTGCGTAAATCTCGCCGGCTGGCACGTGATAGCCCTCGGTATAAAGCTTGAAGTGGTGGATGAGCGCCTCCATGGAGCTCTTCATCTCTGCGCGGCGGGGTGGCACCATCTTGTGGTTCTCCACCGTGACCCGGCCAAGTTCGGTCTGCAACCGTTCGCAACACTGCTTCATGATGCGCACCGATTGGCGCATCTCCTCCATGCGCACGAGATAGCGGTCGTAGCAGTCGCCGTTCTTGCCTATGGGGATGTCGAACTCGAGCTCCGCATAGCACTCGTAAGGCTGGCTCTTGCGCAAGTCCCAGGCGGCACCTGAGCCGCGCACCATGACGCCGGAGAAGCCGTGCGCCCAGGCGTCCTCGAGCTTCACGACGCCGATATCGACATTGCGCTGCTTGAAAATGCGATTGTCGGTGAGCAGACCCTCGATGTCGTCGCAAACTTTGAGGAACGGGTCGCAGAAAGCGTAGATGTCGGCCACGAGTTCTGGCGGCAAATCCTGATGCACGCCGCCCGGGCGGATATAGGCCGCATGCATGCGGCTGCCGCTTGCCCGCTCATAGAACACCATCAGCTTCTCGCGCTCCTCGAAGCCCCACAGCGGCGGGGTGAGCGCGCCCACATCCAAGGCCTGGGTAGTCACGTTGAGGAGGTGAGAGAGGAGGCGGCCGATCTCGGAATAGAGCACGCGGATGAGTTGGGCGCGCTTCGGCACGCTGATGCCGACGAGCTTTTCCACGGCGAGGCAATAAGCGTGCTCCTGGTTCATCGGCGCCACGTAATCGAGGCGGTCGAAATAGGGCAGCGCCTGAAGATAAGTCTTATGCTCGATCAGCTTCTCGGTGCCGCGATGGAGCAGCCCGATATGGGGGTCAACGCGCTCGACCACCTCGCCGTCCAGCTCGAGCACGAGGCGCAAGACGCCGTGCGCGGCGGGATGCTGCGGCCCGAAATTGATGGTGAATTTGCGGTTCTCGCTGTCCGCGGGGGGCGCCTTGGTCTCGGTCATCATGCGTCCAACTTGGCAGGAACCTTCGCGGCCTTGGCGGCGACGGCTTTGTTGAACCGGTCCCAATTGACGATGAAGCGCTCATGGGTGCCTGAGCCGATCTCGTCGATGCCGTCATGGGCGCGGAGCGTGAACTTCGTCCGCGGTCCCCTCACCTCCACGCATTCGGCCTCGACCGTGACGGTCAAGCCCGGTGGGGTCGCGGCTTTGTGCGAGACGTCGATATGAACGCCGAGACTGCCTTCGCCGGCGTCGAGATGGGGCGCGAGCAGTTGCACGCAGGTCCATTCCATAAGGCCGACCATGAAGCCCGTGGCGAAGACTTCCGGCATCTCGTGGAGCTCCGGCGCTTCCTCATAGAGATGCGGCACGGTCTTGGCTTCCGGCACAATGTAGGAGAACCGATGCTTGAGGCCCGCTGTCAGGGACGGCTTCATGGCTTCGCGTCCTTCGTGGGCGCTTCTCCAGCCTTCTCATCCCCGGGAATGGCGGTGTCCATGGCTTCCCAGGGGCTCAGGAAGTCGAAGCTCCGGTATTCCTGCATCAGCTTCACCGACTCATACACCACGCGCTTGAGCTCGTCGTCGTAACGGAGCTCGACAAAGCCGGTGAGCGGGAAGTCCTTGCGCAAGGGGTGACCCTCGAAGCCGTAGTCAGTGAGGATGCGCCGGAGGTCGGGGTGGCCGGAGAACAGGATGCCGTAGAGGTCGTAGGCTTCGCGCTCGTACCAGTTAGCCGCCGGGAACAAGCCGATCAGGCTGGGCACGGGGGTTTCCTCGTCGGTCGTGGTGCGGACGCGGATACGGCGATTCTGCCAAGGACTGAGCAAATGATAGACCACGTCGAACCTTCGCTCGCGCTCGGGGTAGTCGGCACCACAAATATCGACCAGGCAGCCAAAGCGGCAGGCCGGATCGTCACGCAGGAATTCGATCGTGCGCAGGAGCTGCTCGGGCTCGACCTCAAGGGTGAGCTCGTCAAGCGCCACGCGCCAGGAGGTCAGGGTGGCCCCCAAGCGATCTGCAAGGTAAGCGCCGAGCTGGTTAAGGGCTTCGTCCATCAAACGTCCAGGACTAAGGGGAGGCTTCAGCGTTCGATAGTGCCGGTCCGTCTGATTTTCTTTTGCAAGAGGAGCACGCCATAGACCAGCGCCTCGGCGCTTGGCGGGCAGCCAGGCACGTAGATGTCGACAGGCACGATGCGGTCGCAGCCGCGCACCACCGAATAGGAATAGTGATAATAGCCACCGCCATTGGCGCAGGATCCCATGGAGATGACGTAGCGCGGCTCGGGCATCTGGTCGTAGACCTTGCGCAGCGCCGGAGCCATCTTGTTGCACAGCGTGCCGGCGACGATCATCACGTCGGACTGCCGCGGGCTTCCCCGCGGGGCGAAACCGAAGCGCTCCAGGTCGTAGCGGGGCATCGAGGCCTGCATCATCTCCACGGCGCAGCAGGCGAGCCCGAAGGTCATCCACATCAGGGAGCCGGTGCGGGCCCAGTTGATGAGATCGTCGGCCGAGGTGAGCAGAAATCCCTTGTCGGCCAGAACGTCAGAGAACTCACCGAAACTCGCTTGCGCCGGGGTGATGAGGCCCCCGCCGCTGCCCTCTTTGGGCTGCTCAAAATTGACTGTGGGACCTAATCCCATTCGAGCGCGCCTTTCCGCCATTCATAGATGAAGCCGACGGTGAGAATGCCCAGGAACACCATCATCGACCAGAAACCGAAGGGGCCGATATCCTTGAAGGCGACCGCCCAGGGGAACAGAAACGCGACCTCGAGGTCGAAGATAATGAACAATAGTGACACGAGATAGAAACGCACATCGAACTTCATGCGCGCGTCGTCGAAGGCGTCAAAACCGCACTCATAGGTCGAGACCTTCTCCGGGTCCGGCTTACGTACGGCGATGACGAAGGGAGCGGCGAGCAGCGCCCCGCTGATGACGAAAGCGATGGCGACGAAGATGACGAGCGGTAGATAGGCCTGGAGGAGCTGGCTCATGGCATTGGGGCCTCACGCCGACGGCTCAAAAGCAAAGGGCGGTTCACCGGAAGTCAGCGGCGGCACTCTCGTTAACGCCCTAGGGAGGGCTTAGCCTAGCAACGTGTCGGTGGCAAGGAATGGCTATTGGATCTGCGCTGGTAGGACAATCGTCAGCGGCAGCAGCGGAGGCGCCGGGACATGTGAGCATCACCAAACTGGACGCCAGCCAAACTTGAGACTTGTTTAGCACACTCCAGCCCCCGCCCCTCTCGGGGAAGCTCACGCACGAAATGAGCGGAAGACGTGGACCGTGATCACCATCTGTGCGGCGATGATGGTTGCCGAGATTATTGGAGGCGTTTGGTTTGGCTCAGTGGCCCTCGTCGCGGACGGGCTTTCTGCCAATCCGCTGTGACTTATGGGGTCGTTGGTGCTGCTGCTAGCAAGTCCCCATCCATGGAGAAGACGCTCTCCGTCAGGATGAATTTCGGTTTCTCATCTCGTTGATATTGATTCAGAAGCACACCGAGAGGGGCCCCATCGCCATGGGAGTAGACTTGCGATTTCAACAAGCGTTCAGGCAACTTCACGATCCGCCATTTCAATCGGAGTGTCATGCCCGGTGGCTTAATATTGTTCGGCGGTGCGCTTTCGGTTACCAGTGAGCTACCTTAAAAAACGCGCGGATCTGAATAGCCTGTCGGGATCAGCAACAGGCTAAGTGGTGCGCGGTTTCGACAATCTCGACAATCGAGTCAGAATCGCTGGGACACCGCGCAAAGCGTGATTGGCAGTAGCAAGGATCACTACGATGCGACCAGCATTTTCGCAGGGCCTCTGCGATGACTTGGGACGAACATGCGCAGCGCCCTTGCGGCTTCGTCGCTGCGCGTCAAGTGCGCTGTTGTTCTGGCCCTCAGCGGCGCTTTAAGGTGTCCAAATGGCTCGGCCAAACAATGCGGAAAGAGGCAGATCGACCTTACCGCCTGCTGCACCGTGGACTGGCTCCGTTCATTCTGTTGGTCTGGTACTTGTCGTCCTATTGGCCGCTGGGCTGCGCTTCCATGATTTGGACCACACAAGCTTGTGGCTTGACGAAGCTGTATCTTGGCAGCAAGCGAGCAAGCCATTCCTAGAGATGATTGCCGCGACGGCGCGCGACAATCATCCGCCGCTCCACAACATCATCCTTCATGTGACGATGGCACTTTTCGGCGACGGGGAGACGGCGCTGAGGGCTCCGTCTGCCCTGCTCGGCGTCGCCAATGTTTATGTGCTCTACCTGCTCGGCTCCGCGCTGTGGGATCGCACCACAGGGTTGATCGCGGCGTTGCTTCTGACGGTATCGGGCTTCCATGTCTGGTATTCTACCGAAGCGCGGATGTATGCGCTTCTCGCGTTCACGTCCACGCTCTTTGTGCTCACAGTGGTCTACGCCACGCGGCGTCCTAACTGGCTAACTCTCACTGGATGTGCGGCAGCGGGCACAGCGCTTCTTTATAGTCACGTCTATGGCAGCTTCGTATTCGCTGGCGTCAACATCGTTGTACTGACGGCTCTTCTACTGCGCAGTCACTGGCCCGCTGTGGATTGGAAGAGTTGGGTCGCCTCACAGGCCGTTCCAGTCTTCCTTTTCCTGCCATGGGCACTAATCCTTGTGGGGGCGTGCGCATCATGCAACGGAGAGCTTGGCTTGGATACCTGAGCCCACAGCGAGATTTTTACTTGAGCAGGCTTTGGAATTCGGCGGAGTGCTGTCCCTAGGGATGCTAGGCAGTTTTGCCAGCCTTTCACTAATCAATCTGTCAGCACTCTTTCCACGCTTTTGGCGAAAGGAGAGCGCATCTTCGCCAACAAAGGCGAAATCCTGGCTAAGAGCTGATTGGCAGAACGCCATCCTCATTGGATGGCTTGTTGCTCCGATCTCCGCTGCCTATCTAATCTCGGTTATCGGCCAGCCAATTTTGGTCGCGAAGTATCTCATCTGCACCCTTCCCGCCCTTCTACTTCTGGCGGCGCGGGGCCTCAGATTATCCAATCACAGCATTCCCACTATGGCAGTCATCCTGGGCGTTGTCGTTTTGACAGCCCTTCCCGATCTTTTATACGACCTCTTACTAAGGGCCCGTGATGACAACAAGGACGCAGCTCAAGAGTTTTCGATCCGCTACCGACCTTCTGACCGAATATTTTTCATCCCCTCTTATGCATCTGTACCTTTCCAATATTATTTCCGCAAACCCTTGGCTGACTCGCGCACCTACAAGGAGGCTGCTGATGTATCTCCAACTGATTTGAATATTGATAGGTTCTGGTTTGTTTTTATTCAACGCCAAGCTGATGATGCTAGCGAGGGAATGACACTAGCCGAGCGGACTCACTTAATGACATTCTCGCTGCTCTTGCCACAGCTAAAGATGTTTCTTTTCGAACGGCGCGATATTGGACATCGAGAGGTAGGTCATTCTTAGTAGTGCCGCTAAAGCCCTTATTAGCTCCAGATTTCCCAAAGGCCGAGGACGCTGTTGTTTTCAAATAGAGCCTGACTAAATCCCAGCGGCGCTCCAATTCAACCGGCTGGCGGACGGCATCGCCAATTCCGGATCGGCCTGGAACAACTCGAAATCCACCAGGGCGTTCAGCCGCTCCTTTATCAGCCTTAGCCGATATTTCCTTGAGCGGCTCGATGTCAAAAAAAACCAACCTCGAACCTCCTAAGCATTTTCAGCTTAGTCCGGATCATAGCCTGCGGCGGCGAAGTAGTTGGCGCATTCCTGCGGACTGAAGGCGTCGAGGAGCTCGAGTTCCGGGACCAGCACCTGCTGCACGTAGGCGAGGAAGGCGGCGCCGTTCATCGGGCCGTCAAGCACCATCGGCGCGGTCATGCCGATGAGCCTCAAGCCGGCCACGAAGGTGGTGGTCTTCCAATGGCCTTGCGGGATGCCGGCATGCAACCGCTCGCCTTTCGCCGCCCGGCCGCGCCGGCGGGCCATGTTGGTCGCCGCGCCGGTCTCGTCGATGAAGACGAGTTTGCTGGGATCGAGTTCGAGCTGGTCCTCGAACCAGGCCTCGCGCCGTTTCAGGATGTCGGGCCGATCCCGCTCGGTCGCATGCGCGGACTTTTTTTGAACGTCAGGCCGCAGCGGTCAAGGAAGGTCCAGATGGTGCCCACGCTTGCCTTGATGCCGCGCCCCGTGGCAAGCTGCTGTCGCATCTCTACGATCGTCATGTCCGGCGTCTGTTCGACCAGACCGAGCAGAAAGTCGCGCTGCGGATCGAGCTTGGAGCGCCGCGGCTGGCCCTGACGGCGCGCTGTCCGCTCACCGCGCGCGCGCCCCCGGCGCCACCCCGGCGGCGTTTCTGATTCCAGCCGGCTGGACGCAGCGGGGTGATTCCATACGAGGACAGGCAGAATTTTCGACGTGGATCATCGGGTGAAGCGGTCGAGCCATCTCGGCGACCAACTCGACACGTTCCATGCCGCGGCGAATTTCGAGATGCCTGCTCAGGTGTCGATCTACGTAGTTTCAACTTGCGTCGTTTGTCACCGCTCCATCACTGCTCAAATGCGCCTTTTTTGATGAGAAAGTTTCATTTGATGCATGCCAACTGGCTGTCCAACTGCTGAGCAGCCAATCGTATGATAGCGGAGTCCTTAGGATCGCCTTGTCGGGGAACTATTCACGGGCGTCGGTGACCGAGTGCGCTTGCACGCAGGCGTCCTGGTTAACTGCATCTCGCGCGTTCACAATCTGTATGGCGCTGGAAAGCCGGTCTAGGGGTGTATGGCGGTAGCTTGTGGCGAGCCTCGCGACGCGCTTGCCGAAGCCGACTTATTCGTATGGTCCAATTCCAACGAAGTCTGTTGGCTACAGTATCGACCTGGGCGCACCTTCGAGGAGGTGACATTTGCTGCCGACGGCGCTTCGTCGACACCACAACCAACGCCTGCCGCACAATCGTCGAATGAAGAGCTGATCAAGAATTTTGATCTGGTTTGAAGGAACGAGATTTTGCAACAAAGTTATGGCTTCAGTCGCTCGAATCAGAGCCTCATCCGTGTGACCAAGATTGTCGTAGCTGTCGGAGATGCGTACGAGCATTAAAGCCTTTCGATATCTGAGCGAGTTCGAGTTGGCCCCTCGCGCTATCAAGTCATTCAGAGCGGCCTCTGCACGCCTTAATAGGCCAACGGTCACTTCGCTAGGCACACCGAAGCGATCTAAAATCGCTGTCGTTTCTGCCACGAAACCGTACGCAATCTCGATGGCACTGTAGAGGTGCTCTTCGGACTGGAGCAGTTTCTCATAGGCGTAGACGGCGCCGCCGCTTACGGCAAGCAATAAAAACATACCCGCGATCGCGGCCCAAAAAGCGTTGGCGCGCCTGCGTGCCCGATCCGCGCGCCGCACAATGAGGCCGCGCGTCGGCAGCGATCGGCCCCTCGGTTTCGTCAGTGACTTCCCCTTCAGATCTAGGCTTCATGCGCAATGCTGGCGGAAAGCAGTCTCGGTCCGGGTCGCCGGCTTGGCCATCGACGATAATGAGTAGAGGAGGTGCGGCGCTTTAAATCCGCGAATTGAAACGATCATATTATAGTCTTTTAAGAGTAACTTTCTTATCGCACTCCCAAAAAGGCCGCACTCCAAACCCCGCCGAAAGAGTGCCATAAGTTGCTTAAACTCCTCGGCTCCGACGGCTGTTTCGCGGCCAACCAAATCCCGATCGACTCGGTAGCGCTCGAGCGCGATGAGAAGCCACTTACCCCACGCTTTGTTCCGACCTATCTTCAGTCACTGTGAGGATTTTGCTGCGGGCCATGCCCATACGGAACAAACAATTGCCGCCCCTGAAACTTCCCAATTCCTGATCGTACAAGTTACCTATGAGCGTTCATTCTCCTAAACGTCGCTTTGCCCTATCTATTGGCATCGCAGCCCATAGGTTTCCGAACGTGGCGGAAAATTGCGATCGGTGGGTTTGCGGGGATGGCTGCTCGCCATGCCTGCATTCAGCCCGGCTCGCCGCGGGTTCACAGCTTGCCAAAGATGCGAGCGGCGCGGCGTTCTTTGCCCAGCGTGGCAAGACAGGGAAGCCGGTCGGCGGCTCCCTAAATGACCGCGCGCTGGTCGCAATGCATGCCCATCTCGAAAGGCTTGGCATTGAGCTCCACGGCGATGCCTACATCTTCCACAATCGCAGTGGAGCGCCCTACTCCAGCGACACCTTGGGCGACGATTTTCGGGCGGTTCGCCTTGCAGCATTTGGTGAGCACGACAAGTGCACCCTCAGCGCCTCCAATACCCTGTTTGCGACGTACTGCCCGGTGAACCTCACGACTATTCGGAGCGTGATGGAAGCTCGCCGCCGTGGGCGGGCAAAGCTCAGGGGGAACGAATGACGCTCAAAAGTCGGAACAGGCATGGCCGAAAAGTCGGAACAGCCCTACGCGCTTTCCCTAAACCATTGAAATAATGGCGGGAGTGACGGGGCTCGAACCCGCGACCTTCGGCGTGACAGGCCGACGCTCTAACCAACTGAGCTACACCCCCCTCGCCGGCCGCGATAGCGGCCAGGGGCAATCCTAGAGGCATGTACGGGCTCGGATTCGCCAAGTCAAGGCGAGGACCCGCCCGATGGTTGTTCAACTTCGATTCTGCAAGAATCGGACTTTGTCATCCATGTCAGTGGCCTGACGGGGCTCTCAAAACGTCGCTTGTGTAAACCATGCCGGCAGGAAATCCCCCTCTCGCGTAGCCCTGGGTGTCGCCCCCGGTGTTGCCCCAGCAAAACGTGACTGGGCGCTCTTAGTCCCCATTTTCACCAGCAACTCTTGGAAAAATTGGTGGGCGGTGACAGTCTCGAACTGCCGACCTCCTGGGTGTAAACCAGGCGCTCTTCCAGCTGAGCTAACCGCCCTGCCAACCGAGTGAGGTAGAGCACGCATCTGCCTGCCCAGCAAAAACAGTGAGGCGGAGCGCGCTACAGCACGGCTCCGCCCGAAAGTAAGCTCAATGACCTCAGAGGCTAGCTGTTGCAGGCCTCTTTGAGGGCTTTACCGGCGCGGAATTTCGGCACGCGTGAGGCTGGGATCTGCACCTCGGCGCCGGTGCGCGGATTGCGGCCGGTCGAAGCTTTGCGTTGTGCGACCTGGAAATTTCCAAAGCCCACGATCCGGACGGTGTCGCCGCCCTGCAAAGCCTTCTCAATATTCTTGAACGTCGCATCGACGGCCTTTTCAGCCGCATCCTTCGACAGATCAGATTCCTTCGCCACATGGGCGACAAGCTCAGCTTTGTTCACGGGTGTTCATCCTTTCGCTCGGCCCTAACACGCGGAGGTCGCAACCCCCTAGGCCGCTTGGGTACGCTCCGATTCACAAACAAGTGGTGTATGACTGACGCAGAAAACGCAGAAAATCAACAAAAATGGTCCGACTCGTTTACGCGAGCCGGACCATTTAATTGAGGCGAATCAAGGGCAAGGTGCCCTAAACCATCGCTAATGAGCCGTGACGCCGGCCGGAGCCTCTCCCTTGGCAGGCAAGAGCTTCTCGGCTTCCTCGCTTTCTTCCTCCCAGACGATCGGCTGCGGGGGCCGCACAAAGGCGATTTTCACCACCTCGTCCATGCGTGAGACGGTGCGGATATCGAGGCTTTTCTTAAGCTCATCCGGGATTTCGGTGAGGTCCTTGGCATTCTCGTCGGGAATAATCACCGTCTTGATACCGGCCCGTAGCGCCGCGAGGAGCTTCTCCTTCAAGCCCCCAATCGGCAAGACGCGGCCTCTAAGCGTGATTTCGCCGGTCATGGCGACATCGCGTTTCACCGGGATTCCGGACATCAGGGAGACAATGGCCGTCACCATGGCGACGCCGGCCGAGGGGCCGTCTTTGGGGGTTGCGCCTTCCGGCACGTGCACGTGGATATCGCGCTTCTCGAATAGGGGAGGCTTGATGCCGAACTCGACGGCGCGCGAGCGGACATAGGCGTTAGCCGCCTGGATCGACTCCTTCATCACGTCGCGAAGGTTGCCGGTCACGGTCATCCTGCCCTTGCCCGGCATCATCACGCCCTCGACCGTCAGCAGCTCCCCGCCCACCTCGGTCCAGGCGAGGCCGGTGACGACGCCAACCTGGTCCTCAGACTCGGCCTCGCCATAGCGAAACTTGGGCACGCCGAGATAATCCTCGAGGTTCTTGAGGGTGATGTTGACGGATTTCTTCTTGGTGGTGAGCAGCTCTTTCACCGACTTCCGCGCCATCTTGGCGATCTCGCGCTCAAGATTGCGGACACCGGCTTCGCGCGTGTAGCGGCGGATGATCTCCTTCAATGCGTCGCCTTCGAGGCTCCATTCCGCCGGCTCCAGACCATGGGCCTTGGTTTGGGCCCGGATCAGGTGGCGCCGCGCGATCTCCATCTTCTCGTCCTCGGTGTAGCCCGCAATGCGAATGATCTCCATGCGGTCCATCAAGGCGGGAGGGATGTTGAGCGTGTTGGCCGTGGTTACGAACATCACGTTGGACAGGTCGTAGTCCACCTCCAGATAGTGGTCGTTGAAGGTGTGGTTCTGCTCGGGATCCAGCACCTCGAGCAGCGCCGAGGCCGGGTCTCCACGGAAATCGGCGCCCATCTTGTCGATCTCGTCGAGCAGGAAGAGCGGGTTGATCTTCTTCGCCTTGCGCATCGACTGGATGACCTTGCCGGGCATCGAGCCGATATAGGTCCGGCGGTGGCCGCGGATCTCCGCCTCGTCGCGCACGCCGCCAAGGCTCATGCGCACGAATTCGCGGCCCGTGGCGCGCGCCATGGACTTGCCGAGAGACGTCTTGCCCACGCCGGGCGGCCCAACCAGGCAGAGGATCGGACCTTTGAGCATGTTGGTGCGGTTCTGCACTGCGAGATATTCGACGATGCGGTCCTTGACCTTCTCAAGCCCGTAATGGTCCTCGTCGAGGATCTTCTGCGCCTCGTCTAGGTCGCGCTTGATCTTACCCTTGACGCCCCACGGAATCGTCAGCAGCCAGTCGAGGTAGTTGCGCACGACCGTGGCTTCGGCCGACATCGGGCTCATCTGGCGGAGCTTCTTCAGCTCGCCTAGCGCCTTTTCGCGGGCTTCCTTGGACAGCTTGATCTTGTCGATCTTCTGCTCGATCTCGGCGAGATCGTCGCGGCCTTCCTCGCTGTCGCCGAGCTCCTTCTGGATCGCCTTCATCTGCTCGTTCAGGTAGTACTCGCGCTGCGTTTTCTCCATCTGACGCTTGACGCGGCTCCTGATCTTCTTCTCGACCTGCAGCACCGAGATCTCGCTCTCCATGAGAGTGAACACGCGCTCGAGCCGCTCCGAGATCGTGGTGACCTCGAGCAGCTGCTGCTTCTCGGCAATCTTGATGGCAAGGTGCGAGCCGATGGTGTCGGCGAGCTTCGAATAGTCCTCGATCTGGGCCGCGGTGCCGAGCACCTCCGGCGAAATCTTCTTGTTGAGCTTCACATAGCTCTCAAACTGGGAGACCACCGAGCGGGACAGCGCCTCGATCTCGTCCTCCGAGCCGATCATCTCCTCGACGCGGGCGATCTCGGCCTCGAAATAGTTCTCATTCTCGGTATAGCGCGTGATGACAGCGCGCACGTTGCCTTCGACCAGCACCTTGACCGTGCCGTCGGGCAGCTTCAGCAGCTGCAGCACCGAGGCGAGCGTGCCCATGGCGTAGATGCCGTCGGTCGACGGTTCGTCGTCGCTCGCATTCTTTTGGGCGACGAGCAGGATCTGTTTGTCGGTCCGCATCACCTCTTCGAGCGCGGCGATCGACTTCTCGCGGCCGACGAAGAGAGGCACGATCATGTAGGGGAAGACGACGATATCGCGAAGCGGCAGGACCGGATAACGCTCCGGGGTGTCGGTTTCACTCGTGTGCGGCTTGGATTCGGTCATGACAGTCCCGTTGTTTTAAGCAAGAGACGCGCCAAAACGCGCTCTTGCACCTCTTTTTTTCCTCCCTCCGATGCCAGCCCGCCTCCGCCCGGGTTCTTACGTTCCGATTATCTCGGTAAACGACTGCGCCAGCCCTGCGGCATGACCGCTCGTGTGTGCTAGTTGGCAACCGCGAGGCCCACCGTCAAGATGGCTGCTTGGCACAAACGCAGCCCAGTTTCCCACTATTTTGAGTGGGATTCGGTCGGCCGGGCAAGCGGGAAAGCGGCGTCAAGCGTTCAGGCGCTCGTGCCCAACTCTTCCTGCCGGTCGGAGTAGATGCGTAAAGGTCTGGCGTTGCCTTCCACGACCTCGCCGCTGATGACGATCTCCTCCACCCCGCGCAGGCTTGGCAGCTCGAACATAGTGTCGAGCAGAATGCCCTCCATGATCGAGCGGAGGCCCCGCGCGCCGGTTTTCCGGTCGATCGCCTTCTTGGCGATGGTATGCATGGCCTCATCGGCGAAGGACAGCTGCACGTCCTCCATCTCGAACAGGCGCTGGTACTGCCTGACGAGCGCGTTCTTAGGCTCGGTCAGGATTCGCATGAGGGCTTCCTCATCGAGGTCGTCGAGCGTCGCGATCACCGGCACACGGCCGATGAATTCCGGAATAAGGCCGAATTTCAGCAGATCCTCGGGCTCGACCCCCTTCAAAATGTCGCCGGTGCGGCGTTCGTCCACGGCTTCGACCTTGGCGCCGAAGCCGATCGACGTTGAACGGCCACGGGCGTTGATGATCTTCTCGAGCCCCGAAAAGGCCCCGCCGCAGACGAATAGAATATTGGTTGTGTCGACCTGCAGGAACTCCTGCTGCGGGTGCTTGCGGCCGCCTTGCGGGGGAACGGAAGCGACCGTGCCCTCCATGATCTTGAGCAGAGCTTGCTGTACACCCTCGCCCGACACGTCGCGGGTGATCGACGGATTGTCGGATTTGCGACTAATCTTGTCGACTTCGTCGATGTAGACAATACCCCGCTGCGCCCGCTCGACATTGTAATCGGCGGCCTGCAGCAGCTTCAGAATGATGTTCTCCACGTCCTCGCCGACATAGCCCGCCTCGGTGAGGGTCGTGGCATCGGCCATGGTGAAGGGGACGTCGAGGATGCGTGCCAGCGTCTGCGCGAGCAGCGTCTTGCCGCAGCCGGTCGGGCCGATCAGCAGGATGTTCGACTTGGCAAGCTCGACGTCGGAATTCTTGCTCGAGTGGTTGAGGCGCTTGTAGTGGTTGTGCACCGCCACCGAGAGCACGCGCTTGGCGTAGTCTTGGCCGATCACGTAATCGTCGAGGACCGCGCAAATCTCCATCGGCGTCGGCACGCCGTCGCGTGACTTCACGAGGCTCGACTTGTTCTCCTCGCGGATGATGTCCATGCAGAGCTCGACGCATTCATCGCAGATGAACACGGTCGGCCCAGCGATGAGCTTGCGAACCTCGTGCTGGCTCTTGCCGCAGAACGAGCAGTAGAGGGTGTTCTTCGAATCGCTTCCGCTCACTTTGCTCATGCGCTTATCCAGTTCCTATCGCCGAGAATTTGGCGCAAATCCGCCCGCGATGCTCGGCATCTCTTCGAAATTGCAAGTGAGCCACATCCTCCGGGAACAACTGTCAGAACGCCAATCTCAGCATGCTATGGTGCCACTGATCAAGGATTGATTAATCCGCTCCCGCATCGGGCCGGAACCTCAGCCATCGCGCAGCCCATGCACGGTTCGTGCCTGGCACCTCGCGCGGATCGGCCCAAACGAAAATCGCCGGTAGGCATAACGGTCCGAAGCAATCCAATGCCCGGGACAGATCCGCGCGGAGCTCCTAGGATACCGGCGCCAACCGCTGCAGCTTTTCATCAAGCGCATGGCGCTTGGTGAGGACCTCATCGACGATGCCAAAGGCACAGGCGTCCTCCGCCGACAAAAAGTAGTCGCGGTCGAGGGTCTTCTCAATCATCTCATAGCTCTGCCCGGTATGGCGCACATAGATCTCGTTCAGACGCCGTTTCATCTTGATGATGTCCTCGGCGTGGCGCTCGATGTCGCTCGCCTGACCCTGGAAGCCGCCCGAGGGCTGATGCAACAGGATGCGGGCGTTGGGCAGGGCATAACGCATGCCCTTCTCGCCGGCCGCGAGCAGCAGCGATCCCATGGACGCGGCCTGGCCGATGCAGAGGGTGGCCACCGCCGGCCGGATGAACTGCATGGTGTCGTAGATCGCCATGCCGGAGGTGACGATGCCACCCGGCGAGTTGATGTACATGGAGATCTCTTTCTTCGGGTTCTCCGCCTCCAGAAAGAGCAGCTGCGCCGTGATCAGCGAGGCCAGATGGTCCTCGATCGGACCCGTGACGAAGACGATACGCTCCTTGAGCAGGCGCGAATAGATGTCATAGGCCCGCTCGCCCCGGTTGGTCTGCTCGACCACCATGGGCACCAGCGTGTTCAGATAGGTGTTGGCTAGGTCTTTCATTGCTGTCCCGAAGGGCTGAATGGGCCCGAAACCTCCACTTGGGGGGCGCCGTGCGATTCCTCAAGGCCCGCGCTACTACATATGGCGTCGATCGTGCAAACGGAAGAGGCTTGATGGCCAGGCCCCCCGCGGGCAGAACGTAGCGCCATCACTCATTGCGATGGTCGTGGTCGTGATCATGATGGTGGTCATGATCATGGTGGTGGTGCCCGTGATCGTGATGGTCATGCTCATGATCGTGATCATGGTGGTGATGCTCAAGGCCCCCAGCACCATCCACGTCGGCATAGAGCTCCTCGGCGGTGACGGGCTTCTCGCTCACGTGAGCGAGCTCAGTGATGAAATCGATTACCTTGTCCTCGAAGATTGGAGCGCGGAGTTCTGTCAGCATTTGCGGGTTGCTACGGTAGAAGTCGTAGACTTTCCGCTCCTGCCCCGGGAATTGCTTGATGCGCTCCAAAAGCGCGCGGTTCACCTCGTCGTCGGTGACCTCGATCTTGTTGCGGGTGCCGACCTCTGAGAGGATGAGGCCGAGCCGGACGCGCCTTGCGGCGATGTCCTGGTACTCCGCCCTCGCCTTCTCCTCCGTCGTCCCTTCATCCTCGAAGCTCCGCTTGGCCCGCTCCAGATCGCCTGTCACCTGGCCCCAGATGGCTTGGAACTCGTTGTCGACCAGAGTCGGGGGCAGGTCGAAAGTGTAAGTGGCGTTGAGCTTGTCGAGCAGCGCCCGTTTCAGCTTCAGCCGTGAAGCCGCCGCGCGGTCCTGCTCCAGACGCTGCTTCACCGTCTCTCGGAGGACCTCGAGCGAGTCGAAGCCGAGACCCGTGGCGAAGGCGTCGTCGAGGGCGGGCGTCTCAGAGGTTGCCACCTCCTTGATCTTGATCTCGAAGCGCGCCTGCTTGCCGGCGAGGGAAGCTTCCGGATAGTGCTCGGGAAAGGTCGCATCGACGACGCGTTCCTCCCCTGCCTTGGCGCCGGCAAGGCCCTCCTCGAAGCCCGGAATGAAATTGCGGCCGCCGAGCATGACCTGCGCGTCCTCGGCGTTGCCGCCGCTGAATGCCTCTCCGCCGATCGTGCCTTTGAAGTCGATGGTCAGCCGGTCGCCGTCCGCGGCAGCGCGCTCTTTCGGGGTGTAGCGGGGGTTGGCGGCTGCGAGCCGCTCGAGCGATGTGTCGATGTCGGTCTGAGCGACCCCGGCGGTCAGCTTCTCGACCTCGATCTTGCTGAAGTCCATGACGTCGAATTTGGGCAGGACCTCGAAGGACATGGTGTAGGCAAGATCGGCGCTGCCCGCGAAGATCTTGTCGATCTCCGTCTCGTCCTCTGGCAGCGCGATGGTGGGTTGAAAGGCCGGTCGCTCTTGCCGCTGCGTAATTGCCTCTCGGCTCGTATCGGCAACGGCCTGTTGCACGACCTCGGCCATCACCGAGCGGCCATAGACTTTGCGCAGATGAGCCTTGGGCACATGGCCGGGTCTGAAGCCCCTAAGCTTGACCCGATCTTTCAGCTCGTCCAAGCGCGCCGAAAGGCGCTGCTCCAGCTCATCGGCACCGACAACCACTTTCAACTGGCGGCGCAGGCCCTCTTCATGCGTTTCGGTGATGTTCATCTAAGCCCTAACCCATCGCCGCATTTGCGTTGGCGCCTTGACGTCAGCACGCCCACTTTTCGCGAGGCCCTCGTTGCCACTGCCTATTGGTGCGGGCGGAGGGACTTGAACCCCCACGGCCGAAGCCACCAGAACCTAAATCTGGCGTGTCTACCAGTTCCACCACGCCCGCTTATGCCCGCGCCCGCGACTATATCGCAGCTGCCGCCAGAGGGAGCAAGCTACGCGAAAGCGCCCTCCGGCTCCTAGCGCCTATCGCGCTTTGCGTCCATTCGTCTATGATTGCCGGCTCGCTGAGATCGCCACGCCTCCCCCGAGGGATGGTTTCTTGTCTAACGGAGAGCCGCCTTGCCTGCTCCGCCCTCTTTGCTGCGCCTCCTCACCTTCCTGGTCACCATGCTCGCGCCGCTGGCCGCTTTTGCCACGGATGAGCCCGCACCGGTCGGCTTCGTCGACAAGGTCGAGAACGAGGCGAAAGTCGTTTCCGGCGACAGCGGCGCCACAGCAATCATCGGGACGCCGGTCCATATGAAGGACGAGCTTCGCACCGGAGCCGATGGGCGCCTGCAAGTCACCTTTCGCGACAATACCGTGCTTACGCTTGGGGAGAAGGCGAGCGTCGTCATCGATCGCTATGTCTACGCCCCGGATCGGGATGTGGGCGAGACCGTGCTGCAGGCGACCAAGGGCGCCTTCCGTTTCGCCTCTGGCCGCATCAAGGGCCTGAAGCAAAGCAACATTGCCGTCTCGACGCCCGTTGCCGATATCGGCGTACGCGGCACCGAGTTCTGGGGCGGACCGATGGATCAGAAATATGGTGTGCTCCTGCTTGAAGGAGAGGTCACCGTGTCCAATCAGGCGGGCAGTGCCACGCTCTCCACACCCGGTCAGGGCACCGACATCCCCTCCCCGCTCGATGCGCCAAGGCCGGTCCAGGCCTGGAGCGCCGACAAAATTGCCCGCGCCGTGGCGAGTGTGGCGTTGCACTGAGTATTTGCACCGGGCAATAGGGCTTTAGTAGGTTGCCCCCTCGCATCGAGAGAATGGAAGCGCCCGTGGCTTACCGTAACGGCATCATCGAGGCGATCGGCAATACCCCGCTGATCAAGCTTAAACGCGCCTCGGAGGAGACCGGCTGCACCATCCTCGGCAAGGCCGAGTTCATGAATCCGGGCCAGTCGGTGAAAGACCGCGCCGCCCTCTTCATCATTTGCGACGCACTCGATACTGGGAGATTGCAGGCGGGTGGCACCGTGGTGGAAGGCACCGCCGGCAATACCGGCATTGGGCTTGCCCTGGTAGGCAATGCGCTGGGGCTAAAGACCGTGATCGTGATTCCCGACACGCAGTCCGATGAGAAGAAGCAGATGCTGCGGCTCGCCTGCGCCGAGCTGATCGAGGTTCCGGCGGTTCCCTACAAGGACCCTAACAACTACGTGAAATATTCGGGCAGGCTCGCCGAGCAGCTGGCGGTGACGGCACCGCATGGTGCGGTGTGGGCCAACCAGTTCGACAATGTCGCCAACCGCCGGGGCCATATCGAGACGACGGCTGTAGAAATCTGGGAGCAGACGCAAGGCAAGGTCGACGGCTTCATCTGCGCCGTGGGCACCGGGGGGACGCTCGCCGGCGTCTCGATGGGCCTGAAGGCGAAGAACCCGAACGTGACCATCGGCATCGCCGATCCCATGGGCGCGGCCCTCTACAATTATTATAAGCACGGCGTGCTCAAAGCCGAAGGCAGCTCGATCACCGAAGGGATCGGCCAGGGCCGCATCACCGCCAATCTCGAGGGCGCCGAGGTTGACGCGGCCTATCAGATCCCGGATGCGGAAGCGCTGCCAGTCCTGTTCAGATTGCTGAGCGAGGAAGGCCTGTGCCTTGGTGGTTCGAGCGGCATCAATGTCGCGGGCGCCATCCGCCTTGCTCGCGACATGGGCCCAGGCCACACGATTGTCACCGTGCTTTGTGATTACGGCACGCGCTACCAGAGCAAACTGTTCAACCCGAAATTCCTGCGCGAGAAGGGGCTGCCGGCTCCCGACTGGCTCGATAGTCATGAACCCGCAGCACCGCTTGTCTTCGTTTGAGGTTAGAATTGTCGATGACCGAACGTACCAAGTCATGGTTGACCGAGACCGACGAGCTCGCCGCCGAGCTCGACGCCCCCGACATCGTCATTATCGACGCCTCATGGCACATGCCGGGCGAAGGCAAGGACGCGCGGGCGGACTACCTCGCTGAGCACATCCCCGGCGCGATCTTCTTCGACATCGACGAGATTGCCGACACCAAGAGCGTGCTGCCGCACATGCTGCCCCCGCCCGAGAAGTTTTCCTCACGCATGCGGAGCATGGGGATCGGCGACGGCTCGCGCATCGTGGTCTACGATCAGCAAGGGATCTACAGCGCCGCCCGGGTGTGGTGGACTTTCCGCGTCATGGGCGTCGAGGATGTCACCGTGCTGAATGGCGGCCTGCCGAAATGGAAGCGCGAGGGCATACCGCTGGAGAGCGGTGAGCCGCGGCTGCGCAGCACGCGGCACTTCACCTCCCGCCGCAACGCCGATCTCGTTCGCGACGTTTCGGACATGAAGTCTATCCTCAAGGACCACTCGGCGGAGATCGTCGATGCGCGCTCGGCGGAGCGATTTGCCGGTCGTGTCCCGGAACCCCGGCCGGGATTGCGATCCGGCCACATTCCTGGCGCCCACAACCTGCCCTATGGACGGCTGCTCAAGCAGGACAGCACTCTGAAATCCCCTGCCGAGCTCGAGGCGCTGTTCCATGAAGCGGGCGTGGATCTGAGCAAGCCTGTGGTGACGAGCTGCGGCTCCGGCATCACCGCAAGCGTGCTGGCGCTTGCTTTGGCCGTGATCGGCCACCGCCGGACCGCCGTCTATGACGGGTCCTGGTCCGAATGGGGCGCGGATCAAAGCCTCCCCATCGAGACGGGCTAGATGGCGACGATCGGTACCCCCTCCCCGCGCTTCAGCCGATGAGTAAAAAACCCTCGCGGCAGAAGCAGGACACGCGGCTCGCCCATGCCGGGCGCGAGCCCAAGCGCTTTCATGGCTTCGTCAATCCCCCGATCTATCGGGGTTCGACGGTGCTGTTTCCGAGCGTGGCGTCCCTCGAAACCAACGACCAGGAATTCACCTATGGACGGCTCGGCACGCCCACGGTCAGGGCACTGGAAGAGGCGATCGCCGAGCTCGAGGGCGGTCATGACACGCTGCTCACCCCATCAGGCCTCTCGGCCATCGCGACCACGCTGCTCGCGCTTGTCTCGGCCGGCGACCATGTGCTCATCAGCGACAGCGTCTATCGCCCCACGCGCCGCTTCTGCGACCATGTGCTGAAGCGACTCGGCGTCGAGACTACTTATTACGATCCCCTCGTGGGCGCGGGTATCGGAGACCTTATCAAGGGCAATACCAAAGTCGTCTTCACCGAATTGCCGGGCTCCCAGACCTTCGATGTGCAGGACATCCCGGCGATCGCTGACGCGGCCCATGCCACCGGCGCCACTCTGGTCTTGGACAACACTTGGGCAACGCCGCTCTTCTTCAAACCGTTCGCTCATGGCGTCGACGTGTCGATCCAGGCCGCGACCAAATATATCGTAGGCCATGCCGACGCGATGTTGGGCGCCATCACCGCGACGAAAGCCGCTTGGCCCGCAATCGCGCGTACCCATGAGGACCTTGGCCTCTGCGTCGGTCCCGAGGACGCCTATCTCGGCTTGCGGGGCTTGCGCAGTCTGGGCGTGCGGCTCGCGCGCCATCAAGCGTCAGGGCTTGAACTCGCGCGCTGGCTTGGACAAAGGCCGGAAGTCGCGCGCGTGATTCACCCGGCACTTCCCTCCGATCCAGGTCATGCTTTGTGGAAGCGGGATTTCACCGGCGCCTCGGGACTGTTCGCGATCGTGCTGAAGCCGGTTTCGCATGACGCAGTTGCGGCCATGCTCGACAGGCTCGAGCTGTTCGGCATGGGCTATTCTTGGGGCGGCTTCGAAAGTCTCATTCTCCCCTTCGACCCGAGCGCCTACCGCACGGCGACCATTTGGCCTGAGCAGGGCCCGGCGCTTCGCCTGCATGTCGGGCTTGAGGATGTCGACGACCTCAAAGCCGATCTCGAAGCGGGCTTCGCGCGCCTCGTTGCGCAAGCCTGATAAGCAGCAATCCGCGACCGTTCAACGCGGCAACCCTCGCTTTCCGATCTCAGGGCGCATCGCGATACGGGAAAGAGACCTCACTGAGGAAAGGTTCGCATGGATTTGAAACTCAGGGGCAACGGGCACTCGTGAACAGGCACCGGTGGCTGAGAGAGTCGTGTCGCGCTCCCGCCTGGCAACACTGAAGCGGCTTATCGATGGGCTCTCGCAACCCTTACCCAAAACCTGAGAATCCAAAGCTCCTAGTTTTAGAAAAAGGTTTTTTTCGAAGTGTGGACGGTCATAACGGCACACGAACCCCATCGGGATTTCACCCAGGACCATCAACGCAAAGTCAAACTCAGCTGGATGCTAATGGCGCTGGCTGCTACGGCGTGACTGATGCCGGTCAGTTGCGCAGTTTAGCCATCGAGACCCTGGATCTCCTGCGCAGTCACTTGGTTGTTGCGCGTCTATGATGCCGCGTCTCCGGGGCGCGAGCTATGAGCGCCCTGCCCGACATGCTCGCGGCCGCAGGCTTGCGATGAAGGGAGCTTGGCTTTCGTCACAGCACCATCGACAGGCGGAGCGCCCCCAAGCTCGGAGGTAGTTGGGTTAGGGTGATGGGACCCGCGCCGTCACGCTGGACCTCATGCACACCGCTGCCGAGTGCGATGGCATCCGCATCGGCACGCCGGGTGGCGAGATCGCCAAGCTGGTCGGTCATGGTTTTGTCGAAATCAGCACCGCCAATGGACAGGACGCCATCGCCAAGGTCACGTGGGCGGGGCGCACCTCAGTGCATCGGGGTTGTTTGAGTATGATGGCATTGTTAGCGTTAATTTCGATTGCAATGATTGGCTATTTGTACGGCTGCGACGTGTCGGACGATTGAAATCCACGCTTCCCGCAGATCATCTAGCTGACCGTGCCTTCGCTAAGCGGCTTAGCCCTATGGGCGGCGACCCGGCATTTGAAGAAAATGGCGATCCCGGAAGGATTCGAACCTTCAACCCTCTGCTTAGAAGGCAGATGCTCTATCCCTTGAGCTACGGGACCACGCTGGCTTCGCCAGAGCTTCGATTGTATCGCCTATATGTAAAGCGATTGGATGAAAAAGACACGTCCAGAGCCGTGCGCCTTGAGTTAGAGCTCGTCATTCTCGGCCTTGTGTCGGGCATCCACGATTTGACGCTTGGCAGGAAAGACGTGGATGGCAGGGACAAGCCCGGCCATGACGGAGACCTTCTCCTGAACCTAAGGACCCTAATGCGTCCAGCGGTCGATGCGGCCGAATTTGAAGTTCTCCGCATAGGATTTCGGCTTCAGCTCCGTTTTTTGCGGCTCGTCGATGCGGAAGGGAATGCCGCGGCGCGTGGCATAGGCGACGGCCTCTTCCAGGCTCGCGAACTGCATGCGGATTTGCGTTCTGGTATCGGCCGAGCTCGTCCAGCCCATCAGCGGCTCGATCGTCCGCGGGGTCTGCGGCTCGTATTCCAGGACCCATTCGCGCGTGCCAGCATCACCCTGTTGCATCGCAGTCTTGGCGGGCTTGTAGATGCGGACGGCCATGAGCATTCTCATCATCAGTGAAAGGCGGTGGTCGGGGCAGCAAGATTCGAACTTGCGACCCCCTGCTCCCAAAGCAGGTGCGCTACCAGACTGCGCTATGCCCCGATCGACCGCATGCAGCACATACATAGTTCGCGGGCCAGCGGCAAGCTAGGGGATTGCCTTTCGCCAAGTCTTAAGGCGCGGGCATGGTCTAGAGGCCGGGAAAGATCACCTCATCGCCGGGCTTCAGCCCGATCGCGTCGGCGGTGCCGGCGTTCACCTCAAGAATGCCCTGCACATCGCCTTCCGAGGAGATGACGTCTGTGGAGAAGGGCTCCGTCCGTTTCGCGATGCGATGCACCCTGCCGTCGGCGCCGATGAAGATCATGTCGAGCGGAATGTATGTGTTCTTCATCCACATCGCCACGGGTTGGGCGCGATCGTAGAGGAACAGCATGCCGGCATCGGCGGCAAGGGTACGGCGGAACATCAGGCCGAGGATGCGCTGTTGCTCGGTGGTGGCCAATTCGATGTTGAAGCTATGCGGACCGGAGTCCGTCTTCAGCACCAGGCTTCCCGGGCTTGCGGCGGCGCCTCCAGGCGGGGCCAGCAGGGTCAAACAAATCCCTGCGACCGCCGCCAGGCGCCCCAGCAATGCAAATTTTCCGGTGATTAGTGGGAGGACGGACCCGCCATCCCGTCGGGTTTTAGTTCTGCCGCCATCAGTCCTTTTGGACCGCGGCCATAACGTACAAGCACCGTCTGACCGGGCCGGAGTTCGGTGAAGCCGAACCGCCGCAAGGTCTCCATATGCACGAAGATGTCCAATGTCTGCGGCCCCCGGGTCAGAAATCCGAATCCGCGAAGACGGTTGAACCACTTCACCATCGCGCTTTCCCAGTCGCTCTCCGGGTTGACGGCGACGTGCGTGCGTTGTGGCAGCTCCGACGGGTGAACTGCCGTCGAATCGTCCATGGCGCGAATGCGAAAGGCCTGCAAGCCCTTTGGGCGCCGCAGAACCTCGCACACGACCCGTGCCCCTTCGTAGGCGGTCTGAAAACCGTCCCGCCTGAGACACGTCACATGCAATAAAACGTCTGGAAGATGATCCTCGTCTGGAACAATAAACCCATACCCTTTGGACGCGTCGAACCACTTGATCGATCCCGAGACCTCAAAAACATCAACTGTGGCTTCCTCGTCGCGCTGGGTAAGGCCTTCAATATGTGGCGGTTCTTTCGCCCCCATGCCGCATTCCCCCCCGCTTCACTTAAGAGCCCAGAGTGATACTGACCCCACTCGAATCACCTGGAATGTGCTCGCCCAAAACATAGCATCGCCGCCTGACGAGGCCAGTGGAATTTTGCGCGGCCGTTTGCCTTCTCCACAGAACGGGCGTGACTTCGAGGTTCGTCCCCGTCACTCCTCGCAAGCGGCTGACGGCAAAGCGATTCTTGGGCAACTCGGCGCGACGCGTGGAAAATCGATGCGGCTACCCGCGCGGCCATGAGGAATCGGGCAAGCGGCTCTACCATCGAGCAAAAATCACTTGGAGAGCTCGGGATGTCATCGCGGCATGACTCTGTGGGCGCCGGGCAACAATGGCGCGTGAATCGGCATCGAAAAACGGGAAGAGCGCGGCGCGAGCCACCCGCTTGTCACGACGCGCGTACCCGCGCTAAGGGGTGTTCGAGGCAGGTTCGGCAACAGCCAGCGAGAGGTGATCCATGAAATATCTGCACACCATGGTGCGCATTTCCGACGTCGACCGATCGCTCGACTTCTATTGCAACAAGCTGGGCCTCGAGGAAGTGAGGCGCATGGAGAACACCCAAGGGCGTTTCACGCTCTATTACCTCGCCGCCCCCGGCGATGAGGACGCGCAGGTTGAGCTCACCTATAATTGGGATCCGGAGGTGTATGGCGAAGGACGAAATTTCGGGCATCTCGCCTTCGAGGTCGATGACATCTACGAGACCTGCGAGAGGCTGATGCAGAACGGCGTCACCATCAACCGGCCGCCGCGCGACGGCCATATGGCGTTCATCCGCTCGCCGGACAACATCTCGATCGAGCTGCTGCAGAAGGGCAAGCCGCTGCCCAAGCAAGAGCCCTGGGCCTCGATGCAGAATGTCGGGAAGTGGTAGTTGTCGCGGGAGAACGGCTGCCCTCGAACTGAGCGGCAGCCGTTTCCCGGAACAGATTTCCTAAGCCTGCCGGCTATGGGCAGTACCAGACCGGACCGACGGCAATACAGC
>CAWDRM010000021.1:0-211598 GCA_963804705.1 uncultured Alphaproteobacteria bacterium
TAATAAGAAATGGCGGTGGGGGCAGTCATCAGCGAACTCGTCTCAGCGCGTCTATTCCCTGTTTTGCGGGAAAATACAGGGAAATTCGTGAATTCCAGCCTGAAGAGGACCATAATCCGCAGTGTTCGTGGTGCAAATTCAATGGCTTATCAGCGGATTTCCCTAAGCGGCAAAACAGGGAAAATTTTCGGGTCATCAGGCAATGAAAATTGAATAACAGGGAAAATTCCCGAGAGCCTATTCATGCCATTCTGGCGGTGTAGGTCGGTGTGCTGGGTGAGGAGACCCAAATGCTTGTGCAAGGCAACATCTCCACGAGGCTTCGTGCCGCTCTCGTGGCTCTGTTCACATTGGCTAGCGCGAGCGTTTCGTCGCCGCTCACGCCGATTTCGGGACCATTTGGATTGAAGAGTTGAAGGGAGGCTGGTTCTTCGGCGGATCTCTCGGCAGAGGTACATTGCTCTTCCACGGGCGCAGCTATCCCCTGTCGATCGGGGGCTTGAGCGTGGGGCTAGTCTTTGGCGGTTCGGTGACGAGGCTGTACGGTAGTGTGAGCAACATCTGCGCCCGTCGGATGTTGCCGGCGTTTATGGGGCCGCTGGAGCCGGTGCCGCCGTTCTGGTCGGGGCGCGTGCGATCTTGCTCCGAAACCAAAAGGGCGCCGTACTAAGACTGTACGGCCGGCAGATTGGCTTGATCGCCAATGCGGATCTGAGCGGGCTGGCAATCTCGCTCCGTTAAGTCCAGCAGCACCAGTTCGCGGATTGAGAATTCTGGGACTTGCATTGCCTCACGCGCCCACCAAAACCGGAGATCGGCGGGCCTGTCCGTGGGGCCGGTTTTAGGGCGAATTCACACGTCGCGCCTTTCTGGTCGCCAACGCACGCCAAAAGAATTATTTTGGTTGCCGGAGGAGTCTGCAGCATCGCAAAAGAATTGGTTTGATCGCGGGCCGGACCTGCGGCGAATACGGATCTCTATACGAGTCGGCATAAGAGGCGATCATGCCAAATCCAGGACAGCCAACGATCAAGATCGGAGCCAGCGGCCCCGTCGTAAAGCGATTGCAGAGCGCGTTGCGGCGCACGCCAAACCTCGGGCTCGTCGTCGACGGCGTGTTTGGCGCTCAGCTCGAAGCAGCCGTAAAAGATTTCCAACAGGGGGCCGGTTTAACGGTTGATGGCGTCGTCGGCCCGCTGACGTGGGCCGCCCTGCCGGACGGCGGACCAATGCCGACGCTTCAAGAGGGGTCGTCGGGCAAAGTGGTCGAGAGCCTACAACGACTGCTCTCCACTGGAGCGACAGACTGGGGCGTGACGCCAGGTGCAATCGACGGCATTTTCGGGCCGCACACGAAGGCTTCGGTCATAGCGTTCCAAAAGTGGGGCAGCGTGACTTAGGGACGGAATCGTCGGAGACCAAACGTGGGATGTTTCGTTGCACGCGGCAAGCTCCACCTTGGAGACGGCGGTCGGGCTGAATTTCGTTATCGGCTAACAAGGTCAGGGATTGCTGGACGGACGAGGACGCGCGTCGGCAGGCTGCTCGGGTTTCCTGGGGTCACCGGACGATTTGTTCCAAATTGTATGCTAAGCCGCGTGCGGGCAATTGTATACTTGACAAGGCACGGTGGCTCCAAGGTGACGTAAAGACCGCAATCGATCAGCCGCTCCGAGTCCAGCTTGGCAAGCCTCGCGAATGGCGACGAGTTCCGCGTGTGCGGTCGCGTCCTTATCGCGCACGGTGCGGTTGGCGGCGACGGAAAGGATTTCGCCGCCCTGCGCAATCACGGCGCCGGCTGGAACTTCGCCCATAAGCCGCCGCTTGCCGCGCCGCGGTCGTATTGTATCATGTAGTCGCTTATTTTGATCGAAAGACACAGCCGCGAGGCGTCCATGAATAAATCTTTTCGGATCTCTCTCGCATTCGCGCTCGCCTTAAGCGCTCCTTCCATCGTTCTCGCCTCGGGCGTGCCGACGCATATCGGCCAATGCGTGAAGACTAAGATCAAATGGATTGGAACGCGGCTGGGCACGCCGGGCTCTGGCAGCGCGGTGAAGTTCACCAACGGCGGATATCAGGTCTCTTACTCCACCGTGCCGGCGATCGTGCATTCCAAGGTGGGCGATCACGTGCGGATGTGCCTCGTAAGCGTGCCCAAGCATTGCCCGCCGGGCGACCATCGCGGCAAGAAATACAAGACCACCAGTCTGCGCACCCATAAACACTGGACCTTATACGACTCCGAGCATCTGTGCGGCGGCGCGTAAGGCGCGCCATATCGACGATCTCTAGGCAATCCAGTCCCATTAGCCATCACGTCACAAACAATGTGGTAAGAATGAACGCGGTGAGAAGCTAAATGAAAGGGACCCGCGAGGGCCGCGGATCCCCTGCCTTTTGATCCTCGGACTGCAACTGCACTGGGTGCTTACAATCAGGTCTGAGCTGACAGTGTCATACGCCAGTAAGCATTGTCCGTACCTCGGACGATGACGTCGATCCTCCCACTGTGATCGGGCGATGCGATGGCGGCAGGCCCGGAGGTCAGGATACCGCCTAGAGACCCCCAGAAGGTCGTCTTGTGTGGCACCGATCCCTCGACGAAGCCCATGCGAAATAACGTGTTGTCAGAGCTCCGCGCAAACACGTCGTAATGGTCTTGTTGCCATGAGGCTACCGCTAGGGAAGTGCTTAGCGCGGCCTCTGCGCCGCCGAAGTCGGCGAACTTCCGAGGAGACTGCCAGAAACCGCCACTATAGAACTTGTCGGTGAGGAGATGACCTACGTCCCAGTTTCCCCACATGACGAGGTAGATTTCGCCGCGAGTCGAGGAAACCGCGGCAATGCCCGGAAAGGCAGACGTCGTCTCCGGCTCGCCGACTGCCCTCCAGTCGCTCCAGCCTCCGTCAAAAGAGCGCTGACAGATCGCGTTATCCGCACCTCGAGCGAACACATCGAGGCGTCCCGAACCCCACGACGAGACTGCGGGACCGAAGTTTAAATCGGCACCCAGTGACTCCCAACCCCTCCAGCTGCCGTCTGTAAACCACTTGTGCCAGAGCGCACGGTCGGTGCCTCGAGCAAAGACATCGATCCTCCCCTCGCCCCAGGAAACTGCGGCGGGCGGCGAGTTAAGTTCGCCACCAAGCGTCTCCCAATCGCTCCATTCGCCGTTGCTGAACCAGTTGTGCCAGAGCGCGAAGTCTTCACCCCTGCCGAAAACATCGAGCCTGCCGGGTCCCCATGAACTTACTGCAGGCGCGGAGGTGAAACCGCCGCCGAGCGATTCCCAGTCAGAAATGGAAGGCTGAGCAGTCGCCAGGTGGTCTGGGGCAGGAAACCCTATCGGTTGGGGGTGCACCCCCTCGGCTGTTTTGGGCATGAACATCCTCCCTCGCAGAAGTGCTCCACCATGCAGTCCAGCGGCATTGTCAGAGTAAATTGGCTTGAGCCTCCTGGCGAGGATCCTTAGCCTCCGGCGATGCGCAATCCCTTCCGTTATTTCAACAGCTCGCCCGAGGTGATCCGCCTCGTGGTGATGATGTATATCCGCTATCCGCTGTCGCTGCGACAGGTCGAGGATATTCTGTTCGAGCGGGGCATCGACATCTGCCACGAGACGGTTCGGTACTGGTGGAACCGGTTCGGTCCGATGTTTGCGGCCGCGATCAGGAAGCGACGCCTTCATCATCGGTCGTTTTCGCAATGGCGCTGGCACCTGGACGAGGTATTCGTCAGGATCAATGGAGAGACGCATTGTCTCTGGCGTGCGGTAGATCACGAAGGCGAGGTGCTTGAGGTCTTCGCGACGAAGCGCCGGGATCGCAGGGCTGCGCTGAAATTCCTGAAGCGTGCGATGACGCGTTACGGCCGACCGCGATCAATTGTAACCGACCGGCTTCGGTCGTACCGATCGGCGATGAAAGTAATCGGCAATGCTGCCGATCAGGAGTGCGGTCGGTGGCTCAACAATCGCGCAGAAAATTCCCACCAGCCGTTCCGACGACGAGAACGAGCGATGCAGAGGTTCAGGGCCGTAAGGACCCTACAGAAATTTGCAGCCGCCCACGCATCAATCCACAACCACTTCAACCACGACCGTCACCTCAACCACCGCGATATCTTCAAACAGAACCGTTCTGCCGCCCTGGCCGAGTGGCGTCAGCTGGCGGCCTGAACGCCCTCAGATCAGCACTCTTCGCAGGCCCGCTCAGGTTTGTCTGACAATGCCTGGCGCGGACCTGTCAGTATGTCCGCTTATGACCCAAAGCGAACATAACAAACGCAGGGCTACCCGCACGGTGTAGCTGCAGAAGTGGTAATAACTTCGCTAAGCGGCTAAGCTGATCCTCCGCAACACTAGTGTCTGGAGCCGCTGGCCAACATATCCCCCGATGTCTTTCGCACTCATACTCAAAATGAAAGGTGCAGCTATGTCAGAAATGAAGCAGGGCGACTGGACCAAACCGGCGGCAATGGCGATCCCCAAAGGAGGATTCTTCAAGGATAAGGTGGAGCAGGGGAGATATGGACCAATCTTTCCCAAGACCCCGGCCTGCTACGGCTTCTCCATCATCGCAAAGCTGATCCCCGGTGGTGAGGAAGCCTGCTACAAACATGCCAAGACGATTGAGGAAGCGGTTGCCAAGGACCCAAACTGCCTTGCCGTGCTCAAGCTGCACTATTTGCGCTGGCAGGTTTTCCAGATCAACGGGGAGTCTTACTTCCAATATCAGGGCATCTTCGACACCGACTTCGACAAGTACACCGAGGATGCAGTGGCTCTCTTCTCGGCCACCGGCATTCTTACTGTCTTCGAAAATCTCGAAGGCTTCCCTAAAGATTGGAAGACCAGGCCGGAGGGATTCATCAAGTTCGTCCGCGACCACCACTGCCCGAGCTTCCTCGAATACGGGGAATATCCCTATGTGAGTGCCGACGAGATCAAGAAGGCGCTGAAGCTCAAGGCTGCCTTCTCGAACATGCTCGACCAGATGCAGTGATCCCAGCGTTCCCTCTGGGTGGCGCTGGCTTAGGCGAAAGGCACTCCTTGGGTAGCGACATGCTCGAAGTTGACGATATTCAGCACATCCTGCTCACGCGCACTCCGGCACTCACCGGACGATATGAGTTTCTATCGTTTCGGAGTGCTTCGGGTGGCCGGGCATGGCTGAGCGGCGTTCTCAAGACTGTACAGTCAGCGGCGGAGGTTCTGGCATCGGTCGATGAGGACAAGCGCTGGGTGACGGTGGCATTCACTTGGAATGGCCTCAAGGCTCTAGGCGTGGACGAAACATCGCTAGCCACGTTCCCGGAGGAGTTCAAGCAAGGCATGCCCGCACGCGCAGACATCCTCGGTGACACCGGCGCCAATCATCCTGACAAGTGGGTAGGGGGACTTGCGAGCCCGGATCTTCACGCAATCGCCATTCTATTTGCCCGCGATGAAGCTGAGCGGGAGCGTTGCAATATGGAGCACCAAAAATTCCTAGCGGACTGCGAAGGCGTCGAGGTGATGTCGTCCCTAGACCTCCTAGCTATCCCGCCATTCGATACGGCACACGACCACTTCGGTTACCGCGACAGGCTCTCGCAGCCAGTCATTGAAGGCACTGATGACGTGCCAACGCCCGGCTCCGGTCCGCCACTCAAACCAGGGGAATTTATTCTTGGCTACCCAGACGAGAGCGGACGGACGCTAGACCTGCCGGAACCGGAAATTTTGTCTCGAAACGGCAGCTACATGGCCTATCGCCGGCTACAGGAGCATGTCGGAAAGTTTCGTGACTTTCTGCACCAGCATGGCGAGACTCCCGAGGAGCAGGAACTCGTGGCGGCAAAGCTCATGGGTCGATGGCGCAGCGGTGCTCCATTGGTGCTGGCGCCAGACAAGGAAGATCCTGGATTAGGCGCCGACATGCAGCGAAACAACAACTTCAATTACAAAGAGATGGATCCGCATGGGTATGCGGTACCGCTCGGTTCGCACATGCGTCGCATGAACCCTCGCGACACTGCAGCGAACATAAACCGACGTCGCATGATTCGCCGCGGTGCTACTTACGGGTTGCCTTTGCCGAAAGACGCTGCAGACGACGGCACCGACCGCGGCATAGCAGCCTTCATCATCTGTGCAAGCCTTATCCGACAATTTGAGTTCGCTCAAAACGTCTGGACAAACGACCGAAACTTTCACGAGCTGGGTAACGAACGCGACCCGATCATCGGCGCTCACGACGGCACGCTCGAATTCAAGATCCCAAAGCGTCCGATCCGCAAAACAATTACCGGGTTACCGGCCTTCACCACTGTCAGAGGCGGCGCCTACTTTTTCCTCCCTGGCATCAAGGCGCTACGATACCTCGCGACATTGGACACCCATTGAACGGGAACATCCATGACCACACTAACGCCGGCACGCACCTACAATCAGAACCACATCCCTCGCAAATACACGGCGGGCAAACGTCGCCTGAGCATCTACTGGACGTGGAGCTACCCGTGGGAATCCCAACGCGACCCCGCGGCAATGGAGAACCGCTTCTCCACCATGACCGAGGTCCGCAACGTACTTTGGCCTGACTACGAGACGCCGGAGTGGAGCGCCGCGCAATTCCTCCAGGGGATCGCCGGCACGCTTGAGCTCTTTCATCGCTCCGCGCTCAGCTTTCAACAAATTGCCGGCGAGGCCACGGGCCATCCGGTCGCTGTGTTCCAGCGCATCGACCAGGCGGGCTACAAGCTGCCCATTGACGAGCGGATTTTAGCTGACACCGATACGCTCTTAGTGTTTGGGCTAGATCACCTTCTTTCCGAACAGGAAGCTACGGTCGAGGAAATCGCTGCCATTCGCGAATGGCTCAAGCGCGAAGGGACCTGTCTGCTGCTTGCGCCGCATCACGATGTCGGCTTCACTAACGACTTGAAGCAGCGGCAGATGGAATACCTCCATCACGGCGACAGGCTCGTGCCGCGCCAGCAGCGCTTTGGGCAATATACCCGCTCTCTGATGAAGGCGCTCGATGTTCCGGTGCACAATACCTACGGGCTCCGTCCAGCGCTGGTCAAAGGCACGAAGGAGATCGCGCCCTTGACCGCTTTCCGGGACATTGACAAGCTGGGACTGCTCAACAACGTCCCTACGCTTAATTTCCATCCGCACTTGCCGCACTACGAGCTGACGTCCGAGGACAACAAATCGGTGCATGTACTAGCGCGCCAGCCCATCGATCTCGATCGTCCCCACCCCTTCACCGCAGCCGGCAACACGGAATTCAATTGTCTGCTCTGGATGTCGCCCAATCAGCAGCGCGCTGGAGACATCGTGCTACTGAACTCAACCAATTTCACCACGCTTTTCGGTGGCACGGACAGTCTGAAAAATCTCTGGCGGAATTTCGCGCTGATGCAATGAGCACCGGCAATGTGGACGCCCGGTGCTTCTGGAAGAGCCTAGACACCGCGGAGTTCCGCCAAGCGCAAGACCCCTTTAAATCCCCACACTGGAGACATCAATGCTGATGCAACTGTTAAGCAAGGCAGCGACGGTCGCCATGCTGTGCTTTGTCGTGTCGAGCATGCTCGCGATGGGTGCAGGTCTCACGGTCTCCCAGATCTCCGAGCCGCTACGCAATGTCCGCCTGGTCGTGCTCGCCTTGTTGGCCAATTTCGTGGTGATGCCACTTGGTGCGCTCGCCCTGGCGAGGGTGCTCGGACTAGACGAACCCTTTGGCGTCGGACTGATGCTGCTCGGCTGTGCTGCTGGCGCACCGTTCTTGCCAAAGCTCGCTGAACTGGCAAAGGGCAATCTCGCATTTGCTGTTGGCGCAATGGTGCTGCTGATGGTTGTCACCGTGGGTTATCTGCCTATCGTCCTGCCGCTTTTCCTCCCAGGGGTTACCGTTGATCCGTGGAACATTGCTCGCTCCCTTCTGCTGCTGATGCTGCTCCCGCTTGTCATAGGCCTTATCCTCAAGGCGCGTTACGGGGACTTGGCCGCACGGGTGAAGCCCGTCCTCGACTGGATTTCCAACGTCAGCCTCATCCTGTTGGTATGCTTGATCACCGCAGCGAACATCGACAAAGTTTTACAAGTATTCGGTACCCGAGGAATCCTTGCGGGGCTTTTGTTTATCGCATTGGGCCTTGGGACTGGCTGGTTGCTCGGCGGCCCTAACGCCGACACCAAACGGGTCATGGCGCTTGGTACCGGCCAACGCAACATTGCCGCCGCACTCGTGGTCGCGAGTCAAAGTTTCAGCGACCCAAAAGTGGTCGTCATGGTAATCGTTGTCGCAATAGTAGGATTGATCGTCCTCATGCCGCTTTCTCGTGCGTTGGCGAGTTTGAAGATGTGACTTCGGACCGAGACTGCCGTCGGAGCAGTAGTGTTCTGTTACTTTGTGATCGGTGCTATCGTGTCGTACGGGATGGCGAAAGCGCGTCCACGCGACAAGCGAGGGGCCATGACCGCACCGAACTCAGCCCTTCATATGAGCGGTTCGCTTAAGGCGAACTCAAAGCATGCGCTAGTCACTGCCGTGGCGCTGGGCGGTCTCTTTTGGACGTCTGGAGCTGCGCTTGCGCAGAACGACAACGAAGCTCTGGCCGAGGAGCTCGCCAACCCGCTCACCGCCCTCACTAGTGTTCCGTTCTTCGGTAACTATAACGGGAGTGTTGGTCCGGGGAGAGATGGTTCCCAATGGTTTATGAACATCCAACCGGTAGTGCCGATTGAACTCAATCCCGACTGGCATGTGATCTCGCGAACAATCCTTCCCGTTATGTTCAGCCAGAACGACATCTTTCCTGGATCCGGCTCGCAGTCCGGTCTGCGCGACACGACGGAAGGTCTATATTTTTCCCCCAGCCGAACATTCAATGGCTTCACCGTGGGAGTGGGGCCAATCTTTCTGTTACCGACCGGAACCGATGAGCTGCTCGGCGCAGGGAAGTGGGGCTCGGGTCCCACGGGGGTTGTTGCCTGGCAGGGCAGCGGCTGGACGGTCGGCATTCTCGCCAACCACATCTGGTCCTTCGCGGGCGACACCGACCGCGCCGATTTCGATCAAACATACTTGCAGCCCTTCATCGCCTATACGACGCCGCAGGCGTGGACGTTCACGCTGCAGGGCGAGGATACTTATGATTGGAAGACTGGCGAATGGATGGCACCAATCAATTTCCTGGTCGCCAAGATTGTAAAATTTGGGGAGCAACCGGTCAGCATCGTTGGCGGCCTGCGTTATTGGGCCGACTCTCCCGACACCGGTCCGCATGATTTCGGCGGCCGGCTCGGGATGACCTTCCTGTTTCCCGCGCGATGATCAAGGTGGCTGGACATTGTTGATCGTGACGTGGAGACCTTTTCGGATTCGGTGTGGCTTTGAACCTGGCATCGCCGAAGCAGGCAAGTCGGGATGTCTCGAATAAATTCCGACTTCCCAAAAAAACTTGGCGAGCTGCTGCCATGTCGGCTTATGGCACAAAGCAGACATGCTCAATCCGCTCACGAATGTCCGCTTTCGTGGGTAAAGCGGACATACCTGCTCCAACGTCTGCTTATGACCCAAAGCAATTGGCGTGGGGAGACCTGGGTTAAGGGCTAGGACTATGATCGGTGGCTTGGTCCCACAACAGGCATCGATGACCTTAAGGCGATGCTCAAGCCTTATGATCCGGCTTTGATGGAGGCCTACGCGGTCAACCGCGCCGTCAACAGCGTGAAGAACGATACTGAAGAGTGCATTGAGCCAGCGGCGTGAGGGGGGGTAAAGCGGACATGGCGCGGACTTGTCAGTATGTCCGCTTATGACCCGCAGCGGACAAGACCAACAGTGAACGCGGGCGGATTCATTGGGAGACCGAGAACCCGCACTGCTTCTGTTCCATCTCGATCTGCTTCGTCATCCGGGTGGCGTTCTCTGCGTAGGCCTCCGTTACGGAGCCGCTATTCACGGTCTTGACCTTCAGCGGGCTCACGCGCTTCGCAGAGGTGGAAGACATGCGGCGTCTCGGACTTCTTGGCTCCGTTTTCCGGCGCGATCCAGTACACGACATCCTGACCGGCCGGGTGTTCCGCATCCTTCGTCGCCGCGGCCACCGTGGCGGAGTCCGTGGCGATATCCTGCGCCTGGGCGGCGACCTCGGGGGAACAGGCTGTGGTCGGCTGCCCCGCCTTAATCTGGGCCGCGCACGTGTTCATGTTCTGCGGTGTACTGCTCGACTGATGGGGGGTTGTAGCTGACCCCGATCAGCGCTGCGATCACGGCCAGCGCGGCGCCGACGCCGCCGGCAATCTTCTTGGTCTGCGGGTCCATGTTCTTGTCGTTGAAGATCAGGAGAACCAGCGGGAGGAAGGCGATCAGCGTGATGATCACGCCGAGCTGGTTTTGGAAGAAGAACCTGAACGTGTCGGATGCGCGGGCCGGGTCGTGCCTGTTGGCCGCCTTCCACAGCAAGTTGCCGGCGATTGCGAAAATCGCGATCCCGACCAGAATGCCGATCAGCAGCGGCAGGTTTCCGTGGTCGAACTTGTGCTGGTAGAGCAAGACAACCCCGGCGATCTGGCCGCCAATGGCAACGATCCACGAGAGCGCGGCAAAAAGGCGGAGGCGCGTGGCAGCGGACTTCTGGGCCTGCGTTGCTTGCCAATCCTTGGTAACGTCCTGCGGCCGGCTTGTTGTCGGTCATGACCAGATTCCCCGATATCGACACTTTTGCAGGGCGGCGTCAAATCGGAAGGCCAACCCGCCCGGCGCAGCATCATTGAACGAACGTCTTCGCCGCCTGCCTTAGCGACGCGGCGAACGTGAGCGCCGCGGCAGACCACATCCCCATTCATATTGCGCACGAGTGAATGCGTCCATACCCAGGGGGGCACACGCCGGTGCGGCGATGGCTCTGTTCTTCTTCATCTCCGGCGCCAACTTGACGCTGCCTTTCCTCGCATCCCTGGCGATTCGGCAGAGGCCGCGGTGAATCGCAGGATCGGTCGAAAGCAACATCGGCAGCGCCGTCTCGATGGCGCAGGAATCCGCGCGGAGTGTTGGCAATCTTAACAGCGAACCACGATGGTGTTCATGGCGTGCAAACCGAATCTACGGTTGCGCTCACGATAGCCCGATTTGGAAGCTACGTCTTCAAGGTGCTCGGCTCCGGCGGTCCACGCACCCCCCTGCAAGCCACCATTCAAAGGCTTTGCCGCCCGAAGGCTATACCCACGATTGCCATTGCTCTCGATGCCGCGTGACACGGATGCGGCCGATGTCATGGCTCCCCAAAATCCAATGGACAGCGCAATGAATAGATTGTTGCTGCCTGTAGTCTTCGCCGTCGGACTTGCAGTGGTTCCCGTTGAAGTCGGAGCCGTGCAGAGTTGCGGTGCCTGCATTGCGGACGCCCGACGTCTTTGCGAAAGCGAAATGCGTCGCAAATATGTTTCCGGCGGTCCAGCGCTGGTGAACCATGAGATTCCACACGGGTAAGTCTGCTGTTGGCACTTAGCGGACCAAAACCCACGCTGATGAAACCTCAGCTTCTGAGACAGGGCGAACGTCGCCACATTATCGCCGGCGCCTTGATCAGAATGTTCTGATGCTCTTCTTGGCTCTTGCGTTGCTCTCTCTCGCGGTGCTGATCGGCGTTGCCATCGGCATCCGCTTTCTTGGTGACAGGTGCCTGCCGTCCCGCGCTATCGGAGCTGTCCATGGGCTTCTAGGACTGTCCGGTCTGTCCGTCCTTATCTTTACGCTCGTTAATGGCACCGGCATGGGCGACCGATACGGCACGGCTTCATTCGGGCCAGCGGCGGCAATACTCGCGGCACTAGCCGCTCTGGTGGGAACCGGGATTGCGCTTTTCGGACGCAGGGCTACCCGCAGTATCGGCTTCCTGATCGGCGCGCATGCGAGCCTCGCGGTCACAGCGTACGTCTTGCTGCTTGCTTATGTCCTCCTGACGTAGCCGTGCTGCGCCGGACCCGGTCCTAGAAAGCAGTGGGGACAGTGGTGAGAAGGACCTTGGCGAGTCCTATCGGATGAGCTTGGGACGGCTTTTGGGTTGGTCCGCTTTTGGCACAAAGCAGACATGCTCAATGCGCTGACGAATGTCCGCTTTTGGGGGCAAAGCGGACATTGACCAACCGCTGCTTACCAAATCCTCGTCCGCCGCACCAAGTCTGGCGCTTGTGGTATGCCATCGTACTGTGCTTGACGCCGAGATGAAGGGAGAACCGAGTTGAGCACGAAAGACCCTATGGCGGCGGTACGCCGGTACATCGATGGCTTTAACAAAGGTGACGTAGAGGTGATGGCAGGGACTTTCGATGTCCCGGCATCAATCCTTGACGGCATGGCACCACACGTCTGGCACGGGGCAACGGCCACTCAAGACTGGTATCGAGACGTGTTGATTGAAGGCAAGCAACACGGTGCGTCAGACTATTTCGTCACTGTGGGTGAGCCGTTGCACAACAATGTCACCGGCGACAGCGCGTATGTGGTTGTTCCCGCGACCATGAGTTTCAAAGTGGGCGGCAAGCAGATTACGCAATCTGGCGCGGTCTTTACGGTGGCGCTACGCAAGCACGCCGAGGGGTGGCGCATAGCCGCTTGGGCGTGGGCGAAAGGCTCGGCAATTGGGGGATAAAGCCGACAATCCCTGCAAGGATTTTATGAGTACACGGCCTTAGTAAGCCGGTTTCCGCACAGAAAGCTCTTCCCAATGGATCGGTGCGCTTAACAAGCCCACGGCCTTCCTTCGCGCGCTCCGAAGGCCATTGTGAGTTAGTTTGTGGGTCACTCCCCAACGGCCTTTGATTTTATTCAGGTTAATTGGCCTTCTGGCGGAGAGGGTGTCCGCCGCGAATGGCGGAAACGCTCGTTTCTTTTCTCGCAAAATGGCGGTTATCAGCCAAATAGTTCCCCATACTTTCCTTGATGTTCCCGTAAGTTCCGTGTGGGGAAGGGTGTGGGGAAGGCTCACACGGAAAGCTGAGAAAAGAGGGGCACCGACATGCGCGAAGTCAACAAGTTGTCGCCGCTGAAAATCGCCATCATCAAGAAGCCCGGGCGCTATGCTGACGGGCTTGGCCTTTACCTCGAAGTGCATCAGACCGGCTCGCGCTATTGGGTGTTCCGGTACAAGGTCGCCGGTCACGGTCGCTACCTTGGCTTGGGACCGCTGCATAGCGTGACACTGGCAGAAGCCCGTGAGCGTGCCCGTGAGGCACGACAGGCGATCCTAGACGGTCACGACCCTATCGCTGATCGTCGGCAAGTAGAAGCCACGACGAAGATCGCGAAGCTTCGCACGATGACATTCAAAGAAGCGGCGTTGCAGTTTCTCGGCACGACCAAGATCGAGAGCCTGAAGAGCGACAAGCATCGCGCACAGTGGAGATCGACCTTGGAGCAATATGCCTTCCCCGTGTTCGGGAGCCTGCCGCTGCAACAGATCGACTCCGCCATTGTGCTGAAGGCGCTTCTTCCAGTGTGGAAGCGGACGCCAGAAACAGGGACGCGGCTTCGCAGCCGCATCGAGCGCGTGATCGCGTGGGCGATGCCACTCGGACTATTTACTGGCAACAATCCCGCATCGCGTGACGCGCTTAAGGATCATCTACCAGCCAAGCCGAAGGCGAAGCATCACGCGGCGCTGGCCTATGAGAATCTGCCCGCGTTCATGGTGAAGCTCGCGGATCGCGACAGCGTGTCGGCAGCGTGCTTACAGTTCACCATCTTGACGGCGGCGCGGACTCAGGAAGCCATCGGCGCAAGGTGGGACGAGATCGATCTGAAGGCGAAGGTGTGGGTGATCGCCGCCGAGCGGATGAAGGCGAAGCGCGCCCATCGCGTGCGTTAAAGCCCCCGAGCCATTCTCACCTGATGTGAGAATACCTCCGAGCTAACACGACGCCTAGCGTCTATGCCGGGGGCGCTTCTTCTTTGCTATACTCTTTCGAATGGATCGGGGACGATCTGAAGTTGAGTGTATCGTGCGGGAGGGAGAGCTTGTTGTCTCGCTTCCCGGCGACGATTTTTGCGCCGTCTACCACAAGCCTACTACTCAACCGCAACTCATCCTCAAGCGCCGCACGCAGACCGACGACTATGTGGTGCTTGCTCGCGCTTGGCAGGCAGCGAACGACAAGGCGCGCGAGTTGGGTTGGATCGTGTAAGCGCTATTCATATCAGCCCCGCCGAGTGCTACGCCAACAACCGTTCAATTTCTATTGCATCCACAAGCCCCACAGTAGCAGGGCGATAAAGAGCAGGACGACCGCGATAAGCGCCATTTTAGCGATTGTGTTCATGGCCTCTTATCGCGCGCCGACGCCTAAAGAAGAAGCCCCGCACGGGGGGAGCGGGGCTTCTTAGGTTCCTTTGGGGGGAACAGGTGATGGGAGGGGGCCCATCACTAGAACTCAAATAAGCATCAGAGGTGTTTGGAACAACCTCCGTTGGCATGAACTTTTTGTGAATGAACAGGGGCGCCGACCGAAGCCAACACAAAAAGAAGCCCCGGGGAGCGGGGTACGCAATACGGGGCTAAGTCAGGGGTAAGACAATCCAGCCATGCAGGCTAGACCCAGTGAGGTAGCACCCTAGCACGTCTTCTACTGTAGCGCGGTTGCCACAAGGCATTAAAAAGGGCGCCGACCGAAGCCGACGCCCCCACCACCCCCCGTAAAGAAGAAGCCCCGGTCGAGGCTGGCAATTGCAGGAGAGCAGGTTGAAGTGCTATTTCAGCGGCGGGTGCGAAATTGGTTCCGCGTAAACGGCCTGATTGTGGTGAAAGCAGCCCCCAAGCCCGATCGCCGCCGTGATGACGATCGCCAAAGCAAAAAACACTCGCATCATTCGGTCCCCCATTTCGTTTTCAGTGGGGAATTTAACACCCCACGGGGCGGAAACTTGTACCAAATGAGCCACACCTCGGGGCGAAAAGAAGCCCTCAACGCAAGACCCAATGCCTGAGCGCGCAAGCTGGCCTCGCGGATCGGATCGCGGAGTATCAGCCTGCCGCCATCGTCACGCTTCTGCTCAGCATCAAAGAGATTGTGGAAGCGGCGGCAATTGCAGCCGGTAGCAGCGCCGCTCCGTATGCCGTCCCGTTCCCGGCAACGGGCAGCAGCGGCGCTTCCTAGACGCAATGGCGCGCATTGTCCCGGCCCTTCCACGGGCTAAGTGAAGCTCACTGGGCCGTATACTCACAAATCGAGATGGGTGAGCAGCGGTTGGTCAATGTCCGCTTTACCACCGTTATAAAACGTAGGATTACTTGACCGTACGACACCGTGCAAAAGGCATAAATAACGCCTTGGAAATCTTGGCATGGCGCAAGCTCGGGGATGACCCACGGTTCCCCAAGCCATTGCCGATGGGCCGGAACGTCCGACTCTTTGATGCTGGGTTGCGCGAAAGAAAAGCCCCCTAAGCGGGGGCTGAAGTCAAATCGCCAGAAGCCATAGACGCATCTAGTACCATCGCGGGAGCAATCGTGGTTATCATGCAGTACGCCGTCAATCACCGCTGCAAAGTGCCGAGAGAGGCTAACCACCAATCTTCCCATGGGTGTTCACCGTCTGCGGTTTGTGGTTCGAAGGCGCAAGTCTACTTGTAGTAGCCGACGGCGCAGATTTGATCTCCAACCTTCGTGAAGAAGGTGTGCTTTTCGAGCGCCTTGTCCGAGTCGGGAAGAGGCCACCAATAAGTCACCTCGCTGATCTTTCCTTCGGTAGCCTTCTCCATAATCTCTTTTCCGAACGGAAAACCCTTCTCGCCTTTAAGCTCTTTGAGCTGTTTACCCTTTAGTTTCGGATGCGCCGTGAGAATTCCGTCCGAGGCATTCGCACAGTACACATAAAGGTCACTGTCCTTAAGGCCGTCGCCATAACCCTTGTTGAACATATCGAGTGCCTTGGTCTTGTCCTCCTTCAAGGCGACAACCGCTTTATCGAGCATAGCTTTGGCTTCTTCTGGCGTGCCATACTGGGCTGCCTGTGTTGACGCTGCGTTCATGGCTACCCTCCATGGAGCTAAGCTCCGCTCTGCGATGTAGTTTCTTCCGAAATACCCACCGTGGCAACATTCTTCGTGAAGGTCCGCTATGGGTCATTAACGGACATGAACTTAACGACCGTGAATGTCCGCTTTGTGCCTCATAGCGGACGTCGGGTGCCGGGGCGCTGACTTCCGCTTAGTGCCAATTACGGACCTCGCACGCGTGCGTCACTAAGCCCTGATCAATGAACCGGAAGTTCGCCAGCGAAGTTGGTGGTGTCCGAGTCGTGGGGAGTCCAATCTGCCACTAGCAGCTTAGTGTGCCGTCGACTAGCATCCTCAGCGAAGGAACTCCCCCCGGGTCCGCAATGGGCGACTGGTTGCTCAATCTTCCTCTGGTGTGGATGGCCGTTGTTGTCTTTGCGGCCACTTATCTCCTCACCGCCAGTATTTATTGGGTAGTGATCAAGCTCGCGGTAAACGATCGAGCGCGAGCGTTTAAGGCGCTCTCGCCCGGGATGCTATCGCCATTGGGCGTCCTTTTTGCCCTGCTGGTTGGCTTCATCGCCGTCGAGGTCTGGGGTGATTTCGACAAGGCAAAGGTCGCGGTGGCGTCCGAGGCCAGCGCACTTCGTGCTGTCGTTCTCCTCGCCGGAACTTTTCCCGAAGAACAGAAGACGCGTATTCACGCTCTGATCGACCGTCACATACAGGAGGCCGTCAACAAAGAATGGCCGGCGATGGCGCGACAGCGAGCGACCCTCTCGCTTTTACCCACGGCTCTGATCGAGGCGCTTCATGACACGCTGGCCCTGAAGCCTACCGATGATAGCCAGAGAACGGCACAGCGGGAGATGGTGAATGCGCTCCGTACGGCGCTGAATGCGCGCCGCCAGCGCATCGTTGTCAGCGAATCTACTGTCGGCAGGGTTAAATGGGCCGGGATTCTGCTGATGGGACTCTTCACCTTAGTCGCCATCGCCATGGTTCACAGCGACAACCGGCTTACCTGCGCTATAGCAATGACCCTGTTTGCGTCAGGCATGGCTCTGTCGCTACTGCTGATCGCCGCCTATAATCGCCCATTCACCGGCGAGATTTCTGTCGGACCGGACCTCCTAAAGCAAGTCATTACAAGCGGTCAGCCGTCTTCCAACCCGTAGAGACTCGGAGCATGTCCGCTTTGGGTCATTAGCGGACATACTGAGAAGTCCGCGCCCATGTCCGCTTTACCCCCAAAAGCGGACATTCGTCAGCGCATTGAGCATGTCTGCTTTTGTGCCAATAACGGACATTCTTTTGTGCCAATAACGGACATTCCGACTAACCTTGGTAGGCAACGCCAGCCCTGATTTCTTTTGACCAGTGCTTCGAGCCGCGCCCGGTACGATGGCATCCGTCAGAAGCGCGTCAGATTGCCTGCAGGCGAGTTGGATGCTTCTTGAGCGTTTGCCAATAAGCGATCGTCACCCTCTGGTAGAAAATGAACTTAGTCTCGGCGAGGGCGTTAACACTAAATCGGGGGCCTACCATTTTTTTGAGAGGCCCCACTCAGATGACCACGACGGAGACATACCGATATCGCGGGTACGACATCGTGCCCATATGGCAGTGGTCGAGTTGGTGTACGGGCGTATATCCGACATGTGCTGATCTTCCCATCTTGCCGCGCTCGACGCTGAGCACGCTGGCATCACGCAAGGAAGATGCGGTGACCGAAGCCAAGAAGAATATCGACCGATGTCTCTCACGCCTAAAATAATTGGCTGGGAACGAGTAGGTCTGAATGCGTTGTGCTTTCAGCGGATCGGCGAGCTATTCCCCTTAGCGTGCTCAGGCAGCCGGTCCCGCTGATTCTTTTGGCAGGAGTTTAGTTCTGCGGCGCGGCCGAAGCCGACGCCCCTCTGAGTTTCTCTCCAAGCCAGAACGGTCTAAATCTCGTTGAAACCTTGCGCGGTCTCGCTGCGTTAGGCCTGCACCGGTGCTGCGTTAAGCCTACATGGGTGCCACGTTAAGCTTACACGGGTGAGGGACATGGGATATAGGCGCTTAACCTTGCGTGAGGCGCTGGCCTCCGACCGATTAGAGGACTTTGTTCGACAGGAGGAGGCTCGGGGCGTCGAGCTAGCCAATGGTTCTGATCTGGAGCGAGCGCTTGCCCTGCTCATCACACAGCGCCGATCAGAAGATCGGCAGCGCTTGAGAAAAAGTAGCGCCCGGCCGAAGCCGACGCCGGGAACGCGGTCCCCATTCCGGCGTTAAACGAAAGCCGGCTTCGTGACAGAAGGGGGGGTCGATATGAACAAGTCAGCTATCGGTAATACCAAAGAGTGCCGAAAACACGCGCTAGCGTGTCTACGCCTTGCGCAAACCTCACCATCGCCGCACATACGAGATCACTTCGCCAACCTCGCCAAGACGTGGCTAAAGCTAGCTAGCGATCTTCAGGCCCTGCGCGATACGTTAGAGGAGCCAGAGTCCAGGAGGCGGACCGCTTAACCGGTCACACCCCCGGCACTGTGGTATCCCCGCCATGTCCGCTTTGGGTCATTAGCCGACATAACGGTCCGTTCCCGTCATGTCCGCTTTACCTCCGATAGCGGACATTCGCCAGTGCAAGTGGAATGTCCGAAAAGTGCCATAAGCAGCTCACTCGTGAACTATGTAGCCCGCATCGGCGTTGAACTCTGCAGGGAAAATCCCGGAGCCAACAATGCGTGCAGGACTGATTGCCGGTTTTGTGACGATCATACTTTTTAGCACCGGTGTTGTTGTCGCTGAAACAAGTATGAGCGAACAAAATGTTCTGAAAGTGCGTGAGGCATTCGGCGGTTGGCACAAGGACAGACCCGGCGTTATACGTTTGCTACGGCTACTAAAGCCAGAAGATCAGCCTCCAATCGGCAAATCGACCTCAATGTGGGCCGAGAGCGCAAAGAGGTCTAAGCGAGCGAAGCCCATCGCACCTAAAGGTTTCGCTGTGCACCTCGTCGCTTCGGGTCCTGCAGGCCCGTGTGTCATCCGAGTTGCACCCAATGGCGACTTGTTCGTAGCCGATAGTGAAGCCAATACCATTCGTGTCTATCGCGTCGCGTCGGGTAGCGCTCGGCCGGTCAAAAGCGAAACTTACGCAAGCGGCTTAAATAAGCCGTTCGGAATCGCGTTCTATCCCTTGGGCCCTAATCCAGAATGGGTCTACGTCGCTAATACGGATGGTGTTATTCGCTTTCCTTATGAGAACGGGGATCTGAAAGCCTCAGGTAAGCCGGAGGAGATCGTCGAAAAAATTCCTTCTACACATCATTGGACGCGCGATCTCGTTTTTTCACCTGATGGCAAGCGCATGTTCCTGTCTGTGGGCTCTGGCTCGAATGTTGCGCAGGACATGTTTCCTGAGCCCCAGATCGAAGGCGGTCTGAAAGCCTGGAAGAAAACCAAACCGCTTGGCGCAGCGTGGGATACGGAAGAACGACGTGCGGATGTGCTTTCGTTTACTCCCGAAGGTAAGGACGAGAAGATTTTTGCGACTGGCTTGCGCAACTGCGCCGGCTTAACTGTACAGCCTGCCACGGGAGAACTGTGGTGTGCGGTCAATGAACGCGATGAGATCGGAGATGATGCACCGCTCGAATACGCCACACATATCAAAGAAGGTGCATTCTACGGATGGCCATGGTTCTACATTGGCGGCAATGAAGACCCCCATCACAAGGGTGAGCGGCCAGACCTTAAGGACAAGGTCACAGTTCCAGATGTTCTCATTGAGGCGCATTCCGCGCCCCTGCAGATCGCCTTTTATGACGGCGACAGCTTTCCCACTGAATATAAGGGTGATGCCTTCGTCACGCTGCACGGATCATGGCATCGAGGACAGCGCAGCGGAAACAAGGTGGTCCGCCTTCGCTTTAAGGACGTAAAGCCCACTGGTGAATATGAGGACTTCCTAACCGGCTTCGTTATCTCAAACGAAAAGGCATGGGGACGTCCTGTCGGTATTGCCGTTGGGCAGGACGGTGCGTTGTTCGTAACCGAGGATGGCAGCGGAAGCATTTGGCGCGTCAGCTATCGCAAGGCAGGCACAACGGCTGAAACCGCACCATCGAAAGAACTAGCCACCGAAGGACCTCGCAAGGGCGAGTTAATGCACTGAGGCGCTTTCCTCGATAAAGCTCACCTACGAGCCGCTCGCCCCTATCAAGCAAGGACTCTGCGGCGCGCCCGCGCCCATCCTCCTTAAAACTCTTGGTGGCGACCCTAGAGTTGAGTTTGATCCGCCGGTTATGATGACTTGCCAGCTTGCGAGAGCGTTGAATACCTGGCTCGACAAGACGGTTCAGCCCAAGGCCGAGGCGCTGTTCGGCTCTCCGGTGGCGAAGCTGCATAACGCCAGCTCTTATGCGTGCCGCAACCGTTATCACGACGCTTACCAGCCATTGAGCGAGCACGCGCTTGCCAACGCCATCGATATCCCAGAATTAGTACTTGCCTCGGGCGAGCGGGTTACGGTGCTCGACAACTGGCCCAAGAATTCCGTCACTCTGCCTGTCCCTTTGCCGAATCCAGTTCGCGTGGCCGCGGTGGGAACCTCGGTGCCAATGGCCTCGACCGCCTCAGCCGATGAGAAGGCTAAATTCGTGAAATACCTTCACGATGACGCTTGCCCGACGTTTGGGACAGTACTTGGACCGGATGCAAACGAGGCTCACAAGAACCATTTTCATTTCGACATGAAGCAGCGTCGGGCGAGTCTCTGCCAATGAACGCGGCGCCCATGAAGAAGGCGAGCGGCGAAAATGGGCCGTGCAGAAGTGTCGCTGTCCATCAGCAACCACCAACACCTCGCTACGACAGGCATATCTACGCCTCGCGCACGCGCTTCATTCCGGATGACCTCCTATCTCTCGTCGAGAAAATGGCGTGGCCGGTCGTGGAACCACAGGCCGTCCAACCTGCAGTCCAGGCAATTCGCGTCGATGTTCGCGCCCGTCTGCTCGGCATGTGGCGGTAGCTGAGATGAGTTGGGGCTGGTATTTGCTTACCGATGTGCGGCCGTATTATCCAGAGCTCCAGTCCTCTGCACCTGGCCATCGTCGATGGCCTCGAGGTCAGCGACAGCCGGATGGGGAACATTCGGCCCCGCTACAACGCAGCGCCCAGCCAAGAGCTGCTCGTTATTCGGGAGAACGGCAAGACTTGTGAGCGCTCGCTCGACCTCATCAAGTGGGGTCTGATCCCCCATCGGTTCACAGACCCGAGGGGTGGCCGTAGGCCCATCAATGCCAAGGCCGAGAGCGTTTCCAAGCTCTCCACAATTCGCGAAGCTTATGCTCAGCGGCGCTGCATCGTGCCGATCGACGGCTTCTTCGAGTGGCGGGCCATTAAGGGCGCGCGGGCCAAGCAGCCTTACGCTATTGCCATGAAGGACGGCTCGCCCTTCGGCTTGGCGGGCTTGTGGGAGAACCGGCGCAATCCGAACACAGGCGAATGGCAACGAACCTTTGCGATCATCACCGTGCCCTCCAACTCATTGGTCGGGCAGATCCACCATCGAATGCCAGCCATCTTGCAGCCCGGGACTTACGAGCGCTGGCTCGGCTCCGCACCGGATCCCCACGATCTTCTCATTACCTATCCGTCTGAGCCCATGACCATGTGGCCGAGCGAGAAAGCAAGGCTTGCGGACAGCGACAGGTGGAATTGACTTCCAAGTCTTGTAGAAATCGTAATGACCATTGGTGGGAAGGCTCACGAAAATGACCGACGAGACGGCACCGACAGCGGCACCGGCACCGACAGCGGCACCGACACCGACAGCGACACCGACACCGACAGCGACACCGACACCGACAGCGACAGCGACTCCGACAGCGACACCGACACCGACTGCGACACCGACACCGAAGCCGAAGACTGAGCCTGCACCAGGATCGCTTCCGCGCGGGGTTCAGTGGAATCTCCAAAAGCGACTGGGATCGCATCTTCGGGGATAGCAAAGATAGCAACGAGAAATTAGCAAATGCGCAGATCAAGACCGGGAGAAAGACGCGGCGGGGATAGCAAAGATAGCAACGAGAAATTAGCAAATGCGCGCTGCCCCTTCGGGGGACGCGGCAAAAGCATGGAGCCGTCCATCCGGCGTTACCGTCCCCCTTTTTATCAAGAAACCGTCAGCCAAATGCTGACTTGGATGCGCCGCCCCAACGTCAGTGATTGGGGGTAAAGCGGACATGGGGCGGACTTGTCAGTATGTCCGCTAATGACCCAAAGCGGACATCAGTGGGACGTTGTCGCCGGGTGCTAAGCGATTGAATTACACCCTGAAGGCGGCGCTCCATTGTCATTTACGGGCAGAATTCGGCGAATTTCGCTGTATTTTCCCGCAAAACAGGGAACAGACGCGCTGAGACGAGTTCGCTGATGACTGCCTCCACCGCCATTTCACGAGTTGGTTCAACGAGCGTGAGATTTGGCAATCTCGCAACGGGGCTAAGCATACCGGCGTCGAATATCGGAACCGCTGGGCAACTTCTGATAACTCCACCACACCAGCGCAACGCGAGACGCCATGTGTCAGCCACGACCGGCCAACTCATTTAGGGATGGCCAGGGGGCTTATGGTTCCAAGCCAAACAAAGGTCGCATTAAGGCCCAATTAGGGACCGGGGGAATAGGGTTAAATGCCTGGGCTCTTAGCGACGTCGGCGCAACCCGTTACGAGGAGGTGCTCTCATGAAGCATCGCGCATTAGCACCAGCACTCAGCGTTCTTGCTGCCGCTCTGTTTGCTGCCGGTAGCTCGTCCGAAGCTTCCGTCGCCGACCCTTCTGGCATTTGGGCTAAGGATGACGGCTCGGCGAAGGTGGAAATCAAGAAATGCGGCCGCGGAATCTGCAGCAAGGTCGTCTGGCTGAGGGACCCTAAGGACTCACAAGGCAAGCCCCTCCACGACGTCCGGAACGAGGACCCGTCCATGCGCGACCGGCCGATCATTGGCCTTTCGCTTTTTAACAACATGCCTCTGACGGAACCCAACACTTGGATGGGGAATATCTACAATCCCGAGGAGGGTCACATCTATACGAACGTCAAGGTGACGCTGGTCTCGCGACAGCAAATCGTGCTCAGAGGTTGCAAGACGTGGTTCCTCTGTGGAGAGAAGATGTGGACCAGATCGCACCTCCCGCCCATCCCGGAGAAGCCGACAGAGGTCGAGGCACCGGCTGAGCCGGGCTCAACCGATAAGGCCGAGCCAAGGTCCGCGCCGAAACCGGAGGCCCCAACGGTTGAAGCGTTCCGTGAGCGTGAACCACTATCGGCGCCAGGCTTTGCCTTCGTCACGACCGCGGCGCGTTGGGAGCCGCTGCCACGCTCCGGTGGGAACGTCTCGAGCATGATCGTGATGACGAGGCCGTCGCCAGTGGCGACTACAGCCGAGCCTCCGCTGATAGAGGCCGCGACCGCCGAAGAGCAGTGGCCTTGGCTACAGCGCCGTTCGGCGCTCCTGGACTCCACTCGGACTGGGGCCCAGGCCGAAGCTGCACCCGCAGCGCCTAGTTTTGTGAAGCCAAAGCCGAAACCGGTCGTCAGGGAGGCGCAAGAACAGTGGCCCTGGCTACAGCGCCGTTCTCGGATTGGGACCCAGGCCGAAGCTGCGCCCGCAGCGCCTAGTTTTGTGAAGCCAAAACCGAAACCGGTCGTCAGGGAGGCGCAAGAGCAGTGGCCCTGGCTACAGCGCCGTTCTCGGATTGGGGCCCAGGCCGAAGCTGCGCCCGCAGCGCCTAGTTTTGTGAAGCCAAAGCCGAAACCGGTCGTCAGGGAGGCGCAAGAACAGTGGCCCTGGCTACAGCGCCGTTCGGTGCTCCTGGTCTCTACTCGGACTGGGGGATAGTAGGCTTAACGACGCGCCCACAGCACCAACATGCTCGAGATAAGAGTTTGCCGCCCGGAAGCTGATTGCGCCGTCCGGGCTGCATCCGACCCTCGGACCCCTTGAAGAGAGTTTGCAAACCAAATTGCAAACCAACCACGCGACACAGCATGGCACTGGGCGTCACACGCCAGGATTGTCAGAGGAAAAATAGCGAACAGTAGCGCACGCTTAGCTACAGCGCGGCACACGCCAGCACGAGAAATCTTAGACCTCGAAAACCTTGTACCGGTAACCGTACCGTGGGTTCGAATCCCACCCTCTCCGCCAGCAATTAAGCAATTGATATTGCTGGTGTTTTGTGTTCGAGCGCGGCACATTTCCTGCGCGTTTTCCGGGCCTTGCAGGCAGGCAATGTCCCGCCTGGTAGTCAGAGACTTTTTCGTGCGCCATTGCCCGGGGCTGTGCAGGCTCGTCTCTTACGACCGAGTTTCCCAGTACCACTGTCTCTCGGCCAACGCCGCATTTCTTGGTGAGCGGGTGAGACGCCAAACCGGAGACACGCCTGAACCGTGGACATTGATGCGCTTTAAGAGCAGAGCAGTTCGCGCTGTGCTCTCCAATCGAGGGGCAGCCGGGTGTCATCCATCAGCCGGTTTGCGGTGAGCTGTGGAGGATGCCTGCCGCTCAAGATAGCCGTGACGATGTCGGGGGCGAGGAAGGCGAGCCTGACGAGACGCGAAACGTAGGAACTAACGACCCCCTCCTCCGCGGCGATCTCTTTCAAGGTTAGGCTGGGGTCCTCAAGCAGGCGCGCGCGTATGGCGTGGGCCCGGACGAGAAGACGGACCAGGACGGGATCGACATTCGCCGGCTCGGATCCATCATCGACCACCATTCTCATCTCTATCCCCGTTCGCTTCAGCCGCGCGCGGATCGTCAAGACCATTAGATCCCGTTCTCGATCATGTCCGCCGGGTTGAGCATGTTGCTGTTTGATTCTTGGCATTCAACCACAGGGCAACGCCCATTTGATCGAGCGTCAGGTCAATCCGGTCGGAGTGAACCTGAACTTTTGTCACCATGGCGAGGAGGAGCGCGCGCAGGCGCTCCGCATCGAAATCCTGCCAGCCGGCGGCAAGCCGCGCAGCCGCGTCGAGAAGCGTCTTCTGGGTAACGGCGTCGGGGCCATGACACTGAAGTGCATTCAGCACGGCGACCGGATCAGCGAGCCATGCGCGTATCCGGTCCGCGACTAGAGCCTCGATATGAGCGGCCGGGATGCGCTGGCCCCTCTTCATCGCCCTATCGTCTGCGGTCAGCAGCAATTTGGAGACGTAATATCGATACCGGACATCCTTCTTTACAGCGTGACTCGGCGTCATAGGTTCGCCGTGCGCATCGTAGATGAGACCGGCGAGCATGCTTAAGTGGCGGCTGCCCGTGCCGATGCCACGGTCCACCCGGTTTGCCTTCAAGCTGGTCTGCACCTCCTGCCACAGATCGCATCAATGATCGGCATCGTGTTCGCCTGGATAGGCCTGGTCCTTGTGCACGATCTCGCCGCGATAGATGCGGTTCTGCAGCATGAGATAGAGCGCCCCCGAGCAATCAGCTTGCCCCCATAGGGCCGGCCATCGGGCGCCGTGCGGCGCTTGCTCACGATGCCCGCGGCATCGAGGTGCTCTTTGAGCAGGCGCACCGAACGCAAGTTCCAGATAGCGACGGAAGATATATCGGACGGTCTCGGCCTCGGCCTCGTTGACGACCAGCTTCCGATCCTTCACGTCGTAGCCGAGCGGCGGATAGCCGCCCATCCACATTCCCTTCTTCTTGGAGGCAGCGATCTTGTCGCGTATCCGCTCGCCCGTGACCTCGCGCTCGAACTGGGCGAACGACAGCAGTACGTTCAAGGTCAGGCGACCCATCGAGGTGGCGGTGTTGAAAGCCTGCGTCACCGAGACGAAGGACGCGGCATGAGCATCGAACACCTCAACGATCTTGGCAAAGTCGAGTAGGGAGCGGGTCAGCCGATCGATCTTGTACACTAGAACCAGGTCCACCTTCGACTCGCGGATGTCAGCCAAAAGGCGCTGCAGGGCTGGCCGTTGCATCGTGCCCCCAGAATAGCCGCCATCGTCATATTGCGTCGTTAGGGCCACCCAGCCTTCTTGCTTCTGACTCAGGATAAAGGCCGCGCAGGCTTCCCGTTGCGCATCGAGCGAGTTGAAATCTTGCTCCAGGCCCTCCTCAGTATGACTTGCGGGCATATATGGCACAGCGCACCCGACGGCTTTTCTTTGCGCACGCCGGACATCGCCTAGGCATCTGAAGCGCCCGTCTTCGGGGCCAGTCCGAAGAAGCGCGGGCCGGACCAGCGGGCGCCTGTGATTTCACGGGCGATTGCGCTCAGCGAGCGGTAGTTCCGTCCGGCATAGGTGAAGCCCTCCTCCTCCACCGTGACGGTATGCGTGCGGCCGTTCCATTCACGCACCAACCGCACGCCCGCTCTGATCCTCTGGATGGCCTCCGGGGCTATATCGCCATCGCATCGCCGCGCCTGCACGAGCGCTGCGAGTTTGCGACTGGTCGCTTTGCTGAGCCCACCATAGCGAAGCTCCTGGATACGATAGGCAATGGCGCGAACGAGCAGGTCTCGGCTAAGCCGCGGTGGCTGGCTACGATAGAGACGCCGCCACTCTTTGCGCAGTTCGTCAGGAGTGGGAGCAGGAAGAGCCTGGAGCATTCCCGCCAGCTCCGTCTTATGAGACGCCTCACCTGTGGCGTGACCTTGTGGCAATCCAACTACTGCTGGATCGGCGGTAAGCGCGCTGCGCTCCGCCAACACAACGGTGCTGCTCTGGCCCATGGCGTTTAAACGGCGTTGGGGATGCGATAGCGGCGCGGACCCGCGTCCGGCTTCTCTGACATGAGCGTGAGGCCGAGCTTCTTCCTGACGGCCCCAGCCAGAAAGCCGCGCACGCTGTGTTGCTGCCAGCCGGTCGCCACTTGCAGCTCTTCTATCGTCGCACCCTCTCGGCGGTTAAGCAGGTTGATGCAGCTCTGTTGCTTAGTCTCTCTCCAGTTCGCGGGTTTCGTCCTGCTGCGACTGGCAACGGCACCCTTCCTGCGAGCTTGCCGTTTTGGTTTCGCCTTCGTCGTTCTGCCGGCCTTCTTCACATGCGAGCGCTGCTGGCGCTTGGTTGGCTCGACCGGGTCTGCAATTCTCGTCTCGTCAACAGGATTAGATTTGGCCATCGGGTGGTCCTCCACGTGGGTATCCGCGCCTCGTGCGCGGCGCTCCCACCACCCAAAGCCCCGCCATTGAGGCGAGGCGCTCTGGCCCTGGCGCCATGCTTTTTAGGCCACCAACGACGCCAGCATGAACGCTCCCTTCGCCGCAGAAGTCCAGCCGAATATGCGAGAGTCGGGCAGACCTTTTAGCGTACCACCACTGCGCCGCTGAGACAGGTGAACGACAGGCAGACAGCAGCTTCGGCGGGAAATTTTCTCCGGGAGCCAGATTTCGCATCAAAGCGCGAAATTCTTTCGAGTTTTCAAAGCCGCAGATTCTTCGACCGGACCGCGAGTTCGAATCCTACTTGGTTAGCCAGCCTGCTGTTTTTGCAGAGAAAATAGGCTTGCGGGAATTATCGCGACGTGTCCGCAGGTTAGCTCGGGGGAGTCGCTACAAGGGACCGAAGAGAGCGAAGTTGGGTCTCTACCCGTGCCCTTCAGGCCCGGAATTCTCCGTTCGGCAAGTCGGCGGTCCGGTTAGGTCGGCACCGGGCATGCCATTAGTTGCCAGTGTAAGCCTCGGTCTATAGCGACAAGCGTCGCTTGTTCGAAACGCATGGGACAATGATTGAATTAAGTGAACTAAAGTCCCTTTGAGCGATGCATCGCAACGGAGATTGGCAATGCCTAGTACGCTAATCACAGGCGCAAATCGAGGACTCGGGTTCGAGTTCGCTCGACAGTATCTGGCTGATGGATGGCAGGTCTACGCAGCTTGTCGTGAGCCAGCATCCGCTTCCGCACTACGCCGTCTCGCCAAGGACAGCGACGACAAATTACGGATACTAGCGATGGATGTTACTGATCCGGCCAGCATCCGTGAGGCAGCAACTGGACTCGACGGACAGGCCATAGACCTCCTGCTCAACAATGCCGGCATTATCGGACCGCGGGGCCAGACCATCGGAAACATTGACTACGAGGCCTGGGCGGAGGTGCTCGCCGTCAACACCATGGGCGTCATGCGGGTGTCAGAGGCGTGCGTCGAGCGTGTGGCAAGTAGCGATCGCAAGCTCATCGTTACTCTCACCAGCGGCATGGGATCAATTGCCGACAATACCTCTGGGGCCTCGATCGTCTATCGCAGCTCAAAAGCGGCAGTGAACATGGTCATGCGCAGCCTCGCGATCGATCTCGCGCCCCGCGGCATCACTTGCGTCGTCGTCAATCCCGGCTGGGTTCGGACTGATATGGGTGGGCAGAACGCCTCCTTAGAGCCATCCGAAAGCATCAGCGCGCTGAGGCATCTCATCGCGACCTTGGGGCCCGAGCAGTCCGGCAAGTTCTTCAATCACACTGGGCGCGAATATCCCTGGTAGCATGCTTGCAGGCTCAGCCTATGGAAAGGCTGGAGCCACAATCTCTTAGGCACGGAGAAGCAGGAAGTTGTGACGCTCATTCTCTGGCTCGTCGCGGCATATGCCGCAATTTGCACGGCAGCTTATTTTGGCAACCGCTCGTTCATGTATTTTCCCGATCCAACACGAGTCGCGCCGGTGGAGGTTGGCCTGAATGGCGTCAGGGAAATAGAAATCGCGGTCGCCGATGGCACCACACTGACTGCCTGGCATGCAGCGGCGAAGGACGACAAACCGACCATCCTTTACTTCCACGGGAACGGAGCAAACGCCGCCAATCGCGCACCGAAAATTCAAAAGATTCGGGAGCGAGGCTTCGGCGTTTTCTATCTCAACAACCGGGGCTATGGCGGATCAGGCGGACGGCCTACGGAGAAAGACAATATCGCCGACGCAATCGCGGCTTACGATCATCTGATCGGATTCGGTGTGCCGGCCGGCGAGGTCGTGGCTTACGGAGAGTCGCTAGGCTCTGGCCAGGCGGTGCGGCTGGGAGCGGCAAGACCGGTTGCCGCGGTCGTGCTGGAAGCTCCGCTCACTTCGATGATCGATGTGGCAAGGAGCACCTATTTTTGGCTGCCGCTCGGCTTGCTGATTACGGACAAATACAACAACGAACGCAACATCCGTCTCGTGAAGGCGCCGGTTCTCGTCCTCCATGGCGTGCAGGACGGGGTGATCCCGGTAGAAATGGGCTGGCGGGTCTACCGAGCAGCTAACGAGCCAAAGCGGATCGAACTCTTTCCCCAAGGGGCCCATGACGATTTGTTTGACCAGGGCGCGTGGGAGAAGACACAAGCCTTTGTGAATTCGTTGAGCGGCGGCAGATAAGAACCGGAAAGTGACCGACGGCCCGCGAACGTTGCTCTAAACTGTTGCAATGATTCGCCCCGAGAGGGTTTGGTCACGAATCGTTGCTCACGCCGATATGGATGCGTTCTACGCGGCGATTGAGCAGCTTGATGATGCTTCGCTGCGAGGTCGGCCATTGCTGATCGGCCCTCCAAGTGCGCGAGGGGTGGTGCTGACGGCCAGCTACGAAGCCCGCCCGTACGGCGTTGGCAGCGCCATGCCGATGGCTCAGGCCAGGCGGATGTGTCCAGACGCGGTGATTATCCCACCCCGTTTCGATCGATATCAGGAAGTCTCCGCGACGATCATGAGGGTATTTTCTGATTTTTCGCCCGATGTCGAGGCGTTAAGCCTCGACGAGGCCTTCCTCGATATGACTGGCTCCGAGCAGCTCTTTGGCGACCCAGAATCCATTGGACGCCGCCTGAAAGCTGCTATTCGTGAAGCGACTGGTGGTCTGACAGCGTCCGTAGGCCTTTCGGCAACCAAATACGTGGCCAAAGTCGCAAGCGCTTGCCAAAAACCGGACGGGTTGACTGTGGTTCGACCGGCAGAAGCCAAAGCCTGGCTCGCTCCACTTCCGGTGTCATGGCTGTGGGGGGCGGGCCCAAAGACCCAAGCACGCCTTCACCAACTCGGTCTGCATACAATTGGGGACGTGGCGCATGCCGATCCGCGATTGGTTTCGGTAAAGCTCGGAAGTGCTGGCATTCACTTCCAGACCCTGGCCCATGCCGAAGATCCACGCCCGGTCATCGGACGGCGAGCATCAAAGAGCATTGGATCAGAACATACGCTCGACGAGGATGTGCGCGAGAAGGCGGATATCAAATTTCACTTGCGTCGATCAGCCGACACGATCGGAAGGCGCCTCAGAAAAAAGAGCTCCGCAGCTTTCGGTGTCGGTATAAAGCTCAAGACCTCGGAGTTTCAGATATTAACCCGTCAGCACCGGCTCATTGAACCAACCGACATTGCGGAGCAGACTCTATTCAGTCGGGGTCGATCTTCTTAGCCACATCGATCATCCTGGTCCGTTTCGCTTGATCGGTTTGGTCGCGTACGACCTGGTGGACATTGACGATGTGGTGCAGCTCGACCTTTTCAGCACCCTCGCTCGGCAACGCAAGTTGGAGGTGGCAATTGACGGCCTCGCCGATCGCTTTGGCACCAAAGTCGTGTACCGCGCCGATGACCTCAACAAGCCGCCAGGAACGCGCTTGGCGCCGACCCTTGATTTCCTCGACGACCGCGCATTCGACTAGGTGTTAGCGATGCCGCCTAGGGGCCACAAGCGGACTTCACCTGCGTCCGCGCGCGACCAGCCCCAGGGCCGTAACAGCCGCACCGTTGACACAAATTCCACGACCGGACCACGAGTGATGCCAACAACACGCTTTATCAATCGTCGGTCCCTGATCAAGCATTTAGGCGTGAGTGGGAGCCTGCTGGCGGCTTCGTGCGGTTCGAGCTTTCGAGGATTCGCTCAAAATCTTGGCTCTCGAACGTTCGGTATCGACGTCTCATTTTGGGGCGGAGAGATCGATTGGCATGATGTGGTCTCCAAGCTCAATCCTCGCTTCGTGTTTGCGCAGGCTTATCACATGGGTAAGGACGAAGCGTCCTCCTACGCAAATCCGAGGTTTGCAAATTATCGGCGAGCCTTGCAGCGACTGGGGTTGATACACGGCGCATATCTCCGTTGTCATCCAAGTGCGAACGCCGAGACCTTGATAAAAAAATTCTTAGCAGTGTACACGCCGCAAGCCGGCGACATCCTACCAACTCTCGACATCGAAGAGGATTACGACAACAGGTGCAGCCTCCCGGTGCATAAGCGGATCGATCAGATTGAAAAAATGATTCAGCTCGTCTCAACGAGGATCAGTGGTCACAAGCCGATGATTTACACGAAGGCGCGCGTTTGGAGTGAACTTGGAAATCCGACGCAATTTGCGGATTGTCCCTTGTGGGTTGTCGATTACCACTCAACCGGGGAGCCGACCCTTCCACAGACGTGGTCGACATTTAGTTTTTGGCAGTATGCAGAAAATCTCCACGGCAGTGGCGTTCAGGGGACATACGACAGCGACTATTTCAACGGCACTGAGACGGACCTTCGAGCCTATCTCTTACGCAAGTAAACCCTCCGCCCGCCGGCAACGTTTCAAGCTCAGATGGGCGTCGATCCGACAAGTCTGTCCGCTATGGATTCATAAGCGGACTATACCACCGTTGAGAGTGAGTTGGGGATGTCGCGGAGTCTAGGTCTCAGGCCTTTTACTTGCAGCTACTTCTGCCCGAACGCCCTTGCCTGTCATCAGCATTTCGGCTGCGAAGAGGAAAATTGAAACGATTGTGCACGCGACCGCAATCACGAACGCCCAAAGCAGTGCATAGTCAACCGACACGTATTTCAATGTCCCGAAAAGCAGTATGAAAACTGAGATGCACGTAGCTCCGGCCCCCGCGGTGCCGAGCAAAACCGCGCAGTCGAGTACAATAGAGCGGTGGTGCAGGCGGGTGAGCTCCGGAGCCAAGCCCACCAATTCCGATCTCTTCGCTTTCCGCATGACATCGCTGACGTGATAGACGCGATCTGCCACGCGCGCGAGCCTGTTAGAAAAGACGTTGAGAAGGGTCGCGATGCCCGAGAGCAGAAACACGGGAGTAAGCGCTACCTGGATGATATGGGCAATAGCCTCGGGAGACGAACTGGGTTCTATGCTGCCTAGCATCTTGCCTGCTCCTAAGTGGGTTTCACACGCGTGCGGACCCTGGGCGTCGCCGGTTTGCGGTCCTTCTCCATGCGGACAGGATGTCGTTTCACTGCGCCAGAGTCGATGGCGAGATTCGTCGCCTAGCCTTGACCCTCCTCGACCGGAAGGTTTAACCGCCCCACAACGAATCTCGAGCGCTACGTGTAACGTTACTGGACCGATGAGACTGGGCGAATACTCGCAAGCAGCACCTTAGGCGGGAAATTCTCTCCGAGGCCGGTTTTGGTGAGTTTTAGTGTAACCTAAAGCTCTGATCGCACACGGATGTGCGGAATCATCGCGCGAGGGCTACTCGCGCCAACTCTCATGGCCCAAAGGCAGTTCATTCAGTTCCGCCCTTGCCTCTCGCCAAACGGGGTAATGCTTGTTCAGAAGGCTGATGAACCGTTCACTATGCGTTGACTCGACCAGATGAAGCATCTCGTGGACAATGACGTACTCCAGCAGGTCCTGGGCTTCTTGACGAGTTCCGTGTTTAGGCGTATGTGGCCAGCGCGGTGGTTGCAACTTCCCCATTTTGTCTTCATCCGTTGCAGGAAATAACCTCGCACTTTCACACGCAGCTTCGGTTCCCACTTCCGGATCAACGCCGGAATGACTTCATGCAGCAGAGACTTGTGCCACTCATGCATGACCTCAGCCCGCTTTGCGGTGCTCGCGTGGGGCCGCACAGTGAGGGTGATGCGCCGGTGGTCGAGCGTGACAGAAGGCTTGGCCTCCTGGTAGCGAACGGTCAGCAGGTGGCGACGCCCCCAGAGATCGTGCGTCTCCCGCTCGATGAACTTTGCGCGGCGTTTCCCGCGCTTGTCCACGAAGCCTCGACTGCTGCTCCCGAATCCAGCCGAGCTTGCTGATGGCGTAAGGCCCGCGCCACTTCTGGCCGCGTTCCAGCAGGTGCGACGAGCGTCACCCGGCCGCTCGGCGGGTGTACGGACAGGTGCGCATGCTTGACTGATCTTGCGCGTCACCTCGATCGCGATGTCGCCGAGTTGGATTGTCTCGCTCATGCGTACCCGGCCTGGTTCTTGATGATCTCGAAGATGGCGCGCGTCGCTTCGCGGTCCCGATTCATGATCGGGAAGAGCGCGTTGAGCACCTGTGCTTCCCTTGCGGGATCGCCTTTCCAGCCGGCCGGGGCCTTCTCCCGCATGGCCCGATCGATTCTGAGCGCGAGCGCTGCCCGTTGCTCCTGCTCGTCGGCGCTCTGACTCCGGAACCGGAATGCAAGATTGTTGAAGAGGACGATCGCCTCGGGGTACCCGTGCAGCACCGCAGGTACGCCCGCCACGCTGTGCTTCTGGGCCAGCCGCCTTACCAATGCCTCGGCATCCTTCAGGAATTGCTCGTAGGCCGCGGCATCTGGCGACTCTGCTTGATCAGGTCCTCCAGCAGCTTCGACATCTCCTCGTAGAACTTCGGGTCGGTAAGCTGGTCGCGGATGATGGTCTTGCGGACGTTGTTGATGATCCCCTCCGCGATCGCATTCCGCGACAGCTTGCCCTTCTCGTTCAAGCTTTCTTGGCGATGGCATCGTGTATGCCGGTCTTGATGATCAGGTCAGTGAGCGACAGCGAGCTCAAGTTGCCCAGGTCTTCCGCCGGGTCGGCCTGAACGTAGGTGTTGAGCAGATGGCGCATGTCGGCCTCGTAGGGCTTGATGTCCAGCTCCTCGCCCGAATGCTTCTTGATGGCGGCGCGGGTGTCGCTGTAGAACTCAACGTCTTTCTTCAATGCCGCGGCTTCGGCGTCGGTGTAGCCGGCATCGGCGAGATTCTGCGCAATGTCTGCGTAGGCGCGCACGAAGGTGGCCACCGCCTTGTAGAAGGACATCCGCAGCGCTTCGGTTTCGTTCAGGCGTTGCGGGTTGGCCGGCGTCGCCGCAGAAATAGTGCAGGTACTGCTCCACCTCACGCGGCAGCGGCACGGGCTCGCACAGATAGTGCAGCGCCTCGCGGGCGGCGTCGAGCTGCTTCTTGCCCTCCTTCAGCCAGTCCTTCAGTTCGACGTTGTTGCTCGCCGCCGTTGCCCTCGTCAATATCCAGCTCGTCGGAGCTGTATACCGCGATGGCCTCCTGCACGTCGGCGAACAGCTCCTTGAAGTCGACGATGTAGCCGTAGTCCTTATCGTCGCCGTCGAGCCGGTTGGTGCGGCAGATCGCCTGGAACAGGTTGTGATCGTGCAGCTCATTGTCGAGATAGATGTAGGTGCAGCTCGGCGCGTCGAAGCCGGTGAGCAGCTTGCTCACCACGATCAGCAGCTTCATATTGGCCGGCTCCTCGATGAAGCGGCGCTTGGCCTCGTCTTCGTAGGCCTTGGTGGTCTGGCCGTTCTTCAGAACGTGCTTCGTGTAGGTGTCGAACTTGTAGCGCTCGTCGCTGTTGGCCGGCTCGCGCGAGATCGCGTTGTGGTTCGGCTCGTAGGACGTGACGATCCCGCAGTACGGACCGAAGGGTCGTGTTCTGAAACAGCCGGAAGTAGTGGCAGGCATCGTAGATGCTTGCCGCCACCAGGATCGCCGTGCCGCGGTCGTTATTCAGGCGCGGCTTGAGGCCGAAGTCCTCGATGATGCTGGCGATGATGCGCTGTTTGCGCTCGCCGGCGCTCATCAACTCCTCCATCGTCGCCCAGCGCTTGCGCAGGACTGCCTTCTGGAAATTGTTCAGCGCCTTTGGTCTTCTGCTCGAACTACGCCTCGATGGCTGCTGGCGAGGTGAGACGCTGCGGCACGTCGCGGGCCTCGTACTTCAGGTCAAGGATCACCTTGTCCGCTACGGCCTCATGGAACTTGTAGGTGTGGATGTAGGTGCCGAAGACATCGCGCGTCATCTGCTTGTCCTTGCGCAGCAGCGGCGTGCCGGTGAAGCCGATGAAGATCGCGTTCTCCAGCCAGCGCTTCATCTGCTTGTTCATGTCGCCGCCCTGGGTGCGGTGGCATTCATCCACGAACACGTAGAAGCGCCCGTGGATCGGCGGCGGCGGGCCGTTCAGGTCGGCCGGGTCGAACTTGTGGATCAGCGCGCACAAGCAGGCGGGGCGTGGTCGCGCCCAGCTTGGCGACGAACTCCGCCCGCGTGGTGATGCGCGGGCGACGGCGAGTCCTCGCCGATCACGCCGGCGTTCTTCATCACGCCCTCGATCTGCTTGTCCAGCTCGTCGCGGTCGGTGACGACGAGGATGCGCGCCTCGGGATCGTGCTCCAGCAGCCACTTGGCGAGCAGCACCATCAGGATGCTCTTGCCGCTGCCCTGGGTGTGCCAGATGACCCCGCCCTCGCGCTGGCGGATGCGCTCCTGCGCCGCCTTCACGCCCACGAACTGGTGCGGGCGCGGCACCTTCTTGATGCCGTTGTCGAAGATGATGAAATTGCGGATCAGGTCGAGCAGCCGCGCCTTGTCGCACATCTCGGCCAGCGGCCGGTCCAGCAGCGCGCCGGGCGGCACGGGCGCGCCGTCGGGCAGCGGCGCCGCTTTCCACTGGACGAAAAACTCCTCCTGCGTGGTCACCGTGCCATAGCGCAGGCCCTGCGAGTCGTTGCCGGCGAAGCAGCAACTGCACCGTGGGGAAGAAGGCCTTGTTGAAGATCTCCTCCTGGTTGGTGATGAGCTGGCGCACGCCATCGGCCACCTCGACCGAACTGCGCTTCAGTTCGATCACGGCGACGGCGATGCCGTTGAGATAGAGGACCAGGTCCGGCCGGCGCTCGTAGCCGCCCTGAGCGTCACTTCCTCGGCCAGCGCGAAGTCGTTCTTCTCCGGGTGCTCCCAGTCCACCAGATGCACCGTGTCGATGGGCTTGCCGGCGGCGATCTGCACCGGCACGCCGTAACGCAGCAGCTTGTAGGTGCGCAGATTGGCCTGATAGAGCGTAATGCCGGTAGCGTCGGCCGCGGCGAGCAGCTTCTGCACAGCGGCCGAAATGTGCGCATCGGAGTAGCCGCGTGCTTGCAGGTTGGCCCGCAGCAGATCCACCTCGATGCAGCGATTGTTGGTCGCGGTCGCGCCAATCACCAAGATAGCGGTAGCCCAGGCAGTCCGACCGCGTCGTGTCCGTGAACAGCGCGACGACGCGGTTCTGGGTCTTGCGTTCGGAGCGCGGGATTTCAGGCATGGGCGGGGTCCGGCATCACGAGCCGCGTCCTGCCAGTGAGCAGCTCCCGCAACGCCTTGGTTTTCAAGGGCGGGTCACGGAGAGGGTGGGATTCGAACCCACGGTACGGTTACCCGTACAACGGTTTTCGAGACCGTCCCATTCGACCACTCTGGCACCTCTCCGAAGGCTAGACGTTTCGCCAATGGTGTGGAAGGGAGACGGCACCTTGTAGCTTGCCGGCTCACAGGCGGCAACTGAAGCGCGCCTCGGGCGGCGCCGGGGGTCTCGGGATCCCTTAAGGCCCCGCGCACGGGCCGGTTGACTTATGGCTTTGCATTTATATAGTGCGGCGCCTAGTGGAAGCGGCTAAGGCAGTGTCGGCCTTATGCTCCACCAGTTCCTCTGGCCACCCTGCCCAGGCGGCCTAAAGCAGGCCGGCTTTCCAAGCCAAGACTTTAGAGACGAGATCAGGACATGTTCGCGGTCATTCGCACGGGCGGCAAGCAATATCGCGTTGCGCCAAACGACATTATCGAGATCGAGCGTATCGCGGGCGAGCCCGGCGACATCGTCGAGCTTGGCGAGGTGCTGCTGCTTGGCGGCGATAGCGGTCCCCAGACGGGTAGCCCGACCATTGCCGGCGCACTCGTCGCTGCGGAGCTCGTCGAGCATATCCGCGGCGAGAAAATCATCGTTTTCAAGAAGAAGCGGCGCAAGAACTATCGCCGCAGGAACGGTCACCGCCAGCTCTTGACCATGCTCCGCATCACCGAGATCCTGACCGACGGCAAGAAGCCGTCGCAGACCAAGGTGGCGCGTCCGGAGCCCAAGAAGGCCGAACCGAAGACGCCCGGAGCGAAAGCCAAGGCCGAACCCAAGGCAAAGCCCGCGAAGAAGCCTGTGGCGAAAAAGGCCGCGCCCGCGAAGAAGCCAGCGGCCAAACCGGCGGCAAAGACTGCGGCCAAGAAGCCCGCGGCCAAGCCGAAGAAGACCTAAAGGACCTTACCCATGGCACATAAAAAAGCAGGTGGCTCGTCCCGCAACGGCCGCGACTCGGCCGGCAGGCGCCTCGGCGTCAAGAAGTCGGGCGGGCAGAGCGTCATCCCCGGCAATATCATCGTGCGCCAGCGCGGCACCAAATGGCACCCGGGCGACGGCGTCGGCATGGGCAAGGACCACACCATCTTCGCGATCCGCGAGGGCGACGTCGAATTCGCGACCAAGCAGAAGGGCCGCGTCTACATCTCGGTGAAGCCGCACTAACATCGCGAACTGCGTTAGCCTAATCCGCAAGCTTCATAGCTTCGGAATTGGTGCGTCCGGCTGGGGCGGTGGTGCTCCGCCCAATCAGCATCGGGCCTCACTGGCGGCCCGCCACCGACTATCCGGGCCTTGGCACCCCGGGCGTTCACGCTTATCTGATGGGCGAAAGCGAGGGGCGTGCGGTGCTCGATTCCGTCCGGGCGGCGCGCAATCTGCCAGACTAAGGCGCGAGCGGCCGCTTCGCTGTCTGGGGCCACAGTCAGGGGGGCCATGCCGCCCTCGATGCCGGCGAAATTGCTGGCAACTATGCCCCTGAGCTCAAGCTCGTCGGCATTGCCGCGGCGGCGCCCGCTACCTATCTTGGCGAGCTGTTCGATGCCGACATGTCCATCCCCCGGGGGAAAGAGCTCACCGCCATGGCGCTTTGGTCCTGGTCGAACCTCTATCACCATTCCATCGCCTCAATCGTCGACGCCGATGCCGCGACGGCCTTCGAGAAGATAGCGCATGACTATCGCTGTCCGAGTTGATGGTCTCGATACGGGGCTCGCCCGCAGCCTTTCGCCCACTGTCCTACCGCCTCGGAGGCGGAGTCGAACCCACCGTACGACGACGTGGCATCTCGCCTCCGCGCGCTCCTGCGTATAGCTTGTTGCCGTGATCATCAGGACCCAAAGGCTCGTGCTGCGCGCGCCCGCGCTCGCTGATGCGCCGCGCATCAGCCTGCTCGCGGGCGATTACGACGTCGCCAGCATGACCGGCACGCTGCCGCATCCATACAGTGAGGAGATGGCGGCCGAATGGATCAAGAGCCTCCACGCCGGCGACGAGGGGGTCGCTTACGCGATCGATGTGGCGGGCGGCGCCTTGATCGGTTGCGTCGGCTACCGCGCCCATGACAAGGCCCACGCGGAAATGGGCTACTGGATCGGCAAGCCCTATTGGGGCCTGGGCTATGCGACGGAGGCCGCGCGGGCGATCATCCTCCACGCCTTCCAGAAAGAAGCCTTCGGCTACCTCACGGTCGGGCATTTCAGGGAGAACCCGGCATCGGCGCGGGTGATCGCCAAGCTCGGCTTCGAGAGATTTGGCGAGCTGCTTCGCGACTGTGCCGCGACGGGCAGCAAGGTGCGCTGCTTGACCTATCGGCTCACCCGCGACCGCGCGCTTGCAGGGTCCGCCACTCTTTAAGGGACTGGCAACACGTAGAGCGTCAATAAACTGCCACATCCGGCCGTGTCCCGGCCATGCCGGCTCTATTCTATTGAAGCGGAAGCTGCTTTAGGTCTGCTCATGCAGTTCCTCGATCAAGCCAAGGTCTATGTGCGTTCCGGCGACGGCGGCAACGGCTGCGTGAGCTTTCGCCGTGAGAAATACATCGAGTTCGGCGGACCCGACGGGGGGGACGGCGGCCGGGGAGGCGATGTCATCCTCGAATGCGTGGCCAACCTCAACACGCTGCTTGACTACCGCTACAAGCAGCACTTCAAGGCGAAGAAGGGCGGCCACGGCATGGGTCAGAACCGGTCAGGCGCCAAGGGCGCCGATGTGGTGCTGAAGCTGCCGCCCGGCACCCAGGTCTTCGAGGAGGATGGCGAGACGCTGATCGCCGATTTGACCAAACCGGGGGAGAGTGTGGTGCTCGCCCGGGGCGGCAATGGCGGCTTCGGCAATACGCGCTTCAAGTCCTCGACCAACCAGGCGCCGCGCCGCGCCAACCCCGGTCAGCAAGGCGAGGAGATGAGCATCTGGCTCAGGCTGAAGCTGATCGCCGATGCGGGGCTCGTCGGCCTGCCCAACGCCGGCAAGTCGACCTTTCTCGCGGCGGTGAGCGCGGCCAAGCCCAAGATTGCCGACTATCCCTTCACCACGCTTCATCCCAATCTCGGCGTGGTGCGCGTGGACGAGACGGACTTCGTGCTCGCCGACATCCCCGGGCTGATCGAAAGGGCGCATGAGGGCGCTGGCCTCGGCGACCGCTTCTTGGGCCATGTGGAGCGCTGCGCCGTGCTGTTGCATCTCGTCGACGCGACGCTCGATGATCCGGCCGAGGCCTATCAGATCATTCGCGGCGAGCTTGAGGCCTATGGCGCGGGGCTTGAGGAGAAGCCCGAGATCATGGCGCTCTCGAAGGCGGACGCAGTCCCCTCATATGAGCTGAAGCGGAAAGCGAAAGCCCTGACCAAGGTTGCCGGAACCAAACCGCTCGTCCTTTCGGCCGTCACCGGGGACGGCATGAAACCGGCGCTGCGCCAGGTGGCTGCGGTGGTCAAGGCCGCAAGAGCTAAACGCAATGTGCCGCCGGCGCCGCGCGAGGCGGGATGGCACCCGTGAGACCGGAATGGTCAAACGCCAAGCGGCTCGTCGTCAAGATCGGCTCTTCGCTGCTCGTCGACGGCGTCACCGGAACGCTCAAAGCGGAGTGGCTTGGCTCGCTCTCCGACGACGTCGCTACGCTGCGGCAGACCGGCAAGGAGGTCATCGTCGTCTCCTCCGGCGCCATCGCGCTCGGACGCAACGTGCTGAAGCTCCCGAAGGGAGCGCTCAAGCTCGAGGACAGTCAGGCCGCCGCCGCCGTCGGACAGATCGCTCTGGCTCACGCCTATGAGGACGCCTTCCGCGCGCGCGGCATCGTCGCCGCGCAAGTGCTGCTTACGCTCGGCGACACGGAGGAGCGCAAACGTTATCTCAATGCGCGCAACACGGTCGCCACGCTGCTCACGCTCGGCGCTGTTCCGGTGGTGAACGAGAACGACACGGTGGCGACGAGCGAGATCCGCTATGGCGACAACGACCGGCTCGCCGCGCGCGTCGCCTCGATGATGAGCGCCGACTGCCTCGTGCTGCTTTCCGATGTCGACGGCTTCTATACTGCGCCGCCAGGCTCGACCCCCGATGCGCGTCGCCTGGACGAGGTGCGCGACATCACGCCTGAGATCGAGGCCATGGCAGGCGATGTCGGCTCGGAGCTGTCGAAGGGCGGCATGGTGACAAAGATTGAGGCGGCCAAGATCGCGGTCGGCGGCGGCACGCATATGGTGATCGCGAGCGGCCAGGTGCTGCATCCCCTCGATGCGCTCGCCGCGGGCTGCGGCGGCACCTGGTTCCTTGCCCATTCCGATCCCGTCGCCGCGCGCAAGCGCTGGATCGCCGGCACGCTCGAGCCGAAGGGCTCGGTGATGGTGGATAAGGGTGCGGCGGAGGCCCTTCAGCGCGGCAAGAGCTTGTTGCCTGCTGGCGTCACCAAGGTGGAGGGCGGCTTCGAGCGGGGCGACGCAGTGGTGATCAGGAGTGGCGAAGGCGCCGAGCTCGGGCGCGGGCTCGCCGCCTACGATCATACCGAGGCGAAAGCCATCATCGGCCGCAAGAGCGGTGAACTCTCCGAGATTCTCGGCTACCGTGGGGATCCTGAGCTGATCCACCGGGACGATATGGTATTGCACCGGAAAGTTTAAGGCGTTTCATGTCCGTCTTTGCCGATCAAGCTGAATTGATTCGCTATAGCGGATTAAATAGCGCAGTGTTTTCTAATCATCGGAACCTGTCCCCCAATAACTTCCGTCAGGTACCCTGTACTCAGTTCAAAACTGAGTGGTGATCGATGATTTGCGGATTTGCTGTTTAGCCAGCACCGCCATCGAAATTGACCCTAAAATCTATGAAGGAGAGTGTCATGGACTGGAACCGTGTTCAAGGAAACTGGAAGCAGGTCGAAGGCAAGGTCAAGGCGAAGTGGGGCAAACTGACTGACAATGACCTTACGGCCATCAATGGCCGCCGCGAGGAGCTCGAAGGTAAGATCCAGCAGCACTACGGCATAGCCAAGGACCAGGCGCGGAAGGAAATTGACGAGTGGTTCACCGCGCAAGGCTTTTAATCCGACGCTTTGAAGATGCTCCTCAGCCCCGGCCTTTTGCCGGGCTTTCTTTTTTGGGCTTGCCCGCCATGGTCGACTCCACTCTCGACCGCACCACTATTGGCGTGGAGAAGGCGGCTGAGCTCAGAACCGAAGAGGGTCCTTATGGACCTCGCTTCGTGAGGTTCCGGGAGACCGTAGTAGAACGCCCCCACACTGGCGAAGATGACCTAGTGTTGCCCACCCTACCCGGAGACGACGGAAAGGCCTGTAGCTTGAGCACCGCTACCGGGCGGAATCACCACTAAAGGGGCATCCATGAACTTCGACCTCAAGCAATTCTATTTTTTGCCGCAGGGTCGCGTGAACCGGAAGCAATGGTGGCTCCGGCTAATTCTTCCAATCTCCGTCATCATCATGGTGCTGGCCTTCATCGACAAGGTCACGGGCACTTATGACCCGAACGTGGGGGTAGGCATTTTGAGTGGTTTATTTGCTCTCGCCTCTCTCATCCCGGCCGTCCTTGTCGACATCGACGGGCGGCTAGTATTTGAACCGACTTCAAGGGAGGAAACGATGCGAAGTTCTTTTGTCGTGGGGATGCTCGCCACCGCGCTGATGGGCGGCAGCACGCTGATGCCTGGCGGCGCGCAGGCATCGCCCGTTGGCACCGCCGTAAGGGCTGGAGCCAAGCTGCCGATATAGGCATTTGCGGTTTCCTCATTCGGCGTTATGAAATCAATTTCTGGCTACCATTTCGCTATGAGTGCGAGAAGCGCGAGCGGCACCGTGACGATCGCCCATTTGGCGACCTCGTGAAAGATGATGGATTCGAGCGTCGCTTGCCGAGCTTCGGCCGTTGCTAGGGTCGGATATTTCGTAACCAAGTCGGCATAAGTGTCTGTGAACCCAGCGAGCGCCTGAAAAAGCCCGTACGCAGAAAGGACACTCCAAGCGATGATAAATCCGACGAGAGAAATGAAAATGATTTCGCGCGTCGTCACTAGCGTTCGCCAACACCAATCAACTCGGGCAGCTTGGCAATGTTGCTGGCTATGCGCCGCGCTTCATCCTCAGTCAGCACCTTTGCCATTATGAGCATCATCCGGCTTCTCGGCGTGAATACACGACGCTGCGACAACCAGACACGAGAGAGGGACAATTTTTCGCCTGGATCTGAACCTAAATTCATGGTTCGGGCACTAAGGAAGCGTCTGAAAAATGGTTGCCAAACGGGGACTACGGCTGATCGGTAGTATGGTTGCTGTCGTGGTTGCGATTGGCGTTTTTCCCGTGAGTTCTAAGGCTGGCGAGAATGACAATTGCTGCACGAGCTTGGAAGACAGCATCACCAAGCTTGAGGAGCAAAGTAAAAAGCACGACAGCAGCAAGGCCTCTGTAACTGTCTCTGGCTGGGTCACCAAATCGGCTACCCGGCTGGAGCGATGGCAGCAACGGACATCACTCCGCCACGCCAAAAGAGTAACGTCCTCCACTGGCAACACACCCCACCCAGAGCTGGCAGAAGCCAGGCTCGTGTCCCTCCTACTTCAGCGGGCCGGGGCTTCTTCCACCCTCGACCACTCCTCAATCAGCCGCTCTAGCTCGCGCTCTAGTGCAGCCTTCGCACTATACCGCTTCATCATGTTGCGGTAAGCGGTCCCGCGTCCTTGTCCCCAAGCGCGAAGCCGAGGCCATAGCGGGGGCGCAGCCTCGGAATATCGCGCTCTGCAAAAATCTGCGGAGGAGTTCGCTTCTACGGCTGCCAATTGCGCATCCGTTCCTCCATTTCGTCAGGGTCGTGAATGGCGGGGTTAGCGTAATCGACGGCCACGAGTTTGCCATCTAGCCGTCCCCAATCGTCCCGCTTGTGGAACTCGAATGGGATGGAGCCGTCGCCGTCCAGCGGGTCATAATTCCAATCATCCCAACCGGGCAGGCCGCCGCTCTTGCGAAGCTCGTCAAATTCGGACTGTGTAAGCGGTATAGCTGCTTTCGCCAGCAAAACAGCACCGCGCGGTGAGCAGGCCATAACCGGGCAAAGCATTGCCTTTCGCCAAGGCTTGGCGCGCCGGTAAAGATCGGCTTCATAGCGATTGCATCGCTGGCCCGCCCCGCGCGCCGAGAGACGGGCGAACTTGAAGGCGAACTGACCAATGACGATAACGCGCCTCGTTGACCCGCGCCTGACAGTGAACCGCATCACTGTTACGATGGACTATAAGGAATTTTGGGACAACGGTTGAGGTAGGAGGCGGGGACATGGCAGCACGGCTCGGCAACGGGATGGCAAGCGGCCAGGGCGCGTTAGCTAGGAGTTAGCTAGGTCTCGGAGCCAATGGCACAAGTCCCTGAATATACACAAGAACACACAATTGAACCAATGATGCTCTATATGGGGCGCCTCGCTCGAGAGGCCGCACGGGAACTTGCGCTTGCCTCGACGGCGCAGAAGAACGCGGCGCTGGAGGCCATGGCGGCCAAGCTCGAAGCCCGTGCGGAAGCGATCCTGGAGGCCAACCGGAACGACATCAAGGCCGCGCTTAACAAGGGTCGCGACGAGGCTTTCATCGACCGGCTGACGCTGAATGCCGCGGGCTTGGCGGGGATGGCCAAGGGTTTACGTGAGATCGCCGCGCTCCCCGATCCCGTGGCTCAGGTGACCGCGTCCTGGACGCGGCCGAACGGCTTGCAGATTTCCCGGGTGCGCGTGCCGCTCGGCGTGATCGGCATCATCTATGAGAGCAGACCAAACGTGACCGCCGATGCGGGCGCCCTATGTCTTAAATCGGGGAATGCCGTGATCCTGAGATGCGGTTCGGAGAGCTTCCTCACCTCGCTCGTTATCTGCAACGCTCTGACCGAGGGCCTGGCAGCGGCAGGGCTGCCCGAGGCCGCGATCCAACTCGTGCCGACGGTCGACCGGGCGGCGGTGGGTTTCATGCTAGCCGGCCTTGGCGGCGCCATCGACGTGATCGTGCCGCGCGGGGGCAAGAGCCTCGTCGCGCGTGTGCAAGAGGAAGCGCGGGTGCCGGTGTTCGCGCATCTCGAAGGCGTCTGCCACGTCTATGTCCATGCGCCGGCCGACCTCGACATGGCGAAAAAGATCGTGCTGAACGCCAAGATGCGGAGGACGGGAGTTTGCGGAGCGGCGGAGACCTTGCTCGTGGATCGTGCGGCGGCGCCAACGCAGCTTGCGCCGCTGGTTGCCATGCTGATCGAGGCAGGCTGCGAGGTGCGCGGCGATGCAGATACGCAAAGCGCCGATCCGCGCGTCAATCCCGCCAGCGAAGAGGACTGGGGCAAGGAATATCTCGACGCCATCATCGCGGTGAGGGTGGTCGAGGGGCTCGACGAGGCGATCGAGCACATCGCCCGATACGGCTCGCAGCACACCGACGCCATCGTCACCGAGGACAACTCGGCGGCGGAGCGCTTCCTCGCGCGCGTGGACAGCGCCGTCGTGCTGCACAATGCCTCGACGCAATTTGCCGATGGCGGCGAGTTCGGCATGGGTGCTGAGATTGGTATCGCTACCGGCCGCTTCCACGCCCGCGGGCCGGTGGGGCTCGAGCAGCTCACGACGTTCAAATATGTCGTGCATGGATCCGGCCAGACGAGACCGTGACGATGCCGCAACGTTCGCAATCGGCGGCAGGTAACGTTGAGGACTATATGCGTGTGCCGGTGGCGGCGCCGAAGATGCGCATCGGCCTGCTCGGCGGCTCGTTCAATCCGGCCCATGAAGGCCACCGCCAGATCAGCCTCACGGCCATGAAGCGGCTCGGGCTTGATCGGGTGTGGTGGGTGGTCAGCCCCGGCAATCCGCTCAAGAACACATCCAAAGCGCCAGACCTCGGCGCGCGCGTGGCCGCGGCGCGCCAGATTGTCCGTCACCCGAGGATCGTCGTCACGGGCTTCGAGGCCGGCCGCGGCAGCCTCTACACCATCGACACGCTGCGTTTTCTCAAGCGCCGCTTCCCGGACGTCAACTTCGTGTGGCTGATGGGCGCCGACAATCTCATCTCGTTCCATCGCTGGCGCGCCTGGGAAGAGCTGTTCGAACTGGTCCCCATAGCCGTGCTCGACCGGCCCGGCTTCCGGCTCAAGGCGCGGGCGAGCAAGGCGGCCCAGCGGTTCGCTTTCGCCGCGCTCGACGAATCCGATGCCGGCGGTCTCGCTCGCATGGTGCCGCCGGCCTGGACCGTGCTCAGCCTTCCGCTGTCGGGCGCCTCGTCCACGGCGCTCCGCGGCGGAAAGTCACGCGGTGCCAAGGCGGCTTGGTGCCAAGGACGGCAAAGGCCAGGCCCGCAAGGCGGCAAAGGTCGAGAAAAAGGAGGTCAAGGCACGTCGTGCCAAGGTGGCGAAAATGATGAAGAAGGCGGTCAAGCAAGCCAGGAAGGATGCTAAGAAGAGTAAGAAAAAGACAAAGCGATACTAGCTATTGAAAGCTGACCGCGACGCAGACTATGTTCAGGTCGAAACGGGACCAAATAGCGGCCTCCTGCGTTCAGCAGGAGCGAGGCTAGGTACCGCTTCGGCAGGAGCAATGAGAGAAGGACATCCACCACAACATGCGCTCACCCAGAGAGGGTGCCCATAGCGGCACGCCTCCCTCCGGCTTTGCGTCAATTGGCGCTCAGCCGAACCTTTTGCTGAGCGTCGTGCTCGACACCCTCGACGATGCGAAAGCCGAGGACGTCGTTTGCATCGACCTCACGGGCAAAACCTCGATCGGCGACCAGATGGTCGTAGCCTCAGGGCGCTCGCAGCGCCATGTCGGTGCCATGGCTGATCAACTCGTCAGAAAACTCAAGGACGCCGGCTTCGGACGCGCTCGCGCCGAAGGTCTCCCCCATGCCGACTGGGTGCTGATCGACGCCGGCGACGTCATCGTCCATATCTTCCGCCCGGAAGTCCGGGAGTTCTACAATCTCGAGAAGATGTGGTCGGCCGACCGCCCGATGGAGCGCATGGTGGTCTGATCGTTCTCCGACGCTCCAAGGGCTGACGCTTGCAAGGTCGCGCCATGCGGCTCCTGATCGTTGCCGTGGGAAGACTGAAGCAGGGGCCTGAACGCGACCTGTGCGGGCACTACCTTGGACGTGCCGAGACCGCCGGTCGTAAACACGCGCTTGCGCCGATAACCATGATCGAGGTCCCGGAGTTACGGGGGCCTACGCCAGCCGCTCGCATGGCCGCCGAAGCGATGGTCATGATCGGCAAGATCCCGACCTCGCACAAACTGATTTGCCTCGATCGCGAAGGCGAGCAATTGGGCAGCGTGGATTTTGCCCGCTCCTTGCGCGAATTTCGCGACAGCGGTGTCGCGGGCCTCGCTTTTCTCGTCGGCGGTGCGGAGGGGTTGGCGCCTGAGGCACTTGCGCGAGCTGATAAGAGGCTGTCGCTCGGGTCCATGACCCTGCCGCACGGGCTTGCCCGCATCGTGCTCGCCGAGCAACTCTATCGCGCGGCGACGATCCTTGCCGGCCACCCTTACCACCGGGGCTAACACGTTCGCCGAACGCCTCCGCCACGGGAGGAAGCGGTTAAGATTTGTTCAGCATAGTCGCCATGATTCTGCCTTATCGCTCCGCTTCCGTTGCCGTTCGCTCGAGTTCTTGTCTTTCGGCTGGCGGCGAAGAGACGGGACGGGGAAGAGCACTTTGGTCAATACGGATGGCGCCAATCCATCGGTCCCCTGAGCCAATATCCCGGTTCGGCGTCTCCGGTCTGCTGCTGGTGGGGCTGTTGAGCGCCTTGCCCTTATCTGTCGCGGCGGAGGACGACCTCTCTCGCGAGGAGGCACAGAAGAAACTCGACGAGACATCGCAGAAGCTGCAATCGAGCCGCGCGCATGAGCAGGGCCTCGCCCAAGACGTGGTCGCCTTGGCCGAGGCGCGGGCGAAGCTCAACACCGAGCTGATCGAAGCGGGCAAGCGGGTGCAAGCGAGCGAGGCAAAGCTTTCCGAGACCGAGGGCAAGCTCACCGAGCTGACCGATCAGGTCGACGTCATTCGCAACTCGATCACCGAGCGAAAGGAAACCATCGTCAAGATGCTGAGCGCCATGCAGAGGATGGGCCGGACCCCGCCGCCCGCGCTCGTCACGCGCCGGGACGATGCGCTCGCCGTGGTGCGCAGCGCCATGCTGTTGGCGGAAGTTTTCCCCGAGCTGAAATATCAGGCCGACAATCTATCGCAGGAGCTTGCGGGCATGGTCACGCTCGAGAGCGGCATTCGCGAGCAGCGTGACACCGAGAAGCAGGAGACCGACCGGCTCACCGCGGAGCAAGGCCGTATCGATCAGCTACTGGAGGAGAAGAAGACGAAGCTCTCCCAAAGCGAGGCCGAGCTTGCCGCCACGCGTCAGGCGGCCGAGCAGCAGGGAGCGACGGTCACGGAGTTGAACGAGCTGATCGCGCGGCTGGACGAGCAGATCGCCAAGGCCGAGGTCGCCCAATATGATGCGGAAGTGGCCTCCGAGCAGGCGCTCCGGGCCCGGGAGCAGAGCCAAGCGCTCGCCACGCCGGGCAATGAGAGCGTCGTCGAGATCAAGCCTCAATCGAGCCAAGTCGCTTTTGCCAGCCCGGACCGCCTGAAGCCCGCCATGCCCTTCGAGGCGGCGAAGGGCGCCTTGTCCCTGCCCGCCCAGGGCAAGCGGCTCAAGCGCTTCGGCGACACCGACGGGGTTGGCGGCACGGTGAAGGGAATATCACTGCAAACGCGCACGGAGGCTCGAATTATCGCGCCAGCGGACGGCTGGGTGGTCTATGCCGGGCCGTTCCGGTCCTATGGCCAACTCTTGATAATCAATGCAGGCGGAGGCTATCATGTTCTGCTTGCGGGAATGGGCCGCATCGACGTAAGCCTCGGCCAGTTTGTACTCGCCGGTGAGCCGGTCGCGGTGATGGGCGCGGCGGTCGCGGCGAGCCAACGTGGCAACGATAATACGCGCCCCGTCCTGTACGTCGAGATTAGAAAGGACGGCAGGCCAATAGATTCCGGCCCGTGGTGGGCCGAGACTTCCGAAAAGGTACAAGGATGATGCGGAAATCCGAATACGCGCTGTGGACGCTTCTGGTGCTGGCCGTGCTCGCTGCCGGTTCGACGATGGTGAGCTGGGCGGCCAGCTCGTCGACCCCGGCGGGCAACTCGGACATCTACAAGCAACTCGATCTGTTCGGCGAGGTGCTGGAGCGCGTGCGCGCCGACTATGTCGAGAAGCCAGACGATTCGAAGCTGATCGAGTCCGCGATCAACGGCATGCTGACGGCGCTCGATCCGCATTCCTCCTATCTCAATCCGAAGCACTTCCGTGACATGCAGGTGCAGACCCGCGGCGAATTCGGCGGCCTCGGCATCGAGGTGACGATGGAGAACGGCGTGGTCAAGGTCGTGGCTCCCATCGAGGACACCCCGGCAGCCAAAGCGGGCATCATGAGCGGCGATTTCATCACCGCGCTCGACAAGGAGCAGATCCAGGGCCTCACCTTGCAGGAAGCCGTCGAGAAAATGCGCGGGCCGGTGAATTCCGCGATCACCCTCACTGTCGTGCGCAAGGGCGTGGAGGATCCCTTCGACGTGAAAGTCACGCGCGACGTGATCCACATCAATCCGGTGAAGTACAATGCCGAGAACGACGTGGGCTATATCCGGATCACTACCTTCAACGAGCAGACCACGGCCAATCTGCAGAAGGCGATCGAGGATCTGAAGAAAGAGATCGGTCCGAAGCTCAAGGGCTACATCATCGACCTGCGTAACAATCCCGGCGGCTTGCTCGATCAGGCGATCTCGGTGTCAGATGCGTTTCTCGACCAGGGCGCCATCGTGCTGACCAAGGGCCGCAATCTCGAGGAGACGCAGCGGTCGAATGCGAGGCCCGGCGATCTCACCGACGGGCAGAAGCTCGTAGTGCTGATCAATGGCGGCTCGGCGTCCGCCTCGGAGATCGTCGCCGGCGCGCTGCAGGACCACCACCGGGCGACCATTCTCGGCACCCGCTCCTTCGGCAAGGGCTCCGTCCAGACCATCATTCCCATGGGGAGCAACGGCGCGCTGAGGCTCACCACGGCGCGCTATTACACGCCGTCCGGCCGGTCGATCCAGGCCAAGGGCATCGAGCCCGAGGTGGTGGTCGAGGAGGAACTTCCCGCTGACCTCAAGGACAAGGCTGCAGCACAGAGCACGCGTGGTGAGGCGAATTTGCGCGGCCACCTCAAGATCGAGGGCGCGAGCAAGGACGCCGACAGTAAGGACGCGGGCGGTAAGGATGAGGAAGGGTCCGGAAGCTCGGCCTATGTCGCTCCGGACAAGGACAAGGACACCCAGCTGCAATATGGGCTAGATCTGCTGCGGGGCATCAAGTCGGTGGATGCGGAGGCTAAGAAGAAGGCGGAGGCCAACTAGGCGCTGAAGGTGCCGGTTTGACCGGGACTTCGGTAGCCATGGTGGCCATTGCTGCACGCGAGCAGGCCTTCGCCCCGTGGCACTGGCCTAGACGCGGGGAGGCGCAGGCGAAATGAAGGCCCTGATCGTCACGGCTTCGATCGTGCTCGCGGCACTCGTGCTCGGCATCGGGTGGCTTGCCTTGTTTCCTGGTCCTGACGCCGGCGGGCCCGTCGTCACCGTGGCGGTACCGCCGCCACCGCCACCAAAGGCGGCACCGCCCGCGCCGGCGGCTCCGGCCCCAGGTCCCGCCATCGACCTTCCACCCGGCTTCGGCATCGCCGGCCCTCAGGGGTCCCCGGCTCAGCCGCAGTCCGCTCCGGCTACGCCGCCGGCTCCCCAACAACAGGCAGCCGCCGAGCCTTCGCCTCGGGCAAACGGGCCGCCGGCGGGGCCGGACCTCCAGCACACCGCTGCCATGCCGGTGCCACCTGGGCCGGCTGTGGCCTTGCCTCAGCCCCCTGAATCGGAAACTGCCTCGATCACTCTGGTGTCCGTCCCGGTGCCGGAGCTCGTCGAGGAATCGCAATATGGGCCGCTCCCCAAGGTGGCCCAGGACGGCCGGCGCCCGCTTGAGGTCTATGCCCGGCCGTCGCGCTACGCGACAAAGGCGGCGGCCGGCGCGCCTCCGCGCATCGCGGTGCTGATCAACGGTATGGGCCTCTCCGACGCTGCTACGGCCGAAGCGATCAAGGGTCTGCCCGCGCCGATCAGCGTGGCTTACGGCGCCTATGGCCGCAATCTCCAGGATTGGGTGACCAAAGCGCGGGCGGCGGGCCATGAGGTGCTGCTGCAAATTCCGCTCGAGCCGGTGGATTATCCCACCAACGATCCCGGACCGCACACGCTGCTCACGACGCTCCCGCCCGACGAGAACATGAAGCGGCTGCAATGGCTGATGTCGCGCTTCACCGGCTATGTCGGCGTTACCAATCTCATGGGCGCCAAATTCGAGTCGTCGCAAGAGTCTTTCCTGCCGGTGCTCGAGGAGTTGAAGGCGCGGGGCCTCCTGTTTGTCGACGACGGCAGCGTGCAGCACTCCACCGCCGGGCAGATCGCGACCGCGCTCGGCCTCGACTATGCGGGGGCCAATGTCCAAATTGACACGGTCCAGTCGCCCGGCGACATCGAAAAGGCGCTGTGGCAACTCGAGGCGCTCGCCAAGGAGCGGGGCATAGCCATCGGCGTCGCGAGCGCCAAGCCCGCAACCATCAAGCAGCTCGCCGCATGGGCCGAGCAACTCAAGGGCAAGGGCTTCGTCCTCATCCCGGTGAGTGCCGCCGTGCGCTCGCAGCGGCAAAGCTGATCGTCCCAATGACCACCGAGGCGGAGCTGCCCTACCGGCGTTGCGTCGGCGTGATGCTGATCAATGCGCAAGGTCACGTCTTTGTCGGCCGGCGCGCCGATCGCATTGGCGCCCCCGAAGGCCTCGGCCAGTGGTGGCAGATGCCGCAAGGCGGCATGGACGAGGGGGAGGACCCCGAAGCCGCCGCGCGCCGCGAGCTCGAAGAGGAGACGGGGGTGAGGCGGGCGCGGTTCGTCGGCAGGTCGCGGCGATGGTACAGCTACGATCTCCCTGGCGAGCTGATCGGCGTTGCTTGGCAGGGGCGCTATCGCGGCCAGACGCAGCTCTGGTTCGCCGCCCGTTTCGAGGGGGAGGAAAGCGAGATCGATCTCGCGCCAAAGCCCGGCCATGAGCGCGAGTTCGACGCGTGGCAATGGGTGCCGCTGACGCGCATCGCCGGCCTCGTCGTGCCCTTCAAGCGCCCGGTCTATGAGCGCGTGATCGAGGAATTCGAGCCGCTCGTGCGCGCACCTTGACGCGGCGTCAGCCGCCTCGATGCCCCGGCGCATGAGCAGGCTTGCGCCAGTTCCGCATGAAGCGACGAAACAGCAGCACGCTTGCCGGCAACAGCAAAAGATCGCCGACCAGCGCCGCCATCAGCGTGAGGCCTGAGAGCTTGCCGAACAGGCGTAGCGACGGCAGGGCGGACAGGATCGTGACGCCGAGGCCGAAGGCGAGGATCAGCGAGGTCAGCACGAGCGCCGGGCCGATCAGGACCGTCGCCCGTTCCACCCCGATCGCCGGGTCTTCGCCCGGCCGGTCCTCGAGGCGGAGCCGGTTGAGGTAATGCACGGTCGCGTTGAGCGACAGGCCGAACGAGACGATCAGCGCCACGATGCTCGCAAATTGCAGGCCCTCGCCTGAGGCGGCAAGCACGGCGCCCGCGGTGAACACCGGAAACAAATTGGGCAGGATGCTGACGAAGCTCACCATCACCGAGCGGAAGGCGAGCCCGAGAAAGATGCAGATGAAGGCGATCTCGGTGGTGAGCCCGGCATTCAGCTTGCCGATCATGGTCGCGCTGTTGCGCGCGGCGATCGCCGAAAGCCCCGTGACCACGATGCGGTAGCCCGGATTTGCCTTGCGTACGTCATCGAGCTGGGCATCGAGCTTCTCGATCACCGGCAGGAGGTCGCTGACATCGACGTCGGGGATGCGGCCGGTGACGACGGCGGAATTGTCCTTCTCGTCGATAAAGCGCTTGGTCAAATAGTCGGGTAGAATGTCGATATACTCTTTCAGCTTATCCGGCGTGTCCTCGCCGGTCTTGGTGAGCCAGCGGCGCAAGGTCTCGATCGACCAGACATTACCGACGCCGGATTGTCCTTCCACGCGGGCGTGAATGTCGCCGATTACCTTCAGCACATCGGAGTCGTACAGCGACTTGCCTTGCGGCCAGTCGACCATCACGTGCAGCGGGTTGGCGCCGGTCAGCTTCTCGTCGAGCTGCGCGCTGGCGGCAACGGCCTGTTCGCGGTCGGGAACCTGATCGGCGAGGCGATAGCGGGGCGGCAGCGTCGTATAGATGGCGCCAAAGGCGATCACCACCACAAGCCCAAGGCCGACGATCGTCTTCGGGTGCCGCACGCCGATCTCGCCGATCCAGCCGCAGAAGCGCTTCAGCGCGTTCATGGCCCAGTCGTGGCTCTTCAGGTTGGTTACGAAGGGCTTGGTGTTGCGCCCGATCAGGGCGCGGGTCAGCAGCGGAACGAGGGTAATGCCGGCGACGAAGGCAGTCAGGGTGGAGAGCGCGCCGGCGAAGCCGAAGGTGCGGATCAACGCGGAGTCGGAGAAGAACAGCGCGATGAAGGACGCCGCCGCGGTGGCGGTGGCTAGCACGCAAGCCGGACCCACCACCAGCACGGCGTAGCGGGCGGCTTTGATGCGGCGGTCCCCTTCCAACAGCCGGTTACGCATAGCGACGGTGAGCTGCATGGAATCGGAGAAGCCGAGCACCATGATCAGCGGGATCATCACGTTCAGAAACAGATTGAGCTTGAAGCCGAGCCAGCCGAACAGCCCGAGCGACCAGATGATGGCGATCACCGGGGGAAGTGCCGCGATAGCCATCAGCGACAGGCGGCGGAAGAAGGCGTAGGCGATGATGGCGCCGAACAGAAATCCGAGCGCGTTATAGAGATTGCGGTCGTGCTCCACGGCGTTGCGGATCTCGAGCTGCATCACCGGCGCGCCGGAGAGCTTCACGGCGAGCCCGGTGCCCTTGAGCTGCTCTTTTGCGGTCTCAACAATTTGCTGCACGACGGAGTTCAAGCCATTGGTGGCCACCACCTCGCGATCGAGCGCCAGCAAAATGAGCGTCAGCGTGCCGTCGTCGGAGAGCAGCTTGCCAGCGATGATCTCATTGTGGCGGACCTGGTCGATGAGCTTGTCATAGTCGGCCCCGGTTGGAAGCTTGGCCGGGAACACCGGTCCTGGAACCTTGCCGGGCTCGGGCGCCTCGCGGGCCGAGAACAGGGAGACCTCGCCGTCCATGCCGTCGACGAATTGCAGCTCGGTGACGAGCGAGCGCAGCGCGTTGATGGACTTCCGCTCGAGCAGCTTGTCGCCGGTGACGACGATGAGCACGTCGTATTCGCTGGAGGGGAAGCGCTCGGAAAGGACCTCGTAGTCGTGGAACTCCGGCGTGTCGGTGCGGAACAGCTCCGACAGGGAATCATCGACCCTTAGCTGTCTGATGCCGAGCAGCGCCGCGATGGTGGCCGCCACGACGAGGACGGCGATGATGACGGGATAACGGAGTGCGGTGAGGCCGAGGCGCTCGAGCCCGAAGCTCAAGGATCGCACCCGTTTCGGTTCGGCTTTCTGCTGCATGCCCTCGTCCGCAGACTTCAAGCCCCTGTCACTGCTCCGGAAGGGGTTATAGCAAGGACGGGACACCCGCCCTAATGGCTTGTGACGGGGGCTGTTTGAGGGCGGCGGGAAGGCTAAAGATCGAGCGCGAGCTGTACGTGGCGAAGGTGGTCGAGCCTGGTCTTGGCGCGGTCGCGGGCGGCGTCTTCCGTAGCGTCGGCCACGTCCTCCTCGGCGTCCTTGATGGTCTGGTCGAGGACCGCCTTGTCGAGTTCGACCAGATCGATTGCCGTCTCGGCGAGCACGGTGAGGCCAGCAGGGCCGACCTCGGCGAAGCCGCCGCGCACGAAATAGCGCCGGCGCTCGGCGCCGCCGGAACCGATATCGAGCACGCCCGGCCGCAGGCTCGTGAGCAGCGGCGCGTGATGAGCGAGCATGGTGAAGTCGCCTTCAGACCCCGGTACCACCACTTGCTCGACCTCGGCCGATACCAGCAACCGTTCTGGTGACACGAGCTCAAATTTGAAGAGGTCGGCCATGATCAAGCCGCCTCGGCGGCCAGCTTCCCGGCCTTGGCGACGGCCTCCTCGATGGTGCCGACCATGTAGAAGGCGGCCTCAGGCAGATGGTCATATTCGCCGTCGCACAGACCCTTGAAGCCCTTGATGGTGTCGGCGAGGTCGACGAACTTGCCGGGCGATCCGGTGAACACCTCAGCCACGAAGAAGGGCTGCGACAGGAACCGCTCGATCTTGCGGGCGCGGGCGACGGTGATCTTGTCCTCTTCCGACAGCTCGTCCATGCCGAGAATGGCGATGATGTCCTGGAGCGCCTTGTAGCGTTGCAGGATCTCCTGCACGCGCCGCGCCACCGCGTAGTGCTCCTCGCCGACGACGAGTGGCGAGAGCATGCGCGAGGTGGAATCGAGCGGGTCCACGGCCGGATAGATGCCCTTCTCGGCGATGCCGCGGGACAGCACGGTGGTCGCATCCAAATGCGCAAACGAAGTGGCCGGCGCGGGGTCGGTCAGATCATCGGCCGGAACGTAGATGGCCTGCACGGAGGTGATCGAGCCCTTCTGCGTCGTGGTGATGCGCTCCTGGAGCGCGCCCATATCGGTGGCGAGCGTCGGCTGATAGCCCACGGCGGAGGGGATACGGCCGAGCAGTGCCGACACTTCGGAGCCTGCCTGGGTGAAACGGAAGATGTTGTCCACGAAGAACAGCACGTCCTGGCCCTGGTCGCGGAAATATTCGGCGACGGTCAGGCCCGACAGGCCGACGCGGGCGCGGGCGCCAGGCGGCTCGTTCATCTGGCCATAGACAAGCGCGCATTTGGAGCCGGCGGTCGAGCCGTTGTTCTTCTTCGGGTCCTTGTTGACGCCCGACTCGATGAACTCGTGATAGAGGTCGTTGCCCTCGCGGGTGCGCTCGCCGACGCCCGCGAACACCGAAAAGCCGCCATGGGCCTTGGCGACGTTGTTGATCAGCTCCTGAATCAGCACGGTCTTGCCGACGCCCGCGCCGCCGAACAGGCCGATCTTGCCGCCCTTGGCGTACGGCGCCAGCAGATCCACGACCTTGATGCCGGTGACCAGGATCTCGGCCTCGGTCGATTGATCGACATAGGAGGGAGCTGGCGCATGAATCGGGCGCTTCTCGGCTGTCTTGATCGGACCCGCCTCGTCCACCGCCTCACCGACCACATTCATGATGCGGCCCAAGGTTTCGTCGCCGACCGGCACGGCGATCGGCTCGCCGGTATCGAACACCTCCTGCCCGCGCACCAGCCCTTCGGTCGAGTCCATGGCGACGGTGCGGACGGTGTGCTCGCCCAGATGCTGGGCCACTTCGAGCACGAGGCGGTTGCCCTGATTGACGGTCTCGATCGCGTTCAGGATCTCGGGCAAATGATCGGTGAACTGCACGTCGACCACTGCGCCCATCACTTGGCATATATGGCCCTTGGCGCCTTTGCCCTCGGCAACCCTTTTCTGTTGCCTCGGCGTCTCGGCGATGACGGGGGACTTCCTTGCCATGGTTACGTTCCTTCGTGTCTCTCGGATACTAAAGCGCCTCGGCGCCGGAAATGATCTCGATCAGCTCTTTGGTGATCATGGCCTGGCGCGAGCGGTTATATTTCATGGTGAGGCGATCGATCATGTCGCCGGCGTTGCGGGTGGCGTTGTCCATGGCGCTCATGCGCGCCCCTTGCTCGGAGGCCGCGTTCTCGAGCAGCGCCCGCAAGATCTGGGTGGCGATGTTGAGCGGCAGGAGCTCGGCCAGGATCTCGGCCTCGTCGGGCTCATAGTCATAGATCGCGCCGCCAAGCGCTGCTTCCGCTTTCGGCGTCTCGGCGGGGATCACGGCCGGAATGAGCTGCAGCGCCGTCGGGATCTGGCTGATCACCGAGCGGTAGCGGGAGAAGAAGAGGGTCACCACATCGAATTCACCAGCAGCGAAGAGGCCGAGCACCTTATCGGCAATCATATCGGCGTGGCCGAAACCGAGCTGGCGGATGCCCCGGAGCTCGACGAGCTCGATGATCTGGGAGGCAAACTGGCGCTTGAGCTGGTCGAACCCCTTCTTGCCGACGCACAGGAACTTGACCTGCTTGCCCTCGGCCGCCAGCCGGAGGGCATGGTCGCGGGCGAGCCGCACGATGGAAGAGTTGAAGGCGCCACACAGCCCGCGCTCGGCGGTTGCGACCACGAGCAGATGCCGCTCGTCCTTGCCGGTGCCGATCATGAGCGGCGGTCCGCCCTCGCGGCCGGCAAGCGCGGTGGCGAGGTTGGCGAGCACGCTTTCCATGCGCGTGGCGTAGGGGCGCGCGGCTTCTGCCGCACTCTGGGCGCGCCGGAGCTTCGCCGCCGCCACCATCTGCATGGCTTTGGTGATCTTCTGCGTCGCCTTCACGCTAGCGATGCGGTTGCGCAGTTCTTTCAGCGACGGCATGGCTCAGCTCGTAACCCGGTTGGACGCTCAAAAAGCATTTACGCGAAGGCCTTGGCAAAGGCGTCGACTGCGGCTTTCAGCTTCTCGCCGGTCTCTTTGGAGATTTCCTTCTGGTCGCGGATTGCATCGAGCACGTCCTTGTGCTCGGCGCGCACATAGCGGAGCAACTCGGCCTCGAAGCGCTGTACGTCCTTGACCGCAATCGGATCGAGATAGCCGTTGACGCCGGCATAGATCACCACGACCTGCTCCTCGACCTTCAGCGGCGAGAATTGCGGCTGCTTGAGAAGCTCGGTGAGGCGCGCGCCGCGGTTGAGCAAGCGTTGGGTGGTGACGTCGAGATCTGAGCCGAACTGGGCGAAGGCCGCCATCTCGCGATATTGGGCGAGCTCGCCCTTGATCTTGCCGGCCACCTGCTTCATCGCCTTGACCTGCGCGGCGGAGCCCACGCGGGAGACCGAGAGACCGACATTCACGGCGGGACGGATGCCCTGATAGAACAGATCGGTTTCCAGGAAGATCTGCCCGTCGGTGATGGAGATGACGTTGGTCGGGATGTAGGCCGACACGTCGTTGGCTTGCGTCTCGATCACCGGAAGCGCGGTTAAGGAGCCCGAGCCGTTGTCCTTGTTCAGCTTGGCCGCGCGCTCCAACAGCCGCGAATGCAGATAGAACACGTCGCCGGGATAGGCCTCGCGGCCTGGCGGGCGGCGAAGCAGCAGCGACATCTGGCGGTAGGCCACGGCCTGCTTGGACAGATCGTCGTAGAAGATGACCGCGGCCATGCCGTTGTCGCGGAAGAACTCGCCCATGGCGCAGCCGGAGAATGGTGCCAGATACTGCATCGGCGCCGGGTCCGAGGCGGTGGCAGCGACGACGATGGAATAGTCCATCGCCCCATTGTCTTCGAGCACCTTGACGAATTGCGCGACAGTCGAGCGCTTCTGGCCGATGGCCACATAGATGCAATAGAGCTTGGTCTTCTCGTCGCCTAACGCGTTCACCGATTTCTGGTTGAGGATGGTGTCGAGGATGATGGCGGTCTTGCCGGTCTGGCGGTCGCCGATGATCAGCTCGCGCTGGCCGCGGCCGATGGGGATCAGCGCGTCGATGGCCTTCAGCCCGGTCTGCATCGGCTCATGCACCGATTGCCGCGGGATGATGCCAGGCGCCTTCACGTCCACGCGGCGCTGCTCATGGCTCTCGATCGGGCCCTTGCCGTCGATCGGGTTGCCGAGCGCATCGACCACGCGGCCGAGCAGGCCTTTGCCCACGGGCACCTCGACGATGGCGCCGGTGCGCTTGACGATGTCGCCTTCCCCAATGTTGCGGTCGGAGCCGAAGATCACGATGCCGACATTGTCGACCTCGAGGTTCAGCGCCATGCCGCGCGTGCCATCGGCGAACTCGACCATTTCGCCCGCCTGGACGTTGTCGAGCCCATAGACGCGGGCGATGCCGTCGCCAACCGACAGCACCTGGCCGATTTCGGAGACTTCCGCCTCCTGGCCAAAATTCTTGATCTGCTCTTTGAGGATCGCGGAGATCTCGGCGGCCCTGATATCCATCAGCCAACCTCTTTCATGGCGTGCTTGAGACTAGTGAGCTTGGTACGGAGCGATGAGTCGACCATGCGGCTGCCGACCTTGACGACGAGACCGCCGAGCAGGGTTGCATCCACCTTCTGGTCGAGCTGGACGTCCTTGCGCAGTGCCGCTTTGAGCGCGGATTGGAGCGCGCGCACCTGGCCTTTCTCGAGCGGAACGGCAGAGATGACCTCGGCGCTGGTCTGCCCGCGATGGCGGGTGAGAGCCAGGCGGAAGGCCTTGATGATGTCGGGGGCGGCAAACAGGCGGCGGTTCTTGGTGATGAGCTTGAGGAAATTGGCGGTCAGCCCCTCGATCTTCATCTGCTCGAGGATGGCGGCGATGGCGTGGCCCTGCTCATCGGCGGAGAAGACCGGGCTCTTCACCAGGCGGGTGAGATCGTGCACGGCGTCGAGCGCCTGAGCGAAGCGGTTCAGATCGCTCTCAACCTGATCGAGCGCGTTTTCCTCGAGCGCAAGCTCGAACAGCGCGTTGGCGTACCGGCCCGCAACGCCTGAAGGGGTCTGCTCCTCACCTGCCACCTAAATAACGCCTTTCCTCCCGAACGGGCGCTGCTTCAAGAGCGGCCTCGTCCTTGGAACCGCAAATTCTGGGATTAGGGCTTCCGCGTCAACAGCCGTAAAGCGCCGCCGACGGTCTCCCCGGAAGGCCCCGCGGAGCCTGTAACATATGGGGGGTGGTGGTGCAACAAGGGGGGCGACGGGATCGATCGCGGCGATCGGCCAGCGACCTGACATGCATGTGGACGACAGCTCGGACTGATCAGCTCAATCGGGTGCGCGGATCGGGGCCTTCGGCCTTGGTAAAAAGATGTATCTTGCGATAGTGCGCGACATAGTACATCTTTTGATATATCTTTTTTTACCAAGCAAGGAAAACCAACACATGCATGGACTGAGACATCACGAAGATAATTGCGGCCTGCGGGCCGCCAAGCGCTTCGCCCGCCACGGCGGCGAGGGACCACGCTTTGGTCGCGGCGGCGGACCGGGTCGCGGCGACTGGTTCCGCGTCGGCCGCATGCTCGCCCATGGCGATCTGAAGCTGCTGGCGCTCGCGCTGATCGCCGAGCAGCCGCGCCACGGCTACGAGCTGATCAAGCTCATCGAGGAGAAGACGAGCGACTGCTACAGCCCAAGCCCCGGCGTGATCTACCCGACGCTGACCTTTTTGGAGGAGGCCGGATACGTCACCGCCGAGAGCGAAGGCGCCAAGAAGCGCTTCAGCATTACGGACGAGGGACGGACTTACCTTGAGGAGAATCGCGATATCGCCGACATGGTGCTGGCGCGGCTCTCGGGCATCGGCAAGAAGATGGCGCGCCTCCGCCGCGAGCGGGGACGCGACCGGGATGAAGAGGACCGGCAGAGCGTGCCGCAACTCGTCAACGCCGCCCTCGACAATCTCCGCGCCACCGCGGTCAAGCGGCTGGAGACCGAAGACGTCGAGGCGGGCGCCGGTGATGCCGAGACCCGGATCGTGGAGATCCTGGCCCGCGCCGCCCAAGACATCCGCAACGCGTAAGTTAGACTCCGATGTCATGCCTGGGCAAAGTCCCGGGCGTCTCATCAAACCTAACGGGCAATTCGGCGCTGGAGAGTGAAGGCGAGGCCCTATTGGATTGCCGGGAGAGGCCGGCAATGACGCAGCTCTAGAGGCCTCGCCCAACCTCGTCATGCCCGGACTTGATCCGGGCATCCAATGGGGCCTAGCGGCAAATCTCTTCGTAAAGATCCGTCCAAGTTGGGTTTAGCGTCTCGATCGTTCTGATTTTCCAAGCACGTGACCAATGTTTCAGCGTCTTCTCCCGCTGAATGGCTGAGGGCCGCAGTTGCGTGCTGTTTGAATACACGAGTTGATGGACGCCATAGCGTTTGGTGAACCCCGAAGCAGTCCCTCCCGATGGTATAACTGCCGATGAGATCGCTGGTAACGCCGACATAAAGCGTGCCATGTCGATGCTTGGCGAGAATGTAGATTAAAAGGGCCGCATCGGCGTCTACAAAAAGCTATAGGGATCGACATCCACATAGAGCCGGACGTCGCCTTTGGGCTTGGGCGCTTGGCCGAGCCAGAGGCGTAGATAAGCCTGGAGGTCGGCTTCGCGCGTGGCCTTGACCAACAACCGAAAGCGGTAGCGGCCGCGGATCACGGCGAGTGGCGCCTCCGCCGGTCCCAGCACCCCGATCCTGGCCGCTTGCGGCGCGGTGCGGGCGACGCTCCTTGCGTAACTCTCCGCTGCCTCGCGCGAGCTCCCCGTCACCAGCAAGGCGGCGAGGCGCCCGAAGGGCGGCAGCATCGCGTCCTTCCGCCCTTCGATCTCGCGCGCTAGGAATTTATCGCGGTCGCCGGAGACGAGCGCCTGGATCGCCGGGTGCTCGGGAATATAGGTCTGGACCAGGCCGTGGCCCTCGATGGCCTCGCGGCCGGCGCGGCCGGTGACCTGGCTCAGCAGCTGGAAGGTACGCTCGGCCGCGCGCGGATCGGCATGGGCGAGCCCCAAATCCGCATCGACCACGCCGACCAGGGCGAGCCCCGGGAAGTGATGTCCCTTGGCCACGAGCTGGGTGCCGATTACGATGTCGACCTCGCGTTCCTCGATCTCGCGCAACGTCTCGCGCAGATCGCTTAACCCCGGCGTCAGGTCGCTCGACAAAATCACGCGGCGTGCTTCGGGGAAGCGTTCGGCAATCTCCTCGGCGATGCGCTCGACGCCCGGGCCGCACGGCACGAGCGAATGCTCGGCCCCGCAATTCGGGCAAACCTCCGGTAGCGGTACAAACTTGCCGCAATGGTGGCATTCGAGGCGGCGGCGGAATCTATGCTCGACGAGCCAGGCCGAGCAGTTCGGGCATTCGAAGCGGAAGCCGCATTTGCGGCAGAGCGTGACCGGCGCATAGCCCCGACGGTTCAAGAACAGGAGAGCCTGCTCGCCGCGCTTCAAGGTTTCAGCTACGGCGTCCACCAGCACCGGCGAGAGCCAGCGGCCCCGCTCGGGCGGGGTCGCACGCATGTCGATGGCCGAGATGCCGGGCAGGCCTGCGGATTTGTAGCGTTGCGCTAAGCGGATATGGCGGTAGCGCCCTTGGCTCGCATTCACCAGGCTCTCGACGGACGGCGTGGCTGAGCTCAATACCACGGGGATGTGGCCGAGTGACCCGCGCAAAACCGCCATGTCGCGCGCATGATAAGCGACGCGCTCCTCCTGCTTGTAGCTCGCGTCATGCTCTTCATCGACGACGATGAGGCCGAGATCGGGGAAGGGAAGGAAGAGCGCGGAACGCGCGCCCACCACGAGCTTCGCCTGATTTTCAGCGACCGCCCGCCACACGCGGCCGCGCATCGGCGCGCTTAAGCCCGAATGCCATTCGGCGGGCTTGGCGCCAAAGCGCTCCTCGCAGCGGGCGATGAACTGGCTGGTGAGCGCGATCTCGGGCATAAGCACGAGCGCCTGCCTGCCGCGTGCCACCGCCGCGGCGATGGCCTCGAAATAGACCTCGGTCTTGCCCGAGCCGGTGACGCCGTCGAGCAGGGTCACGGTGAAGCCGCCGCTCGTGTTCTCGACCAGCTCGGCCGCGGCCGCGGCCTGCTCTGTGCTGAGGCGCGCCCGGGCCGTGGAAAGATCGAGGGGCGGAGGCGCCCAGGCGAGAAGCGCCTCGGTGATGAGGCTGCCCGCATCGACCAGGCCGTCGATCACGCCCGGGCTCACGCCGGCGGTCTCGGCCAGCGCCGATTTCACCCAGGTCAAGCCGTTGCCCGCAACCTCCAACACGCGGGCGCGAGCCGGCGTCATGCGCTGAGGTGTGACACCTGCGAGTCGCACGCCATAGCTGGGCGCGGGCGGCGCGAAAGCGGACCCGGCACTCATCATCATGCGGAGCACCATGCCAGGAGAGGAGAGCGTGTAGTTGGCGACCCAGGCGGCGAAGTCGAGCGACAGGCGCGGGAGCTTCGGCACGTCGTCGAGAACCGCAATGATCTCCCTGAGCTTCTCCGGCTTCACCGGCGGCGCCTCCGCTCCTTCGCCGCGCGGCCAGACCACGCCCAAGCGCTCGACGGGACCGAGCGGCACGACGACGAACTGGCCAGGCTCAACCGTCATTCCTTCGGGCACGAGATAGTCGTAAGGGGCAGGCAACGCGAGCGGCAGGAGGACGGGCACGGTCACCGGCCCTTGCACCGCTTTCGTCTTCGGCAGGACCTCGGTCTTTGTCAGGGCTTAGGCTCGCGGGTTAAGGGACAGGAAGGAGTCCTCCCCCATATACTAGCTCTTGCGGGTTTGAGTCGTTGCTGGTCGAAACGGGAGCTTGCTTGGCTAGGCACGCCGAAGCACAAAATGTGATGGCCGCCGCGCGATGTGCAACGCGCGGTCGAGGCGTGGCTTGCCTATCTCTCGGTGGAGCGCCAGCTCGCAGCCAACACGTCGGAGGCCTATGCCCGCGACGTCGGCCAGTTCTTGGGCTTCCTCGCCGACCACCTGAACCGCCTGCCGACGCTTCCCCAGCTCAGCGCATTGTCGGCGCGCGATATCCGCGCCTTCCTCGCGTCGCGCAGGGCGGAGGGCGTCGGCAGCCGCAGCCTCTCGCGCACGCTCTCGGCCTTGCGCATGTTCTACCGCTTTCTGGAGCGGCGGGGGCTCGGCAAGAACGATGCCGTGCGCGCCGTGGCGCTGCCGAAGCTGCCCCATTCGGTGCCGAAGCCGCTCACCGCGCCGAAGGCCACCGCTCTTGTCGGCGGCGCCGATATCGCTTCTCCCGACGCGCCGGACTGGATCGTGGCGCGGGACACCGCCGTGCTTTCGCTCGCTTTATGGCTCGGGCTTGCGCATCTCCGAGGCGCTGTCGCTCGCCCGGCAGGACGCCCCAATTCGCGGCCGCGACATGCTGCGGGTCACGGGCAAGGGCGACAAGACGCAGAGTGGTACCGGTGCTCCCGATCGTGCGCGAGGCGGTGGAGCGATACCTTGGGCTTTGCCCCATGTCACTCGGCGCCGACGATCCGCTGTTCGTGGGGGCGAGGGGCGGGCAGCTTAGCCCACGCATCATACAGCTCCTGATCGCGCGGGCCCGCGGCGCGCTTGGGCTGCCGGCGACGGCGACGCCGCATGCGCTTCGCCACTCCTTCGCCACGCATCTGCTCGGCGCCGGCGCGGACTTGCGGGCGATCCAGGAGCTGCTCGGCCATGCGAGCCTTTCCACCACACAAGGCTACACCGAGGTCGATCGCGAGCATCTGTTGAAGACGTACGCCCGCGCCCACCCCCGCGCCTGATATTTCTGCTCCCCTCTGCGCCGTCATTGCCGGGCTTGCCCCGGCAATCCAATAGAGGGCAGGCCCCAATCTCCCGCGCATGAGGTGACTTCACCATTGGATGCCCCGCACAAGTTCGGGCATTGCGCCTCAGAAATTTCCATACTTGCAGTACTGACCGGTCAGTCATTATATGGGGGTCGAACCGGCGGTTCTGACGTCCGTCGGGAAGAGGCGAGACCGGAACCGAAGCCAGAGAAGTGGCTGCTGGCGAGGTCCCAAGGGCAGCGGTAAGGACCATGGTCGAAGCGAAATTCGTGCAGCGAAAATCAAAGCCGGCGAGCACGGAGCGCCGCAGGGAGCGCAAGGACACCCGTCCGCAGGAGATCGTGGCGGCGGCCTTCGAGGAATTCGCCGCCAAGGGGTTTGCCGGAACGAGGCTCGAGGACGTGGCCGCCCGGGCGAAGGTGAGCAAGGGTCTGCCCTATCTCTATTTCAAGACAAAGGTCGAGCTGTTCAAGGCGGTGGTCCGCAGCGTCATCACCTCCCATTTCGACGTGATCCGCGAGCGGATGGAGACGACCGAGCTCTCGGCCGAGGACTTTCTGAAAGGCCCGTTCCTCGCCTTCATCCAGGAGCTGGTTGGCTCCAGGCGCGCCTTCATCGCGCGGCTCCTGATCGCCGAAGGGCACAAGCATCCGGAGCTCACCGCCTTCTATTTCGAGACGGTAGTCTTGCGCGGGATCGAAACGCTGACCCGCCTCATCGATCGCGGCGTCGAGCGCGGCGAGTTTCGCCCGACGCGATTGCGCGACTTTCCGCAGCTCCTCGTGGCGCCGGCGCTGACGGCCATCATTTGGCGTTCGCTGTTCGAGCGGCATCGCCATCTCGATACCGACGCCATGCTTGCCACCAATATCGAACTCCTGGTCGACGCCATCAGAATGCCCCGCGCCGAGAGCGGGAGCGGGGGCGCGCCGTGAGGACCATCGGCGGCGTTCTCGCCGTTTTTCTCCTGATCGCGGCGACGCTGGCGCTCGCCGGCTGCGGGGATCGTCAGGCGAACGATTTTCCCCGGCTACATGGAAGCCTACCTCGTGCTGGTGGGCTCCGAGCAGGGCGGGCGCGTGGAGACGCTTGCCGTGGAGGAAGGCGACAGCGTCGAGCCCGGAACCCCCATCTTTACCCTGGAGAGCGAGGCGCAAGAGGCCGAGGTCGCGGCGGCGAAGTCGCGCGTGACGGAAGCGGAAGCCCACCTCGCCGACGCCAGGCAGCAGATGCAGCGTCCAGGCGAGATCGAGGTGCTGGACGCCGCGCTCACTCAGGCGCAAGCCATGCTTCAGCAATCGACGCTCAATCTCGACCGCACTCAGAAGCTTTTCAACAAGCATTGGGTGGCCCAAGCCCAGCTCGACGATGCCGTCGCCCAGCACGATCGCAATCAGGCGGCGGTCGCCGAGGCCGAGCGGCGCATCGCTGCGGCCAAGCTGCCGAACCGCTCCGACCTGATCGATGCCGCTGCCGCTGCAGTTGAGGCCGCGCGCCATTCGCTCGAGCAGGCGGAGAAGAACCTCGCCAAACGCAAGGTCTTCGCCCCCGCCGCCGGCACGGTGGAAGAGGTCTATTTTCGGCCGGGCGAGGTGGTGAAGGAGGGCCAGGCGATCATCGCGCTGCTGCCGCCCGGCAATCTCAAGGTGCGCTTCTTCGTCGCCGAGCCGGTGCGGGCGAGTTTGCACGTCGATCAGACCGTCACGGTGAGTTGCGACGGCTGCAAAGGCGAGCTTCTCGCCAAGATCAGCTTCATCGCCCGGGACGCCGAGTTCACGCCGCCCGTGATTTTCTCGCAGGAGCAGCGGCAGAAGCTCGTCTTTCTCGTCGAGGCGCGGCCGGCGGAGGCAACCGCCAAGCTCACCGCCGGCCAGCCGGTAACGGTGAGCCTCGGGCCCGAGCCGCAAGTGGTCGAGCGATGAAGGAGATCGCCATCGACGTCGAGGGGCTGACCAAGTCCTTCGGCGACCGCACCGTGGTCAGGGACCTGACCCTGAAAGTGCCCAAGGGCGAGATCTACGGCTTCCTCGGCCCGAACGGCAGCGGCAAGACCACGACCATCCGCATGCTGTGCGGTCTGCTCACGCCCGATTCCGGCCACGGCACCTGCCTCGGCTATGACATCCTCACCCAAGTCCGACGAGATCAAGCGCGACGTCGGCTACATGACCCAGCGCTTCAGCCTCTATGAGGATCTCTCCATCCGCGAGAATCTGGAGTTCGTGGCCCGCGTGTACGGCGTCCCCAATCCAAGGTGGCGCGGCGAAGGAAGCAGTCGCGCGGCTCGGGCTCTCGACGGCGCGCCGACCAGCTTGCCGGCAAGCTCTCCGGGGGCTGGAAGCAGCGGCTTGCGCTCGGCGCCTGCATCCTGCCGTCAGCCGAAGCTGCTCTTGCTCGACGAGCCGACCGCCGGCGTCGATCCCAAGGCGCGGCGAGAGTTCTGGGAGGAGATCCACCGGCTGGCCGCCGAAGGCATCACCGTGCTCGTCTCCACCCACTATATGGACGAGGCCGAGCGCTGCCACGAGATCGCCTATATCGCCTATGGCGAGCTGTTGGCCCGCGGCACGGCCAATGAGGTGATCGCGCAATCGGGCTTGAGCACCTGGATCGTCTCGGGCACCGACCTGCACCCTCTCGCCCAACAGCTGCAGATGTGCGACGGCGTCGACATGGTGGCGCCTTTCGGCACCGAGCTGCATGTCAGCGGGCGCAACAAGAAGCGCACTCGACAAAGCGATCGCCTCGGCCAGGAAGGCGGATGGCGCGCATCGCTGGCAGCGCGGCGAGCCAAGCCTCGAAGACGTCTTCATCCTGCTCATGAGCAAGGCGAAGGACAATTACGCATGAGCGTCGCCGCCTATGAAGGTGCGGACGTCCGCCGCGATCCCGGCTTCTTCCGGCGCATCTGGGCGATGATCGTCAAGGAATTCGTGCAGATGCGGCGCGACCGCATGACCTTCGCCACCATGCTGTTCGTGCCGGTCTTGCAGCTCACGCTGTTCGGCTACGCCATCAATACCGATCCCAAGCATCTGCCCACGGCCGTGCTCGTGCGCGACGAAGGACCGCTGACCCGCGCCGTGCTCGCGGCCCTCAAGAACACGGACTATTTCGAGTTCCGCAACCAGGTGGACGACGCCGCTGAGCTCGATCGGCTGGTGCGGCACGGGCACGGTGCAGTTCGCCATCGAGATTCCGGCGAGCTTCGAGCGCGATGTACGCCGCGGCGACCGCCCCGCGATCTTAGTCATCGCCGATGCTACCGATCCCGTCGCGACGGGGACGGCGATCGCCGCCGTGCAAGGGGTGATCGACACCGCGCTCCGGCGCGAGCTGCGCGGTCCGGACGCGGCCGTGACCGCCACACCGTCGCCCTTCCAGATCACGTTGCAGCGCCGCTACAACCCGGAAGGCATCACCCAGTACAACATCGTGCCTGGGCTGCTCGGTGTGGTGCTCACCATGACCATGATGATGTTCACCGCCCTTGCCGTGACGCGGGAGATCGAGCGCGGCACGATGGAAAGCCTGCTCTCGATGCCGATCAAGCCGGTCGAGATCATGATCGGCAAGATCGCGCCGTTTGTGCTCATCGGCTTTGTGCAGATGACGATCATTCTGCTCGCCGCCCATTATCTGTTCGGCGTGCCGATCCTCGGCAGCGTGCCGCTGCTGATCAGCCTGTCGATGCTGTTTGCCGCCTCCAATCTCGCGGTCGGCTACACCTTCTCCACCGTCGCGCAAAACCAGCTGCAAGCAGTGCAGATGACGTTTTTCTTCTTCCTGCCCAACTTCCTGCTGTCGGGCTTCGCCTTCCCGTTCCGCGGCATGCCCCATTGGGCGCAATGGATCGGCGAGGTGCTGCCGCTCACCCACTTCATTCGCATCGTTCGCGGCATCACGCTGAAGGGCAACGGCTTCGCCGACATGCAGCTCGATGTGCTGGCGCTGTTCATTTTTATGTTTGCGGCCATGGGGCTCGCGCTGCTGCGCTTCCGCAAGACGCTCGACTAGGGAGGAGATGCAGCTTGCTCTTCCCTCCCCCCTTGAGGGGGAGGGCTAGGGAGGGGGGTGAGCTACAGATTGAGACCCTGTGATCTACCCCCCTCCGCGCGCCGAAAAGGCGCGCGTGCTCCCCCTCAAGGGGGGGAGCAAGAGAGTTTAGCTCGACCGGGAGAGCAGGCGGGGGCCGATGGCGTAATAGAGCTGCACCAGGAAGATGAAGGCGATGCTGAAAAAGGTGCTGGCGACGCGGAACAGCACGCCAAGCGCATAAAGCGATTGCGCGATGATGATGCGCCGCTCGATGGCCTGGTCGATGCCAGCCGGTGCATCCGCCTTGATCAGGCCCGCGTGCCGCGCGTGGCGCCAGCTCCCATACAGGGTCAGTCCGAGCAGCAGCAGATTGACCCAATAGACCAGCATCGCGGTGCGATAGGTAATGAACTCGGCAAGCACGCAAGGTCGCGGTCGGCGCGGGCGAGATAATTGAGCTGGGTCTGCTGGCCGACCCAGAAAATACCGAGCGTCAGGAAGCTCATCAAATACATGACGATGCGCGGCGACAGCGCGAGCAGCGCGCGCCCGAGATCGGCTTCGCCGTGAACTGCCGTCCCCGGGGGAACGCGGATGTCGAGCACGATCAGCGTCATGGCGATGGCGAACAACCCGTCGCTGAGAGCGGCGATGCGTTCCAGGTTCTGTCCGGCAATGCGGTTGTACATGTGGGTAGCCGCCGATTTGCAGTGTCGAGCCGATCCTGACGCAGCTTCCTCCGTGCCGCAACGGTGGGACGTTCGGCTTGACAGGCAACCAGATGGTTGCATACTAGCTCCAACGATGGATGACGTGTTCAAGGCGCTGGCAGATGCCAGCCGGAGGCAATTGCTGGACCGGCTGCACGCGCAGAACGGCCAAACGCTCGGCGAGCTGTGCAGGGGTCTCGATATGACGCGACAGGCGGTGACGAAGCATTTGGCGCTGCTCGAAGCCGCCAATCTGGTCGCCACCGTGCGACGGGGACGGGAAAAGCTTCATTACATCAATCCCGTTCCCATCAACCAGATCGCCGAGCGGTGGATAGGCAAATATGAGCGCCACCGGTTACGGGCGCTGAGCGAGCTGAAACGAGCGTTAGAGGAGTAGAGCGATGAGCAAGCCAAGTTTCATCTACATCACCTACATCAACACCACGCCTGAGAAGGTTTGGCGGGCGCTGACCGACGGCGAGACGACACGGAAATATTGGGTCAATCACCGCAATGCCTCGGATTGGAAGGTGGGGTCGGGCTGGCGGCATGAAGATTTCGATGATCCGAGCCTGGTCGACATCGTGGGCCAAGTGATCGAGAGCGAGCCGCCGCGGCGGCTGGTGCTGAGTTGGGCCTCTCCAACTGATGCGGGCAATCCCGAGAAGACCTCCCGCGTCATTTTCGACATCGAGCCTCATGCCGGTGCCGTGCGCCTGACCGTCACCCATACCGATCTCGAACCCGATTCCAAGATGCTGCAGGGCATCTCGCGAGGCTGGCCGCTCGTGCTGTCGAGCCTCAAATCGTTGCTCGAGACCGGCGAGCCCATGCCGGGAACCACCAAGCGCATGGACGTCAAAGGGCCGAAGGGCTGATTCCCAAATCAGGGGCAACGCAGTCGCTACCGCCGTTGGTGCTCTGGCTATGCCGGATCTTTCAATCTCGCCACGGGATAGGATAGAGAGGGAGCGGGCCGAAACTGGAGATGAGGGTGCGAGGTCTTGCAGTTCTCGTGGGCGCGCTGGCGCTCGCTGCGACAGGGCGTAGGCCTGCGCGTCGGGCGCGCCCCGCGGCGGTGGCATGGGCCGATCTCGAGGCGATCGAATTGCCGCCGGTCAGCACGCCTGCCCTCGCGGTGGGTGCGCTGGCTCTCGGCGCGCTCGCAATCGGTGCGCTGGCGATTGGCGCGCTGGCTATCGGCAGGCTCGACATCCGGCAGGCCCGCTTGCGCAAGGTCGAAATCGACGAATTGACGGTGCGCCGGTTCCGCGTGGTCGAGACGCCGGAGCCGGGGCATGAGCCTGACTGATTTCGTGAAGGGGGGTTGCAGGCATGTCGCTGAAATTGGTTCGCTTCGTGGTGGTGATGCTCGCGGCGCTGTCGCTCAGCTTCGGGCTCGTGCATCTCATGCAGCTGCCGGCGCGCATGGCGTGGGACCAATATCTGTGGGTCGGCTCGACGGTGCAGGGGGGCCTGTACAGCCTGTCGGGACCGCTCGGCGCGCTGGTCGAGGTCACAACCCTCATCGCGCTCATCGTGCTCGCTTTGCTGCTCCGCCGCCACCAAGCCTCCGGCTTGGCCCTGACGGTCATCGCCGCGGTGCTGTTCGCGACCGGGCTTCTGTTCTGGTGGATCCTCGTCTATCCGGTGAATGTCGAGCTCGCCAAATGGGTGAACGGGCCGGTGCCGGCGAATTGGATCGAATGGCGGTCCATCTGGGAGTGGGGGCAGGCCGCTAACGGGGTTCTGCAGCTTCTCGGCTTCGCCGCGCTGGTGGCTTCGCTGTTGGAACAGCCGCGCCGCTGATCCCTTACGCGGTCACCGCCAGGACCTTCGCCTCGCCGCATGGCGTGCGTTCCTTGCCAGCCGCGACGGCATTTCCTATTGCGCCCTGCTTACAGAAAATTGTTCAACGGGCGCGTTGTCGCGCCACCGCAAGGGTCTTGCGGGGAGGCCTGAGCGCGTTCAAAGTACCGGCAAATCGAGCTCAATAAAGGTTTCGGGGGGAACGAAGATGACAAGCATCAGCACCGATGCTGCCGAGCACCCTATCGGATTGCTCGACAAGGAGCGGATTATCGCTCCGGCCGACTATAACCGCTGGCTTGTACCGCCTGCAGCTCTCGCCATTCATCTTTGCATTGGCATGGCCTACGGCTTCAGCGTGTTCTGGCTCCCGCTCGGCCGCGCCATCGGCATCGCCGAGGGGCTGGACAAGGCCGTCCCCTGCCCCGGTGACGCCACTACCTTCTGGGGCAAGGTCGCCATCACCGGACACGCTTTGTTCGCCACCAATTGCGACTGGACCCAGTTCGATCTCGGCTGGATGTTCACCCTGTTCTTCGTGCTGCTCGGCACCTCCGCCGCCATCTGGGGCGGCTGGCTCGAGCGGGTTGGGCCACGCAGAGCCGGCGTGGTCGCCGCCTTCTGCTGGAGCGGTGGCTTTCTGATTTCGGCCCTCGGCGTCTATATCCACCAGCTTTGGCTGATGTGGCTTGGCTCGGGCATCATCGGCGGCTGCGGTCTCGGCCTCGGCTACATCTCGCCGGTCTCGACCCTGATAAAATGGTTCCCTGACCGCCGCGGCATGGCGACCGGCATGGCCATCATGGGCTTCGGCGGCGGCGCCATGATCGGCTCGCCCCTCGCCACCATGCTGATGAACCACTACGCCACGCCAACCTCGGCCGGGGTGTGGCAGACCTTCGTCACCATGGGCCTCATCTATTTCGTGTTCATGCTGGGGGGCGCCTTTGGCTATCGCCTGCCGCCGGCTGGCTGGCGCCCGGCTGGCTGGACGCCGCCGACCAGCGCCAAGGCCATGATCACGAGCGGCAACGTCGATCTCAAGGACGCGCACAAGACGCTGCAATTCTGGCTGATCTGGGCGGTGCTCTGCCTCAACGTCTCGGCCGGTATCGGCATCATCGGGGCGGCGTCGCCCATGCTGCAGGAGACCTTCGGCGGCAGGCTGTTCGGTGATCCATCCGTCGGCTTTGCCCAGTTCAGCGACGCGCAGAAGGCGCAAGCGGCGCTGGTGGGTGCGGCCTTTGTCGGGCTGTTCTCGCTGTTCAATATCGCCGGCCGGTTCTTCTGGGCCTCGCTGTCCGACAAGATCGGGCGGAAGGTGACCTATTTCACCTTCTTCACCCTCGGCTTCCTCTGCTACGCGGCAGCGCCCACGCTAGCCACCCTCGGCATGCTCGGCGTGTTTGCTGCCGCCTTCTGCCTAATCGCCTCGATGTATGGCGGAGGGTTCGCCACCGTCCCTGCCTATCTCGCCGATATCTTCGGCACGCAATATGTTGGCGCCATTCACGGGCGTCTGCTCACCGCCTGGTCGACGGCGGGCATTGTCGGCCCGGTGATCGTGAACTACATGCACGACACCCGCAAAGCCGCAGGCGTCCCCTACGACCAGATCTATCACCCGATTTTCTACGTTCTGGCCGGGCTCCTGGTGGCAGGCTTCATCGCCAATCTGCTGATCAGGCCCTTGGACAAGAAATGGTTCATGAGCGAGGAGGAGGTGGCGGCGCTACAGGCCAAGCTGAAGAGCAGGGTCGCGGCCGTGACCTCCACCATCGGCAGCGGCGCCTTCGACATCAGAGCCCTGCTCGCCTGGGCCGCCGTCGGCATCCCGCTCGCTTGGGGCATCTGGATCACCGTGGAGAAGGCTTTGGTGCTCTTCAAATAGTGTTGGCCGGTCGGTGCCCATCTATATCTGGGGGTGGGACCGGGAGCTTTCCCAGGCAGTTGGCAGAAATTCTTGCCGAACTGTCCTGTTCAGAATTTCTTAATGCGGCAGTCAGGTCCTTTTCATGAGGGCGTCATGCGGCACTCATCGCCTTACCCCATTATTTTAGTCTCAGCGTTCACCGAAGGAGACGACCTATGAAAGAGTGGCTGAAACCCGAAATCACCGAGTCTGAGGCTGGCATGGAAGTGACGAGCTATCTCCCGGCCGAGCTGGACCGCGCTTAATTCCGAAGCGTCGATCTTACGAGTTTGCTGAGTGGCGGCCCCCGCGAAAGCGGGGGCCGTCACTGTTTTGGGCCCGCCAATTACCCTCCGCAACCTGCCCGACTCGCTCTAGCCTTCCGCCGAAGGCGGGATGACAGAGCTTGCCCGCGACCCTATGGTTCGCGCCACAACTGGTGCGACGGAAGGTGACGCTGCATGGCTTTCGCTTATCTTATTGGCGGGGGGCTCATCACATCATGAGCAACGAAAGCGCCGGCAATTTCTTCGAAGACTTCAAGCTCGGCCAGGAGATCGTGCACGCCGCGCCGCGCACGGTGACGGTCGGCGACGTGAGCCTGTTCACCGCGCTTTACGGACCACGCTTCGCGGTGCAGTCCTCCGACGCGTTTGCCAAAGCGATCGGCTACGAGCGGGCGCCGATCGACGACATGCTCGTGTTCCACATCGTGCTCGGCAAGACCGTGCCCGACATCTCCCGGAACGCCATCGCCAATCTCGGCTATGCCGATTTGCGCTTCCTGCAGGCGGTCTATCCCGGCGACACGCTCTCTTCCACGACCGAGATCATCGGGCTGAAGGAGAACTCCAACGGCAAGAATGGCACGGTCTATGTGCGGTCCACGGGCCGCAATCAGAAGGGGGAGCCGGTACTCTCATTCGCCCGCTGGGTGATGGTGAACAAGCGCGACGAGGCTGCGCCGGCGCCCACGCCGCATGTGCCGGAGCTGATCGCCAAGGTCGAGCCGGCGCGCCTCGGCGAGGCGCTGCCGAAGCTCAAGCTCAGCGCTTACGACTTTGCCCTTGCCGGATCAGCGAAGCGCTGGGGCGACTACCAGATCGGCGACCGCATCGACCATGTCGACGGCCAGACCATCGAGGAGGCGGAGCACCAGCTCGCCACACGCCTCTTCCAGAATACCGCGCGGGTGCATTTCAACCAGCACATCGAGGCCCAAGGCCGCTTCAAGCGCCGTATCGTCTATGGCGGCCACGTCATCTCCATCGCGCGGGCACTGAGCTTCAACGGCCTCGCCAATGCCTTCCATCTCGCCGCAATCAATGGCGGGCGCCATGTCGCGCCGTCCTTCGCCGGCGACACCATCTATGCCTGGAGCGAGGTGGCCGATAAGGCCGGGCTTCCCGGGCGGAGCGACATGGGGGCCTTGCGCACGCGCCTGTTCGCCGTGAAGGACCGGGCATGCGCCGATTTCCCGGGGCAGCGCGCCGACGGAACCTATGAGGATGGCGTCGTGCTCGATCTCGATTGCTGGGTGGCTTTGCCGCGCTAGGCTCCTGCCGACCGTAAGGCCCACGTAAGCGAGCGTCCCCTATCGTCGGGGCCTCGAACCGCATGTAAGCGGCAATGACCGGATCGTCCGTTTGCGCGGACGATGACAGCGAGAGGAATTGTCATGAGTCTGAAGTTGGCTTCAAAGGCCCTGGTGTTCGCGGCGGGCTTCATCCTTTTCGTCGCCCCTGCCCACGCGGCCGACAAGGCCTCGGCGGTGCTGAAGGACGCAAGCGGCAAGGAGGTTGGCAAGGCCGAGCTCACCGACACGCCGAGCGGCGTGCTGATCCGGCTCGACCTCACCAGTATCCCTCCCGGCGACCATGCCTTTCACGTGCATGCGATCGGCAAATGCGATGCGCCGGACTTCAAGTCGGCCGGTCCCCATTTCAATCCCGACGAGACCAAGCACGGGCTGATGAATGACCAAGGCCCGCACGCCGGCGACATGCCCAATCTGCATGTGCCGGAGAGCGGCAAGCTCGTGGTCGAGGTGCTGAATGGATCGGTGAGCCTCAACGCCGAGCGCGCGCTGCTCGATGAGGACGGCTCCGCCCTCGTCATTCACGCCAAGGCCGACGACTATCAGACGGACCCAGCCGGCAATGCCGGCGACCGCATCGCCTGCGGCGTCGTCACGCAGCAATGAGGCTGCCGATCCGCCGAGGGACCCTGCTTTTCCCCCCGCAAGAGAGGAGGGGAGAACAAGCCGGCAAGCCGCCTTACACCGTGAGTCAGGTGTTCGCAGGAAGGGCTGGACGCAGGTTGATTGCTCCGATGGGAGCGGTACGTTATGACTTGCTGAGAAGCGAAAAGACCCGGCCAAGCAAGACATCCCATGGGCACAAGCAACACGCACGCGCGGCGGCCGCTTTCGCCGCATCTCCAGATTTACCGGCCGATGCTCACCATGATGATGTCAATCGCCCATCGCCTGTCGGGCGCGGCGCTCGCCACCGGCTTCATCCTGCTTGTCTGGTGGCTCGTCGCCGTGAGCGCGGGGCCGGAGCCTTTCGCCACGGTCAATCGCTTCTTCGCGAGCATTCCCGGGCGGCTCTTGCTCTTCCTCTATAGCTGGGCGCTGATCCACCACATGCTGGGCGGCATCCGCCATTTGATCTGGGACACCGGCCGGGGCCTCGACAAGGTCAGCATCGAGGTCTTTGCCTGGGCAACCATCATCGGCTCGACCGTACTCACGCTGCTCGTCTGGGCCGTGGGCTATTGGCTCAGGGGAGCGGCCTAAGCCATGGCCACACCGCTTGCCAAAGTGCGTGGCTTGGGCTCCGCTCATCGCGGGACGCAGACCTTCTGGCGTCAGCGCGTGACGGCCATTGCCAATATCCCGCTTGCGATCTTCCTGATCCTCTCGATCGTCACCCATATCGGCGCCGATTACACGACGGTCAGGGCCTATCTGGCGCGGCCGCTGGTGGCCTTGGCCATGCTTGCGCTCGTGATCTCCGCCTCGATCCATATGCGCATCGGCTTGAAGGAGATCATCGAGGACTATGTGCATGGCGAGGGACTCAAAGTCGTCGCGCTGTTGCTCGTGACCTTCTTCGCCGTCGGCGTCGCCCTCGCCTCGACGCTGGCGCTCGTGAAAATCAGTCTCGGAGCCTGACGCTTCATGCCGCAAGACGCCACGCCCGAAGGCTCGCCCAAGATCGGCGGCCGCGCTTACAAGCCGATCGATCACACTTACGACGTGGTGGTGATCGGCGCGGGCGGCGCGGGTTTGCGCGCGGTGGTCGGCTGCAGCGAGGCGGGCCTCCGCACCGCCTGCATCAGCAAGGTGTTCCCCACGCGCTCCCATACCGTTGCCGCGCAAGGCGGCATCGCCGCGGCGCTCGGCAATATGGGTCCCGACGATTGGCGCTGGCACATGTATGACACCGTCAAGGGGTCCGACTGGCTGGGCGACCAGGACGCCATCGAATATCTCTGCCGCAGCGCGCCGGAAGCGGTCTATGAGCTCGAGCATTGGGGCGTGCCGTTCTCGCGCATCGACGACGGCAGGATCCTGCAACGCGCCTTTGGCGGCATGACGATGGAGTATGGCAAGGCGCCGGCCATGCGCACTTGCGCCGCGGCCGACCGCACCGGTCACGCCATGCTGCACACCATGTACGGCCAGGCGCTGCGCCACTCCGCCGAGTTCTTCATTGAATATTTCGTCATCGATTTGATCATGGACGACGAAGGAAGGTGCCGCGGGGTGGTGGCGCTCTCCATGCAGGACGGCACGCTGCACCGGTTCCGCGCCCATCAGGTGATCCTCGCCACGGGCGGCTATGGCCGTGCCTATTTCTCCTGCACGAGCGCTCATATCTGCACCGGCGACGGCAACGCCATGGTGTTGCGCGCAGGGCTCCCGCTCCAGGACATGGAGTTCGTGCAGTTCCACCCGACCGGGGTCTATGGCGCGGGCGTGCTGATCACCGAAGGCGCGCGCGGCGAGGGCGGCTTCCTCACCAATTCGGAAGGCGAACGCTTCATGGAGCGCTATGCGCCCCACGCCAAGGACCTCGCCTCGCGCGACGTGGTCTCCCGCGCGATCACCATCGAGATCCGGGAAGGCCGCGGCACGGGTCCCGACAAGGACCACATGCATCTCCATTTAAGCCATCTCGATCCTGACATGCTGGCCGAGCGGCTTCCCGGCATCACCGAATCGGCGCGCATCTTCGCCGGCGTCGACCTCACCCGCGAGCCGATCCCGATCCTGCCGACGGTGCATTACAATATGGGCGGCATCCCCACCAATCTGCATGGAGAGGTGGTGTGCCCGAAGGACGGCGATTCCAATGCGACCGTGCCGGGATTGTTCGCGGTCGGCGAGGCGGCCTGTGCCTCGGTGCATGGCGCGAACCGGCTGGGTTCCAACTCATTGATCGATCTCGTGGTGTTTGGCCGGGCGGCGGCGCGGCGTTGCGCTGAGACGATCAGACGCGAAAGCTCCATGCCGGAATTGCCGAAGGGCGCGGGCGAAGCGGCGATCGCAAGGCTCGACCGTTTCCGCTACGCCAATGGCGGTACGCCGACCGCGGCGCTGCGCTTGAAGATGCAGAAGATCATGCAGATGGACTGCGCCGTGTTCCGCACCGCCGATGTGATGCAAGAGGGCGTGCGCAAGATCCGTGAGGTGTGGCAGGAGAGCGAGGACATTGCTGTCAGCGACCGCTCGCTGGTCTGGAACACGGACCTCATCGAGACGCTCGAATTCGACAATCTCATCTCGCAGGCGGCGGTGACTGTGGCGGGCGCGCTGGCGCGTCAAGAAAGCCGCGGGGCGCATGCGCGGGAGGATTTCCCCAAACGCGACGACGTCAATTGGATGAAGCACACGCTGTCCTGGGCCGATTACGAGTCCCGCTCGGTCAGGCTCGACTTCCGCCCGGTGCACACCTACACGCTCTCCAACGAGGTCGCTTATATCGAGCCGAAAGAGCGGGTGTATTGACCATGGTTGAATTCACGCTGCCCAAGAACTCCAAGGTCAAGCAAGGCAAGGCTTGGAATCCGCCGCCCGAGGGCGCTGAAGCGGGCCGCTTCCGCGAATACCGCATCTATCGCTTCGATCCGGAGACCGGCGAGAATCCGCGCCTCGACACCTATTGGGTGGACATGACCGATTGCGGGCCCATGGTTCTCGACGCCCTCATCTGGATCAAGAACAACGTCGACCCCACGCTCACCTTCCGCCGCTCCTGCCGCGAAGGCGTGTGCGGGTCGTGCTCCATGAATATCGGCGGCACCAATACGCTCGCTTGCACGCTCCATGCCGACGACGCGCCGGAAAAAATCGCCGTCTATCCGCTGCCGCATCTGCCGGTGATCAAGGACCTGGTCCCCGACCTCACCCATTTCTACGCCCAGCACCGCTCCATCGAGCCCTGGCTCAAGACCGATACGCCGACGCCGCAGAAAGAGTGGCGGCAGTCGCGCGAGGACCGGCAGAAGCTCGACGGCCTCTATGAGTGCATCTTATGCGCCTGCTGCTCGACGGCCTGCCCATCCTATTGGTGGAATGGCGAGCGCTATCTCGGCCCTGCGGTCCTGCTGCAAGCCGAGCGCTGGGTGGAGGACAGCCGCGACGAGCGGACCGGCGAGCGGCTGGACGAGCTTGAGGACCCCTTCCGGCTCTATCGCTGCCACACCATCCTCAACTGCACCAAGGCCTGCCCCAAGGGCCTGAACCCGGCCAAGGCGATCGCCTCGCTCAAGCGGCAGATGGTGGAGCGCAGCGAGTGATCGATCATATCGGCCTGCATGTGCGTGACGTCGCGCGCGCGACCGAGTTCTATCTGAAGGCGCTCGCGCCGCTCGGCATCGGCATCGTGATGCAAGTCTCGGCGGAAGAGACTGGACATGGTGCTGCCGTCGGCTTCGGCACCGGTCTCAAACCATTCTTCTGGATCGGGGAGGGCGACGCGCCGAGCGGGCCCTTGCATGTCGCCTTCGTCGCCGAGAGCCGGGCCGACGTCGATGCGTTCTATCATGCCGCGCTTCAGGCGGGTGGTACCGACAATGGGCCGCCCGGCCTCAGGCCCGAATATCACGCCAATTATTACGGCGCCTTCGTGCTCGATTTGGACGGCAACAATATCGAGGCCGTCTGTCATCTGCCGGAGTGAGAAGCGGCCCGCATCATGGCCGCGCGCAATTCGGCAGCGAGAAAACGCAGGGCTTTGGCGGCGTCACATACGACTTTTCATGGGTCTTGGGGTCGGACTTCTCCGTATAGGGACTGACCACCAAGCGCGGGGCAAATGTCACCCGGACCAGATGATCCGCCTCGAAGGCGAGGCTCGCGTTGCAGTCATAATTCTTGTCGGATTTCGGCTTGCCGAGCGGACCGTTCGGCGCGTCGGACTTCGCGGCCGATGGCACGGGGCCCGCGCCGCTGTAGTGATAGGTGATGGTCTCGCCGGTGCCGGAGGCATAGCTGCCGGCCGGCGTGCCGGCGCAAGCGATGATCTGGGCTTTGGTCATGCCGAGATAGGGCTTGGCCGGGTCGCCCAGCATGGTGCGTTCGAAGGTCGCCACCGGCGCCTGGCAAGCGCCGAGAGAAAGGCCCGCGACTAACAGCGCAACAAGTCCCCGGAAAGCGTTCATGGTTCCCTTGCGCGATTGATGCCTGGCGCGGGCTTATCTTAGCCGCACACGAGTTAGCGCGAGATTGCGCACGAAAAAATGGCAAGGTGCGCTCCAGGCAGCGCGGAGGGCGGTAGCGCGGAAAGGGAGCCGCCTCACAGCGTGCCGAAGAAATCCCAGATCAGTTTGATATTCAGGGCAATGACGACCAACGCCGTCACCGCCGCGAGCGCCGTCACCCAGCGTGGCAGGGAACGAAGCTGGAGCTTGATCCCGTAAGAGGAGACCCGCCATGACGCTCAATAAGGCCCTTATCTCCACCGGGGTGGTGGTGTGCGTCATAGGCATTGCGCTGGTGCTCGAGCGCTCGTCGCACGCGCCGGGCGCGGTCATTGGGGAGCAGCTTATGGTCACGGACCTCGCCGGCGAGCCCGGCAAGGAGGTCAATATGCAGGTCTACACCTTCCCGCCCGGCGCTTCGGTGCCCTGGCATATCCACTCGGACGCCCACGAGTTCGATTATGAGTTCGAGGGCACGCTGACGCTGCAGATCGACGGACAAGGCTCGAAGCCGCTCAAGCAGGGCGAGGCCGTCTATGTGGCGCCGAACGTCGTGCATCGCAGGCTAAATGTGAGCCGGACGAAACCGGCGAAGGTCATCGTGGTGCGAGTGAAGCCGAAGGACCGGCCGCTCACCACGGAGGTTCAGCCTTAAGCGCCAGAGGCGCGGAGGCTGGCCTGCCACAAAGCATAAATGCCGATGGCCCAGGCGGCGAGCGCCAGCAGCCAGTTGAGCGCATTGTCGGTAAAGTCGAGCCGCATGCCGAAATGGTCGGGGGTGAAGGTGCCAAACCCGGCGAACAGCGTGTAGAAGGCGGCGAAGGCGAGCACGAAGGCGATGGCATAGCGCGGCATGAAGAAGCCAATGACGTTGCCAACCAGCCCCCAGACGAGATTGATGCTGGCGTGGATCGGATCGAGGCGGAAGCCCGGGCCGAAATGGCTCTGTTCCGTGGCGAAGCCGTAATAGGCGTAAGCGGCGAGCACAATCATGCTCTGTACCGAGAGAAAAAGGGTGAGGCGCGCGGCCCAGACCACGAGGGGCACGCCGCTGACCTCGATCAACTCCTCGATCTCATCCTCGTCGAATTGTGGGTCGACCCGAGGGTCATCCACGCTCGGCTGCTCGGCCGGCCGCTGCTTCGCCATCAAGCCCCCTCTTGGCTCCGCGCCGTCACTTCGCTTAAAGCATAGCCGATCAGGTGGGCGCTCGACAGCGCCAAGGCGGACCTCCTTTGGGCTTGCCCCTGGCCGCGGCATGACGGATGAACGAGCTGCAATGGATGACGGTCCTCTTCAGCGCTACCGCTCCATGGTTTTCAAGGGCGAGCTTGCCCCTGATACCGCTCAGGAGCTTGCCGCCGAGAAGCTGCAACTCCTCGCCAACCGGCTCGCGAACTACAACAAGCCACGGCTCGGCGATCTGTTCAACCCCTTCGCCCGCAAGCGCCGCGTCAGCCCGGAGGGCCTCTATCTTTACGGCGGCGTCGGCCGCGGCAAGACTATGCTGCTCGACCTTTTCTTCGAGGCCGTCCGCTTCGCGCCGAAGTGCCGCGTCCACTTTCAGGAATTCACGGCCGAGGTGCATGACGCGATTGAGCGTGCCCGGAAGGCGGCCGCGGACCCGATCGGAAGCGCCGCGGAGGAGATCGCGGCCAGCGCGGCCCTCCTGTGCTTCGACGAGTTGGAGGTGACCGATATCGCCGATGCCATAATCCTGGGGCGCCTATTCCAGCATTTGTTCGCTCGCAACGTCGTGATCGTGGCCACCTCGAACACTTCTCCCCGCGACTCCACCAGGGCGGGCTCAACCGCCCGCTGTTTCGACCCTTCATCGCGCTGATCGAGCAGCGCATGGAGACCCATGAGCTGGAGGCGGCCAAGGACTACCGGATGGAAAAGCTGCAAGCGAGCGATCTCTACCTGACGCCAGCCGACGCGGGTGCAGAAGCCGCCATGGATGCGAGCTGGCGCAAGCTCACGGGTAGGGAGCGCGGCGAGCCCGCGACCCTCAACCACAAGGGCCGCAGCATCCTCGTGCCGCAGGCGGCGCTTGGGGTGGCGCGCTTCTCCTTCGCCGATCTCTGCGCGGCGCCCTTGGGCTCGCTCGATTATCAGCGCATCGCCCACACCTATCACACGCTTATGGCGAAGGAGATCCCAGTGCTCGGGCCAGAGCAGCGCAACGAAGCGCGCCGCCTCATCACTCTGATTGACGTACTCTACGACAATGGCGTCGGGTTGATCGCCTCGGCCGAGGCCGAGCCGCAGGCGCTTTACCGGGACGGAGACGGTGCCGAGAGCTTCGCCCGCACCGCCTCGCGGCTCATGGAGATGCGCTCGGACGCCTATCTCAGCCAGCGCCGGAGGCGGAGCGGCGATGCCGCCGAACCGGTTTGAGAGGCGCCATGACCTTGCATGAGAGTGCAATTGCCAGTAACCAAAGGCGGAAGCGATACTGGCTCGAATTGGCCGGCAACGGTCGAAAACCAGGGAGAGGGAAGCCATGGCGCGCAGCCGGATTGCGCTGATCGGAGCGGGACAGATCGGCGGCACGCTCGCCCATCTTGCGGGCATCAGGGATCTCGGCGAAGTCGTGCTGTTCGATGTCGCGGACGGGGTGCCGCAAGGCAAGGCCCTCGACCTGTCGCAAGCGGCTCCCGTCGAAGGCTATAGCCCGAAATTCAAGGGCGCCAATGAATATGCGGAGATCAAGGACGCCGACGTCGTGATCGTCACGGCGGGCGTGCCGCGCAAGCCCGGCATGAGCCGCGACGATTTGCTCGAGATCAACCTCAAGGTCATGGAGCAGGTGGGCGCCGGTTTGCGCAAATATGCGCCGGAAGCCTTCGTCATCTGCGTCACCAATCCGCTCGACGCCATGGTCTGGGCGCTGCAAAAGACGAGCGGGCTGCCGCGCAACAAGGTGGTCGGCATGGCCGGCATTCTCGATGCGGCGCGGTTCCGCCATTTCCTGGCCGAGGAATTCGACGTGTCGTCGCAGGACGTGACGGCGATGGTGTTGGGTGGCCATGGCGACACCATGGTGCCGCTCATCCGTTATTCGACGGTGGCCGGGATTCCGCTCACCGATCTCGTGCGCATGCGTTGGATCACCCAGAAGCGGCTCGACGAGATCGTGCAGAGGACGCGCGACGGCGGCGCCGAGATCGTGGGTCTGCTCAAGACGGGTTCCGCCTTCTATGCGCCGGCGGCGGCCGCGCTCGAGATGGCCGAGTCCTATCTCAAGGACAAGAAGCGCGTGCTGCCTTGCGCGGCCTATTTGAACGGCGAGTATGGCGTGAAAGGGCTTTACGCCGGTGTGCCCGTCATCATCAGCGCCAAGGGTGTCGAGCGGGTCATCGAACTCGATCTTACCTCCCACGAGCGCGAAGCCTTCATGCGGTCGGTGGACTCCGTGAAATCCCTCGTCGAGCTCTGCCAAAGAATTGCGCCGGGCCTCGCTGCATCGGCTGCTTGAGCGTAACTCCCCCGCCCGAAAGAAGACGAACGCATGAATATCCATGAGTATCAGGCCAAGGCGCTGCTCGGCGCCTATGGCGCCCCTGTGGCTGAGGGCCGAGTGGCTGTCTCTGCCGAGGAGGCCGCGCTGGCCGCGAGAGACCTCAAGACCGACGCCTGGGTGGTGAAGGCGCAGATCCATGCGGGCGGCAGAGGCAAGGGCGGCGGCATCAAGCTCGTGAAGAGCATCGAGGAGCTTCGCGGACAAGCGGAGCGCATGCTGGGCAAACCGCTGATCACGCCGCAGACGGGTCCCAAGGGCAGGCTGGTGCGCCAGGTCTATGTGGTCGAGGACACGTCCATCGCGCGCGAGCTCTATCTCTCGCTATTGGTCGACCGCGACTCTGGCAGCGTCGCCGTCATCGCCTCGACCGAAGGCGGCGTGGACATCGAGGCGGTCGCGGCGGCAAGCCCGGAGAAGATCACCACGCTCACCGTTGACCCCGCGTCCGGTCTGTGGCCGTTCCACGCCCGCATCATTGCCTCGGCCTTGAAGCTCGAGGGCGAGCAGGCCAAGCGCTGCGCCGCGCTGGTTGCTGCGCTCTATCGCCTGTTCCTCGAAAAGGATGCGAGCCTGATCGAGATCAATCCGCTGGTGGTGACCAAGCAAGGCGCGCTGATCTGCCTGGATGCCAAGATGGCCTTCGATGACAACGCGCTGTTTCGGCATCCGGACATTGCCGCGTTGCGCGACTTCGACCAGGAGGAGCCGGCGGAGGTCGAAGCTTCGCGGCTCGGCCTATCTTATGTGAAGCTCGACGGCACCATCGGCTGCATGGTGAACGGCGCTGGCCTCGCCATGGCGACCATGGACATCATCAAGCTTTATGGCGGCGAGCCGGCGAACTTTCTCGATGTGGGCGGTGGTGCATCGAAGGGGAAGATCGCGCAGGCGTTCAAAGTAATCCTGTCCGATCCGCATGTTCAGGGTGTGCTGGTGAACATCTTTGGCGGCATCATGCGCTGTGACACCATCGCGGAAGGCATCATCGCCGCGGCGCATGAGATCCATATCGCGGTGCCGCTCGTGGTGCGGCTGGAAGGCACCCATGTCGCGCGCGGCAAGGCGCTGCTGCAAGAATCGGGGCTTGCCATCATCCCCGCCGACGATCTCGACGACGCGGCCAAGAAGATCGTGGCCGCAGTCAAAGCCGCGGCTTGAACGCTGACGCAGTTACACCATAAACAGTGTCCATGAAAAACGTCACTTTGGCCATTGAAGAGAAGGTCCTGCGCGAGGCGGGTCGCTACGCGGCGGAGAACGACACGATTCTAAACGCGCTCGTGCGTGAGTTTTCTTGCCGACCTGGTTGCTCAACGAAATCGGGCGTCCGCGGCCCGGCGCCGCTTGGTGGAGCTCAGTGAGCAATCCGAGGGGCGGATGGGGTCTTGGAGGTGGAAACGCGAAGAGGCCTATGAGGGTCGACTGCTTCCTGGACACCAACATCCTGATCTACGCGGCTTTGGGGAGAGAGGCGGAGGAGACGAAGAGGGCTAAGGCGGCTTAGTTGATTCTGACGACAAACTTCTCGTTGACCCCTGCGGTTGCGTATGAATGGATCGAGGAGTTGGAACAGCAGCCTTGCGCCGCAATCGACAAAGCGCTGGTCAAGGTCGCGATCGCGACGTCCTGGCAACACCAAATCTCCTATTGGGATGCAGCCATCATCGCGGCGGCGGAGCGGCTCGGGGCGGAGACGCTCTTTACCGAAGACCTCAATCATGGTCAGACCTTTGGGGCAGTGCGCGTCATCAACCCCTTCATCGGGGGCTGAGCAGTTGCGCGTTGTCGGAGGCTCTGGACACGCGGCGAACTGCCGGGTTAGGGCTGCAAAGAGTGCAGGGAGCTTGGCAATGGCGTTCGTTGAAGGGGTGACGCGGCATTGCCCGCAATGCCGGGGCGAGGCCTTTCAATCGCCGCCCGACTACTTGGCTGCACCCTGGCAGATCGTGGAATGTCCCGCCTGCAACTTTGTCTATCTGCGCAATCCGCCCAAATACGAGCATCTGGTCAGCGACTTCGCCCGGGAGAAAACGCGGGTGGCCGAGGTCGAGCGGCGGAAAGCGCGTAGCCCCGTCCGTATGTGGATCGATCTCATGATGCACTGGCGCGCCGGCATCTACTCTCCGGGGATCGCCGGACGGCTCAAGCGCATGTTCGCGCCGGGCCGCGTGCTGGACGTCAGCTGCGGCTCGGGCAAGAAGGTGCCGGAGCCATTCATCCCCTTCGGCATCGAGATTTCCGAGGAGCTGTGCCGCGCGGCCGATGCACATATGCGCACCCGCGGCGGCCACGCCATTCACGCGCCCGGGGTCAAGGGGTTGAGGGAATTCCCGGACCGCTACTTCACCGGAATTCTGCTGCGCTCCTTTCTCGAGCACGAAGCACAGCCGAAAGCGTTGCTGGCGCAATGCTCGCGCGTGCTCGCCGATGACGGCATCTATGTGCGCGTGCCGAATTACGGGAGCCTGAACCGGCGCCTGCTCGGGGCCAGATGGTGCGGCTTCCGCTACCCCGATCATCTGAATTACTTCACCACCCAGTCGCTGAAATCGATGGCGGGAGATTGTGGGCTTAAGCTCACGCTGCTCAATCCGCTTCGCTTGCCCCTCGACGACAATATCAACGCCGTACTCAAACGGGGACAGACCATGCCGATGGCCGCCGCCTAATGTCAGTGCTTGTCGACCGCAACACCCGCGTGATCTGCCAGGGCTTCACCGGTGCACAAGGGACTTTCCATTCCGAACAGGCCATCGCCTACGGCACCCGCATGGTCGGTGGCGTCACGCCCGGCAAGGGCGGCACCATGCATATCGGCCTGCCGGTGTTCGACACCGTGCTTGAGGCCGTGCGCGAGACCGGCGCCGATGCGAGCGCGGTCTATGTGCCGCCCGCTTTCGCCGCCGATGCGATACTGGAGGCGATCGATGCGGGCGTGCCGCTCGTGGTGTGCATCACCGAGGGCATCCCCGTGCTCGACATGGTGAAAGTGAAACGCGCGCTGAGCGGCTCGCAGACGCGCCTGATTGGGCCGAACTGTCCCGGCATCATCACGCCCGATCAATGCAAGATAGGCATCATGCCTGGCCACATCCACCGCCCCGGGAAAGTCGGCATCGTGTCGCGATCGGGCACGCTTACCTATGAGGCCGTGGCGCAGACGACGGCCGTTGGCCTCGGGCAGTCGACCTGCATCGGCATCGGCGGCGATCCCGTGAACGGCACGAATTTCGTCGATTGCCTCGCGCTGTTCCTCGATGACGACGGAACGCAGGCGATCATCATGATCGGCGAGATCGGCGGCAGCGCGGAGGAAGAGGCGGCGGCGTTCCTCGCCGAGGCCAAACAGAAGAAGCCGGTGGTCGGCTTCATCGCGGGGGTTAGCGCGCCGCCCGGCCGGCGCATGGGCCATGCCGGTGCCGTGATTTCCGGCGGCAAAGGCGACGCACAGCACAAAATTGAGGCAATGCGCGACGCTGGGATTGTCATGGCAAATTCACCTGCAAGCCTTGGAACGACGCTTGCAGGCGTATTACATGGGGGTTAGGCCCCAGCGGCCCAACGCTCGCCTTTTTTGCCCGGCAGGCCGGTAGCAGGAACCACCGGCAAGGTTGATCACATGACGCGGCACGAATTGAATGACGTGTTTGCCAGCACGTCGTTTCTGAATGGCGCCAACGCCCTCTATCTCGAGAAGCTCTACGCCCGTTTCCAGCGGGATCCGAATTCGGTCGGCGCCGAATGGCAGGCGTTTTTCACCAGCCTGAACGACGATATAGAGGACGTGCTCGCCGAGGCGCGGGGGCCGTCCTGGAAGCCGTCGGACGGCGTTTCCGGCGCGGCGATCGAGCAAGCGCTGCCGAGCTCGATCACGACGGAGCAGGCGGTCGCCGTGGCGCGCGACTCCCTCAATGCCCGCCTGCTGATCCGCGCCTACCGCACGCGCGGCCATCTCATCGCCAAGCTCGATCCGCTCGAATTGAGCGCGCGCCGGGAGCATCCGGAGCTCAAGCCCAAGACCTATGGCTTCACCAAGTCGGATTACGATCGCCCGATCTTTCTCGGCGGCGCGCTCGGCCTCGAATTCGGCACGGTCGGGCAGGCGCTCGATATCCTGAAGCGCATCTACTGCCAGCATATCGGCACCGAATACATGCACATCTCCGACCCCGAGCAGCGCCTTTGGGTCCAGCAGCGCCTCGAGGGCCCCGACAGCGAAATCCGCTTCACCCCACAAGGTAAGAAGGCGATCCTCAAGAAGCTGATCGAGGCCGAGATCTTCGAGCGCTTCATCGATGTGAAATACACCGGCACCAAGCGGTTCGGGCTCGACGGCGGCGAGGCCATGGTTCCGGCGCTCGAGCAGGTGATCAAGCGCGGCGGCCAGCTCGGCGTGCAGGAGATTGTCATCGGCATGCCCCACCGCGGCCGGCTCAACGTGCTTGCCAATGTGATGGCGAAGCCCTATCGGGCGATCTTCAACGAGTTCAAGGGAGGCTCGGCCCATCCCGACGACGTCGAGGGGTCGGGCGACGTGAAATATCACCTCGGCGCCTCCTCCGACCGCGAGTTCGACGGTAACCGCGTGCATCTGTCGCTGACCGCCAATCCGTCGCATCTGGAGATCGTGGATCCCGTGGTGCTGGGCAAGGTGAGGGCGAAGCAGGACCAGCTCCAAGACAAGGAACGCAGAGAGGTACTGCCGCTCTTGCTGCATGGCGATGCCGCTTTCGCCGGGCAGGGCGTGGTGGCCGAGTGCTTTGGTCTCTCGGGCTTGCGCGGTCACCGCACTGGCGGGTCGCTCCACTTCATCGTCAACAATCAGATCGGCTTCACCACGGCGCCGCGCTTTGCGCGCTCATCGCCCTACCCGTCCGACGTCGCCAAGATGATCGACGCGCCGATCTTCCATGTGAATGGCGACGACCCGGAAGCCGTGGTGCATGTGACCAAGATCGCCATGGAGTTCCGCCAGCGCTTTGGCAAGCCCGTGGTCATCGACATGTTCTGCTACCGGCGCCACGGCCATAACGAGGCCGATGAGCCGGCCTTCACCCAGCCTTTGATGTACGACCGCATCCGCGAACATCCGCGCGTGACCGAAATCTGTTCCGCCAACCTGATCGAGGAGGGTCTGCTCACCCGTGCCGATGTCGAGCGCATGCAGGCCGATTTCCGCGCACTGCTGGAGGAGGAATTCGCCGCCGGCGACACCTATCGCCCAAACCACGCCGATTGGCTCGACGGCAGATGGTCCGGCATCGGCCATGCGGAGGAGGGCGCACGCCGGGGCTTGACCGGGGTCGATCTCGACACGCTGAAGGAGGTGGGCCGCAAGCTCACCACCATCCCAAAAAGCTTCACGCCGCATAAGACGGTTGCGCGCATCATCGCCGGGCGCCGCAAGATGATCGAGGACGGTAGCGGTATCGACTGGGCCACCGCGGAATCGCTCGCGCTGGGCACTCTGCTGACCGAGGGCTTCCGTGTGCGCCTATCGGGGCAAGACAGCGAGCGCGGCACCTTCTCGCAGCGGCATTCGGTGCTGATGGATCAGGTGAACGAGAAGAAATACACCCCGCTCAAGCATATATCGAAGACCCAAGGGGAGTTCGAGGTCATCAACTCCATGCTCTCCGAGGAGGCGGTGCTGGGCTTCGAATATGGCTACAGCCTCGCCGAGCCGAACGCGCTCGTGCTATGGGAGGCCCAGTTCGGCGACTTCGCCAACGGCGCGCAGGTGGTCATCGACCAGTTCATCTCGTCCGGCGAGCGCAAATGGCTCCGCATGTCCGGGCTCGTGCTGCTGCTGCCGCATGGCTATGAAGGCCAGGGCCCGGAGCACTCCTCAGCAAGGCTCGAGCGCTTCCTGCAGCTCTGCGCCGAGGACAATTGGCAGATCGTCAATTGCACGACGCCGGCGAACTACTTCCATGTGCTGAGGCGCCAGCTGCACCGCCAATTCCGCAAGCCGCTCGTGCTGATGACGCCGAAGTCGCTGTTGCGTCATAAGCGCGTGGTATCGGATCTCGCCCAATTCGGACCCGGATCGAGCTTCCACCGCCTGCTGTGGGACGATGCGCAGTTCCTCGAAGGCCAGGCGATCAAGCTCAAGCCCGACGGCCTGATCAGACGCGTGGTGCTCTGCTCCGGCAAGGTTTATTACGACCTTTACGAGGAGCGCGAGAGGCTCGGGATCGATGACGTGTATCTCTTGCGCATCGAGCAGCTTTACCCGTTTCCCGCCCGCGCCCTGATCCAGGAGCTGTCGCGTTTTGCCGACGCCGAGATGGTGTGGTGCCAGGAGGAACCGAAGAACATGGGTGCCTGGAGCTTCATCGAGCCCAACCTCGCTTGGGTGCTCGACCATATCGAAGCGAGACACAAGCGGCCGCGCTATGCCGGCCGGCCAGCATCCGCGGCGACCGCCGTTGGCCTGATGCGCAAGCATCAGCATCAGCTCAAGGCGCTGCTCGACGAGGCGTTGCGGTAAAGCGAGGCAGGGGCAAGGGGACGACAGATCATGGCCAAAGAGATCCGCGTTCCGACCCTTGGCGAGTCCGTGACCGAGGCGACCGTCGGCAAATGGTTCAAACAGGCCGGCGAGAGCGTCATCGCCGATGAGCCGCTGGTCGAGCTCGAGACCGACAAGGTCACTGTCGAGGTCCCTGCACCCGCCTCCGGCGTGCTGTCGGAGATTGTCGTCAAGGCCGGCGGTACTGTTGCCGTGGGTGCCGTGCTCGGCGCTGTCGCCGAAGGCGCCGGCAACGCGGAGGCGGCGAAGGTTGACAGCGGCAAGGCGGCGGCCGAGCGGCAAGGCGCCAGAGAAGCGAAGCCCCTCAAGCCCGGCGTTGTGGGCTCGGGCGCGGAAATTCCAAGGCCACGGCCGAAAGCCGCCGCGCTAGAGCGCGAGCCGATGCGCCGGGAAGAGGTCAGCGATACCGGCAATAACGAGATGCCGCCGTCACCATCCGCCCGCAAGCTGCTTGCCGAGAGCGGCCTTGGTCCGCGCGACGTGCAGGGCTCCGGGCGCCGCGGGCAAGTGCAGAAGCAGGATGTGCTCGCGAAAGCGGCTAATGTCACCCCGATCGGCGAAGCCGCCAAAGCTGCCTCGGCGCTCCTCGCGCATGAGCGCAAAGCCAAACCTCCCTCGGCGCCCCGTCCGCCGATCACACCCGAGGATGAAGCCCGCGAAGAGCGGGTGCGCATGACGCGGCTCCGCCAGACGATCGCCAAGCGGCTCAAAGAGGCGCAAGACAACGCCGCCATGCTGACCACGTTCAACGACGTGGATATGAGCGCGGTGATGGAGTTCAGGCGCGACTATCGCGAGGCGTTCGAGAAGAAGCACGGCGTCAAGCTCGGCCTCATGGGCTTCTTCGTCAAAGCCGCCGTGCAGGCGCTGAAGGACATCCCCGCGGTCAATGCCGAGATCGACGGCACCGACATCGTCTACAAGAACTACTACCATATCGGAGTTGCCGTCGGCACCGAGCGCGGACTCGTGGTGCCGGTGCTGCGCGACGCCGACCGCATGAGCCTTGCCGAGATCGAGGCGGCGATCGCCGATTTCGGCGCACGCGCGCGGGACGGCAAGCTCGGCCTGGAAGAGATGCAAGGCGGCACCTTCACCATCTCCAATGGCGGCATCTATGGCTCGATGCTGTCGACGCCGATCCTCAACGCGCCGCAATCGGGCATTCTCGGCATGCATCGGATCGAGGAGCGCGCGGTGGTGCGCGACGGGCAGATCGTGGCGCGGCCGATGATGTATCTCGCGCTCTCCTACGACCACCGGCTCGTAGACGGCAAGGACGCGGTCACCTTCCTCGTGCATATCAAGGAAGCCATCGAGGACCCGAAGCGCTTGGTGCTCGACCTATAGCGACGAGGCTGGAACGCCGCGCCGGTCACTGCTAATCCTTTCCCGAGGCATTCTGGGAGATAGGCAGTGATGCGTCCGCTCAAGATGTTGCTTCGTGCAGTTGTTTTGCTCGGCGTCGCCTTGCTCGCCCGCGCCGAAGGCCCCCCGCCGGGGCCGCGGACCGCTTTGATCATCGGCAATGCCGCCTATTCCTTCGCGCCGCTCAGAAACCCGATCAACGACGCCGAGGCCATGGCCAAGGCGCTTCAAGACGCGGGCTTCAAGGTCATCATGGAAACCGACGCGGATCAGGCCAAGATGGTGGGGGCCATCCGCAATTTTGGTGCTGAGCTGAAGCAGAGGGGCGGCGTCGGCCTGTTTTATTTCTCAGGCCACGGGACGCAGATGGACGGCGAGAACTACCTTTTGCCGGTTGGCGGCCAATTTGCGAGTTTAGACGACGTCAAGAGAGGCTCGGTCACGGCGCTTTCCGTCGTCGACGCGATGGCGTTGGCACACGGCGATCTCAACATCATCATCCTCGATGCCTGCCGGAACAACCCGATCGACCCGAACGGCGCGAAGGGGCTCTCCCGCATCGATTCAAATGCGCGCCTGTTTATCTCCTATGCGACCTCGCCCGGACTTACAGCGCTCGATGGCTCGGGCAATAACAGCCCCTACGCCAAATACCTCTATCAATCGATCGATGCGCCCAATCTCGACATCGAGGACACCTTCAAGCGGACGTTGAAGGGCGTCTATATGGAGACCAAGGGCGAGCAGACACCTTGGATCTCGTCCACTTTCTTCGGCGACTTCGTGTTCCGCCCGGGTGGCGGACCGCCGTCAGCTGGCGAAGAAGGAGCGCCGGCAGAGACGGCCGAACCTGAAGAGGTCGCGCCGGAGACCATCGACCTTGGCGGGGTTTATCGCGTGGAGGGCACCAACCCAAGCGGCAGCAAATATCGCGGCATGGTGGCGCTCGCGCAAAACAAGGATCAGTTCAATTTCACCTGGTGGATCGGCAAGGATGTGTTCCGCGGCACCGGACACTTCGCCGGCAAGATGCTCGTGGTCAATTGGGGCGACAAGACCCCCGTCGTTTACACTTTCGGCGATAAGGGCGCGCTCGACGGCGAATGGGCCGATGGCTCGGCGACGGAGACGCTCAACCTCGTGGCCAACGCGGCGCCCGGTGACATCGCTCTGTCGGAAGGCTCCTATAAGGTCGAAGGCAAGAACGCGGACGGGAGCGCCTATGAGGGAACCGTCGAAATCGCCAAGCAAGGCAACGGCTATCATTTGGGTTGGCAGGTCGGCAGCTCCAGTTATGAGGGCAACGGCATCTTCGCCGGAAATCTCCTCACTGTGGATTGGGGAAGCGCTACGCCTGTCGTCTATGCGCTCGGCACCGACGGCAGCCTGACGGGGCTCTGGGACGCGGGCAAGGGCGAAGAAACGCTAACGCCCGGAGAATGAGCGGGCAGGGAATGTCATGAGTTACGATTTAATCGTCATCGGCACGGGACCTGGCGGCTATGTCTGCGCCATCCGCGCGGCGCAGCTCGGCATGAAAGTGGCGGTGGTGGAGAGGCGCGCCACCCATGGCGGGACCTGTCTCAACGTCGGCTGTATCCCCTCCAAGGCGCTGCTGCATGCGAGCGAGCGTTTCGCCGAGGCAGCGGACGGATTTGCCGCCATGGGCATCAAGGTAAGGCCCGAGCTCGATCTCGCCGCCATGCAGGCCTTCAAGGATGAGGGCGTCGCGGGCAACGTCCAGGGCGTGGAGTTCCTGCTCAAGAAGAACAAGATCGAGGCGTTTCACGGCGAGGGCCGGATCGCGGCTCCGGGCAAGGTCGAGGTGACGGGCCCCGACGGCGCCAAGCAGACGCTTGCGGCCAAGAGCATCGTCATCGCCACGGGCTCCGACGTGGCGGCCATCCCTGGCATCGCCATCGACGAGCAGTGGATCGTCTCCTCCGCCGGCGCGCTGTCGCTAGCCAAAGTGCCAAAGCGGCTGGTGGTCATCGGCGCGGGCTATATCGGGCTCGAGCTCGGTTCGGTGTGGCGGCGGCTCGGCGCGCAAGTGACCGTGGTCGAGATGCTCGACCGCGTCGCGCCCGGCCTCGACGGCGAGGTGGCCAAGCAGTTCCAGCGCATCCTGCAAAAGCAGGGCATCGTCTTCAAGCTCGGCACCAAGGTCTTGAGTGTCGATACCACGGCGAACGCCTGCAAAGTGTCGCTCGAGCCCGCGGGCGGCGGCGCGCGCGAGACGCTCGATTGCGATGTCGTGCTCGTCTCGATAGGCCGCGTTCCCCGCACACAAGGACTTGGCTTGGTCGAGCTTGGCGTCAATACCGACAATCGCGGCCGCATCGTGGTCGATGCGCATTACGCCACGAGCGTGCCCGGCATCTACGCCATCGGCGATGTCATCGAGGGACCGATGCTTGCGCACAAGGCCGAGGATGAGGGCATCGCCGTCGCCGAGATTCTTGCGGGCCAGGCCGGCCACGTGAATTACGACGTGATCCCGAGCGTCATCTATACCGCGCCGGAAGTGGCCTCGGTCGGCAAGACCGAGGAGGAGCTGAAGGCGGCAGGCATCGCCTACAAGGTCGGCAAATTCCCGTTCACCGCAAACGGCCGCGCCAAGGTCAACCGCACGACGGAAGGCTTCGTCAAGGTGCTGGCCGACGAGGCGACCGACCGCGTACTCGGCGTGCATATCATCGGCGCCGATGCCGGCACCATGATCGCCGAGGCTGCGGTGCTGATGGAATTCGGCGGCTCGGCCGAGGATCTCGCCAGAACCTGCCACGCCCATCCGACCTTGAACGAGGCGGTGAAGGAAGCAGCGCTCGCCGCCGACAAGCGCGCTATCCACATCTGATCCTCACGTTTTGGGCGTAGCCTAACACACAAAGCCGTCATGCCCGGCCTTGTACCGGGCATCCACGAATTGCCCGCCGACGAGCAGAGACGTGGATGGCCCGGACAAGCGGGTCCATGACGCATGTGTATTTGCCGGTCTACCCCTAAGCCGCTTCGGCGCCCTTGGTGGCGTCGCCGGCGGTGTAGGACTTGGCGCCGGTGCCAGCAAGCTTGCCCTTGTCGACGATCAGATATTCGGTACGGATCGGCTTGCCGGCGAAATACGACTCCAGAATCTCGCGCGTCCCCGCGGCATAACGGGCTTGGGCCGACAGCGAGGTGCCCGAGACGTGCGGGGTCATGCCGTGATGCGGCATGGTGCGCCACGGATGGTCCTTCGGCGCCGGCTGCGGGAACCATACGTCGCCGGCATATCCGGCAAGCTGGCCACTCTCGAGCGCGCGCACCACGGCATCGCGATCGACGATCTTGCCGCGCGCCGTGTTCACGATATAGGAACCGCGCTTCATTATGCCGATCAGTCTGTCGTTGAACAAATTCTCGGTCTCGGGGTGCAGCGGGGCGTTGATGGTGACCACGTCACAGACCTTGACCAGAGACTCGACCGTCGGGTGGAAGGTCAAGCCAAGCTCTTCCTCTACCGCCTTCGGCAAGCGGTGCTTGTCATAATAGTGGAGCTTCACATCGAAGGGCTTGAGGCGACGGAGCGCGGCAAGCCCGATGCGGCCGGCGGCCACCGTGCCGATATTCATGCCTTCGAGGTCGTAGGACCGCTCGACGCTATCGGCGATGTTCCAGCCACCGCGCACCACCCAGCCGTAAGACGGGATGTAATTGCGCACCAGCGCCAGGATCATCATCACGATGTGCTCGGCAACGCTGATGGCGTTGGAATAGGTGACCTCGGCGACGGTGACGCCTTTGTCCATGGCGGCTTGCAGATCGGTGTGGTCCGAGCCGATACCCGCGGTGATGATCAGCTTCAGCTTCCTCGCCTTATCGAAGCGCTCCTTGGTCATATAGGCGGGCCAGAAGGGTTGCGAGATGACGATCTCGGCGTCAGGCAGCTCCTTCTCGAATTCCGAGTTTGGCCCTTCCTTGTCGGAGGTCACCACCAGCGTGTGGCCGGCTTTTTCCAGGAATTTGCGCAAGCCCAGCTCGCCGGACACGCTTCCGAGCAACTCGCCGGGTTTGAAGTCAATGGCGCTCGGCGTCGGCGCGGTTTGACCGTCTGGATATTTGGTGATCTTCGGGATGTCGTCGCGCGCATAGCTCTTCGGATAGCCGTCGACCGGATCTGGGTAGAGAACAGCAAGAACTTTGGCCATGTCTTTAACTCCTTGGCTGGCTCGTGCATGCAGGCACGCCGCCGCGAGCAGAGTGGCGACGGACCCCTGCGTGCATATTGCTATTGAATCGGGACCAAGCTCGGCGCGCAGGGCCTGCCACACCCATGCGTTTCCTCTGCCGGCGGCGCTCTTGGCTGACCTTCTTAACCCACTCGGCGTACTGAGCTTTCATCTTGGAAGCCCGAGAGATCAAGCAGCTGCTTGGAAACGCTCGATAGGATTTGTCTATCAGCGGCATTCGGTCAGTGGACAAACGCGCGGCGGGCTGGAATGTTGCCGGCGATATTGCCGCAGCCGGAAAGAACCATGGCACTGCCGAAGACCCTGAATGAAGGCTACCGACGCTTCCTGCGTGACCGCCATGCCCCGGATCGGGGCCGCTATATTCAGCTCGCCGAACTCGGTCAAGCGCCCACCGCGATGGTCATCGCCTGCTGCGACGCGCGCATCGACGTGTCGGCGATCTTCGACGTCGAGGCGGGCGAGTTGTTCATTCTGCGCAACGTCGCCAATCTCGTGCCCAACTACGAGCCCGACGGCAAACATCACGGCACGAGCGCGGCGATCGAGTTCGCGGTGCAGGAATTGAAAGTGCCGCACCTGATCGTGCTCGGACACTCCAATTGCGGCGGCATCGAAGCCTACCGGCAGAAGGTGAGAAACAAGGTGCCTGAGCGAGGCTTTCTCGGCAGCTGGCTCACACTGCTCGACGGACTGAAAATCGTCGAAAGCGACGGGTTCACCCATGGCGACGAGACTGCCTTCGAGCTCGCCGGGGTCAGGTCGTCGCTCGTGAAGCTGCGCAACTTCCCCTTCGTGCGCAAGCGGGAGAAGGCCGGACTGCTCGCGCTGCACGGCTTGCATTTCGACCTGGCGAGCGGGAGCCTGCTTGCCCTCAACGAGAGCGATGGCAGTTTCGCCAGCCTCGGCGGCGCGTAACCTTCAGCGCAGCGCCGCCCAGAGAAACACCGCCGTGGCGAGCAGGCCGAGGGCCGAGCGGACGGCGTGCAGCCGCCCCCATTGTTCGATGAGCTTGCGACTCTCCGGACCGGCGTCCTCGGGCGCCGTGGCCATCAGCAGATCGTTGGTCGGCATGATGGCGATGAGGGTATAGGGCCAGTTGGCGGCGAGGATCGCCGCGCCGAGGAGCCAGCGCCAATCTCCGGTCTGCCACCAGGCCACCGCGCCACAGGCAAAGCCGAGCAGTGCCAGCGAGGCCTGCATGGCGAAGCCGCGCTTATAGGCTGGCTTCCATTCGGTGAGCAAAGCGCGATCGGCGAGCCCGAGGCGGGCGGGCTGCTCGGCGACGTTGATGTAGATTGCCGCGCCGGCAAAGGCGGCGGCAATGACCAGTGCCAACTGTTCTAGCAATCATGCGTCTTCCACCTGTGTGAGGGAGCCTTGCCCCACCTCAACAGGGCATCATGACGCCTTTAGGAAGGCGGTCAGGCCGCCTTTTTCAACAGATTGCGGTTGATGATGAGCTCGGCGATCTGCACCGTGTTGAGCGCGGCACCTTTGCGCAGATTGTCCGACACGACCCAGAAGGACAGTCCGTTGTCGACGGTCTGGTCCTCGCGGATGCGGCTCACATAGGTCGCATAGTCGCCGACGCATTCGATCGGCGTGACGTAGCCGCCCGGCTCGCGCTTGTCGACAACCAGCACGCCCGGTGCTTCGCGCAGAACCCTTCGCGCGCTCGGCAGCCGTGATTGGGCGCTCGAACTCGACATTGACTGCTTCGGAATGGCCGACGAACACCGGCACGCGCACGCAGGTCGCCGTGAGCTTGATCTTCGGATCGAGGATCTTCTTGGTCTCCGCCATCATCTTCCATTCCTCCTTGGTCGAGCCGTCCTCCATGAAGACGTCGATGTGAGGAATGACGTTGAAGGCGATCTGCTTGGGGAAGACCTTGGCCTCCGGCGCATCGGTAACGAAGATGCCCTTGGTCTGGTTCCACAGCTCGTCCATGGCCTCCTTGCCGGCGCCAGATACCGATTGATAGGTGGCGACGACGACGCGCGTGATCTTGGCCAAATCATGCAGCGGCTTCAGCACCACGACGAGCTGGGCGGTGGAGCAATTCGGATTGGCGACAATGTTCTTCTTGGCGAAGCCCACCACTGCGTCGGCATTGACCTCGGGCACCACCAGCGGCACGTCGGGGTCTAAGCGCCAGAAGGAGGAATTATCGATGACGACGCAGCCTTGGCTGCCGATGCGCGGCGCCCACTCCTTGCTCACGGTGGAACCGGCCGACATCAGGGCGAAGTTGACCCCGCGGAAGTCGAAATTCTCCAGGTCGCGGCAGCTCAGGCGATTGTCGCCATAGGAGACCTCGACGCCCATCGACCGGCGCGAGGCGATGGCAAACACCTCGTCGGCGGGGAATTCCCGCTCGGCAAGGATGTTGAGCATCTCCCGCCCGACATTGCCGGTGGCGCCAATGACGGCGACTTTATAGCCCATGACTCCCGTTCCTTCGCTGTTAGGCGCGTTCTCGCGTTCGGCCGGGGATGTAAGGGGAAGCGCGGCGGAATGTAAAGCCGCCCCAGCGTCCCTAGCCGCTCCCCCCGACGGGAGTGTGGCAAACGCCACAGCGCCAAACTGAGGACTCCGACAAAACTCCTTCTGCTCAAAATGGTCTCGGGCAGCGCAACCCGGAAAAAAAAGAAATGTCATTCAAGTTCACGGCGATGGGCAGGCTACCCCTTCTCAGCGCCATCGGAACCCGCGAACGAGCCGAAGACCCGCCCGAGACTCTAGCCTGTCGCCTCGGGGGGCGCCGGGCCCCACAGGCGGCTCCTAAGGCGCGTTCGGTTGGAACTGACTGCTGGGCTTTGCACCCTTTGCATCGCAGCGTCGATCGCCTTCCTCATTCTCAGCGTATCCGCTCCCTGACGTGCGCAGCCTTGCGGCCCGTTGACCTATTGCCGTAATTTCAGCCCTGGTAATCTCGGCCAATCGCGCGCACGGCAGAGAGAAGGGCGAATTGGCTTCGATCGTTCTCAATCACCTCCCAATGGATTTGGCTGCGGTGTCGTGGATCGACCTGCTCGGCTATGCAGCCTCGCTGCTGGTGCTCACGACATTCTGCATGAGCACCATGCTTCGCCTACGCTGGGTGGCCATCGGCAGCAATGTGCTTTTCATTCTGTTTGGCTATTTTGGTCACATCTACCCGGTGATGATCCTTCACATCATCCTGTTGCCGGTGAACGTGATCAGGCTGACCCAGATTTATCGCCTCGGCCGCAGCGTCGCGCGTTCCGACGGGGAAGGCTTGTCGGTCGAAAGCCTCGCTGCCATTCATGACGCGCCGCAACCTGCCGGCCGGGACAACGCTGATCACCAAAGGCGACCCCGCCGACAAGCTCTATTATCTGATGGAGGGGCAAATCGAGATCGTCGAGATCGGCAAGACGCTTGGTCCCGGTCCCGTGATCAGCGAGATTGGGGTGTTTGCTCCCGATCACCGGCGCACCGCGACGGTGGTCGTGTGCGCGACCGATTATATTTTCAGAACCCGGCCTTCGGTTATGCGGTCATGCAGTGATCATCGGCCGGCTCTTGGAGAACCAACGCTTCGGGTTTGCCGTGGCGGGGAGCACTCAACCGGCCAGCACTGCCGCCGAATAGACGCTATCGCGCGCGGCTAGCGCCGCCGGTTGTTGAGCGCCAACGCGCCCGGACCTGCGCCGGCGAGCACGAGAAAGCCGCCGGCGATGGTGATGTTTTTCATGAAGTTGATCATCTGCATCATGTCGCCGGGGTGCCAGTGGTACAACAGCGCGGCAAGCACGCAGAAGCCGGCTAGGGCGATGGCCGCCCAGCGGGTGAAGAGCCCGAGCAGCACGCAGAGCCCGCCGCCCGCCTCAGTCAGGATGACGAGCGGAAGCAAAATGCCCGGGATGCCGTGCGCGATCATGTCGGCCTCGGTCCCGGCATAGCCGAAGATCTTGCCGATGCCCGCCTGGATGAAAATGATCGACAGCAGCACGCGGCCAAGCGTGATGAAATAAGGTCCGGAATAATACATGACATTTCCCCCTGTGCTTGAGGCGCCAAACGGATCGGCGCTCTTCCGTCTCTAATTGCCCCCGTTGCCCGGTAGCTCGTCCTTGACCTCGGCGCATTTCTTGGTGGCGAAGTCGTTCACCATGCGCACCACCTCCGGCCCCAGCATGTTGGCTGAATTATCGAGCCCGGTGCCGGCATAGATCAGGGCATAGACCAGCATGGGCGCGCTCGCTTCGCCCCAATTCAGGCTCGCGGTCATCGCTCTGCCGTTCTCGAACGCAACCTTGGGTGCGATCGAGACCTCGACCACATAGGGCTCGCCCTTATCCTTCTGCGCAAGCGTGCAGCGCACCCTCTGCTCCGGCATGACGATTTGGTAGGTGGCTTCGCTCATGGCTTTGGCCAGCGGCTCGCGCTTCACTTCGAGCTCCGACTGGCAAACCGCCTTGCCCCACGGCCAGTCGATCTTGCCGCCGAGCATCTTGGTGATGTCCACCTCGCGCCAGGTCTTGACGATGTCGCAGGAGACGTCGTCGCCGACCGGATCTTTGCTGGCGAGGATGCTGCAGATCTTGATCTTGCAGGCTTTGCGCGCATCCTTCTCCGCCTTGCTCCTCAGGCGTCAGGGCGGAGGCGCTCGCATCGGCCGCCGGCGTCACCGCGGCGGGCTCGGGCGCTCCGGCGCTAGGCTCCTGGGCGAGGGCTGTCCCACCCAGTGCGAGCGCCAACGCTGCGGCAATAAGGAGCGCCACGCCTGGACGTTCATGAGTATCCCCCTTGGCGTCGGTTACCCGTGAAAACTGGCCGAGTATGGTCGGGGGTCGAAGAGCTGTCCAGCGCAGGGGGACGGCTTAGGCGGTGCGGTCGAGCGCGGCGATAATGGCCGTGCCCATCTCCGCGGTGCCGACGGTGCGGCAGCCGTCTTGGGCGATGTCGGCGGTACGGTAACCCTCGTCGAGCACGAAGGCGATGGCCTTCTCGATCCTGTCGGCGGTCGCGCCCTGATCGAAGGAATAGCGCAAGCACATGGCGAAGCTCGCGATCGTGGCGATTGGGTTGGCGATGCCGCGGCCGGCAATATCGGGGGCAGAGCCGTGCACGGGTTCATAGAGCGCGCGGCGGCGGCCTTGTCCATCGGCGGCGCCGAGCGAGGCGGAGGGCAGCATGCCGAGCGAGCCCGTGGCCATCGCCGCCTCGTCGGACAGCATGTCGCCGAACAGATTGTCGGTGACGATGACGTCGAACTGCTTCGGCTGCCGCACGAGCTGCATGGCGCAATTGTCGGCGAGGATGTGCTGGAGCGTCACGTCGGCATAGCGCTCCTTGTGCAGCCGCGTCACCACCTCGTTCCACAACACGCCGGTCTTCATCACGTTGCGCTTCTCCGCCGAATGCACGAGGTTACGGCGCTTCCGCGCGAGCTCGAAGGCGACGGCGGCGATGCGCTCGATCTCGTAGGTCTCGTAGACTTGCGTGTCGACTGCGCGCTTCTGGCCGTTCCCAAGATCGGTGATCCCCTTGGGCTCGCCGAAATAAACGCCGCCGGTGAGCTCGCGCACGATCATAATGTCGAGGCCGTCGACGAGGTCGCGCTTCAGCGAGGAGGCATCAGCGAGCGCAGGATAGCAGATGGCCGGGCGGAGATTGGCGAACAGCTCAAGGTCTTTGCGCAGGCGAAGCAGCCCCGCCTCGGGACGCTGGTCGTAGCCAACACCGTCCCATTTGGGACCGCCCACGGCGCCGAGCATGACGGCATCGGCGGCAAGCGCCTTTTGCATGGTGGCCTCGGAGATGGCTTCGCCATGGGCGTCATAGGCGCAGCCGCCGACGAGGTCGGTCTCGGTCTCGATGGACGCGAGGCCGCTGGCATTGACCCAGCCGACCAGCCGGCCGACCTCGGCCATCACCTCGGGGCCGATGCCGTCGCCGGGAAGCAACAAGAGATTGTAAACAGCCATGAATTCCGATCCACCCTGTGCTAGGACGACGCCGGCCAAGACAACGAGAGCGCCGGCGATTGCGTAACGGGAGAGTGGAATGCTGACAAGGGTGCTGTTTGCTTTGGTGATGATCTGCGGAATGGCCGTCGCAGGCTCGGCCGAGGAAGCCAAGGTGCTCGCGCTCGGCATTACCGACCACGAGGTCACCGAAGCGGAGCTCGATAAGGGTGACGCACGTGCCGGCGCCGCATTTCAACACGCCGGCGGTGGCCTATGCTTTGGCTGCCAACCTCAAGAAAGGCGACATCGTCGAGATCTCGCTCAGTGTCGGTGATACATCTTTGCTCCACAACACGCAAACGCTTGCGGAGGACCAAGCTAAGCTCTTGCTGCAAGCGGGAAAGCGTGGGGTTCCCGCTGGCGGCTGGCCCGAAGGCACCTATCACGCGGAGCTGAAAATCACCCGCGAGGGCAAGCCCGTGATCAGCGAGAGCTCGAAGCCAATAACGTTCGATTAGGGACGGCTGGCGCTTAGGCCCAAGGGCGGCGCATTTTCGCCTCGCCCTCGAAGGCCGCAATGGCGTCCGCCTTCTCCATGGTCAGCCCGATATCGTCGAGCCCTTCCATCAGACAGCGCTTCAGGAACGGATCGATGTCGAAATGGATCACGCCGCCGTCCGGTCCTCTGATCTCCTGATTCTCGAGATCGACGGTGATGGTAGCGTTGGCGCCCCGCGACGCGTCGTCGAGCAGCTTGTCGATCTCGCTTTCCGGCAGCGCGATGGGCAGGATGCCGTTCTTGAAGCAGTTGTTGTAGAAGATGTCGGCGAAGGAGGGCGCGATGATGCAGCGGAAGCCAAAATCCAAGAGCGCCCAGGGCGCGTGCTCGCGGGACGAGCCGCAGCCGAAATTGTCGCCGGTGATCAGGATCTTGGCCTGGCGGTAAGGCGGCTTATGCAGCACGAAATCAGACCGGGGCTTGCCCGCCTCGTCATAGCGAAGCTCGGCGAACAGGCCACTGCCGAGCCCCGTGCGCTTGATGGTCTTCAGATATTGCTTGGGGATGATCATGTCGGTGTCGATATTGATCATCGGCAAAGGCGCCGCGATGCCGGTCAGCGTGGTGAATTTTTCCATGACTTCCGCTCCCAGCGTCAGGATCAGCCGGTCAAATGACGGTCCGGGCGCGCTTTGTAAAGTCCAGGATGGCAGGAAGAAAGTGGGCTATTGGGGCGCGAGCGCCTGCGCCTTCGCCTTAGTCTTGTCGGTCGGCTGGGCCGGCGCGCTCGCCGACTGCGTCGTGCCGCTCTCGATGAGCTGCTTGTAGTAGTTGCGCATGGTCTCGCAGCGCTGCGGGCCCGGCGGATGCACCGAGTCGCCTTTCAGCGTCGAGATGAAGGTGCAGATGTCTTCCATGCCCACGGCGTCCAGCCAGCCCCATTTCACGCCGCGCCGAATCGCGAAGAGGTCGGCCTTGGTCTCGTCGGGTCCTTCGAATTGGTGGCCGCATTCGTGGGAGTAGACATAGAGCTTCACCGCAGTGGAGAGCCCGGTGATCTTCTTGGTGTTGAGGATCAGAAAGCCAGGAAAGGCCCCGCCCCAGCTGTCGAAATTGGAATTCAGCACCGTGGGCCGCTTGCCGCAATTGACGGTTCTGCCGTCGATCTTGAGGGCGCCCTGGGCGATGAGCTTCGCCTCGGGACCGGCCTCCTTCAAATACTCCTCGACGGTCGGGCCGGTTGAGCCCTCGAGAAAGGTCGATTCCTGAGCGCGGGCGAAGCCGGGCTGAAAGGCAAGAGCCCCGAAGATCAGGACGCCGAGCAGCGCCCCCCAAGTCCTCGTCGATGCATCCCTCATGGCGCCTCCAGCTTACGAGGCGAGGGGGCTTTGCGCAATCGGCCTCCAGGGGCCAGAATGTGGCTATCTGCCGCCGTCCCGCGCGGTCACGCCGCCTTTCTTGACGAAACATTGGCGGAGCTGATTGCAGCGCTCCTCGGGGTCCGGATGCACGGGACCGTGGCCCGCGATGTTGAACACCGCGCAGATGTCCTCGAGCGCCTGATCGTTGAGCCAGCCTTCGCGCCTCGCGCGCCGCACCGCGTAGCAATCGGCCGAATTCTCGTCCGTGCCGTACAGGATGTGCCCGCATTCGTGATAGTAGATTAGCCACTGCACCTGCCGTGGCAGGGGGTTGAGGGCCTGCATGTTGAGCATGATCACCGTCGAGGAGACGGCGAAGCCTTCGAAATCCCTGAGCAGCGTCTGCGTGCCGCCACAGGACAGCCGCCGCCCGGCGATGACCAGCCTTCCTGGAGGGACCACCTTGTCCTTCTCGATGCCAAGAGCCTGATGCTCGGGGCCAGCCACGGCGACGGCAAGAAAAAGCGCAAGAATGGCCCGTAGGCGGGCAGCCGACCCCATTGAATATATCCCCTGCTGCCCAGCGTCCTCCGCACAGTCTGCGGGGCCGCATGCGCCTCCGTCAACGCCAAAAGCGCGTGCGACAACGGACGCACGCGATACATGACACTTAGCCACCGCACGCGGCAATTTTCGGCAGAAACCAGCCACCCATTACCCCTTGCAATTTAAGCGATTCGTGGCCTATTGTTAGACCGACGTTAGACCACTGATAATCGTTAGCCCGTGTTAGACCATAGGCTAAAAGGGAGGATTTTCCGATGCTTCGCGCCAAGCGACTAAACGACGAGGGGGTTGCCAATCTCAAGGCTTCCGACAAGCGCCAGACAATCCCCGATCCTGAATTGCGCGGCCATTACATCAGGGTCATGCCGAGCGGCGCGAAGGCGTTTCTGGTCGTGGCCCGCGACCCGAAGGGGAAGCAGATATGGAAGACCATAGGCTTCCCACCAATGAGCATTGATGACGCACGCGAGAAAGCCATGGCGATGCTGCGCTCGATCCGCTCGACCGTGCTCAGCGAGGCCCAGGACGCGGCTACCTTTGAAGGCATCGCGGGCGCATGGTTTCAGCGTCATGTCATCAAGTCCAATTTGCGCTCGCAGGACACGATTCACGGACTACTGCAAAAGCACATCCTGCCAGCATTTCGCGGCATGAACTTTGTCGATGTTCGCCGCAAGCACATTGTCGCTCTGCTCGACCGCGTGGAAGATGGCAGCGGCGCGCGAAGCGCCGACTATGTGCTCAGCACCATTTCGAGCATTTGCCAGTGGTACGCCATGCGCGATGAAAGCTACGAATCCCCGATCATTCGCGGCATGAAGCGCCGGGGCGACGGTAGGCGCGACCGCATCTTGAAGGATGACGAGATTGCTGCGTTGTGGGAGGCCGATGACCTATTCGGCAATTTCACCAAGTTTGCACTGTTGACCGCGCAACGGAAAGAGAAGATCGCAACCATGCGCTGGTCCGACATTCGGGACGGCGTTTGGCATATTCCAGCCGAAGCCCGCGAGAAGGGCAACGCCGAGGCGCTACGCTTGCCTCAGATAGCCCTCGACGTCATCGAGGATCAACACCGCACCAATGCCGATAGTCCGTTTGTGTTTGCCGATGCTACCGGCTCACCCCGTAGCAAGATTGCGCGGCAGAAAAGGCACTTTGAAGCCGCGTTCCCCATGCCACGTTGGACGCTTCACGACTTGCGCAGGACCGCACGCTCGCTGATGGCTGCGGCTGGCGTGCTGACACTCCACGCCGAGCTTATCATGGGCCATAAGCAAGATGGCGTTGTCGGCATCTATGACCGGCACGATTATCTCGACGAGAAAGGTGACGCGCTGTTGCGGCTGGCGAACAGGATTAGGGACATTGTGACCCCGCCGCCGTCGAATGTAGAAAAATTATGCAAGAGTGCTTGACCACCAACCGACCGCCACCTAGCTTTCAACTCAGGCAGTTAGTCCGCTGGCGGGCGAAGCTGCACCAACCCCAAACAGGAGGCAATCATGTGCGGAAACCCGGCGTTTGCGCCGGGGCGTAGCCTTGTTATCTTTAGGAGTTGAAGCCGTGCAGTTATTACATTTCGAGGATTTGCGCTCTAGCGGTCTCGTAAAAACCTGGAGCACGTTAAACAAGTGGATAGATGAGCGGGCTTTCCCGCCCGGTCGAACTCCTCGGTGGCCGTCGCGTCTGGCTCGAAACTGAGGTTGTGGATTGGATTGGGCGTCAACCCTACGAAAAGCCAAAGCCGACCGGATTCGTAAAGCAGAGGAAGTCCGGTTGATGGGCCTCTTCCGGCCCTTTGTCTCGGCGCCTAAGTCAAAGCTGTTCCCACCAATACGGTTGATTGCGTGGCTCAAGGCGTGGTGGCGGAACCTAGTGAGTTATGCAGCGGACAGGCACCCAGGGCGGCAATAATCTCGATGCCGGTACAAACGCGCGCCGACGGCCAGCTACGCAACCAGAAATCGCGCCGTGATTAAAAAAAGGCGATTCGGTCGCCAAAAAAGAAGGGAGAGCTTAGCCCCCCGGCTAGCTCCCCCGTTGTCGTGCAGCCGTTTTCCCTCTCGTCTGCGCGCGAATCGTTAACGAGTAGAGTTGGTAACCGTGGCGAAGATCGGGCAACCAGGCGCGACGCCTAAAAATTAGTCCATCGCGTTGTAGAAAAGATACACCGACTGACAAAGACCAGGGCTCAACAAAAAAATAAGGCACCCAACCGGAAAAAAATAAGGCACCCAACCGGGAGGTTGAGTGCCTCAAAAGCGCTTGACGCGCGTGCGCCGGGAGGGAAAGCCGACGCTTAACAGGTAACTTCGGCTAGACGGGGGGGCACTACCGATGAAAGTTGTTACCTGATGCAACTAAACTATTGAGTAACCACCTAAGCTTCAAGAGCGCTCCACATTAAATTTTTGCAACCAACGCCTGTCCGGGCCGGTGTGGGGTTATGCCGCCGTCAGATAAGAGTGCAGGCACGCCACCAGGTGCCTCGTCAATGCCAGATCATTCCCGGCCCCGATCACCCTTAACACCGCCAAGCAGTCAGCCCTCGTCCTGATAGTTATGGTGAGCAATTCGGCCCTCAGTGCGGACGTGGGCTCTGTGAGATAGCGTTGCGCCATATCGGCAGCGGTGAAGGCGTTACAAGCGCACTGTCGGGGCCTTCCAACAGCCAGCCTCCGGGCAGCGGCCTCTAGGTTTATCTCCGTGACGGCCAATATGGGCTCGACCACGGCCATATCGGCCTCAGGCTCGGTCATGCTTGCGCCTCTGACGCCTCGCGGCCTTAGCCGCTTCCTCCCGCTCTGCCGAGGCTTTCAGCATTGGGTGCCCCTTATTACCCAATCCTCGATCCTTTATCCAAAATGACGACCTTCGAGCCGCCACCCTCTAACGACGCCCTTCGGGACTTACGCGAAATATCGCCATTTCAGAGCGATGGAGGGGAATTGATAGGCAGGGACCCCAGGGAAGTGCCTTCGGAGAATTTTTGCCCTGTACCACGGGGAGAAAAATCCCCTGAAGGCCCTTCGGGCGCGATGCTTGGATTGTTGCTGCGGCGTGGCTTCGGAGGTCCGCAAGTGTACTGCGGTCAACTGCCCAAGCTGGGCCTTCCGCATGGGTACTAATCCATTCCGCGCCAAACGTGTCCTATCTGTAGAGCAAAAGGCGGCAATGGCAGAGCGGTTGGCACGCGGTAGGGCCTAGATCAAGCTGGCGAGCTTGAGCCGGATTTGCTGAGCCTCGCCATAGGTGACCCCATCTAGGGCGTGTACTCATGAACCGACAGCCAAATGCTGACCTGAATGTGTCGCCCAGTGTGCCTGAGCTGGCGCTGCTGATGCAGTGAATTTGGCCTAACGAATACCACCGTGGGGTACGTATCCAGCACAAGGTCCCTGCAATCGCCAGTCAGTGCCCAACGTCTGGCAAATGTAGACTTTGGCGAGCGGATTACTACCTACCTCAGCCGCTGAATCGTGCCATCCATAGCTATTCGCGACTTTAGCAATTACCTGATCCCCACAGTAAGGCGTTGCGATGCGACCATACTGCGTGATTTGGAACTCACCGTCGCAGAGGATGCGGGCAGCGGCTGGGTGAAGCGAGGCCGCACTCAAGAGTATTACAGTTCCGAAGCTTGCGACGCCTATCTTGAGGACTCTGCTCATAGATAATCTCCTTCGCGATCGAGCGCCGGGAAAGACCGACACCCACTACTGTTACCTGTGTGCTGACCTCGCCGTTGACAACTTCCATCACGCTGGTTTGACCATGACTTGCCCAGGCGGCCAGAGCCTCGCCATAGGTGATGCGCCGCCCATCGTCCGTTATTGGGGGTAAAGCGGGCATGGCGCGGACTTCTCAGTATGTCCGCTAATGACCCAAAGCGAACGTTACCGTTCGGCCGAGTCACGCAGGGCCAACGCAGGCTCTGGCGCAGCATCGCTCCGCAGAGTTGCGAGGTAGTCAGTGGCCGATGCAGACACCCTCGAAGCCTGTGCCCTTGATGCAACGGGAACCTGGGCTGCAATCATTGTCGTCCATGCAGGTCTTCGTAGTCGGTCGCTTCACGGGGGCATCGCCGTCGTCCGAAAGCAGGTCGCGGCTACAGGCACCATCCACGCACTTGATGCCGGGCTTACAGTCGGTGTCGAATACGCAGGCGAAAGCCGAGGTTGAGGTGAGGCAGAGAATAGTGACTATGATCGTCGGGTAGGCCCCGATATAGGAGGGGGAAATGGTCATTCCTCTTGCACCCACCGAATGAGCGCCCCATGAATTTGCGCCCTTGCGCCGCTTCGCGACCAACCGTCTTGCAATAGCATTTTTAGGAATCTGCTAAGTCCGGGCGCACGCTGGCAAGCATACGAAAATCGTTTGTCAGCACTGACGCGCGGATTCTCTGTGTCGATGCGGTCGATCAGCGCGAGCAGCCGCTTGGCTTCACGTACATGGGCGGACTCCTTAACCTCGCCACCAGACTTGAAGCTGATTTGACCCCCGCAAGCCCGCTTCGCACCCTCCAATAGGCATTGGGCATGATGCAGGGCGTTCTCGTCTATACCACCACCATGCGCGTGAGGGGCGCTTTGCTGCATCATCGCAGCCATGGCCGGATTGTTAGACATGTCTAGGGGTTTGGCATAACCGCCACCAAGGGAGCCCATCGGCATGTAATTGCCAAAGGGTCGTTGAAGGCCAATTCCAGGCCCATAGGTGGAATAGCCCGGAGGCGGGTCGCTATCGGGCGGACCCTGTGGCGCGCCGCCGTCCGCAAAACCGTGTTGGTGTGGGGCTTGGAACGGCGCGGAGTGTGAGCCTCGAAATGAGCCAGGGAATGCTTGCCCGCCTCTAGCTCGGTGAAGGTCTTGAGCTACGAGACATTTGCCAATTGCTACGGCGTGTGCGCGTGAATATTTCATGCAGCAAGTATATCACAAAGGAGGGGGCGACCGAAGCCCGCCCCGCTGATACGCATTGAAGTGCCTTCATGTTTGACCTACATTACGGGTGCGCGTGACACGGTGAATCTCCAAGCCGTGGCTCCGGGAATTGGCGATGAGCCCGGATGCGTTATGTGGGGGAATTGGAGTCCCCACCGCGCATTTGGACGGGCGGCTTTGCCGCCCGTTACCATTTCTCGGGCCTGATGATTGTACCCTTCCGGGTGATGCGCCCGACCTCGTGCGGCTTAGTACGATGGAACGACGACAGCCAAATCTCGGTCCCGGCGTTGTTCGCCTTAAGCGCAACGTGGAACCACTTATCGAAAACGTGCTCGTCAAAATAAAAAAATGAAAGGCATCGTGGACGCTCCAGAACGCAGCGCCCAAACTCGATGGCAATGGGGACCATTGGGAAATGGTGCGAATCGAATCCATGCTTCATCGCTGCTTTGAGCGCGTAATAATGCTCCATTCGAACAATCGGGGATGCTGAGCCGATGACCTTACAAAGGTCATGTGGTAGCTCCATCACGGTTATAATCCGAGGGACGCCTCCCCAAACGAAGCGGTGCCATTCTTCTTCGGTCATCGCCCCCACATCAACCGAAAGCCGCCCCAGCCTAATCAATCGGTCTCTTTGCGAGCAAGGCTGGCAGCTTGGCGATGTTGCTGGCTATCCGACGCGCTTCATCCTCAGTCAGCACCCCGGCTATGTCTGCCGCGTCCTTTGTCTCGCGCGAATAGATATAGGCGAGCGATTGGCCATTGGCGTCAATCACCTTGAAGCCACCAGGAATCGTCTCAACAGTCCATGGTGCTGGGAAGCGTCGTCCCGTGCGCTCGGTCATTTGCTTATCGGGTCAGCGAAAGTAGACGCTTACTCTAGTTGGCTCGACCGGGTGTGGGACACTGCCTTGTCATTTTTGGAGGGGTTGGGAAGCGTACAACACTTCAGCGACGATCGGAAATAGCACCTGTCCCATTGGGTGTTCGCGCGTCTCGGTAAAGTCGTAACGAAGGGAATTGTACGACTCACTGAGCCATTTAATCAGTGCATCGGACTCGTGAACCGCAATAGAAAGCCCATGTTCGCGCGCCTTGGCGCAGAGAGTAACCAAATCGTGCCTAAACGGCTTTTGCCGAAGTTGCTTGTCAGAGTATCCGTGCTTCGCCAAATAGGCCTTAAGCCCGAGTTCGAGGGCGTGAAAAATCAGAATGTATTCGCCGACCGTATCCTGTAGTTCGTCGTCTAGTTTCTGGGCAGCATAGAAACACTCTACGGCTCCTTGCAAAAAACCCTTGGAGCGGCCTTCATTGGTGTTGGGATCCATTCCAAGGACAACGCGAGTAGTAACCGCACCGCGAGAGGCTGGTATCCTCTTCATATCAGCCTGCAACCAAACTCCCGCCACCACCAATATATTGACGCCATCGCCGCTATGACAGCGACTCCGGCCACATGTCCGTGACAGTCATGTTGGCTCATGGGATGCCGTGATAAACAAAATAAAAGGCTGTTGAGGCAAGCAGCAGCACCAACACAATACCGTGCAGGAACCTTGCCCACTCTGGAACCCCCGTCCACGCATCAGCCCAGCCCCGATAGAGTCTGGAGAGGAGCCACCAGATAAACATAACCGCATAGCAGACGATGAAAAAGCCTGCTACGAGCGCAATGGTCATCACCCAATTTGTTGGAGCGAACAGTCCATCGAAGGCATGAAGCTTGTCCGCGATTATCAGCAGCAGAAAAATGATGATGCCGGTTCCCGGTGCCCACTTACCATAGTTCATCGCCAGTCCCCGTTAGTGCCTTCCCCACTCCTTCACCAGCCGCTCTAGTTCACGCTCAAGCACAGCCTCGGCACTGTGCCGCTTGAGCATATTCCTGTAAGCCGCCCCGCGCCCAGTCCGCTCAATCTCCACGATACGAGCGGGAGAACGTCTAGCGCGTTCGATGAAGAGAGGGCGGCCGGCCGAAGCCAACGCCCTCAAGTCTATTGATTCTTTGGAGCGGGAGGAGCCATAGGCGCAGGATGAGGGGCTTCCGCCGGTGCCTGTTCTGGCTGTGACGGCGCGGGAGCTTGGGTCTGAGGAGCCGGTGCCGGGGTTGGCGCCGGAGTGGGCGCCGCTTGCGGGGCGGGAGCTTCGGCTTTGGGCGCTGCCACGGCCTTCTTGCACTTGTTTTTATCCGAATTCCAGTCGCACAACTTGTCGGCTGTACATGACGCCTCGTCACTGTGGGTCGCGCACCCGCTCTTCGGTTTGCTGCAACCCACAAGCGATAGGGTCAGGGCGATAATTACCAATGCGTATCTCATGCTCGTTTTTCTCCAGGGAATTTGCGTTCCAAAAAAAAGCCCGACATGCGCGCGAGCGCTGTTCGCAACTATCCGTCTCACATACTCCCCCGAACGGGCGGCGGGAAGCGTCTCATCACACGACGATGATAGGGGCGTGTGGTGAAGCGGGAGCCTTGATGGTGAATGGGGCTCGCCACGTCGATTCCCATTCCGTGACGGCGTGGAACCATGCGGCGGCAACGAGCGCAGCGCCTTTGAGCGTGTCTAAAGTGCTGGGGCCGGTAAGCACGTCCATGGTGTCATGGCGGGTCATGGGATGCCCTGGGTTTAGTCCCGATAACTCCATCGGATTTTGAGGCCAGCTACCATGTGTAAGCCCCACCAGACCATACCACCGACTAGAAGTGCTCCCCATAGAGGCAGAGGGGCCTTTGCGGCGGTTATGCCGAGCGCCACGGCGACAACGTATGCGCCGACGCTCTTGCGGGCCGGACTTTCGTTAATGTGGTTTGGTCCCATCCCTAACTCCTCCTATCCCACACCACTCCTTCACAGCCGCTCCAGCTCGCGCTCTAGTGCAGCCTTCGCACTATACCGCTTCATCAGAGACTCTGGCGGCCATCGAGAAGGCGCGCTAGAGAAAGCCGGGTGGAATTCATCAATGGCAAGAAGCCAGGGGTGAGGCTGGCGCGTTACCCGGTCGGCTATCCCCCCAGTCTCACCGCCCGGTGACAACGTGGAACACCGTTTCTTAGATTTTAGCGAGACTCGGCGTTTTGCGTCAGGAAGGGGCTGGCATCGCCAGCCCCTCCGAAGCGTTCTCAGTAACCGCAAATCCAAACGTAGCCATCGGGCGTCCATCGCCAACATGAACCTACGCCATAGCCGTACCAGCGACCGTGCCAGTAGCGACCGTGCCCATGGCCATGTCCATGATGTACGTGACCACCGTGGCCATGGTGTACGTGACCACCGTGACCGTGATGTCCGTGACCACCGTGACCGTAATGTCCGTGACCACCGTGGCCATGATGTCCGTGACCACCGTGGCCGCGACCACCATGTCCGTGACCACCATGTCCGCCTCTGGCGAACATTTCCGATGGCAGCATCACTGCGGCTACAATTCCTAGGACGAGACAAATTTTGCGAAACACCCTCTTATCCTCCCTATAGCGAACCGGGGTATAACCCAGCGGTGGGTCGCAGGCCATGGTCCAAGTTCAACGGCAAGCGGCCAAGGGTGAGGCTGGCGCGTCAGCAAGAGGGCACCAAGACAACCTACCGAGTCGGCCCGAGGCGCGATTCGGCGTTTGATGCAGCAAGCACTAAATAGGTGGTGAGACGATTTGTCGCAGTATTAGACGGATGTTAGACCACCACCCGCAAACCCTTGGATTTATACCATTCTGCAATGACACTTCGACATGTCTCAAAATCGCGTGATGGCGCGCGGCCGCCCTGGCCTTGCCGCTCTTCCTTGGCAGAGAATGGTGGTGCGATAGCGACGAGGCCGGCGCGCCTCGCTGAAGCGAAGGACAAGCATCATGGGACGCGAGAGTGCTCCAGCAAAGATGGCTCGATCCATCTGGCTCGGCGGCATGTTGCTGCTCAGTCTTGGCATCGCCGGTGGCCATGCCTTGGCCGACGCGGATTGCGGGGATACCGAGCCGCCCAAGGCTTCCCCCAAAGGCAAATGCCCGGCCGGTCACAAATACAGCGCCAAGACGAAAGCTTGCGTCAAAGTCAGTTGCGGCGGTGGCCGCGTCTGGCAGGGCGAGAGCCAAGCCTGCATCGACGCCCAGTCCGCCGCGCTGACCGATCAGGACTTCTACGATGAGGCGCGCGCGCTCGTCGATGAAGGCCAATACGCTGCGTCGGTCGACATCCCGCATCACATCAAGAAACAGGAGCAGCCGCGCGTGCTGAACTATATCGGCTATAGCACGCGCAAGCTCGGCGACGTCGACAAGGGCCTCGACTATTACCATCAGGCGCTCGCGCTCGATCCGAACTATCTCCGCGCGCGGGAATATCTGGGCGAGGGCTATCTGCAGAAGGGCGATGTGGCGAGTGCGCGAGATCAGCTCATGGAGATCGCCGAGCGCTGCGGGGATGCTTGCGAGGAGTATGCCAAGCTCGAAAAGGCGATCGTGACCTATGTCACCGGAGAGTCCGATACCGCAAGCTGGTAGGGGCTGGCTTCAAGCCGCGCCTTCGGCCTCGATCGCCGCCATATCGGCGTCGGAGAGGCCGAAATGATGGCCGATCTCATGTACCAGCACATGGGTGACGATTTCGCCAAGCGTGTCCTCGTGCTCGGCCCAATAGTCGAGCATCGGCCGGCGGTAGAGCAGCACCATGTCGGGCGCTGCACCCGCATCCATCACGCTCTTGCGCGCGAGATCGACGCCCGAATAGAGGCCGAGCAGATCGAACGGAGATTCGATGCCTAGATCGTCGAGCATGTCGTCAGTGGGGAAGTCCACCACGCGGATGACGACATCGCCGGTGAGCTTGCGGAAGTGGGCGGGCAACCGCCGATAGGCCACGTCGGCGATCGCCTCGATCTCGGCGAGGCTCGGGGCCTGCGCGCCGTGCCAATCGACCGCGCTGCTGGTCGCAAGCTCCCGAGATGCCGTGCGCTTTGTCATCAGGCACCAACATTAGCTGGTTTCTTGGCGACAATAATTCCTTCCTTGAGCGTCAACACGGTTCCGGCGTCGGTTGTGCGCGGGCGCAGGAAGCTAGGCCAGGCTTGCGCCGCTCGCACGCAGGGCTGAGGTGGCGTAGTCGGCCGCCGCCGCGCCAAATCTCTGTTGCGCCAGGGACTTCGCCATCGTCAACCCCGCGAGGGGAACCGGCTCAATGAAACTCGCGGATGTCGACGAAGCGGCCGACCAGCGCCGCCGCCGCCGCCATGGCCGGCGAGACGAGGTGGGTGCGGCCGAGCCGGCCCTGGCGACCCTCGAAATTGCGGTTCGACGTCGAGGCGCAGCGCTCGCGGGGGCTGAGCTGGTCCGGGTTCATGCCGAGGCACATGGAGCAGCCTGGCTCCCGCCAATCGAAGCCGGCGGCCTTGAAGATCGTGTCGAGACCTTCGGCCTCCGCCTGCTCCTTCACCAGACCTGAGCCCGGCACGATCATGGCGCTGACATTGGCGTTCACCTGGCGGCCGGCGACGACCTTGGCGACCTCGCGTAAATCCTCGATGCGCCCATTGGTGCAGGAGCCGATGAAGACGCGGTCCAGGGTGAGGTCGGTGATCTTCTCCCCGCCGTTGAGCCCCATATAATCGAGCGAGCGTTCCGCCGCGCGGCGCTTGGTCTCGTCGGCGATCTCTTCCGGGCGCGGCACGTGTCCGGTGATGGCGACCACCTGCTCCGGGCTCGTGCCCCAGGTGACGAGCGGCGGCAGCCTCTCGGCGTGAAGCACGATCTCGCGGTCAAACTCGGCATCAGAATCGGAATAGAGCGTCTGCCAGTGGCGAAGCGCCGCCTCGAAGGCGCCGACCTTGGGCGCGCGGGGACGTCCCCTGACATAGTCGAAGGTCTTCTCGTCGGGCGCGATCAGGCCTGCGCGCGCGCCGCCCTCGATCGACATGTTGCAGATCGTCATGCGCCCTTCCATGGAGAGCGCGCGGATCGCATCGCCGGCATATTCGATGACGTGGCCGGTGCCGCCGGCGGTGCCGATCTCGCCGATGATGGCGAGGATGATGTCCTTGGCGGTGACGCCTTGGGGCAGCGCGCCGTCAACGCGCACGCGCATATTCTTGGCCTTCCGCTGGATCAGCGTCTGGGTGGCCAGCACATGTTCGACCTCGGAGGTGCCGATGCCGTGGGCGAGCGCGCCGAACGCGCCATGGGTCGAGGTGTGGGAATCGCCGCAGACGATGGTCGTGCCGGGGAGGGTGAAGCCTTGCTCCGGGCCGATGATGTGAACGATGCCTTGGCGGTGGTCGAGCTCGCTGAAATAGTCGATGCCGAACTCGCGCGCATTCTCCGCGAGCGTCGCCACTTGCAGCGCCGATTCCGGATCGTCGATGCCGTGGCTGCGGTCGGTGGTCGGCACGTTGTGATCGACCACGGCGAGGGTCTTCTCGGGGCTGCGCACCTTGCGGCCGGCCATGCGCAGGCCCTCGAAGGCCTGCGGGCTCGTCACCTCATGCACCAGATGGCGGTCGATATAGAGGAGGCAAGTGCCGTCCGGCGCCTCATGCACCAGGTGGTCGTCCCAGATCTTGTCGTAAACGGTGCGGGGCTTGGCCATGTCGGGTTTGGTCGAATTGCTCAAAAAATCTACAATCTCTACACGTCACATAGTTCGTCTAACTGTCGTTTTCAAACCCAGGGTGCCAGGAACTCCATACCTCCCCTTGACGGGGAGGTCGGCGCGCCCGCGTGGGGCGAAAGTTCTATAGGCCGGGTATGGCGAATGAGACCGAGCGCAAGACCCCTCCACCCGGCTCGGACCTCAAAACGGCCCGAGCCACCCTCCCCGCAAGGGGGAGGGATGAAGTTTGCGGATAGGATTGAGGAGGGGCCTAGCCCTTCTTGCCCTTCTTGGCGGGCTTGGCCTTGGGCGCCTCGGCTTCGACGTCTTCAGCGCCGCCTTCGGTTTCGCCCTCTTCCTCGGCGGGGACCTCACCGGCGGTGGTCTCGGCCATCAGCGCCACGGCTTTGGCCGTCCAGTCGTCGTTCTCGATCTGGCCGTTAAGCGACAGCGCCTCGTCGACCTTCGCGATCTCATCGTCGGACAGATTGGCGATCTGCTCGAATTTGATCAGCCCAAGCTTGTTCAGTTTTTTCTCGAGCTCCGGGGTCACACCTGGGATTAGCTTCAGATCGTCGGACTCGCCTTTTGGATTGGTGAAGCCCTTGAAGACGTCCTTCTGCTTGCCGCGCGCGACCTGGCGCTCGGGGATGCGGGCCGACTTGCCGCGGCGGCCACGCAGATAATAGAGCTTGGCGCGGCGCACGCGTCCGCGGCGGATCACCTCTATCGAGTTGATCAGGGTCGAATGCACGGGAAACACGCGTTCGACGCCTTCGCCATAGGAGATCTTGCGCACGGTGAAATTCTCGTTGATGCCGCCGCCGGCACGGCCAATGCACACGCCCTCATAGGCCTGCACGCGGGAGCGCTCGCCCTCGACCACCTTGACGTTGACGCGCACCGTATCGCCCGGGCCAAACTCCGGAACTTTGCGCTTCTTGGCAAGCGCCGCCGCCTGCTCCTGCTCGAGCTGCTCGATGATGTTCATGTCACATACCTTTCAGGGGCGCCTGCCTGGCCATATGGCCTTCCGGCGAACGCCATTCTTTTTGATTGATCCTGGCTTTGATTGCGGGCGCGAGGCTCGCGAGGGGTTTCCTAGCCTAGCTTTTTGTGGTTGTCGATGGATTTGCACCCCCTGGCCGGCCTCTCGGCATCATGCCCGGACTTGATCCGGGCATCCATACAATTTGCGCACCGACAAAGCGATAGCTATGGATTGCCGGGTCAAGCCCGGCAATGACGAGTGGAGTGTCAGCGTTTCTTCAATTTCTCCCACAGATCGGGGCGGCGGGCCCTGGTGACGGCTTCCGCCTGCTCGCGGCGCCATTTGGCGATTTTCTCATGGTCGCCGGACAGCAGCACCTCTGGGATGGCCCGGCCTTCCCACTCTCGCGGTCGCGTGTAATGCGGATATTCGAGGAGGCCCCCGGTAAAGCTCTCCTCGGCGAGGGAAACTTCGTTCCCGGCGACGCCCGGGAGCAGACGCACCACGCTATCGATCAGCACCACGGCGGCAAGCTCACCCCCCGATAAGACGTAATCGCCGATCGAAACCTCCTCGACGTTACGCGCCTCCAGCGCCCGCTCGTCCACGCCCTCGAAGCGGCCGCAGAGCAGAATGACGCCCGGTCCTTGCGCCAGCTCCCGCGCGCGGCTTTGCGTGAGTGGCGTGCCCCTCGGCGAGAGATAGAGGGTGGGTGCCGCCGTGGGCATCAGAGCGCGTGCGGCATCGATGGCCCTGCCAGCGATATCGGCGCGCATCACCATGCCGGCGCCGCCGCCGGCAGGCGTGTCGTCCACCGACCGGTGCTTGTCTTCCGCGACCTCGCGGATGTCGACGGCGGAAAGCTCCCATGTCCCTTGCGCGAGCGCTTTGCCGGCGAGGCTCAGGCCCAAGGGTCCCGGGAACATCTCGGGGAAGATGGTGAGGACAGCGGCGCGCCAAGGCGATGACATTCTCACTCGAACAGGCCCTCGGGCGGGACGAGGGTGAGGCGACCACCCTCCACATCGACCTCAGGCACCGTCTCCCGCGTGAAAGGCACGAGCATGTCGGGGCCGCCGGCCGCGGGTCTGATCTCGAGCAGGTCGCCGGCGCCGAAATTGTGGATCGCCACCACCGCGCCGAGGCTCGCTCCCGCCTGGTCGAGCACAGCGAGGCCGATCAGATCGGAATGGTACCATTCCTCCTCGCCGTGCTCAGGCAGGCGCGAGCGGGGGACATAGAGCTTGGTTCCGGTCAGCGCCTCGGCGCCTTCCCGCGTCGCCACGCCTCTGATGCGCGCGACCACGCCTTTGGCGTCGGTCCGCAGGCTCTCGATCTCGATCCCACGGGTGCCCGTCTCGTCCTCGAGCGCGCCATAGTCGGCAATGGCGACGGGCTCCGCGGTGAAGGAGCGGATGCGCACCTCGCCCTTCAGCCCTTGGGGGCGTCCGATGTCGCCGAGCAGCACGCGCTCTTCCCGTTCCCCCTTGTCAGAGGGGGTTCGGGAGGGAGGTCCAACTCGTCGCGAATTCGGCAAGGCTATTCGGCGCCAGGTTGTTCGGGCTCTGCGGGCGCAGCAGCCTTCTCGGCGGCGGCCTTGGCCTTCTCGGCCTGAGCCGCAACCTTTGCCTCTTCGCGCTCGATGCGCTTCTTGCCGGGCTGGCCCTTGTTCGGGTTCGAGCGGGCCTCGCGCTTGGCGAGCCCGATCTTGTCGAGGAACCGGAGCACGCGGTCGGTCGGCTGAGCGCCCACGCTCAGCCAATGCTTGACGCGATCCTCGTCGAGTTTGACGCGCTCTTCGGACTCACGCGGCAAAAGCGGGTTGAAGGTGCCGATCTTCTCGATATAGCGGCCGTCGCGCGGGCTCCGTGAGTCAGCGATGACGATCCGGTAATAGGGCCGCTTCTTGGCGCCGGCCCGCGCGAGTCTGATCTTCAGTGACATGCTCGATCCTTCTCTTCGCAAATAAGGGTGACTGGGGGTGCTGATCTCCAGGCTCATCTTTTTTTCGACTTTGGCAGGCCGGGAAGCCCGCGGGGAAGACCCGGAAGGCCAGGCAGGCCACCCGGCAGGCCACCACCCATGCCCGGAAAGGTGCCGGGCGGAAGTGATGGGAAGCCGGGAGGCGGGGCCGCGGCAGCGCCGGCCGGCAATTCGGCTGGAAGCTCAGGCGGCGGGCCGCCGCCGAACATGGAACCGAGTATGCCGCGCTTCTTGCCCATGGCCTTCATCATGTCGGCCATCTGCCGATGCATCTTCACGAGCTTGTTGATGTCCTGCACGGAGGTGCCCGAGCCCGCGGCCACGCGCTTTTTGCGCGAGGCGTTGAGCAGCTTCGGGTTCTTGCGCTCGGATTTCGTCATCGAGCCGATGATCGCCTGCTGGCGCTTCAGAATCGTCTCGTCGAGATTGGCGGCGTTGATCTGCTTCTTGATCTTCCCGATTCCGGGCAGCATGCCGAGAACGCCGCCCATGCCGCCGAGCTTCTGCACTTGGCGTAGCTGCTCGGCCATGTCCTCGAGGTCGAAGGCGCCTTTGCGCATTTTGCGCGCGATGGCCTCGGCCTTGTCGAGCTCGACCGTTTCGATGGCCTTCTCGACGAGTCCCACCACGTCGCCCATACCGAGGATGCGTCCGGCGATGCGCGATGGGTCGAATTCCTCCAGCGCCTCGAGCTTCTCACCCGTGCCGATCAGCTTGATCGGCTTGCCGGTGACCGCACGCATGGACAGCGCCGCGCCGCCGCGACCGTCGCCATCGATGCGGGTGAGCACGATGCCGGTGAGCGGCAGGCGTTGGTCGAAGCTGCGGGCGAGGTTGACCGCGTCCTGGCCGGTCAGCGCGTCGGCCACCAGCAGCGTCTCATGCGGCTTGGCGAGGGCGGCGATCTCCGCCGTCTCCGCCATCAGCGCCTCGTCGATATGGGTACGGCCGGCGGTGTCGAGCAGGAGCACGTCATAGCCGCCGAGTTTTGCTGCTTCGAGCGCGCGCCGAGTGATGCCCGCCGGGTCTTGGCCTTCGACGATGGGCAATGTGGCGACGGCAGTCTGCTCGCCCAGCACGCGGAGCTGCTCTTGTGCCGCGGGCCTCCGCGTATCAAGCGAGGCCATCAGCGCTTTCTTCTTGTCGCGGGCCTGCAGGCGCCTGCCAATCTTGGCGGTGGTCGTGGTCTTGCCCGAGCCCTGGAGGCCCACCAGCATCATCACCACCGGGGGCGTCGCGGCGAGATCGATCGGCGCGGCTTCGACGCCAAGCATGCGCACGAGCTCGTCATGGACGATTTTGATCACCATCTGGCCGGGGCTTATGGAGCGCACCACCTCCTGGCCGACCGCCTTCGCCGCCACTGCCTCGGTGAAGTCGCGCACCACGTCGAGCGCCACGTCCGCCTCGAGCAAAGCGCGGCGGACCTCGCGCATCGCTTCGGCCACGTCCGTCTCGCTCAAGCTCCCGCGGCGGGTGAGCTTGTCGAGGATGGCGCCAAGGCGATCCGACAGGGTTTCGAACATCAAAATCTCGTCCTTCCTCCTCACCCTGAGGAGGCGCTATTGCGCCGTCTCGAAGGGTGAGGCCTCATGCTTCGAAACGCGCTCTGGCGAGCGCTCCTCAGCATGAGGAGCATGCAAACCAAAAAAGCACCCGAGGGCGCGTCGCGCTGTCGGATGTTGACCCCCCTGCCTCCCGGATTTTTTTGATGCGCTGCCGAGCTTCGCGCTACTTGAGCGCCATCCGTGTGCAGGGCGGCGGCTCGGAAAAGTGAGCTGCCACTGAATTTCGCCCGAATGTCGTTGAGTGGAGGCCTCAAGTCAAGCTTTGCGGGCGAGCAGCGGTGCAAGCCGCACAGCGAGGTCGAGCAGCGCTTCGTCGCCTCCGGCCCAGCCGATGAAGGAGAGGCCCACGGGGCAGCCGGCCGCCACGCCCGCCGGAATGGAGATTTGCGGCAAGCCGGCGTGACCCGCCACACAGGTGCTACCGAGGGTAAGCGTGCGGAACTCGACGGTCGAGGCGCCGTCCGGGATGTCCTTCTCTGGCGGTAGCGTCGGCGTCGTGGGCATCACGATCATGGTGCCGGGCTTGGCCAGCGCGTGCAGCCGCGCGGCGGCGGCGGCGCGAATGTCGCGTCCCGTCCTTGCCTCTTCCGGCGTCCTGCGGGAGGCGATCTCGAAGCGCTCTCTGATAGCAGGCGCCAATCCGTCGGCATGGGACAGCGCAAAGGGAAGCAGCGTCGATTGGATCTCGAAGCCTTGGATGTAGCGGAAGGCGTCGCACCAGGACTCGTAGTCGTCGCCGGCCACGTCCATGCGCTCGAGTTCCGGCAAGGCGCCGCCGATCGCGTCGAGCACCCGCCATAGGGTTTCGTCGATGCTCGCTTCGGAACGGCCGACCATATCTTGCGCGAGGACGAGCCGCGTCAACGGCGCTTCAACTCGGCTGCCGTCGAGCAGCACGCGGCCGGTGGCACGAAACAGCTCCGCGTCCGCTGCGAGGAAACCGACGGTGTCGTAGCTCGGCGCCATGGGCGTGACGCCGGTCAGGTCGATGCGGCCATGGGTTGGGCGAAGGCCATAGAGGCCGCAAAAAGCGGCCGGCACGCGCACCGATCCGCCGGTGTCGCTGCCAAGCGCAAAGTCGCATAGGCCGGCGGCAACCGCGGCGGCGGAGCCGCACGACGAGCCGCCGGTGACATGGCGGGGGCTGCGCACATTGATCGGCGCGCCGTAATGAGTATTAGTGCCGAGCACGCTGTAGAAGAATTCGTCGCAGATGGTGATGCCGATGAGGGTTGCGCCAGCATCGAGCAGGCGTTGAATGACTGTTGCGGTCGCTGTCGCCGGCGCTGCGGCTGCGTACCAATCCGGATTGCCGTTCGAGACCTTGTGGCCCTTGATGGAAAACAGGTCCTTGACCATGAAGCTTCGCCCGGCGAGAGGCCCGGAGCTCTTGCCCGCCATTGCCTCCTTCAGGGTGTGGGGGACGAGGGCGCCGACGGGATCGTCGGCCGGAACGGTGAGCATAAGCTGGACTCCCCATTGGAATAGGTCACTTGGTGACTGGCTGCGGCGGGTGAATGTCAAACAATAAACCTAGAGCGCCGTCGTGATTCTATTTCACGTGATCGCGCTCTAGGGCTCACAACGCCATATAACAGCGGCGAAGAAGCAGGCAATGCTGGAGATGGCGCCCGTGTCACCGAACGCGACGAAAGTGCAAGGCTTACCGGCTACGGTCTGGGCGCTCGGCCTGACCTCGCTGTTCATGGACATCTCCTCCGAGTTGATCCATGGGCTCCTGCCCCTGTTCCTCGTGCTCAATCTCGGCGCTTCGGCCGCGGTGCTCGGCCTGATCGAAGGGATCGCCGAGGCGACGGCGCAGATCAGCCGCGTTTTCTCCGGTTGGCTGTCCGACACTCTCGGCAAGCGCAAGGCGCTCGCGGTGGCGGGCTATGGTCTCGCCGCCGCAACCAAGCCGCTATTTCCGCTGGCAAGCTCGGTCGGGCTCGTGCTTTTCGCCCGCTTTGCCGATCGCGTCGGCAAGGGCATCCGCGCCGCGCCGCGCGATGCCCTTATTGCCGATGTCACGCCGCCCGCCCGCCGGGGCGCTGCGTTCGGCCTCCGCCAGTCGCTCGACACCATCGGCGCGACGGTGGGGCCGGCGGCCGCGATCGGTCTCATGGCTCTTTTCAGCGACGACATTCGCACCGTGCTCTGGTTCGCGGTGCCGCCGGCGCTGATCGCCGTCGCCATTCTCGTGTTCGGCGTGAGCGAACCAGCAGCCCCGCAGAAGCATGACCAGGTGCCGCTCAAACTCCAGGAGATCGCCCTGCTGGGGCGCCCCTATTGGCTTGTGGTCGGCGCGGGCGCCGTGTTCACGCTCGCCCGGTTCAGCGAGGCCTTTCTCGTGCTCAGGGCGCAGGGCGGCGGTCTCGCCATTGGGCTTGCTCCGGCCGTGATCGCAGCGATGAGCATCGTGTTTGCCGCGAGCGCCTATCCCGCTGGGCGAATTCAGGACAAAACGGGAGCGCGTCCCCTGCTGCTGGCGGGGCTCGCTGCCCTGATCGCCGCGGATCTGCTGCTGGGCTTTGGGCAGTCGCTGGCCGCGATCTTCGTCGGCATCGCGCTGTGGGGCCTGCATCTCGGGCTGACGCAAGGGGTGCTCGCGGCCCTCGTCGCGATCTCGGCGCCGAAGCGCTTACGCGGCACGGCCTTCGGTCTGTTCGGCCTGGTCACGGGGCTGTTCACCCTGCTCGCGAGCATTTTGGCTGGAATGCTGTGGGTCAAGCTCGGCGCGACCGCGACCTTCGCCGCGGGCGCGGGTTTTGCTGCCGTTGCGCTGCTTGCCTTCTTCTTCATGAGGGAGCCAAGCGAGGACCGGGGCTGAGCTGCCCTCCCGACCTTCGCTTTTCTTTGTTCCATTGAGGGAACCGTCGCGGCTAAAAGGGTTTCGATGACCAACGCCATACCCTTTCGCAAGATGAACGGCCTCGGCAACGACTTCGTCGTGCTCGATCTCCGCGCGCGCGCTCTCGATCTGGGGCCTGGCGAGATTCGTGCCATCGCCGACCGTGGCCACGGCATCGGCTGCGATCAGGTGATCGCGCTCGAGCCTTCGGCGGACGCGGACGCCTTCATGCGCATCTGGAATGCCGATGGCGGCGAGGTCGGGGCTTGCGGCAATGCGGCACGCTGTGTCGCGGCGCTCCTCGCTGCCGAGCGGGACGCCCCCGAGGTCAGCATCGAGACGGAGAGCGCGATCCTCGGGGCGAAGGTCAATGAGGACGGCACGGTGACCATCGACATAGGGCGCCCGCGCTTCAATTGGGACGAGATCCCGCTTGCCGAGCCGTTCCACGATACCAAGCGCATCGAGCTGCAGATCGGGCCGATTGACGATCCCGTCCTGCATTCGCCCTCCGTCGTCAATGTCGGCAATCCGCATTGCATCTTTTTCGTCGAGGATCTCGAGGCGCACGACGTTGCCCGCTTCGGGCCGATGCTCGAGCATCATCGGCTGTTTCCCGAGCGTGCCAACATCTCGCTCGCCGAGGTCACCGGACCTGACAGTTTGCACCTGCGGACCTGGGAGCGCGGCGCGGGGCTGACCAAAGCCTGCGGCACGGCGGCGTGCGCCGCCGCGGTGGCTGCGACCCGGCGCGGGCTCACCGAGCGTAAGGTGAGGGTGACGCTTCCGGGCGGAGACCTCCTTATCGAATGGCGCGAAGACGACGACCATATCTTGATGACCGGGCCTTATGCGCTCGATTATGAGGGCATGCTGCCGCCGGAGCTCTTGCAGCCCGCGCCCTCAACCTCCAGGTGAGGGGGTGAAGGGGTCGCTCGCACCCTGAGTTTTGTGTTAGAAGCCGCCAAATGTCGGATATCGAGATCATCACCTTCGGTTGCAGGCTCAACGCCTATGAATCGGAGGTCATGCGCGAGCATGCGCAAGCCGCGGGCCTAGAGCGCGCGGTGATCGTCAACACTTGCGCGGTCACCGCGGGAAAGCGTGCGCCAGGCGCGGCAAGCCATCCGCAAGGCGCGCCGGCTGCGCCCCGATGCCAAGATCGTGGTCACCGGCTGCGCTGCGCAAATCGACCCCGCCGCCTTCGCCGCCATGGCGGAGGTCGACCACGTTATCGGCAACCAGGAGAAGACTGAAAGCGCGACCTTTCGAGCCCTGGGGGTCGAAGACACCGAGCGGGTCAAGGTCAACGACATCATGTCGGTCACGGAGACCGCCGGTCATCTGATTGATGGCTTCGGCACGCAGGCGCGCGCCTATGTGCAGATCCAGAATGGCTGCGACCATCGTTGCACCTTCTGCATCATTCCCTACGGGCGCGGGCCGTCGCGGTCGGTGCCGGCGGGCGAGGTCGTGGCACAGGTTCGTAAGCTCGTGGAGAACGGCTATGCCGAAATCGTGCTCACGGGCGTCGACATCACCGCCTATGGGGCAGACCTTCCCGGCGAGACGACGCTCGGCAAGCTCGTGGCCAAGGTGCTGAAGCTCGTGCCGGAGCTGCCGCGGCTTAGGCTCTCCTCGATCAATTCGGTGGAGGCTGATGCCGCGCTGCTCAAAATGATCGCCGAAGAGGAGCGGCTGATGCCGCATCTGCATCTGTCGCTGCAGGCCGGCGATGACCTCACGCTGAAGCGCATGAAGCGCCGCCACTCACGCGAGCACGCAGTGCGCTTTTGCGAGGAGGTGCGGACTTTGCGCCCCGATATTGTGTTCGGCGCCGACCTTATCGCGGGCTTCCCGACCGAGAGCGACGCCATGTTCGCGAACTCGCTCTCGCTCATCGACGATTGCGGGCTCACTTTTCTGCATGTCTTTCCATTCTCGGCGAGGCCCGGAACGCCGGCCGCCCGCATGAGACAGGTCAATGGTGCGGTCATCGCGCAACGCGCCGCGGCTTTGCGCAAAAAGGGCGTCGAAGCTCTACGGCGCCATCTTGTGAACGCGAAAGGGCGTCACATTCAGGTGCTGATGGAGAGCGAGGGCCGCGGCCGCGCGGCGGACTTCACGCCGGTGCAGATCGCGGCCTGCGAAGGCCCAGGCAGGCTGATCGACGCCGTGGTCGGCGGCCATGACGGCAGTGCTCTCCTTGCGAGGGTGCGATCATGAGCGGTAGCGAGAAGAAGCCCGGATTTTTGCAACGTTTGTTTGGTTTCGGCAGCGGCGAGGCGCCCAAGAAGGAGCCGCCCGCTCCCAAGCCGGCGAAGAAAGAGCCGCCTAAGTCGAAGCCGGCGCGGAGGGAGCCGCCCGAGCGGCAAAGGCCGCCGAAGAAGGCTCAAGGAACAAAGCAGGCAGAGAAAGCGCCCAAACTGAAGACGCCGCCTCCTGCCGGACCGCACAGCTCCGGTCCCAAGGGGGCGGGAGGCGCGGGCAAGCGCAAGGCATCTGCCCGCAAACAAACTTCGGGGGTCTCTGCTGCGCCACCGCCTGCGGGTCCCGCCGCCGCGCCAGGGGCGCCCCATCCCGACAAGAGGCCATCCGGGACTCGAGAGAAGGGCACGCGGGACGATGGGGAAAATTCTCCGCCAGACGGTGAAGCATCGGCGGCGCCGGATGCCGAGCCACCGGGGTCCGAGGGCGACGAAAAGCCAAAGGCCTCAGCATTGGCAATAAGGCCGAAGCTGGCGCTACGCTGGCTCGCGCGCCTCGGCCAGGGTCTGGCGCGAAGCTCCACGGCGCTCAGCGACAATCTTACCCCGGTGCTCAGCCGGCGGAAGCTCGACGAGGAGACGCTGGACGAGCTCGAGGACGCGCTGATCAAGGCCGACCTCGGCGTCAGCATGGCATCCCGCATCCGCTCGGCACTCGCCGCCACGCGCCATGACCGCGGCATTTCGCCTGGGGCGGTGCGCGAGGTGCTGGCGGACGAAATAGCTAAGGTGCTCGAACCCGTTGCCAAGCCCTTCGAATTGAGCGCGAGTGCGCATCCCCATGTGATCCTCCTGGTCGGCGTGAACGGCACCGGCAAGACCACGACCGCCGCCAAGATGGCGCATCAATTCATACGCTCGGGAATGACCGTTATGCTTGCGGCCGCTGATACGTTTCGCGCCGCCGCCATCGATCAGTTGAAAGTCTGGGGAAAACGCGTCGGCGCCGAAGTCGTCGCCAAGGGCGTCGGCGCTGATCCTGCGGGCGTCGCCTATGAGGCGCTGGAGCGCGCGACGGCGGAGAAGTGCCGCGTGCTCATCATCGACACGGCGGGGCGCCTGCAGAACAAGGCCGATTTGATGGCCGAGCTCGCCAAGATGGTGCGGGTGCTCAAGAAGCTCGATCCAGGCGCGCCGCATAGCGTGGTGCTGGTGCTCGACGCCACCACCGGACAGAACGCTCTCAACCAGGTGCAGATTTTTCAGGAGATCGCGGGCGTCACGAGTCTGGTCGTGACCAAGCTCGATGGCACTGCTCGCGGCGGGATACTCGTGGCCATTGCCGAGCGCTTCGGCTTGGCCGTCAATGCCATCGGCGTCGGCGAAGGCGTCGACGATCTGCAAGCTTTCGATGCGGAAGACTTCGCCCGCGCCATCGCGGGCCTCGACACCAAAAATGCCGCAGCCGCCTGAAGCCAAGCCTCCGATGCCCCAAGAGAGCGTCCCGGCGAGCGGGGCGGGGCTTGCCGCGAAGCTCGCCATCGAGCTTGGCCCCTTGCTCGTCTTTTTCGGCGCCAATGCAGCCGCCGGCATCTATGCGGCGACGGCGGCATTCATGGTGGTGACGCTGATCGCGCTTGGCGTTGCGTGGTGGCGCTATCACAAGCTGCCGGTGATGCCGCTCGTCAGCGGCGCCGTCGTGCTCGTGTTCGGCGGCCTCACGCTCTATTTGCGTGACGAGACCTTCATCAAGCTGAAGCCCACCATCGTGTATCTGGTTTTTGCCTTGCTGCTCGGGGCGGGCCTTCTGCTCAAGAAGCCAGTGCTCGAGCTTCTGCTCGGCCCGGTGTTCAACATCACCGACGAGGGCTGGCGCAAGCTGACCGCACGGTGGGCCTGCTTCTTCATCGCCATGGCGGTGGTCAATGAGCTGGTATGGCGCAATGTCTCGACCGACGTCTGGGTGAGCTTCAAGGCCTTCGGCTTCCTGCCGCTGACCTTCCTGTTCGCCTTCGCCCAGATGCCGCTGATGCAGCGGTACAGCGAGCCCGCCGGCCCCGGGACAGAGACGAACCTTCCCGACGAGCGGCCCGGCCCCTAAAAGGGCCTAAAGCCTATCGGTAGCGTTTCTACGCGCCGGACTTGCGAGCGGAATTCGCCGCACCGGTATGTGCATCGACAGGGCGCAATTTTCACCCAATCGTGACTGGAAAGATGGTGGACGGAGTACGTAACTCGCTGCAACCTGACGTTTGCTGATCGCGCTTTCAAGCTGTAAGAAAGTGCAGGAAACGCCCGCAAGGGCCGAAGCGTAGGCAAGAGATACTGCACGTTTTCCGGGAAGAGGCCGGCTTCGGGATGGCGTCCAAGAACGGAAATCAGCTGGAGCGCTCGGCGGTCCATTTGCTCCATCGCGCCGGCCAATGCGCGACGGACATTTTCCAGGTTGAGGCTCGCGCCAGCGGTCTCACGCCGCGCCAATTCGCTGTGCTCATGACCATCGCCGAGGAGGAGGGGTTGACCCAAACCGACCTCGTCGAGCGCACCGGGATCGACCGGTCGACCCTTGCCGACATCGTCGCGCGGCTGCTCGCGCGCGGGCTCATCCATCGGCGTCGCGCCAAGGAGGATGCGAGGGCCTATGCCATCAAGCTTACGGCGCAGGGCTGGAAGGGCCTGCGCGAGGCTGAGCCTGGCGCCGTGGCCGCGGATTCGCGGCTCCTTGCTGTGTTGCCGCCGGCCAAGCGGCAGGAGTTCCTCGACTCCCTCGATCTGATCGTGACCGCCACGCGCAAATAACGGCCGCGTCTTGGGGGAGGGGCGCCCAGGCCGCGTGCCACGAGGCTGGCTCGTGATCCCGACGAAAGTCGGGATCCATTTTTTATTGGCGCGATGCGCGTCTGGATTCCGGCTTTCGCCGGAATGACGCCTGGGCCGGCCGAAATCACGGACGCCGTTACCCCGGTAAGAGCGGACTCAGCCTTGAGGCTTGGTGCTCTGCGGTTGGACCAAGGGCAGCAGCTTCTCCTTGATCGCTTCCTCAGTGAGGGGACCCACATGGCGGTAGGCGATCTTGCCGTCGCCGGTGATCACGTAGGTTTCTGGCACGCCATAGACGCCCCAATCGATGGCGACGCGCCCCGACCGGTCGGCGCCGACGCGCTCGAAGGGATTGCCATAGCGGCCGAGAAAGCGCCGCGCCGCTGCGGGGTCATCCTTGTAGCTGATGCCGTAAAGGCGCACCCCGGGCTGCTTGGCGAGCTCGATGAGCAGAGGGTGCTCGTCGTGACAGGGCACGCACCACGAGGCCCACACATTGACGATGGTGGGTTGGCCTGTCGCCAGATCCGACGCGCTAAAGCCCTCCACGCCGGCATTGTCGGCCGTGAGTCCTTCGATGGGCGGCAGCGTGAAAGTCGGTACGGGCTTGCCGACCAGCGCCGAGGGCAGGCGGGCCGGGTCGCCGCCATGCAGCGCGAACCAGAAGAGGCCGGTGAGGCCGGCGAAGACGAGCAGCGGAACCGCGAGCCCCCACTGCCGCCACAGCGATCGTGGCGCGGCGGCGGTCATGATCTGGGTTTCCTCGCCGATGATTTCGCCTGGCCAACCTTTGGCTTAGCGGACGGCTTCGCCGCCCGCTGGCTTTGCCCGCGTGAGGTCACGGCTTGTGGCTTTGCCACGTGTGGCTTCGCCGCGCGCCGGGTGATGCCTTGACGTTCGAGCTCGGCGAGAAGCCGCCGCTGCCGGCGGTCATCCGCCACGATGACTAGCACGAGCGCGGCCACCGCAAGGAAAGTCACGCCATACGCTGCCCAGATGAAAACCGCGTGGGGGCCGAGATCGGGCATGGCGGCGAGCGTTGGGCTCAAGCCGTCGCGACGCGCGCGACATGCACCTGGCGAAGGGTATGCACGCGGCGGCGCAGAATCTCGGCGCGCATGGCGATGAGGTGCAGGAGCACGAACAACAGCGTGAAGCCGGCCGCCATGACGAAGAGGGGCGTGAGGAGAGACGGATCGATGGTCGGAGCGCCTGCCCGGAAGATGCTCGCGGGCTGATGTAAGGTGTTCCACCACTCCACCGAGAATTTGATGATCGGCACGTTGATGAAACCGACCAGCGCGAGGATGGCGGCCGCGCGGCCGGCGCGGCCTGGCTCCTCGATCGCCTGCCGGAGCGCGATGAGCCCGAGATAGAGCAGGAAGAGCACGAGCACCGAGGTCAGTCGCGCGTCCCACACCCAATAGGTGCCCCACATCGGCTTGCCCCACAGCGAGCCGGTGACGAGAGCGACGAAACAGAAGGTGGCGCCGATCGGTGCCGCGGTCTTGGCGGCGACGTCGGCAAGAGGGTGACGCCAAATGAGCGAGCCAAGGCTTGCGCCTGCGATCAGCGTATAGCCGAACATCGCGAGCCAGGCGGCGGGCACGTGGACGAACATGATCTTGACGGTCTCGCCCTGCTGATAGTCGGGGGGCGCCACGAAGAAGGAGAGGTAGAGACCGATGCCGAGCAGGAGAAAGGTGAGGGCCACAAGCCACGGGATGACGCGGTCGGCGATGCTTAGAAAACGCGTCGGATTGGCGAGGCCCCGCATGAGGCTGTGTCTAGTTGGTTTGGCTATTGAGCGCAATTGGGCTCCTAGCGCAATGCGGTGCGCAGGGCGGCAGCTGCGGCAATCGGCGCCAGCACGATGCTGGCAAGGCTCAAGGCACAGAGCATGAGGAAGGGCGGCCAGGGCGAGGCAGGGCCGACGCTTGCGGCGGACACAGTGGCCACGCCGAAGATCAGACCGGCACGTAGAGCGGCAGCACGAGGAGCGCGAGCAGCACGCCGCTCCGCCTAAGCCCCAAAGTCAGGCTCGCGCCAATAGCGGCGACAAAGCTCAATGCGGGCGTGCCGGCGAGCATGGTGAGCACGAGCAGCGGGAAGGCGTTGATCGGCAAATTGAGGAGGAGCCCGAGGAGCGGTGCGAGCAGAGCGAGCGGCACGCCGGTCGTGACCCAATGGGCGAGGCTCTTCAGCGCGGCGACGAGCGGCAGCGGCAGCGGCCCCATGGTCAGCACATCGAGAGTGCCGTCCTCGTAATCGTTGTGGAAGATGCGGTCGGCGGACAAGAGGCTCGCGAGCAAGAGCGCCACCCACAAGACGCCAGGCGCGATGCGGGACAGCAGATTGAGGTCGGGGCCAAGCCCCAAAGGCGTGATGGCGACGACGACGAGGTAGAAGCCAAGCGCGGTGCCGATCGCGCCACCCTCGCGCCAGGCAAGTACCACATCGCGGCGGAACAGCGCCCAGGCTGACTTCACGGCAATGGCTCCAGGGCGAGCGCGAGCTCTTGCGTGAAACGCACATTCAATGGCGTGTGGCTCGCAACCACGGCGATGCCGCCTTGCGTAAGATGACGGGCGATCGCTTGGCCGAGCGTCTTGACCGATTGGGCATCGAGCGAGACGGACGGCTCGTCGAGCAGCCAGATCGGTCTCGGGGCGGCGAACAGGCGGACGAGCGCAAGCTTTCGCTTCTGTCCCGCCGAAAGCAGGCCGGCGGGAAGATCGGCGAGACCTGCAAGCCCAACCATCCGGAGGCAGTCTTCCAGGCCGGAGCCATCGCCGCCGAGGAAGTCGGTCCAGAAGCACACATTCTCGCGCAGCGTCAGCGCGCTCTTGATCCCGTTCAAATGGCCCACATAGTGATGAGCTCAGGCAGCGGAGCGTCCCCGTCGCCGCCTTCAAACCTCCCCGCCTGCAACGGCAGCAATCCCGCGATCAGCCGCAATAGGCTCGTCTTGCCAGCGCCGTTCGGGCCCGTCACGAGCAGGGCCTCGCCCGCTTTCAGGCTGAAGCTCAACCGCTCGAACAGGAGCCTGCCCCCGCGCTGGCAGCTGATCTCATGGGCAGCGAGGCTGATCTCTTGAGGCATTTGCCCGGAATTTGCGCAAGTTGAGACGAAGGGAGGCAAGGCAAAGAGCGTGTCGCGGCGCGCGAGCGCCTACTCGCGCATTGTCTCGCTACCGCAAGGGCTCTTATATAGACGCGGGCGCGCCTCCAATAGTCCGGGGATGCTTCACGCGGGCCCGCGGCGACACGGCAAGGCGCCGCCGCGCCTTTGCATGTCGTCTGCATGTCGCCCAGTTCGCGCAAGATGCGCAAGCGCTCGAGGAGACCTTAGTTGACATCGGTAGCGGAGATCTCGCTCGACAGTTTCAATTGCCGGCGGACGCTGAAAGTCGGCAAGCGTCGCTACGACTATTACAGCCTGAAGGAGGCGGAGGCGAACGGCCTTGCCGGCATCGGGCTGTTGCCGTTCTCGCTCAAGGTGCTGCTCGAAAATCTGCTGCGCCACGAGGACGGGCGCACCGTCACCGTCGACGACATTCGCGGCATCGCGCTGTGGCTGAGCGAGCGGAAAAGCGATCGCGAGATCGCCTTCAGGCCGGCGCGGGTGCTGATGCAGGATTTCACCGGCGTCCCCGCCGTGGTCGATCTCGCCGCCATGCGCGATGCAATGCGCGGCGCTAAACGGCGACCCGCGCAAGATCAATCCGCTGGTTCCGGTGGACCTTGTCATCGACCATTCGGTGACGGTCGACGCTTTTGGCACTGGGCAAGCGTTCCACACCAATGTGGAGAGGGAATATGAGCGGAACGGCGAGCGCTATGCCTTCTTGCGCTGGGGGGCCGGCGCCTTCGACAATTTCCGCGTGGTGCCGCCCGGCACCGGCATCTGCCACCAGGTGAATCTCGAATATCTGTCGCAGACCGTTTGGACCAAGTCGCAGAACGGCGATGCCACGCTCGCCTTCCCCGATACGCTGGTCGGCACCGACAGCCACACCACCATGGTCAATGGGCTCGCGGTGCTCGGCTGGGGCGTCGGCGGCATCGAGGCCGAAGCCGCCATGCTCGGGCAGCCGATCTCCATGTTGATCCCGGAGGTGGTGGGCTTCCGCATTACGGGCAAGCTCAAGGAAGGCGTGACCGCGACCGATCTCGTGCTCACCGTGACCGAGCGGTTGAGGCGTGCGGGCGTAGTTGGCAAGTTCGTCGAGTTCTACGGGCAGGGGCTCGACAATCTGCCGCTCGAGGACCGCGCCACCATCGCCAATATGGCGCCGGAATATGGCGCCACCTGCGGCTTCTTTCCCATCGACCAGGAAACCCTCAATTATCTCGAGGCCACGGACCGGAAGGGTTCGCGCATCGCGCTGATAGAGGCTTATGCCAAGGAGCAGGGCCTGTTCCGCGACACGGAGACGGGAGACCCCGTCTTCACCGAGACTATCGCGCTCGATCTTGCCGAGGTTGAGCCGTCGCTTGCGGGACCGAAGCGCCCGCAGGACCGCGTGCCACTGGCGCGTGCGGCGAGTGCGTTCGCCGAAGCGCTCGACAAGGAATATGACAAAGCCGACGAGGCGGATAAACGGGTGCCGGTGCCGGGCAGGAATTTCGACCTTGGCCATGGCGACGTAGTGATCGCCGCCATCACCTCCTGCACCAACACCTCAAATCCCTTCGTGATGGTGGCCGCCGGCCTGATCGCCCGCAATGCCGTGCGACGCGGCTTGCAAGTGAAGCCTTGGGTCAAGACGTCGCTGGCGCCAGGGTCCCAGGTGGTCACCGATTATCTCGAGAAGGCGGATTTGCAGCGGGATCTCGACGCGCTCGGATTCAACCTCGTCGGCTATGGCTGTACCACCTGCATCGGCAATTCCGGACCGCTGCCCGAGGACATCTCGAAGGCCATCCATGAGCATGGGCTTGCGGTCGTGTCCGTGCTCTCCGGCAACCGCAACTTCGAGGGCCGGGTCAATCACGACGTGCGCGCCAACTATCTCGCCTCGCCGCCGCTGGTGGTGGCCTATGCGCTGGCGGGCTCCATCATGGTCGACCTTGCCACCGATCCGCTTGGCACCGGCATGGACGGCGAGCCCGTCTATCTCAAGGACATCTGGCCTTCGACCAAGTCGATCGCCAAGCTCGTGCGCAAGGCGGTGAAGCGGTCGATGTTCCGGCGGCGCTACGGCAACGTGTTCGAGGGCGACGAGGAATGGCAAGGGATCGAGATCAAAGGCGGTCTCACCTATGATTGGGACGGAAAGTCTACCTATGTGCAGAACCCTCCTTATTTCGACGGCCTCTCGACCACGCCGGCGCCGGTGACGGACGTGGTCGACGCGCGCATCCTCGGCCTGTTTCTGGACTCCATCACCACCGACCATATCTCGCCGGCGGGCTCGATTCGCCATAACAGCCCGGCGGGGCGTTACCTCTCCGAGCATGGCGTCCTGCCGCACGATTTCAATTCCTACGGCTCGCGGCGCGGCAATCACGAGGTGATGATGCGCGGCACCTTCGCCAACACGCGCATCAAGAACATGATCGTCAAAGGCATCGAGGGCGGCATCACGCTGCATTATCCGTCGGTCGAGGCGATGAGCGTCTACGACGCGGCGATGCGCTATGGCAGCGAAGGCGTGCCGCTCGTGATCTTCGCCGGCAAGGAATACGGCACCGGCTCCTCTCGCGACTGGGCGGCCAAGGGCACGCGGCTGCTCGGTGTTCGGGCGGTGATTGCAGAAAGCTTCGAGCGCATCCACCGCTCGAACCTGATCGGCATGGGCGTGCTGCCGCTTGTCTTCGCCGAGGGCATGTCCTGGCAAACGCTCGGGCTGGTCGGCGACGAGACGGTCAGCCTGCGGGGTTTAAGCGAGATCAACGCGGGACAGTGGATCGAGGCCGACATCACCTACGCCAACGGCGACAAGCGCGCCGTGCCGTTGCGCGCGCGCATCGACACCTTCGATGAGCTCGATTATTTCCGCAATGGCGGCATCCTGCACTACGTGCTGCGCCAGCCTCGCGAGAGATGCCGCCTGAGCTCAATCAACGCTTCGCCGGTCCTTCCGCCGCCACGCTCTTGGCGCCGAACTTAACCAGTCACCGAGTTGTGACCCATATTGAACGCTTTTGGCCAGAAAATTGGGCCCCTTTCCTGCATTGTACGCAGTCATGAGGCGCCTCCTTCCCCCATGCGCCGGTGCCCTCGCAGCACTCGTGGCCATCACGCTCGTTGGATCGGGCATCGCCGGGCCCGGCCCGGGATCGGCCAGCCCAACCAAGTCCGTGATCGAGCTGTTCACGAGCCAGGGCTGCTCTTCTTGTCCGCCAGCTGACGCTTTGCTTGGACGGCTAGTCGATCGGCCGGGCTTCGTCGCGCTCTCTTATTCTGTCGACTATTGGGATTATCTCGGCTGGCACGACACGCTCGGCAGCCCCGCCAATAGCGAGCGCCAGCGCGAATATGCACGGTCGCGGGGCGACGGCCGCGTCTACACGCCGCAAATGGTGGTGGACGGCGTCACGCATGTGAACGGTAGTGACGAGGAGGCGATCAAGGCCGCGCTGGCGGCAGCCGAAGTGAGGCTCGCACACGTCAAGGTGCCGGTCAGCATGCGCGGCGAGGGCGATACCTTGGTCATCGACGTCGGCCCGGCGCCTGAGCAATCCGATATGCGCGAGGCCACGATCTGGCTCGCCATCGCCAAGGAGGTGGAGAAGGTTACCATCGCGCGCGGCGAAAACCGCGGACGCGAGCTCTCCTACCATCATCCGGTACGCGAGCTGACCCCGATCGGGATGTGGCATGGCGAGGCCATGACGCTGCGCTTGCCGCTCAAGGACCTCAAGACCATGGGTGGCGATTACCTGTTTGCGTTGCTGCAAGTTGAGAACGCCGGGCCGATGCTCGGCGCCGCGGAGTTCGAGCCGTAAGCCGCGATTGTCGCCTCGGCGATTCCCCGCCTCCCTACGCCTGCCAGGACTGAAGACCCGCAACAAAAAACGGGCCGGAGGACCGGCCCGTTGCAGCATCCACGGGAGAAGCGATCTTTTGTAAAAACGAGCCAGTGAAATGGCCCGGTCCGAGAGAAGACCCCGGGGGGCTGGGGGGCTGAGATTCCGAAGGCCTCTACCTGGACCGGGCCGAGAGGCAACAATGCCCATCATACGGGTCTTTGGGGCGTGCCAAGGGCCGAAATCGGGCAGCACTGTGATTTGTGTTTCATTATGTTACAGATCGTGTAGCCAGGCATTTGCTTGAATTTCCGCGGCACCCAAGTCATCATGAAGGTTCTGTTACAGGGAGGCGCGCGATTGAGCGAAACCGAGCCCATAGTCGTGCCGCTGGCCCGCAAGGCCGGCGGCCATGCACAACATGCCGAGGGGATGCCCCGGCGCGGCGGAATTGCCTTCGACCGCCAAGAACTCACTCAAATCCTGAACATCTACGGACGGAAGGTCGCGAGCGGCGAATGGCGCGATTACGCCATCGACACCTTGCGCGAGAAGGCCGTGTTCTCCGTGTTTCGGCGCGCGGCCGAGTGTCCGCTTTACCGTATCGAGAAGGCGCCGAGGCTGGCCCGCCGGCAAGGGGCCTATAGCGTGGTGGCGGCGACCGGCTTGATCCTCAAGCGGGGCCATGATCTCGCCCGCGTGCTCAGGGCACTCGACAGGGGCCTCCGCCTCGTCGAGTGCTAGCCAGCAGATAAAAGCAAAGGCCCCGGCGAACGGCCGGGGCCTTGTCTTGTGCCCGTTAGCTCTTGTCTAGCGGCGATCGCCGAACAGCTGCAGCAGCATCATGAACAGGTTGATGAAGTCGAGATAGAGCCTCAAGGCTCCCATCACGGCTTTACGGCCGGCGACGGTTCCGTCATCACCGACAGAGTACATCTCCTTGATCTGCTGCGTGTCGTAGGCGGTGAGCCCGGCGAAGATCAGCACGCCGATCACCGATACGGCGAATTGCAACGCCGTGGAGGCGACGAACAGATTGACCAGCGAGCGCAATGATGATGCCGATCAGCCCCATGAACAGGAACGAGCCCCATGCCGACAGGTCCCTGCTCGTCGTGTAGCCGTAGAGGCTAAGGGCGCCGAACGACGCCGCGCTGATGAAGAAGACGCGCGCGATGCTCGCATTGGCATAGACCAGGAAAATCGACGAGATGGACAAGCCCATCAGGCGCGGCGAAGACCCAGAAGGCAATCTGGGCGGCGCCGAGGCTCATCGAGTTAATGCGCGCCGACAGGAAGAACACCATGGCGAGCGGCGCGAAAATCACCACCCATTTGAAGAGCGCTCGCATAGATGGCCGTGCCGAAGGCTGTCAATCCCACGATGGTGCCGTTGGCAACGTGAATGGCGTCGCCACCTGCGGCCTGATAGGTCAGGTAAGCGACCACGCCGGTGATCGCCACGCCGACCGCCATGTAGTTGTAGACGCGGAGCATGTAGGCGCGTAGGCCCTGGTCGATCACGCCGGTTTCGGCGCGCCCGACGGTCGTTCCTTGCGCGTAACGTCTGTCTAGATCCGCCATTGATGGTCCCTTTCAGCCTTTCTGCTCGAATGCGTTCGACGAACAAACTTTGCGCACCAATATGGGTGTTCGCCAACGCCAGCGCAAGACAAGTCGGGTGTCAGCGATGAGGGCCGGCCGTCGATTTCGGACCTCTATTCGCCTCTCAGATAGGGAGCGGCCTTGGCCGACAACACCCGCCAGGTGGCGACAGCGCCGACCCCCAGCACCAGGGCGAGGGCCAGCAGCACCGTCTCGGCGGCAGCCAGGCCCGACCAGACGAATTTCACGTCGAAGACCCATTTGCAGAGCGCCCACGCCGTGGCCGTGCCGGCGGCGAGCGCAATCGCAGCGGTGGCGAAGCCCAAGCAGTCCGAATTCGAGGAGCTCGGCGCGGATGATCCGCCCGCGCGTGGCGCCCAGGGTCTTGTAGAGCACGGCCTGATATTTGCGCCGGTGCTGGCTTGCGGCGACCGCGCCGGCGAGCACGAGCGAGCCGATCAGAAGCGTGACGCCGGCCGTCATGCGGATCGCCGTCATGACCTTCTCCAAGAGATCTTTGGCCGCCTCGACGATCTCGCCCACCTTGATGGCCGTGACCAAGGGAAAGCGGTTGGCGAGCGCCTGGATGAGCTTCGCCTCGCGCGCCGGATCGGTGGCTTTCGGCAGCTCGAGCGTGGTCAGCACGCGATGGGGCGCTTCGACCAGCGTGTTCGGCGAGAACACCATGACGAAGTTGATGGCGAGCGATTCCCAGTCGATCTTGCGGAAGCTTGCGATGCGGGCCTCGACATTGCGGCCGAGCACATTGACGGTGACGGAATCGCCGAGCTTCAGGCCGAGGCCGTGGGCCGCCTCGGCGTCGAAGGAGACGAGCGGCGGACCGGTATAGCCTTTCGGCCACCAGCTGCCTGCGACGATGGTGGAGCCTTCCGGGACCGTATCGGTATAGGTGAGGCCGCGGTCGCCGGCGAGCACCCAGCGGCTGTCTATCGGAGCCTCGACCTTCTCGGCCGGCACGCCGTTCAAGGCCACGATGCGGCCGCGCAGCATGGGCGCGTCGGCGAGCTTGGCGTCGGGATCGGCGGCGATGACAGTGTCGCGGAATGCGGCGAGGTCGTTGGCATCGACATCGAGGAAGTAATAGGCCGGCGCATCGGCCGCTAGATTGTCCTCGAACTCGGCCATCAAGGAGCGGTTGATCAGGGCGATGGCGACGAGGAAGCCGAGCCCGAGCCCAAGCGAGATGGCGACCTGGCGGGCGATGGAGCCGGGTCCCGCAATGCTCGCCAGTGCCACGGCCAACGCCGGGGGCTTGGAACGGCGGAACCGTGCCGCGAGCCGCTGCAACGCCCAGCCGAACCCCCACAACATGAGGAAAGCCACGACGATGCCGGCGGAGATCGAGGCGGTGATAAACCGCTCATCCGAGGCGGCGAGCGCCAAGCCGAACAGCGCAAGGCCGCTCGCGGCCGCGGCGGCGATGAACGCGCGCGGCGGGCATTGCTGCTCGTCGGTGAGATTGGCGCGCATGAGCACCGCGGGGGGCACGGCGCTAGCGCGCCCCAACGGCAGAAGCACGAATAGGAGCATGGTCAGAAGGCCCGCGCAGGCGGCGGTCGCCAGCGACCAGGGATGCGGCTCGATGGCGAGAGCAATGGGCAGCGCGTCGCCATAGATCGCCGCCAGCAAAGCAGGGGTCAGCGCGCCGAGCATGAGACCGAAGGCAATGCCGATGCTCGCGAGCAAGAGCGCCTGGATCAGATAGACCGCGAGCACGAGCCGGCTCGAGGCGCCGAGGCATTTGAAGGTGGCGATCACCGCCTGCTTCTTCGCCATGTAGCTGCCGATGGCGTTGCCGACGCCGATGCCGCCGAGCAGGAGCGCGGCAAGCCCGACCAGACTGACGAATTGGGCGAAGCGCTGCGCCTCGCGGCGGATCGATGGCGCGGGATCGGTCCAGTCGGTGATGCTGAAGCCGCTTTCGGGGAATTTGGATTCGATGCCGAGGCGGGCGGTGGTGAGCGCCGTCTTGTCGTCGCCGCGCTGCCCGGCAAGCTTGAGGCGGTAGATCCAGCGGATGAGACTGCCGGGCTGCACGAGGCCGGTGCGGTCGAGGGTGTCGAGCGACATCAGCAGCCTCGGACCGTAAGCCAGCCGGTCGGCGAGCCTGTCAGGCTGCGCGCCAAGCATTCCGCCGATCTTGACGGTGGCGTCGCCGATCGACAGCGTGCTGCCGATGCCGACATTGAGGCGGTCGAGCAGCGCGCGCTCCACCACCACGACGCCAGGCTCTCGCCAAACCGCGCCGGCATCCGCCGGCTCGGTGATGGCAACGCCGCCATAAAGCGGATAGGCGCCGTCGACGGCCTTGACCTCGACGAGGGCGCTCTTGCCTCTGCGGACTTCTCGCCATGGCGCGGAGGCTCGCCGACTCGCTGATCAGGCCTTCGGCGTCGAGCGCCGCCCGCTCGTCGGCCATGGCGCGCCGGTGCACCCGCTCGAAGGAGAGATCGCCGCCTACGAGCAGGCGCCCTTGCCGCGCCAAGCCGTCATCGAACGAGGCGCCGAGGGAGCCGATGGCCGCCACCGCGGCGACGCCCAGCGCGATGCACAGCACGAAGACGGTGAGTCCGCCGGCACCGGCGCGGAGCTCGCGAAAGGCTACGGCCGAGGCAAGCGGCAGCCGCAGGTTTGGACCTCGAGGCGCCGCGGTGAGGCTCGCAGCGGTCACGAGGCAGAGGCGCGGCGTTTGGCGCCGGGGCTCGCAATATGGCCATCGGCGAGGCTGACGATACGGTCGCAGCGCTTGGCGAGCGCCCGGTCGTGGGTGATGAGGAGGAGGGTGGCGCCGGTCCGCTCTTTCAGCGCAAACAGCAGGTCCATGACGCCCGCGCCGGTGGTCAAGTCGAGATTGCCGGTCGGCTCGTCGGCAAGAATGAGCGAGGGCGAAGGCGCGAGCGCCCGCGCCATGGCGACACGCTGCTGCTCGCCGCCGGAGAGTTGCCCGGGAAAATGGGTCTCCCGATGCGACAGCCCGACCTCGGCCAGCGCCGCCCGCGCGGTCTCAAACGCGTTGTCGCGGTCGAGGAACTCAAGCGGCAGCGCCACGTTCTCGAGCGCCGTCATGGTGGGCACGAGGTGGAAGGATTGGAAGACAATCCCGATATTGGCGGCACGGAGACGTGCAAGATCGTCCTCGTCAAGACCGCTGAAATCGGCGCCCAGCACCGTAACGCGCCCCTCCGTGGCGCGCTCGAGGCCGGCGATGATCATGAGCAGGGTCGATTTGCCGGAGCCCGAGCGGCCCACCACGGCGATCGACTCGCCGGCAGCGACCTCGAGGTCGAGCCCACGCAGAATGGCGACGGGGCCCGCGCGTGAGGGCAGCGTCACATGCACGGCTTCGAGCCGGATGGCAGGGGGATGAGGGTGTTTCAGGGTCTGATCCATAGAATCAGTCGCGCTCCTCACATGGCACGGAGGCGTGCAATAAAGAAGAGCAAAGAGGTCAAAAGATGAAGCGAGGCGTGTTGGGTGTGGTCGCTGTTGCCGCAGGGGTTTGGCTCGGAGCGTCGGGTCTGCATGCAAATGAAGCAGGGACGCGCGAGCCCGTAATCGTCGCTTTCGGCGATAGTTTGACGGCGGGGCTCGGTCTTGCCGAGAGCGAAGCCTTCCCGGCGCAGCTTGAGCAAGCGCTCCGCGCGCGGGGCCAGGATGTGAAAATCGTCAATGCGGGCGTCTCCGGCGATACCGCGGCGGCGGGGCTTGCCAGGCTCGATTGGGCGCTGCCGGACGATGCGAGTGCCGTCATCATAGAGCTTGGCGCCAACGACGCGTTGCAGGGGCTAGACCCGCAAGCGACCAAGGCGGTGCTCGAAAAGATTATCACTGAGGTCAAGGCGCGGAAGCTTCCCATCCTGCTCGCCGGCATGGAGGCGCCGCGCAACATGGGCAAGGATTATGTGGCGGCGTTCAGCGCGCTCTACGCCGATCTCGCCCAGCGCTACGACCTTGTGTTCTATCCCTTCTTCCTCGACGGCGTCGCGCTCGACGACACGCTCACCCTCGACGATGGGATGCATCCCAACGCGCAAGGCGTGGAGCGCATCGTCCAAGGCATCCTGCCGAAGGTCGAGGAGCTGTTGGCGCGCGTCGCTGCTAAAGGATAGTTCTCAGAACTTGCACTTGACGGCGCCGTTCGACTCCATGGTGAGCAAGGCGCTAGCGCTAGGCTTTGACCACGACTTTGAACCCGCCATAGATCATGCGCTTCGCATCGAACGGAATCTCCTTGATGTCCATCAATTTGGCCAGGCGGGGGGTCCTTCATGACCTTGGCGTTGACGCGATCGCGCGCCGCGCGAGATTTGAACACGATCCAGGAAAAGACCACCGTCTCGCCGGGCTTAAGCTTCACGCTGCGCGGGAAGGAGGTGAGCTTGCCGACCTTCACGTCATCGGCGATGCATTCCTTGAATTCGAGCGCGCCGTGCTCCCGCCAGATCTTGCCGGTCTTTCGTGCCATGCGGCGATAGGCGGGTAGGCTTTTCTTCGGAACCGGAACAACAAATCCGTCGACATAGGGCATTTCGTGCGCCCTTGGTTGCAGCTGTCAGCCGGACCGCATCGTCACATGACGATGATCATCCACGACATCCCAAAGCGATCGGCGACCATGCCGAACAGCGGGGAGAAGAATGTCTTGGCGAGGGGCATTGACCTCGCCGCCTTCGCTGAGCGCCGAAAACAGCCTCTTGGCATCGGCCTCAGCCGAGACGATGAGCGTGAGCGAGACGCCGCGAAACTCCGGTTTCCCGTGGCAGTAACCGTCGGACGCCATGATGGTTGAGTCGCCGACTCGGAAGCTCGAATGCAGCACCTTGTCCTCGAGGCCCGGTTTGATCATGCCTGGGTCGGGGGCCTCCTTGCAGCGCATGAGCGCCGTCACTTCGGCACCTAGTGCGCTCTTGTAGAACGCAAGCGCCTCCTCGCAACGGCCGTCGAAATTGAGATAGGGCTGGACTTGCATGGGGCATCTCCTGGTCGAACGGGGAGAGAAACGCAGCTAGGCGGCGCTAGACTGTTTGGCGATTGGCTATCTTCAAGAACCGCAACACGCGGCGGAAGGTTTCCCGTCCTCATATTCATCATGCCGCCGCACCCAGGCCATGGTCCACGGCAATGAGGCTTCGTCGCGGCCCTTCGGTACGAGATCGAGGAAGTTGTAACTCCCGACCAAGATATCGAGGCCGCGCGCATATGCCGAATAAGTGTGGAAGACGTCGCCGGCCGCGTCCTTGGTGAATACGCTAAGGCCCGGGCATCTCGTCGCTCTCGAATTCGCACAGCTCGTAATTGTAATCGACCTTGCCCTTGGCGATGTCCTCCGGCCGGGAGGAGACGTGATAATCGAAGTTGAAGTCGCTGCCGTAGGACGACACCCAAGTGAAGCCCCAGCCCATGCGCTTCTTGTAGGCTTCGATCTCGGGCAAGGGCGCCCGCGAGACCGCGAGCAGCGTCACGTCGCGATGCGGAAGGTGGAGGGCCGCGCCGTCGAAATGATCGGCGAGGAACGAGCAGCTCGGGCAACCCTCCTCCCACTCCGGACCGAGCATGAAATGATAGACGATCAGCTGGCTCCGCCTATCGAAGAGGTCGCCGAGCGTCCGTTTGCCGCCCGGCGTGTCGAAGACATAGTTCTTCTCCACCTTGACCCAGGGCAGCGCGTGCCGCTCGGCGCTTAGCTGATCACGCAGACGGGTGAACTCCTTCTCCCGTGCCAGATGCTCTTTTCGGGCAATGAGCCATTCGTCTCTGGACACCACTTTGTGCTGCATGATTTTCGCTCCGTGGCGAGACGCCTCCGCGCTTTGCTGCCGGCCCCGCGACGCTCAGGACTTGGCCGGCGTCATCCAGCCGACCGTGCCGCCGCCAGGCTGGCGCAGAATGACGATGCGGCCGACGCCAGGGATGTCAAACGGCTCCTTCAAGACCGTGGCACCGGCGGCGACGGCCTTCTTCGTGCGCGCATCCACGTCGTCGACGGCGAGATAGGGCATCCAATTCTCCGGCACGCTTTCGAAGCATGATCCCTTCATCTCGAAGATGCCGCCGGCCATCTTATCGCCGGCCTTGGCAATCCAATAGGTGCCGTCCTCCATCGGCATCGGGTCGAAGGTCCAGCCGATCGTATCGCCGTAGAATTTCTTGGCGCGCGGCACGTCGTGGGTCATCAATTCGTTCCAGCAGAAGCTGCCATGCGATCCCATTGACTGCTCGGCTGCGGTCTCGTCGCGTTCACGGGTTGCTGTCCTAGCCATGTCACTCTCCTTTGACGGGTTACGCAATATAACGTTCGAGCTTGTTGAGGCAGCCGAGCCAACCTTGCTCGTGGCGGTCGCGGGCTAGCTCGTCGAAGAATTGCTCGTGGGTGAGGGTGAGCAGCGATCCCGCGCCGTCCGGCTTGATCGACACGGTCACGAGCGACTCGCGGTCCGGCGTCGAGCGCCACGCCCAGGTGAAGACTAGCTTCTCGCTCGGCACGACCTCGCGATAGACGCCGCTCACGTCATGCTCCTCGCCGCTGACATCGCGCATGACGATGCGGAAGCAACCGCCGACCCGCGCGTCCGCTTGGGCGCTCAGCGTTTCGATCTCCTCAGGCCCAAACCACTTCACGAGTTTCGCGGGGTCCGTCCACGCGGCGTAGATTTTCTCGGGCGCCGCATTGAGACGGCGTTTGAAGGTGAGACTTGGCTTGACGGCAACGCTGGGTTCAGCGGTGGACATGGCTCCTCCACAAAGGCGGCAAGACGATTGAGTTGCTCGGACCAGAAGCGCTGGTAGCGGTTGAGCCAATGCATGGCTTCTTCCATTGGTGCGGCCTGCAGCCGGCAGGCCACGATGCGGCCGGTCTTGCTGCGGGTGATCAGTCCTGCATCCGACAGCACGTCGAGATGTTTCATGATCGCTGGCAGCGACATCGGAAACGGCCGGGCGAGCTCGCTGACCGATACGCTCTTATGTTCGCTTAAGCCTGCGAGCAGCGCGCGCCGCGTCGGATCGGCAAGCGCCGCGAAGGTGCGATCAAGGGCCGTACCTTGGTACTTAACCATTAGGTTAACTGTTAAGCCGTCCATCCCCGACTGTCAAGTGTCTTGCCGGAACATCGGGCCGCAAGCTGGTCGACAAACCCGAAAGGCCCTACAACGGCAGGCCTTTGTGGCCTAGGGGGTTCAGCGCATTGCCAACGATCTCCGATCTGAAGCCGCGCTTCCAGGCGCTGCTCCACCCGGGGCCGACGCCTTGGCCAAGGCCGGCGTCACCGCCAACGTCGTGACGCTCTCAGCGCTCGTCTTGAGCCTCGCCCACGGCGCCTGGCTTGCGCTCTTGCCGCAGGCGCGCTGGCCGCTCCTCTCTGCCGGTGACGCTGTTCGTGCGCATGGCGCTCAATGCGCTTGACGGCATGATGGCGCGCGAGCATGGCATGAAGAGCCCCGCGGGCGCCGTGCTGAACGAGCTCGGCGACGTCGTCTCCGACGCGGGCCTCTATCTGCCCTTCGCGCTGGTGCCGGGTGTGAACGCGACGCTCGTCGTGCTCGTGGTGACCCTCGGCATCATCGGCGAGATGGCAGGGGCGCTTGGCCCGCTGCTCGGCACGATACGCCGCTAAGGCGGGCCGCTCGGCAAGAGCGACCGCGCCTTTGCCTTCGGGCTGCTCGGCTTTCTGATCGGCGCCGGCCTTCAGCCTGGACGATGGACGAGCATCTATCTCGCCATTCTGCTCGTGCTCGCCGGCCTGACCATTCTCAATCGCGCCCGCAGCATTATCGCTGACGCCAAGGGGGCGACAGCGTGACCCTTCTGTTTGGCGTCCCCGCCAACGTCGTCTACGCCACGGCGGGTATCTACGCGCTGCTCTTGGTCGCGACCGTCATCGTGTGGCTGCTTTCCCGCAGCGACGAGGATGCCGGCTATCGCGAGCTCATCCTCCGCGTCCGCTCCTGGTGGTGGATGATCGGGGCGTTTACGCTCGCCATGCTGCTCAACCGGACGGTGGCCATCGTCTTTCTCGGCTTCATCAGCTATCTCGCGTTGAAAGAATATCTCTCGCTGATCCCGACGCGGCGCATCGACCGCGGGTTGCTGCTGTTCGCCTATCTCGCCATCCCCATCCAATTTTATTGGGCGGCGATCGACTGGTACGGCATGTTCGTCGTCTTCATTCCGGTCTGGATGTTTCTGGTCTTCCCTGCGCTCATGGCGCTGCGCGGCGAGACGCAAGGCTTTCTGCGTGCCTCGGCACCTTGAGCTGGGGGCTGATGATGACGGTCTATACCCTGAGCCACATGGCAATGCTGCTCGTCGCTGGCGACGCCGCCAATCCCGTTGCTGGCGGGCTCGGGCTTCTGTTCTTTCTCGTCATGCTCACGCAGTTCAACGACGTGGCGCAATACACCTGGGGCAAGCTCACCGGCCGCAACAAAGTGAGGCCCCGCGTCAGCCCGAAAAAGACCTGGGAGGGCCTGATCGGGGGCGTGGACCACCACCCTGGTTGCCGCGGTAATCGGCCCATACCTCACGCCGATGGATGTCAAATGGTCGGCGCTCGCCGGCTGCATCATCGGCATTTCCGGCTTTCTCGGCGATATCACCATGTCGGCGATGAAGCGGGACCTCGGCGTGAAAGACACCGGCGGCTTGATCCCCGGCCATGGCGGCATTCTCGACCGCGTCGACAGCCTCACTTACGCCGCGCCGGTGTTCGTCCACTTCATCCGCTATTTATTCTATCCATGACCAACGGCGCGACGACCAAGCTCCTGCGCTATGTGTTCTTCGCCGTGGTGGTGCGGGCCGTGATCCTGGTCGCGCTCGGCCTCACCGTGCGCCACCGCGAGCGGTTGCCGAAAAAAGGCCCCGCGGTGCTCGCCGCCAATCACAACTCTCATCTCGATACGCTCGCGCTGATGTCGCTCTTCCCCTTGCGCTTGCTGCCGCATCTCCGCCCCGTCGCGGCGGCCGACTATTTCCTCAAGCCTGGCTTCATGGGCTGGTTCGTCACCAACATCATTGTCATCATCCCGGTGGAACGGGGCAGCGCCGGCAAGGGCGGCAATCCGCTTGTGGCTTGCGAGGAGGCGCTTGATCGGGGCGATATCCTCATCATCTTTCCGGAAGGGAGCCGCGGTGAGCCGGAGGCCTTCGCCCAATTCAAGAAGGGCATCGGCCATCTCGCGCGGGCTCGGGTTAAAGTACCCGTCATCCCCGTCTTCATGCATGGGCTCGGCAAGGCGCTGCCCAAGGGCTCCGCTCTACTCGTGCCCTTCAATTGCTCGGCCAGCGTCGGCGAGCCGCTTTACGGCAAGGTGTCCTACGGCGCCTTCGTGACCGAGCTTGAAGCGGCGATGACCGCGCTTGCCGCGCAGGAGCGCCTCCCGGTGTGGGAGTAGATAAGGCGCCTTACTGCCCCCAGGATGTGTTGGTGCAACGGATACCTTTGGTCTTGATCGAGGCGATCTGGCCGGTGTCGAGCGAGATTTCCCAGGCCCGCCGCACATCGCTCCACCATTCCTTGTCCTCGGGCCCCTTGGCCTCGCCGATGAAGCGCAGCGTCTCGTCCTGGCCCTGGACACAGGAGATGGTGAAGGACACGCCCGATTGCGGCGGGGGCACGATCAGGGCGTCGACCACCTCGTAATTCGCCGGCGCGCTGCTCGTCTCCTTGGAGAGCTGGCGGCTCGTCAGCACGAGGAAGGTGCCGTCCTCGCGCTGATATTCATGGACGAAGATCGGAGCCACCACGAGGCCGCCGCCAACGTCGTCCCAGCCTTCAATGTCGAGTTCGTCGTCATAGGTCTTGCCGATGAAGCCCTTGGCGAAACTGGCGTCGTCGGTCGCTTCCTTGGAGGGTGCTTGCGGCTCGGCGCGCGACTGACCGGCGAAAAGCGCGAATAGCACGGCAGCAAGGGCCGCAACGAGAATGAGCCGTGATAAGCAACGATGCATCGCGGAGCTGACCAGTTTCACGGCGCCGGGATGTACGAGCCGGAACGAGGCAAGTCTATTCACAATCACGGCAAAAAGGGAGCCCTTACGCCTGCCCCATGCCCTGGGCTCTGGACTATGCCGGTGGTAAGCTTAGGCCCTCTGCACAGCCATGGCCAGTCTTGACCATCGGCCATTGACAGGACGCCTCCTCAGGTCCTTCGTGCCTCACGCAGCCATGCTCCCGCGGTGAGTAGGAGAACGGCGGTTCGCATTTGGTGATTTCGGGCTCGTGATCCCGTTTTGGCGGCACGCAGCCTCGTCCCTTGTGCCACTTCATCGGCGGCTCGCATTTGGCGACTTCCGGCCCGTTGTCCCTGCCGGGCTTCACGCAACCGTGCTTCCGCGACGGCTGGGCAGAGGCTGGGGCAGGATCTAGCGGACTGCTCTGCCGCGTTCGGATATCCGGACGCGGGCCAGATCCGTGACTGACTACAAGGCGTCACGCCAGCGTGGCGCCTTGTCTTTTAGGCGTCTATCAGGGCACATCGTCGCCAACGATATTCTCTCCCTCGGCGTCCAGCCGCGGGGTCGCTGATGCGCTTCGCCAACGGTCGAGCCATGATGCGGACGCTGACGGTAACCGGGCTGTTGCTACTCGCGGCGGCGAGCCTCGAGCTTGGCGCGGCGGGCGGCAGCGCGGCGGCTGAGCTGGCGATGGAATCCTCTAGTGCCGGCGCATCCGGCGTGGGCGCACCTGGCGGCGAAACTTCAAAGTCCGATGCGCTCGGAGAGGGCCTCGCGCTGCTGCGCGAGGCATCGGCGGCCGACGATCTGCTCTACCGAATGATCGGCCAGATGATCCTGGTCGGTTTCCAAGGCAACAACGAGCGCGACCAAGGCGTCATGGCCGTGCGCACGCAACTTGCCCAAGGCGCAATCTGCGGCGTGGTGCTGTATCCGGACAATATCCGCTCGGTGCAGCAGCTCCGCCTGCTCACCGCATTCCTTGCCAACGCGAAGTCGGAGCTCGTGCCGCTGATCGCCGTGGATCAGGAAGGAGGCGTGGTGCAGCGGCTCACGCGGCGGAAGGGCTATGTCTCTTTCCCCTCGGCGCGAGACGTGGCGCGAAACCCCAGGCTGAATACGCCCGATGGCGCGCGTCGCCTTTATGGGCGCATGGCGCAGGAGCTTGCGCGTGCGGGCATCAATCTCAATTTCGGGCCCGTGGTCGATCTCAGCCTGAACCCCGGCAACACGGTCATCGTGCGGCGCAAACGGAGCTTTGGCTCTGACCCTGAGACCGTGACCGCACTCGCTGGCGCTTTCATCACCGCTCATCGCGAGGCCAATGTCCTCACCGCGGCCAAGCATTTTCCGGGCCACGGCTCGAGCTGGAGCGACAGCCACAAGGCGCTTCCCGATGTTTCGCGGAGCTGGCGCGAGAGCGAGCTCGAGCCTTACCGGATGCTGGCGCGGGACGGTCTGCTCGACATGGTGATGGTCGGCCATCTCTATCATCCACGCTTCAGCGATGGAGAGAAGCTGCCAGCCTCGCTGTCGGCCCGCGCCATCGATGCGCTCCGCGCCGACGGCTATATCGGGTTCAAGGGCGTCGTCGTCTGCGACGATTTGGAGATGGGCGCGGTGCGCGAGAGCTATCCGCTCGCCGATCGCGTGATCATGGCAGTCAATGCCGGCACCGATCTCCTCGTGTTCTCCAACGTCATTTCGCGCGATCCCGAGCTCGGGGTGAAGATCCACGTCATCATCGCCGATGCGGTGCGCGACGGCCGCATCCCTCGCGCGCGCATCGAGGAGGCTTACGGGCGGATCCTTTTGCTCAAGCGCCGCCTGATGCAGCACGACCTTGCCGGGACGTGGTGATGACCTGAGCGCCACAGGCTATCATTCCCTCGCAACCGGGAATCCTGTAAGCCGTGGCGCGTTTTGTTGAGCAGAAAGTTCGAGGTTTACTGGATTGCCTGGTCAAGCCTGGCAATGACACCATCGAATGCCGACGCACTCAGAATCAATGATAGGCGTCGTGCTCGGTCTCGGCCCAGAACACGTAATAGGAATAGGCGGTGTAGCCCAAGATGATCGGCAGGATCGGGATCGCGCCATAGAGCATGAAGAGCTGGGACTCGGGCGCCGCTGCCGCCTGCCAGAGCGTGATCGAAGGCGGGATGATGTAGGGAAACAGGCTCACGGCGAGCCCCATGTAGCAGAGCAGGAAGATCACGGCCGCGAGCAGGAAGGGCGCGTAGCGCAGGCGGCGCTTGAGCGACAGCCAAAGCGCGCCGAGCGTCGCGGCGGTGGCGAGCGGCACCGGGCTCAGCATCACCATGTTGGCGGGGGTGAACCAGCGTGCCGCGATCTGCGGGTGCAGCAGCGGCGTCCACAGGCTGAAGATGAGGATGAAAGCTCCGACCGCGATTAGGGCATAGCGGGCGACCCCATAGGCCCATTCGCGCAAGTCCTCGTCGCCCTTCATGATTAGCCATCCCGCCGACAACAGCACGTAGCCGGCAACCACCGCGAAGGCGGTGACCACAGCGAACGGCGTCAGCCAATCGAAGGGGCCGCCCGCATATTTGTTGTCGACCACGTGAAAGCCTTGCACGAAGGCGCCGATGACCAGCCCCTGCATCAGCGCGGCGAGGATCGAGCCCAAGGTAAAGGCGAGATCCCACGTCCAGCGGAAGCGCTCGGCCTTGAAGCGGAACTCGAAGGCGACGCCGCGCAGGATGAGGCCGATCAGCATGAGGATGATCGGGAGGTAGAGCGCCGGGAGCATGACCGAATAAGCGAGCGGGAAGGCGGCAAGCAGGCCCCCGCCGCCCAGCACCAGCCACGTCTCGTTGCCGTCCCAGAAGGGCGACACCGAGCCCATCATGGCGTCGCGGTCCTCATGCGTGGGCGCCAGCGGGAACAGCACGCCGAGGCCAAGATCGTAGCCGCCAAGCAGCACGTAGAGGAACACGGCGAGCGCCAGGATGGCACCCCAGATCAACGGCAAGAGGATGGGGAGGAGGTCTGGCGTCATGGATTGCCCGCCGCTGCCATGGGTCTGTGTGAAAGATCCGCCTCGTCCTCGTCCGGCGCGGGCGGCGTCTCGTCGGGTCCGCGGCGCACGAGCTTGGCGATGTAATAGAGCCCGGCGCCGAACACGATGCCGTAGACGAGCACGAACAGGATGATCGAGGCGAGCACGCTGCCTCCCGGCACGGGCGAAACGGCGTCGGCGGTGCGCAACACGCCATAGACCACCCAAGGCTGCCGTCCGACCTCGGCGGTAAACCAGCCGGCAAGCACGGCGACGAAACCGAGCGGGGAAGCCCATAGCAAGGTTTGCAGGAACCAGCGGCTCGAATAAAGCCGCCCCATCAGCCACAGCGCGGCGCCGATGCTCGACAGTGCGATCATGATCAGCCCGATGCCGACCATGATGCGGAAGGCGAAGAACGGGATGATGGGGTTCGGCCTATCCTCTGGCAGGAAGGATTTCAGTCCTTGGACTTCACCGTTCCAATCATGAGTGAGGATCAGGCTGCCGAGCTTGGGGATGGCGAGCTCGTAATGGTTGGTCTCGGCCTTGGGGTCGGGCAGCGCGAACAGGATCAGCGGCACCTCGCTGCCGGTCTCCCAATGCGCTTCGAGCGCCGCGACCTTGGCCGGCTGGTACTTCAAGGTATTCAGCCCGTGCAGATCGCCGATGACGACCTGCAGCGGCGCGAGCCACACAAGCAGGCTCAACGCCATGCCGAGCATGATGCGGCCATGGGCGGCGCTCCGCTCGCGCAGGATATACCAGGCGCCGATGCCGCCCACGATGAAGGCCGTGGTGAGATAGGCGGCGACCACCATATGCGTGAAGCGATAGGGGAAGGAGGGATTAAAAATGACCTGCCACCAATTCGTGGCATGCAGCACGCCGTCGGCGGCGACGCTGTAGCCGGCGGGCGTCTGCATCCAGCTATTAGCCGACAGGATCCAGAAGGCCGAGATCGCCGTGCCGAGCGCAACCATGGCGGTGGCGAAGACATGCACTGCCTTTGGCACGCGCGTCGCGCCGAACAGCATGATGCCGAGGAAGCCGGCTTCGAGGAAGAAGGCGGTCAAGACCTCATAGGACATCAACGGCCCAATGACGTTGCCGCCCCGGCGCGACAGCTCGCTCCAATTGGTGCCGAACTCGTAGGAGAGCACCACGCCGGACACCACGCCCATGCCGAAGGACACGGCGAAGATCTTGGTCCAATGCCGGGCGATGTCGAAATAGATGCCTTTGCCGGTCTTCAGCCACAGCACCTCGAGCACGAGCAGCCAGGCGGCAAGACCAACGGTGAAGGACGGAAACAGGATGTGGAAGGAGATGGTGAAGGCGAATTGGATGCGCGCGAGCAATAGGGGATCGAGCTCTGGCATCCTGCGGTCTCACCCTCCAAGGCGCTCGCGAGCGCCGGGCGGCTCGCGACTTCGTTTGCAGCTTAACGCTATAGCCGCGTGACGCAAAGCTGCGGCAAAACCGCACTAATCGGTACGAAGGGTTGCAAGAGCAGCCAATGCGCGGGCGCGCGCGGCGCCGTGCTCGACGATGGGCAGCGGGTAGCTCTTCCCGAGGGTCACCCGCGCCGCCGCGAGGGCAAGCTCCGGCGCGTGCCAAGGCGCGTGGATATGGGGAGCAGATAGCCCGCTCAGCTCCGGTACCCATCGCCGCACATAGGCGCCATCGGGATCGAACTTCTGGCCCTGCAGCACGGGATTGAATATGCGGAAATAGGGCGCAGCATCGGTGCCCGAGCCCGCGACCCACTGCCAGCTCGCCGAATTATTGGCCAGGTCGGCATCGACCAGCGTGTCCAAGAACCATTCGGCGCCAACCTGCCACGGGAGCAGCAGATGCTTGACCAGGAACGACGCCACGATCATGCGCGCCCGGTTCGGCATGAAGCCCGTATGCCACAGCTCGCGCATGGCGGCGTCGACGATCGGATAGCCGGTGCTGCCCTGTTTCCATGCCGCGAGGGCATGCGCGTCGTTGCGCCAAGGGAAGTTGGCGAAGTCGGGCCGGAGCGGCTCCGAGATCATTGCCGGGAAATGGCTCATCAGATGATAGGAGAAGTCGCGCCAGATGAGCTCGCGCAAATACGCCTCGGCGCCCCCCTCCACCCCGCGCTCCGCCCTTGCGCCGGAGCGTGAGGCAGCCGCCGACACCGCGTGCCAGACTTGGCCCGGACTGATCTCGCCGAAATGCAGATGCGGCGAAAGGCGCGAGGTCGCGTCGACGTCGAGCCGGCTACGGTCCTCCGCGTAGCGTACAAGATGTCGTTCGATGAAGCTCTCCAGGCGCGTGAGCGCTGCGGCCTCTCCAGGCTGCCAGGTCTGGAGCAAGCCGCCAGCCCAATCGGGTCGCACCGGCAGCAGGCCTAACGAATCAAGTGGATCGCTCTCGGCTTCCGCGAAGCGGGTGAGCTTTGGGACGGGGAGCGGCGCGCCTGGCGCGCCCGTCGTAAGGCAAGCCTTCCAGAAGGGCATGAACACGCGATAGGGCTTGCCGGCGCCGGTGCGAATGGCCTCCGGTTCGAACAACAGCCGCCCCCCGAAGCTGCGGTACTCCGCACCAAGGGCGTTGCAGAGGGCGGTGACGGAGTGCTCGAACTCAGCTTCCCAGGGCTCGTAGCCTCGCGCCACGTGGACGGCGGCGGCGCCAGTCTCCGCCAGCAGCGCCTCAAGCACCGCCGGGGCGCTGCCCTTGCGCACGCAGAGGCGCCCACCTCTCTGCCGCAAGTCCTTGTCGAGCGCGGCGAGGCTGCCATGGAGCCACCAGCGCGACGCGCCGCCGAGGCGCCAGCGGCCTAGCGTCACATCGTCGAGGATGTAGAGGGGCAGCAGCGGAGCCCCGGCCTCTACCGCGGCGGTGAGGGCCGGATTGTCGGCAAGCCGGAGATCGAGGCGGAGCCAGACGATGATGGGCGCGGGCGCCGCCAAGGCCTAGCCGCCGGCGCTAAGAGCGGCTGCGAGCGCGGTCTCGTGGTGGGTGCGGGAGTCTCGGCCGAAGCAGCAGAACACCACGCGCAGCCCCGAGCGCTCCGCCTGCAAGGCTTCGAGCACGGTGGCGACCGCGATCCTTGCTGCCCGGTCTGGGGGGAAGCCATAGGCGCCGGTTGAGATCGCTGGGAAGGCGATCGAGGCGAGCTCGTGTGCGAGCGCAAGTTGCAGGCTGTTCCGGTAGCACATGGCGAGCAGGCGGTCTTCGCCGCTGCCGCCTCCCCCCCAAACGGGACCCACGGTGTGAATGACGTAGCGTGCGGGCAGCTTGAAGCCCGGCGTGATCTTCGCCTCTCCCGTCACGCAGCCGCCGAGCGCGGCGCAGGCCGCGCGCAGCTCTGGACCGGCGGCGCGATGGATGGCCCCGTCAACGCCGCCGCCGCCGAGCAGGGTCCTATTGGCAGCATTGACGATGGCGTCGACGCCAAGCGCGGCGATGTCGCCTTCAATGATCTCGATGCGGTCTCTCATTCTTGCCATTCGAGCAGGGACCGCATCTCAGGATCAAGTCCGTTGAAGATGCATGCGCGAAGGGCGCCGGAATGGTCGGCTGCGCGGTCAGCGAAGCGGTGGAGTGGAGGTTAGGCGGCGTGGGCCGCGAGGCGCCGGAAATGCGCGGCGTTAAGATCGTCCTCGACATGCCCGCGCTCCTCGACCGTCTCGGCCAGCAGGTGGATATGCACCTCATTGGCGCCGAGCTTGGCGCCCTCATGGCGAAGATGGGCAAGGTTCAAGGAGATGGCGTCGTCCTTGGTCTGGCCGAACAGCAGCGGCGTCCGCGTGCCGTCGTCATGGCGGCGGACCAGGATGTAATTGGCCCGGGGCAGTGCCGGGCAGCCGATCAGCGTGTAGACGCTATGCAGATAACGACGGCCCGAGGCGCCGCGCCAATAATGGAATGCCTGCGCAAATGAGGCCTCGGCGCAAACCAGCGCGGGCTCGTCGGCAGGCCCCCAAGGGGCGTTATCGGTCGCTTCCGTCTGGCGCATCCACATGGCTTCAATTCCGCTTTACCGGGAAATTACCCGTCAAATGGGTTGACTGATGACGTCTTCAAGTCAAGCTTTAGGCGAATCGTGGAACAAAGCTAGAACATCACCTTGTCCGGGAGAAGTTAACAAAGAGTTAACGCCCCTAGCGTAGATGGTTCTTGTCCCCCGCCTCTGCAAGGAGGCGGTTGGAGGCGCCTTCGATGGCGCTCTCCAGGCGGTGCAGGAACTCGGCCTTGTCGAGACCGGGCGGAATGGGGTCGAGGAATTCCACGACGATGGTGCCGGGGCGGCGAATGACGCTGCGCCTTGGCCAAAACAGGCCTGAATTTAGCGCCACCGGAACGCAAGGGACGCCGAGGGCCGCGTAAAGCAGCACCACGCCTGTCTTGTAGTCGGGCGGGGCGCCCGGCGGCCGCCGCGTGCCCTCGGGAAAGATGATGATCTCACGCCCGGCGGCGATGCGCTTCTTCGCCTCGCGGAGCATGCGGCGGAGCGCGGTCGGCCCCTTGTCGCGGTCGACCGGGATCATCTCGAATTTGCGCGAGAACCAGCCGTGGAACGGGATCCAGAACAGCTCGCGCTTCATCAGCAGCGCCGGGTCCCGGAACAGCGGTATCAGGGCGAAGGTCTCCCAAGCCGATTGATGCTTCGAGGCGACGAGGCAGGGACCGTCTGGCAGCTTGTCGAGCCCCCGGACTTCGAGCTTGGTGCCGACGATGACCCGCAACAGCCAGAGCTCGAACCTTGCATGCACGGCGAGCGCGGCCATGGCCCAGCGCCGCGGCGCGAACAGCAACGGGCTGCCGAGCACCACGAACAGCGTGGTGGTCACGTAGAAGAGAAGGTTGAAGAGAAGGGAGCGCGCCATAGCAAGGCCAGCCGTCACGGCTCGGAGGCATCCTCAACCGCAATCGTGGTTTTTCCGGACAGAATCATGCTCACGATTCGGGTGGTCCCGAGCCGGCCCAGCGCCGGCAGATATTTCAGATATTCGGTCATCAACAGCTTGGTGGTGCCGGGATAGACCCACCACCGCTCAAGATGCACGTTATTGTCGATCACCGAATAGGGGATCAAGTCGACGCCCGGCATGACGCGGCCAAGCTCGGCCAGCGCGCGGGGCATGTGATAGTTCGAGGTCACCACGATGATCGACTGATAGTGATGCTGCGCCACCCACTGGCTGGTCTCGGTGGCGTTGTCGATGGTGTTGCGCGCTTCCTTGTCGATATCGACGCAGCAGGCGAAGAGCTGATCGCCTTGGCTGGCGAGTTCCTTCAGCGCCTCCGTCGAGGTGGTGCGGTTGACGCCGGTGATCAACAGCCGCTTCGCCTTCTGATGGGTGAGCAGCTTCATGGCTTCATCGATGCGCGCCGGGCCGCCGGTCAAGACGGTAATGCCGTCGGCGGCGTGTTCCGGCTCCAGCTGCTCGCGCGCGATGCCGCTGGCAAAGATCAGGAAGCCGATGGCGAGGAGAGCGAACAGCAGCAGCAGCGAATCGAAGATGAGCTGTACGCCGCCCACGAAGACGCGAAATCGGCTCGGCGATTTCGGCTCTTCCTCCGTCACGTCTCGCTCCAACGCTGCCCGGCGGGCGCCAGAATAGGCGTAATGAACCCTATAGGAAATTGGCTTCGGCGGAGCAAAAGCGTCTCGCGAGTCAGGCGTAGGATTTGAGCACGCGGATGACGCCGAGCCGGGAGGTGAGCATGCAGAGCGAGGCGACGACGAAGACCACCAGCACGCAGAGCAGATAGCCGGGCAAATCGAGCTCGCCGGAGCCCACCAGCCGGCTCATCTCGGTGGCGGTGAGGCTGCCGCCTCCCAGCGCGTGCGTCACCACAGGCAAGAGCAGGAACGTGATGGCCGCAGCGGCGGCGCCGACCAGGCCGGCGCGGACCCCAAGCCCAAGGAAATGGCGCTCGAATTCGCGGCTGATGAAGCGCTCATTGGCGCCGACATAATGCAGCACCTCGATGATCTCGCGGTTCGAGGCCATGGCGCTGCGGGTGGCGGAGACGATGACGGCGATGGTCGCCGCGGCGACGAGCGTCAGCACGGCGAGGCCGCCAAGCGCGGCGGACCGGGTCAAGGTGCGGATCTCGGCCTGCCAGCGGCGGTGATCGTCGAGCGTGACGCCCTCGAAGTTCTGCGTCAGCGCCTCGCTGATGGTCTTGATGTCGGGCGGGTTGGAGCGGTCGATCTCCACGGCGATGAGGCGGGGGATGGGCAAGGCCGAAAGCGCGTCGCTTTTGCCGAGCCAGGGCTCGAGCAGCTTGGCGGAATCCTCTGCGGTCAGCGGCTTCACCCGGGTGATGCCGGCCTGCTTGGCGAGGAACAGGGACACGAGCGTCATCTTCTTCTCGATATCGGCGGTGTTGACCGGATCGAGCTCGACGGTGATCTCGCTCGCAATGCCGTTGACCCAGGCTTGGGCCGATTGATTGACCATGTACACGGCGCCGGCGGTGAGGCAGGCGAGGAAGGACATGATGGCGATCACCACGGTCAAGGCATTGCCGGCGATGGAGGCCGACGGAACGATTTGTGCCGTCTTGGCTTGAAAGCGGCCGGGCAACAGCCCGGCGAGAAGACTGCGCCAAGGGTAGTCGCGGATGCCGGCGATGAAGCGCGGGGGGTTCATCGGACCTCCAAATGGCCTTCGTGGAGGACGAGGCGCGGTGCGTCGAGGCGGTCCATAAGAGCATAGTCATGGGTAGCGATGATGACCGAGGTGCCGAGGCGATTGAGCTCGACGAAGAGCCGCAACAAGCGGTCGGCGATCACCGGATCGACGTTGCCGGTGGGCTCGTCGGCGAGCAGGAGCTCGGGCCGGCCGATGACGGCGCGGGCGATGGCGGCGCGTTGCTTCTCGCCGCCGGACAGAACCTCGGGATAGGCGTCGACCCGGTCGCCCAGTCCCACCCAGCGCAGGAGGTCGGTCACGTCGTCGCGGTAGTCGGCCTCCGCCTTGCCCATGACGCGCAGGGGAAGGGCCACGTTCTCCCAGGTGGTTAGGTGGTCGAGCAGTCGGAAGTCCTGGAACACGATGCCGATGCGCCGCCTGAGCTCGGCGCGGCCGGCGGCAGTGATCTCCAAGGCGTTCTCGCCAAACACGAAGATCAGGCCCCTGGTCGGCCGGATCGACATGAACAGCAGGCGCAACAGGGTGGTCTTGCCGGCGCCCGAGGGCCCGGTCAGAAAGTGAAACGACCCTGGAAGCACATGGAAATTGACGTCGCGCAGGATCTCGGGGCCGCTGCCATAGCGGAGCCCGACATTTTCAAAACGGATCACGCGTCGTCCTCGATCCTCTTAACATTCGACCCAACTTGCGTCTTTATGCTGAACTCGCTGTCCGGTATCAATGGATTTGGGCAAAGGCATGTGCCGCTTCGCGAAATGTAGACCAACCCGGCCACGGTGGTTCTAGTCATGTCGACACTCATTATCTGCCCTGCATGCGGCACCCGCTACGAAATCGCAGCGGTGATTCCGCCCGAGGGGCGCAAGGTTCGTTGCAGCAAATGCAGTCACGTCTGGCAGGCGACCGCGGTCATCGAGACCGCCAAGCCGCCTGTCGCCGCTGCCCCGCGCGGGCCGGCTCCGGTTCCGGCGCCGCGCGTTCAGCCGATGCCGCCGCGCCCCGCTCCGGTCGCGCCGCGTCCGGCGCCGCCCGCGGCCAATGTGGCGATGGGCGGATTCGCCGGGCTCGCGCAGAAGCAGCCGAACGGAGCTGTCCCGATCGCCAATCCACCCCGAGGCGCGGCGACCGACACCTCATTCGATGGCCAAGACGAGTTCCAAGCCGATTTGCCGGGCGCCGCGCCCGCCTGGTCCGAGACCCAAGCCCCCGCTCGGACCAACGAGCCAGCTCAGGACTTCGGCAGCTATAACGCCGGAACGCTGGTCAATCCCGACCTGGCTCAAGCGAACATCCCGATCGGCGGGGAGCGCAAGAAGCCGAAGGTCCGCCCGGTCGTTGCCATCGGTTGGGGCGCCCTTGCGCTTCCGCTCGTCATCCTTGCCGCCATGCTCGCGCTCGCGCCGAAGACCGTCGTGTCGGTGCTGCCGGGCGCTACCCGCCTCTACGCCATGTTGGGCAAGCCCGTTGGCGGTCTCGCCATTCAGGATGTCCATACCGCGTGGAACGATGCCGGCGCCGCGCCGGTGCTGACCGTCGAAGGCACGATCGTCAATCTCAGCTCCGGGCACGCTGGACGCCCCGCCCTTGGTCATCGCTCTGCAAGACGCAACCGGCAAGCAGATCGCCGAGTTTACATCCAAGGTGGCGCCGCTTGCCGCCGGCGCCCGCGCACCCTTCATGGCGCAGATACCTTCGCCGCCGAGTACGGTCAGCAGTCTCAAGGTTCGCTTCGCCAAGGCGAGCTGACGGTCATGGCTGCGCCTCCCGACGGCGGCATCAAGCAGCTGTTCAGCGCTGAGGCGATCGCGCGCCGGGTCGATCAACTGGCCGGCGACATCGCTCATTCTGGGCTTGACGATCCGATTATCGTCGCCGTGCTCAAGGGGGGCTTCATTTTCGCCGCCGATCTCGTCAGGGCGCTGCACCGCGCGGGGCTCAGGCCCGAAATCGATTTCATCTCGCTGGTGAGCTATGACGGAGCCCCCATCTCGAAGGGCGAGGTCAGGGTACTGCGCGACGTGGAGAGCGATCTTGCTGGCCGCGACGTCGTGATCGTCGACGACATTCTCGATTCGGGCCGGACGCTCGCTTTTGCCAAAGCTCTCTTGTTGGTGCGGGGGGCAAGGCGCCTGCTGACCTGCGTCCTGGTCGATAAGCAAGTGCCGCGGGCGGCGCCGGTCGCGCCCGACTTCAGCGGGTTCTCCTGCCCGCCGGTGTTCGTCGTCGGCTACGGCATGGATTTGGGCAACCGCTACCGCGAGCTTCCCTTCATCGGCGAGCTGCTGGTCTAGTAGGGCTGGATCAGGCGTTCCAGATAGTCGAGCTCGATGGTCGGTCGCGACGGATCGCCGAGGCGGCGCCGCAGTTCGTCCAACACCTCTCGCGCGCGCTGAATGTCGATCTCATCGGGAACCTTCACGCTGAGACCGAGATCCGGCCGGTTTGCGCGATCGGTGCGTCCGAGCGGGTCGCGTCCGTTATTGCTCTCGCCTTTGCCCTTGCCGGGGTTTTTGCCGTCTTCATTTTCCTGCATCTGCTCGGCCAGGGACTGCGCGCCCTTGCGCAACTGGTCGAGAGCCTGGCCCTGCTGCTCGGTGGCGCGGTCTAGCTTGTCCGCGCCGATGGCATCTTTCGCATCGTTCATCGCTTTGCCGGCATTCTCGAACTGGTCGGGCGTCTTGGCGCCTTCGATGCGCAAGCGGTCGATCAGGCTCTGCAGCTTGTCGCGCAACTCGCCTTGGCGGCTGCCGAGCTCGCCGGACTGGCCGGGTCGCGGGCGCTGGCCGTTCTGGCCACTCTGTTGGCTGTTGCGGCCGGACTTTCCTTGCTGGCTCTGGTCGCCTTCACCACTACTGTCTTGTCCGGCTTGACTGTCCTCCGCGTCGCCCTGCTGCTCGGGCATGCCGAACGGCGCCATGGAGATGCCGGGCCCGAAGTCCATGGGCTGGCCGGGCGGGCTCACCGCGAACCCTGAATCGTCCTTTTTCTTGCGCTTGGCGTCGAAGGTGTCGTCGAGCAGCTTTTGCTGCTTGGCGACGATGTCGTTTAGATCCTTCATCATCTTGGCGGAGCGCTGCTGCTTGGCGTCGTCCGAGAAGGTTCCGGTCTGCAGCCGCTCAAGAACGTCCTTGAGCTCGCTCAACATTTGCTCGGCGAGATCCTTCGACCCCGCCTTGGCAAGCTTCTCAATGTTGTTGAGAAGCTTGTCGAGATCCTGCTGGGAGACGAGCTGATCGCCATTCTGTTTTTCCTGCGGAGGGAGATTGCCCTTCTGCTGTGCCTGCTCGGCCATAGCCTGCAAATAGCGCGACAGGGCGCTGCGCAGCTCATCGACGAGGCGTTTGATCTCCTCGGGCGATGCGTTTTCCTTGAGCGCCTTCGCCAACTCTTCCTGCGCCTGCTTGACGTCGCGCTCGGCCTCCGGCAGGTCGCCATCTTCGATGCGCAGCGCCACGTTCCACAATTGGTCGACGACGCTGCCGATGGCTTCCGGCGACCGGTCGGTCTTGAGCCGCCAATAGGCATCGCGCAGTGCGGTATAGATGCCGCTGTCCTCGATCACCCGCTCGCCGCCAAGCGTCAGCGCATCCAAAGCCCGCGCGACCAGGTCGGCGCTGTCCCGCTCGCGCACGAGCTTCTTCCGCTGCTCGACCACCGCCTTGGCGAGCGGCTTGGTGAATTTGCGCTCGGGCAGGATGAAGTCGTAAGGCTGGCTCGTGCCGGTCTGCCCCGCCTGATCGCGCGCGGCAAGAGTCATGCGTACCTTGAGGCCCGCCCAAGGATGAGCGGTCAGATCCTGCGAGGCCTTGCCATCGATTTGCCTGGCATTGGCGCGCGGTAGCTGTAGTGGCATGACCGGGGGCTTGCGCAACGGATCGGCCTGTACCTTGCCGTCGGCTGTTGCCGGAGTTTGCGGCCCGGCGTCCTTGGCCCCGACCAGCGCAAACCGCGCTTCGGCGCTGGCCACGCCGTGATCGTCGTTGGCGCGGAAGCTCAAGCGTAAGGCGCCGCGCTGCGTCGTGGTCGGATCGCCCATGAGGCTGATCTGCGGGGCTTCGTCCTTGATCAGCTCGAAGCGCCATTTTGCAACGGTGTGGCCGCCGACCTGCACATCGGCGGCACCGGGAGAGGTCAGCGGCAGGCTGAACTCAACCAGGCCTTGGCTGCCGGTCGTCTTCGGCGCCACGGTTTTCGGTTCCGAGCCCTCGTCGGCGCTGGCGATCAGGCCGACGCTTTCGCCTTGCGGCGAATAAGCCCTGACGATGAGCTCGCTCCGTTCGGGGACGGACAGCGCGCGGAAGGTCTCCGACCCCGCGCCCACCGGCTCACTACCGTCGGCGAGCACGATCGGCGCGATCCCGGTATAGACCGGCGGGGTCACCCAGGCATCGAGCCGAAGCAGCGCCGCGGCGCTGCGGGGCGCAGGATTGAAGGCAGCGGTGAGGCGATCCCACCGATTGGGTCCGGCCGCGAGCGCCGTCACGATGAGGACAAGTAGAAGCGCGGCGCGCAGCGCGTAAGGATCTTTGCGGTCGGTCCGCGGGTTGGGCCAGGTCGGCTTGAGCTTCGCCACAAGCTTGCCGAGCCGCGCCCGATGTGCCGCCCACAGCAAGGCCGTGTCGCCGCGGGGCGGGGTGCCGAGCTGGTCTTCATAGGAAGAGGCGGGCCGGTGCTTGATGTCGGCGTGCAGCTCCAGCCAGCGCAGTGCCTCGGCCCGCGTCGGCATGCTCAAGCGAATGAGCGGCAGGAAGGAAACGAGCAAAGCGACGCCGAAGGCCCCGAGCAGGATGCGGTGGGCGAGCGGCGGCAAGAGGCCCCAGAGCTCGAGCAGCGAAAAGATGAGAAAGGCCGAAAGCACGACGAACGGCCAGAGCAGCGCCTCCCAGGCGCGCTCGCCAAGGAGCGCGAGCCGGCTCAGGCGCACGTGCCATTCGAACCGCCGGGCAAGTGTCTTGTCCTCCGGGCCTTCCGGCGGCGTTCGTTTCTGACCGAGTACAGGTCGCATCATTACAAGGCCTAACACAAAGCGTGGGTCACGCGGGTAATTTGGGGATCGAAGCGGGCGAAACGGAGGCCCTTATGCGCACAGGCCCTTCGGCCAAGCTGAGCCCTTCCGGCTCAGAGCCTCAGGGCGCGCCTTCGTTCCAGCCAATCGGGCAGCCGTTCCGCCGCCAGCATGTCCTCATAGCCAGGTCTTGGCCGCGTCACCGCAAAGCGGTTCCCCGAGACCAGGACCTCAGGCACCAACAGCCGGCTATTATATTGCGAGGCGAGCACGGCGCCATAGGCTCCGGCCGTCATCACGGCAATGAGATCGCCGGCGCGAAGCTCCGGAAGCGGTCGCCCCAGCGCCAGATAATCGCCGGTTTCGCACACCGGACCCACCACATCGGTGACGATGGTTGCCGCGTCGGGCGCTGGCTCCGTCAGAGGCCAAATCTCATGATAGGCCTCGTAAAGTGTCGGACGGATCAGATCGTTCATCGCCGCGTCGACGATGGTGAAGGTCTTGGGCTCGCCGTGTTTCACATAGAGGACGCGGGAGACGAGGATGCCGGCATTGGCGGCGATCATGCGCCCGGGCTCGAACAGAAGCTTGCAGCCCTGATCGCCAACCGCCTGTTTGACGAGCTTGCCGTATTCCTCGGGGAGGGGCGGCGCCGGCGCATCGTTCCGGTAGGGCACGCCAAGGCCGCCGCCGAGATTGACGAAGTCGATGGCGAAGCCGTCGGCCCTAAGCTCGCCGACGAGATCCTTCAACAGCGCGAAGGCATTGCGGAAGGGATCGAGGTCGGTGATCTGGCTGCCGATATGCATATGCACGCCGCGAGGCTCGATGCCGGGCAGTTCGCGCGCCAGGCGATAGAGCGGCAGGGCTTCCGCGAAGGGGACGCCGAACTTGTTCTCGGCTTTGCCGGTCGCGATCTTATGATGCGTCTTGGCGTCGACATCGGGGTTGACGCGGAGCGCGATGCGCGCGGGCTTGCCAAGCGCTTCAGCAACTTCGCTCAACAGGCGAAGCTCCGGCTCGGACTCGACGTTGAAGGCGAAGATGCCTTGCCCAAGCGCGTAAGCCATCTCGGCCCTGGTCTTGCCGACGCCGGAGAAGGCGATCTTCTCAGGGGCCACGCCAATAGCGAGCACGCGTCGAAGCTCGCCTTCCGACACCACATCCATGCCGGCGCCGAGACGGGCGAGGGTGGTGAGCACGGCGAGGTTGGAATTGGCCTTGACGGAGAAGCAGACCTCGGCGTCCGTGCCGTCAAAGGCCTCGGCGAAGACGCGATAGTGGCGCTCGAGCGTCGCCGTAGAATAGCAATAGAAGGGCGTGCCTACGGACCGTGCGAGGTCGGCAAGGTTGACCTCCTCGGCGTGGAGGATGCTCGCGCCGCCGCCGCCCTGCCGATAGACAAAGTGATGCATGGGAGGCTTATGAAGCCTTATTGGAGCAGGCGGTCAATCCATAGGCGCCGGTCGGGCACCTGCGACATCTTGGTGGACGGATCGGCCTTAACCTCGGGGTAGCTGGGCTTCGGGCGTTCGAGCGAGCCGCGGCGGCCGCAGGCGCTCAGTCCCACGCCGAAGATCAGCGCAATAATAAGGAGGACGCGCAAAGCGCTTCCCATGGTCCGTGCCCCTTCGACCTGGACCTTACCGGTCCTTTCATCCCTTTTATCCCGCTTCGCCCTCCTTCTTCAAACGCTTTATCCATTTTCTGGCCTCGCGCCGCACATTTGCAGGGGCTGTGCCCCCATAGCTGGTCCGGCTTTTGACCGATTTTCCGACATCGAGCACGGCAAACACGCCGTCGGTGAGTCGCGGATCGACCGATTGGAGTTCGGCCAGGGTGAGCTTGCCGAGATCGCAGGTCTTGGCGTCGGCGAGCGCCACGATGCGGCCGGTGACGTGGTGAGCCTCCCGGAAGGGGAGACCCGCCTCGCGTACCAGCCAGTCGGCGAGGTCGGTGGCGGTGGCGTGGCCTCTGCCGGCGGCCTTCTTCATGGCGCGCGGGTCCGGCTCGAGATCGCCCACCATGCCGGTCATGGCGGCAAGCCCGAGCTTCAGTGCGATCAGCGCGTCGAAGGTGGGCTCCTTGTCCTCCTGCATGTCCTTGGCGTAGGCGAGCGGCAGTCCCTTCATCACCATGAGCAGGGTGATGAACGCTCCGCCAATGCGGCCGGTCTTGGCGCGAACGAGTTCGGCCGCATCGGGGTTGCGCTTCTGCGGCATGATCGATGAGCCGGTCGAGTACCGGTCGGAGAGGCGGGCGAAGCCGAATTGCGGCGAGGTCCATAGCACCATCTCTTCCGCCAGCCGCGACAAATGCATGGCGGCGATGGAGGCGGCGGCCAGGGTCTCCAGCGCGAAGTCGCGGTCGGACACGGCGTCGAGCGAATTGGCTGTCGGTCTCGCAAAGGACAGTGCCTTCGCCGTCATGTCGCGATCGATGGCGAAGCTCGTCCCGGCAAGTGCGGCGGCGCCGAGCGGGCATTCGTTGAGGCGCTTGCTCGCATCGGCGAAGCGCCCCCGGTCGCGGGCCAGCATCTCGACATAAGCGAGGTAGTGATGGCCGAAGGTCACGGGCTGCGCGGTTTGCAAATGGGTGAAGCCGGGCATCACCGTGGCCGCATGGGCCAAGGCCTGGTCCGCGAGCGCGAGCTGAAGCTCGGCCAGCAAGCTGTCGATCACGGCAATCTCGTCCCGGACATAAAGGCGGAAGTCGGTCGCGACCTGATCGTTGCGCGACCGCGCCGTATGCAGCTTGCCGGCGAGGGGTCCGATCAGCTCGGCCAAGCGGCTCTCGACGTTCAGATGGATGTCCTCAAGGGCGCGGATGAAGTCGAACGTGCCGCCCTCGATCTCGGCCGCGATCATGTCGAGGCCGCGCGCGACCTCATTCGCCTCGCCGGGCGTGATGATGCCGGTCGCGCCAAGCATGGCGGCATGGGCCTTGGACGCAACAATATCGTGGCGCCAGAGGCGCTTGTCGAAGTCGATGGAGGCGTTTATCTCCTCCATGATCGCGGCGGGGCTCGATGCGAAACGGCCGCCCCACATGGTGTTGGTCACAACGATCGTGCCTTGTTCAGGGCGAGGTGAGCGAGGAAGACGTGGACAGAAGCGAAAAACGCGACCGCGACGCGTCGCCGGCCACCATTGTCATCGCTGCGCTACTCGCGGCGATCGCCGGGTTTGGCACGGTATATGTGAGTTTTGCCCCTTCTGACAATGGCCGCATCGCCCTTTCGCCCGTCAAGCAAGGCGAGGGGTCTGCGGCGGAGCCGTCCTCCGCCGAGAGTGGAGGTGCCGCCGGTCAGAGCCCGCTGGCCGGTCTGAACAAGGTCGCGATGGCGGCCTTCGTGGCGCGGTCGAAGCCGCTCGACCTGCCGCCGGTCGCCTTCGTCAACGCGGGGGGCGAGACGAAGTCTCTGAGCGACTGGCACGGCAAGATCGTGCTCCTCAATATCTGGGCCACCTGGTGCGTGCCCTGCCGGGAGGAGATGCCGACGCTCGACAGGCTGCAAGCAGAGCTCGGCGGCAAGGATTTCGACGTGGTCGCGGTCAATATCGACCGGGGCGGGGGCGACAAGCCCAAGAGCTTCCTGGCCGAGACGGGTGCCACGCATTTGCAGCTCTACACCGATCCTCCGGGCAAGTTGTTCGGTACGCTGAAGGCGGTCGGCATGCCGACGACGCTGCTGCTTGACCGGGAGGGCCGCGAGATCGGCCGCCTGGTCGGACCCGCGGATTGGGATTCGCCCGAGGCGCTCGCTCTGATCAAGGCCGCCATCGCGGCGCCGGCGAAGCGCATAAGCCGCTGTGCGAAAGGAGCGTAAGCGATGGGCTCCGTTGGCATCGACGAGATCATCCGCTTCTGGTTCCAGGAGCTTATCCCCAAGGACTGGTTCCGCAAGGACGACGCGGTTGACGCCACCATCGCGTCCCGCTTCGGCGCGACCTATCGCGAGCTTCGCTCGGGCGTTCCCGCGTCCTGGCTCGACACGCCGGAGGGCTTCCTCGCGGCGATCCTCGTGCTCGATCAGTTTCCCCGCAACATGTTCCGTGGCGAGGCGCGGGCTTTCGCCACCGACCAGGCCGCGCTTGCCCTCGCCAAGCGGGCGATCGCGGAGGGCGTCGACGCCAAGCTCAGCCCCGAACAGCGCTCGTTCATCTACGTGCCGTTCCAGCATTCGGAGGATAAACTCGACCAGGCGCGCTCGGTAGCGCTGTTCACCGCGCTCGGGCAGCCGCTCGGGCTCGACTTCGCGCTGAGGCATCAGGCGATCGTCGACCGCTTCGGCCGCTTTCCACACCGCAACGCCGTTCTTGGCCGGGCATCGACGGAGGAGGAGCAGGCGTTCCTGGCCGAGCCCCGCTCGTCCTTTTGAGTTCTCGCTAGCATCGTGGGAGGACGATGCGCTTGTCGAGGCTGAGCGTCAAATTGCAGGTCTTGTCGCTCGGCCGCTTGCAAGCCGCGCCTGCCAGCATGGCATGCAACACTCGCTTCCCCCGGCTCTTGGTGATCCTATAGCGCCGCACGAGCTGCTCGAAGACAAGGGTCCAGGCGGTGCCTCCGTCGCACAGGAAGATTTGCAGCGTGCAGCCGTCGGCGTCGCACATCTGGTTGATGCCGCCTTCGCATTTGAGCTTCGCGTAGTCGGCGATCCAGTCCCCGCCGCCGTCGCAGTTCAGATCGTCGACGCTGAGCACGGCGTCGGCATTGGGCACGCCGTCCAGATCCTTGCAGGATTGCACCGCCTCGGCGACCTCCGCCGCGACATTGTCGGGCGGTTCGGCAGCGCGCGCGGATAGGACGCCGCACCCGCACGCTAGCGCCGCGGGCGGCGCGGGCATAGACCTTCGTGCGGGTAAGTGCGGAAAAGGCTTAACCGGGTTTACTCGGCGCCGGCCCTGTTCGCCGCGGCTGCGGCGGGGGCGCTCGCGGCGGTATCGAGGCCCTTCAGTCCGCCCCTGGTTTTGGCGCGGACCATGCGTACGCGCTTGGCTCTGCCGGCGCCGCAGATGTTGTCGTGCAGATGCACAGGCTCGTCGCTCAACGAGGCCTGCATGGCGAGGCCGTCGATGGTGGTGCCGAACACCGACTTCCAGAAATAGCGCTTGAAGCCGTTCTCAAGCAGATTGGCGGCACGGTCGCGCCGCGAGGCGATCGAGGATTCGCCGAGCACTACGGCGACGAGCCGTCGGCCGTCCCGGGTGGCGCTCGCCACGACGTTGAAACCGGAATCGCAGATGAAGCCGGTCTTCATGCCGTCAGCGCCGGGGAAGTCGCGCAACAGACCATTGTGCGACCTGATCAGCTGCTTGCCCACCTGGACCTGCGGCATCGCGAAGAGATCGGCATATTCCGGAAACTCGACGATGATCGCCCGCGTTAGCTTGGCGAGATCGCGGGCCGTGGTGACCTGACCTTCGCCGGGCAAGCCATTCACGTTGACGAAATGAGTGCGCGTCATCGAGAGGCGTTGCGCCGCCTCATTCATCTGCGCGACGAACGCTTCGGTGCTGCCGGCGATCGCCTCGGCCATCATGACGGCGACGTCATTGGCGGATTTGACGATGAGAACCTTCAGTCCGGTTTCGACGGCAATCTGGCCGCCGACCGGGAGGCCCAGCTTGCTCGGCGCTTGCGCGGCAGCGGCCTTCGAGCAGGTCAGCGTGGTATTGGGGGTGATCTTGCCTTCCTTCAGCGCCTGGAAGGCAAGGTAGGCCGTCATCAGTTTGGTCAGCGATGCCGGGAACCAGGCCACGTCAGGATCCTCGGAATAGAACACCGTGCCGTTGAAGGGCTCGAAGACGAGGGCCGGCCCCGCAGGCGCAGCTGAAGGAGCGAACAGCAACGCTCCAACGAGAAGCCCAAGGCCGGTGCGTTTCAGCATAAATCTTGCTCCCCCTCGTTTGGGCGTCCGCTTCGAGCCTGCCCGCGGCTCGTACCCCCCTGAAAGTGCTTGAGGCCTCCAGTCGACTCCCGCCGCCTCATAGTCAATGGAAATTCGACTGTTCCGTGGCAATCGGGTGCCGCTATCCCCTTTTGGAATTGCCGGTGGCGTTAGCACTTGCGAGAGTAGCGCCCCGCTCTCAATTCGCAACTGCGAAATTGGCGCAATCGCCACCGATCGCAAGGGACAGCCGCCCTTGCCCCGCGCTATGCAGAGAACCCAAATTTTCTAGGATTGAACCGGGAGGATGCAAACCCGCATGGACGCAGAGACGAGGCGCCGGCAACTGGTCGCTGCGCTCATCCGCGTCGCGGCGGGTGAGCGCCCGGCCTTGCGCGCCCTCTATGCGGAGACCTCGGCGAAGCTTTTCGGCATCTGCCTCCGTATATTGGGTGACAGAAGCGAGGCCGAAGACGTGTTGCAGGATGTCTATCTCACCGTGTGGCGGAAAGCCGCGAGCTTCGATGAGAGCGTGGCGAGCCCGATCACCTGGCTCGCGGCGATCGCGCGGAACCGCTCCGTCGACCATTTGCGCGCCGGCCGCGTTGTCCGCACCACCCTGCCGATCGAGGCTGCCGACGACGTTGCCGATGCGAGCCTGAGTGCGCTGGAGCGGCTGGAAATAAGCGACGAGCAGGCCCGGCTAAGCGACTGCCTCCAGGAGCTCGAGACGCGCCATGCGGCGGCGATCAGATCGGCCTTCCTCGATGGGCTGACCTATGAGGAGCTTGCCCGCCAGGCTCGGGCGCCGCTCGGCACCATGAAGAGCTGGATCAGGCGCGGGCTCATGAAACTCAAAACGTGTCTGGAGCGATGAGCGACGACGACACCATAGAGCCGGGCGACCGCCGCGATCAGGCCGCAGCCGAATTTGTCCTCGGCGTGCTTAGGCCAGAGGAGCGCCGCTCGGCGGAGTTGCGCCTGGAGCGCGAGCCAAAATTCGCGGCCGAGGTGGCGTTCTGGGAAGCGCGGCTTGGCGGCCTCGCCGAAGGTGTGGGCCCGGTAAAGCCACCCGCCCAGGTCTGGCAGCGCATTGATGCGGCAATCTCCGCCGGCGCCAAACCAATGGCCCGGCGCGGGCGCCTATGGCAGAGCCTCGCCTTCTGGCGGAGTTTCGCCATCGCCTCGGCGGCGCTTGCGGCGGCGAGCATCGCCGGCCTGATCTATGTGGCGCAAATTCCTTCGGCCGGGGCTCCGCTGCTCGCGCGGCTCGATGCCGAGAGCGGCCAGGCGAGCTTCGTCGCCACCGTCGATAAAGGGGGCGACAGCCTCACCATCGTGCCGGCGGCGCTGCTGTCCGGCGACCGGCAGAAGGCCTTCGAGCTCTGGCTCATTCCGCCGGGTGACAAGCCCCACTCCCTTGGCTTGATCGATCCCTCCCGGCCGGTGCGCGTGCAGGTGCCCAAGGACCTGCTCACGCAGGTGAATGGCAACGCCGTGCTCGCGGTTTCGCTGGAGCCGCCCGGAGGCTCTCCGACTGGTCAGCCGACCGGGCCGGTGATGGCTAACGGCAAGCTCGCAAGCCTCTAATCCTGCTCACGGCGCTTCACGAAAAGTTCAGCCGCATCCCGGCATCCCGGCGAAACGGGTCTCCGTAGCTCCCGGCGACACCCGAATTTGGGGTGGCCCCAACCCACTACAGGAGACCGACATGAAACTCTCAACCTTTGTGCTTTCCACTGTTGCCGCCGCGGCCCTCGCGATGTCCGCAATCGCCGCCACCCCCAAGCTCGCCAAGGAGATGACCGTGACCGTCGGCGGCGCGCCGATGTTCCCGTCCAAGAACATCATCCAGAACGCCGTCAACTCGAAGGACCACACGACGCTCGTCGCCGCGGTCAAGGCCGCGGGCCTCGTCGACACGCTGTCCGGTCCTGGTCCCTTCACCGTGTTCGCGCCGACCAACGAGGCCTTCGCCAAGCTGCCGAACGGCACCGTCGACACGCTGCTCAAGCCCGAGAACAAAGACCAGCTCGTGGGCGGACGTGGTCCCGGGGCGTTACACCGCCAAGGATTTGATTAACCAGGCAATGAAGGCCGGCGGCAAGACCACGCTCAAGACCGTTGAAGGCGAGGAGTTGACGATTCAGGCGAAGGGCGGCGAGCTGTGGATTTGGGACGCCAAGGGCGACGGCGCCAAGATCACGATCAAGAACGTGATGCAGTCGAACGGCGTCATCCACGTGATCGACACTGTGCTGATGCATAGCTGATCGCTTGCGGTTTTCCCCGGCGTCCGCAAGCATTGGAGAGCCCGCCGCGACCTTCCCCCGCGGCGGGTTTTCCTTCATGTGCCTAGGGGATGAAATAGAATGGGTTCGGCACCTTGAAATTCTTCTCCGACGAGCCGCCGTTGAGATCGCTCCATTGGTCGCCGACATTGGCGATGATATTGTAATCCTTCTCGATCTTAGCGCGCTCCGGCGCCTTGAAGTCGACGACGGTGTCGAGCTTGATCGCGCAGCTCTCCTTGGAGCGCAGGATCAATTGATCGTCCTTCAAGTCGACATAGCCCGCAGCATTCAGATTGGTCATCGTCGCTTCGCGCATATGGGGGATATCGCAACGGCCAGTGATGAAGAAGACTTTAATGTGCTTCTCCTTGGCGACATTGAAGAGCTTGAGCGTCGGCGCAATGACCGCGTCTTGCGCGTGGATCTGCCAGGCCTCGAAGCCGCAAGCCCCCTCTACGGTCAGGTCGCAAGGCCCTTTCCTGATGAAGCCATAGTCATCGGTCAGGATCGCAGGCCAGTTCGACAGGGCCGTCTCGTCGATATCGAGCACGAGGGCGAGGCCCTTCTTTTCTCCCTCGGTTTCTTTCGGCGCGGTGCCGTAATGCTCGACATAGTCGATCGCCTGATCGAGCACGGTGGCGACATCCTTGTCGTAGTCGCCGGTGCATTGGTAGTCGGAGAGCTCCCCCTTGCTCTCGGCGATGTTCTTCCGCTCCGTGATGGACACGAGATCTGGCGGTCGCGGCGCGTCGAATGACGGGCGCTTGTCGTCGCAGGTCTTGGCGGCGTAATTGACCGGGCAGGTCTTCCCCAAATCCGCCGGGCAGGCATTTTCGGCGAGGGCCGGAGCGAGCGTAAAGGCAGCGAACAGCCAGAGACTTGTAAGACTGATGAGCGCGCCGAGTGTCGTTGTCCGCAAACCAGGTCGCGTCGCGCTTTGCCTGTGTGCCATACCAGTCCCTCCCGCAATGCGGGAACGACGCTACCCTCACTAGATGACAGGAATCCAATCGGCCTTGTAGATGCCGTCTTCGATGCGGTCGGAGCTGGGCTTGTCGTGAAACACGATGAGACCGCTGTTGCCATCCCGCGGCCGGTCGAAAAAAAAGTCTAGTTCATGCAGGTGGATTTATCCTGAAGCAGTTCGGTGAGTTTGTTGCAGCCTGGGGTGATCTCGTCGATCATCCAGCCTTGGTCGTCGTGGATCAGGTTGAAAATCACCGTCTCGTCCTTGCCGAAATTCTTGAATTGGGCTCTGACGACAGCTTGCTTCGCATCCCCGGAAATCTGCTCGGCCTTGACGTCGGAAAGGTCGAAATCGTTGCCTTGCACGAACATGTCGAAATCCATGCAAGCATCGCCATTCGCGTTCGCGCGCTTGAAGCATTGGTCCCATAACTCGGCGGTCCGCGACGTGTAGCGGGCTTCGGGGGCGTTGGGGTTATCAGGCGGGTAGAAGGACCGAATATACTCAGCCGCGCTTTGATCGCCGGCGAGCGCCGGGAGCGTGGCAAAGGCTAGTAGGCCGATCGCCGCCGCGGCAAGTCGAAGACGATATCGGCGCATCCCGCCTACTATTTCTTCTCGATCAGCACGGCGCGGAAGTCGTTGACGTTGGTCAGCGTCGGGCCGGTGACGAGCAGATCGCCGATGCCGTTGAAGAACGTCCAAGGGTCGTTGTCGGCGAGCATGGCCTTGGCGTTCAGCCCCGCGGTCTCGGCGCGAGCGAGCGTATCGGGAGTGATCATGGCGCCCGCATTGTCTTCCGAGCCGTCCACGCCGTCGGTGTCGCCGGCCAGAGCATAGATGCCGGGCATGCCGTTCAGCGCGATGGCGAGCGCCAGCAGAAATTCGGTATTGCGTCCGCCTTTGCCCTTACCCTTGAGCGTGATGGTCGTTTCGCCGCCGGAGATCAGCACGCAAGGCGGCTGCTCGGGCTGGCCGCGCAGGGCGCATTGCCGCGCGATGCCCGCGTGCACCAGCGCCACGTCGCGGGACTCGCCTTCGATCGAGTCGCCAAGGATGACAGGCTTGACGCCCGCTCGCCGCGCAACGTCGCCGGCGGCTTCGAGCGAGGCTTGCGGTGTCGCGATCATGATGTTCTCGACATTGGCGAGCCTTGGATCGCCCGGCTTCGGCGTCTCGCTGCCGGTGCGCAAGACCTCGCGCACGCTTGGCGGCACTTCAATCGCATATTTCTCAATTATGCAGAGCGCCTCTTGGTTGGTCGAGGGGTCAGGCACGGTTGGACCCGAGGCGATGATCGAGGGGTCGTCGCCGGGCACGTCGGAGATCATCAGCGCCACGACCTTGGCCGGCCAAGCCGCGGCAGCGAGCCTGCCGCCCTTAATGGCCGAGAGGTGCTTCCGCACCGTATTCATCTCGGAGATGGTGGCACCGCTCTTCAGCAGCGCCTTGTTCACGACCTGCTTATCCTCGAGGCTCATCCCTTCCGCGGGTGCCGCGAGCAGGGCCGAGCCGCCGCCGGAAATCAAGCAGAGCACGAGATCGTCCTGCGTCAGCCCCTGCACCATGTTGAAAATCCGCAAGGCGGCCTCCCGGCCTGCCGCGTCAGGCACCGGATGGGCGGCCTCGACAACCTCCAGGCGCTCGGTCGGGACGCGATAGCCGTAGCGGGTCACGACCAGACCCTCGATTGGTCCATCCCAGGCATCCTCGAGCGCCTTGGCCATGGCGCCTGACGCTTTGCCGGCGCCGATGACAATGGTTCGACCCTTGGGCCGCGCCGGCAGATGCGCCGGGACGCAGAGGGAGGGCAGGGCCGCGTCCACGGCTGCCGTGAACATGGCCTTTAGCAGTTCGGCTGGCGTCATCGGGGTCTCCTCAAGGGCGCTGAACCTGCACAGACGATTGCAAGAAGGCAAGCGAATGAATTACCCTGCCTATTCCAGTTGCAAACGTCGCCGTAAAGTCCGGGGGCATACCCTATATGTCTGTTCAGCCGCGTGAGAGTGCCGAGAAACCGGGCAGACGCCCAGACGATCAGCATAAAAAGCCGAAATCCGACATCGAAATCAGTCAGGCCGCAGTAATGCGGCCGATCATCGACGTGGCCGCCGACAAGCTCGGCATCCCGGCCGAATACGTGCTCCCTTATGGCCATTACAAGGCGAAAATCTCGCTCGACTATATCGCCGCGTTGGCCGACCGGCCGGACGGCAAGCTGATCCTCGTCACGGCGATCACCCCTACCCCGGCGGGCGAGGGCAAGACCACCACCACCGTCGGACTAGGCGATGCGCTGAACGATATCGGCGAGAAGGCGCTGGTCTGCGTGCGCGAGCCGAGCCTCGGGCCCTGCTTCGGCGTCAAGGGCGGCGCCGCCGGCGGCGGCTACGCGCAGGTCGTGCCGATGGAGGACATCAACCTCCATTTCACCGGCGATTTCCACGCCATCGGCGCCGCCAATAATCTGCTCGCGGCGCTGATCGACAACCACGTTTATTGGGGCAACAAGCTCGATATCGACACCCGCCGCGTCACCTGGCGCCGCGCTGTCGACATGAACGACCGGGCGCTCCGCGAGATCGTGACCTCGCTCGGCGGCGCGGCCAACGGCTATCCGCGGGAAGCAGGCTTCGACATTACCGTGGCGAGCGAAGTGATGGCCATTTTCTGCCTCGCCACGGACCTCGCCGATTTGCAGCGCCGGCTCGGTCAGATCCAGATCGGCCAGACGCGCGACAAGAAGGCCGTCACGGCGAGCGATCTGTCGGCCTCGGGCTCCATGGCGGCGCTGCTCAAGGATGCGCTCGCCCCCAATCTGGTGCAGACGCTCGAGAACAACCCAGCTTTCATCCATGGCGGTCCCTTCGCCAACATCGCCCATGGCTGCAACTCGGTGATCGCCACCAAGGCGGCGCTCAAGCTCGCCGATTACGTGGTCACCGAAGCGGGCTTCGGCGCCGATCTCGGCGCCGAGAAATTCTTCGACATCAAATGCCGCAAAGCGGGGCTCAAGCCCGATTGCGCCGTCATCGTGGCGACCATCCGCGCGTTGAAGATGCATGGCGGCGTCGCCAAGGACGATCTGAAAAAGGAGAACGTGGCGGCGCTGGAGAAGGGCTTCGCCAATCTCGAGCGGCATGTCCACAATCTGATGCGTTACGACGTGCCGGTCATCGTCTCCATCAATCGCTTCAGCACGGACACGGAAGCCGAGGTCGCGCTGCTGCTGCGCCTCTGCGCGGCGCTCAGCGTCGAATGCGTGCTCGCCGATCATTGGGCGCAAGGCGGCCCGGGCGCAGCCGACCTCGCCCGCGCGGTGGTGCGCACAATCAAGACCAAGCCCAGCGATTTCCACCCGCTTTATCCCGACGACATGCCGCTTTGGGAGAAAACCCGCACGATCGCCCAAGAGATCTATGGCGCCGCCGACATCACCGCCGACAAGAGCGTGCGCGACCGTTTTGCCGAGCTCGAGAAGGAGGGTTTTGGCAAGTTCCCGATCTGCGTGGCCAAGACCCAATACAGTTTTTCGACCAATCCGGACGCCAAAGGCGCGCCTAGCGGCCACACCATTCCGATCCGCGAGGTGAGGCTGTCGGCGGGCGCCGAGTTCGTCGTCGTCATCTGCGGCGACGTCATGACCATGCCAGGCCTGCCGAAGGTCCCTGCGGCCAACAATATCGAGCTTGCCCCTGACGGGCGCATTACGGGCTTATTCTAGCCAAGCAAGGGGGTTGCCAGGCGCTCACGTGGGCGTTACCAACTCTTTTTTCCGCCAAGCCTGAGGGCCGGTCAGGCGAAGCCAATAATCTTTCAAATGGAGGAGACGGAATGTCGGGAGCAAGAAGGCCGGGACGCAACCATTTGTTCGTGCCCGGACCGACCAACGTGCCGGACCGCGTGTTGCGGGCGATGCATGTCCCCATGGAGGACCATCGGTCCTCGGATTTCCCCAAGCTCACTTTGCCGATCTATGAGCGCATGAAGAAAATCTTCAAGACCAAGGACGGCCAGGTCATCATTTTCCCGTCGAGCGGGACCGGCGCCTGGGAGGCTGCCCTCACCAACACGCGGGCTCCCGGCGACAAGGTCCTGATCGCCCGGTTCGGCCAGTTCAGCCATCTGTGGGGCGAACTTGCCAAGCGTCACGGTCTCGATGTCATCGTGCAGGAGGAGGAGTGGGGCACCGGCGCCAATCCTGACCGCATCGAGGAAGCGCTCCGCGCCGACAAGAATCACGAGATCAAGGGTGTGTTGGTGGTGCATAACGAGACCGCCACCGGTGTCACCAGCGATGTCGCGGCGGTGCGCCGCGCGCTCGACGCCGCCAAGCACCCCTCACTTCTTTATGTCGACGGCGTGAGCTCGATCGGCAGTATCGATTTCCGATTCGACGAATGGGGCGTTGATCTCGCCATCACCGGCTCGCAGAAGGGCCTCATGCTGCCGGCCGGCCTCGGCATCGTCTGCGCCAGCAAAAAGGCGATTGCGGCGATCAAGGACGACAATTGCCGGCGGGCTTATTTCGACTTGAACGACCAGATCAAGGCGAATGCCACCGGCTACTTCCCTTACACGCCGGCGCTGCCGCTGCTGTACGGCTTGCGCGAAGCGCTCGAAATTTTGGATGAGGAGGGGCTCGAGAACGTCTTCGCCCGTCATCATCATCTCGCCGGCGGCGCCCGCGCCGCGGTTGGCGCTTGGGGCCTCAAGCTCTGCGCCAAGGCGTCGAAATGGCATTCCGATACCGTCAGCGCCATCATGGTTCCGGCTGGCTTCAACGGCGCCGACGTGATCGACGTCGCCTATAAGCGCTACAACCTGGCGCTCGGCGCCGGGCTGTCGCAGGTCGCGGGCAAGCTGTTCCGCATCGGTCATTTGGGCGATTTGAACGAGCTGATGCTGCTCGGCGCGATCGCCGGCGCAGAAATGGCCATGCGCGACACCGGTATCGAGGTCGAGCTCGCTAGTGGGGTTGGTGCCGCCCAGGAGCATTTCCGCGGCGGCATGCAGGCGAAGGTCAAGCAGGTCGCTGCCGAATAGGGTGCTCGCGCCCCCGCAGGTAAGCGGCGGGCGGAGGCCAGTTTCGCCGACAAGCTTTGCCGGTCCTAGCCGCTGTCGGCCCTCGGAGGCATGCCGGCGGAGTGTGAGGCGTTGTGTGTTTTAGCAAGGCAATTCGAAAAATTGCCGCTTAAGTCCTAGGGAGTTGTTCGGTGCAGCACGACATCGTGTTCCTTGATCGAGAATCGGTCGACGCCAAAATGCGCCGGCCGAACTTTCCGCACAGCTACAAGGAGTACGAGTTCGACTTGGACTCCGGTGGAGATTGTCGAGCGCCTCAAAGACGCGACGGTCGCCATCATCAACAAGGTGCCGATGCGGGCCGACACCTTGAAGCAGCTGCCGAAGCTCAAGCTGATCGCGGTGGCGGCGACCGGGACGGACGTCGTCGACAAGGCCTATTGCAAGGAGAACGGCATCACCGTCGTCAATATCCGCAACTACGCCTTCAACACCGTGCCCGAGCATGTCATCGCGCTCATCTTTGCGCTCAGGCGTAACCTCATGGCCTATGTGAAGGACGTGCATGACGGGGCGTGGAACAAGTCGAGCCAGTTTTGCTTCCTGACCCATCCCATTCGCGATATTGCCGGCTCGACGCTCGGCATCGTCGGCTATGGCGCGCTCGGCAAGTCCATTGGCAAGCGCGCCGAGGCGCTCGGCATGCGCACCCTGCCCTTCGACGTTGTGCCGCAACCGGGCCTGGTCGATCTGGAGACCATCCTACAAAGAGAGCGACATCATCACCTTGCACGTGCCGCTCACGCCTGAGACCAAGAACATGATCGGGGCGAAAGAGCTCAAGATGATGAAGCCCACCGCGCTCCTCATCAACACCGCCCGCGGCGGCCTGGTCGACGAGGAGGCGCTGGCCAAGGCGTTGAAGGACGGCACCATCGCCGGCGCGGGCTTCGACGTGTTGACCAAGGAGCCCCCGAAGGAGGGTAACGTGCTCCTCGATCCCACGCTGCCGAACTTCATCCTGACCCCGCATGTCGCCTGGGCCAGTCAGGAGGCCATGCAGATCCTGGCCGATCAACTCATCGACAATATCGAGGCGTTCGTGGCCGGCAAGCCGCAGAACGTCGTGGAATAAAGCCCCAAGGAGGGCGCGCAAGATGAAGAAGCTCTTGTTCCTGTTCGACACCGACCCTTACGCGAGCGTGTTCGACACCGTGGTCGCTTATGACGGCGGCGCCGACCGGGTCACCGGCTACGCCAATGTCACGACCGACAATGTCGGCGCGCTGGTCGATGGCACGATCTTCACGCGTGGCGGCAAGGAGAAGCAGAACACCGCCATCTTCATCGGCGGCGGCGACATGGCCAAGGGCGAAGCGCTGCTCAAGGCGGTGAAGAAGAAATTCTTCGGCCCGTTCCGCGTCTCGGTCATGCTCGATCCGAACGGCTCCAACACCACGGCGGCGGCGGGCGTTGCGCTGCTCGCCAAGGCCAAGAAGCTGAAGGGCAAGAAGGCGGTGGTGCTGGCCGGTACCGGTCCGGTCGGCATGCGTGCGGCCGCGCTGCTTGGCAAGGAGGGCGCCGACGTCACCATCACCTCCCGCACCAAGAAAAAGGGCGATGAAGCCGCGAAGGCGATCGAGGCGCGGTTCGGCGTCAAAGTGAAGTCGATCGAGGCCGCCGACGATGCGACCCGCGGCACCGCGATCAAGGACGCCAATATCGTCTTTGCCGCCGGCGCCATCGGCTTGCAGCTCTTGCCAGCATCGGCGTGGCAGTACAACGACAATATCGAGATGGTCGCCGACGTGAACGCGCAGCCGCCGCTTGGGCTAGAGGGTATCGAGGCGACCGACAAGGGTAAGGAGCGGAGCGGCAAGCTCGTCTTCGGCGCGCTCGGCATTGGCGGCCTTAAATTGAAGCTGCATCGGGCCTGTATCGGCCAGCTGTTCGAAAGCTCTGATCAGGTGCTCGACGCCGAGGAGATCTACGCTCTGGCGAAAGAAATGGCGTAACGGCGATGATCAAGCAGAGCGCGGTCGAGACCTTCCTTGATGAGCTGGCGAGCCAGAGCGCGACGCCGGGCGGCGGGAGCGCCGCGGCCATCATCGGCGCCATGGGTGCGGCGCTGGTCTCCATGGTGTGCAATCTCACCATCGGCAAGAAGAAATATGCCGAGGTCGAGGACGAGATGCGCGCCCTACTCGCCAAGGCCGAGGCGCTTCGCCACCGGCTGACCGGCATGATCGAGGACGACGTGAAGGCCTTCGATGCGGTGATGGGCGCCTATGGCATGGCGAAGGAGACCGACGCAGAGAAGGCCGCCCGCAGCGCCGCCATCCAAGAGGCGCTCAAACTGGCGACCGAGGTCCCGTTGCGCTGCTGCCACGCCGCCCGTGAGGTCATCGACCTTGCCGCGGCGGTGTCGGCCATCGGCAATCTCAACGTCATCAGCGACGCGGGCGTAGGCGTGCTGGCGGCTTATGCTGCACTGCGAAGCGCGGCGCTAAATGTTTACACGAACGTGAAAATGATCGCTGACAAAGCCTTCGCTGAGGCTAAGGTGAAGGAATTGGAGATGCTTCTTTCCGGTGCGGAAGGAGTGACCGAAAAAGCTTATGAGCTGGTCAAGGGCAAGCTGAGCTGACGCTCGCGGGCCCGGGCCGGTCAAGAAGACGAAAGGGAGGTAAAGGTGGACGTCCACGAATATCAAGCCAAGGATTTGCTCTCGCAATTCGGCGTGCCGGTACCGAAGGGCGCCGTCGCCTTCAGCCCCGATCAGGCGGTCTATGCCGCGACCGAGCTCGGCGGCTGGCATTGGGCGGTCAAGGCCCAGATCCATGCCGGCGCGCGAGGCAAGGCCGGCGGCATCAAGCTCTGCCGGACCTATCACGAGGTTCGCGAGGCAGCGCAAGAGATGCTCGGCCGGCGCCTGGTCACGATCCAGACCGGGCCGGAAGGCAAGCCCGTGCAGCGGGTCTATATCGAGGTCGCCGAGCCGTTCGAGCGCGAGCTCTATCTCGGCTATGTGCTGGACCGCAAGACCGAGCGCATCCGCGTGATCGCCTCTACCCGCGGCGGCATGGAGATCGAGGAGATCGCCAGGAACGAGCCCGAGGCCATTCTTCAGGTCCTGGTCGAGCCCGCGGTGGGCCTCCAGGCGTTCCAGGCACGCGAGCTCGCCTTTCAGCTTGGTCTCAACATCAAGCAGGTGCAGCGCGCGGTGACCACGATCATGAACGCCTATCGCGCGTTTCGCGATCGCGACGCCACCATGCTCGAGATCAATCCGCTGGTCGTGACCAAGGACGACCGGGTGCTCGCGCTCGACGCCAAGATGTCGTTCGACGACAACGCCCTGTTCCGCCGTCACAGCGTCGCCGACATGCACGATCCCTCGCAACAGGATCCGCGCGAGGCGCAGGCCGCTGAGCACAATCTGAACTATATCGGCCTCGACGGCGAGATCGGCTGCATCGTCAACGGCGCCGGCCTCGCCATGGCCACCATGGACATGATCAAGCATGCCGGCGGCAGCCCGGCCAACTTCCTCGATGTCGGCGGCGGCGCTTCGCCGGAGCGCATTGCCACCGCGCTCAAGCTCGTTCTGTCGGACGTCAAGGTGCGGGCGGTGCTCGTCAACATCTTCGCCGGCATCAATCGCTGCGACTGGGTCGCCAAGGGCGTCGTCCAGGCCTGCCAGACGGTCGATGTGAAGGTGCCGCTGGTGGTTCGCCTCGCCGGCACCAATGTCGAGGAAGGCCGCAAGATCCTGGCCGAGAGCGGGCTTAAGCTGATCACCGCGGATACTCTGGCGGAAGCCGCGCAGAAGGCCGTGGAAGCCTGCAACGCGACGCCGGAACTGGCACGAGCGATGGCCTAAGCGCCGCCCGGGAGAACAATAATGAGCATCCTTATTGACGAAACCACACCGATCATCGTCCAGGGCATGACCGGCGACAAGGGCTCCTTCCATACCAAGGAGATGGTCGACTACGGCTCCAACGTCGTCGGCGGCGTGACGCCCGGCAAAGGGGGCAGCAAGCATCAGGGCCTGCCCGTGTTCAACACGGTGAAAGATGCGGTGGAGGCGACGGGTGCCACCACCAGCATTACCTTCGTGGCGCCGGCCTTCTGCGCCGATGCGATCATGGAGGCCGCCGATGCCGGCATCAGACTGATCTGCTCGATCACCGACGGCATCCCGGCCCAGGACATGATGCGGGTGAAGCGCTATCTCCGCCGCTATCCGAAAGAGCGGCGGCCGATGCTGGTCGGGCCGAACTGCGCCGGCATCATCAGCCCCGGCAAAGCCATGCTCGGCATCATGCCGGGCCATATCTATCTCCAGGGCAAGGTCGGCGTCATCTCGCGGTCCGGCACGCTCGGCTACGAGGCCGCCTCGCAGATGAAGGCGGTCGGCATCGGCATCACCACATCCGTCGGCATTGGCGGCGACCCGATCAACGGTTCATCCTTCCTCGATCATTTGCAGCTGTTCGAGGACGATCCGGAGACCGAGGCGGTGCTGCTGATCGGCGAGATCGGCGGACCGCAGGAGGCCGAAGCCTCGGAATGGATCAAGGAGAATATGTCGAAGCCGGTGGTCGGGTTCGTGGCGGGTCTCACGGCGCCCAAGGGACGCCGCATGGGTCACGCCGGAGCCATCATCTCGGCGGCGGGAGACAGTGCCGCGGAAAAGGCGGAGATCATGCGGTCTTGCGGCCTGACCGTGGCCCCGAATCCGAGCGAGTTCGGGTCGACCGTGGCGCGGGTGCTGTCCGCGTGAGGCGCGGCGCCGGTTCGGTCGCAAGCTCCACGTCTGCCTTGCCGCGCCCGCGCTGCCGGGCGCCGAGGATTTGCGCCATGACGGTCATGCTCCGGAGCTGATGGTCGGCGTGAGGAGTCCCCGGGCCTGTCATGAAGGACGATGTCGAGCAGCTTAAGGGCGCGGGCGATCCTCCCGCCGCATCGCCTCCGGTCGCGGCTCGGCCCCCCTTGGAAGCCTCGGATCTGCTGTTCAGCCTGCTGCTCGACGTGGCCCGGCGGCATCAACCCGAAATCGAGGCCGCGCTTAAAGGCGGGGCCAATGTCTCCGATTTCACGCCTGAGCTCATGGCGCGTGCATTGCAGGCGCAAGGCATCTGGTTCCAGCTACTGTCGATTGCCGAGCAGAATGCCGCCATGCGGCGGCGGCGCAAGCTCGAGCGCGAGAGGGGCCGTGAGCAGGTGCGCGGCACATTCGCCAATGTGCTAGGCGAAGCGTCGCGGGGCGGCATCGGTCCCGACGAGATCCAGAAGCTGCTCGCCAATTTGCGCATCAGGCCGGTGCTCACCGCGCACCCGACCGAGTCGAAGCGCGTCACCGTGCTCGAGAAGTACCGCCGGATCTACCGCTTGCTCGCCGAGCTCGAGAACCCGCGCTGGACGGAACGGGAGCGGGGCGAGCTGATCGATCATTTGCGCGACCAGATCGAGCTCGTGTGGATGACCGGCGAGCTGCATCTGGAAAAGCCGTCAGTCGAGCAGGAGGTGTTGCGGGGCCTCCACTTTTTCGACGAGACCTTGTTCGACATGGCGCCCAAGATGATCAGCGGTCTCGATGGCGCGCTTAAGGAACATTATCCGGGCCGGCGCTTCGACGTGCCGCCCTTCTTCCAGTTCGGCTCCTGGATCGGCGGCGATCGCGACGGCAATCCTTTCGTCACCACTGCGGTCACGCGGACGACTTTGCGGCAGAACGCGCTTGCCGCCTTGCGCCACTACAAGGCGAAAATGACCGAGCTTGCGCGCTTCCTTGTCGATCACCGAGCGTGCGAGCCCGGTGCCCGAGGGCTTCCGCGCCGCGCTCGCCCGTGAGCTTGAGGCGAGCGGCGAATCGGAGCTCATCCGCGCGCGCAATCCGGGCGAGGCCTACAGGCAATATCTCACTTGCGCGCTGCGCAAGCTCGACGCGACGATGCTCCGGACCGAGGGCGCAAGCGCGCCGGAGGGACGGCCATCTTACGCCAATGCCGATGAGCTGATCGACGATCTGAGAGTCCTGGAGCGTGCGCTCGAGGAGGCGGATTTAGGATCGATCGCCACCGATCTCGTGCGTCCGGTCCGCTTCGCCGCCCAGATTTTCCGCTTTTCCACCGTGCGGCTCGATCTCCGCGAGAACACCACACGCACCACCACCGCGCTGCAAGCTCTGTGGCGCGCAATCGCCGGTGATGGTCAGGGCGAGCCGTCGGACCCACGGTCCGACGCTTGGAAAGCATGGCTGCTCGCCGAGCTCGCGCGCCCGCGCGAGGGCGTGCGGGTGCTGATCGGTTTGCCGGCGGAGGCCGAGGAGACCCTCGCCGTGCTCAGGCTGGTGGCCGAGATGCGTGGGCGCCTCGACCGGGAAGCGTTCGGCAGCTTCATCCTGTCGATGACGCGCTCCGTCGCCGATGTGCTCGGGGTCTATTTGCTCGCCAAGGAGGCCGGCGTCTTCCTCGATGCCACCGGCACCGAGATCTGCCCGCTGCCGATCGTGCCGCTGTTCGAGACCATCGACGATTTGCGCGCGGCGCCTTCCATCATGCGCGAGCTCTTGAGCGTGCCGCTGATCAGGCGGAGCACCGGCTGGCAGGGCGGTGTGCAGGAAGTGATGATTGGCTATTCCGATAGCAACAAGGACGGTGGGTTCCTGGCCTCCAACTGGGAGCTCGCCAAGGCGCAAGTGAAGCTCACCAAGCTTAGCGACGAGACGGGCGTGCGCATCGCCTTCTTCCACGGGCGCGGCGGCTCGGTGAGCCGGGGCGGGGCGCCCACGGGCCGGGCCATCGCGGCGCAGCCGGCGGGCTCGATCCGCGGCCGCTTCCGCGTCACCGAGCAGGGCGAGGTGATCTCCTCCAAATACGCAAATCGCGGCACTGCCGCCTATCAGATGGAGCTGTTGGCGGCGAGCGTGTTCGAGCACGCGCTAAAATCGGAGCGCGAGGATGCGCTCAAGCCTCGGGCTGAGATCGATGACGCCATGGAGGCGCTGTCCGGCGCGTCGCGCGCGGCCTATACGCGGCTCGTCGGCAATCCCGAGCTCGTCACCTATTTCCAGGCGGCGAGCCCGCTCGAGGAGATCTCGCTGCTCAATATCGGATCGCGCCCCGCCCGCCGCTTCGGCGCCAAGAGCTTGAGCGATCTCCGCGCCATTCCCTGGGTGTTCGCCTGGGCGCAGAACAGACACATCATCACCGGCTGGTATGGCGTTGGCAGCGCGCTGAAAAACTTCCGCGAGGTGCGGGGCGAGGCGGGCGAGGCGATGCTTGCCCGCATGTTCGTGGAATCGCGCCTGTTCCGCCTGATCATCGACGAGGTGGAGAAGACGCTGCTCCTGGTCGATCTCGACATCGCCCGGGACTATTCGGGGCTTGTCGCCGAGGCGCAAACGCGGCAGACGATCTTCGCCATGATCGAAAGCGAGCTGAAGCTGACCATTGAGATGGTGCGGAAGGTGAGCGGCGGCGTCGAAATCGGCGCCCGCTTCCCGCGCTATCGGGACGTGCTCAAGGACCGCCTGCCGACCATCAACGCGGTCAATCGCGAGCAGGTCGAGCTGTTGCGCCGCTTCAGGGGCGCTCCAACCGAAGCCGAGCGGGAGCGCTACAAAATGGCGCTTCTGCTCTCCATCAACACGATTGCCGCCGGTCTCGGCGCCACGGGTTAACCTTATAACGAGCAAAGGAAATCGACGCCATGAGCTTCACGCTGATCCAACAGGCCACCCCGCGCTTGCACCGCTCCGAGCTTGCCGTGCCGGGGTCCAACCCGTCGCTGTTCGAGAAGGCGGCTAAGGGCGCCGCCGACATCATCTTCCTCGACCTCGAGGACGCGGTTGCCCCCGACGACAAGGAGCAGGCCCGCAAGAACATCATCCAGGCGCTCAACGACATGGATTGGGGCAAGAAGACCATGATGATCCGCATCAACGGTCTCGACACCCATTACGCCTATCGCGACGTGGTCGACGTGGTCGAGAACTGCCCGCGCCTCGACATGATCCTCATCCCCAAGACCGGCGTACCGCAGGACGTCTATGCCATCGACATGCTGGTCACGCAGATCGAGCAATATAAGAAGCGCGAGAAGCGCATCGGCTTCGAGCTCCTGATCGAGACCGCGCTCGGCATGGCCAATGTCGAGGCCATCGCGCAATCCTCGAAGCGCGTCGAGGCCATGAGCTTCGGCGTCGCCGACTACGCCGCCTCGACCCGCGCCCGCACCATGGGCATCGGCGCGCCGCATCCCGATTACGGCATCCTCTCCGACAAGGACGAGGCCGGCAACCGCTCCTATTACTGGAACGATCCCTGGCACTACGCGCTGTCGCGCATGATGGTCGCCTGCCGCGCCTATGGCTTGCGCCCGATCGACGGACCCTTCGGCGACTTCTCCGATCCCGACGGTTATCTCGCCGCCGCCAAGCGCGCCGCGGTGCTGGGCTTCGAGGGCAAATGGGCGATCCATCCGAGCCAAGTCGAGCTCGCCAATAAAGTGTTCACGCCCTCCGAGGCCGAGGTGACCAAGGCCAAGCGCATCGTCGAGGCGATGAAGCAGGCGGCGAAGGAAGGCAAGGGCGCGGTGTCGCTCGACGGCCGCCTGATCGACATCGCGAGCATTCGCCAGGCCGAGGCGCTGCTCAATAAGGCGGCCGCCATGGGGCTGTGATGAGCAAGAAGTTCATCGCTTCGAGCCAACTCGCCGCCCTCCTCGCGGTCGGCCTCGCTGCGTTGGCACCGTCTGGCGTCGGGGCGGCGAGCGCGGGCCGCTGCGCGTGGGGCTTGGCGCTGTCTCGGCGGCGGCAAGGCGAGGGCGACGACCTTGGATTTCACCTTGCCGGCGGCTGGCGAGTCCAAGTCGCGGATCGGCCAGCTTGACATGGATTTCAGCTACGACGCGAAAAACAAGACCATCACTGGCACCGGCGTGCTTTATTTCGTGCCGTTGACGGCGGACCCGATGCAAGCAAGCGAGCTGAAAGACGGCCGCGATTTCAAACTGACCGGCTAGCGCGTGGAGGCTCCCTAGGGGAGAGCAGCGCTGCCTCGCCTCGTCGAGGGCATGGCACGAAGCATGCAGCGTAATGCGTTCGGCAATGGCGGGCCGCCGCAAAATGGCCGCGAGCCCCTCCAATAGTTCGATGAGTCGGCGTCTTCGTGCCTAGACTCTGGGCATTGTACGCACGCAGGCATCCGTTTCTGACCATGCTGGCCGCAATGGGATCAACCATGAAGAACCACCCCAAATCGTCACGCGACAAATCGCGAAGCGCACAAGACAAGAAGCAAGCGAGGGAGATTGTCGCCTCCGAGCAAGGGAGCGCTGCTAAGCGCGTGGCCGTGGCCGCTCCTAAGCCTGAGAGTGTTGCTGCTAAGCGCGAGGCCGTCGCGCCCAAGCGGGAGCAGGTCACTCCCAAGCCAAAGGAGGCTGCACCCAAGCCGGAGGCCGTTGGGCCTAAGCGTGAGGATGCGCCGAAGGCCAAGGACCTCGCGGCCAAGCCCAAGCAGGTCGCGGCCGAGCTTAAACCGGGCGCTGCCAAGCCTAAGGCCGCCGTGCCCGAGCGTAAGGAGACGGCCCCTCAGCATGAGGACGTCGCTCACAAGCGCAAGGATGTCGCTGCCAAGCCGCCGGCGCCGACCCAGGTCGCCGTGCTCGAAATCCGATCCGCGCCGAGTGGGCCCGCCGCGGCAAGTCCGCAACCGTCGCTCGACGAGGGCGCCTCGGCCATCGAATGGCCGTTCGAAGCCGCCGGGCAGAGCGCGCTCGCCATGAACCGCAAGCTCATCGAGATCGCGCAGGCGAACGTCACCTCGAGCTTCGACCTTGCACGGAATCTCGCCGGCGCTAAAAGCCCGGTGGAGATGATGCAATTGCAGATGTGCTATTGGCAGGAGCGCATCAGCGCGCTCGCGAGCCAGGCGGAAGAATTGCGTGCGCTATCGGCCGAGCTCGTGGCCAGCGCGTCCGAGCCGATCAGGGCGCATATGCGATGGACCCTCGCCGCGTAAGTCTGGCCATGCGGCTGTAGCCACGCTGAGACGAAGATGCCTGATAGTTCGAGACCCGCCCTTGGGGCGCTCCTCACCATGAGGATCTACCGCATCGTTATTGGGCGCTAAATCCTCATCCTGAGGAGGCGCGGAACGCGCCGTCTCGAAGGATCGGCGAGGAGCGGACGAAGTCCGCGTCTCGAACCATGTGTCCCTCAGACCCGGCGGCCGCGAACCCGAAAAAGGCATGGGCACAAGCTGCGAGGCTTGTGCCCAAATAGGAAAGGGGAAGAGGTTGGTCATGACGACCATCGATTACGGCCGGGTGCCTGCGGCGTGGAGGTAGGCGTTCGGGAAATTCTGGGCCATGGCGGGCGCGGCGAAGGTGACGACCAGGGCGACGGCGAGGATGAGCTTCTTCATGGTGTATCTCCTTTAATGGTGCTGGCCGGTTGATCCGAGTTTCGACCGGTTGGCCGTTGCGCCGATCGATATCGGATAGGTGGTCGCGGGGTCGGCGTTTGGCCAATAGCCCAAGGCTATGAGTTCGGTGCGTTTGGCGTTCGGGGAGGAGCTTCTATAGGGAGGGAACGAATGGCCATCACCGGCGGATGTTTATGCGGCGCGGTGCGCTATCGGATCGAGGCAGAGCCGATTGCCGCGCGAACTTGCTGGTGCCGCGCCTGCCAGTTCACCGGCGCGGGCAGCGCTACGGTCAATGTCGCCTTCCCGAGCGATGCCGTGAGCTTCGAGGGGCGGCTCACTGACTATGCGAGCAAGGCCGACAGCGGCAACATCATGCATCGCCGCTTCTGCCCGGCCTGCGGCACCCATGTCTTCATCCAGTCGGAAGCGCGCCCGCATCTGCTCTCGGTCCGCGCTGGCACGCTGGACGACCCCGAGATCGGCAAACCCTCAATGACCATCTGGACTTCGATGGCGCCGAGCTGGGCGGCCATCGATCCGAACATCCCGCAAGCCGAGCGGCAGCCTCCGCCACCTGTCCGGGCGGCTACGGCTTGAGGGGGCCCGCCTTTCCGCTGTCAATCGCCGACGTCCCTAACAGGGTACGCAATGGCACCTGCGCCGCTCCGGATTCGGTGGCAAGCCGCAGACCCAATGGGAGCCAACACCACAATAGCGTCCGGCCAAAAGGCAACCGGCCTGCTGAACTGGGGAGTGGCTCTTGGTGACGGTGGGCCGGCTAACGGCTCCGGTCGATGATGTTGCCTCGGCCTGCCATGTAGGCATTGCCGCGAGCAGCACTGCCGTCGCCGCCAATAAGGCGAGCGTTAGCTTCGTCATGGTTGCCTCCTAGGTGGATACGAGCTGGCTATCGCCGAACCGCACAGCTGCACGCTCCTCAAGCCCCGCTTGGATACCGAGTCTGCTGGTGCGGCTTACCAAATCTAGGGACAGACAAACCGCCAGCGGCCAAAGATGCCACGGCGCCAGAAACACCTGGGATTGACGGGGGGCGCCCAAGTAGCGGCAAAGGCTGGCACCACGGCGACATGATGGTGAACCCAAACACATTGCTCAGGTCCGCAGAGCCAAGCGGCTTTCGCCGGTTGACCCGCAAAGAGAAGCGCGGCCGTTAGGACCGAACCTATAGAGATCGTTCTGATCACTTCTGAATCCTCCCTGTTAGAAATGTGGCGAAATTACCGGTTCTTTTTCAGGCAGCGCCCGAACGCTGCATAACTCTCAACTATATGCCCAGTCATGAAACATGGTAGGACTCCCACGTCTCGCGTAGTTAACCCGCTGTAGGAGTATGAGTCATGAAACTCGAAGCTCTGACAAGCATGGCGTTGGCTCGGCGCTGTCCATGCGCTCGCCCAAGCCACCCCAAATTCGATGCCTTCGGGGCGCCCAGGTTCGCTGCGTAGTCAATCTCCACACGATACTGAAAACGATGGGGCGATCTCCGTCGACTAAATGCAAGGTGTCCGCGGTAGGGCATGATGCGAGACTCGCGCGCTCCTTGAATCCAATATCGAGCAGGAATTCAAATCAGTAGGGTTTACGCGCCGCGTGGCCTGAGACCGCAGACAGCGATGGTTGCGTTGCCTGAAGAACCAGGGAGGTCACTATGGAACGGAGAACGTTTCTGACCGGCGGCTCTGCTGCTGTCGTTGGCTTAGCAACCGGACCTGCCTACGCCCAATATGTCGACGATTCGTGGCTGAAACCAACTCCCCGGCAACCGCTCGCCCCGGGCGACATCGAATCGGCCGTCAACCGTCTCCGCAAGCAATTCCTCGCCCAATTCGACCCGGCTTACGTCGAGAACGTCATCGTTCCGCATTTTCTGATCAGCGTCTATGATGGCGAGCGGCTGTTCCTCCCCATGATCGGCGAGGAGCTCACAAAAGAGAATGCTCTGCCCTACGATCTCTGGGGTCTGTTGAGCGAGACCTGGAAGCCGGCGCCGCAGGATGGCGTTACCGTGTTCCTGCAAGGTCTGGACAAACGCGGGCCGGACAACCGCCGTAAGCGGATCTACATGACGGCGCTGACGCCGGACCTCTATCGCCCGATGTACGGCGACAAGGTCGTGCAGTTCTTCGACAAGCTTCTGGATAATGCGAACGCCGGCAAGCCGCTGATGCGGCCGTATCTCGAAAGCTATTTCGACCTCTATTGGGACCTGCATCTCGGGGTCAAGGGTGAGGCAGTCCCGGCCCGCGTGCGCGAGATCGGCGAAGCGTTCAATACCGTGCTCGCTTATCGCGACGTCACTCAGAAGATCGTCTACGACAACTACATGATCGTGCGCTCGCATCTCGACTTTCTGAAGCAATGGATCGACGACCGGCTCGCCGACATCAGCAGCGGCAAGACCCCCAACCCGGAAAAGACCTTCGCCCATTACTGGATAAAGAACGCCGGCGACGGCGAATATTTCGCCCATAAGGACGTCGTGTTCGAGGTGTTCCACAATTTCGTGGCGCTCAGCCAATGGGGCAACACGATGTACAACATCATGCTCAAGCTCGCCAAAGACACCGGCGATCCGGACACGCGCGCTTGGTTCAAGAAGACGATGGAAGGAAGTCCCGACGACGCAGGGGGCAAGCCATTCACGCCGCTCGAGCGCTTCGTGATGGAGCTGTTCCGAACCATCACGCCGAATGGCGGCAGCATCTCCGCCCTGGAAGAGGTGCGGACGCCACCCTATGAGCGGCACGGCTATATCGTCACCCCGCATAAGTCGACGAGCTTCGATCCGGTGCAGTGGAAGGACCCGGATAAATTTAATCCGGATCGCTACAACACTGCGCCGACCAGCCACGATATCGACGCGTCGCGCTGCAACGACATCGGCTTCGCCAAATGCCCGTTCGACCGGACGAGTTTCGAGGTGGAGGACGGGCGCAAAGCCGCCATCAACAATAGCGGCTTCGGCACCGTCTACGGCATCGTCGACGGCAAGCCGCTGCCGGTCTGCGACCATGCCGGCTTCGCGCCGTTCGGCTTCGGCTATCGCCGCTGCCCCGGCGAGCAGCTCACCATCCAGGTGTTCGAGGATTTCCTGCGCAAGGTGTGGAAGAGCAAAATCGAGTTCCGCAAGCTCGACATCGCCAATCCAGAACCGCTGCCCATCGGGCCGACCACGGTGATCGGAGACAACGTAGGGTTCGTCCGCACCGCTTAACTCCGCCCATAGGGCATAAGAAAGGACCTGTCATGAGAGGCTATCGTGCGAAGGCGCTTTTTGTGGTCGCTTTACTTCTTTGTACCGTCAGCACCGCGGAGGCCGGCAAGAGACAATGTGCTGACGATTACCGCCGCTTTTGCAGCCAATGGGGGCTTGAAACCCGAGGTCTGGAAAACTGTATGCGCCGGCATGGCGACTACCTAACCCCGGCATGTATCAGGGGATTGGTTGCGGCGGGTGCAGTGTCCCAGGCCGAAGTGAATCGCAGGAGAGCAGCACTTGGGCGCTAGAGCGGAAGCTCATCTGGACCGCGATGGCGCCGAGTTGGGAGCCCATCGACTAGAACATCCCGCAAGCAGAGAGGCGGCCTCCGCGCCTAAGCCGAAGGCGTGACCGCACGGTGTCGCGTGACGATCGGTAATCGACAGGGCGTGCATTTTGCCATTGCCGTGGCTCACGGTTGGCTTTGTAGGAAAGTAGCCGACCTGCGACCGCCGTTAGATACGTGCCTTGGAGCAACTTGCTCCAAGGTCCTGGAGGGCCGATGCAGCACTAAGGCTCGGCTCTGGTTGATCAAAGACTTCTCGACTGTTGTCGGCTTGAATATCCAGACGACGGGAAATCTCAAGTAAACACATAGTGCTTCGTCCAACAGTTTTGGCGATTTCGCTCCTGATGCACGATCGCGCCACAACTGAATGGCGGCCTCACTGAGCGCAGCGAGAGAGGGTGCCGAATCAAACGCGCGGGAGTAACCAGCAGGACTCTTCGCCTTTTCGGCCATGGCTCGCGACGAAGAAAGCCACTAAACTCCCTCGGAGTGCTTGACTCGAAGTGTAAGGGGGTACCTATGACAAAATCAGTTTTCGCAATCGCAGTCCTGGCCGTGGCTTTTTCAACTGGGGCCTTCGCGGGCCCGATCACTGAGGGCGAAAGGCAGTACTGCGCCTATGACTACCGGGAATTCTGCGGGCAGGACGGCCTCGGAAGTAACCTGCTTAGAGATTGCATGGACCAACACGGCAAAAGCCTCTCTCCACAGTGCATAGACGCGCTGATCGCGGCTGGCGAGGTCACTAAGGATGAGGTTGAGGAACGCGAAAAAAGCGGCAAGTGATCGGTGCCGTTCGAGCGAAGGCCTTTAGGGGAGATGTGTCGATGAATTCTTGCGCGAGAGTGCTGATTGGCTTGGCTTCGATCCTGTGTTTCGCCGTCGCGGCGCAAGCTGCCACCGTGCACCCCAAGGTGCAGCAGCATTGTGTGCACGACTACAAGAAGTTCTGCCACCAATGGGGCATCGAGACCAAGGGCCTGAAGAACTGCATGCATAAGCACGGCGACAACCTGACCCACGCTTGCGTCGCCGCGTTGGTGCAGGCGGGCGAAGTTTCGCAAGCCGAAGTCAATCGCCGCAAAGCGGGCAAATAGGGTCAGGCTGGAGGCGGAGCGGGATCTGAGCCTCGCCTTCTAACCCTTTCCAGCACGGGCAGCATCGGCTTTCCCCGCTTGGCGTGTGCTTCACGCGGCGGTTGAGCGCGTAACGCGCACGCTGTTGCGCATCGGCCAGCCTGCATTTTCTTTTGCGCCTTCCTATCGTCGTCTACGCAGAATCGCTTTAAGCTTTGCCCTTGCTGGTTCAATGGCTTGGCCGGGTGGAGGGGGATCCGTCGATGTCGTCTTTTCGCGCGAGGGCGCTCTTAGGCTGTGTTGCGATCTTGGGCTTTGTCGGCTTGGCGCAGGCGGCGCCGATCAGCCCGCTCGTGCAGCGGGAATGCCGCGAGGATTATCGTGCCTACTGCAAGGACTATGGGCTCGATACCGCGGCGCTGAGAAACTGCATGGACCGGGCCGGGCGAAATTTGTCCCAGGGCTGCGTGAGCGCGCTGATCAAGGCGGGTGAAGTTTCGCAAGCCGAAGTGGATAGCCGGAAGCAATCGGGCCGCTAAGACCGGCGAGGGGCTAGTCCGACGGGCGCCACCGGCTGAATGTTGCTGCCTGGCCGCGAAGCACGCCGTTGCGATCGACGAGCTGCCAGACGACGCCATCCTCGATCCAGAACCGCTGTCCGGACTTGGCGATGCGGAGCCCGCGATAGCCGGCGGCGAAGCCGTTGCGGGCGACGGCGTCGAGCAACCTTTGACGCTCCGCGCGATCTGGTGCTTCCGCCGACAGGCGCGACGGCAGCGAGGTGAATTCGTCCCAGTTATAGCCAAAGCGCGCTTGCGCGGCCCGGTTCGCGTAGATGAAACGCGGATCGGCGTCGGTGTTGTGGGCCACGACGCAATGGCTAGCGTCTTGATAGAGCCAAAGCGCCGAATGGGGTTGCCCCGCTTCGAGAAAAGGAGGCGGCGCGCCGACGCTGCGGCGATAGCTCTTCACCAGCAGGTCGAAGAATTCTGGATCGACGGCCAGATCCATCGTAAGCCGCGCTAAGGCTCGGACCTCGGCGTATCGGCGCTTGGCGTATCGCCTGGCTCGGCGTCGGGAAACGCATCCGGCGCATCGGTCAGGATCTTCGACATGGTCCAGCGCGGCTTGAGGGCCTTCTGGATGTCGTCGATGCGCCAGCCGCCGTCCTCGCGGCCGAGCTCGAAGAGCATATCGTTCGGGTCGCCGAAATTCTTGAACGTCGCCTGCACCTCGGCGCGTATGGGCGTCTGCGAGACGAGCGCGATCTTGAGCTCGCTGAGCTGCCAATCCTGTCCGTCGACGATGACGTCCCAATCGATCCTGCCGACCATGCCTTCGGGCGTCTCCTTCTCGTCCTTGTCGACCAGCGCTTGCAGGCGCCGGCTGTACACATGCGGCAGGCCGGGCTCGGTTCCCTCATAGGTCTTGTAGATGGCCGTGATCAGCGACACAGGATCGGCATCCACTTGCGCCCGTGCCGCGTTGGCGCCGAGCGCAAGGGCGAGAAGGAAGGCGAGCATTATCCGCATGGGGATTCCTCGAGAATGGGCGAGGGCGCGAGGACGAGCGGCACCGCGTAGGTGGGCAACGAGGCGTTCAATTTGGTGCATTTCTGGCCTTGACGTAAGTTGCTTCCACTTTGGAGAAAGGATTTGAGGATGACCCGTCCATGATCGAGGAAGAGCTGATTTTCGTCGGGACCTGCGACATCGCGGGCCATGTGCGCGGCAAGGGGTTCCCGGCGAGCGAGCTCCCGGCACGGCGCAAGAAGGGCATCGGCTGGACCCATTCCAATCTGATGCAGACGGCCTTCGGCCCGATCCTCGATACGCCTTTCGGCACGGGCGGCGATCTGATGGTCGTGCCTGATTCGGATGCCGAGTGCCACGTCGATTTCGCCGACGGCTCGGTCCCCGAGCATTTCTTCCTGGGCGACATCCGCAACACCGGCAGCACGCCTTGGGAGTGCTGCCCGCGCGAGTTCCTGCGCCGCGCCGTCAATGCGCTGGATGAAGCGAGCGGCCTCCATCTGATCGTGGCCTTCGAGCAGGAGTTCGTTTATACCGGCCTCGAGGATCGTCCCGCACACGCCTACAGCCTCGGCGCTTGGCGCCGTCAGGGCGGGTTCGGCGGAAGCTTCATCGCCGCGCTGCGCGCCGCGGGTGTCAAGCCGGATTCCTTCCTGCCCGAATACGGCTCGCGCCAATTCGAGGTCACGGTGGCGCCGCAACCGGCGCTGAAGGCTGCGGACTGGGCGGTGATCGTCCGCGAGATGGCACGCGCGGCCGCCTTTCGCCTTGGCCATCGCGCCATCTTCTCGCCCATGCCCGCGGCGGATGGCGTCGGCAATGGCATGCATATCCATTTCAGCCTGCAAGATGCATCAGGCGCGCCCGTGACCTACGACCCCAAGGGTCCACTCGACTTGAGCGAGGCTGCCACGCAGTTCTGCGCTGGGGTGCTTCATCATCTGCCGGCGATCTCGGCCATCACCGCGCCGTCGCCCGTGTCGTATCTCCGGCTCACGCCAAACCGCTGGGCACCGACATTGATCGACATCGTGAAACAGGATCGGGGCGCCGCGCTTCGCGTCTGCCCGGTGTTCGCCGCCAAGGCGAAGAAGAAGATCGCGGAGCATTTCAATCTCGAGTTTCGCGTCAGCGACGGCGCGGCGAGCCCCTATATGGCGCTTGGTGCGCTGATCTTCGCCGGCGCCGACGGCATCGCAAGGAAGCTGGCGCTGCCGGAGACTGGCGGCAATCCGCCGCCGCTGCCCCACTCGCTCGCCGAAGCGCTCTGCGGGATGGAGCGAAGCGCCGCGGTCAAGGACTGGTTCGGACCGACCTTCCTCGAAGCTTATCTCCGCCACAAGCGCTCGGAGCTTGGCTTTATCGCAGGCCTCGATCCAGCGGAGCTCTGCGCCCGCTATGCCGAGGTCTATTAAGGGATGAGATCCAGGACCTCTTGGGTCGAGAGCATGCGGCAATAGTCCTTGAAGCATTGCCGCGCCGCCTCATGCCGCGCCGCGGTCTCGGCGGCGCAGGCGTCGTGGATACAAGTCATGTAATAGCCGCGATCGGCGCCGTCTTTCACCGCATGGTCGATGCATTGGTCGGTGAGGAAGCCCGCCACGAACACATCCTCGATGCCGATATTGCGCAGCAGATAATCGAGGTTGGTGGAGTTGAAGACCGAGGAGGAGGTCTTGGGCAGCACGAGCTCATCGCCTTGCGATGCCACCTCGGCAAGCACTTGTGCCTCCCACGAGCCCTTGGCGATCGACATGCCGGAGAGCTTGTAGTCGAGGCTGCGGTCGCGCCCGTCCGCGGTCAGATTCTCCATCACGGTGTAGATCACTTCCAGCTCCGCGCGCCGGAAGGCTTCGAGCACCCGGCGGAGATTGGGGATGACGCGGCCCTTCACTGCGGCGTGGAATTCCGGCTTGGATTTCTGTTGCGCTGGACCGAAGGTCGCGTTCTGCACATCGATCACGAGCAGCGCGGCACGGCCATTCACGATCTGCCGGTCACGGGTCAGTTGCGGCGACACACTTCAACCTCCATAGCGCTCGGTGCGAATGATATTGGCGGCGATGCCCGAAGCGATCGCGCCTTCGCTCGTCGCCTCCACGAAGGGATTGGCGCCGCAGAAAAAGACCTGCTTCGGGGCTTGCGGCAGCCGCGCTAGCAGCTCGGTGAGTATAGCCGCATCGACGCGGCGACCAAAGTCGCCCTCCCGCCGCGCTGGCTCGCGCGTCAACGCGAAGACCAGCTCGAAGCCGTCCCGCCGATCTTGCAAGGCAAGGAGCTCGTCGCGGAAGATGATCTCGTCCCAGCTCCGCGCCGAATAAAGCAGTAACGCCGGTACGCCCGAGCCTTGCGCCGCGCGATGGCGGATCATTGACATCAGCGGCACGACGCCCGAACCGCCGCCGATCAGGAGCAGCGGACCGCCATCCTCGATATCCCAGACGAAATGCCCGCCGATCGGTCCGCGCAATTCGATCTCGTCGCCGACCGCGGCCACCTCATGGAAAAAAGGCGACACCTCGCCGTCGTCGAGCCGCTCGATGGCGAGCTCGATCAGGTCCGCGGTCTCCGGCGCCGAGGCAATGGAATAGCTGCGCTCGGCGCGGTAGCCGTCAGGCGCAGTGAGCCGCACGTCGACATGCTGTCCGGCGCGGAACGAGAAGGGGTACGCCGGTGCGAAGAAGAAGCTCTTCACGCGCGGTGTTTGTGGAACGATGGCGGCGATCGCCGCTTGCTGCCAGCGCAACGCGGGCCGGCCGTTCAGACTGGCGGCGTCGGCCTCAGTCACCAGTGAAGCGCTGCTCGCGCCAAGGGTCGCCATAGATATGATAGCCGCGCAGCTCCCAGAAACCGGCTTCGTCACGTTCGGTGAACTGGAGCCCATTCACCCATTTCGCCGACTTCCAGAAATAGAGATGCGGTACCAGGAGCCGCGCGGGTCCGCCGTGATCCGGCGGCAGCAGCGCGCCAGTATAGCGGAGCGCGATCATGGCTTTGCCGCTGACGAGATCCGCGGCCGGTACATTGGTGGAATAGCCGTCATAGGAATGAGCGAGCGTGAACGGCGTGGGCGGCGCGTGGAGACCAGCCGCGGCCAGGATGTCGTCGATCAGCACGCCCTGCCAGGCGGTGTCGAGCTTCGACCATTTGGTCACGCAATGGATGTCGCGCGTTTGGTTGGTCTGTGGCAGCGCATTGAACTCCGCCCAGTTCCAACAGGCGAGGGGTTTCGGCCCAAGTTTCAGAGTGAAGGACCAATCCTCGGTACGGATGTGCGGCGTGGGGCCGGCGGAGAGGACAGGGAAATCCTCCGTCAGCGACTGTCCCGGGGGCAGCCGTTTGGCGATGTCCGGCGGGCGCTGCCGTCCGGTGAAGCCGCGCGTTACCATTTCTTCCACCCTGTTGGTCGCAGCCGATGATAGCAGACGATGGTTGGTTCTATTTACGACCAGTGACCGCCGCCGGTCATCGAGGTTCACCTTATCCCATCGAGCGAGGCTCCGGGGGCATGGGCGAGCCCGGAACCTCCGCGCTGCCACTGGCGGTCACCAACGCCATTTTTGCCGCGACCGGGGTGCGGTTGCGCAAGCTGCCCATCGATCCGGCGCTGCTCAAATCCACCTAACCGCTGTGCGGCAAATGTTGCCGGGCGGCGCCCTGAGACGTGATGCCGCCCCTGGCGGTGGCGAACTTTAATCGTCATGGCGGATTATTAAGTCTGACGAAGTCGCAGGTGAAGCCGCGAGGAGCGAGCGCATGACCGAGACGATGCAAAAAGGCGGCGCAGCGAGGCTCGACGCCCGCAAATCAGGCGCGTTCAAGATCGGCGGCGATACCGAGATCCATCGCCTCGGCTTCGGCGCGATGCGCGTCACCGGCCGCGGCATCTGGGGTCCGCCCAAAGATAGAGCGGAGGCGCTGAGGACGCTGAAGCGCGTCCCTGAGCTCGGCATCGATTTCATCGACACCGCAGATTCCTATGGGCCGGATGTCTCGGAGCAGCTCATCCGCGAAGCACTCTATCCTTATAGCGGCATCCTCATCGCCACGAAGGCTGGGTTCAGGCGGCCTGGCCCGAGCGTCTGGGAGATGGATGGGCGCCCTGATCATCTGCGCAAGCAGGCGATCAAGAGCCGCGAGCAGCTTGGGGTCGAGCAGATCGGGCTGTGGCAGTTGCATCGCATCGATACGAAGGTTCCGCGGGACGAGCAGTTCGCCGAGGTCAAGTCGCTGCTCGATGACGGGATCATCCGGCATGCGGGCTTGAGCGGGGTGTCGGTGGCCGACATCGAAGCCGCGTCGAAAGTGTTCAAAGTGGCAACGGTGCAGAACCGCTACAACCTCGTCGATCGTGGCAGCGAAGCTGTGCTCGCTTATTGCGAGAAGCACGGTATCGGCTTCATCCCGTGGTTTCCGCTCGCCGCCGGTGACCTCGCCAAGCCCGGCTCGATCCTCGATGGAATCGCCAAGGCGCATGGCGCGCAGCCAAGCCAGATCGCGCTCGCTTGGGTGCTGAAGCGCAGCCCCGTCATGCTCCCTATTCCCGGCACGTCGAAGGTCGCGCATCTCGAGGAGAATGTCGCCGCCGTCAATATCAAGCTGTCGGATGAGGATTTTGCACGCCTCGACCGCGCGGCCCGCGCCGAATTTGGGGTGTCTTAGCGCTAGCGCCACCGTCTTCCTGGCCTGCGCCATGCTACGGTCAGGAATGGTCAAAGCGGGGAGCATAAAGGGCGATCTGCCGTCGCGGCCGCTTCCCGATGAGGTCGCGGATATCCTCGTCGAGCGGCGGGGCCTGCGTATCGAGCGCATCGTCTCCACCGGCCAGGCGACGCCGGAAGGCCAATGGTACGATCAGGAGACCGATGAGTTTGTGCTGGTCGTGGCGGGTGCGGCGCGACTCAGGATCGAGGGCGAGGATCGGGACCGCGAGCTTGCCCAAGGTGATTGGCTGTTGCTCCCGGCACATTGCCGCCATCGGGTCGCCTGGACGCAAAGCGAGCCCCCGACCATCTGGCTCGCGGTGTATTTCTCGAGCGAATGATCCTTGAGCCAAACGGTCACGCTCAAGGGGGCGGCTCGCGGTCCTTGGAGTCGCCGACGAAATGCCGATAGAGCGCCTGCGCACGGTTGGCGTAGGAGGCCTCGCCGATCCCGAGCCGCGACGGCATGCTCTCGCCGGCCCAGGCCGAGCCATAATAGCCCCAGACATCTGGCTCCTGGCGCGCGAGATAATGCACGGCTTGCAGATCGCCAGGATTGAACAGCGTGATCAGAAATCTGCTGACCGGGCTCGCATTCTCGATCGCCACCACGAATCCGCTCGGGCCTATTTCGCGAACGCGCATGCGATAGACGACGTCCTCGGACGAGCGGTATCGGTTTGCGCGAAGTAGAGATCATGGCCGCTTCTCATCTGGCCAAGGTGAAGTCGGCCCGCGGGCGCGTCGCATCCGGTCCGTCGAGCGCCGTGGCATGGGTGATCAGGGTACGCCAGCCGCCTTCGGTCACGGACCAATATTGGATGCCCGCCAAGGCCGAAATGGCGCCGAAGCGCGCGAGTAGCCCGTCGACGCTGCCGCGATAGGAAAAGCGCCCGGCTAGCGCCACGAGCACGCCGCCGCTCTTCGCCGTTCAGGCGGTGGCAGGCAGGAGGAATCCAAGGAACACTCAACTCGCCACTGTTCCAGACGCGGAGATTGGGCGGTGCGCCAGGGCTCGCATAATCTGGAAAGGGCGCGGCGGCTGCACAGGGTGGCAGGGGAAGCTCGGCGGCGGCGGCCGTGCCAACCGAAGCCAGCAGGACGACAATGGCGAGCAACGCTCTCACGGGGAAGAGGCCGAAGCGATCCATGTGCAACATTGGCCGGCCACGCGCCCTATTTCTCGCCCTCGATCTCGAGGGTCATCAGTCTCGCTAGCAGAGTTGCCGGATAGAGCTGGCCAATCATCGCCTCGAGGTTGCAAAGGCTGCGCGCGATGGGGTGCACCGGCGCAATATCGCCGGAGCCAGCCGTCGTAAGCGTTCCGAAGCTGAAATAGATGATCTCGCTCGCGAGCGTTGGCGTGTCCGTGACCGCCATGCCGGAATAGGCACCCGGGATCAGCAAGCCCACAAATGTATATAGCGCCACGAAAGTTAGACCGATGGCGAGGTAGAGCAGGATTGCGCCCATGATGCGATGGTAGGTAATGCGCCCCGGAGCGAAAACCGCCCGCGCTACCACCCAGCTCAAAGCGAGTCCAAGGAGGATCCATGCGCTGGCGTCGAGGTAAAGATCGAAGCTCGAGGGCTGTTGGAGGTGAAGCACCGTGGCCAAAGTTGAGAGGCCGAGGCCGATCAGCATCACAATAAAGGCAGCGGAGAGTCCAGACTGGAATAGGACGGCGACGATCACGACGATCGCGCTGGCGTATCCAACCGAGCTTCGGATGGCACCCTCCGCGTGGAGCGGGGCGATCACGAACAAAATGAGGGCGAGCAGGATCGTCAGCACGGTGAGGAGCGGATCGCGCAAACGCTCCTGCAAACCTCTGTAGCGCTCCTTGATGACGGGGTAGCGCTTCTTGATGACGGGGTCGATCACGCGTCCAAGTTCCTGCCCGAGTTGACTGGCATGAGAATTGGCCCGAGGACACGCCTCTTGGCAATCGCTTTGATGGTCGACTAGGGGAGGGTAACGAGCAGCGCCTAATGTTACTCGGCGGCGAGCCTCACATATTGGCCGTTGGCCACGGGGCAACGGGCCCACAGCTCTTCGAGCGCTTGGATCAGATAGGCCATCTGCGCGTCGATATGGACCGGCGATGGCGTGAGCCGCATACGCTCGGTGCCGCGCGGCACGGTCGGGTAGTTGATCGGCTGCACATAGATGCCGTAACGTTCGAGCAGCATGTCGGTGACTGCCTTGCAGTGCACGGGGTCGCCAACCATCACCGGTACGATGTGGCTCGGATTGTCCATCACCGGAAGCTTCGCCTCGGCGAGGTGACGCTTCAGCGTGGCAACCCGCTCGTGAAGGCGCTCGCGCTCCACGTCGCTCGACTTGAGGTGGCGGATGCTGGCGAGCGCGCCAGCGGCGATAGCAGGGGCCAGCGAGGTGGTGAAGATGAAGCCCGGTGCGTAGGAGCGGATGGCGTCGCAGCAGGCTTTGCTCGCGGCGATGTAGCCGCCCATGACGCCGAAGCCCTTGGCGAGCGTGCCGTTGATGATGTCGATGCGGCCCATCACGCCTTCGCGCTCGGCGATACCGCCGCCGCGCGGGCCGTAAAGGCCGACCGCATGGACCTCGTCGAGATAGGTCAGCGCGTTGTATTTCTTGGCAAGATCGGCGAACGCCGCGATCGGAGCAATATGCCCATCCATCGAATAGACGCTCTCGAAGACGATGATCTTCGGTGTGCCACGCGGGAACTTCTTGAGCTTGTCTTCGAGGTCTTCCACGTCGTTGTGGCGGAAGATGTGCTTCTCGCCGCCGCCATGGCGGATGCCCTGGATCATCGAGGCGTGGTTCTTCTCATCGGAGAAGATCACAAGGCCGGGGATCAGTCTTTGCAGCGTGGAGAGCGTCGCGTCGTTGGCAATATAGGCCGAGGTAAACAGGAGGGCCGCTTCCTTGCCATGGAGATCGGCAAGCTCGGCCTCGAGCTCGACATGGTAATGCGTGGTGCCGGAGATATTGCGGGTGCCGCCAGAGCCGGCGCCGACTGCTTCGATCGCCTCATGCATGGCGGCGCGCACGGCCGGATGCTGGCTCATGCCAAGATAGTCGTTGGAGCACCACACCGTCACGTCGCGAACGCCGCCTGCGGTAAACTGCTCGGCGGCCGGATAGGCCCCGGACCGGCGCTTTAGCTCGGCGAAGACCCGGTAGCGGCCCTCACGATGCAACGCGTCAAGATGCTCACGAAAGTAAGTCTCGTAATCCATGTTTCTCAACCTAAACTGCTCGGCGACCCGGCCCTTTTGAAGCACAACGTTCAACGGAAATATAGGGGTTCAGTCTCCATCTTTGCCTGTCAAAGCGTCACGCCAGAAGGCAAAATTGACCAAAACCCCAATAAATTGACCGAACTTTGCCGCCGAACCCGGAAAGTGCGACCACAAGGTCCACTCATAGCGCGGGCTTTCTGAACAACCAAAACGGAGATCCGAGCCTCAGCCCCTTTCTGCGTGGGTTCAGCTTTCTAAATGCGGTGGAGTCGTCGCACCTTGATCTATCTCAAATGGGCCGGTGGCGAAGCCCCAAGTCAGTCATTGACGGCGATGTGCCGGGGCATAAGAACTTCCGGTCCTTCCCCAGTTGAACAAAAAAGACATTGGCCCGCAACCCAGATTCATCTTCGTCTAAAAAACGGAACCGCAAGGGGCCGCCGCGGCCGCAAGCCCGGGCCCCGCTGGAACCTGCGGCGAAGCGACCGGGCAGCCTTGCATCTAACCGCACAGTTTGGATCGCGGTTGTCGCCGCGGCGGCGCTCGTCATCGCCGTCGGTCTGCTCTTCGGACTTTATAACTCGGGCAACGAGCCGCCTGCCGGCGTTGCCGTCATTTCAGCAGAGAAGCTCAGCTTCGTCGGCAGCGAGACTTGCGCCGGGTGCCACCAAGCCGAGGCCACGGCGTGGCACGGCTCGCAGCATGCGCATGCCATGGCCCATGCCACCGAGCAAACCGTGCTCGGCGATTTCAACGATGCGAGCTTCGACTATTACGGCCTGCATTCGCGCTTCTTCCGTAAAGACGGCAAGTTCTTCGTCGAGACCGACGGCGCGGACGGCAAGCTCGCGAGCTTCGAGGTGAAATACACATTCGGCCTCGATCCGCTCCAGCAATATCTCGTCGAATTTCCGGACGGCCGCATCCAGGCACTGCCGCTTGCCTGGGACAGCCGTCCCAAGGAGAAGGGCGGCCAACGCTGGTTCCATCTCTATCCGAATGAGGACATCCGCCATGACGATGTCCTGCATTGGACGAAGCTGAACCAGAATTGGAACTTCATGTGCGCGGAGTGCCACTCGACCGGCGTACGCAAGAATTACGACGCCGTCACGGACCGCTTCGCTACCTCATGGGCCGAGATCAGCGTCGGCTGCGAAGCCTGCCATGGGCAGGGCTCGAGCCATGTCGCCTGGGCGAAGGCCAAGCATGGCTGGTGGCCATTTGGCGACCGCGATTCGACGATGGGACTGTTGGCGCGGTTCGATGAGCGCGCCGGAGCGGTGTGGGGCCACGATCCAAAGACCGGCCTCCCGCAACGGGGCGCCGCTCCGGCCAATCTACGCAAAGAGGTCGAGACTTGCGGGCGGTGCCATGCGCGGCGAGGTCAAATCTCCGAGGACTGGGTTCCCGGGCGCCCGCTCTCCGACACGCATATCGTGGCGATGCTGACCGACGGTCTCTATCAAGCCGACGGGCAGATGCTCGACGAGGTTTATAATTACGGCTCGTTCAAGCAGAGCCGCATGTTTGCCGCGGGCGTGACTTGCAGCGATTGCCACGACCCGCACAGCGCCAAGCTCAAGCCCCCCGGCGACAATGTCTGTCTGCAATGCCACTCCGCCGACACTTACCCGAAGGCGGCGCATCACCACCACGAGGGCGTAAACCCGCCGGTCGGCTGTGTGTCCTGCCATATGCCGGCGCGGAGCTACATGGTGGTCGATCGCCGGCATGACCATAGCTTCCGCGTGCCGCGCCCCGACCAATCCGCCAAGCTCGGCACCAACAATGCCTGCAACGATTGTCACACCGACAAATCGTCCGATTGGGCGGCGGCGGTCATCGAGGGCTGGTTCGGCCCGAACCGGGAAGGTTTGCAGAATTATGGGCCCGCCTTCCATGCGGCCTGGCATGACGAGCCGGGCGCCGCGAGCGCTCCTCGCCGCGGTCGCCGCGGATAGCAAAGCTCCCGCTTTCGCCAGGGCCAGCGCGTTGGCCGATCTCGCCGGATCTGCCTCGCCTGCCAATATCGGTCTCGCGCGGAAGGGTCTCGCCGATCCCGATCCCATGCTGCGGATGGCCGCGCTCGACATGCTCGAAGGCGTGCCGCCGGAACAACTCTGGCCGGTCGTCTCGCCGCTGCTGTCCGATCCGATCCGCGGGGTGCGCCTGCGCGCCGCGTCCTTGCTGGCCGCCATGCCAAGCGAGCGGCTGTCGGCATCCGACCGCGAGCGGCTCGACCAGGCCTTCCAGGAATTCCTCGCCGCGCAGCGGTTGGATGCGGACAGGCCGGAAGCGCGCACCATGCTCGGCTCAGCCTACGTCCGGCGCGGGCAGACGGAAGAGGCCGAAGCGGAGTTCAAGGCGGCGCTCGCCTTAAGCCCGGCCTATGGACCGGCATCGGCCAACCTCGCCGACCTCTATCGGCAGCTCGGGCGTGACTCGGACGCGGAAAGCGTGTTGCGCAAGGCGATCGAGACGTCGCCGCAGGATGCCGGCCTGCACCATGCGCTTGGCTTGGCGCTGGTGCGCCTCAAACGCGAGGACGAGGCCATAGCCGAGCTCCACCGCGCTGTGGAGCTTGAGCCCAATCGTGCGCGATATGCCTATGTCTATGCCGTGGGGCTCGAGGCAAGCGGGCATCGCAGCGATGCGATCGAGGTCCTCAAGGATAATTTGGCGCGCCATCCGGAGGATCGCGACACCCTGTTCGCGCTGATCGGCTTCAGTCGCGACGCGGGAGATGCGGCCGCCGCGCTGCAATATGCCGAACAGCTTGCCCGGCTCGAGCCAACGAATGCCGAGCTCAAAGCGCTAATCGAGACGCTGCGGGCCCCGGGGGCGACTCCGGCGCAATGAGGCGCTTAAACTTGTGGCCCTGCCGGTGCCTTAGAGGTTTCGTTTAGCGCTTTCGGCGCCGGTGGTGAATTTGCCCCGGTCGCCGCAAGACTATGCTGCCACATGGCGCGTTCTGCAGATATATCTATGCAGGAGCCTGGCGGGTGCGGAACTATCACCGGCGGCAAAGTGGCGCGGATCCATGCAGAGGAGGAACGTAATGGCTGAGCAGGCGATTACCCGTGAGCAATTGGCGTGAACGAGGACCTGTCGCGCCAATATCAGGCCATCATGCCTATGTCGTCTATGCGCAGGTGCTGGAGGGTGCGGAATATATGAACATCGCCGATCAGCTCGAGCAGCACGCCCATCAGGAGCTTGAGCATGCGCTGACCATATCCGGCCCAATCGATTATCTCGGCGAGATGCCCACGGTCACCGCGAAGCCGGTGCGCGTCTCGGACAAGCCGCGGGACATGCTCAAATTCGACCTCGAAAACGAGAACGAGACCATTCGCTACTATCGTGAGCGGGTGCGGCAATGCGAGGCTCTCGGCGAGTTTGCCATGGCCGAGCAGATCCGCGAGATTCTCGTGCAAGAGCAGGATCATCAGATCGATCTGGCCACGGCTCTCGGCGAGGACGTGCCGGACCTCGGCAAGTCAAAGGGCAGCAGGGCGCCTAAGCGAAGCCGCTAATCGCTTTACCTTCGGGGGAAAATCGAGAAGCCCGTTGAGCGGGCTTCACCACAGCAAGGAGGAAGTGTCATGCAAACTACCTGGCAACCCCATACCGAGCATGGTGATCTGACCACAAGAAGCAATTTGCCGGAAAGCGTGTTCGCCTTTCCGCGCCAGCGGAAAGAGCCGCTGACTGACGCGAACCACGTCAGAGACGCGCTGGCGCGCTTCGACCAAGTCGAGGGCGTCTCCGACACCGACCGCGAGCTCGCCTTTGCCAATATCAAAAAGGCGGCGGCGCATTACGGCGTCGCCATGAAAGAAAAGAGCTGGCGCGAGCTCGGCAAGGAGCCGCGCAACTAGCGAGACGCCAATCTCCGCCAATCCTCTGCCGAGGGGTCGGGGCTTGACTGAGCCCTCGGCAATCAGTTTCATGCCTCGCTATCGTGGCTGACCCGGCAGGCACTTGCGTCGGGTCAGGAGTTTTGGGCTCCATAAATCAGCCCCCGCCGTTACCTCGGAATGAACGTCTTCGAATTCAAGCTCACACGTCGTTGAAATAAATTTATACGTAGGTCTGGTGCTCCTGGCGGCTAATAACCATTAGCGGTCGTTTGCGGCAAACGCCCCAAACTTCGTTGGTGAATTATTGGAAAAACGCTGGATTCGAATATCCGCTACGAGCGAGAAGCTGATGCAGTGCCTCGTGTCGAATTGGTCCGCTTTGGCGGTGTAAGCAGACATCAACGCGTGAGCAGACTTCGCAAACCAAATTGCAAACCAACCACGCGGCATGGACGGAGTGAAGCTCGTGAAGAAGGGGCGATGAACGATGAAAGATGCGTTGGGGAGGTTCGCAAGGGGTGACGATCCTCATGCTGTCCTGGCACTGAAGAGGACTACGGAGTTCGAAGAATACGCCGAAGAGGACGAGGCCATGCTGGAGGAGTTCAAAGACTGGCTTAAGTCGCAGGCTAACACTCCCGATGCCGTCCGCGCGCGAAGGTTCCTTGCTGAGTACGAAGAAACTCAAGATGACGAGAACAGACTGAAGCAGTTCCAAGACTGGCTTAAGGCCAAGGGTCACGATGTCAACGCCCTGGTGACGCTGTGGTGGAGTGTTGAGTTCGAAGAAGCTGAGGAGTGAAGACTCACCGTCGGCGCTTCCGCATCGGCAACACCTTGCCCGGCGCTCGTCCCTCGATTAGCGCCATGACTTACGCGCCCCAGGCGGTAGCGCGCTTCTCGTCTGAATAGTTGTGCCGCTGTAGATTCCGACTACCTCGGCTGGGACCCGAGCACGATGCCTAGCTTCTGCAAGCCCGTGGCTACTGACCCCTGCTGCACCTCATCGAAATACCATGCGTAGACGTCGGGGGCCTTCGGGATTGGGCTTGGTCGGCAGAGGAAATCCGCCGCGCTGTAGAGACACGACGGAAGCAGCAGAGCGAGATAGCATGCTCCACCATTCGTGAGTCCCGGGCGACCACAGTGGCGCTCGAAGTCGTCATGGTCAGAGTAAGAAGCTTTTCCGGGATTACGCCTCTAACGCCTCCTCGGGGTGCCTCCACGTCCCCCCTGCGGCGCGGGATGATATGGACATGCGCGTGCGGGACCGTCTGCCCTGCAACCTCACCGCAGTTCATGCCGACATTGAAGCCCAACACGGTGTTGTCTGCCGTTATGATCTCCTTCCTCACCGTACCTCACAGCCAGGGCGTGCATGGGCGCGTCGGCTCAGCAATCTTCACTTAAGGGGTGCCGGCGCTTCAAGCGTCGATTGAGTGGGTTTTGGTGGGTCGAGTGAAAAATCGCCTCGCGTGTGAATGGCATCTGGCCAAGCCCAAAGGAATTCCCCCGCTGGCCCATACCCCCCCCGGCCCGCCCACTGCCTGAGGCTCAGGAACAGTTGGGATCTCTAGTCCCGAACTGACCGAGGCGCTTTATAGCGTCAACCTAGCGCTCGCCCGGTGCCGACATTACTTTCGAGCGATGTGTGGTCGCATCATCCAGAGCTCTGGACCTCTTCGCCTCGCCATTGTGGAAGGCCTCAATGTCAGCGATAGCCGGATGGGCAACGTCCGGCCGCGTTACAATGCTGCACCGAGCCAAGAGCTGCTGGTCATTCGCCAGAACCGCAAGACCGGCGAACGTTCGCTCGACCTCATCAAGTGGGGCCTGATCCCCTACTGGTGCATTGACCCAAAAGGTGGACGAAAGCCCATCAACGCCAAGGCTGAAAGTGTCTCAAGGCTGCCCATGTTCCGGGACGCGTACGCTCTGCGGCGCTGCATCGTCCCGGTCGACGGCTTCTTCGAGTGGCGGGCCATTAGAGGCGCACGGGCCAAGCAGCCATATGCCATTGCCATGAAGGATGGCGTGCCGTTCGGGCTAGCTGGACTTTGGGAGAACTGGCGCAATCCGAACACCGGAGAGTGGGACCGCAGCTTTGCCATCATCACGGTGCCGTCCAACGCGTTGGTGGCTCAGATCCACCACCGGATGCCCGCGATTCTTGACCCTGCCACTTACGATCGCTGGCTTGGTCCGGAACCTGATCCACGCGAGTTGCTCTTCAGCTATCCACCCGCGCCAATGACCATGTGGCCGATCTCCTCGCGCGTGAACTCACCAGACAATGACGATTCTTCGCTCCTAAATCGCGCTGCTGATGCTTTCGACGTATGGGCGCCGTTGACTAAGCAGGTCTCAACATAAAAGTGAGCGGGTCACGAAAACGTCTGGAGTTACCCCGGCATGAACTTTATTCAGGAGTACGGCTACTTGGGGATTGCAGTGGTCGTCGGCCTGGAGAGTATGGGCCTTCCACTCCCCGGAGAAGCAACCCTTATTGCGGCAGCGCTCTACGCCGGCAAGACCCAGGCGCTGAACATTTGGATCATCATCGCCTGCGCTTCGGCCGGCGCAATCCTCGGCGACAATCTGGGGTTTTGGATCGGACGAGAAATCGGTTTTCGGTTCCTGCTTCGCTACGGCGGCTACATCAGACTGACCGAGAGCAGGATCAAGCTCGGGGAATATCTATTCCAGCGTCATGGCGGGAAGATTGTCTTCTTTGGACGCTTTATTGCGGTGCTCCGGTCGTTGGCTGCCTTATTGGCTGGTGTCAACCAAATGAGCTGGCCACGCTTTCTCCTCTTCAATGCTGCCGGCGGCATCTTGTGGGCGACATTGTATGGGTTGGCTGCCTTTTACCTCGGACGAGAGGTGGAGACGTTTAGGAGACCAGTCGGGATCGGTCTTCTGGTAGTCGGCGTGCTGGTCGTGATCATCGGGTTGGTCTTCATACGACGACACGAGACGGAACTCGAGATTGAGGCCAAGCAGGCCCTTCCTGGTCCATTGAGCAGAAGGCGCCTCAGGCGCTCGGGCAGTAATGAGAAAGTCAGTACCGCTAGGCGGTCACCGCGCCAGTGGCGAGATTGATGGTCAACGCAAGCAGGGTGATATTGAAGGAGACAAGCTCGGACCTCAAACCAGCGGGGCCGATTCAGCGCGGGTTTGATTCGGAGGCGCTCAGTCCTTCCTTTTTACCGCTTTGCAATCTTTGCTCCCCTCGCCTTTGGTGCCAGGCCCTCCTATATCTCGCCTAGAGCACATCGGCGAGGCCACGATCATGGAAATCATCCGAGACCTACTGATCTTTGTCGCCGTAATGTTCGCGCTGTGTATCGTGCTCATTGTGGTCATCTCCAAGATGCCCGACGACAATCCTCTGAAGCGAATATTGACCGCTTTGAGCTATCGCCTTGGGGCGACGCTAGCGGCGGGAGCGGTCGCCATCCCCATAGAACCGATTCCGGGACTCGACGCGCTCTATGACATCGCGGTTCCTGTCGCGCTTATTTGGTATTGGTTCACGTTCTTTCGGGACGCTCTGCGCTCCTCGGGCGGAGGAGCTGCAGCCCCCCGAACATCGTCAAGCCAAACGAGGATCGGCGCCGACGGTCGATAATTGCATGAAGCGCGGGATGTACAAAAAACGGTGGCAAGCGGTTGACCTATTGAAGGACTGATAGGCAAGGTTAGAGAGGATCAAACGTATTGTGAGCATGATCGAGAATCGCGAGCGTGCCCGTCTTGATGTCGAAATGCGCGCCGTGCAGCGACAGCCGCCCGCGTTCTTCCTGGTCCCGCACGAAGGGAAAGGTCCGAAGGTTTTTGATTGCCTGCTTGACGCCTTCCTTTTCCAGCGCCTCCTGCCTGACAGCCTGCGGCGCGCCCTGATGCGCAGCAAGTACCGATAATCGGGCATCGTCGAGCATCGACATCCAACGCGAGATGAACTGCGCCTCCGTTTGAATGGTCGCGCTTTGATCGAGCGCCGCCTTGATCCCGCCGCAGCCCGAATGACCCAGAATGATCAGATGTTTGATGCGAAGATTCATCACCGCGAATTCGACCGCCGTGCTGACGCCGTGATATTTGCCGCTGGTCTCGTAGGGTGGTACGAGGTTGGCCACGTTGCGCACGATGAACAGCTCGCCCGGCGCGGCGCTGAATATGGCTTCGGGACTCACCCGGCTATCGGAGCAGGCGATGATCATCGTGTCCGGGTTCTGCCCGTAGGTGGCGAGTTCCTCGAAGTGATCAGCATTCGGCACGAAGTGCTGGTGTTTGAAATGGTGATAGCGGTCCGTCAGAATCTCTGGGAAGCTGCCAGCCAATGTCGTAGTCCCCCTGCGCTGGTTTGCGTGGAAAGCGTCTCTGAGTAAAAGCGATGGCCGCTTCGCTTGTTTAACAAAGGTACCGGGCAGATGACACTGCTACAAAAAATCATCGTGCATACAGTTTTGATCGCGGGCCTGTCTGCGATCATTTGGCACTATGGTCAACTGGCCGACTCTTTTGGGCCATGATGGCGTTCTCCCGCCAGGCGATTAGCGGCGGCGGGCGAAGTTCCCCAAATCGAACCCAGCGATTATCAAGGCAAAGATCGGCGCCTCCCGCCGCTTGGTGTTCTCGGTAATGTCCTGTGGTTAGTCCTCGCCGGCTGGTGGCTTGCGCTCGCGCACATAGTCACTGCGATCCTGCTCGCCATAACCATTGTCGGCATGCCCTTCGCCTGGGCGCATTTGAAGCTTGCTGGGCTCGCGCTCTGGCCAATCGGTAAGATGATTGTCCCGGCCTAGGGTTCTCCGCTACTGCGGCATGGGACACGCTCCTCCATCGTCGCGGTGGTCCTAACAGTGGCCCGAGGTGGCCTGATGTGGCCCGAGCGAAAAAATCGCCTCGTGTGTGAATGGACCCTGGCCAAGCCCAAAGGAATTCCCCCGCTGGCCCATACCCCCCGGCACCTCGGCCGGGATAGTTCCGCTGGCCGGGTTCACGCCACTGCAGGCCGCGGCCGCCGGGCGATGCGATAGATGGTCTTAGACGGCGTTAGCCTTCCTAAGCGACACCAACTTGCCATGCTCTCGAAGCTCGTCGAGGTGATCAGCCCATTCCTGCATCATCTTCACTCGTTCCGGCCAGTATTCGGCGGCATGTGTGTAGGCACGCCGCACGTCGTCCGGCTCTTGATGTGCAAGCTGGCGTTCGATGGCATCGGGGTTCCAACGCCCCATTTCGTTCAGTCTTGTTGATGCCATGCCTCGGAAACCGTGAGCCGTCATCTCATCGGGGCCATAACCGAGCCGACGCAAGGCGGCATTCAAGGTGTTTTCGGACATCGGCCGGGATGTACTGCGCACCGAAGGAAACAGCCACTGTCCACTAGCAGTGATCTCCTGCAAGTCGCGTAACATCGACAGCGTCTGCCGAGAAAGAGGAACGCGGTGCGGACGACGCATTTTCATTTTCTCCGCCGGAATACGCCACTCGCCGGCTTCCAGATCAAACTCCGACCACTCAGCGTGACGAAGCTCACCCGGGCGCACAAAGACAAGGGGAGCCAGCCTTAAGGCCGCCTTCGTTAGCAGATGGCCATCGTACCCTTCGATGGCCCGAAGCAGTGCACCGATGCCAGCCGGATCAACGATAGCTGACCGGTGATTGACCTTGGGCGAGGTCAGCGCGCCTCGCAAATCGGACGACGGATCGCGTTCAGCTCTGCCAGTGGGCGATGGCATAGCGAAACACGGTGCCGCAGGTGCTCCGTAGCCGCCGTGCGGTCTCGTAGCGCCCACCTGCCTCCACTCTGCGCAGAACCGAAAGCAGCTCCGGCGCCGTGATCTCGCCGATACGGGCGGTCACCGAGGATCGGATAGGCAAATGCGAGCAACCAACGCTGTTTGTTCAGGGTCGCATCAGCGCGACCCTCCCTTTCCAGCTTAGCCATCACCTCTTCTGCGACAGCCTTGAACGTATTGCCGACCCCTATTGCTTTCTTGTGGAGCCGACGCTGTGCTGAAGGATCGATGCCCTTCGCAAGTAGTCGCTTAGCTGCATCGCGTCTCTCTCGCGCCTCTTGCAGGCTAACAGTCGGATAGGCGCCGAAGGCCAGTGTCTTCTGCTTCCCGGCAAATCTGTAGGCCAGTCGCCAGAGCTTGCTGCCGTGCGGCTGAATCAAGAGGTGAAGGCCGCCCGCATCCGAGAGCTTAAACGCCCGGTGCGAGGGCTTAGCCTTACGCACGCGGACATCGGTGAGCATGTTGGTATCGTCTCTGTAGCGGATCGTTCATACCAACAATAATACCAACAAATTTCACCAGACAGCCGCGGAAGGTTGCGAACCAATCGGCGCTAGAACATGCTTATTGCGCGGCTTATTTTGGTTGTCGTTCGGATGACGGCGAACGCCGCCGGATGTTGATGTGGTGCCCCAGGCCGGACTCGAACCAGCACGTCCTTGCGAACAACAGATTTTGAGTCTGCCGCGTCTACCATTCCGCCACTGGGGCACGGGGCGGGAACATGGGGTAAGCTAAAGCGCCGGTCAACCTGTTGCCTTATCCCCCTTCGTACAAACGCGCCGCGAGCCAATCGCCAATTCGCCGGCGCGCCCGGCCGTGCGCGGTGCGCAGCACGCGGCCCATATTCATAAAGCCATGAATGGTGCCTTCCGAGCACTCGTACTCGACCGGCACGCCGGCCGCCGCCAGCATCTCGGCATACTCCGCTCCCTCGTCGCGTAAGGGATCGTGTCCGGCCGTGATGATCAGCGCCGGCGGCAGCCCCGAATAGTCCTTGTAGAGCGAGGGGATCGCGCGCGGGTCGGCGATCGGCCAGGCGAGGCCAAAATAGTGCCAGAAGAACCAGTGGATCATGTCCTGCGGTATCGGAAAATGGTGGGCGAACTCCTTCCGCGATGGCAACCGGCTGCGCAGGTCGAGTGCCGGGTAGATCATAGCTTGAGCGCGCGCCGGCGCCGCGAGCCGGCCCTTGGTCTCATGGAGCGCGACGGCGGCCAATCCGCCGCCTGCGCTGTCACCAACGACGGCGATCCTCTGCGGATCGAGGCCGAGGCCCGCGGCCTCGTGCGACAGCCACATCAGCGCCGCGACGGTGTCCTCGACCGCTGCGGGAAATGGGTGCTCCGGCGCGAGCCGATAGTCGAGCGAGAATACCGTCGCCCGCGTGTCGTGGCATAGCGTCCGGCACAATACGTCGTGGGTCTCGACGTCGCCGAGAACGCAGCCGCCGCCATGGACGAACAGGATGGCCGCTTCGCCCGCGCGCCCTGGATCGGCGGGGACGTATTTGCGCAGCCGCATCGGTCCGGCATCGCCCGGCACGGCGAGATCGCTCGCCTGGCCGATTTCAGGCGGCACGATCTCCGTTTTGGCCAGAGTGCGGCGATATTCCTCGCGCGCGGCGTCGGGCGAGAGAGTCCAGAGCGGTGTCGCCGTCGCTGACGACGCCCAATACAGCAGCGCTTCTGTTTCGCGGTCGAGCTTCAAACTGGGTGTTCCCGGCGTCTAACTATTGCAGCGGCGCCCGATCAATTCCAAGGTCACAACCCCAGTCAAGCCCGGCGATGACGAAAGAGGGGGAGGCTATGCCAAAGCACCCGCTTCGACGCAATGGACAGGCCACGCCTGCGCTATTAAGCAAGCGGGATGCTGAAGGGCCTCTACGACCGGGTGATCGAGCTTTCTAACGGGCGCCATGCGCTTACGGTGCTTGCGGCGGTGTCCTTCGCCGAGAGCTCGTTCTTTCCGGTCCCACCCGACATTGTGCTCGTGCCCATGGCGCTCGCCAATCCGAGCAAGGCGAGGCTCTACGCCCTCGTCTGCACCATCGCCTCGGTGCTCGGCGGCCTTCTCGGCTACGCCATTGGCGCGCTGCTCTACGACACGGTCGGCCATTGGCTGATCTCGGCCTATGGCTATGGCGAAGGCGTCGAAGCGTTCCGCGCGGCCTACGCCAAATGGGGCGCCTGGATCATCCTGATCAAAGGCATGACGCCGATCCCCTACAAGATCGTGACGATCGCCTCAGGCTTCGCCGGCTACAATTTGCTCTATTTCTTTGTGCTGTCCTGCATCACCCGCGGCGCGCGTTTCTTCCTCGAGGCCGAACTCTTGCGCATCTATGGTGAGCCAATCCGCGAGTTCATCGAGCGCCGCCTCACCCTCGTCACCACCGGCTTCCTCGCGGCGATCGTGGGCGGCTTCCTCATCGCCAAATATGCGTTCTGAGATGACGTCATCCGCGCGAACTCATGGACCAACTGGCCGGCAAGCTCATGCTCGTCGCCGCAATCCTCTTTTCGGTCGCGTTCGCAACGATTCTGACCGCGCATATATTCGAGCGCTATGGCGGCTATGTGCCCTGCCATCTCTGCCTGCAAGAGCGCTACGCCTATTATTTCGCGGTGCCGGCGAGCGTCATTGCCTTTTTCAGCCGCCCGCGGCGAATCGTTCGCCATCACCCGCATCCTGCTGCTGGCTATCGCGCTCGCCTTTGTCTTGAATGCCGGGCTCGGCATCTATCATTCAGGCGTCGAATGGAAATGGTGGGCCGGACCCACCGAATGCTCCGGTGGCTCGCTGCTCAGCTTCGGCCCGGCTGGCGTCGACATCGAAAATGCCAAGGTCGTCGCCTGCGATCAGGCCGCGTGGCGCTTCCTCGGACTGTCCTTCGCCGGATGGAATGCGGTGATGTCGGGCTTGCTCGCAGCGATCGCAGCCTACGGCGCGGCGCTGCGCCGCTGACCTGCCTCTTCCCTGT
>CAWDRM010000022.1:0-180554 GCA_963804705.1 uncultured Alphaproteobacteria bacterium
CAGAGCAAGGGATTACGGGGGATTATGGAATCCACGCCACAAATACCGCCACAACTAAACGGGCTGGCCCCTGGTCGTGCAGTGTTCCCAGGCGTACGATAGCGCTACTCGATTGTTCAAACATTTGCCCTTAGGTATGGGAGGTACTTCGCCATGTCACGCGCAAAGCAAGCTTCAAAGCCGAAGAGTCGAGCATGCGCCGTGCCGTTGTTGGGAGCCGCCGGGTTATCCTTGTCGCTGGCGAGCGGCGCGTCCGCTGCAACCGAGTCGCCCGCGCCGGATGTCCCGACGCGTAACACCGCAGCGAGCCACGAAATAACTTTCAGTGAAGAGGAAATCGCCGATGTCAGCCTGGCGACGTTCTATGTCTTCGACAAGGAGAATGTCGGAACATCCGAGCCGGGCGTGCAACTAGCCCATAGAGGCTGCGGAGGATGCCACGGCTGCAGAGGCTGCCACAGAGGTTGCGGAGGCTGCGGAGGTTGCGGAGGCTGCGGTGGGATTTGGTGGGGGGGTTGCGGCGGCTGCGGCTGTGGAGGCTGCTGGGGGTGGGGGATCAGATGGGGCTATTGAATAGGTCCCCACGGCAAGGCCGTTACTGAGCTAAGTCTGTCAGCGTTCGCTTGCGCCCAATAGCTCGGGAAGCTTGGCGATGTTGATTGCGATCCGGCGCGCCGAATCTTCGGTAAGCACCTTCGCCATGTGCGCGTCGGAAGGGTTCTCCCGCGAATAGACATAGGCGAGCGATTGTCCATTGGTGTCACGCACAACGAGTCCGCCCGGAATCTTGTCCACGGACCATGGCGACGGGAAGCGGCGGTCGGTCATAGGCTCCTCGGCGCGACGGCTCATCGAACCACGACCATTACTGCTTTCCCTTGCGCTTGCGATAGGCGCGCATGCGGCGGGCATTCGAGCAGTACTCTTTATCGGACCTCCCTCGGCCCGCCTCAATCGTGAACCATGCCCGACATTCAACACAGGTCCGTATGCTTTGACTGCCATCTATACTTTTTAATCGCCGAATTGAAGGGCAGGATCGCCTATGATGCCCTGAGTATTTTGCTACGCGAACCAGCCCGGATAACGGCGCGTGACTAGCCCATCCGGTCAGAACGGATTGCGGATCGGTCTCGATCTTGGAGGGTCCAAGATTGAGGGTATCCTCATGAGCCCTGGGGCGGCGGAGTTGGCGCGCCATCGTGTAGCGACGCCACGCAATGACTACGCGGCTACTATCGCGGCCATTGTCGATCTCAAAGCCAGGCTGATGCATGGCATCACGGACACCGCCAGGATCGGCATCGCCGTCCCAGGGTCCATCTCACCTCTCACTGACCTGATGCAGAATGCCAATTCAACCTGGCTCAACGGCCGCCCCTTTGACCGCGACCTAGCAGTCGCGCTTGCCACGCCGGTGCGGCTCGCCAACGACGCCAACTGCTTCGCCTTGTCAGAAGCCCTCGATGGTGCCGCAGAGAACGCGCGCATCGTATTCGGGGTTATTCTGGGAACAGGATGCGGCGGTGGCCTCGTCGTCAATGGGAGGCTGCTCGACGGACCGCGCGGCATTGGCGGAGAATGGGGCCACAACCCGCTTCCCTGGACCACGTCCGACGAATACCCCGGACCCGCCTGTTGGTGCGGACGCAAAGGGTGCGTGGAAACATGGGTTTCGGGCCCCGGCATGGCTGCCGATCATGCGAGGCTAACGGGCGAGACACATACGGCCGTAGAGATTGCCGCGCGCGCCAGGTGTGGAAATGGTGCGGCGAGGGCGACTCTCTCACGGCACGCCGACCGGCTGGCGCGAGGGCTGGCGCACGTCGTCAACATCATCGATCCTGATGTTTTGGTGCTCGGCGGAGGCCTGTCACACCTGTCCCATCTCTACGAGCAGCTACCGCGGTTGATGGGCCCGCACATCTTCGCTGACCGAGCCTCGGTTGTGATCAAAGCCCCCAGATGGGGAGACGCCAGCGGTAGTCGGGGCGCGGCGCGCTTGTGGGATTTACGCCTGAGCTAAATCTTGCCGAGCTTTAGAGGCACAAACTGACATCAAACCGTGAGACAAAGTTTGCAAACCAAATTGCAAAGACGAACATATGGAGATCGAGCACGTTGCGCTTGAGGCCCCATCCGAACGTTCCCCCGGCTAGGGCGAGGTACCGGTTCGATGGGGTGCCGACGCCGTTGTCGTAACGCGCTATTTGCTTTTCGTTGCTCAGATCGAGCGCCTGGTATATCCGCCAGACGTTCGTCTTTTGCACTTTGGCCGAGCTGTTGCCCGTGCCGTCACCCATCCTTTCCAAGAAGCGATAAAATGACACAAGGACCCGCTCGGCTTTCAGTACTCGCGGCCGTTGGGATACTAGTCTGGGTTGTAGCGAGTCTATACCGACCGGCAACCGCAAATGCCGCGTCTCCCTGTACTACACGCTCGTTTGGTGGATCAAACTACATCATCTGCACATTCGACCTACGCGCCTACAGCTTGCGCTTATTCTGGAAGGACGAAAACGGACAGCCCTATGCCGGCTTTGATCATCTGCCAGGCAGACTCGATGGTGCTCCGATAGTGTTCGCCATGAACGGCGGAATGTACGAGGCCGACTTGTCTCCCTTGGGGCTTTACATTGAGAATGGCAAAACTCTGAGGCAGGCAAATACCGGGAATGCGGCGGGCAATTTTTATATGAAGCCGAATGGCGTTTTTTATGTGGGGGGCCAGGAAGCCGGTATACTGACAACTGATCGCTTTCTTTCACAGAAGCCGAAGGCAGAGTTTGCGACCCAGTCGGGCCCCATGCTTGTGATTGATGGGCGCATCCATCCTAGGATTCTTCCCAACAGTACCTCACAAAAAATGCGCAACGGCGTAGGCATTCGCGATAGTCACACGGTGGTCTTCGCGATCTCCGACGAGCCGGTCACCTTCTGGGAATTCGCGCATCTTTTCCGCGATGGCCTCGGCTTACGTAACGCTCTTTTCTTAGATGGAGGCATATCAAGCCTGTACGCGCCCGCACTCCGACGGTTTGACACGCTCTATCCCATGGGTCCGATCATTGCCGGGTTCGAGCGAAAGTGAGGCGGTCACCGATTGCGTTCCGGCTGTCGGAAAGGGGCGGGGAGCGTTCCCGTGAAATGGGAATAGAGCGCCAGTGCTCGGTTCACGTATGACTCCTGCTTCACCTCAAGGAAGGAAGTTGAAACTCCTGTTCGAGCTAATCCGTAGTAGGTCCAAACGTTCGGTGCTGCTCGCGCCAAGAGATGCACCGATTGCATATCTCCTGGGCGCAAGAGAGTGAACAGAAATTGCCGCACAGGACTCGCGTTCTCTATGGCGATTGCGAGGTTACCGGGTGTGACCTTCACGCGCATCCGGTAGATGACTGGCTGAGCAGTCCTGTTATCGGTCTCTGTGAAATAGAGATCGGTACCACTCTTCATTTCATTGATGCTGAAATCTACCCGCGGCCGATTGGCATCCGGTCCATCTAGAGCGCTGGCGCTTGTGATAAGCGTGCGCCAACCATTTTCCCGCATAGACCAGTATTGGATACCAACCAATTTTGAGATGGCGCCAAAACGCGACAGGAGCCCATCTATATTTCCGGAATAATGGAATCGTCCGGCAACGGCGACGAGCGTGCCTTCTTTTGGGATCCATCCGGTGCACGCCGGGGGTATCCACCGTTCGCCTAGATCACTCTCGCTCCAGACATGATAGTTGGGTGTTCCCCCTGGATCGGCAAATTCGGGTAGGGACTGAGCGCCTTTACAGGGTGGTTGCGGAAAAGATAAAGATTGAGCGACCGTCGGCCCGAGGCAAGCGAGCAGCGCCGCAGCCGCAAGGAGCATTCTCAATTCAACGAGCCAAAGTGACATCGGGTTAGCTTTACTCGCTAGTGACGCACGCGCACAGGCGCCGGCACGACAACCGGTAAAGTGCTACGCACGTCTTAACCTCATTCTAGCGCTGCCCGTGACTTTCCTGATGGTGGTGGCAGCGCATCTGTCCTGAACCGAATTTTTGAGGCTTTGGGGCTAATGTCCGCTTTGGGTCAGAAGCGGACACAGTGCCTCTTGTCGAGCCGGTCCGCTTTGGGGGTGTAAACGGGCATGGGCTGGTGAAGAGAGTTTGCAAACGAAATTGCAAACGAACCACGCAGCACAGCACGGCCCCGGGCATCACAAACCAGGATCATCGCATCAGAAATGCCGAACAAGAGCACACGCTTAGTCACTACGCCGCACAAGCCAGCATGAGAATCTTAGAACTCAAAAACCATTGTGCGTGTAAGCGTACCGTTGGTTCGAATCCCACCCTCTCTGCCAGCGCCCAAGACAACGTCTTACGGATAGTGCGTCGAAGTCCGAACTCGCTTGTTAACCCACGCTGGGCAGGCATTGGCAAACGCGCTGCAAACATTTCGGAGGTCCGCTCTGAGCCTTAACCGGACAGGTGTCCTCGGCAGCCGCAGTTCCAGAATGCGCCAACAACAAACGTAGGGGCAGTTGCGCCCGCTTTTAGGTCGAACCAGACCATCAGGGAAATGCCGTGGCGTGGCAAATCCCACAGCGCCAAGTAGAGCGACAAACTAGAATTTTCTTCAAGCTCAAGACGGTCTTGTGCTCCCGAGACTCAAGTGAGACCTCATATGTTCAGGCTCACTCGTATCCTAAGTTTGGCGGCGGCAGGTGATCGTCGGAGTCGAGAGACACGGAAATCAAAATGACTCCATTACTTTTTGCGGTCGCCCGTTGGCTCTCGGCATTCTTTGGTGGGCATACCATTGGCATTGCAACTCCACCGTCAGCTGTCGGCAAAGCCTGTGACCTGAGCGAAGGGCGTTTCTGGGACGCCTAACGCCGTGTGAACACACCAAACACGAATCCTAATGCCACGGCGATTGCGACAGCAGTAAGTGGATTCCGCGTGATCGCGTCCTCGGCCTCATGGGCAGCTTCTGTCGCCCTGACCTGCGCGCGACCGAACTGCTTGTTGGCGATGCGGCCAACGGTCGAAGTCAAACTTTGAATCTCGGTGCGGAGCGTTTCGATCTCGTCCGCTAGATGGGACTCTGTTGAGCGGTACCACTCCTCGATTTCCCTTCGAGCCTTATTCTTGGCGTAGCCGTACCGCTCTTGGATCTTGCCTTCAAGCTGGTCGCGGCGCCCGTTGATGGCGGTTAGGTCATCGTCAGTGAGCTTGCCCCACTGCTCCTTGACCTTGCCCTTCATCTGCTTCCAGTCTCCTTCAACTCGATTCCAATCCATGTGAACCTCCTTGCTCTCCATCACTCGGCTGCTGGCGGTTCCCAGACGATTAGCGGCGCCGGCGCCATTGCCAAGCGCCGATCTATAAAGTGCCGAAGATCCCGATCCGCTGCTTTGACCGAGATCAATATCCGGACGAGGACTGGCTGAAGCCTTTACTTCACCTGCGCGAGAGGGGGATGTTGCCGGGTGGAGATCGCCGACATCCGCTTCTGGCACTGAGCCGACGAAGGCGATCGGACGTGACGTCAGCTACTGACCCAAAGCGGACATGACCGGTGGGTCAAGCAGAGATCCAACCCACCCCACGCTAACACCGCACGGTGTGACCGCTACGGAGGAAGTTTCGGATATTCCAAACGAGAGCTGATCCCGAGTGGGGCGTTGCCATCGCGGGGCCGCAGGGAGCTCCCCGGGCGGCGTGAAAGAGCAAGGTTCAGCACCCCCTTGGATTCGGCCACGGCTTCGAGGGTCTCTGCGTGCCGGGCTCCCAAGGATCAACTGAACATTGACAACTTTCCGAAGTGGGCCGCTAGCAGGTAATAGACCGTCACCCGACTTTTTGTGCGGTCACCCTTCATCTTATCGGCGGCCGACATGATCGCCTTGTCGAGATCGGCGTCGGAATTGGTCAGTCCGAGCTTTTTCTTCAGGAAATTATTGCGTACCCGCGCAACCTCCTCCGGGTCTGTGAAGGAGACTAACGAGGAATCCCTTTTTTTGAGCGCGATTCCGCAGTATTTCACAATGCCGGGAACCGCTTCCTCGTTGGCATCCGACACGTATTTTTTGACGTCGGCAGCCCAGTTCTCGGCCATCTCCTACCTCCTCGCTGCGAGCCCATGAACTTAGCTCGGTATACCAAAATCTTTTGGGTAGCGCGCGCCCTCGCTGCAGCTGCGGGATGGGTCGCTTTGTCGGCACACGGGGTCTCGGCCGACGTGGCAGCGAGCGGCTCGTTCGTGGCAACCCAAAGACTGCCCGGCGAGGCAGACAAGAGCACTTCGACGGGAAGACGACCGAATAACGATCTGCCCGACACGCAGTCGGAGGGTGCCTTTGCATTCGCACTGCCGCTATTACTTTTTCAACAAATCCCGAATTTCGGTGAGAAGTTTTACCTCTGGTGTCGGTTCGGGGGCAGGCGCAGGAGGCTCTTCCTTCTTCAGTTTGTTCATTCCTTTGATGGCCAGGAACAAAACTCCCGCGATGATAAGGAAATTCAAGGCGACGGTCAGAAATTGGCCCCAGCCGAGCACGGCACCTTGCTTTTTGGCGTCCACATACGCGAGACCGGGCTGCACCTTGGTGGACAGCGGGATATAATAGTTTGAAAAGTCCAGCCCGCCGGTGATCGCGCCGATGATGGGCATGATGACGTCGCTCACCAGTGACGTCACAATGGCTCCGAATGCCACGCCGATGATCACGCCGACTGCGAGATCGACGACGTTTCCGCGCATTATGAATTTCTTGAATTCCTCCAACATTTGCGCCTCCGTTTCGTTAGATCTCGTCCCGCCACGACGTCATCAACAACCTTGGTCATAGGACGTCTCCCTGAAGGTCAACCACCTACGAGACCCTGACATTATGCACTTTCGCCGACCTGAAGTCTGGATGCTAACGACGGTCTTCGCGATTGCGGGCTTACTGCTTGCATTCGGACACATCGCCGAGGAGGTATTAGAGGGGGACGCGACAAAGTTCGATCAGACGATCCTTTTCTTTTTTCGCGGCGCTAATGATCTCTCGGACCCGATCGGTGCACCTTGGATTGAAGAGATGGCCCGGGACATTTCAGCCTTGGGCAGCTATGCCGTTCTCAGCGTCGTCTTTTGCGCGGTGGTCATCTATCTCTTCATGGGCCCCGAGCGTGCCGCCGCGTTTTGGGTCATAGCAGCGGTCGGTGGAGGAGTCCTGCTGAGCAGCCTGTTGAAGCTAGTATACGAGCGTCCACGGCCGGAGCTCGTGCCTCACGCAGCGCGCGTCTTCATGACAAGCTTTCCGAGCGGACATGCAACCCTATCGGCCATCACTTATCTCACCCTCGGTGCTCTTCTCGCGAGTCTCCATGGCTCCCTACGCTTCAAAGTTTACTTCCTGAGCCTGGCGATCTTGCTTGCGATCGCTGTAGGCATCAGCCGCATCTATCTCGGTGTCCATTATCCGACCGATGTGCTCGCCGGCTGGTGTGTTGGTGCCGCGTGGGCCGCATTTTGTTGGAGCATTTTCAATTGGCTCGAAGGTCGAGGCCATATCGAGCCACCCAGAAGCTGACGTGGCCCGAAGGGCCGCTGTTATGTCAGCAACTGATCCTTAGCGGACCCGGCTCACCGGGGGCACTGGCCGCTCCGGCCAATATACTATCGGCTAAGCAGCTAATGGGGGGACACCAAACGCACGGGTGTGTCGCTTCCTCTTACGCATCGAGGCACCCTCAATTTGTCATCCGGGCTGGAACCACCGCGCCGGTATCATAGTTGGAGACAATCAAAGAGGGATTGCAGCGCCCAGCGAAGAAACGACCCGCGGTGCCTAAGGCGACGCGATCTTCGCATCTACTGGTTGATTGCGCCGCTTTCTGCGCGTTCCGGTAAGTAGTGTCCACTGACAGTCGAGTGAGGCAAGGGAGGCGCTTCCCTTGTGCTCGCTGTCCGATTCTGGCGTGTGCGTCCAATGCTAACGACATTGGAGGTCTCCATGGGTTACCTCAAGATCAATCCTTGCGACATTGCTCTGCCGACTAGGGTGGCTCGCCGCGCTAACGCGGAAACCGAAGCAAATGGCCACTTGCTTGGCGGTGAAGACATCACACTGCGAAAGCAGCGATTTGCCCGCCTAAAGCCGAGAACTAAGGATCATTTGTCGGGCGCCGAACAGCATGCACTGGCGCGGATGGCTCAGCGCTTCGCTCCCGACGCCCAATCGGTCATCTCTCCCGGGGATCAGCGGTTCGCTGACCGCCTGCCACAGACGGCCTTAGCACCTGCTTCCTCGTCGGGGATTCGAACGCTAATCGTGGTGCTAATCGTTATCGCACTGCTTCCCAGCTTGACCCTCGCAGCCATGTTCTGGCTTGGCGCGGTCAATACGCCGTGGTCCACGCCCCTAGGAGCGGAGAACAACGTAGGCGCATGGCCGGCGGTCAAGTTGGCCGTAGGCATGGCTGCGCCGGAACGTATTGAGTTGAAGCAAACCGCTGAAATTCAGCCGGTGGCCCTCACAGCGCCTGCCAGGCTCGATGCGATTGCTGGCCACGACATAACTTTTGCAATCGCGCTTGACCGCCCTGACGCATTGCCCGGCCGTAGCATCATCGCCATAGGGGGGCTCCCACAAGGCGCCAAATTGTCATCTGGACGTCCCTATGGGGAGACGGAATGGAACCTGAGGTCCGACGAAATCGGTGATTTGCATCTCGTTTTACCCAATACTGCGATTGGCGAGACCAAACTTAGAGTCAAGCTCGTCGCGCCCGATGGCGAAATCATCGCGGGCACCGAGACATTCCTTAAGGTGACCGCAGATCCCGATCCGGCACTCGTCTTGAGGCCTCAGGATAGCGAGCGTCTACCTGGGGCTAGAGATCCTTCTGAAGTTCACATGCTAGCGCCGGGAGTCATCTACGACCCAACATTTATCAGCATCGGCGCATGGGACGACCAGACCCAACCGCTTCTTGGGGCAACGGGTGTTGAGGAGCGATTCACGAACCTAGAAGCACTAACGGCCACGTCGGGAGATACTGCGCAATCGCTACCTACCAGTTCCGCAAAAAACGCGAATGACGGTATTCATGCGAAGTGGATCGAGCCTTTGGCCTACGTCAATCTTCGCGAGAGCCCTTCATCGTCTGCGGCAGTTATCAGCATCGTTGCAAAGGGCACCAGACTCCCTCTCATAAAGCGAAAACGCGCCTGGGTGCAGGTGACCAACCCAGCGACTTCAGAGGGCGGTTGGATCTACGCTGGCAATGTCGCAACCGTCACAAAGTCACGGCGTGGCCGAGAACGAGCCGCACACTCAGAATCGCCACCAGCATCCGATACGCTCTGGTCGGGTTTGGGCCAGTGGCTGACAAGTCGCTAATCAACTCCCAAGCAAACGCAGCTCCTAGCCATGCTGCTTCCGGTTAAAGGACGATCGCGCGCCCATGACACAAGGAGATTCCTCGCTTAAGTCGGGAGGGCAGTACGCGCGTTCGAGGCGTTCCTTTGGGTCAGGACGAGACGTAAGACTTAGTGTCAAGCTGGTCCGGATTAGAGGCTCTCTTGCCACCACGGCGGCCACCTGTTCGCATGGCTAAAATGCGCGGCGCACGAACCGGCGCACAGTTTCGAGATGCCGTTCGCCGGCGGTCCGGCTCATCGTGGGATCGATTCCACCGAGATAGAGGTGCCCCTCCAACTCGATCCCGCAGAATTCCATGAGCCCCTCATGATAAGCGGTATTGAGCGCACGCAAAGTACCGCTGCTCCTGAGTTCCTCCACGCTCGCTCCCGATGTCATGATAATGGCGCCCTTCTTGCCAGAAAGGCTTGGCCGACAGTGTTTACCCTCGATCACATAGGCGAAGCCTGCAGAGAAAACGCGATCGACATAGCCCTTAAGCATGGCCGGAAAGCCCCTCCACCACAGCGGCGAAATCAGCGTGATCACGTCGGCGCCCCGGATTGCATTCAGTTCGGTGCGAATGTCGCTTGCCGGTTTGCCGCGAGCAATCGCGGCCATGTCGCGCGCCGATAAGATCGGGTTGAAGCCCATGGCGTAGAGATCGCGGCATGCGACGCGATGTCCGCGTTCCGTAAGCGCCGCCGTATAGGCTTCGACGACAGAGTGATTGAAGCTTTTGGCGCTAGGATGAGCGGCGATGACGAGGTGACGCAAAATGGCCTCCGCTGTCCTAGCTGTTTCACGAGAAGGCCACTCGGCGCATTGCAGCCGAGTTCCTGCGCCGCTTGATCGACGCCGTGCCCTATAAGATACACACCGTGCTCACCGACAACGGCACCCACTTCACGACGCCAGGCGCCAAGGGATCTGGCGCCCCGGACATCAAGGTCGCAATCGAGAGAGGCGAGATCTTCCGCGCTCACGCCTTCGAACTGACTTGCGCCCGGAACGACATCGATCATCGCCTGACCAAGCCCAACCACCCTTGGACGAATGGCCAGGTCGAGAGAATGAACCGTACGCTCAAGGAAGCCACCGTGCGCCGATACTACTACGACAGCCACGACGGCCTGCGCGCCCACCTGAAAACCTTCCTCGACGCCTACAACTTCGCCAAGCGCCTCAAGACCCTGAAGGGCCTCACGCCCTTCGAATACCTCTGCAAGCTCTGGACACAGCAACCACACAGGTTCAACGTCAATCCAATCCATCACATGGCGGGACCAAACACCTAGCCTCCAATGCGGCGCCGCTTGGGTACCAGTCTAGGTCCAACCGCTTTGCAAACGGCTCGCGGGGGCGCCTTTACCAGAAGGGACCGCTCGCGCCCACGATCATCGTTAGGAGGCCGAGCACGAGGTTGACCGCGACGATGCGACGAATCTGATCCAGCTGCTTGACGGCTTCGGGGAGTTGTTTCCCTTCCACGGCATCGCTAAAGCGGCGCCAGGGTACGAAGAACAGATGCAGGAACAGCAGCATCATCACGATGCCGATGCCCTGCATGACCTGGATGTACAGCGCGGCGCCCGCGAAGCCTCCGAAATAGAGGAACATCATGCCATAGCCGCTGGCGAGCAGGAGAACGATGCTCGACCACACCCATGGGAAGAAACGGTGGAAGACACGGTGCCAGAGCGTAAGCCGCGTCTCGGACTCAAGCGGCCCCGCAGACTGGCGCAACACCATATACGCGAAGAACATGCCGCCCACCCACACCACGGCGGCAAGGACATGGAGTGCGATGAGTAGGGCCACGCACCGAGGCTATCACATGACCTCAGCAGGCGGGATATCAGCTTTAGGTCAAACTCGGTCGGGTTATCACGGCGCCGGGCCTTTCTCTTGCCAGGCCTGTACCCATACGGCACACATTGGCGCTCCGCCCGGGTCCATGCAGGTCCATCCGTTGCTCCCCTCGCGGATGGGTTTCATCATGTGGTCAGCGCCCATGGTCATGATGGTCGCTTCCTGGTCGCTCATAGTCGCCGGCTCCGCAGTTGCCACGGAGGCGCTGGCGAGGCGGAAACCTAGGACGAGCAAAGTTCGGTTGGGCTGCATCTGTTTTATCTCCCTACCAGAACGGTCTGGCTCATTCTTGGACCTTCGTCTACAGCGTGCCGTCCACAACCGACCCCATTTGGACTTTCCTATAGAACATTCCATACGACAGCAAAGCCATGGCGCCGCCCCTCCTCCTTCTTAAGGACATCAGCCTTTCCTTCGGCAGCACCCCCTTGCTGTCCAGCGGCACGCTGTCGATCGGTCCGTCGCAGCGTCTGTGCCTGGTCGGCCGCAACGGCTCGGGCAAATCGACGCTACTCAAGATCGCCGCTGGAATGATCGAGCCGGATGCCGGCAGCCGCTTCGTCCAGCCCGGCGTGACGATCCGCTATTTGCCGCAAAGCCCCGACTTGACCGGCTTCGCCACCGCGCTCGCCTTCGTCGAGGCCGGGCTCGCCCCCGGCGATGATCCTCACCGCGCGCGCTATCTGTTGGAGACCCTCGGCCTCACCGGCGCTGAGGAGCCGGCCCGGCTGTCCGGCGGCGAAAGCCGGCGTGCGGCGCTCGCCCGCGTGCTGGCGCCAGAGCCCGACATCCTCCTGCTCGACGAGCCCACCAACCATCTCGATGTGGTGGCCATCGAGGGCTTGGAGGCGGCGCTCCAATCCATGCGCTCGGCCATCGTGCTGATCAGCCACGACCGGCGCTTCCTGGAGAACCTTTCGCAAGCGACGGTATGGCTCGACTGCGGCACCACGCGGCGGCTCGACAAGGGCTTCGCCGCCTTCGAGGCGTGGCGCGACACGATCCTGCAGGCGGAGGAGGTCGAACACCACAAGCTCGATCGCCGCGTCATGCAGGAGGAGCACTGGCTCCGTTATGGCGTCAGCGCGCGGCGGAAACGTAACCAGCGCCGTCTTGAATCGCTGCTGGCGCTTCGCGACCAGCGCAAGCGCGCGCAGCACGGCCGCGCGCAAGGCGACGTGAAGCTGACGGTGCAGGAGGCGAAAGAAGCCGGCAAGAAGGCTATCGAGGCGAAGCACATCGCCAAGAGCTATGGCGACCTTAAGCTGGTGCACGATTTCAGCGTGAAGATCGCCCGCGGCGATCGCGTCGGCATCATTGGACCGAACGGCGCCGGCAAAACGACGCTCATCAATCTGCTCACGGGCGCGCTTGCCCCCGATACCGGCAGCGTGCGCCTCGGTACCAATCTGGAGATCGCGACCCTCGACCAGCGGCGCGAAAGCCTCGACCCTGAGGCGACCGTCGCCGCGACGCTGACCGGCGGGCGGGGCGATGCGGTGATCATCGACGGGGAGTCCCGCCACGTCACGAGCTATATGAAGGATTTCCTGTTCAAGCCGGAGCAGGCACGCACGCCAGTGAAGGCGCTGTCGGGCGGTGAGCGCGGCAGACTGATGATCGCCCGCGCACTCGCACGCCCTTCCAATCTCCTGGTGCTGGACGAGCCCACCAACGACCTCGACCTCGAGACGCTCGACCTCCTCCAGGAGATGCTCGCAAGCTACCCTGGGACGCTCCTTCTCGTCAGCCACGACCGCGATTTCCTCGACCGCGCGGTCACCTCGGTGATCGCCTTCGAAGGCGATGGCAGATGGATCGAATATGCGGGCGGCTATTCCGACATGGTGGCCCAGCGCGGCCACGGCGTGGGCACGCGACCGCAAGGCAAGCCGGAAGCCCCAAGCGCGGCACGGCGGGCGCCGAAAGCGCCCCGCGGCCCCGACCCGCGTAAGCGCTTGAGCTTCGCCGATCAGCATGCCTTGAAGATCTCGCCCGCCCGCATCGAGGTGCTCAACGAGGAGATCCGCCGGCTGGAGCACCTGCTTGCCGACCCGGAGTTCTATGCCCACGACCGCGACGGCTTCGCCGCGGCGGGAGCCGAACTCGCCAGAGCTCAAGGAGAGCTCGCCGCGGCGGAAGAGGAATGGCTCAGGCTCGAGCTGCTGCGCGAGGAGATCCAGCAATCGGGCGGGTTGGGGTCGACGACCAGCTGACATACCCAGCCATTGGCCCCAAACGGGGCCTCCGAGAGCGTGCGGTGGCACGTGCGGCGCCTCGCTTTTGATCGGATTTTTGATCGGGTGTTGGCCGTTCGAGGCCCGATTCCGCCGAGCGATATTGTTTCGGCTGGACGCATAGGGAATTTGCCGAAGGATTCGGTTTCTTGAATGCCTCAGGCAGCGACATTGAGCCGGAGCTTGCTGAGGCGCTGCTCGCCAGGCCCAGAAAATAGCCGCTTCTACAAATCATTTATGGCAGCGCTGGCCGGACTTCGACTATCCACCGGAACTCCGCGCGATTGGACTTTTGGGCACCACCGTGGTTAACTGGCCGCGCCTTGGGAGGGATCGCGCCCGAAGAAGCGCGTGAGGCGTGGCTGCCGGTGAAACCGGAGAAGCGACACGTGCCCAGGACGGTGGTTTTCATGTCTAGGATCTGTTGGCTCGCCGATGGCGAGTTTGTCGGCGATTGCGTTCGCCGTCCCCCACTTCTTGCCCGCGATTGCAATGGACCAACCACCCAGCACCGCCACACTCTGGCGGGGACCAAGAGGGTAGAACCATGACCATGACCTTCAATCCCGATGCTGCCGCCAATGAGAACCCGGCGACATTCAACCCAATGGCCCAATTCGAGGCTTTGAAATTCGACACCGCCGTGCCCGAAGCCATGCGCACCTTCGCTGACACTGCCGTGACGCAAACGCGCGAGGCCTATGAGCGCTCAAAAGCCACGCTCGAGGCCGGTCTAGAGGCGATGGAGCGATCCTACGACGCGGCTGGCCAAGCGAGCGCGGCGCTCAATCGGAAAATCATCGAAATTGCCCAGCGCAACATCAATTCCGGTTTCGACTTGGCCAAGAGCCTCGCCAGCGCCAAGACTTTCGCCGAGATCGTGGAGTTGCAGGGCGCTTTTTGGCGCAAGCATTTCGAGGTGCTGATCGCACAGGCCGAGGAGGTCCGCACGCTGTCGATCAACGCGACAGCCGAAATGACCGAGCCGATCAGGCGCCATGCGGCCCGACAGGCCGAGCAGGTGCAAGCCTTGTCGAACAAGGTGACGGCCGATGCGGCGAAGGCGGTCAAGCGCCAGGCGACGAAATTCGAGGATGAGCTGCGTAAGGTGGGCTGAGCCACTCTCGCTCCCGCCGCGGGGCGCTTGCGAGGATGCGTGCCTCAAGCTCGATGACAGCATCGGCAGGGCCGGGCCGGCGAGCCCATGGCTGCCGTCCGATCTCTCGTGTTCGGTAGGTGGGTCCTGCGGTCAGGGCGTGGACATCACTAATTGACTGGTGCGGGGTATCGGCCCCCCATCGGTCAGTCAGACCTGAAGAAACTGAGATACGACGCTAGGTGTTTGGTCCCACGGTGTGATGGTATGAAAGAAACGACCATCATCGATAAGGGGGCACTATGGGACAGGTACTCCTCGGCAGCGCCAAGACCACTCACGCCATCCGAGCGGCAATACAGCGATCGGAGGCTTCGCTCCAGGCACTGAGCGAGCGCTACGGCCTGAATCCGAAAACGGTGATGAAGTGGAAGAAGCGTGACTTCGTCCACGATGCGCCGATGGGCCCGAAGGCTCCACGCTCAACAGTGCTGTCGCCGGAAGAGGAGGCTCTGATCGTCGCCTTCCGCAAGCACACGCTGCTGCCGCTCGACGATTGCCTCTATGCGCTGCAGGCAACCATCCCGCACCTGACCCGCTCCAGCCTGCACCGGCTGTTCCAGAGGCATGACATCAGCCGACTGCCGACACATGGCGGGACCAAACAGCTAGGGCCTCAAGAAGTCTACTCCAGATTACTGAGATAGGCCGCGACGGCTGCAATTTGTGACTCGGTCAAGCTGTGCGCAATTGGTTTCATGATGGCTGATATGTCTGGATTTGCTGGATCCTGACCCCGCTCTTTGTCAAAATTCCCCAATACCTTTATGATGTAGGGATAGATCTGACCTGCTAGACGAGGAAATGGCCCCTTACCTTTAGCCTCTGGACCGTGACAGGTAGCGCATGGAGGAACATTGGCACCGGCAACTCCCTCTTCGAAGATTTTTTTTCCCGTGGCCACGAGTTCCGTAGGAGCACCGCCCAAGGGTTTAGGATTGAGATCGCTAAAATGCGTGGCCAGAGCCGTTAGCATCTCCGGGTTGAGATTATGCGCCACCTTAAACATAAAGTTATTCACCCGCCGGCGGTCAATAAAGGCCTGTAGCTGATTCTTGAAGTACTCGGTTTGTTGTCCAGCGAGTCGTGGTATGGGAGTGAATCCACGATAACCTTGTCCCGATGGCTGGTGACAGTATGTGCAATATTGTATCTTGGCCTGAAGGTCTCGCTCCGAAAAGGCGGGCGCGCTTGTGTCGGCTGCACGACCTACCCCCGAGAAAACAATTGCCAGGATTGCCGCTGGCAACGCCAATTGTAAACTAACGACCTTCATAGTCTGGTCCTCGCGCTTTGAGCGTGCGTTTCCCAGTTGTTATGGTTCTTTGCATCTTAACTAGAAGCGTTCGATGCGCTCCCCTGCCCCCCATACTGGGACCGGAGAGCCGTTCTATGATCCGCAGGGTTTCAACCGATTTGAAAATGCTTCCAAGGCGCTGAACCGGTTTGAAGTTCACTTGACAAAGCTGAGGTACGACGCGAGGGCCTCAATTTCGTTCGTGGACAATTGGGTCGCAATTCCAGGCATTGGGGCCGCTGCGGCCGCATGGTATCCTTCGCCCCACTGCTCGAGTCTCCTTTTCAAGTAGTGGTATGATAGACCTGCCAAACGAGGAATTTCTCCAGCCCCCTCAGCACCCGCACCCTCAGCATTCGGGCCGTGACAAGCAACGCACGAGGGAATATTGGAGGCCGGAATTCCCTCTCGATATATCGTTTGTCCTCTAGCTGCGAGCCCCTTGTCTCCATCATTCGCAGATTTAGCGCTTAGCGTGGAAAGATACACGGCTAAATCACGTGCCGTCTGCGGACTGAGATGATTCGCCGCTGCACCCCACATGTACTGCTCAGAAAGCGGGTTGTCTCGCGTGTGACCTCTAAAATCCCGGAGTTGATTCTCGACGTATTGGCGTGTCTGCCCGGCCAATCGTGGCGCGGTTGCGAAACCTTGCAGAGATGGCCCGTGGCACCAGCTGCAGTTCCTGTCGGCGAACCTTTGCCCGTAGCTGGCGATCCCGACGTCACCTGCCCATGAAGAAACAGGAGAGAAAACAATCGCAAGGATCACTATTGCTGATTTGATGAGCTTCATGATCTGGACCAACGGATGTTAGTTACTCCAGATAACTGAGATAGGCCGCGACGGCTTCAATTTGTGACTTGTTCAAGCTGTGCGCAATCGGTCTCATGATCGCTGATGTGTCTGGCGCCGTCGCATTCTGACCCCGCTCTTGGCCCCAATTCGCCAATTCCTTGATGGTGTAGGGATAGAGCTGACCTGCTAAACGAGGATTTGGCCCGCTACCCTTGGCCTCTGGACCGTGACAAACAGAGCACGCAGGCACATTGGCATCGGGATCTCCCCCTTCATAAATTGCTTTTCCCTTGGCCACCAGTTCGCTTGGAGCCCTCCCAAAGGGTTTGGGATTGAGAGCGGTAAAATGCGCGGCCAGAGCCGTTTGCATCTCCGGGCTGAGGCCATGCACCTTAGACATTCTTAAAGCAATATGACTCTCCCGCCTGCCCTCAACGAAGGCCCGTAACTGATTCTCGAAGTACTCGGTTGTTTGTCCCGCAAGTCGTGGCATGGGAAAAAATCCACGATAACCTTGACCAGACGATCCGTGGCAGTCGTAGCAATATTGTATCTTGCCCTGAAGGGTTCGAGTTCCCGCCGGAGTTTCTTGATAGCTGCGCCCTTCTTGCCGATGGTGATGCCTGGACGCGCGGTATGTGACGTCCGCACGACCTACCCCCGAGAAAACCATTGCCAGGATTGCCGCGGCTAATGCGAATTGCAGACTAACGATCTTCATAATCTGCCCTCGCGTCTTGCGTTACGGCCTGAGCACCGAAGACTTGGTCTCGTAGTCATCTCGAGAAATCCTAAAAAGCGACCCAAGAGTAGACGAAGGTTGTGTCATTGTCCTGAGCAGTTCTTCCTGGAGTTTGGTCTATGTTATTCACAGAGCCGTCAAACCTGTTGTAGTGGGTGTACTCTATCCCAATCCGGGCATTGAGCCATGGCCATATCCTTGGACCGCCGTAGCTGAAGGGCAGATAGGCCAAATCGAATGTCCACCCATCGGAGTTCGGTGAGCCTGTTGTGAATCCCGCTCCCGTATAAAGGAGCACGTCGGATGTTCCCCATGTATTGAAATATTGACCCGTAAGGCTGATCGTGTGGTTGTAAATGTAGCTGGCGGATGCTTTGAAGCTGTTGAGAGAGTCAGTTAGATTAGTCGAAGCCCCAGTACCGAACTCCCCGTTGAGCTTCTGACGCTCCCAAATGTAGCTTGCCCGGAAAGTTAAAGCATGGACATCGCCGATATATTGATATTGCGTGTCCACGCCGACGTCGGTAAACGGATCCGTTATCCCAGGGAATGCCAAGAGGTCTCCCATGGGGCCCCCTCCTACCGTGGGTTGAAGATCTGCAAACATGCCGAAGGTGCCGAGCATGAATGAATTCTTGTCCCACGTCTTTTCGAGGGCAACGCGCCAATAGGGCGCGGCCCCATCGAATTTGGGAGTTCCGTCGCCTGGATCCAAGCCAAGACTGGTGAGTGTGCCGGGGTCGAAACTTTGGTATGCGGTGAACTCGGCATAGATCATGTTGTTGATCCAGACATACCCGCCCACGCCGCCAGCACGTCCAGCGAATGTGCCCTCGATCATCGTTGAGGCGCCTGGCGAGGGGGCAAACTCTGAGGAAAGGTACGGAAAGGACCAAGCTGGAGTCGTGTTCCAGACGTCTTGGACGGTTGGATTGTTGTTGCCTGTTACACCGTAGACAAAGTCAAGCCCCCCTAGTTTGGTAGTATTAGCATAGCGAATATCGGTATTGTCTAGAGAAACATTTTCCCCCGGGCGATCATAGGTGCCTTGTATAAATGCACCTAAATTACAGTAGATTTGGCCACCCAAAAAAGCGCTTACTTGTCCAACTCCCAAGTTATCGTTACCGGTCTGGCCGGGCCCCGGCGGGATGCCCTTTTGCAGGTGAGTAAAACCTGAGGTCCACATCCCGGCTATTGGAATTTGCGTCTCAGCGTCTTCCGCGGTTACATCGCCGCAGCGCGTCCCGCCGGCGGTGTATCCCCGAAGCTTGAATTCGCGCCCGTACGGTGTCAGCTCAGGAAATGCCGTATGACAAGTTGCGCATGGCTGGCCGGTCTGGCGGGCAAAGCTCGGCAAAGCGGATACTGGCTCTGTGGGCAGGACAACCGTTGCCCCCACCAGCAGCAATGCGAAAGCCGTGGAACCGCCAAAAGCATAGAATACGGCCGCGTCGCTGCCATTGGGTGCACGTGCGGCGGCATGACCATTTTGGGTCTGAATCTTGGCTGCCTTCGAGCCAGAGCGCCGCACCTTGCATTCCCCCCAATGTGCCAATGCTAGTACATTGGTGATCATTACGGAAAGCTCACGCTTGGCTTAGTCGTGTTTTTGAAATGCGATTTTATATGAGTGTGTCATAGTTGACACGGCACATCGGCGAATTGCCCAAGCGCCCCCTTTGCTCGCTCTTCGGCTTCACTTAGTGACCCAGAGCTTGCACCAGCCCTGCGGAAAAGCGAGCCCGACCGCCACGGCCAAGCTCGGGGAGGTCGGCTGGAAGCTAGTCCCAACGGCTGGTGCTCAGCTTGGAAATTATCCGCAGCTCGCTAGCTGGAATTGATATTTGCGGTATCAAAGCTGCACACAAATATTGTCGGCATTCACGCTCACCCCCCCTCACGAATATGTCCGCTATTGGCACAAAGCCGACGAAACTCAGCCAAGGGTCCTGACGTCAGCTAATCACCCTTAGCGGACATGCGAAGTGGTTGCGATCAAGGTAACTTCAGCCCAGCGCGGTCAACCCGCCCAAAAGGCCTGAGGCGTGCGGAATGCTGGGCGCGGTGCCGCCTGGACGCAAGCCACGGATAGAAAGTCGTCCCCAATGTGGCTGGCCGGCTTGGGCAACGGCCCAAACTCTAGCCTGTCTCAATTTTTGGAGACCGCGACGCCCCAAGGCGCGACGCCGACGGGTAGCGACTTCACCACCTTCAGGCTGGGAACGTCGATGACCGAAACGTCGTTGCTGTTGCCGTTGGTCACGAACAGCAGCTTCTCGTCCGGCGTAAAGGCGAGCTGCCAGACCCGCTGACCGACCAGCAAGTACTGCTCGACTTCCAGCCTCTTCGCGTCGATGACCGCGACGTGATTAGCCGGTCCCAAGGCCACGAACGCCTTCGACCCGTCCTCCAGGATGCGGACGCCGACCGGCTGCATGTTTTCCGGCTGTACGCCCGGGATCTCGAAGTTGATCGTCTTGATGATCTGTCGTGTCTTGGGGTCGATCACCGACACGGCGCCCGCGACCTCCGACGTCACCCACAACTGCGACCCGTCGGCGGTGAACTCGGCATAGCGCGGGCGCGATCCGACCAGCACGTTGTCGGTGATGTCATAGGTGTCCGTGTCGATGAAATGCGCCATGTTCGAGGTCTCCGACGTGGCGATCAGGATTTTGCCGTCGGGGCTGATCCCTACGCCTTCGGGCTCCACGCCGACCGGAACCTCGGCCACCACCTTCCGGTCCTTGACGTCGATCGCCGTCATCAGGGCATCGTCCTCGTTGGCGACGTAGACCGGGCTGCCTGAAGGATGAATGTTGATCTGCTCGGGATCGGGCCCCGACGGCAGCGTGCCTATGATCTCGCCGGTGGCGAGGTCCAGGATCTGGACGGTGTCGTCGTCGCTCGCGCAGATGAGGAGTTGCTTGTCGTCGTGGGTCAGAATGATGCCGCGGGGGCGTTGCCCCACGGGGATGGTCCGCTTGACCTGAAGCGTGGCGCTGTCGATCACGCTGATCGAGTTGCCCTTCTCATTGGAGACATAGACGGTGTAGGCGCCGGCCTCGCTGGCCAGGCAGGCCAAGACGCCGGCCGCGACAAGGGCGATTAGGCGGCTCTGTGTCCTTGGCATCTGCGCTTCTCCCGTCTTGCCCCGTCGTGCAAACAAGCGAGGTTTCGGCCCACTCGTCTGTTTCATCATTTGAACTTGCACTTGGTCTCCGGCTCGTCGACGCCGAGCGTATCCACTTCGGCGTCCTTGTGGAGGAAGCCCGCTTGCGGCGAGATCGACACCGGCAGATCGGGACCGGCGATTAGCATCGGCTGGCGCAATTGCCCGTCCCAGGTGCGGAACGTCACCTTTTGACCCTTGAACGCGGCGAGATTGAAATCCTTGCCGCGGATATAATCGTTCACCGGGGCAAACTCGCCGGAACGCGCACGCGTAGCTCCCTCGCCGATGGCGCGGACAGCGATCCAGGCTTGATAGTCCACCGGCCACATGAAGCGCTTGGCGAAACGCTGGAAGCGATTCTGCATCTGGGTCGCGCCCCATTGCTCATGGGCCGGATGCCAGCTCATGGCGACGAGACCGGCGGTGCCGGCGACCGGCCGCGGGTCCCAGGTGCGGTACTGCACATAGGGCCCGAACACCCCTTTCTCGTCGGCGACGATCACCACGTCGTAGTCAGGCGCTCCTTGCGTAAAGATCGGCATTTGCTGCTGAATTTGCTGCTCCCCCGTGTCGGAGCGTCTCGCGCCGGGGGTCTCCTTATATTCGCGCTCCTCGACGATAGTGCCACCGAAGCGCTTGGCCGCGCGATGGATGGCGTCGAGATAAGCGAGATCCTCGGGGAAGACGCCCTTCACCACGAACCAGCGCTGCCATTTCTTCCATACGAGATATTGGGCAAGGGCATCGGCGAGCATGTAGCGGTCTGGTGCGGTGTGCAGCACGTTGGCGCGGCATTCCTCCTGCCGTAGCGCTTCGTCCTCGGCGCGAACGTTGAACAGCAAAACGTCTTGCCCCTTCACAGAGTCCGATAGGCGGACCAGCGTCTCGGCCGGTGCATCGACAAGGACGAAGTGGTGCCCGCTATCAACGAGCTTCTGCAACACGGCGACGGCATCCTCACCAATCGGTACGCGCTCAACGTCGAGGTTGAATTGCTGCTTGGTGAAGCGGCCGGTGGTGTTGTTGTCCTGGAGCGCCATCTCCGCGCCGGCGATGCCGTAATCCTCCGGCTCGACCTTGAGCCGCGACAGCGGGATCAGCTGCTTCACCTCCTGCTTGAGATAGCCGATGGGCACCGCGGTGAACTCACCCGCTGGGGCAACTTGCCCCGGCTCGGAGCCGGCTGGAGCTTGCGTGGAAGGTGGTTGCGGTGATGGGGGTTCGACTTGCTGCGCGGCCGCTCGTGCCTGACCGAGGCCGAGCACGAAGGCGGAAACCAGACATAGGACCAAAAGGAAATTTCGGCCGGGAGTTTTTGCGGCACCGGGCGGCGCGCTCCGCGGTCCCGGCGACGGCTTACACTGGTGAGGATTCATACTCGCGACAGAACCTTGTGCGCAGGCACAGCGCGCTTGCCGATAAACCGGGCACATTGGCCGGAAATGTACTCGCTCGCCGCCTCACAAGCCAGAAACGAGGATGAGGCAACGGTGGCAATTCGAATTGCTTGCTTGCACATCGGCCTCCCTTTGCAGCCACTCGGTCGATTGACAAATGGCAAGGTCGCGAGCAGTCTCCCGGGCGTGGGAAACCGATTGGAGCGGCCGGAAAATCGGCTGAAACGGGACCACGTCAAGGGAGGATCATATGTTGAGTTGGAAAACCGCTGGCGCGGTAGGCACGCTTGTGCTCGGCCTCGGGATAAGCTTGAACCTGGCTTGGTCCGACGAAGCCAAAATGAAGGATATGGACGCCGCTGCCATGGGCGCCAAAGGGGCCCCCGTGACTCCCGTAACGCAGGATCAGTTGAACGCCGCGGCAGGCGACTCTAGCAACTTTCTTCATACCAACGGCAATTACGACCAGACCCGGTATTTCCCGGGCAAGCAGATCAACACGTCCAATGTTGGCAAGCTTCGCCCCGCTTGGATCTTCCAGACGGAAGTGAGGGAGTCCCTGGAGACGACGCCGATCGTCGTCAATGGCGTGATGTACATCACGACGTCGTTTGACCACGTCTATGCGCTCAACGCCAAGACGGGCGAGGAATATTGGCACTACAAGCACGCCATGGGTCCGGTCACGACCTATTGCTGCGGCCCCAACAACCGAGGCGTGGCCGTCTATGACGACAAGGTCTATCTCGCCACACTCGATGCCAAGCTGGTCGCGCTTGATGCCAAGACCGGCAGCGTCGTGTGGCAGACCGAGATTGCCGATCCGACCCTCGGCTATAGCGAGACCATGGCGCCGACCGCTGTGAATGGCAAAATCCTGATCGGTACGAATGGCGGCGAATACGGTATCCGCGGCTTCCTTAGAGCCTACGACGCCAAGACCGGCAAGCTCATCTGGAATTTCGACACCACTGCCGAGAACTCCGTCGGCGTGTGGGCCACCAAGGACGCCACGGGCAAAGACCTGCATCGCGACATCGCGGCCGAGAAGGCGCAGCTGGCCAAGACCGGCGATCCGTACAAGACGGTCGGCGGCGGCGTGTGGCAGAACCCGTCCATAGATCTCAAGACCAAGCGCGTCTACTTCGTGGTCGGCAACCCCTCGCCCGACCTCGACGGCGCGATCCGGCCCGGCGACAATCTCTACACGGAGTCGCTCGTATCGGTTGATCTCGACACCGGCAAATATGTCTGCCACTTCCAGTACATCCCCCATGACGTCTGGGATCTCGACGACACGAGCCCGACGGTCCTGGTCGATGCAAAGGACAAGGACGGCAAGGTCGTGCCGGCTGTGATTCACGGCGGCAAGACCGGGCACGTCTACGTCAATGACCGCAAAGATTGCAGCCTCATTCGGTTCTCCGAGCCGATGGTGTCACAAGATGGCATGTACACATTGCCGACAGCCGAGGGTGCGCGCATGCTGCCGGGCGCTAATGGCGGTGTCGAATGGTCGCCGCTGGCGGTCAACCCCGAGCTCGGGCTGAGCTATGCGGTCAACCTTCACCAGCCAATGACCTATCAGGTTCAGAGCTCGCCCTATCCGGGCGGCAAGCTTTGGCTCGGCGGCGCGTTCAAGGTGATCGCGACCGAGGAGTCGTTCGGCAACGTCACCGCCGTCGACTACAACACCGGCAAGATCGCATGGCAGAAGAAGACGCCGCTGCCGATGATGGGCGGTGCGTTGACGACTGCCGGCGGCCTGATGTTCACTGGTGAAGGCACTGGCTGGTTCCGGGCCTACGATGCGAAAACCGGTGACGTCCTGTGGTCGTTCTTCGCAGGTGCCGGCGTCAATGCGCCACCGGCCTCCTACTCCGTCGACGGCAAGCAATACATCGTGGTCGGGGCGGGTGGTAACACCCAGATCGACTTCAAGCGCGGTAACAACATCATCGCCTTTACCGTCGATTGATCGCGTCCCGCGCCCGCGACAAGCGGGCGCATCTAGAATAACGTGAAGGACGGGGCACCAAAGGCCCCGTCCTTTTCACGACAAGGGAACATTCGGCCGATATTGCGGGTTGCCCACGCCATGAGTTGCAAATTTGCCCTGCCGCTAGCCGCCCTCCTACTCATGAGTCAGAACGCTTTCGCCGCCGACCCTGTCGAGGAGAAGGCGAAGCTCTGTGCCACCTGCCACGGCGCGGATGGCGTTCCTCAGCTCAAGACAACCCCGGTAATATGGGGCCAGAACGCAGGCTATCTTTTTCTTCAGCTTCGCGACTTCCAAAGCGGCGCGCGCAAGAACGAATTGATGTCGCCGGTTGCCGCGACGCTGGCGAGGGAGGACCTGCTCCCGCTGGCCACGTATTTTTCCAAGCTCAAATGGCCCAATCTTCAACAGCCGCCGGCGCCCCAAGACGTCGCCACCAAAGCGCTTGCTGCCAACACCTCCGTCGGTTGCACAGGCTGCCATCTTGACCACTTTCAAGGCGACGGCTCCACGGCCCGCCTCGCCGGCCAGCAGCACGACTATCTCCTAAAGACGATGACGGACTTCCGCGCCCGGACGCGCGGTAACAATCCCGGCATGTCCGACCTCATGAATGCGACGGCGCCCGATGCTATCGCAGACCTCGCGAACTATCTCGCCGGCCTGCAGATCGACCAATATCTCGGCCAGGGCCATTAGAGCATAATCCGGAAAGGTGGATACCGGTTTTCCGAAAAGATCATGCTCCAATAAGAGTCTTACTGCGCCGCCAGCTTATCGCGGAGCGCTGTGAGCGAGGTGAGATCGCCGGCCGTCTTGCCCTCCTTGTCCCGCAGGCTCTTATCGGCTCCGCGACTGAGCAGCAGATCGACTGCGGCCTCGTGGTTGAGCTCGGCCGCGATCATGAGCGCGGTCCGCCCCCGATTGTCCTGATCGTCGATATGCGCGCCGCGATCCAGTAGCAGATTGATGACCTTGGCCGCGTCGTCAACGCCCGCTTCGACGGTGTATCCGGCCGCCCACATCAGCGCCGTCAAATCATTGCCGTAGCGGGTATTAACGTCGACGCCGTGATCGAGAAGCAGGCGAGCGACGCCGGCAAAGCCCTTACCCGCCGCGTAGGTGATCGCGGTCTTCTGCGTATTGTCGACGGCGTTGGGATCTGCGCCCTTCTCGATCAGCAGCTCGACGATCGGCTCGCTGCCCATATAGGCGCCCGCCGCAAGCGGCGTGATGCCGGTGCGCCCGGCAAGGCGCACATTCGCCCCATGCTCCACCAATTGACGAACGATTGGCAGCCGGCCGGCCTCGGCGGCTTCATAAAGTGGGGTCGAGCCGTCGATGCCCCGTGCATCGATGGCCGCGCCACGATCGAGAAAGAGGGTGACGAGCTCGGCTTGCCCGGCGGTCGCCGCCCGACTCAAAGGGCTGAATCCCAGCCGGTCGCGCGCCTGCAGCGAGGCCCCCGCATCAAGGAGACGAACCGCCAATTCGGGGCAGCCTTTTTCAGCGGCGGAGAACAGCGTGGCGTTGAGCTCGATAGAACTCGCGCCCTTCTCGATCTGCTCGTAGCGCTGCTCGACCGACCGGCACACTTTCTCATTGGCGAGCGCGTTACCGGTCCAGCACCCCAATGCGAGTGCCGCCGCAAGAAGCGCAACCTGATGACGCAGGAGAGATCGCAATGGTTCTTCCTTGGGTTATCAAGCCATGGGGTCTGTTCGGGCGCCGACCTTATCGTATCCTCATCCGGCGGGACAGTGGCGCCGGGGACCCCAGAAGCGGCGCGCCTACGGCTTCATCGCCGTGACCTGATAGAACTTCTCCAGCCATTGGCCGTCATGTCTCACCATGACGCTGGTGACGAACACCCGCTTCGGGATCGGCTTGCCCTTTGAAGGTTCCGTCGAGATCCGCCGCAAAAACTCCGCAAGGCCGCGTCGGGACCCAACAGGGTGCCCTTGACCTCGCCGATCACGGTCTGCTCGTATTTGAGATCCGGGAGCGAGGCGATCTGCTCCTCCACCGATCGCGGGGCGGCATAATAAGGGGTCACCGCGAAATGGTCCGGGGTCGTCAGGCGCTCGATGTCCTCTGCCTTTGGGTTCTCGAACGCCGTGTCGAGCGCCGCGGCAGCCACGTTGACCGCATCGATGGTCGCGGCATCGCCCGCATGGGCCAGGCCCATGCCAGCCAGGAGAACAATGACCAGAGAAAGCAGGGCTGCTATTTTTCGCATGCGATGCTCCTTTACATCTTGGGTGTTCACGCCGCGCGATAGCAAGCACCTCGCTCGCCTTCACGAAACGCCGGCGACCGGCAGGAGAGAAACGCCGAGCCGCTCGCGGCAGCGCGCGAAGCGCTCAAGCACTTGGGCCCGGTCGCACCCGCCAAGATTGATCACGCCGTAGCGGTAGCTTGCGCCGTCCTGCATGTCGTCGGAGAGCTTGCGGCCCACGGCGGCATGCAGCTCCACTCTGACATCCGGACAAATCTCGGCAAGGCCGGCGAGTTGGTCCTCCGAAGGCAACCGGGTCACGACACAATCTTCGAAGGTGCGGAGCACACAACTCGCCGCGAAGCTGTGCGGGCCCTGCCGGCGCCGTGGTGTTGGCGCGACGCCCGCGCCGATATCGAGCAGAATCTCATACGCGTTCGTGCCATCGACCTTCTCGTACAGGTCGGCGAACTGAGATGCCATGCGTGGATTGATCTCGATGATGCCGATGTGATCGTCGCTCTCGTCATACATCATCTCGATGTTGAACAAGCCGTTGTCGAAGCCGAGCCCGCTCATCAATCTCCTGCCGATGTCCGCCATGCGCTCCTGCACGTTTTGCGGCAATGCGGAGGGATATTCGAACCGTGAAAAGGCGAGCGTTCCTGGAAACAGGATCGAATCGACGACGCCCAGGATGGTCACCTCGCCGCCATAGGCATAGCCCTCGACCGTGACCTGCACGCCCTTGAGCAGGCCCTCGGCGATCAGGCGCGTCGTCCCGGCGTCGATGCCCGCATGGTGCTGCAGCAGGCGCTCGAGCGGCAGGAAGAAATCATCGAGCTTCGTCCAGCGGCTCTTGGCCTCGACCAGCTCCTGAAGCGAAGCAACCCTGTGCGCCCCGATCGAGAAGAACGACTTCACCGGCTTCACGAAGGCCGGCAAGAAGATCGCGTCCGGAAGTGCCGCTTGCGCCACGACGTCGATGGCGAGGAAGGGGGGAACCGCCTCAGGGACGATTCCGCTTTGGGCCACGCGCGAGAGGTATTTGTGCTGGCAGATCAAATTGACGCGAGGCTCTGGCCCGGGAAGGCCAAGCTCCTTGGCCAGCACAGCGGCCAGCGCGCTGCCGGGGTAATCGTCGGTGCTGATCACGGACGCGATCCCGGCGCCATAGATACAGCCGAGAACTCGTTCGGCCTCGGCGATGGGGTCGGTCGCGCCCTCGCGGCCGTCAGCCCTGCCTCCGATCAGCTCTTCGAGGCTCGTGCCGGCATAATCATGGAACAAATATTTCGTGCCGGGACGGGTAAGACGTGGCAGTTCGCGGTGATCGCGGAAGGTGGCACAGACCACGAGGACCGTGCGAGGAGGGGCGGAAACGCTGCCAGGGAGAGCGGGCCGCCCGCTCGTGGCAGGGCGCTTCTCGGCTAAAAATTTCACCTCATCCCCTCAAGAGGCCAAGACTTATTAGCAAAGGCTTAGCCGAGGAACTTTGTCCAGCCTTGCAATCGGGAGCAAAGCTGGTCCAGGTTCGCCCCCGGATTGGCACACGCCAGAGGAGGGGTCATGCCGCTACATTTTGGTAAAATTTTCGCATTTATTGCGCTCCTTACGGTCGCGGCTTTTGTGTTGTGGCAATTGTGGCTCGCGATCTTTTCCGGCGAGACCTTCGACAAACCGGCCGAGCTGCTTCAAGCCGAGCCGCCTGCCACACTCCTGGCCTTCGCTAACTAAGACACGGGATCCCGTCCTGTGCGATCGAGGATCATGATCTTTGAGCCATGATGCCGACTGGCGGTGGCGCGAATTAACCTTTCCATGGCCTGAACGGCGGTACGGCAACGCAACCCGCGGCCCTGGACTTGTCCCGGCCGACAGGTGAGAAGGTGGTCTTGGGGCGCCCGGTTGTTTGGAGGGGGCATGGACTATCGCGAGTTAGGCCAGACGGGCGTCAAGGTTAGCGCGCTCTGCCTCGGCACCATGACCTTCCGCGAGCAGAACAGCGAGGCCGAAGGCCACGCCCAGATGGACTACGCCGTCGACCAGGGCATCAACATCTTCGATGCGACGGAGCTCTATCCCATCCCGCCGAAGCCTGAGACCCAAGGCCGCACCGAGGCCATTATCGGCACCTGGCTCGCCGCCCGAAAAGCCAGGCAAAGGGTGATCCTCGCCACCAAGGCGGTCGGCCGCACCAAGATGGACTGGTTGCGCAAGGATCGTGTCCCCGGCCGGCAAAGCTCCGCGCAAATCATGGAGGCGGCGGAAGGGAGCCTGAAACGGCTCAAGACCGACTACATCGACCTCTACCAGCTCCACTGGCCGGACCGGCCAATGCGCATCTTCGAAGGCCTCGACTATGTGCATTTGACCGGCGAGTCTCACCTCATCGAGGAGATTTTGGGGATGCTGGGCGAGCTCGTGAAAGATGGCAAGATCAGGTTCGTCGGCCTTTCCAATGAGACGCCTTGGGGGCTGATGACCTTCCTCAAGGCTTCCGAACGGCTCCGGCTGCCGCGGGTGGCCTCGATCCAGAACGCCTACAACCTCGTCAACCGCTCCTTCGAGACGGGGCTCTCCGAGATCTCATATCGCGAGGCCGTGAGCCTCTTGGCCTACTCGCCGCTCGGACAGGGTTATCTCACCGGCAAATATGAGGGGAGTGCGCTTCCGCCCAACTCGCGCAAGGCGCTGTTTGGCCGCATGGGCCGATATGAGTTGGGGAACGGACCCACCGCCATCTCGACTTATGTTGCGCTAGCGCGCAAACATGGACTTGACCCAGCGCAAATGGCGCTTGGTTTCGTGACGTCCCGGCCTTTCGTCACGTCCAACATTATTGGAGCCACGACGTGGTGCAGCTCAAGACCGATATCGAAGGCGGCCTGCTCAAGCTGCCCGACGCCGTGCTGAAGGACATTGAAGAGACCCACCTCACCTATCCGAACCGTTGCCCTTGAGGCTTCCACTCCGACCCGAGCCGCAAGATGCCCAGACTGTTCTCCGGGATCGAGATACCAATCTCCGTGGCGCAACGGCTGACCCTCGTCCGCGCCGGCTTGAGCGGCGCGCGCTGGATCGACCCGGCGAACTACCACGTGACGCTCCGCTTCCTGGGCGATGTCGACGGCGTCACGGCGCGGGATTTCACGCAAAGCCTGGGAAACATCGTCGCTTATCCCTTCGAGCTCAGGCTCGACGGGCTGGGCAGCTTTGGGGGTCACAAGCCCCGCCAGATCTTCGCCAGCATCGCACCGTCTGATGCGCTCGAATCGCTGCAACGCGCCCATGAGCGCGCGGCCCGGTCGGCGGGCCTGCCGCCGGAGCCCCGCAACTACAAGCCCCACGTCACCATGGCGAGGCTGAAGGGTGCAAGCTCCGAGGCCGTCGCAACCTATCTGGAGCGCCAGGGCGGATTTTCGAGCGAGCCTTTCGAGGTCAGCCGCTTCGTGGTGTTCTCCTCCCGCGCATCTGTCGGCGGCGGGCCTTACGTGGTCGAGGCCGCCTACCCGCTCGACGACTAAATGATCCCGAACAATTGCAGACTTTTCGGACAAGATCAGGCGTTCAAGGACAACTGCTCTAGGCGCCGCGCATGGCCGGCACGGCTTCTTCGCCGACCAGCGAAGCGAAGAGACCGTTTGCCGCCTCCTCGATCAGGTCGAGCGCCTGGCCGAACCCTTCCGCGCCCGCGAAGAACGGGTCCGGAACGTCCTTCGTCCCTGTTTGCGGGGCGAAATCCAGGAAATGCTGGATCCTGGCTCGTCCATCCGCAGGCGCCCGGCGCTTGAGCTCCGCGTAGTTTGAGCGATCCATGACCAGCAACAGATCGAACCTCGCAAAATCCTCGAGAACAACCTGCCTCGCGCATTGGCGGGAAATGTCGATGCCGCGCGACTTCGCAGCGGCTTGGGCGCGGGTGTCGGGGGCCTGCCCGACATGCCAATCCCCGAGACCCGCCGAATCGATCTCGAAGCGATCCGTGAGCCCTTCCTTCTCGACCACGCGGCGGAACACGCCTTCGGCCATGGGCGAGCGGCAGATATTGCCGAGGCAGATGAAGAGGACGCGGTGGGTGACCATGCCCGTCTGCTTCGCATGCGGCGGGACGCAAGACAAGCCGCGGGATAGGACACCCGACGCACTCCGAAGGGCCGCTCGTAGCTCACCCTCCCATGTCTTGCACGGGGGTCACCCTCATCCTATCTCCTTCCGGAGAATTTGCTTTTGCAGCCTAGCGAGGGTACGAGCATGGTGGCCTGGGACGACGTGAGCGAGCTGCGCAATGCTGCCCTTGGCAAGGCGGTTTCCTTGCGCGCCTTTGCCGAGCACGAGGAGAAGGTGCGGCGTGACTTCTGGGCCAAGCTCAAGCGCGTAGCCGGGCAGGTGCCCTTCGTCGAGGACATCGTCGCCGGCTATTATTGCGCCCTCGACCCCGCCACCCCGATGCGCGTCCGCGGCATGCTGCTCGCAGCCATCGCCTATTTCATCCTGCCGTTCGATCTCATCCCCGACTTCATCGCCGGGCTCGGCTTTGCCGACGATGCGGCGCTGTTCACGGCCGTGCTCGCGCTCGTCTCCTCCCACATCACGCCCGTCCATCGCGCGGCCGCCGCGCGCGCCCTCGACAAGGAGCTGCCCCGCGCAACTTAAGCGTCGGCCGATCGGACGCTAGAGCTGGGGCTTGACGATCACCTTGCCGGCGACTTTCCGTCCCTCGATCAGCGCGAGCGCCTTGGCGGTCTCCACCAAGGTGAAGCTGCCATGGACATGCGGCGTGATCAGTCCCTGTCGGCACCAATCGAGCAGCTCCACGATATTGGCGCGATGCCGGTCCGGATACCGCTCGGCGAAGGCGGTCCAGAACACACCGATGATCGAGCAGCCCTTGAGCAGAACGAGATTGAGGGGAATGCGCGGGATCTCGCCAGAGGCGAAGCCGAGCACGAGATAGCGGCCCTCCCAGGCCATGGCGCGCAAGGCTGGCTCGGCGTGGGGCCCGCCGACGCAATCATAGAGAATGTCGACGCCCTTCCGCGCCGTCACCTCCTTGAGCCTGCTCTTCAGATCTTCCTCGGCATAATTGATGCCCATCTCAGCGCCATGCGCCCGGGCGAGCGCCAGTTTGTCGCCCGACGAGGCTACCGCGATGACGCGCCCGCCCATGAGCTTGGCGACCTCGACGGCGGCAAGACCGGCACCGCCGGCGGCGCCGAGCACGGCGATGGTCTCCCCGGGCTGCAACTCGGCGCGATCCTTGAGCGCATGCAGCGCCGTGCCATAGGTGATTGGAATGCCGGCGGCGACATCGTCGCTGACCCCATCGGGGATGGGAATTGCGTTCCGGGCCTTGGTCGCCACCTTCTCCCGGCAGCCATTGCCGCCAATAAAGGCCACGACCCGTTGGCCGACCTCGAGGCTGGAAACCCGGGCGCCTACGCTTTCGATCGTCCCGGCGACCTCTGCGCCCGGCGAGAATGGCAGTGGCGGGCTGATCTGATATTTATTGCGCAGCAGCAGAGTATCGAAGAAGTTGAGCCCCACCGAGGCAATGCGGATAACCACCTCGCCCTCTCCGGGAGTGGGATCGGGCACCTCTTCGATGTGGAGCTTTTCCGGTCCGCCGAATTCGCTGAATTGCACCACGCGCATGACTTAAGAGTCCTTTGTCTGGCCCCGACTCTTGTACTGGAAAGCGCTTTCGTCCTCAGCGATTCGGCGCCGCCGGCAGCTTGCGGATGACATAAGAGACCTGTGAAATCCTTGCCAGCGACATCGCGCGGATATTTTGCCATTGGTGTGGAGGGCATCTCCAAAGCCGTCAATCTCGGCAATCTGCTGCGCTCGGCCCATGCCTTCGGCGCGAGCTTCGTGTTTACCATCGGCGCCGATGCGCGCGCCATGGATACCATTGCCGATACGTCGAGGGCTCCCGCCCATCTGCCCCTCTATCATTGGCAAAGCCTGGCCGAGCTTCGCTTGCCGAGAGGGTGCCGACTGGTCGGGGTCGAGCTTCTCGACGAGGCCATCGACCTGCCCGCTTTCGCCCATCCGCTGCAGGCCGCCTATGTGCTCGGCCGCGAGCGGGGCAGCTTGAGCCCGGAGTTGGTCGCCCGTTGCCACCACATTATTCGCATTCCGACCGCCTTTTCGCTGAACCTGGCGACCGCTGGCGCAATTGTGATGTACGACCGCATGCGCTGCATCGGCCGCTTCGCCTCGCGACCGGTGGCTGAAGGAGGCGTTCCGGAGCCGCGGCGGGTGCATGTGCAAGGAGCCCCGCGCAAGCGGCGGCGGTCCTAGCGACCCGCTCCTGGCCAAAGGATGTTCGACTATGTATGTTTGGGGCTACTACTGCTCACGAGTCGGGGACGGGGAGATGCGCCGAGCCGTTCGAGCTGTTTGCCTAGTCGCAGGCTTATCCTGCACACCCGCTTGCGCGGACAATGCGACGTTGCTGCAGAAGTTCAAGGACTGGTCGGCCTTTAGCGCCACCGGCACGCCGAAGGTTTGCTTTGCCGTGGCCCAGCCGAAGAGCACGACCCCTAAGACCGCGAAGCGAGGGCCGGTGTATTTCTACGTTTCGCAATGGCCTGCCGACCACGTAACGGGCGAGATCAGCGTCAAGATGGGCTATCCCTTCAAGGTCGGCGCCACGGCCAAGCTCAGGGTCGGCACCCAAAAATTCGACCTGTTCACCAAGGACGAGGGCGCTTTCGTCGAAAAGCCCGAAACGGAAAAGAGCCTAGTCGAGGCGCTGAAAAAGGGCGGTACGATGAAGATCGAGGGCACGTCCGCCCGCGGCACCGCCACAAGCGACGTCTATTCGCTCGACGGCCTTGGCGACGCGCTTGCACGCATTGCCAAGGAATGCGCTGGCTAATGCGCCGCCGCTTTTGGCTAACGCCGCCTGTCATTGATCGCGACAGAAAACGGGGATAGCGTCGTCACATGCGGCAGTCGCAATGGGAGGGCCTAATGAAGTTTATTTACGCTGCGGCCGCGGCCGCCATGCTTTTCGCCGCAGGTCCGGCGCAAGCGCAAGTCGTCGACATGTCGACCATCACCTGTGCCGAGTTCTCCTCGAAAGCGCCCGAACAGATGGCCAACATCATGTTTTGGCTCGAAGGCTATTATACCCAGGAAGAAGACCCCACCACGATCGACTTCGACAAGTTCAAGTCCACGCTCGAGCAACTCCTGATCTATTGCTCGAAAAATCCCACGATTGGAGTGCTCACCGCGGCCGACGAAGTCATGGGCAAGGACGACGACGAAAAATAGACCGATCATACCCGCTTTCCCCTTCACGGTCGCTGTTTTGCAGGTTTGAGCCTGCTCTAGCCGGGGCGGTGGCCTTGGCATCTGGCCCTGCCCGCATGATATGAGAGGCAGGCCGGCGAGAGCGCCGGCCGAGCGCGAGGCCATGTCCGCAATTTCCCTCTCCAGCGACGTCTCGCCCTTGCGGGCGGACGATCGCGAACAGCTCATTGGGCTTGACCGCTCCGGGCTCGCCAAGAGGCTCGAGCGGCTCGGCGTGCCCAAGCGCCAGTCCCGCATGCGCGTGCGTCAGCTGTGGAGCTGGCTCTATGTGCAAGGCGCGCGTGATTTTGCGCCCATGACCGACATCACCAAGGAGCTCCGCGCGGAGCTTGCGCAAAATTTCACGCTCGCCCGTCCCGAGATCGTCACGGAGCAAGTCTCCTCCGACGGCACGCGCAAATGGCTGCTCCGCTTGCGCGACGGCAAGGAGGTGGAGACGGTCTACATCCCGGAGGCCGATCGCGGCACGCTCTGTATTTCGAGCCAGGTCGGCTGCACGCTGACTTGCACCTTCTGCCATACCGGCACGCAGAAGCTCGTGCGCAATCTCACGCCGCCCGAGATCGTCGGTCAGATCGTCATCGCCCGCGACCGCATCGGCGATTGGCCCGGCACGAGCGCCGACGACCCGCGCGGGCTGCCGGACAGCGAGCGGAAGATCACCAATGTCGTGCTCATGGGCATGGGCGAGCCGCTCTACAATTTCGATAATGTGCGGGATGCTATGGCGATCGCCGCCGACGGCGAGGGTCTCTCAGTCTCCAAGCGCCGCATCACCATGTCGACCTCGGGCGTCGTGCTGGAGATTCCGCGCTGGGGCGCCGAGGCCGGCACTATGCTGGCGATCTCGCTTCATGCCGTGCGCGATGAGCTGCGCGACCAGCTCGTGCCGATCAACAAGAAATGGCCGATCAAGGACCTGCTCGCCGCCTGCCGGGCCTATCCCGGGCTGTCCAACGCCAAGCGCATCACCTTCGAATATGTGATGCTCAAAGGCGTCAACGACTCGATTGCCGACGCCAAGGAACTGGTGCGGTTGCTCGCCAAGATCCCCGCCAAGATCAATCTGATCCCGTTCAATCCCTGGCCGGGCGCGCAGTTCGAATGCTCCGACTGGGGGCAAATCGAGAAATTCGGCGAGGTGGTGAACCGCGCCGGCTATGCGAGCCCGGTGCGCAGCCCTCGCGGCCGCGATATCATGGCGGCCTGCGGGCAATTGAAAAGCGCAAGCGTCAAGCTTAAGGCGAGCGCGCGCCTATTGCTTCCAAGCTAGGCGGCTTTCGCCCAGTGAAGCGCGGCTTCGAGCCGGTCACGGCGCGCCGAAAAGGCCACGTGCCGCGGCCTCCTCGGTCTGAGCCTTCAGCGCCTGCTTGTTCTCGGGCGCGTTGGCGGCAGTGAAGGCACGCTCCGCGTTGACGCCGAGCCCCGCCAGGATCGCGGCGAGCGTGGCGTCGCCGCTGATGTCCTTCTGCTCGGCATGGTTAGCCGCGAACACCGCGCGCGTGAAAGCAGGCGTCCAGCCCTCCGCCTCGCCGACAAGCGCAAGCCGCGCTGCCTTCAATCCGTTTTGCGGAAAGCGCGCAGGTGGCAGCTTGAGCGGGAGAGCCTCGGCGTCACACACCCTCTCCAGATCGCGCCACATATAGCGCCCCTTGACGGGGTAGATGTTGAACGGCGAGTCGTTCCACCCCAGCGCCTGGAAGATCGGGCCAAGCAGGAAGGGAGGCCAACGCAAGGCAATACCGGCATTCGCAGCCATCCGCTCGATGCGCATCGCGGTTGGATAGGAATAGGTGCTCACGAATTCGTACCAGAACTCGATTCCAGCCATGGCATGTCCGCATCAACTCTCGGCGCAAGACTTGTCTTATAGTGCGCGCCGTCTGAGCGCGAGAGCCTAGCCAGCGAGGGAAACGTGATCATTCGAACTGTCTTCCGTGTCCTTTGGGCGGCAACGGCCTTCCTCCTCGCCGTGGCCGTGGCGCTGGCCATGCTGTTTGCGCTGGGAGCGCTCTGGGTCGGCGATGAGCTTCGTGCCGCGGCCCCCTACGACCCGGTGCTTCGGCATGGCGCAGCGCCGGTGTTCGGCATCGTGCTGTTCGCGGGCACCGTCGCGCCGGCGCTGACCGTCTTCCCTGCGCTCATCGCCGCTATTGTCGGCGAAGTGCTGCGCATCCGCTCCTGGATGTATTACGTGCTCGCGGGCGGCGCGGCCCTCGCAGCCATTCCCGTGCTCGCCTCGGCCCCGGCCGAAGCGATGCCCGCTTTTCCGGCCGGCCAATACATGACGATCTTCGCCGCCGCCGGGTTCGCGGGCGGCTTCGTCTATTGGCTTTTGGCGGGGAGAGCGGCGTAACGGTCGAAGGTCCCAGGTGGGGCCGGCCCCCTTTGGTGGGGCCGGTCCCTTGAGACGCGACACGATACTCGCCCTGGAGAAGCGACCCCTTGGGGCCACGAGAACCACTATCGCTGCTTTGCCTTAACAAGACGTAAGCGGGGGCCGACCCGCCCCTTTTCGCCAGCGCCTCGTCTGCCTATAGTCCCGCGACACTTTTCAGGGGCTCTTCTATCAGCCCCGCCTAACGAGGCTTATTCCATGGCAACCGCCGTCAAGAAGGTGGTGCTCGCTTATTCGGGCGGGCTCGACACCTCGATCATCCTGAAATGGCTGCAGGAGACCTATGGCTGCGAGGTCGTCACCTTCACCGCCGATCTCGGCCAGGGCGAGGAACTGGCACCCGCCCGCAAGAAGGCGGAGATGCTCGGCATCAAGGAGATCTTCGTCGAGGACTTACGCGAGGAGTTCGTGCGCGATTTCGTCTTCCCCATGTTCCGGGCGAACGCGCTCTATGAAGGCGTCTATCTGCTCGGCACCTCCATCGCCCGGCCGCTGATCGCCAAGCGCCAGATCGAGATCGCGAAGCTGACCGGCGCCGACGCCGTCGCCCATGGCGCGACCGGCAAGGGCAACGACCAAGTGCGCTTCGAGCTCACTTATTATGCGCTGAACCCCGACATCAAGGTGATCGCGCCCTGGCGGGAATGGGAGTTCAAGTCCCGCAGCGATTTGATCGACTTTGCCGAGAGGCACCAGATCCCGGTCGCCAAGGACAAGCGCGGCGAGGCGCCGTTCTCGGTTGACGCCAATCTGCTGCACTCCTCCTCGGAAGGAAAGGTGCTGGAGGACCCGGCGCAAGAGCCGCCGCCTTACGTCTATCAGCGCACCGTTGCGCCGGAAGACGCGCCTGACAAGGCGACGACGATCACCATCGGTTTTGCCAAGGGCGACGCGGTCTCCATCGACGGCAAGGTGTTGTCGCCCGCCACGCTGCTCACCCGCCTGAATGAGCTCGGCCGCGACAATGGTATTGGCAGAGTCGATCTCGTCGAGAACCGTTATGTCGGCATGAAGTCGCGCGGCGTGTATGAGACGCCTGGCGGCACCATCCTGCTCGCGGGTCACCGCGCGATGGAATCGCTCACGCTCGACCGCGAGGCGATGCATCTCAAGGATTCGCTGATGCCGCGTTATGCGGAGCTGATCTATTACGGTTTCTGGTATTCGCCGGAGCGGGAGATGCTGCAGGCCCTGATCGACAAGAGCCAGGAGCACGTCGAAGGCGAGGTCAGGCTCAAGCTCTACAAGGGCAATGTCAACGTGATCGGCCGCTCGAGCCCAAAATCCCTCTACGCGAGCAAGATCGTCACCTTCGAGGACGACGCCGGCGCCTACGACCAGAAGGACGCTGAGGGCTTCATCAAGCTCAGCGCGCTCCGCCTGCGCCTCCTCGGCAGGCGCAATCGCTAGAGGCAGAGCGCAGATGATGATGTGGCCAGACCGGCGATTTCTCGACGTCTTCGGCATCGAGTTGCCGATCGTGCAGGCGCCGATGGCAAACGCCAGTGCTGTCGACATGGCCGTCGCCGTCGCGAAAGCCGGCGCCCTCGGCTCATTCCCCTGCGCCGCGCTCGCCGACGACAAAATCGTTGCCGGTGTCGCCGAGATCAGGTCGTGCACGAGCCGGCCGATCAATCTCAACTTCTTCTGCCACAAGCCGGCTCCGCCAGATGAAGCTCGCGACGCCGCATGGCTCGAACGCCTCTCACCCTACTACGTCGAGCTTGGCGCCGAGATGCCGAAGGTTCCGCTTAAAGCCTCCATCGTGCAGTTCACCGCGGCGACCTGCGCCGTCGTCGAGGAACTGGCTCCCGCTGTGGTGAGCTTCCATTTCGGATTGCCGGACGCGGAGCTTGTCACGCGCGTCAAGGCTGTAGGTTGCAAGGTCATCAGCTCGGCTACGTCTCTCCGCGAAGCGCGCGCATTAGCCGAGCGCGGTGTCGACGCCATCATCGCGCAAGGCGCGGAGGCTGGCGGCCATCGGGGCATGTTCATCGAGACCGACATCGCGACCCAGATCGGGACGCTAGCGCTGGTGCATGAGATCGTCGATGTGGTGCGCCTACCGGTGATTGCCGCCGGGGGTATCGTCGACGGGCGCGGCATCGCGGCGGCGTTCGCGCTCGGCGCCACCGGCGTTCAGATCGGCACCGCCTATCTCGGCTGTCCCGAGGCCACGATCTCCCGCTTGCACAGGGCCGCGCTGGCCGAGCGGGACCGACAGACCGTCATAACCAACGTGCTGAGCGGGCGTCCAGCGCGCGGGATCCTGACGCGCTTCGTGCGTGAGCAGGGGCCGATCAACGAGGCTATTCCCAACTATCCGCTGGCCACGCCTGCGCTTACGCCACTCCGCGCCAAGGCCGAGGCAACGGGCTCGCCCGATTTCTCGCTGTTGTGGGCTGGTCAGTCTCGTGCCCCCAGCCGCAATATGGGAGCAGGCGAACTGACCAAAGCGCTGGCCCAGGAGAGCCTAGCCGAATTGCGGAGATTGGCGTCGAGCTGAGTGGTTGCTAAGCCACGGCGAGAGATGCCGAAGGCGAGGAGGGTTTGGCCTCAGCCGCGTGCGTGACGAGCGGTAGCTCGCACAATCCGCCGCCGAGATAGAGGTGATGCCAGAGTTGGGTGGCGACCACCCCGCCTAACCCCAAGCTCGCGAACGTGCCGAGCTTGGCCCCGTCGCCCTTGACCATGGCTTCGCAGTCGCGGCGCACGCTTCCCACATCGAAATAGCCCGTCCGCGCCAGGGCCTCGGGGCTCATCAGATCGCGTACGAAGGCGGGCGGGTTGGCGAGGAACGTCTCGGCGAGCGGCGCGCGGAACATGGCCTTGCGCCGCCAGGCAACCTGCTCAGGCAGCACGCGCTCGGCCGCCTTTCGCAGCAAATATTTGTCCTTCAATCCACCCCGGAGCTTGAAGCGCGGATGCATACGCGCGGCAAACGCGATCACGCTCTCGTCGAGGAAGGGGTAGCGCGTCTCCACGCTGTTCGCCATGGCCACGCGATCGCCCTTCTGGGTGAGGAGCAGACCGGAGAGCTGCACCTTGTAGCCGAGATAAAGCGAGCGGTTCAGCGGATGCCAGCGGCGCAAGCGCGGAAGATCGAGCTCGAGGTCTTGATAGGCCACGAACGACCCAAGCCGCTCCTTGAGGTCGCCGCTGTAATAGCGGCCGCGCGAGGTGGATACGAGATTGTACATGACCGACTGGGCGTGCGGGCCGGCGATCATCGCGTCGATGCGGGCGAGCTGGCCGAAGCTTATGTCTGGGTTCGCCCATTTCCGCGCGAGGCGGCTGATGCCCGTGCTCGGGCGGAAGGCATCGCCGATATCGAGGCTACGAGCAAGCTCCCTGATCTTGAACCAGACATAACCGGCAAAGCCCTCGTCCGCACCCTCGCCGGTGAGCACGGCCTTGAACCCTTGCGCATGCACCTCGCGCGACAGCGCGAGCAGCGCGGCGCAAGAGGTATCGAGCACCGGGCTCTCCGCGGCAGTGATGAGGTCGGCGTAGCGGTCGGTAATGAACTCAGGTCCCGCTTCGACCACGGTCGTGGCGCCGCCGATATGTCGCGATGCCTCGAGCGCGTTCGCCGCCTCGTCCAGCTCCGGGTCCGGCACCTTGACGGTGAAGCTCGGCAGCGGCCGGCCACCAACCTTCGCGGCCGTAGCGAGCACATAAGCGGAATCGACGCCGCCACTCAGATAGCCGACCACGGGCACGTCGGCCCTAAGCCTGACCTCGACTGCTCTCTGGAAGGTCGCCTCGAATTCGTCGATCAAAGCGGAGACATCCGCCTGATCGTCCTCCTCGCCCCAATCCGGGAAGTCGAAATCCCAATATTTGCGTTCGACGGGAGCCGCCGCGACCCCATTGGTCTGCCAGGCAATCTTTAGATAGTGCCCCGGCAGAATCGACTGCACACCCTCGAACATGGTGCGGCGCGAGCTGAGCGCGAAAAAGGTGAAGAGGTGGTCGAGGCCGCGCACGTCTGCCGCCGGCGCCACGGCGCCGGAGGCGAGCAGCGCCTTGATCTCGGAGCCGAAATAGATGAGGTCGCCTTGCCGCGACCAGAACAGCGGGCAGATGCCGACCCGATCCCGCGCGAGCAGCACGAGCCGCTTGGCGAAATCGATCAGCACGAAGGCGAACTGGCCCTTCAGATGGGCGAACAAATCCTCGCCGTGCTCCTCATAGAGATGCACGATCAGCTCGCAGTCGCTATGGGTGCGGTACACATGACCCCGCGCCTGAAGCTCTGCCTTCCGCTCGGGATAGTCGAACAGCTCGCCATTGCAGATGACGGCGACCGTGCGGTCCTCGTTGAAGATGGGCTGGTGGCCATCCGCGACTCCGACGATGCTGAGCCGCTGCTGCGCGAGGCCGATCCCGGGCGCGAACAGGAAACCGGAATCGTCCGGACCGCGGTGGGTCAGGGCCGCGCCCATGCGCGCGACTAAAGCCCGATCGGGCTCAATCCGACCCTTGAGGTCGATCACTCCTGCCAAGCCGCACATCCTGCCTCGCTAGGGAATTTAATCCGAACGAACAAGCGCCCGTTCCGGGTTGGCGTTCTTTCCGACCACGCCGCCGCAACCTGATCGGCCGCATCGAAAACTGCGCCAGAGTCTGATGGAATTGCTTGGGCTTTTCTATGACTGCTGGGGCCTTGCGACTCAAGGTGTATTCGCGGAGCTGCTGGGAAATTGAGCAAAATCGGCGCTTAAGCCAATTCACCCGTGACCTTATGCCCCTCGCCGAGTCCGGGTCTTTAACACCCGCGAGGCGCGCCATCGCCACCCCGAACGCACCGTTACATTGCCTCCCGTCCATTGCATAGGCGTCATACGAGCGTTATATGGAACACAATAGAACCGCGGGCCCTCAGGCCCGCGTTCGACATTTAGGACCTCCATGCAACTTCGCAACATCGCCATCATCGCCCATGTCGACCATGGGAAGACCACCCTCGTCGACCGGCTGCTCCAGCAATCCGGCTCCTTCCGCCAAAACCAGCGGGTGGCGGAGCGCGCGATGGATTCCAACGATCTCGAGCGCGAGCGCGGCATCACCATCCTCGCCAAGGTGACGTCGATCGTCTGGCAGGGGACCCGTATCAACATCGTCGACACTCCGGGCCACGCCGATTTCGGCGGCGAGGTCGAGCGCATCCTCAATATGGTGGACGGCGCGCTGGTGCTGGTCGACGCCGCCGAGGGCCCGCTGCCGCAGACCAAATTTGTGGTCTCGAAAGCGCTGCGGATGGGTCTCAAACCCATCGTCCTTATCAACAAGGTCGATCGCCCAGACGCGCGGCCGGCCGAGGTCGTGAACGAGGTGTTCGATCTGTTCGCCGCGCTCGACGCGAGCGACGAGCAGCTCGACTTCCCGATCCTGTACGGCTCGGCGAAAGAAGGCTGGATGGCGGCCACGGCCGAAGGCCCGAAGGACCAGGGCATGCAGCCGCTGTTCGATCTAGTGCTCCACCATGTCGCCCCGCCCCATGTGGAGCCGGGGCCCTTCCGCCTGCTCGGCACCATCCTTGAAGCCAATCCCTATCTCGGCCGCGTCGTCACCGGCCGCATCACCTCCGGCACGATCGCACCGAATCAGATGGTCAAGGTGCTGGACCATGACGGCCAGCTCGTCGAGCAGGGGCGCGTGTCCAAGGTGCTCTCCTTCCGCGGCCTTGAGCGGGTCGGATTGGACGAGGCTACCGCCGGAGACATCGTCTCCATCGCTGGCCTCCCCAATGCCACGGTGGCGCACACCATCTGCGCCCCCGAAGTCATGGCGCCGCTCCCGGCCCAGCCGATCGATCCGCCCACTTTGTCGATGACCTTCCGCGTCAACGATTCACCTCTCGCCGGCACCGAGGGCGACAAGGTGACGAGCCGCATGATCCGCGACCGGCTGCTCCGCGAGGGCGAGGGCAATGTGGCGCTCCGCGTTACCGAATCCCAGGAGCGGGATTCCATGGAGGTTGCCGGGCGCGGCGAATTGCAGCTCGGCATCCTGATCGAGACTATGCGGCGCGAGGGCTTCGAGCTCAGCGTATCGCGGCCGAAGGTGCTGATGCGTCGCGATGAGAGCGGCGCGCTTTCGGAGCCGGTCGAAGAGGTCGTCATCGACGTCGACGAAGAGCATTCCGGCATCATCGTGCAGAAGCTATCCGAGCGCAAAGGCGAGCTAGTCGAGATGCGCCCCTCCGGCGGCGGGCGCCACCGGCTCGTGTTCTACGCGCCGACGCGCGGCCTCATCGGCTATCAGGGCGAGTTGCTCACCGACACCCGCGGCACCGGCATCATGAACCGCCTGTTCCATGCCTATGCGCCCTATAAGGGGCCAATCCAGGGCAGGCGGAACGGCGTGCTGATCTCGACCGAGGCAGGCGAGGCGGTGGCTTATGCGCTGTGGAACCTCGAGGATCGCGGCCCGATGATGATTGAGCCCGGCTGGAAGGTCTATCGCGGCATGATCGTGGGCGAGCACACCCGCGACAATGACCTCGAGGTCAATGTGCTGAAGGGCAAGAAGCTCACCAACATCCGCACCACCTCGAAGGACGAGGCGGTCCGCCTAACCCCGCCCATCCGCATGACGCTCGAACGCGCCCTCGCCTATATCCAGGACGATGAGCTGGTCGAGGTGACGCCGAAGTCGATCAGACTGCGCAAGCGTTACCTGGATGCCAATGATCGCAAAAAGGCCGAGCGTCAAAAGGAAGCAATGGTGATCGCTTAGTCGCCCGCTCGGCGGCTGAGCCTCCCTCGATCCCCGCCTCATTATCTTTCTAGAAGCCTGGTGAAGAGCAACGCGTCCCCCCTGCACAGCGGGCGCCGTCTGCGCTAGGCTTGCGGTCATGGAGACCGATCTCGTGCAGATCAGGCCGGCAAGGCTCAAGGATGCAACCGCCCTGGCGGAGGTCTATGCCGAGGCTTGGCGGGGCGCCTATCGCGGGGTCATTCCGCATCTTTCACTCGAACGTATGATCGCCCGGCGAGGCCTCAGCTGGTGGCAGGGCGCCCTGGCCGAGCGCCGCCCGCTGCTCGTGCTCGATTTCGACGGGGCGGCGTCCGGCTATGCCACCTATGGCCGCTGCAGGTCGGGACGCACGGCCTTCCAGGGCGAGATCTTCGAGCTCTATCTCCATCCCGTCTACCAGGGTCTCGGCTTCGGCGAGAAGTTGTTCGAGCGCGCGCGGAAGAGGCTCGCCGATCTCCGCCTCAAGGGTCTGGTCGTTTGGGCATTGTCCGACAATGACGGCGCCTGCGCCTTCTATCTCAGCCTCGGCGGCAAGCCAGTGGCCGAAGGTGCCGAGCGGTTCGGCGAGGTCTCCTTGCGCAAGGTGGCGTTCGCCTGGACTTAGAGCATGACCCCGAAAAGTTGCAGACTTTTCGGATAGGGTCATGCGTCAAATAAAACCTTATCTTTAAGCTATCTCACCCGCTTTCCGGTTCGTCGATCAAGATCGACCACTCCTTCATCGACACGCTGGGCGTAAGCCCGCAGACGAGCGCCATCGTGTCGAGCATCGTCGGCCTCGGCCAGTCGTTGCACGTGACCATCACCGCCGAAGGGGTCGAGAGACCGAGGATCAAGCCGCGATGTTGAAGCAATGGGGCTGCGACCAAGTGCTGGGCTTCTATTGCGGGACGGAGACGGACGAGGCGGAGGGGGATCAATCCTCCCTCGACCATCCGCTCGTCGCCTGAGATCGGGTCAAGGCGCCCTTGCCGCGTCCGTTCAGTTCCCCTTAGAGATGGAACTTCGCCACTGAATTTTTGTGGAAGTTCCTATGCCCCTGCTCGGTCTCATCGGTGCCCCGCAGATTGCGGCGATCTTGGTCCTCGCCCAGCGCGGGCTGGAAGAGCTGTACTCGGCGCGGAATACGAGTGACCTGCTCGCCGTTGGCGGGCGCGAAGAGGCCAGGGCAATTTATCCCGTGGTCGCGGCAACTCACCTTGCCTGGATCGCGTCCCTGTTCTTTTTGATACCGCCCGATGCGATCGTTGTGTGGCCGCTTATCGCCTATTATCTGGTGTTGCAAATCGTGCGCTATTGGGTGATCGGAAGTCTCGGCCGCTATTGGACCCACCGCATCATCACGCTCCCTGACGCGCCAGTCGTGACCCGCGGACCCTACCGTTATCTCAGTCACCCGAACTACGCCGTGACCATCGTCGAGACCTTGGTGCTGCCCCTGGCGTTCGGCGCGCTAGCGCTTGGCGCGATCATGACGGCGCTATGGTGGACGGTGTTGAACACCAAGATCAGGCTTGAAGACGAGGCGCTCCAGTCGCGCCGCGGTTCTCAAAGCTCCACGGCGAGAAAATAGGCTGAGAACCCGGGACCGAAGGCGGCAAGGAGATGCGGGCCGCTCGCGCCCGCTTTGATAGCCTGGTCGAGGGCAAATAGCGCCGTCGGCGAAGACATGTTGCCGAAATCGCGCAACACCTGCCACGAATAGGCGAGATCGTCGCGCCCAAAGCGCAGCACCTTCTGCGCCGTCTCCAGCACTTTGGCGCCGCCGGGATGCAACAAGAACCCGTTGAACTCGCCGAGACTCATGCCGTTGGCATCGAGGAAGCCTTGCAAGGCGGGTTTGAGCTCGCTGCGCAGGAGTTGCGGCAGCTCCGGGCTCAGCACCACGCCGAAGCCGTCATGCCGGATGTCCCAGCCCATGATGTGCTCGGTGCCGCGCCAGAAATGGTCGCCCGCGGCGAGAATCCGCCGTCCCGCGCGGGAGCCCTGTTTGGCGCCCTTCCACATTGCGCAGGACGACGCTCGCGGCGCCATCGCCGAACAGCGCCGCGGACACGAACATCGCCATGCTCGGATCGTTGACGCGAAGGCACAGGCTGCACAGATCGACCGTGAGAAACAGCACATGGGCTCCCGGCATCGCCTGCGCGTAACGAGCGGCCCTGGCGAGCCCCGCCACCCCGCCGCCGCAGCCGAGCCCGAAGATCGGCAGGCGCTCGACCGATGGGCGCAGCGCGAGCCGGTTCATCAGTTTCGCATCGAGGCTCGGAATAGCGAGGCCGGTAATGGTGTTGACGACGATGGCGCCGATGTCCTTGAGCTCGATACCGGCGGCAGTGGTCGCGCCGCGCGCCACCTCCTCGAGCAGGCTCAACGCGTGGCGCAGGAACACCTCGGTCCGCGCCTCCCAGCCATGCTCCTGGTCGTACCACTCGGGCGGCTCGCAGGTGTAGCGAGCATCAATTCCAGTGTTGCGGAAGAGGCTGTTATGCGCCGCGAGATGCGGGAAAATGCTCTGGGCACGGCGCGCCGCGTCCTCCTGCGACAGCCGGTGCGGAGGCACGGCGGTGGCCACGCCCGCGATCTCCACGTCGAAGCTCGCCGCCAAGTGATGGGACGCGCGGGCTTTAGGGACAGTCTTGAGCATGATCGGCTCCGGCAAGGCAGGACGGCGCTTGGTCCGGCAAGTTTGGGGTTTGGGCCCGGCGTCAGCCAGGGGTTGCAATGCCACACCGGCTCAATTCTTCGTGTCCCGGCGCCCGCCAATGTCGCCACAAAGAGAATGTTTCCGGCGGGCAAAGGGTTAGCCGCTGCCGCCGATGCGGGCTTGTGAGGGAGCGAGTCACGGCCTAGAAGGTCGAGGCTCGTTCACCAAAGCGTTACCACCCTCTCGGCGCCTCAGATGGTTCCACTGCCATGTCCGACATGAAGATCGCCGTGCTCGGGGCCGCAGGCCGCATGGGTCAAGCGCTGGCCCGCGCCGTGGCGGCCACCGAAGGCTGCGTCCTTGCCGGCGGCGTCGAGGCCAAGGGCTCGCCGGCGATCGGCCGCGACCTTGGCGAGATGGCGGGCCTCCCGGCGCTCGGCATCGCCATCACCGACGACCCGCTGCCAGTGTTTGCCAGCGTCGACGGCGTGCTCGATTTCACCAGCCCGAAGGCGACCGTGGGCTTCGCCGTGCTTTCCGCTCAGGCACGCATCGTCCACATCATCGGCACCACGGGGCTTGGCGCCGACGACCAGGCGAAGATCGAGGCCGCGGCGCGCCACGCCTCCATCGTCAAAGCCGGTAATATGAGCCTTGGCGTCAATCTGCTCGCGGCGCTGACCAACAAGGTGGCGCGGGCGCTTGGCCCTGACTTCGACATCGAGATCATGGAGCTGCACCACCGCCACAAGCGTGACGCGCCTTCCGGCACGGCCCTGATGCTCGGCGAAGCCGCCGCCGCGGGCCGTGGCGTCTCGCTGCGAAGCCATAGCGTACGCAGCCGCGATGGCGATGTGGGCGCCCGCCACGAAGGCGATATCGGCTTCGCCGTGCTGCGCGGTGGCGACGCGGTGGGCGAGCATCGGGTGATCTTTGCCGGCGACGGTGAGCGGATCGAGCTCGTCCATATCGCCAGCGACCGGGGGATCTTTGCGACAGGGGCGGTCCGGGCGGCGCTCTGGGCGCGGGGACAAGGCCCAGGGCTCTATTCCATGGCCGACGTCATTGGCCTCTGATTTCGCGTGACGGAAACCCAATTCTTGTTCATCAGTTGGCAAAATGCTGGTGGTGCGCCTAAATTCGCGCCTCTTGCGCCGAAATTAGGCCGAAAAGGGAGTCCAGCAGTGAGCTCTTTCCCAGTTTTGCGGCGCCAAACACGCAGACAAAGGGCAGGAGCCGATTAGGCGGCCTGGACAACAGCATCCCGCGATGTCGCGCCGTCCAAGCGAAGAGCCACTTACCATGCCGAATGCGCTGGTTCTCGTGCGCCATGGCGAAAGCCAGTGGAACCGCCTCAACATGTTCACCGGCTGGCAGGATGTCGATCTGACGGAAGAAGGCGTCGCCGAAGCGCATCGCGCCGGCGCCATGCTCAAGGCTGAAGGACGGCGCCTCGACCTCGCCTTCACCAGCACCCTGAAACGGGCCCAGAACACGCTGAAATTCATCCTCAGCGAGCTCGATCAGGATAATCTGCCGAGCGTCCAAGATGCCGCGCTGAACGAGCGCGACTATGGCGATCTCATGGGGCTCAACAAGGACGAGGCCCGCAAGCGCTGGGGTGACGAGCAAGTGCACCTGTGGCAACGCTCCTACGACGTCGCCCCTCCCGGCGGCGAGAGTCTCAAGGACACCGCCGCCAGGGTGCTCCCCTTCTATGAGAAGCGCATCGTGCCGGAGCTTCAGGCAGGCAAGAACGTGCTCGTCGTCGCCCACGGCAATTCCTTGCGCGCCCTCGTTATGCAGCTCGACCGGCTGAGCCCCGACCAGGTGATCGAGCTCAATATCGGTACCGGCATGCCGCTCGTGTACCGGTTCCGGGCAGACGGCTCCGTCGCCGAGAAGCGCGATCTGGCAGCCTGATCCCCGGCGTCGCAGCCTGCCGCATGCCAAAGCTAGACCGGGTTTGGTGCCTTGGTGGCAGACAGCGCGGCCTTAAGCGCCACCGCGAAGTCCTCGCGCTCGGGATCGGTCAGGAAGGTCGCGAAGACGAGACGGTTGCCGTGGGAGGCAATCGACAGTTCGGTCGAGCGGCCGACGCGCTCTTCCAGCTTCAAGCGCACCCAATAGGGGTTGAAGTTCCAGACTTGCACCTTGCCCGAGGGCTGCACCCGGGTGACGGTCAGCGCGCCAGGGGTGAGATCGACCGTCTCATAGAGGCGCGCGGCACGGTAGTTGAGCTTGAAGGCGATGTAGATCAGCAACACATCGAGACCCATGAAACCGATCACGGGCCAAGCGCCGATCAGGTAGAACAGGAGGCCAGTGCCGAAGCTCACGAAGCAGACCGCGCTCATCAGCACCATGAAGCCCTTGGGCCCAAGCGAGCGGTGGGGCGTCAGCATGGCGGAGAAACGCGTTTCTTCTTGTGGCCCCCCGACGGCCTCTGTCATAGCTCGCTCTTAACCTTGCGTGAGACCATTGGTAGACAAGGGGAGATGGGGCTTCAATCGAAAATCGCCAAGCGCGTCCCCGCCAAAAAAGCTGGGAGGCGCAAGACCTCAAGCTCCAAGGCGCCCGGCTCGTTGCTCACGCAAGCCCAGATCGATGAGATCTTCCGGCGGTTCGAGGCCGCCGATCCCCATCCCAAGACCGAGCTCCACTATGCCGATCCCTTCACGCTGCTCGTCGCCGTGGTGCTCTCGGCGCAAGCCACCGACGCCTCCGTCAATAAGGTGACGCCCGTTTTGTTCAAGCTCGCCGATACCCCGGAGAAGCTTCTCAAGCTCAGCGAGGCAAGGCTCACCGACAAGATCAAGACCATTGGGCTCTATCGCAGCAAGGCGAGAAACCTGATCGCGCTTTCCGCCAAGCTGGTCGAGGAGCATGGCGGAAAGGTGCCGGACAGTCGGGATGCGCTGGTCGCGCTACCCGGCGTTGGCCGCAAGACCGCCAACGTCGTGCTCAACGTCGCTTTCGGCCAACCGACCATCGCCGTTGACACGCATATCTTCCGCGTCGCGAACCGCACTGGCCTCGCACCCGGCAAAAATCCGCTCGAGGTCGAGCTCGCCCTGGAGCGCGTCGTTCCGGAGCGCTACCGACACAATTGCCACCATTGGCTGATCCTGCTCGGACGCTATGTCTGCAAGGCGCGGAAGCCAGAATGCTGGCGCTGCCTGATCGCCGACATCTGCCTCTACCAGCCGAAGACGCCTGCCCCCGGCGAATGACTCACGCTAAGCGGGTCGCAACGCCGTGCCCGGCGCGGCGCCCCAGAATTTTGTAGATGTGCACCATGAAGGCCGTGGCGAAGAGCGGCGTTAGCAGGTTCACGATCGGCACCGAGGCAAGCCCGGCGATGATCAGCCCGCAGAGCGAGACATAGACCATGTTCGCCTTGCGGAGCTGCCTCACCTCCTCGGGCGGCAGATGCCGCGTCGCCACCATCTCGAAATATTCACGGCCGAGGAGATAGCCGTTGCCGGCATAGAAGGCGATGAGGTTAATCCCGGGGATGAGCAGGAGGAACAGGGCGATCAGGTTCACGACCAGCACCACCAGAAAGAATTTCACGCCGACGCCGATTGCGGCCAAGGTCGGCAACTCATGCCCCGGCGGATCGGAAGGGTAATAGACCCGTTCCACCTCGCTCGCGATGTCGTCGAGATAGAGGCCGGCCATTAGCGAGGTGACGGGCGGGATCAGGAAGACCGATCCGGCGACCAGCGCCAGGCCGCCGAGCCATTCGGCCGGGGTCTCGATCCAATGCGGCCATTCGACGAAATGGCCGAACACCCACTCGATGACGATGATCAGGACGGCGAGGAGCGCGATGGTGAAGCCGACGCATTTGAGGAGCACAGCGCGGAAGGACGGCGTGAACAGCTGCTGGAAGGCTTGAATAGCGGCGGTGAGCATGACCTGTTCCAACTCCGGCGGCGGCGAATATAGTGGGCGCGACTGCGAATACCAGACTGCGCACGCGAACAGGGGGCGACGAATCCATGACGGAACGCAAATACGATGTGGTGGGCATCGGCAACGCCATTGTCGACATCATCGCCCGCTGCAGCGACGCCTTCCTCTCCAAGCACGATCTCGCCAAGGGCTTCATGCGCCTCATCCCGGCCGACGAAGCGGGGCGGCTCTACGAGGCGATGGGGCCCGCCGTCGAGCGCTCCGGCGGATCGGCCGCCAACACCATCGCCGGCCTCGCCTGTCTCGGCGCGACATGCGGTTTCATCGGCAAGGTGGCGGCGGACCAGTTCGGCGGCATCTTCCGCCACGACATCCGCTCCCTCGGAGTGACCTACGATACCCCGCCCGCCCGGGAAGGCGCGCCCACCGCGCGTTGCCTCATCTTCGTGACGCCAGACGGCGAGCGGACCATGAACACTTTTCTCGGCGCGAGCGTGGACTTCGCCGTGCCGGACATCGACGAGAAGCTCATCGCCGCCGCCAAGATGGTCTACCTGGAAGGCTATCTCTTCGACCGGGAGGACGCCAAGGCCGCGTTCAAGGAGGCGGCGCGGCTCGCCCGCCAGTCCGGCGCCAAGGTGGCCTTGACCCTGTCAGATGCTTTCTGCGTCGACCGCCACCGCGCCGACTTCCGGGTGCTCATCCGCGAAGGCGCCGACATCGTCTTCGCCAATGAGAAGGAGATTACCGCGCTCTACGAGGTGAACAGCTTCGCCGAGGCCGCCGACGCCGCCTTACAAGATTGCGAGGTGGCCATACTGACGCGCTCGGAGGAAGGCTCGGTGATCGTGGCCAAAGGCGAGACCATCCTGATCGAGCCCGAGCCCGTCCGCGAGGTGGTTGACGTGACCGGCGCCGGCGACCTCTACGCCGCGGGGTTCCTGTACGGCCTGACCCGAGGGGCGCCGCTTGCGACCTGCGGTCGACTCGGCAGCCTGGCGGCCGCCGAGGTCATCGGCCATATCGGCGCCCGGCCGGAGACCTCCTTGCGCAAGCTGGCGGAGGCCCGAGGCCTCCTCGGCTAGACCAGAGGGAGCCTGTTACCTGTGCAACGGAGGCCAAAAATCTTTTGGCCGGACCATTAGTTAACAGCTTGGAGGAGACTTGCCTGCCAGCTGGAGATGGAACTCATGGAGCTGTTGTTGAAAATCTCAAGCGCGTACGACAGGAAGCCGTGGGGCAAAGACGGAGAAGGCGCTGATCCCCGGGTACTCAAAATGCTGCGCCGAGTGCCTAGCTGGTGAGCTGCTCAAGTCCTGTGCTCAACGGGCAACACTCGAAGCATTTTCAGTGGAAGCATGGAATAAGCCTGGACGCGAGTGTACTGTCGCCGGGGCGTGTGTCACCAAATAGGAGGGTCGGATGACCTACATCTTAGCCATGCTACTCGTCGGCCCATTGGCTGCCACGGGAATTTACAATCCCCAGGTGATGCATCATCACAGCTGTATTGCCGAGCCAGGCACTTTTGACGCGCTTTACTGTCCGGCACCCGCGGCACCTCCTCATCAATCCGCACGGTAAGAAGTAGGTCCGGCACGAGAACAACACGCCGCCTTTCCGGTTTCGCACTCACGTCCTAGTGTAGTCGCGGCATGAGGCAAGCGCGCCCAAGTTGCCGCGCTCGGGGCCGCTCCCGCGCCCTATTCCGAACCACCGCTCAGTTCGCAGCCGCTCAAATAGCTCACAACTTCCGGAGCGCCACCGTTTCCACCGCGTGATCGACGCCCTTGCGCAGGATAAGGTCGGCGCGCTGCCGGGTCGGCAGGATGTTTTCCCTCAGATTGACGAGATTGATCGAGCGCCACAGCGACAGCCCGATCTTGCGCGCCTCCTCCTCCGACAGCGTCGCGTAGCGGTGAAAATAGGACGCAGGGTCCCGGAAGGCCGTTTGCCGGAGACGTAGGAAGCGTTCGACATACCAGCTCTCGATTAATTCGTCGGCGGCATCGATATAGATCGAGAAATCGAAGAAGTCGGACACGAACGGGATGGCTTGGCCGTCCTTCGGCAGCTTGGCCGGCTGCAGCACGTTCAAACCTTCGACGATGACGATGTCCGGCCGTTCGATCTGGATCTCCTGGTCCGGCAGCACGTCATAGACGAGATGCGAATAGACCGGGGCCTTAGTGCGCTCGCGGCCGGACTTAACGTCGGCGAGGAAGTTGAGCAGCGCGGTAAGGTCGTAGCTTTCGGGAAAGCCCTTGCGGCCCATCAGCCCGCGCTCTTCGAGCACGGCGTTAGCGAACAGGAATCCGTCCGTCGGCACAAGCTCGACGCTTGGGTGGCTCGGGCAGCGGGCGAGCAGGGCCTGGAGCACGCGGCCCGTGGTGCTCTTGCCCACGGCCACGCTGCCGGCCAGGCCGATGATGAAGGGCATCTTGCTGTCGCCCTTGCGGAGGAACCCGGTCGTGGCGCCATGCAGCTCCTGCAGCGCCTCGACATAGAAATTGAGCAACCGGCTGAGCGGCAGATAGATCTCGACCACCTCTTGGGTCGACACGCGTTCCGTGAGGCCGCTCAAATTCTCGAGCTCGGCCTCGCTGAGCGGATTGGGCGTGTCGGCCCGCAGCGCCGCCCATTCGTCGCGGTTATAGATCGTGTAGGGAGAAAACGCGACGGCGGGACGCGGATTCATGGGAACGAAGCCGCCGGTTAGACCGACGCCGCTTTTCGCCTCTTTTGCGCAAGATCTGTGGCGCCCATGCGCCGCTCGAGCTCGCCCAACACCTGGTCGAGGGCGACGTGGCGGGATTCGAGGACAACGAGCAGATGATAGAGCAGGTCGGCGGACTCGGCGATCAGCGCCGCATCGTCCTGGGCCAAGGCGGCGATGGCGGTCTCGACCGCCTCCTCGCCAAGCTTCTTGGCCGGCTTGATCGGCGCCCCGTCGAGCAGACGCCGCGTATGGGAGTCCTCTGGTCTCGCATTACGCCGCGCCTTGATGTTGGCGGCGAGGCGGCTCAGCACGTCGTTGTTGCTCATGACTTGGCTCATACACTGCCGCGAGGCTGAGTGGAATAGTCGCGTTCAGATCATCCCTACCAAAGACAGAGCATTGTGCCTGTTTGGCGGGCAGGATTGAGGCGGGGAGCCACCCGCGCGGCCTAGCCGTCGAGCCTGACGGCCAAGCCCGCCGCCGCCATGTGGCGCTTGGCCTCGCCGATCGAATGCTCGCCATAGTGGAAGATCGAGGCGGCCAGCACGGCGGATGCGTGGCCCTTGCGCACGCCGTCGACCAGATGGTCGAGCGTGCCGACCCCGCCGCTTGCGATCACCGGCACCGAGACCGCATCGGCGACAGCGCGGGTGAGCGCGAGGTCGAAGCCCGCTTTCGTCCCGTCGCGGTCCATGGAGGTGAGCAGGATCTCGCCCGCGCCGAGCGCCACCACCTCTTGCGCATAGGCGACCGCCTCGATGCCGGTCGGCTCGCGGCCACCATGGGTGAAGATCTCGAAGCCTGGCGCCGCGCCGGTGTGGCCGCCGTGGCCGCCCACGCGCTTTGCGTCGATGGCGACGACGATGCATTGGGCGCCGAACTTCTCCGACGCCGCGCGTACGAAGTCGCGATCCTTGACCGCGGCGGTGTTAATCGAGACCTTGTCGGCGCCGGCCTCGAGCAGCTTCCGCACATCGTCGAGCTTGCGCACGCCGCCCCCCACGGTGAGCGGCATGAAGCACCGCTCTGCCGTGCGCATCACCACATCGAAGATGGTATCGCGGTTCTCGTGACTTGCGGTGATGTCGAGGAAGCAGAGCTCGTCGGCGCCCGCCTCGTCATAGGCGGCAGCGGCCTCCACCGGATCGCCGGCGTCCCGCAGATCGACGAATTTGACGCCCTTGACGACGCGGCCGTCTTTCACGTCGAGGCAGGGAATGACGCGGATTTTCAGCATGGCTAGGGCTTAGCAGATCTTGCGACGGTCTTGCGTCAATGCACAATCAGCGCGATGAGCGCGGCCACCGCCCAGACGCCGAGCAGTACGAGACCCGCGGGAACGCTCAAATAGGAATACCAGATGGCGAAGCCGAGGTCGTAGACGGTCTGGCCGTAATCCTTGCCGTGGATCACGCAAGGAATGACGCGGTTGAGATCGACCTGGCAGCCAAAGGCTTCCGCCACCTCCTGGCTACCCACGGCGAGCAACGCCGGACCGAGCCCGATCAGCAGGATGACAATGAGCAGAATTATGAAGACGGTGCGTGCGCGCATGGTATCCCGGCCTAGATCCGGCCCTGCCTCTTGCGGCTTGCGACGATGAGGGCCAGCGCTTCGGTCGGATCGAGCCTACCATCATAGAGCGCGCGTCCGGCGATCGCGCCTTCGAGCATGGCATAGTTCGGCCGCAGCAGCCTGTGCACATCCTCGATCGAGGCGAGTCCGCCGCTCGCGATCACCGGGATCGACACGGCGCGGGCAAGTGCCGCGGTCGCCTCAAGATTGAGGCCCTCGAGCACCCCGTCGCGGGCGATGTCGGTATAGATGATCGCCGCGACGCCTGCGTCCTCGAAGCGCCGTGCGAGCTCCAGCGCCTCGAGCTCGCTCGTCTCCGCCCAGCCCTCGATCGCCACTTTGCCGTCGCGCGCATCGATGCCGACGGCGATGCAGCCAGGAAAGTCGCGGGCCGCCTCGCGCACCAGGCCTGGATCGCGCACAGCCGCGGTACCGAGGATCACTCGGTCGATGCCCTTGTCGAGCCAGGTCACGATGGTGTCGAGGTCGCGGATGCCGCCGCCGAGCTGCACCGGGACATGGACGGCCTTGAGGATCGCGTCGACGGCTGCCGCGTTCACCGGCCGGCCCTCGAAGGCGCCGTTGAGATCGACGAGATGCAGCCATTCAAAGCCCTGCTCCTCGAAGCTTCGCGCCTGCGCCACCGGGTCGGTGTTGAACACGGTCGCCTGGTCCATCTCGCCCTGGCGCAGCCTGACGCAATTGCCGTCCTTGAGGTCGATGGCGGGGAACAGGATCATGCTTCGACCTTTGGCACCAATTCGCCTCGTTCCTTGCCGAGGGAGTAGCGGTGCTGGACAGACGTCACGGTTTCCATGCGAGGAAATTGGCGATGAAGGCGAGACCGAGCTTTTGGCTCTTCTCGGGGTGGAACTGGGTTCCGGCCATGTTGTCCTTGGCGATGAGGGCGGTGATCGGACCGCCATAGTCAGTGCTCGCTACCAGCGCTGCCTCGTCTTCCGGCACGAAATGATAGGAGTGGACGAAATAGGCATGCAGGCCCTCCTCGCCGGTGGGGATGCCGTCCAACAGCGCATGCTCGCGGCCCACACTGAGCGTGTTCCAGCCCATATGCGGGATCTTGAGCGCAGGATTGGCGGGCGTGATGGCGCGCACCTCTCCTTCGATCCAGTCAAGGCCCGGCGTCACCCCATGCTCAAGCCCGCGGCTCGCCATGAGCTGAAGCCCAACGCAGATGCCGAGGAACGGCTTGCCTTGCTTCCGCACCGCCTCCTCCAGCACCTCGATCATGCCGGGAACCCGCGCGAGGCCCTGCTTGCAGTCGGCGAAGGCGCCTACGCCGGGAAGCACGATGCGGTCGGCTTTTGCCACCTCCTCTGGCTCCGCGGTCACCTTAACCGCGAGCGTCGAGCCATGCTCGCGCGCGGCCCGCTCGAGCGCCTTGGCGGCAGAGTGGAGATTGCCCGAGCCGTAATCGATGATGGAGATTTGCATGGCGCTCGTCAGGGCACCGGGAACAGCCCGATGACCTCCTCCCCTTCCGCGCCACGCGCCGCCGCAGGTGCTTGCGCTGCCGGGGCTTTAGTCTGGCCACGCCGGTCCTGCCCGCCTTGCCTCTCTCCAGCCGCCCCTTGCTGCCTTGGCAGCCAGCTCCGCAAGAATTGAAGCTCTGCGTCATCGACGCCACGGCCGACGGCGACGCCCACCGGCCGGTAGCCGCTCCGTTCGAGCGCCGCGCCCTTCAGGTTATTCGCCTCGAAGGCAAACAGCACGACGATCGCGATGCTGGTCCAGCCGAGCAAAGTCTGGCCGGCGGCGCCGCCGCCAAAGACCCAGCCGAGCAGCGCGAAGACGAGCACGAACACGATCAGCTCGAGCCACATGCGCTGATAGAGGAGCCACAGCCCCGGCACGAAAAGCGCCGGCCAGGAGAACCCCTCCTTGACGAAGACCAGTGCCTCGGCCCGGGCCACGACATCCGGCGCCTCGGCGGGCGGCTCATAGACAGAATAGAGGGTCACGGCGATCGCTTGCTGTCAGGTGAATGGCGAGGGCTATAGCTGGCCCTTGGTCGACGGCACGCGCCCCCCCTGGCGCTCGTCGATTGCAACCGCCTCGCGGAGCGCGCGTGCGAGCGCCTTATAGCAGGTCTCGGCGATGTGGTGGCTGTTCTCGCCGTAAAGCGTCTCCGCATGCAATGTAATCCCGGCATTCTGGGCAAAGGCCTGGAACCACTCGCGGAACAGCTCGGTGTCCATCTCGCCGATCTTGGAGCGGGTGAAATCGACCTTCCAGATGAGGTAGGGCCGGCCCGAGACGTCGATAGCGACCCGGGTCAGCGTCTCGTCCATGGGCAGATAGGCAGACCCGTAGCGGGTGATGCCCCGCCTGTCGCCAAGCGCCTTGGCCACCGCCTGGCCGAGCACGATGCCGCTGTCCTCGGTCGTGTGGTGTTGGTCGATATGGAGGTCGCCCTCGGCTTTCAGCGCAATGTCGATCAGGGAGTGGCGGGCGAGCTGCTCGATCATATGGTCAAGGAAGCCAACGCCGGTGGCCACCTCACAGGCGCCGGTACCGTCGAGATCGACGGTTGCCGTGATCGCCGTCTCCTTGGTGCGGCGCTCGACGGTGGCGGTCCGCTTTGACTCGTCTTTGGTGGGCTTTTGCATGGGGGCAGCCTAGCGCAAGGCTCTTAGCAATTCGCTTCTGTTGCGCCGCTTATACGCCGTGGCGCCACGGCGCGCCATGCCGGACAACCGCAGGGTGCAAGGCCCGAGCCCGGTTAACAAAGCCCATCGGCGCCCGTGCTTAAATGCCTCCGCCTGCAAAGCTTGACTAAGACCGCCGCCGCTCCGATATCGCATTGCAACATGGGCCCTTCCTCCTCCGACATCTGGCATGGCACGACCATCCTCACCGTCCGCAAAGGCGGCAGAGTGGTCATCGCCGGCGACGGCCAGGTCACCCTTGGCCAGACCGTCATCAAGGGCAACGCGAAGAAAGTCCGGCGTGTCGGCAGCGGCAACGTCATTGCGGGCTTCGCCGGCGCCACCGCCGACGCCTTCACTTTGTTCGAGCGGCTCGAGGCGAAGCTCGAGCGTTTTCCCGATCAGCTGAAGCGCGCTTGCGTGGAGCTGGCCAAGGATTGGCGCACCGACCGCTATTTGCGCCGTTTGGAAGCGATGATGATCGTGGCCGACGCGGGCGAGAGCCTGGTGCTGACCGGCACCGGCGACGTGCTCGAGCCCGACGACGACGTCATGGGCATCGGCTCCGGCGGCACCTATGCGCTCGCCGCGGCGCGGGCGCTGCTCGACAGCGACCTCGACGCCGAGACCATCGCGCGGAAGGCCATGGCCATCGCCGCCAGCATCTGCGTCTACACCAATAACGAGGTGGTCATCGAGAGCCTCGAGTCGACCCGATGATGGAGTCACTAGGCGAAGAAGATAGCCTCGTCATGGCCGGGCTTGTCCCGGCCATCCACGTCTTCGAGGCTTGGCTTAACCGTGGATGCCCGGCACAAGGCCGGGCATGACGGGTAAGTGGAGAGTATCGGCAAACACATGACCTCATTTTCCCCCCGCGAGATCGTCTCCGAGCTCGACCGCCACATCGTCGGCCAGCGCGACGCCAAGCGCGCGGTGGCCATTGCGCTCCGCAATCGCTGGCGGCGCCAGCAGCTGCAAGGCGATATGCGCGAGGAGGTACTCCCTAAGAACATCCTGATGATCGGCCCGACCGGCGTCGGCAAGACGGAGATCTCGCGCCGCCTGGCCAAGCTCGCCAACGCGCCCTTCATCAAGGTCGAGGCCACCAAATTCACGGAAGTCGGCTATGTCGGCCGCGACGTCGACCAGATCATCCGCGACCTCTTGGAGGCCGGCATCGGGCTCGTGCGCGACACCAAGCGCAAAGAGGTCGAGGCCAAGGCTCAGCTCAACGCTGAGGAACGCGTAGTCGATGCGCTGGTCGGCGCCAATGCCACACCGGTGACGCGCGAGGCTTTCCGCAGGCGGCTCCGCGCGGGCGAGCTCGACGACAAGGAGATCGAGATCCAGGTTGCCGACACGGGCGCCGGCATGCCCTCCTTCGAGATCCCGGGCATGCCCGGCAGCCAAGTCGGCATGATCAATCTGAGCGAAGTGCTCGGCAAGGCGCTCGGCAACCGCACCAAGCCCCGCCGCGTCACCGTGCGCGACAGCTTCGAGATTCTCATGGCCGAAGAGTCCGACAAGCTGATCGACAATGACGGTATCGTGCAGGAGGCGATCAAGAACGTCGAGAATGATGGCATCGTCTTCCTCGACGAGATCGACAAGATCTGCGCGCGCTCCGAGCGCATCGGCGCAGATGTGAGCCGCGAAGGCGTGCAGCGCGACCTCCTGCCGCTGATCGAAGGTACTACCGTCGGCACCAAATACGGGCCGGTGAAGACCGACCATGTGCTGTTCATTGCCTCGGGCGCGTTCCACACCGCCAAGCCCTCGGACCTTCTCCCCGAGCTACAGGGGCGGCTGCCGATCCGCGTCGAGCTTCGCGCGCTGACGCGGGAGGATTTCCGCCGCATCCTCACCGAGCCCAAGGCCTGCCTGATCAAGCAATATGTCGCGCTGATGCAGACCGAAGGCGTCGACCTCGATTTCACGCCGGACTCGATCGAGGCCATCGCCGACATCGCCGTGGAGGTGAACACCAATGTCGAGAATATCGGCGCGCGGCGCCTCTCCACTGTAATGGAGCGCATTCTCGACGAAATCTCCTTCGACGCCGGCGACAAGGCCGGCGAGAGGATCGTCATCAACGCCGCTTATGTGCGCGAGCATATCGGCGAGCTCGCCAAGAACGCCGATCTCTCCAAATTTATTTTGTAGGCGTCTGGTGGCCTCGTCCTTCGAGACGCGCATTCGGCGCTCCTCAGGATGAGGATCAGCGCCTAATGGTGAGGAACGTCGCGAAGCGACGTGCCTCGAACCATGTGGCCCGCTCAGCTCATCCGCGCCTTCCGTAAACGCACATAAAGCGCGCGATTTGCCGTTTTTCCTAGTCCCCGCCTGTCCCTTTATATGAGCGTTTTTACGGGCTTTCCGGGCCTATCATCCCAAGCCGTCACCGGTTATCCCTCGCTGTCCGGTACCAATTCCGGTACCAACTTTTTCGAATTTGAATCTTGTTCTTTGTTCATGCACCATGCGCGTCACGCCGCTTGCCTTAAAGGGTGGCTGCAAGAGGGAATCAATGAAAAAGCACGCTGCATTATGGGGTTTATTTGCCGCTCTGGCGGTCTGCTGGGGTTCCGTGTCTGACGCGGAACCGAGAAAAATTACCCAGGATGAAAAGAAGTTTTGCGCAGAGGCCTATCACAAGTTCTGTGGAGAGTACGGGCTGGACAGTGCGGCCCTGCGCGATTGCATGGACCGCAACGGTCGAGCGCTGCCACATGGCTGCATCGAGGCTCTCGTTGATGCCGGAGAGGTGTCGAGAAGCGAAGTGGAGCGCCGCAAGAACAGCGGTCGGTGAGATTCCAGAGCCATTTGGTCTGCTTTGTGCCAGAAGCGGACTCTGGGGCGCGCGCTTGGCCAAGCAGGGTAGGTCAATGGTGTCTGGACCGCCTAAGCGCCACTGGCCGCTCGGCGTTCAACGCTCCGCGTGTCAGATCAAAGCCGACCCATGAGAAGCAGTACGACGAGGATGATCAGGATGATGCCGATGACACCGATGCCGCCATGACCGTAGCCGTAGCCGTAGCCGCCGAAGCGGCCACTGAAGCCACCAAGCAAGAAGATGACGAGGAGGACGATGAGTATAAGTCCGAGCGACATGATCTATCTCCCGTTGCAGCGCCTAACCAAACATTGAGCCTCTTCGCGCTCCGACTGTGAAGCCCTTGATCGGCATTTTCCCCTACTTCTTGAGGCCCGTGGTCCAGCTAAGTGCCCGCGAGGATGTAACACCGCACGACCTGCGAGCCATGAGACTACGGCAAAAGCCAATCCAAAGCTGGCCAAGCCCCAGCTGTAGGGATTCTCATTGGAGGCCAATATTTGAAAACAAATCAGAATCAGCGCAGCCAGGATGCATCCCATCCAATAAAGAACGTTACCTAATCGGGCGGGCATTTCGCTCTTACAATAAGTCTATCCACTTGCCTAATGAAGAGCACCAATCAGTCTCTTGCCTGGGCAAAACGGGAGCATGCAGGGGGCATCGGGGGGCGGTGTATGTGTAAATGCGGTTGCTGGATCCACGTAATGGTTTTTAATCAGCAGACTTAATAGTGCTTCTGGAAAATCCACACGACGCCTCTCGTTTTCGGGGCAGAAGGCTGCTCCGCTTAGACAATCGCCCATTGGCCATTCAGAGTTTCGGTCATACTTCGTCAGCATAGTTTTCCAGGCATCAGAAGATTCACCCACTAAGGCCTTTGTAGCCGCCCTGTTCCGTGATTAGATAGTTGACCTTGTAGCCACGAACTGTTGCGGACGCTTAGATGTGCCGATCCCACGGTCACGCATGGGCGGGAGCCAACGCGGCAATGAGCTTCAGAGAGTCCGCGCCTCGACTAGTGATTTCAAACGATCAGCCAGAAATCGCTCAAGCACCGTCTTTGGAAGAGCCGCAGGAGCCAGCAGCGTGAGGAGGATCATCACTAGCTTCTAGCTCTGCGACGCTCCCGTGTTGTATCGACCCACCGCGAGAGCAACCAAACTGCCAAAAACGCGACACCGGCTGCAAGCGCCCCAAAAAGAAAAGCGCCAGGGACTGAATCGAGATTGCTCGGATCGACCGTCTGCGCGAACCGGGTACCGCTCAGTAGAAACGCGCTGAATATCACAGCCAACAGAGCGCCCCGCTTGCCCTGCAGAAGCCAATAGACCAAGACAACGAGAGTTAAGGCCCCAATGACGAGCAGCAAGAGTTCCCCCCCGGCTGACCGCTTCACAATCAGAGTTAAGCAGATAAAGCCCGCAAAACGAGCGAAAGTTAGGTCACCGCGCCCTTGCGCTGTTCATTTTTGATCAACCGTACTCCTGACCGATTGCCGTTGGTCTTCGGGCCGTCCCTTGGGGGCAGCACGTTGACGACCGAGTGATACCCCAAAAACCGGAGCTTGTAGCCAAGGCGATCATTCCTGACTATGCGCTTGGCAACCACACCGCCGCGCTTGGGCTGACATTCTCCACGGGACGCTTCTACCGGAGCCATACCGCAGAGGCGCATTCATCGGGGAGCACGGGTCCTGGAACCGTATCCCCAAGAGTGGATACAAGGTGATTTTTGTACCATTCGCCGGTGGGCATCCTTCCGGATCGCCATTAGACGTTTTGACCGGCTTCCTAAGCAGAGAGGGCGCTGCGTTCGGCCGTCCGGTCGGAGTTGCCATCGATCGTGCCGGTGCGTTGCTCGTCGCCGATGATGTTGGGAACGTGGTGTGGCGGGTAACAGCAGTTCGCACGCAAACGGGACGCTAAGTTGGCGATATCGTTCATCCGGGCTGATCGGGTTTGTTACGCAGCACTCACTTTTCCGCTCTTGAACGTGACGTGCTGGGACGGAATTTCCGTCTGGGATTACAGGCGTCCAGCGGCCGACGTCGTCCCTCGGGTGGCTTCCTCAGCGGCGGAGCTGCCCTGCTTTCTTTTTCGAATTAGTTGAACGAAGTTCTTGAGAACGCCCGGTGGGCCGTTTCCCCGCCGAAGCGCCTCGGCCTACCCTGCTGCACGCGGCGGCCGGCGCCGCTCGTGGAACCAGGCGCGGTACTCGGCCATTTTCGCGCGCTGCGCCGACGGCGCTTGCCGCTTGCACGTGGATGCTTCCTCGCTTTTGTCGTGCGCGCCCCATCTCAGCTCGACGCAGTCGTTGGGGTTGTACGCCATCTCGAGATCGGACGCGCGGTCGAGCACGTCTCTGAGCGTGAGCGACCACGCGGAGCCATCGCTGCGCGTATAAGAGAATTTCCGTGCCGCAAGCTCGGACGCGAGCACCCCCTCCAATTCGGCCTTCACGTCGGCGACGCTCTTCCCCTCCGGCATCGCGTACCGCTCGGGCCGCCGTGCGACGCGATCCGGAAATCCGCGCACCACGTCCATCGCGATCAACAGACGCAAATCGCGCGACGGCGTCGCGAAATCCTCCCACGCGCCGGTCGTCTCGAAGATCGACGCGCCGTCCGGCATATCCGCGTCGCCGCCTCCGCCGCTCTGGAACCTTCGCCCGTTTTCAACCGAGGTCACGCGCGTCTTCACTTGCTCTTCGAATGATGTGATTGCCTCCTTCATCGCGCGCAAAGGATCGAGCGGCTTAGGCGAGATCACGTCATCCATTCGATCGTAAAAGTCTTCGACTCCGAGCTGCGATTGCTCGAGCGAAAAATCGCCGTATTGCGGATTTTTCGCGATCTCGCCGTTGGTCAGCCGCCACAAGCCGCGGCTGCCCTCGCGCACGATCGGCCGGAAGCGCTTGAACCCTGGGCTTCCAAGAGAGGGATCCTGCGCGAACAAGAAATTGCCGCGCCAAAAACGCTTGCGCGCGACGGTTCCGTCGGGTTGCGCGTCGACGGCAAGCAGGACGCCCGCCGCATCGTTCGACTGCGGCACGCGCCGCGCCAGTACTAAGACGTGCCCGTACGGATCGGCGTAGATGGTGCCCGGGCGCAGCGTCTCCTCTTTCAGCGCCACGGGATAATAATCGGTGTTGTTGTCGTTCGCCGCCGTTCGCCCGTTTCCGGACTGAACGCCATCAGCGACGGTCCTCCCCAAATAATATCCGAACCCCGGCACAAGCCCTTGCGGCCTCGGCGAAAGTCTGACCGCTGGAGGCGCGATTGGCTCGTCAAAGATCCCGAACAGGCCGGCTGACGCGGTCGCTTGTTCGGGCGGGGCGGGGCGGGGCTCCTCGTTCTGAATGTTCCACCACTGCGGGCACTTCGGCGGCTCGCCGCCGCCGCCGCGCGTGCATTTCGAGTAGCCGAACGGCAGTCCCACTTTGAAGGCGAAATAGGCGCGCAAGAAATACGGAAGGTCGGCGCAGTCGGGGCGATAGATGATTGCCTTCTCGTCCTCGTGCAGGCCCAGATGATTGAACAGGAAGTTCCGGGATTTGTCGCGCAGCACTTCATGCAGCGCCGGCCATGATGGTTCCGCCTCGAGCGGCGCATCGAACAGCTTCTCAATCCATGCCGAGTACAGGCTTTCCGTCCCGCGATTCCAGGTGTCGCGCAAGGGCCAGACGCTCCCCTCTGTCGCGTGCGGTGGCGGCGGCTGATCACGGCGCACGGCAATGTCGCGCGTGATCGTGCTGCAGTCCGAGGACGCGCCATCGCGCGCAAGCTGCGCGTGCCATGTGCCTGGTGCCGGCGACGCAACCTCGACAAACCAGGAATAGGGTGGGCCGCCGTGCCGCTCACGCGATTTGGTGGCAATACGTCCATCGGGCGCGATCAGCGAAAGCTCGCCCTCGAGCGGCTCCTCCGCGGCGAAGACGACCCGCAAAGGCGCGCCCCTCCACGGCGCGATCGGCGAGGACAAGACGGCGACCTCGGCCGCGCCCGCGCAGCTGCTGCCTGGATCTTTGGCCTGTAAATCCGATACGGTGAAGAGGAAGACGAAAAATGCACCTGCGAAGGCAGCTTTACACCAAGCGGTATCGCTCACCCCGCAACAAAGGATGGTTAGCGTGAGGCTCAAACATTGTCGCACTGCACGCATTGCAGGAGACCTGTCTCAACGCCTACCCCGCACCCCCGATTGCTGGCTTGCTCACGGCTACTTGAGTGGTGGATGCGCTGGGGCTGGCGGCGGCAACGGTTCCGCGTATGCCGCTTGATTATGATGGAAGCAGCCGCCCAACGCGAGCGAAGCTCCCAAAAGCGCGAGCGCTAGAATAATGCGCATTGCTGATCCCCCGAATGTTCGTTCCCTTTACACTTTTTGAGCAGACGACCCTGGCGGTTTTAAGGCCGCGTCTCGATCGGAACAATACGATGTCAGGTACTGTCCCGAGAACAGACCAACTCTATCGCCGCCGTGATATCCGCTCATGACCCTAAGCGGACATCGCATCCAAGCTCAGCTCACCGCGGCAAAAGGGCGTAACACCCACATTTCGGAGGTCATGATTGAGGCGGCGCTTGGCGGGCGCCGCGCCTTTGCGTATCTCTGCCCGCGTCATGCCAGAGTTCAGCCATCCCACCGTAATACTTCCCTCGGGTGAGAGGGTGCCGCAGCTCGGGCAAGGCACATGGGGCATGGGCGAAAGCGTACGGAAGCGCAAAGAAGAGGTCGCGGCGCTTCGGCTCGGCGTCGATCTCGGGCTTACGCTGATCGACACTGCCGAGATGTATGGCGACAGAGTTGCCGAAGAGATCGTCGCTGAGGCCATCGAAGGGCGCCGCGACGAATGCTTTATCGTGTCCAAGGTGCTGCCAGAGAACTCCACGCGCGCCGGCGCCATCGCCGCGTGCGAGCGAAGCCTGAGGCGGCTCAAGACCGACCGGATTGATCTTTATCTCCTGCATTGGCGCGGGCGGCCGAGGCTGGAAGAGACGCTTTCCGGATTCGAGGCTCTCAGCGATGCGGGCGCGATCCGCTATTGGGGCGTCAGCAATTTCGACGTTGAGGATATGGAGGAACTGTACGCGCTCGAAGGCGGAACCGTGTGCGCAACCAACCAGGTCCTTTACAATCTGAGGCGCCGCGGAATCGAAGCGGGCCTCTTGCCCTGGTGCCGTGACCGAGGGATCCCGATCATGGCCTATTCGCCGATCGAGCAAGGGCGACTGCTGCGCGATCGGATGCTTACCGCAGTAGCGATTCGCCATCGCGCCACTACCGCCCAGATCGCGCTCGCTTGGGCACTTAGGCAGCCCGACATAATGGTGATCCCTAAGGCCGCAACGCTAGAGCACGTGCGGGAGAACCGCGCCGCACTTGATATCAGACTGACCGATCCGGACCTCGCTGAGCTCGACCGCGCATTCCCGCCGCCAAGGCGCCCACGTCCGCTTGAGTTGCTGTGAGTGCGGCAGGGTGGCGGGTTGACGACCACCAGGGAGGCCTAGCGTGATGTGGGCAGATTCCGTCAAGGCTGTGTTCTGGATCGTGTCCATTGGCGCGCTGCTGTTCTTGTCCGCTGGGACACTCGAGTGGCGCGGGGCTTGGATCTTCATGGCAGAGTTTGTGATCGGCGGCCTAGCGGTGACGCTGTGGTTGGCGTGGCGCGATCCCGGATTACTCAAAGAGCGCATGGGCGGACCGTTCCAGAAGGGACAAGCGTTTTGGGACAAGGTGTTCATGGCGTTTATGGCGCAAATCAGCCGTTTTTTAAGCCAAATGGCGGACACCCTCTCCGCCATGCCGTTTATGTTTGCTATATTGTTCAATGACTTAAGCCCGTATTTTGGCTAACCGTTCAAAGGTTAGCCATTAATTTGTTCTCATGTTCCCCCCTAGTGCGTGCGCCTTCATAACCGCCAGCTCGTAGCTCCAAAAGTTCCGCCTCCAGTGGGGCGGTGGACAAGCCAGCTGGTGGCAAGCGGAAGGTCGAGAGGCAGTTAGGAGGTCCGTGGGTCCAGGTACCTGACGTTGTTACGTTCCAGAAGCTATTCCGGTGGCACCTGCATCGTCGCGGTGTCGGGCACTGCCATCGGCGCTGGTCCTGGTGCCGTGGCTGGAGCCGGGGCCGCCACTTGTGGCTGGGGCTTGGGCTGTTGAGCTTGTGCCGGTTGCGGCGCAACGGTCTTCGCCTGAACAGACACGGGCGCTGGAGCCGGTTGCACAGGAGCCGGCGGCGCTACCACGTTTGCCTGTGCGGGAGCGGGCGTGGACATCATATGCTGAGCCGCGATCGGTACGGGCGCTGGCGCCGGCTGTGCAGGCATTGGCGCAGGCGTGACTTTCGCCTGTGCCGGTGCTGGTTTAGACGCAGGCGCAGCCTTGGCGTGCGCCGTGTCGTCGTAAACGCGCTTCAAGAGCAAGGGAAAGACGACTGCGTCGTAAAGAAGACCACCATGACCGCGGCTATCGCCGGCACCGAGACCCGTCACCGCTATAAGCCGCTTCACGCCTGCCTCCTTCATGGCATCGACCAGGATGCGTGTTGATTGCGAGAACAGTGTCGTGGGTTGGAAGATGGCCCGAGGGGAGATGTCTACGCCGAGCGTTTGGATAACCGCCTCTACGTCTTTGAGTGCGTTCCGAATCGTGTCGGTGTCGAGGGCATCGCCGGATACCTTCTCCAGGTTCGTATTTTGGATAGGTATGCTTGCCGCCGAACGCGCCAGCGCGCGAACGCTATGACCAGCGAGAAGGGCAGCCTTCACCGTTTCGAGTCCGATGCCTCGGCTCGCGCCTATGACGAGAAGTTTCGCCATGGGCCTCTACCCTTTTGGATCTCCTAGTGGCAACTCCGTGCCAATCGCTAGATGCATGCTTAATCGATCAATTCAAGGAGATAGATCGTCGGAGTGTCCAGGACTCCAGCCTTCTCCATCGCTTCTTTGAGGTCAGCGGATGCAGCGAAGTCCTTAGCCTTCTTCGTATCCTCGGTGTCGAACACGACGACAATTTCACTCTTATTGCTGTCAGCAGAGTGATAGACCCGTGGATTGATAAGACCAGCTCGCTGCTGCATGTCGGCATGGCGATCGAAGACGGGACGCCACTGCCCGTAATCTCTCACTTTGTGCCGGACAATCATCATTCCCATAGCATTCTCCCTGTGTTTTCCGCTCCTTTCTCTCGGAAAGCTACCGGCATTCTGCCGACAAGCGCCGACTATGCTCAAGCGATCATTGCTAAGCACCGCTCTGACCACATCCAGCGCCTTGTGCTGCTTGAGGGTGGGCAGCCATTGCTCTGACTACGAAAACCGGAATTGTGGGGTTGGAAGAGTGTGCCATGTAGGGCAGGCTCTCCGGCCATTCGTCGAGGAGATATTCAGCGGCAAGAGGGTCACCCTCGAAGGTCAACATCAAGCGAAGCTTTTCGCTGAACCACTCTAACGCCTCATCACGATCCACCGCAATCGTAGTCGCTACAACATGATGCTTGTCAATTTCGTGGAGGCTGTAACGCATCAGACAAAATGGATCCTCTTTGGGAGCGCCGCCAGAGGGGAATAATGTTCACTGCTTGGCGCCTTACTCTGACTTACGAGAGCGCCCTTCTGAATTCCCGCCGACAGTCGAGAAGCGTTTGTAGTAAGCTGACAACCCAGAGGTCAGAGTGATCACGTCTTTAACTACTGTCTCGCTTCTCTGAATGTAAGGCCGACCCACACTCATGACATCAAGCGCCAGCGACGAGCAAGCGGCGAACCCAGAGGTCAACCCGCCGCAATCATCACAGAAGGCGAGTTTCTGGCTCAGGGACTTGCCTTACGCAGTGGTGTTCGTTCTGGCGATTTTTGGGATCGCCTACAATAGCTACTCGAAACAATCGATCGTGGGCTATTGGGAGTTTCTTGCGCTAGCGATCTGCATGGTGTGCATTGGCTCTGGATGGCCACACGCTCATGATAAAAAGACACGATTACGTTTGGTCTGGACCCAGGTACTGCATTGGCTTGCCTTCTTGATCGCGATGAATGTGATGCTGCTGCCCAGCGTGCAGCGCATGATGAACGCCAACGCCACCAGCCTCGCCATTCTCACGCTTCTGGCGCTAGGGACCTTTACGGCGGGTGTCCATATCCTTTCCTGGCAAATCTGTCTGCTCGGCATCGTAATGGCGCTGGGAGTTCCTGCAAGCGCCTGGCTAGAGCAGTCGGCTTTGTTGCTAGGGCTTGGGGTGTTGGCTCTTCTCGGGATTGGCTTGGCATCGTGGCTGTACTTAAGCCGCAGCAGTCCTTTCCGGGCAAAGCAGCCGCCGCTGGCGTCCCCCGCACCAAACGCCTCAACGCGAGAGCGATCTTAGGCTTGAGACGCTGCGAATCCTAGCCAAGCAAGGATAGCGGCAACGACGCAGGCAACCCAGCTCACCCAAATTGGGATTGAGGTCGTGCCGATGGTAACCGGCCAGCGCCTGATGGCACGAACGAGTTGCAGCGCGACAACGAAAGCAAAAATCAATGCAGCGAGAAGTGAATAATGGCCTGAAGTCATCGCGTCCTTCTCTCCTCCCATTGCGAACCGCCTCGCAGAGAGAATGCCTAGGCATCCAAGCTTATGGCAAATAGTGAACTAGAAATCCTTCGGCAGGCGTTGCAGGAGCATGTCCATGCTCTCGCGGTCGACATTGGTCCCCGCACGCCCTCGATTCCCGACAGCCTAGTCCGCGCCGCAAATTACATCCATTCAGTCTTTGAAGATGCAGGGCTATCTGTAAGAGGACAGAACTACCCATACCAAGACCAGCGCGTGACGAATGTGCTCGCTACAACTCCAAGAAACATCGGCGCCTCCGCCTACGTGGTGGGCGCTCATTACGATACGATCCCGAGCACGCCAGGTGCAGATGACAATGCGAGCGCCGTGGCGGTGATGCTGGAACTCGCCGGACGCCTGCGGCAAACGAGACTGAAGGCGCCTATCCTCTTCGCGGCCTTCACGCTCGAGGAACCGCCAGCCTATTTGACGGGCCATCAAGGCAGCCGGATCTTCGTTCGTAGCTGCCAGAACAATGGTGACAGCGTGCTCGGGGCGATCATCCTAGAAATGGTCGGCTATACGGCGCCCCGGCAGAACTATCCATTTCTCCGTCGTTGGCCCGGATATCCTGCTCAGGGCAACTTCATTGGCGTAATCGGAAACTGGCGTTCGCTGCGCTTTGGACGTGCCGTTGTAAGGGGCTTCCGTAAGAACAGAGATCTGCCAGTCGAGTCCCTATTCCTGCCCTTCGATGGACGCGAACGCGCTGCAGAAGGACGCTTCGGCGAGCTTGAGCGGATGTCGCTGCGCTCCTCGCGCGGCGACGCGCCGCTGTCGGTCGATGGACTTCCCTCAGTCTCGGCACGAGAAGGACGCGAGACCCATTCTGTCATCCCCCTCCGGCCAAAACCGATGGGGAGTCGATCGCCACGATCCATCGCGCGCTCAAGCTCGGCATCAACTAAGTATCGGAGACTGGCGATGATTGGTTTGGAAAAAATACTCTCCATCGCTTTTACCGCGGACCATGAATTCTGTCCGACGCGCCGATGGCTCGCGCTCGCTCCGTTGTTCGCCCTGCCGCTCGCGCTGTCGGGAAGCACTGCGTCAGCCGCCAAGATCGATCCCTCCGAGACGGTGATCACCCCTCCCGATGCCATCAAATGGACCTCATGGAGCGGGCTTCCGCCTCATATCGGCGAGATGGCGACGCTTTACGGCGGCCTCGACCAGCCCGGGCCCTATCTCGTGCTGATGAAGTGGCATCCGGGCTATTTCAGCGCTCCCCACTTCTATGCAACGGACCGGCTCTCACTGGTCCTCTCCGGCACGTGGTGGGTCAACAGTGGCGCCGACTTCGATCCTGACAACACCGTTCCTGTCCCGGCAGGAGGATTCGTGCGACGCGTGGCGCACACGCCGCATTATGACGGCGTGAAGAAGCCAGCGACTGAGCCCGCTGTGATTGCCTTGTTCGGCTTGGCACCCGTCGAGTTGAGGCTAGTCGATCCGAGCAAGCCGGCCTGGCGGCAAGCTTGAGCTGTTAAATCGTGCACCCGGAGGAGCCGTTTGGCCGGGGAACTCATCGCGAGAATTTTCCTGCGCTGGTCGAAAGCTTGGGGCTCGATTGGTCGGCCCTTGCCCTGATCGCGGCGGAAGAGGCTGGGCTCGAGAGTGACAGCCTGAAGAGGAGGGCATGAAGCATGTCAGTTGCTGAGAATAGGACACGCAAGAACGATCAGCGCGGTAGCAGTATGGAATTCGTCAATGTCCACGGCACGGCGCTCAACGTGTCGCGCGTCGCCATCGGCACCTGGGCGATTGGGGGCTGGATGTGGGGCGGGACGGACGAAGCCGAGTCGATTGTCACGATCCGAGCCGCGCTCGGCCATGGAGTTAATGTCATCGATACCGCGCCGGTATATGGCTTCGGCCGTTCTGAAGAGATCGTCGGCAAGGCCATCGCCGACGGTCTCCGTTCACAGGTAATCCTCGCCACCAAGGTCGGGCTCGAATGGCAAGACGGAAAGATCACCCGCAATGCGAGCCGCGAGCGGATCATGCGCGAGATCGATAACTCGTTGCGCCGTCTGCGCACCGACTACATCGACGTCTATCAGGTCCACTGGCCGGACATGAAGGTTCCCATGGAAGAGACGGCCAAGGCGATGCGGCAGCTTTACGAGCAAGGAAAGATCCGCGCCATCGGCGTCAGCAATTTCTCGGTCGAGCAGATGGAGAGGTTCCGCAGCGTGGCGCCGCTGCATGTGGTGCAGTCGCCCTACAATCTGTTCGAGCGCGAGATCGAGGCGGAGATTCTCCCTTATTGCCACAAGAACGGGATCGCGACCTTCGGCTATGGCGCGCTCTGCCGCGGGCTGCTGTCAGGACGGATGAAGGTCGATACGAAGTTCGAAGGCGACGATCTGCGCCGCACCGACCCCAAATTCCAACCGCCGCGCTTTGCTCAGTATCTTGCTGCGGTTGAGCGGCTCGATCACTTCGCGCAAGAGCGCTGCGGCAAGCGGGTGATTCATTTGGCGGTGCGCTGGATGCTCGACCAGGGCGTCACCACGGCGCTTTGGGGCGCGCGCCATCCCGATCAGTTGCAGCCCGTCGCTGACGTCATGGGGTGGTCGCTCGATGCCGCCGCCAAAGCCGAAATTAACCGGATCCTTGCGGAGACGATCACCGATCCGGTCGGGCCGGAATTTATGGCTCCGCCGGAAAGGTCCTGACGCTCGCGTCTGGCCAGCACCAGCGATGCGATTGGACCGGTTGGATCCGCATCGCCACGGGAAGAGTGTGTCTGAACGAAAAAAGGCCAAGTCAGTGGATCAAACGTCGTTGGGGATCGCCGGGGACACCAAGCCCCGCCTCGAGCTTACGGGGATCCCGCCGTCTGCTATCGTCCACGCCGCTCCCCAGTTCACCTGGGGAATGTCGGGTGGAGTGTGATGAGGAGCTGAAGGTCATGCAGGTCGGGTTCATCGGGCTTGGCAGCATGGGCAGCGGCATGGCCGCCAATCTGCTCAAGGCCGGACACGCTCTCACCGTCTATAACCGCACGCCCGCCAGGGCCGAGGCGCTCGTCGCTGAAGGTGCGACGCTCGCCAAGACGCCGAGCGAGGCCGCGCGCGGCGATGTGGTCATCACCATGCTCGCCGACGACGCTGCGGTCGAGAACGTGGTGTTAGGTTCGGATGGCGTACTTGCGGGGCTGAAGCCCGGCTCCATCCATATTTCCATGAGCACGATCAGCATCGCGCTCGCCGAGCGGCTTGCGAGCGCGCATCAGGCCGCAGGCCAACGCTTCGTGGCTGCGCCTGTGTTCGGCCGCCCCGAGGCCGCGGCGGCGGGCGAGCTTTTCATTGTGGCCGCCGGCGAGCCTAAAACCGTGCAAACGTGCCAGTCCTTGTTCGAGGCCCTTGGTCAGCGCACCTTCGTCATCGCCGACGAGCCGCCGAAGGCGAACCTCGTCAAGCTCAGCGGCAATTTCCTAATCGCCTCGGTGATCGAAACTCTTGGCGAGGCCTTCGCGCTTGTGGGCAAGGCCGGAATCGACCGAGCGCGGTATCTCGACATCCTTACCAACACGCTGTTCGCAGCGCCTGTGTACAAGACCTATGGAGCGATCATCGCCAAGGAGCGCTACGCGCCCCCCGGCTTCAAGGCGAGGCTAGGCTTCAAGGACATCCATTTGGCCCTTGGGGCGGCGGAAGCCTTACAGGTGCCCATGCCCGTTGCGAGCCTCCTCCGCGACCGCTTCCTAACGTTGCTTGCCACAGGGGCGGGTGATCTCGATTGGTCGGCGCTGGCCGCGCTCGCCAGCCGTGATGCGGGCGAGCCATCGTCGCTTTCCGCTGCAAAGTGACGGGAGCCGTGAGGTCAGGGCAGCGGGGCGGCCGGAAGCCGCTCGGATCACGCAAGCTCGCCAAACACAGAGTAAAACCGCGTTTGCAGCATTGGTCGGTGCCGATCGCCGGATCGACCGGCTCTGCATTACGTGCTGTTCGCCCTCCCAACCTTCTCATCACGCCGGATGTTCCGGCGCGATCTCATTCACGCCGCAAGCGCGACGGGTTCTTTGTAGCGCTCGCCCTTGGCCATCATGGCCCAAGCCATTCTGGCGATCTTGTTAGCGAGCGCGATGGCGGCGACCTTGGTCGGCCTCCGCGCCAACAATGCTGTAAGCCAAGGTCGATGCTGGGTGCCATGGATCTTGGCATAACGGATGACGGCGAGTGCACCGGCGGTGAATAGGCTGCGCAGATAGCGATCGCCTTGCTTGCTGATACTGCCGAGCTTGTCCTTGCCTCCACTTGAGTGCTGCTTCGGCACGAGCCCGATCCAGGCTGAGAAGTTCCGTCCCGATCGGAATGCCTTTGGATTGGCGACGCTTGCGACCAGAGCAGTGGCTAGCGCCGGACCAATGCCAGGAATGGCATCCAGCCGCCTGCTCGTCTCATTGGATCGGTGCCAAGCCATGATCCGGCGGTCGAACTCCAGGATCTGCGCCTTCAACATCCGCAGCTGGGCGCCGAGGGCAGCGAGACAAGCCCGTGCAACCTCAGGCACGCGCTGGTCGCCAGCATCCATGACGATAGCAAGCAGTTGTTCAACACCCTTCCGTCCCACCGGGGCTACGATCCCGAACTCGGCCATGTGGGCGCGGATTGCGTTGATCACCGAGGTCTGCTGGCGGATGAAGAGCTGACGCGTGCGATGGAGAATCAGGCAGCTCTGCTGCTCGGGCGTCTTGGTCTCGACAAACCGCATGTTGGCCCTGGTAACCGCTTCGCAGATGGCCTCGGCGTCAGCGGCATCGTTCTTCTGGCGCTTGACATACGGCTTCACATAAGCCGGCGGCATCAGGCGCACGGTATGCCCAAGTGCCTTGAGTTCGCGCGACCAATGATGCGATGTTGCGCAGGCCTCAATACCAACCAGGCACGGCGGCAGCTTCTCGAAGAACGTCAGGACGTAGCGGCGCTTCAGCTGACGGCGGATGAGCACGTTGCCTTCCGCGTCGATGCCGTGGACCTGAAACACCGACTTTGCGATATCGAGACCGATAGTCGTGATTGCTCGCATGATTGCGCTCCTCCAAATCGTGGGTGCTTTAACAGCACCCACATCCATGGCACTTGCGTGCCGGTGGAGGAGCCGTCCACAGCATCAAAAGCGGACATTTGAACAGATCACCAAATCCCGTCCTGTCGCCATGTTATCCACGCTCATGGACTCGGCGTTCACCCAACGTGCCGCGGAAGTTTGCTCCTCCTGCGTGGGAGGGGCGAGCGCCCTAAAATTTGTAGGGTAACGGCTAGACGAGCAGAAACGCCACTCCAGACGCGAGCAGAATGAGCGGAAAGGGGTGTGAGGGAAAGATCTATCGACACCGGCGACCAAAGGTAACGGTCTGGGGAGAATGTAGTCGCAAGGTGCCTGGGCTGTGACGTTTGGCGAGTCCCAACAGCTGCAGGGCGTCCGCAATCACAATCACAGTCCGGCACATTAGTTCTTCGCAAGGCTTGATGAAATTGAGTCGAACGTGTGCCAAGATAGAAAATGGCGAGGGGGGCTCGCATGCGCATTTTGATCAGAATGCTCGCCGCTGCCGTGGCGCTTGCCATGAGCACCGGCACCGCGTTCGCCGTGATGGGCAAGACCAACACCGACGTTGCGCTTCGGACGGCGCCCACCGCGCAAGCCGAGCTTATTCGCAATCTTCCCGAAGGCACGGTGGTGAATGTCGGCCGCTGCTCGCATGACTGGTGCGGGGTGACCTGGAACAAATATGGTGGCTATGTGCGGGAGAGCGCACTTCAATTCCTGAGCACTCCGGCAGGTGGTCCACCCGCAACTCCCGTCTTTCCCCCCTATCCCTATAAAGCGGGCCACTACCCGACGGCAGACGCCTACTACGACCTGCCACCCTATGCGGCCACCAACCCGAGCTTTTATCGCTGGCGCTTTTTCATGATGGGCCAAGAGCGCAACCGCTATCGCTATATGCCGCACATATTCCGAGGCTATAAGCGCTATCCCGAAGACACTGTCAGCAGTAACACTCTGAACCCGGAGCCGGCGAGCGAACCAATGTCATCGCAGTCGCCGCCCAAGGTCGAGCCCAGTCCGGCTAGTCCAGCCGGAGTTCCGGAACCTAAAGTCAAAAAGGAAGACACGGGATCCTCGGGTAAACCCGGCCCTGCGGCCTCGCCCAGCCCCCAAGCGCCAGCGGTACCAGAAGGACCACTCGGTGCACCAGGACCGAGCCCCCAAGTGCCAGCGGTACCAGAAAGACCAATCGGTGCGCCGGAACCGAGCCCCCAAGCGCCAGCGGCACCAGAAGGACCATCTGCTGCCCCAGCACCGAGCCCCCAAGCGCCAGCGGCACCAGAAAGACCACTCGGCGTCACCGTGCCCGAACTACGCGACGTGACGAAGGGTTGGAGCGTCAAGCGCACAATTCTTGGTCAGCCTGTCTACAACGAGAAGGATGAACGCGTCGGATGGGTCGATGACATCATTGTCACTGATAAGGCAGTTACATATGGCATCATCAATGCCGGCGGCTTTCTCGGCTTGATGAAGCACAATGTCGACATCCCGGTTTCACAATTCAGGTTGGTCGATAACAAGTTAGTTCTACCCGGTGCCATGAAGGAGGCTTTAAAGGCTCGTCCTGAGTTAGGGGAGGTGACGAAGGGTTGGAGCGTCAAGGGCACAATTCTTGGTCGAGCTGTTTACAACGAGAAGGACGAACGCGTCGGATCGGTCGAGGACATCATCGTCACTCCAGATAAGGCAATTTCATATGGCATCATCAATGCCGGCGGTTTTCTCGGCTTGACGAAGCACAATGTCGCCATCCCGGTTTCTCAATTCAAGTTGGTCGATAAGAAGTTAGTTCTACCCGGTGCCACGAAGGAGGCTTTAAAGGCGAGCCCCGAGTTCCAATACCCCCAATAGCGGGCCATTAACGAGTGCGACGAACGTCAAGCCTCACCTTCATCGTTCACGACGTAGATGATGCCGCGCGCGTTCAAAAGCGCGCTTCACTCATCTCACTCAGGAAAAATCCGCCTGACTTCGTCATTCCTTAGGCCAAAGTTCGCGGCCATTTTCGGTGGAATCTTGGCAACGATCTGCATCGTTCCGTACGCGGTTTCCTGACTTGCCGATACCGCCTCTTTCGCTTTCCAATTGTCGTCAATCCCGACGATAAAAAATTGCTCAAGAGACCCATCGCCGCTGGGCTTGCTCAGAACGCGAACAACCCGCCCTTCTACCCCTGATTTGTCTTCGCCCATATAACGAATATGGCAGGCTCAGTTGCAATTTTTATGAAGCCGCCACCCGATGTCCGCTTTAGGTCATAAGCGGACATACTGAGAAGTCCGCGCCATGTCCGCTTTACCCCCAATAACGGACGTTGGGCGGCACATCCAAGTCAGCATTTGGCTGTCGGTTTGTGAGTACACGCCCCCTGACGACCCACAGCGCGCCGCTGGCGAACCGCCCCAGCGCCCTTCCTACCGGCTGGCAACACCCCAGCTCGCGCGCCTTGTCGTTGGCGAGCTTCCAGGTGATCAGCGGCCTCGCACCGGAATGGAACGGGTTGTGCCTCTGGTCTGACTGGCGACAGATTGGTCACGACTAGGTCACGCAGGGTTTCGGGATCGCTCACACCGTTGAAGCAAGCAATCTCGATGAGCTCGCGGCGAAGGATGGCCTCCAAGCCTTCATCGCTGTCGAATTCAGTAGGGTGATCTTCTTTGACCACGGCGAGCGCAGCGTCAAAAGCTCTCTCCAAAATCTCCATGTCGAGCGGGTCAAATTCCTGTCGAGGCGACTTGAACAAATCCATGACCACGTAGTTCTCAGGCGTGTTATTCCGCTTGTGACGCGCTTCGTGTAGGGGAGGGCTATGACGATATTGCGACCGGTTGCGGCCGTTAGCGTGGCAAGCTTGTAAAAGTTCTGCGACAACAAGTTGAAACGGTCCGAAGCTCGCGCTTCTACACAATCCACCCCAGCTCGCGTGCCGGCCTTTCCGGAAAAAGGCGCTCGAACTCGGCCTAAAGTTGATGCCACTTGCGCTCGCGGCGACCGGTCGGACAGGAAGGCGCTTCATCTCGCGCTCGCCCGCGCCCGCCTGAGCGCTTCTGAGGTGACGAGTACTCGGCCCTGATCATCGAAGCGTTCTCCGGCGTCGTAAGCATTGCTGGCAACGCGCTCGATCAGATCGCGATAGGCTTCGAAGACTTCGCCATCCGTGCCGGCAAACTGAGCGCGGCTGGCATGGTCTCGCAGCGCCTCGTGACTCACCTTGCAAGCCACCGTGCTGCCATCGTCGTCCGTCATCAGGAAGCGAACGCCGTCTTGTACAAGGTATTCGTCTTTAAGCCGAGTGAGAGGCATTGTCCGCTCCCAGTCAGGAGCCGCCTGCTCCCGATACCAGGCTCCACCGAGCCGCCGACCGTAGCGCTCGAGATTGTCAGGGCCCTAGGGGATTCACGTCTACCTGTCCGCCGTGGGCAGCATGGAACTCCACGAAGCCCAGCTTCTCGGCGATTCTTGAGTGACATTGTCCTCCGCGGTCCCCCTCCCATGCGCGGCCGGTGCGAAAATGAAGGCGATCTTCCGTGCGAGCTCGAATTCAGACTCCAAGATGAGACCCTCGGCGCAAGGCTTCGCGCGAAGGTGCGCCAATGTCCGCTTCCAGGTTGAAGGCGGCCATCGTTCTTGTGCCTCGCCATGTCGCAGAAGTGCCATTTGCGGACCTACGACCGTGGCTGACCGCCCCTATTGCCGGCCGTTGTCCTGATTGGGACACTTGTGCTGGGGTGACCAAATTGCCATCTGTGATGGGCGCGCCATTATTGACCGATGCCAATACATGAAGTGCGCCGTGGGGCGGACCATGTAGCATGTGATGCCCATTAAACTAGTGTCCGCCCCACTCGCTATTGCTTGGCGCATTAGATTACGTGGGACAGGGGGGCGTCGAACGACAAGCTCATCGACATGAGCTATATCGTTGGCCTGATCAACGCAGCAAAGGATCGTCGCCGCGAGACAGTCAGTGGCCTGGGCGAGATAGGCTCTCTAAGTGAGCTCCGAAGCCGAATAGGATCGTCACTCCATCGCCACCAGTTCAGAAGCTTTCTGCTGACGGCAATTCTAAGTTCGCTATCATTCGCATAGTCGCGAACAGGGCCACGACTGATCGCCCAAATGGCGGCGAACGCCTGGTCCATCACTGCCAGCGTCTTAGGATCGTACACGTCGAGTTCGGGGATTTCGAGAGGCCATTGGCTCCCTCCGCATTGTTGCAGGCGGAAGACTTTCTGCTCGCAGTTACCGGTGCCCGTTGTTGCTCTTACCGGATGATAATTCAGGATGCGCCTTTCAGATGACAATAGCGAGCTAATACGCGTCGGGGCTGGTCGCTTTCCCCTTTTGGGGCCTCTAGCCATTAGGCTTGCCACCAGTTTGAAATTTTCTTCGTCCGGTAAAAAGCGCAAGAGTTAGGAGCGGGCTGCTTAAGGCCCTTGGCGCATCTCGGCTTCGCGGCGATTAGACGGCGTAAACCTCCAAAGACCCCCAAGCAGGTCTGCGGGGCCATATTGCGAGGTGACATACCGAGGAGGCACACCAATGCAACTTCAGGAACTCACAACTTACGAAGACAAATCCCACCTGAAAATCGTGCGTGTTCACTTTGTGATCGCCGATCACGCCGATCCAACCAAACGCAAAGAATGGATAGAGGGCCAAATCTCAACGGTACTGCCCATCGTCCGGAACGGCTTACGCGTGCGGGCAGAAATCCTAGAGCAAGCGCGCGACACACTCGATGGGCTGGCAGCGGACTTTCAGCGTCTCTATGAACAGACTTCATAGAGCTTTTTGCATCACTGATTATCCGCTTCGGCTCCTGCGCCTGCTCGGATGCGGGGCTGGAAAAGTGAGAGACTGCCAAGGGCCATGGGCGGCAGTCGGGCAATAAACGGATTACGTCTGTTCGTGGGACAGGTCGGCTTAGGCCACTACCGCTAGACTGTCTCGGCCATCTACGGCCCCGCGCCCGCAGGGGCCGCAGGCCGCTTTCCCCGCGCTCATCGGTCGGTTTGTCGATGATGCGAAACTGCTCGACCCTGCCGATGAGCAGGCGCTCGCCGCAGACCTTAAGGCGCTCGAGGATAAGACCTCGCGTACTCTGCATCCGACAATAATTGCTGAATGAGCCTTCGCAGCTCGATCGTACTCCGCTGAATAAAGCCCATGCTTCCACGCATTGCGGTTGCCTTTAGGAGCGCCAGTCGACGTACCGCCGTGCATCCGGCAGCGACCGTTTGGCATCGCTGCTGATCGACACGGACATCCAAGCCTAGTCTGTGCGCCACACCGAGGGCTGAGCAGCATAGCTAATCGCCTTTGCATGGGGTTGACCCCTCTGAATTTGTGTAGAACCCCTCCCCCCGGCGCGAGACATGACCGACAATGGCACGTCCACCTTCATGCACCGTGACATGTCTACCGTGACTTTTTGCTCTCCTCCGGTCCGGTAACGTTTCAGCGCCTCAATTTGCGCCGCAAAGGTCCGTGCTAGCTTGTTGAAAGCGCGCTCGGCGCTGTCCTGTTGCGGGATATTTTCCACGTGGTTCAGGCGGCGCGCGAAGGTCATAGTCGCAATGTGCACGGCGGCTATTTGCGCGGCGAGCATGGTCTCAACTGTCCTGATCCCGGGGCGCGATGCCCTTCACCACCGAAAGCATGAAGTTGAGTACGCGTTCGTCTACTTCTCGGTCCTTTGGAGCACTCCGCGTCGGCGAGCTGACCAAGAAGAGCATCGAGGAAATCCGCGTCCGTTGTCCCGAGGGCCTCATCAGCAAGGCTAGACCTCCGGTACCGGCTACGCATGGTCTAACGAAATTTTGCCACGCCTCCTTCTTCGAAACCTTCATGCGTGGCGCGGGCGGCTTTTCCTTTCTTTCGGGCGAAATAGGCCTCCATCGCCGCGCGTTCTGCAGGCGTAGGCTCGTAAGGCCCGGTGAGGCCCTGTGCGTTCTTCTTCGGCTTCCGGCGCTCGCGCGTCATTTTTTTGGCTTCCATTTAAAAAACACTGCTTCTTGCGACCCACGCTGCCAAGCGATCCAACATTCCTGGGGACGACAACGCAGACCCGTTAGTACATGTCTGGCAGACCTATCTGCGGCTGGGGGTCAAGGGCACCCTGGGTAAGCCGCTATTATCGGGTGATGTCTGCCCCTGAATCCCTTGGTGGAAGTTGGTGAAGGCATAGCTTGGCCCTAAAGAGGCCAAGCTATGTCTGAACCTCGGAGCCAAGCCGGAGCCTAGACATAGGCGGATCGAGACAACCTCTTTTCGAGGGAGGCCGGGGTCATGCGGTCGGCCTTTACGTCCCGCTTAGATGACGCGGGAACACCGCATTGCTGATCCGCCAGCTCTGCGGTTACCTGTGGGTCGGTGCGAACCGGAGCCCACTCCTGCGCTTAGCTTGCTCGGCCCCTCAGGAGACCCTGAGAGCTTTTAGCGCTTCATGCCGATGCCCTTCGGTCTTTGTGATCCGGGAGCCCGTCGCTGTGGCATGGCTAGCCGCACGGTCCGGAGCCCATGGTGGGCTGGCTATGGGCCAGGCTCCCGTGCTAGTTCCCGAAGTTGCTCGCGGTCGGGCCTTAAAGCTCGGTCGCCTGAAAGCGAAAAGCGCCTGGTCTTGGTTGGCGCCAGGACCGGGCGCACTAAACTTCAACGATCGATGCACTGCTCTCACTGACGCGCCGCCTGAGTTGGGCAGCGCGCCTTAGTTTCTCGTCCTCAGACAGGACACTGCGCTTACGAAAGGGATTGCTGCCTAATCGGAAGGGCCATAAGGCGCAGTCAGTGCTCACGCACTTACGAACCTCGGCTGGCATTGCCACAGCAGCAATCGAGGCACTTTGCCCGAATGGCCCTCATAGGATTTGTGCCCTGAAATTCAGCGACAGGATTTTGTAGAAGCCACGCGGCAGGGCCTGCGGCCTACTAGCTCGCTGCCATCGATTTTGTCCGCAGAAATTTCGAGTAGGGGGTTCGATGGCCGATCATGTAACGTCGCCGTCTGAGGACTTGTTCGCCAGTGAAGCTTCGAGTTCGAGCATGCGACGTAAAGGCATAGTCGGCACGACGAGGCGCTTTCCAAAGCGCAGTGTTGGGATTTCTCCTCGCGGGGCGGCCTCGTAGCTTTTGTTCCGGGACAAACCTAAGATTTGGCCGGCCAATGGAACGGTTGTGGTGGTACCGGCCAGGGCATCCGTGACTGACTTCCGCATGAAGGTCTTCATGCGTAATAGATGACGCAGGAACACTATCAGGTACCACTTGAACAGTCAAGCTGTTTGCGTTATAGGTTACGCAAAGCGCGTAGGAGGGAGGCCTTGCCACGAAAGAGCACCAAGACAAAAGGCGTGGGAAAGATACCCACTGAACATGCGCACCACGAAAGAGGTACGCGTGTTACTTGAGCGCGCCGCAGCCCAGTCCGGACGTTCGCTTGCGCAAGAGGTCGAGCACCGGATCGCGTCGTCCTTCCGAGACGACCTCTTATTCAAGGCCGTCGGTGGCGTAGAAGGAAACCTGATAATTCGCCCTATCCTCTATTTCCTCGGGACGTGGAGCCGAAATCAAAGGGCTGGAAGAATGATCCTGCGTTGCCAATGCGATGCGCCAAGCTATGGTATTGTGGAAGATTTTGCAGAGGTTTGGAAGAGAGATGGAGATTTGAAAGTTTTTGGAGATTCAAAAACAGATTGGACACGATTTGGATGACCCAGCAGCCGGTATAGCAATAGATGCCGTCGCGGTACTGCGGGTCCTCCGGCTTGCCGAGAAGTTCCAGACACAATCGGTTCCTTCAGCAGAAAGCCAGAGTGAAGGCGAGGCCGGTCAATGAAAGGGCATGTTCAGCAACGCGGCCCTAAGACTTGGCGGCTGAAATTTGATATCGGCGGTGATGCTCGTATCGGTAAACGCACCACCCGGTTTGTGACCTTTCATGGCACAAAGCGAGAGGCGCAGAGCGAACTCGCTCGCCTCATTGCGGCGGCTATCGTGGGAGGGGCATTCTAGATGCGAGGCAACATCACGCGCCGGGGCAAGACATCGTGGCGCATCAAATTCGATTACGGATATAACCCCGACACCGGCAAGCGCCTCACCCACGTAGAGACCGTCAAGGGCAAGAGGGCCGATGCCGTCGCGCTTCTCGCCAGGCGCCTGACGGAGCGCGGCGAGGGCGAGCTTGTGAGGACGACTGGCGACACCGTGGCCGACTATTGCAGCCATTGGCTTGCGAACATCGCCCCGGCTATCACGGCCCCCAAGACGTGCGAGAGATATGCTGAGCATCTTAGAAACCATATCAACCCGGCGCTGGGAAAACTCGCCCTGCAAAAGCTCGGGGGCACGGATATTGATGCGTTCTATGCCCACCTGCGCAGCAACGGGCGCAGGGACGGCAGAGGCGGGCTTGCACCGGCTACCATCACTCACATCCACAAGCTTCTGGCGCAGATTTTAAAATCTGCAGTCAAGGCAAAGAAGCTTCGCCGCTCCCCTATGGCCGACGTGCAGACCACGCCGAAGCTGCGGCAAGAAGAGGTCATGGTTCTTGACGAAGAGCAGCTAACAAACCTGCTCGCGCATCTAAGAGGCGGGCCGCTCTATGTCCCAGTGCTGATCGCGGCCTGCACCGGCCTACGCCGTGGCGAATTGCTGGCGCTGCGCTGGTGCGACATAGACCTCGACAAGGCGACGCTGCGCGTTGCTCAAGTGCTAGAGTTTGTCGGGAAGGAACTTCGCTTCAAGGCCCCCAAGACAGAGCGCAGCCGCCGCACCATAGCCCTACCAGCCAGCGCCGTAGCGGAGCTGAGAGCGCACCGCAAAGAGCAATGGGAACATTGTCTCAAGCTCGGGGTGGGGCGCTTCGATCTAGTCTTCCCCCATTACGATGGCACGCCGCGCGGTCCTGACCGCTTCGGTGACAACTTCAGCCGCGCGGCCAAGGAGATCGGGCTAAGCTGCACGCTTCATGGACTACGGCACACGCATATCACCCACCTACTGCGAAGCGGTATCCCGGTGCATGTCGTTTCCGCAAGGGCCGGTCACGCAAGCGCGACAGTCACACTGAACGTCTACGCTCACCTGCTTTCCGGCGATCAAGAGGCGGCAGCGGCCATGACCGACGCGGCTCTGCGGAAAATGCTTACTTGAAACCCTCCGGTACCAACTCGGTACCAACTCAGCGCCTAACCGTCTGATCAGGTTTGGGGTTTTTTCTTCCGTAAGCGCACATAAAGCGCGCCTTCGCCGCCGAGCTGGCGCGGCGCCGACGAAAAGCTCACCACTAAGGGCGCAAAGTCAGGCTCGGCGAGCCAGCGCGGTACGGCGTTGCGCAAGACGCCGCGCTCCTCCTCTTCGTAGAAGCTCCTGCGGGTCTCAGGGTCGGCACCCTTGCCCGTGATGACCAGCACATGCTTCAAGCCCCGCGCCTGCGCGGTCTTCAAGAAGCGGCGGAGTTGTGCGTGGGCGTCGCGCTGCCGCATGCCATGCAGATCGAGCTTGGCGTCGACCTCGAGCTTTCCCTTCACGAGCTGCCGAGAGGTCTGGCGGTCGAGCGGCGCGGCGCGGGGGACATGGCTTGGCTTCGGCGCTGGTGCCACCGCTGGCTGGCGTGGCGGTTGCTGCGGTGGCGGGGCGGGCTTGGTTTTTGGCGCCGGTTTCGGAGGCCCGTCGACTGGTGGCCGCGGCTCACGGCGCTTCAAGGGAGAGGCGGTGCGTATCACATGGGCCCAGAGCGCTTCGTCCTTGTCGTCGGCCCCGCGCTTGCCCATGCCTCAGGTCCCAGGCGATTGATTCGGCTTCAACACGATAAACTTCGCCGGCGCTAACGTCGTGCCGGCAATGGCGCCGGCCTCGTCGCCAGAGCCCCAGAAAATATCGCCGCGCTCCGGCCCTTTGATCGCCGAGCCCACGTCTTGCGCGATCATCAGCCTCCGGAAGGGCGTGCCGTCGGGATGCGTCAGCTCCTCGGCCTCGACGAAGATCGGTAGCTCCAGCGCGTTGTACACCGGATCGACGGCGAGGCTCCGCCCCGGCGTCAGCGCAACGCCTTGCGCCCCGATCGGCCCGTCGGCGCCAGCATCCGCGGTGAGCTCGGTAAAGAACACATAGGAGTGATTCTCCCACATCAGCCGCTTGCCGCGCTCCTTGTCGGCGCGCAGCCACTCCTTGATGCCCTGCATTGACATGGATTTTGGCGAGCCTTCGCCGCGCGCAACCAGCGCCTTGCCGATCGAGGTGTAAGGGTGGCCGTTCTTGCCGGCATAACCCAGCCTAACCTTGCTCCCGTCGGGGAGGCGCACGCGCCCCGAGCCTTGCACCTGCATGAAGAACAGCTCGACCGGATCGGCGAGATAAAGGATCTCGAGACCGCGGCCCTTGAGCGCGCCTTGCTCGATCTCCTGGCGGGTGTAGTAGGGCACCTCGCCATCCGCCGTCTTGCGCGTCGCCGTCACCTTGTCGTTGTTCTGGGCCCGCAGCTCGTCAGGCGCGCGTTGCTCAAGGTCGTCGGGACGCGCATAGACCGGCACCGGATATTTGTCGCTCTTCCTGCGCGAGCCTTCGACCTCCGGCTCATAATAGCCCGTGACGCGGCCGGGCATGATCGTGTTCAGCACACGATAGGGCGTGTAATGCGTCTCGAAGAAATTTCGGGCCTGATCGCGGCCGACGTCGCCGCTCGCATCGCGTGCCAGCGCATCGGCGCAAGGAGAAGCCTCGCGCGAGGCCTTGGTTCTGCGGCAGGAGCGGAGCAAAGCCTGGAGAGCCGCCGCCTGATCGTCATCTCGCCAGCCTTCTATGTCGGCGAAGCCGATCGGCTCGAGACGGACCGCCTCCTCCTTTGCGGGCCGGAGCCAGAAGAACCAGACGAGCAAAACGCCGGCAGCGATGGCGGCGAGCAACACGCCGACGATCAGCAGGACATGCTCGCTCATGAGCTCCTGCCAGGGAGGTTCAGTTTGCGGATTCGGTGGCGACAAGCTTCCAGTTCGGATTCTTCGAGGCGACCTCGCGGGCGAAGGTCCAGATGTCGGTGACATCGCGCACCTTCTTCGGATCGCCCTCGACCACCTCGCCGTCCGCATCGCACGTCACCGAGACGAGCTTGCTCACGAATTTAACGGTGACATAGGCGGTGCGGTTCCTGACGTCGGCCTCGATGATGTCCGCCTTGTCGATGCCGACGAGAGTTGGACTCGACCTTCTCGCCGCGCGTCTCGCGCTCGCAAATGGCGGTCTCGAAGCCGTCGAACACTTCCGCGCCGAGCAGCTGGTTGAGCGTCGCCTCGTCGCCCGCGGCAAAGGAGGTGACGATCATCTCATAGGCGGTCTTGGCGCCATCGAGAAAGTGACCCGGGTCGAAGGCCGGATCGGCGCGCATCAGCGCGGTCAGCGACTGGGCGAGCGCACTGTCCTTCGGCGCGTGGCTGCCGAGCTTCGCCTCGATGTCCTCCACGGGCGGGACGGACATGTCGCCGAGCGGAGCCGAGCGGCCACGCGGCAGCGCCACGACGGACTCGTTGCTCGACGGCGTGCCCGGCCGCTTTTGCTCCGGCGCCGTAAAGGGGTCGTATGGCGGGCGCTCATTGCCCGTGCGCCGTCCGAGCACATTCCGCAGCCGGATGAAAATTACGACGGCCAGCACCAGGAACAGCAGCGTGTAAATGTCGAAGGCTTCACTCATCCTTGCCGCCACCCGCATTGTTGGATTGAGCCGCTACACTAGCGGAACCCACCAGACGCATATTGGTTCGCGCCTAGAGATTTACCAGCGGGAGCCTCGGGGTTCGCGGGACAGTCCCACCGCACCCAAATCACAATCAACTTAAGGCATTCGCGGGGCCTTAGCCAACCCTAAACGGCTAAGACCTTAATTCGCTCTTGCTTTCAGCCGCAGCAGCAGTCGGGAACCGCCCAGATTGCAGGACGCGACCCGCCATGCTAGCCAGCTGCCTCTTAAACCAAAGCTGGACTTAAAGCCGAATGGTCAGGAAGAAGGAAACGCGCGAACCGGACGCCAAGCGCAATGGCGACGGTAAGCCCGAGGCCGAGCCTCAAGCCGAACCCAAGGCCGAACCGGCCGAGGGCGCGGGTCAAAGAGCCGCGGGGGCGCAGCTCAATGTGCTTGGCCAGTACATCAAGGACCTGTCCTTCGAGAGCCCAGGCGCCCCGCAAGCGCTCCAGGCTCCGCCGCAGAACCCCCAGCTCCAGGTGAGCGTCAATGTCGGCGCCAGCCCCAAAGCCGACGAGGCCTATGAGGTGATCCTCAACATCGAGGTCCATGCCAAGGGCGACACCGGCGTAATCTACAATGTCGAGCTCGCCTATGGCGGGCTGTTCCGGCTCCGCAACATTCCCCAGAACCTGTTGCAGCCGGTGCTGTTCGTCGACTGTCCGACGATCCTGTTCCCGTTCTTGCGCCGCGTGCTGGCCGATGTCACCCGCGACGGCGGATTTCCGCCGCTGATGCTCGATCCCATCGATTTCGGCAGGCTCTACGCGCAGAACGTCGCGCGCGCCGAAGGCCAACCGAAGAATTAACCGGCGAGCGTTGCGAGTAGCGGCAGCCACAGCGCGTCCGCGCCGAGACCAGCCACGAAGGCCTCGTGGGCCAGCCGTTCTTCCACGCTGAGGCGGGAGGGCAGCGGGTTTGGACGCGGCCGCGCGCCCTCCATGACCGCGTGCAGCAACGCGCCTTGCGCGCCATTGGCCGCGAATTCAAGCCGCGCCTGACGGCCGCCCACCAGCTCCACATAGACCGCCCCCAGCAGCCTGCAATCGAGCAGCGCGCTGTGTTTCTCCCGCTCGGAAAGATCGACGCCATAACGCTTGCACAACGCATCGAGGCTACAGGGCGAGCCGGGATGCTTGCGCCGCGCCAGCGCCAGCGTATCCACCACACGGTCCCAGCGGAGCGTCGGCCGCGTCACTCTGGCAAGCTCCGCGTTGAGAAAGCCGAAGTCGAAGGCGGCATTGTGCATCACGAGCATGCCGCCCTCGATGAAACCCAGCATATCGTCGGCGAGCTCGTCGAAGCGGGGCTTGGTGCACAGGAACTCGAAGGAAAGCCCGTGCACTTCGTAAGCCGCCTCCGGCACGTCGCGCTCGGGATTGAGGTGGCAATGCCACACCCTGCCCGTGGGGATGCGGTTGAGCAGCTCGACGCAGCCGATCTCGACGATGCGATGGCCAGCGGCAGGATCGAGCCCGGTCGTCTCCGTGTCGAGTATGATTTCGCGCAAAAGTGCCCGCTTTCCCTCAGGTCTTTGATTTTTGCCGCAAGCGCTCCATGACCCGGCCCTCGCAGGTCCGGAGCGATTCGAGAATCTTATCGATTTGCGCCTGCATGTCCGCAAGCGTGGTTCCGCTGTCCACAACGTAGTCGGCGCGGGCGCGCTTCTCACGATCCGGGAGCTGACGCTTGAGCAGACCCGCAAGCTTTGCCTCCGACATGCCGGCACGCGCCAGCACGCGGGCCCTTTGCACCTCCGCCGGCGCGCTGACCACGACCGTCACATCGACGCGGGACTCCGCGCCCGTCTCGAACAGGAGCGGGATCTCGAGCACGGCGAGCTTGGCGCCCTTGGTCTCCTGCTCCAGCAGGAAATCGATCTCGGCCTTCACCACCATCGGATGGACGATGTGCTCGAGCGCTCTCAGTCTATCGGGCGACCCCGCCACTTCTTTCGCGAGCAGGCCGCGATCGACCTTGCCCCCATGCACCGCCTTGGGAAACGCGGCGGCGATGGCAGGGACCGCCTCGCTAGCATAGAGCCGGTGCACTTCGGCGTCGGCGTCGAACACCGGCACCCCGGCTTCCGCGAAATGCCGGGCCGCGGCGGATTTGCCCATGCCTATCGAGCCGGTGAGACCGATGACCAGCATCATTGCTTCGCCAGGCTCGCGGCGACATGGGCCCTGAGCTCCGGCGTCACCTCGGGGCGGATGCCGAACCAGCGCGCGAAGCCCGGCACGGCTTGGTGGAGCAGCATGCCGAGCCCGTCTACGGTGGGATTTCCCTTTGCCCTCGCAGCGGCAAGGAGTGGAGTTTCGAGTGGGCTATAGACGATATCGGCCACGATCGCGTCGCCGGGAAGGGCCGCGAGGTCGATATCGAGCGGCGGCTTGCCGGCCATACCGAGGCTCGTCGCGTTGACCAGCAGGCCGCAGCCGCGGAGCGCCTTGTTCCTGTCCTCCCAGGGAACCGCCACGACGCGCGCGCCGAAACTTTTTGCCAGTGCCCGCGCCCGATCGGCGGTCCGGTTCACGAGCAGGATCTTGGACGCCCCACCCTCGACCAGCGCGTAGAGAATGGCGCGGGCCGCACCCCCGGCGCCGAGCACCACGACCGACCGCTCGCCCTTGTTCCAATCGGGCGCCTCTTTCGTCAGATGCGTTATGAAGCCGTAAGCGTCGGTGTTGCTCGCATGGAGAGTCCCTGCTTCATCGAGCCAGAGCGTGTTCGCCGCGCCGATGGCCTCGGCGGCTTGATCGGCGCTCTCCGCCAATGCCAAAGCGACCTCCTTGAGAGGCAGCGTCACATTGGCGCCCACATATTCGCGGTCACCGAGCGTGCGCAGGAAGCCGGCGAACTCTGCAGGTTCCACGGCTTCCTTCTCATAGGCGCCCTCGAGCCCATAGAGCTTCAGCCAATAGCGGTGGATGACCGGCGATCGTGAATGCTCGACCGGCCAGCCGATGACGCAAGCCCGTTTCACGTGCGTTCACTCTTCTCCTTGACGCATGATCCCTTCCGAAAAGTCTGCAACTTTTCGGGATCAGGCTCTAGCCTTCGATCACGCCCTCGTGCCGGAGTGCATCGAGCAGCGGCAAAAGTGGAAGGCCGAGAATGGAGAAATAATCGCCGTCGATCCTGTCGAACAGCTGAATCCCGACCCCTTCGAGCTGATAGGACCCGACGCAGCTGAGCGCATCCTCGCCGGCCGCCGCGAGATACCGGCCGATGAATTCCGGCGTGAGCTTGCGCATGCGAAGCGTCGATGCCTCGCTATGGGCCCAGACGCCTTCGCCGCCCTTGGCGACCGCAACCGCCGTGTGGAGGGTGTGGCTCTTGCCGCTCAAATCGAGGAGCTGCGCCCTCGCCGCTTCCATGCTATCCGGCTTGGACAGGATACGGTCGCCGAAGACCAGCACCTGGTCGGCGCCGACGACGAATGCGCCTGGCGCAAGATCGCTGACCGCTTCCGCCTTGGCGCGGGCAAGCACCTCGGCGACGTCCTGAGCCTCGAGCACGCCATCGCCGCTGAGCGCCTGGCGCATGGCGCTCTCGTCGAGCCCCGGCGGCTCGACGATGAAGGCAAGTCCTGCCGCCGCGAGCAACTGCGCCCGGACCTTGCTCCCCGAGGCGAGGATCAGCGGCGGGCGCCCGCTCTGCAGGAACCCACTCATGGATCGAGCACCGGAGCTTCCCCGTCCTGATAGAGGCGGAGGATGGCGGCGGCCGTCTCCTCGATGGAGCGGCGCGTGACGTCGATCACCGGCCAGCCCCGTTGGGCGCAGAGCTGACGGGTCTCGGCGATCTCGGCCGCGATCGCCTCGCGGTCGACGTACCTGTCCAGATGCGAGGCGGCATGTTCGAGCACGCGGTTTTGCCGGACTTGGGCGATGCGCTCGGCGCTCGCCACGAGGCCGACGACGAAGGCCTTGGTCGGCTTGTCGAGCTTAGGCGGCAAGGGGACCCCGGGGATTAGCGGCACATTGGCGGTCTTGAAACCCCGATTGGCGAGATAGATCGAGGTCGGCGTCTTCGAGGTCCGGCTGATGCCGACCAAGAGGATATCGGCATCGTCGAGATTCTCCGGCAGATGGCCGTCGTCATGCATCATGGTAAAGTTGAGCGCCTCGATGCGCTGGAAATACTCGGCATCGAGCACATGCTGGCCCGCGACCTTGGGCGTCGACGGCATGCCGAGATAGGATTCGAACACCGCCAAGATGGTCTGCAGCGCCGGCACGCAAGGCAGCTTCAGCCGCTTGCAGGATTGCTCGAGCTCCTCGGCAAATTCCGGGTTGACGATGGTGTAGAGCACGATGCCGGGCGTCGCCTCGACATCCTTGAGCACCCGCTCAAGCTCCCGGCGGTGACGCACCAGCGGGTGGATATGCTCGATGGCGCGCACTTGCGGATATTGCACCCGCACCGCCTTGGCGATCGCGACAAGCGTCTCGCCGGTCGCGTCGGAGATCATGTGCAGGTGGAAAGAGCGGGGGGTATTCATGGCTATCCTTTGGATAACCGCGAATGATTAAAGGAGCAACCGGGCCCGGCCCTGGAGCCAGTCCCCGTTCGTCCCGGCCGGCCTGCGATCTTGTTCACAGATTCGCCGATGAGGAAAAAAAGCCCCGCATCGCAACCCCGCCAACAATACCCTCACTCGTCCCCATGCGGAGCAAACGGTCGCCGACAGTTTATGCCAGGTTAGTTCACAGCGGGCCGAACGTGCGGAAGAGCTTGGAAGACGGTCTTTCCCGCGCCATCATCAGGCGCGTTGCCCACAATCACGAGAACACATCGAACTGCCCCTTCGCCGCCCTTTTGCTTACCCTGTCGATAGTATGATGACAGGCCAGAATGCCCGTTACCCACGACACAATAATAACAATAGAAATCTCTTTGAAGACTCTCTCTTTTAGTGTTTTGAGAAACCCATGTTACGCGTTCCCTCCTCTGAAAGTCGCTTGCTGCGCGTCCTGAGCGGCCAAACGCTCGCTTCCCCTCCGATCTGGCTAATGCGCCAAGCCGGACGCTATCTTCCGGAATATCGGAAGGTGCGGAGTGAGATCGGCTCCTTTCTCGATCTCTGCCGTGACCCGGTGCTGGCCGCGGAGGTAACGCTGCAACCCTTGCGACGGTTCGATCTCGACGCGGCGATCGTGTTCTCCGATATCCTGATCGTGCCCTATGCGCTCGGACAGACTGTCGAGTTCCTCGAGGGCGAAGGGCCGCGGCTCGATCCGGTGCGAAACGAGACGGAACTTTCACTTTTGGATCCGGCAGCGGCCTCTGGCCGCTTTGCGCCGGTCTATGAGACCTTGAAGCGGGTGAGCGCGGAGCTTCCGGCCGACGTGCCCGTAATCGGCTTCTGCGGAGCACCTTGGACCGTGGCGACCTATATGGTCGAGGGTCGCGGCAGCAAGGACCAGGCGGAGGCAAGGCTTTGGGCCTATCGTGACCCATCCTCCTTTCAGGTGCTGATCGATCTCCTGGTCGAGACTTCGATCGGCTATTTGCTCGGCCAGGTCGAGGCAGGTGCGGGTGTCTTGCAGATTTTCGACAGCTGGGCCGGTGGGCTGCCCGAGGACGAATTCGCTCGCTGGTGCATCGCGCCGACTAGTGCCATCGTGGCAGCGGTGAAGACTCAGGCGCCGGATGTGCCGGTCATCGGATTCCCGCGCGGCTGCGGCGCCTTGGCGCAAGTTTACGCGAGTGAGACCGGCATCGACGCCATCGGCTGCGACACGGGCATGCCGCTCGGCTTCATGCGGGAGAGTTTGCAGAGCCGTCTGCCGGTGCAGGGCAATCTCGATCCGCTTCTGCTGCTCGCCGGCGGAAGCCATCTCGATCGACGCGTGGAGGAAATCTTGAACGCCTTGAGGGACCGACCGTTCGTGTTCAATCTCGGTCACGGTGTAGTCCCCGACACGCCGCCGGAGCATGTCGCGCGTCTCGTCGAGCTGGTGAAGGGCAAGGCCTAGCAATCGCGATGCTCCTCTCCTATACCAGGGCCTTCCACGTCATTGCCATCATCGCCTGGATGGCTGGGCTGCTCTATCTGCCGCGGCTTTTCGTCTATCACGCGGAGAGCCCGAAAGGCTCGGCGCAGTCTGAGACATTCAAGGTGATGGAGCGGAGACTCCTCAAATTCATCACCACCCCGGCCATGCTCGCGAGCTGGGTGCTCGGATTTTGCCTCGCTTTTTCCGGCGTGATCGACTGGTCTGCCGATGGCTGGTTCCATGCCAAGCTCGCGCTGGTGATATTGCTTTCGGCCTTTCACGGCCTGTTGGCTAAATGGACCAAGGACTTTGCCTTGGACCGCAATACCCGGTCCCCGCGCTTCTATCGGATCGCCAACGAGGTACCGACGCTGCTCATGATCGGCATCGTCATTTTAGTGATCGTCCGGCCCTTTTGACGGGTCGGTAAATCTGTTCCGCCCGCCGTCAGGGTCTGCTATAAGATGAGTCGTATCCGATCCGGGACGACTATCGCGGCCCGACCTTTTCCTTAAAATATCGGGTCACCCGGAGCGGAGCAGGCTCTCGCGTCCTGCCTCACCGCCGAGGGTTTAATCTTCCCCTTCCCCTTTGCCCGGCGCGAAAAAACGCGAGGGGACCTCGAAACCTTAGGGTTCACCCTTTCCCCGTTTGGAGTAGCACTGCATGCAGGAAATGAAACTGCAGGACCTCAAATCGAAGTCGCCCACGGAGCTGTTGAGCTTCGCTGAAGAGGTCGCCGTCGAGAACGCATCAGCCATGCGCAAGCAGGAGCTGATGTTCGCGATTCTGAAGCAATTGGCGGCGCGCGATGTGGATATTACCGGCACCGGCGTGGTCGAGTCCTTGCAGGACGGCTTCGGCTTCCTGCGCTCGCCCGACGCCAACTATCTGGCCGGCCCCGACGACATTTACGTCTCCCCGAGCCAAATCCGGAGATTTGGGCTGCGCACCGGCGATACCGTCGAGGGCCAGATCCGCAGCCCCAAGGACGGCGAGCGCTATTTCGCACTGCTCAAGGTCAACACCATCAATTTCGACGACCCCGAGAAGCAGCGCCACAAGATCCATTTCGACAATCTGACGCCGCTGTATCCCGACGAGTGGCTGGAGATGGAGACCAAGGATCCGACCAAGAAGGATTTGACCGGGCGCGTGATCGATATCGTGGCGCCAATCGGCAAGGGACAGCGCGGGCTGATCGTGGCGCAGCCGCGCACCGGCAAGACCGTGATTCTGCAGAACATCGCCCATGCCGTCACCGCCAACCACCCGGAATGCTATTTGATCGTGCTCCTGATCGATGAGCGTCCCGAGGAAGTGACCGACATGCAGCGCTCAGTGCATGGCGAGGTGATTTCATCGACCTTCGATGAGCCCGCCTCGCGCCATGTGCAGGTTGCCGAGATGGTCATCGAGAAGGCGAAGCGCCTGGTCGAGCACAAACGCGACGTCGTCATCCTGCTCGATTCCATCACGCGTCTCGGCCGCGCGTACAACACCGTGGTGCCGTCGTCAGGCAAGGTGCTGACCGGCGGCGTCGACGCCAATGCGCTGCAGCGGCCTAAGCGCTTCTTCGGCGCCGCGCGTAACATCGAGGAGGGCGGCTCGCTCACCATCATCGCTACCGCCCTGATCGACACCGGTAGCCGCATGGACGAGGTGATCTTCGAGGAGTTCAAGGGCACCGGTAACTCGGAAATCGTGCTCGACCGGAAAGTGGCCGACCGCCGCATCTTCCCGGCTATCGATATCGCCCGCTCCGGCACGCGCAAAGAAGAGCTGCTGGTGGCACCCGATCAGCTCAAAAAGATGTACGTGCTCCGCCGCATCCTGAACCCCATGGGCACCCAGGACGCCATCGAGTTCCTGCTCGACAAGCTGAAACAGACCAAGGGCAATGCCGAGTTCTTCGACTCGATGAACACTTAAGCGCTGCGGCGTTCTGGCCGCAATTCAGCAATCGGTTCAGCCGCTTGCCTAGATATGGGTGAGCCGCGCATGCGCCATAGGCCAGCGGAACCGTCCTCTCCATCGCTATGCTGGGAACCTCCTCCGCGTTCGCGCCATCTAATGGACTGTTACGCGCAAACCCTCGATTGTGCGCAGCCGAAGCCGAGGCACCTTCGCCACGAACGCAAAAAGGAGCAGTTCATGTATCGGATCATCGCTATCGCCCTATCGCTCGGAACAGCGTTGGGCATCGCCTACGCCGATCGGCGTGCAATACTGCTCGCGATCATCATCGCCGATTTCTGCATGACGATGATCCACTACGTGAGCCATCGCTTGCGGTTTGCCTGCTTAACGCACGGGCGGGGAAATTGGATGGAGGCAACGTGCGGCGTCCAGCGGCTGCTCTGGCGGCAAGTTCCGCATTACTTTTTTGTAAGGTCGTAGTCGGTCATTTGTACCGAAAAACCAAGTACTTAAGGATGGGTGCGGCGAGTTCGACCATGGGACAAAATGCGCATTCGGGGCTGATCTGAAAGTGCTATGCCAATGACCGTGATGGTGTCCCCCCGCCATCACCTCTCCACTTGGTGGATGTCTCTGGAAGAAGCCCCGCTCCCCCCCGACGGGGCTTCTTCTTTTCTGGCTATCTTTGAAGCGGCAAGCAGAACAGCCCAACTCGGCTGATTGGCCCGGTTCTCCGCAAATTATGACAAATTTTTTATGCGGGAGGGGGGTTGTTCTAAAGACCTGAAGTGCTATGTGATGTCTGCGATGGGAGTCCCTCCCCATCCGCAGTTCCCCCAAAGGAACCGAAAAAGCCCCGCCTCCCCCGTCGGGGCTTTTTCATTTTGGGGTACCGAGTCCCAGATGCGAGCCCGGCGCTTTCTAGGTCGCTTTGTTGCCCTTCGGCGAGATCGTCAGATCTTCGGTGCCGGCTAGACGCGGGCCGCCATGCTGGAAGCGGAATTGGGTTTTCCGGCTCCGCCCAAAGGCGTCCCGATAAGTGATCAGGCCGTAGAAATAGATCGACGCGGTGCCGAGCCTGATTTTCGACATGTCCTCTTCCGTCAGCGCCTCGACCACGCGGGACTTGATGATAAATCCGTCGCGGCCGGGGTTGACCGTTTTCTCGCCAGCCTCGTAGGCAATCCGCTCAAAACGCTCGCCCGTCGTGTCCATGAGTTTGGCGTCGCTCCAATACCGCACGCGATACGCCGGGGTCTGTCCGAAGTTTCGGATGGTCGCCTCGACGACCGGCCGCTCCCCGACCGTGACATTGGTGGTGAAAATCTCGCTCGGGCCGAGATAGGCCCTGAGCTGCATCTTCGAGAAATCTTGAGTGCGGGCGACCAGGTCGCGCGTCGCGAACCACAGAAAGATCGTCGACAGCGCCAGGATGAGCGCAATGGCGGGAATGATGTCGTCACGGTTCTCGTTGTAGAAGCGCGCGAGGCAGCCTCTCGGGCTTAAGGCGACGAAATAGGACGTCCCGTGCTTCTGCGGCCCGCTATCGGCCGCTTGCGGGGCGGTCTCCTTGAGGCAGCTCTGAAACGATGGCGCACTGCCCACGGCCAAAATGCCGATCAGCAGCAGGATACCGAAAAAGACCCAGGCGCGCAGTCTGAGCATCGCCGCCTTCGCCGCTTTGATAGTGCCTAGCCTCCTAAGCTAGCCGGAACCAGAGCGTCACGGAAGCGCTTGCGCTGATACCTGAGCTGTCGCCTAATCGCCAACGATCCGGGGATGACGATGCTTACGCGCGCCTCAGAACGCTAAGGTCGTCCAAGGTGATCGGCGGAAGGTCGATGAGAGCGCCGCTAATGGTATCCTGCTTCACTATCGCGGAGCCACTCGTGGTGGCCGCGACGAGTTGAAAGGTGTCGTGGTCTTTCGCTTTCGGGTCAAAGGTCTTCGCGATGCTGTTTAGGCCGAGGGTCACGGAAGAAAATAGCAACTTATCCCTTCGTCGTTATCGCAACCGAGTTCGAGGGCATTTTCGAAGACGCCGTCAAGCAATGCGCGCGCGCCGCGCTTCCCTCACCGTCGCCACCAGCGCGGCCGCGTCCGTGACCGGCCCGGAGCATTGCCGGCCGATGCAGACATAGGCCGCGGGCTTGCTGCCGATCGCGGTCTTGCCATGTGCCGGCGAGCTCGCTGGCACCGCACTCACGCGTGTCTCCGCTTCGCTCACCTCCTGCACCACGGCGCCAGGCAGCGACACGGTGCTTAGCGCGCCGCGTAGCTCATGCGCCTCGCCACCTTCTGACACCACGATCACGATATGTGCGGGCGCCAGTACGTCGAGTGCGCCGGTGAGCAGCCCGGTATGCGCGAACATATTCTCGGCGGCGACGGCGCCGAACGCTTTGACGATCGCCTCGGCGCGGGTGGCGTAGCGCTCCTCGCCGGTCCACAGATAAAGCGACATCAGATTCGAGACCATCGTCCCATTGGCGTTCGGCACCGCGTCGTCCTGCGCGTCTATGGTGCGCACGATGAGATCCTTGGTGTCGTCCGCGGCGAAATAATAGCCGCCGAGATCGTGCGCCCAATAGTGACGGTCGAGCAGCTCGGTCCACTCGCTCGCTCGCTCGGTATACTCTGGCTTGCCGGTGACGCTGGCGAGTGCGAGTGCCGCCTTGATCATGTTGGCGTAGTCCGCGGCGCTGGCCGGCGCCTTCGCCTCGCCCGCGCGATAGGCGTGAAACAAGCGGCCATCGAATATCATCTTGGTACTGACGAAGTCGAAGGCGCGCTCCGCCGCGTCCAGCCAATCGCCGCGGACGAAAATGTCGGCGGCCTTAGCCAGCGCCGCTATCACCAGCCCGTTCCAATCCGCAAGCACCTTGTCGTCAAAGCCCGGCCGCACACGGCCGCCGCGCCGCACCAGGAGCTTCGCTCGCATCTCTGATAGGCGCCGCTCGGTGTCAGCGTCACGCAACACTAAGTCATTGAGCCGATTGAGGATATTGTGGTGCTCCCAATTGGCCTCCGGCGTCACGTCATAGACTTCGGCGAACAAGGCAGCGCCTTCGGCGCCCAAGACCTCGGCGATCTCGGCCGCGCTCCACACATAGAATTTCCCCTCCTCGCCCTCGCTGTCGGCGTCGAGCGAGGCGGCAAATCCGCCGCCGTCCACGACCATCTCGCGCAACAGCCAGTCGACCGTCTCGGCGATGCGGAGCGCGAGCAGCGGATGCTCCCGCTCGCGCCACACCTCGGTCATCAGCTCGACGAGCAGCGCGTTGTCGTAGAGCATCTTCTCGAAATGCGGCGTGAGCCAACGCTCATCCACGCTGTAGCGGGAGAAGCCGCCGCCGAGATGATCGTAAATGCCGCCTTGGGCGATATGGGTGAGGGTGAGCGCGACGGCGTCGAGCGGATTGGCAAGGCCATAACGCAGTCCTGTGCGCCAGAGGAAATTGAAGAACTGGGTCTGCGGAAATTTCGGCGCGCCTCTGATGCCGCCATGAACGGGATCGACGATCTGCGTGAGCCGCGCGGCGAGATCGGCAAGGCTCTTATCGTCCGGCAGTGCGCTCGCGCTGCCTTGCTGCTTCGGCGCGAGCTGCTTCTTCAGCGCATCGGCGTTCTGCCAAATCTTGGCGGGCTCGTCGCGATAGATGCACGCGATTTCTTTCAGTACACTGACGAAATCCGGACGGCCGTAGCGCGAACCCTTCGGGAAGTACGTCCCGCCCCAGAACGGCTCGGCGTCTGAAGTGAGGAACATGGTGAGCGGCCAGCCGCCCTGCTCGCCGAGCTCATGCAGCGCGGCCATGTAGATGGCATCGACGTCCGGGCGCTCCTCGCGGTCGACCTTGATGTTGACGAACAGGTCGTTCATCACCTGCGCGGTGGCGTCGTCCTCGAAGCTCTCATGCGCCATGACGTGGCACCAATGGCAGGCCGCGTAGCCGACCGAGAGCAGGATCGGCTTGCCACTGGCCTTGGCCTCGGCAAGCGCGTCCGGACCCCACGCCCACCAATGCACCGGGTTCTCCTGGTGCTGGAGCAGATAGGGGCTCGTCTCGCGGGAGAGACGGTTGCCAACGACGGGGCTTCCGGAACTTGCTTCTGACATCTGCCTTCCGATCGCGTTTAAGATAATGCGCTTCGCCATTGGATCGGCGATTTAGGACCAGAGGTAAAGGGCAGTGGCGCTATCCGCCGACACGATCTGCGCGCTGGCAAGCGCTCCCGGGCGGGCAGGGGTCGCGGTCATCCGCATCTCCGGGCCTGCGGCGGGCGGCGCTTTGCGCTCGCTGTGCGGTCCGTTGCCCGCGCCGCGCCATGCGAGCCTGCGCAAGCTGAAGCATCCGCAATCGGACGACCTGCTCGATCGCGGCCTGGTGCTGTGGCTGCCGGGGCCGGCGAGCTTCACCGGCGAGGACATGGCCGAGCTGCATGTGCATGGCGGCCGCGCCGTGATCGGCGGCGTGATCGGCGCGCTGGTGTCGGCGCCCGGCATGCGCCTCGCCGAACCCGGCGAGTTTGCGCGCCGCGCCTTCGAGAACGGCAAGCTCGATCTCACCGAGGTCGAGGGCCTCGCCGATCTCATCGCTGCCGAGACCGAGGCGCAAGCGCGCCAGGCGCTGTCGCAAGCCGAAGGCGGCGCGCTCTCTCTCTATGAGAGTTGGCGCGACGAGCTCGTCAAGGCGCAAGCCTTGGCCGAAGCCGGACTCGACTTCGCCGACGAAGCCGATGTCGCGGCGGACGCTGCCGTGCAGGCGGATGCAATTGTCGCCAAGCTGCTCGCGTCGATCTCGCAGCATTTGCAAGACCGGCGCGGTGAGCGCCTGCGCGATGGCTTCCGCATCGTCATTGCGGGCGCGCCCAATGCCGGCAAGTCGAGCCTGCTCAATGCGCTCGCTCGGCGCGACGTGGCCATCGTCTCGGAGGAGGCGGGCACCACGCGCGACGTCATCGAGGTTCATCTCGATCTCGGCGGCTTGCCGGTGATCGTCACTGACACGGCGGGCTTGCGCGAAGCTGAAGGCGCGGTCGAGGCAGAGGGGATAAAGCGGGCATTGGCGCGCGCCGGCGAAGCGGATCTGGTGCTTTGGGTGGTCGACGCGACGGCGCCGCAATGGGACGCGCCGGATACGCTAATCGCGGCAAAGACCGGCAAAGTCTGCGTATTGAACAAGGTTGATCTCGTCAAAACTCCACAAATCGCCGAAGGCCTCGCGCTATCGGCCAAGACCGGGGAGGGGGTGGCGGCGCTGGTCGAGCTTCTGGCGGACCGCGCCCGAGACGGCCTGGCCGTCGGCGAGCCGGCCATCGTCACCCGTGCGCGTCACCGGACCGAACTCGAGGCTGCATGCCTTGCGCTTGAACGGTTTCGCGGCGAGCGCGGCGGGCCCGAACTCAAGGCCGAGGAGCTTCGCCTTGCCGCCCGTCACCTCGGCCGGCTCACCGGCCGGATCGATGTCGAAGAGGTCTTGGGCGCCATATTCGCCGAGTTCTGCATCGGCAAATGATCCCGTTTGATTCACGTGAAACAATGCAAAAAAGCCCGCTTTGACGCCGGTCCCGGAACGGCTTAGGTACGGGCCATGAACGCGAGGTTTCAGGCGAGCCTCTTCGATGTCATCGTCATCGGCGGCGGCCATGCCGGCTGCGAGGCTGCTGCTGCTGCCGCCCGCATGGGTGCGCGCACGGCGCTGGTGACCCATAGCTTCGCCACCATCGGCGAGATGTCGTGCAATCCGGCCATTGGCGGTCTCGGCAAGGGGCATCTTGTCCGCGAGATCGATGCGCTGGACGGGTTGATGGGTCGCGTTGCCGACGCCGCCGGCATCCAGTTCCGCGTGCTGAACCGGAGCAAGGGCCCGGCGGTGCAGGGGCCCCGCGCCCAGGCCGACCGAAAGCTCTACCGTGAGGCCATGCAAGCGGCGATCCGCGCCACGCCAGGGCTCGAAGTCATCGAAGCTGCGGTCGAAGACCTGACCCTCGACAATGGCGCCGTCACCGGCATCGTCACCGCCGACGGCCGGCGCATCAGCGCCGGCGCCGTGGTCCTCACCACCGGCACCTTCCTGCGCGGCTTGATCCATATCGGCGAGCGCAAGATCCCGGCCGGCCGCATCGGCGAGGCGCCCGCGCTCGGCCTCAGCGAGCGCCTCTACGGCTTGGGCCTCCGCATGGGCCGGCTCAAGACCGGCACGCCGCCCCGGCTCGATGGACGTACGATCGCTTACGACGCGCTCCAGGTGCAGCATGGCGATGCGCGGCCGCAACCCTTCTCATTCCTCACCGATAAAATCTCCTCGCCGCAGACAGTCTGCCACATCACCCACACCACGGCCGCGACCCACGCCATCATCGAGGCCAATCTCTCCCGCGCGCCGATCTATTCCGGCGACATCTCGAGCGTCGGCCCGCGCTATTGCCCCTCCATCGAGGACAAGGTCGTACGCTTCAACGAGCGGGGCAGCCACCAGATCTTCCTCGAGCCCGAAGGCCTCGACGACGACACCGTCTATCCGAACGGCATCTCGACCTCGCTGCCCGAGGACGTGCAGCTTGCGTTCCTCGCGACTATCCCGGGCCTTGAGCAGGCGAGGGTGAAGCGGCCGGGCTACGCCATCGAATATGATTATATCGATCCGCGCGAGCTGACCCCGGGACTCGAGAGCAAGGGGGCGCCGCGCCTGTTCCTCGCCGGACAGATCAACGGCACGACCGGTTATGAGGAAGCCGCGGGGCAGGGGGTGCTGGCCGGCATCAATTCGGCGCGTGCCGCGGGAGGCAGCCGCGATCCTTTCATCGTAACACGCGCCGACGGTTATCTCGGCGTGATGATCGACGATCTCGTGACGCGCGGTGTCACCGAGCCCTACCGCATGTTCACATCCAGAGCCGAGTATCGATTGACGTTGCGCGCCGACAATGCCGACCAGCGGTTGACGTCGCTTGGCATCGCCGCCGGCTGCGTGGGCGGGGCAAGAGCGGCAGCCTTCGCCACGAAGTCGAAGGCGCTTACCGAAGGCGAGGCGCTGCTCAAGGGCCTCACGCTTACGCCCGACAAAGCCGCCAAGGCAGGCCTCGCCGTCAATCGTGATGGCCGCAGGCGGAGCGCGTTCGAGCTCCTGTCTTATCCCGATGTCGAGCTGGCATCTCTCATACCCATCTGGCCGGAGATCGAGGCGCTTGGTCCCAAAATCGCGGACCAGCTCGCCGTCGATGCGCGCTACGCCGTTTATCTGAAGCGCCAGGACATCGACATCGCCGCCTTCCGCAAAGAAGAGAGCGTCACCATTCCGCTCGACTTCGCCTTCGCGCGCATCGCCGGGCTCTCCAACGAGCTTCGCCAGAAGCTGGAGCGCGACCGCCCGGTAAGCCTCGGCCAGGCGGCGCGGCTCGACGGCATGACCCCGGCCGCTTTGATGCTGCTCTTGGCGCATCTGAAGAAAGGCTCGCGGTGGAAGACCGGCTAGCCGGGAGCGCGGCGAGCCCCCGTGGCAGGCGGCTGATGCCCATAACCGGCCCCGGAGACTTCGCCGAAGCCTTTAAAGTTCCACGTGAAACAATCCACAGGCTTATTCGCTACGCCGATTTGCTGACCGAATGGCAGGGACGGCAGAACCTGGTCTCCGCCAAGACGCTGAGCCATATGTGGGACCGGCATTTTGCCGATTCGGCGCAATTGCTCCGCCTGGCGCCTGACGCCAAGCTATGGCTCGATCTCGGCTCGGGAGCAGGCTTTCCCGGGCTCGTCATTGCCATTCTTCAGGCGAATCACGCTAAATTCCGCATGCATCTGGTGGAAAGCACCACCAAGAAATGCGCGTTCCTCTCCGAAGTGGCGCGGGCCACCGAAGCGCCTGTGGAGATACACTGCATGTGCATTGAAGAGCTGAGCCGGCACGCTACAAGCCTCAAGCCTGAGATCGTCAGCGCGCGGGCGGTCGCCCCGTTGCCGCGACTGCTCGAGCTTGCCGCGTTGTGGTTTCGACCAGGAGTGAAGGGGCTGTTCTTGAAAGGCCGCGCCGCCAAGCAGGAGATCGAGGCCGCCAAGTGCCACTGGAGCTTTGCCTGCCAGCTCCATCCAAGCCTGACCGCTGCGGATTCGACCATCATGGAGATCAGCGATCTGGCGAAGCGTCCGAAGGCGAGGGAGCGATGAGCCATACCGAGCAGCGCCGCGCCCGCGTGCTAGCGCTCGCCAATCAGAAGGGCGGCGTCGGCAAGACCACCACGGCGATCAATCTCGGCACGGCACTCGCGGCGATCGGCGAACGCGTGATGATTGTCGACCTCGACCCGCAAGGCAATGCGAGCACGGGGCTCGGCGTCGACGATCGCGCGCACTCCACCGCCGATATCATCGGCGGCAAGATTCCGTTCGCGCAGGCTCGCGTCGCGACCCGCGTGCCGGGGCTCTGGCTGGTGCCGGCCACCATCGACCTCATGGCGTTCGAGCGCGAATCGATGGCGGCGACGGGACGGCATTACCGCTTGCGCGATGCCATCGCCTCGATGCTGGCGTCGGAGGACCCCGACAGCGCCATCACCTACATCCTCATCGATTGCCCGCCTTCGCTCAACCTGCTCACCGTCAACGCGCTTGCCGCCGCCGATGCCGTGCTGGTGCCGCTGCAATGCGAGTTCTTCGCGCTCGAGGGCCTGGCGCAGCTATTGAGCACCGTCGAGGAGATCCGCGTGCGGCTCAATCCGAAGCTGCAGATCCACGGCGTGGTGCTCACCATGTACGACCAGCGGACGAGCCTGTCGGATCAGGTGGTCGACGACGTGCGGCGGGTGCTTGGCGACAAGGTCTACGCCACCATCATCCCGCGCAATGTGCGGGTCGCCGAGTCGCCGTCTCACGGCAAGCCGGTGCTCCTGTACGATTATCGGTGCTCCGGCTCTCAAGCCTATATTCGACTTGCCTCCGAGGTGATCGAGCGCGAACGGCGGATGCGCGCGGCGTGAGAGTGGGTGCGTTTGAAGCGGCGGGCAGAGAGGAGGCCAACATGGCTGTGAACACGCACAAGATGAGGCTCGGGCGGAGCTTGGCCTCGCTGATCGGCGAGGGTGCGGCACCCGATTTCGCCGAGCTCGAAGGTCAGCGCAACGTGGCGCTCGACACGCTGCGGGCCGGCCGGTTCAACCCTCGGCGGAATTTCTCCGAGGAGCAGATCGAGGAGCTCGCGGCTTCGATTCGCGAGCGCGGGCTGGTGCAGCCGCTCGTGGTCCGTCCGGTCCGCGGGGATCGAGAGGGCTACGAGATCGTCGCCGGCGAACGCCGCTGGCGGGCCGCGCAGCGGGCGAATCTCCACGAGGTGCCGGTCGTCGTGCGCGCGCTGTCCGATCAAGAAGCGATCGAGATCGCGATCATCGAGAACGTTCAGCGCGAGGATTTGAATGCGGTCGAGGAGGCGGAGGGCTATCGGCTGTTGATGCACGGCCACGGCTATACGCAGGAGGACCTGGCCAAAGTCATCGGCAAGAGCCGTAGTCATCTCGCCAATACGCTCAGGCTGCTCAAACTGCCGGACAGCGTCCAGGATTTGCTGCGGATCGGCGAGCTCAGCGCCGGGCATGCCCGGGCCCTGATCGGGCGGGCCGACGCGGCGGCGCTCGCTGCCAGAATCGTTAACGAAGGGTTAACGGTGCGACAGGTCGAAGCCCTCGTTCAGGATCGCGGCGCCGCTCCCGGCAAAGCTCGTAAGCCCGCCGCCAAGAACGCCGACACGCGGGCCGCCGAGACTGAGCTCAAGGAAGCGCTTGGCCTCGATGTCGACATACGCTCCGGCTGCGGCGAGAAGGGCGAGCTCCGCATCCGCTACGCGACGCTCGACCAGCTCGAGGATCTGCGTCATCGGCTGTTGCGCCGCTCGGGATACCGTTAAGTGCGGTCCTATTGAGACAAGACGAAATTTGTTTTCGCCTTAGTCGCACAGAAACTCGTCGGCGCGAAACAGCGATTTGAACGGTACGCCGGCGGCGGCATAGAGTTCGCGCGCCCCCTCCCCGCGGTCAAGGATCGATAACACCAGCGCAACTTTGCCGCCCGCCGCTCTCACCAGTCCGACGGCCTGCATCGCCGAGCCGCCGGTGGTCGTCACATCCTCGAGAATGATCGCGGTCTTCCCTGCGACGTCCAGGCCTTCGATGCGCTGCTTGGTGCCATGGTCCTTTGGCGCCTTGCGCACGAAGAAGCCGGATAGTGGGCGGCCGGTATCGAGGCTCTTCATCGCCACGGGCGCGATCAACGGCACCGCCCCCATCTCCAATCCGCCGACGCAATCCGCCTCCACGTCCTTGATCTCCTGCAGGATTAGCTCGGCCAGGAGCGCGGCTCCCTCTGGATGCAGCATGGTGGGCTTGCTGTCGAAATAGTAGGCGCTCTCCTTGCCAGAGGCGAGGATGAAGCGGCCCTTCTTAAAGGAGCGCTCATTGATGAGCTCGAAGAGCCTGTTGCGCAGGTCGAGCTGGCTGCGGCGCTGGTCCATGTGGGTCCTCGGGGTATGATGAAGCATCGCGCGGGTACACTGGTTTCGGCGCCGCCGCAACTGCCATCCGCAAAGGTGCTACGCGCCGTCTTGGTGAGGCGTGGCGCCCGTCGTCTCCCCTCGACTGGTCAAGACCAGCACCAGCCGTTCCGCCAAGGCGCGCTCGAAATCGGGGTTCAGGCGCGCTCGCTTGATTGCCGCCTGAATGAGCGGCAGCGCCTCGAGCAGCCGGCGTGCGCCGAGGCGGCGGCTATGGGCGATAAGGGCTCGCTCGCGCTTGAAATGGGGACGCGGCCGAAGCGACCGCACCGCCTGCTCGGCGGTTCCTCCATCGGCCATGACGGCGGCGACGCGGTGCAGCTGAGTGACGTGACGCCCAAGCGCTGACAGTGCCACCGACGGCTCCGTCCCAGCGGTCGCGAGGCGGCCAAGCTGGCGAAGGGCTTCCGTCGTTTCGCCGCCGCTCACGTCGTAGACAAAAGTCTCGACCGCGTTCTCCGCGCTGTCGCCGACGACCGCGTCGATGTCCTCGGGGCTGACATGGCCCTTGCCAGCGGCGTAGAGCGCCAGCTTCGTCACCTCGGAGCGGGACAAGGCCTGATCGGCGCCGAGCCGCGTTGCCAAATAGGCGCGGGTCTCGGCATCGATGCCGAGGCCGGCCTTGTCGAGTTCGGCGTCGATCAGATCGGCAATTGTGCGTTCGTCGGCATAGAAGGGAAGCGCTGCCGCTGTGGCGTGCCCCTCGAACAGTTTGCGCAAGGCTGAATCTGGGCGGAGCGGTCCGGCCTCGATGACCAGCGCGCCCTCCAACGGAGCTTCGAGCAGCGCCTTCAACGACGGAACGTCGAGCCTCGTACCTGCGGCGAGACGCACCACTTTCCGGTCGGCAAACATGGCGACGGTGCGAAGCTCGACTTCAAGGCGTGCTCCGTCCTCCGCGAGATCGCGGTCGTCGAGACGGACCATGTCGGTGCTGCCCTTTGCCTGACCTGCGAAATAGTTGGCGAGTGCCGTGGCTCGGTCGGCGATGAGCCCCGCATCCGGACCGTAGACAAGCGCGGCGCGGCACTGAGGATCGAGCGACTTCAGCAAGCGCTGAAGCCTTCCGGCCTTATAGGCGACCATGGCGGCAACCGGAGCGGCGCGGGAAAGCGGTGCTCAAGCCGCTTGCGACAAATAGGCCGCAAGGCGGACCTTGATGCTTTCGGCGACGGTGCGCGCAGCTCGGTCCTCGGCATCGACGCGGGCGCGCACATTGGAGAAGATCGTCTGGAACCGCTCATATTGCGCCTGCGAGGTTGCCTTGCCCTCAAGGACAACCTTGCCGGCCTTCGTCAGCTTGAATGTGGCGTCGAGCCCGTAGACTACCGCGTTGGCGTTGCCCGAAATCTGGACCAGCTCGCTGGTCACATGTTCCTTGATGACGATGTCGAGCTTGTAAGCGGTTGGCGCAGCCTCGCCGCCGCCGGTATTCGCGAAGATAAGCTCGTTGCGCAGCTTTTGCCCGACGCGGCCGGGGATGGGGGTGACCTCCACCCCCGCCATCACCGCGCCCAGCCGGGAGCCACCGGCGGTGGTGCCGTATAGGGGCTGGAAGCCGCAAGCGGTCAGGCTCACGGCCGCAGCAGTGAGCATGGCCGCAACCAGTGGGCTACGCCACCACATTGACGATCCTCTGCGGCACGATCACGACCTTCTTGATTTTGCGTCCCCCAATGGCGCGCACGACATTGTCGAGCTTTAACGCCGCAGCTTCAATATCTTCCTTCGCGGCGTCCCGTGCAATCCTCAATTCATCCCGCCTTTTGCCGTTGACTTGGACCGCGATGGTGACGGTTTCGTCCAGCAAAAGCCCAAGGTCCGGGGTGGGCCAAGCCACTTCGGCGAGCAGGGTCCGATTCCCGAGCGCCGCCCAGCATTCTTCAGCCAGATGCGGCACCATTGGGGCGGCGATTCGGGTCAGCATTTCCGCGGCCTCCCGGAGCGCGAATCGCACATCCGGAGGCGGCGCGGCGCCAGCGTCTTGTAGGGCCGCGGAGAGCGCATTGGCAAGCTCATAGATATTGGCGATGGCGACGTTGAAGCGAAGCTTGTCGATTGCCGAGGTGACGGCTGCGACGCTTCGGTGGCTCGCGCGCCGGAGCACCAGAGCCTCGCTCCCCATCTGCCCGGGCACTGCACTCTCCCCGCCCTTCTCGGCCGCCTCATTCACGAGCCGCCATAGGCGCTGCAGGAAGCGGAAGGCGCCTTCGACGCCGCCCGCCGTCCATTCGATGTCTCGCTCCGGAGGCGTGTCGGACAGCATGAACCAGCGTGCCGTGTCAGCCCCAAAGGCGCCGATGATGTCGTCGGGATCGACAACGTTCTTTTTCGATTTCGACATGGACTCGATAGCGCCGACGGTGATGGGCTCTCCAGTCTTGACGTGCACGGCTTGGCCGTCGCGGATGGTCACCTCCTGCGGCAGCACCCATTTGCCGAGGCCGTCTTTGTAGGTCTCGTGGGTGACCATGCCTTGAGTGAAGAGGCCCTTGAACGGCTCGTCGACTTGCAGATGCTCGGTCCTGCGCATGGCGCGGGTGAAGAAGCGCGCATAGAGGAGATGCAGGATTGCGTGCTCGACGCCGCCGATATACTGGTCGACGGGAAGCCAATAGCCGACTGCGTTGGTGTCGGTCGGCACGGCAGCATGCGGTGAGCAGAAGCGGGCGAAGTACCAGGACGAATTCGACGAAGGTGTCCATGGTGTCGGTCTCGCGTTTAGCGGGACCGCCGCATTGCGGGCAGGTGACGTGCTTCCAGGTGGGATGGCGGTCGAGCGGGTTGCCCGTACCATCGAAGGTCACGTCCTCCGGCAGCTTGACCGGCAGGTCTTGCACCGGCACCGGCACGATGCCGCAGACTTCGCAATGGATCATCGGGATCGGGCAGCCCCAATATCGCTGCCGCGAGATGCCCCAGTCGCGCAAGCGGAACTCGGTCTTGCGTGTCGCTTGCGGCTTGCCCTGCAGCAATTTCGTGGTCAGGTGCTTGGCCATAGCCTGCTTCGCGGCCTCGACGGAGAGCCCATCGAGAAAGGCCGAATTGATCATCACGCCGTCGCCAGTATAGGCCCCGTCGCCAATAGCGAAGGTCTTTGCATCGGCGCCGGGCGACAGCACCACCCGGACCACGGGGAGCCCATAGCTCCTGGCAAATTCGAGATCGCGCTGATCATGCGCCGGGCAGCCGAAGATGGCGCCGGTCCCGTACTCCATGAGGACGAAATTGGCGATGAAGACGGGAAGCACGGCACCCTCGATCACCGGGTGCTTCACGCGTAGGCCGGTGTCGTAGCCCTTCTTCGCTTGCGTCTCGAGCGCCGCCGCACTCGTGCCGTGATGTTGGCACTCGGCGATGAAAGCCGATGCCTTCGGATCGCGCTCGGAGACCGCCTTGGCCAGCTTGTGGTCCGGTGCAATGGCCACAAAGCTCGCACCGAACAGCGTGTCGGGCCGCGTGGTGAACACCTCGATGACTTCGTCATCTCTTGATGCGGTCCCCGGCACGGTCGCAAAACGAATGAGCAATCCCTCCGAGCGGCCGATCCAATTCGCCTGCATTAGCCGCACCTTCTCCGGCCAGCGATCGAGCGTGCTGAGCGAGTCGAGCAGGTCTTGCGCGAAGTCGGTGATTTTCAACACCCATTCCGGCTGCTCGCGTTGTTCGACGAGAGCACCGGAGCGCCAGCCACGCCCATCGATCACCTGCTCATTGGCGAGCACGGTCTGATCGACCGGGTCCCAATTCACCGTCCGCTGCTTGCGGTCGACGAGGCCGGCTGTGAGCAGATCCAGAAATAGCCTTTGCTGTTGATGGTAATAGTCGAGGTCGCAGGTCGCGAACTCGCGCGCCCAGTCGAGCGACAGCCCCATGCTTTTGAGCTGCCCGCGCATGGTGGCGATATTGTCGTAGGTCCATTTGGCGGGGTGGATGCCGCGCTCGATTGCGGCGTTCTCCGCCGGCAGTCCGAAGGCGTCCCAGCCCATCGGGTGGAGCACATTGTGGCCGCGCGCCCGCATATAGCGGGCGACCACGTCGCCCATGGTGTAGTTGCGGACGTGACCCATATGAATGCGCCCGGACGGGTATGGGAACATTTCAAGAACATAATATTTCGGGCGCGGATCATTTTCGTCGGCGTGGAATAGCCCACGCTCGTCCCAGAGCTTCTGCCAGCGGGGCTCTGCATTGCGCGGGTTGTAGCGTTCGAGGGCCATCGGGACATTCGGGCGGTTGAAATTGGCCCGAATAGGCATGAAAGGCGAAGCGGGGTCAATCGGGCGCGACGGTTTGCAGCCATCTACAGCGTGATCTGCCACGAAGGGCTTGCTTGCAACAAGATGGCGGCAACTGAGCCATGCGTAAGAAAGTTGTTCCCCTGATGCTACGCAAGATTGTGCTGAGCGGCGCGATTGCCTTCGTGGTGACGACCGGGCCAAGCCTCGCCGACGCTGAGAGCAGCCAGGATGTTGGCTGGTGCAAGGGGGAAGGAAGCCCCACGCCCGAGCAGCAGACCAGCGGCTGCACGGCACTGATCGAGGCGGGCGCGACCCAGGGACGCGACCTCGCCCTCAGTTATTTTCGTCGCGCCGCCGCTTATCTCAAGCGGCAGGACTACGACGACGCGATCCACGATTTCGGCGAGGGGCTCGCGCTCGATCCCAAAAACGCCACGCATACTATGGCCGGGGGCTAGCTTACGAGGCTAAGAGCGACCCCGACCGCGCCATTCTCGACTACGGCGCGGCGATCAAGCTCGATCCCGGTCACGTCAAGGCCTTGAGCAACCGCGGCGCCATCTATGCCGATCAGCGCGCCTATGAGCGCGCGCTCGAGGACAATAACCGCGTCATCGAGCTCGAGCCGGGTCACGCGCAAGGGTTCGTCAATCGGGGCTTGACCTTTGCGCGCCGGGGCGACTTCGACAATGCGCTCCGCGATTTCGATCAGGCGGTCAGGCTCGACGCGAACTCGGCGATCGCGTTCTACAATCGGGGCCGCGTCCATTTCGCTAAAGGTGACGCCCTGCAGGCCATCCAGGATTTCGACGCCGCGATCGATATCGGCCCGAAGACTCCGGGCGCCTTCGAAAGCGCGGTTTCGCCTATCTGAGCCAAGGCCAGATCGACAAGGCCATTGCCGATTACGACGCGGCCTTGCAGCTCGATGCCAAGCGCGCCACGGCGCTTTATGGACGCGGCCTCGCAAAGCGCAGGAAGGATGACGCCAGCGGCGACGCAGACATCGCCGCGGCGAAGGCGATCAAACCCGATATCGCGACTGCCTTCGACCAGGCCGGCGTGAAATAGCGAGAGTTGCAGTGCGGCGTGCTCTCTGGCATGCCGGGCTCATGAGCAACGCCAGTACGGCAGCATCCTCGCTTCACGCGGTTCAGCGCGAGATGGCCGGCGCGGCGCGCGGATGCGGACGCGAGCCCGCCTCGGTGAAGCTCATCGCCGTGACCAAGACGGTGCCCATGCAACTCATCGAGGACGTGATCGCGTTAGGCCAACGCCGGTTCGGCGAGAACCGCGTGCAGGAGGTTCAGGCGAAGTGGCCGGAGCTGAAAGCGCGCTACCCCAATGTCGAGCTGCATCTCATCGGCCCCCTGCAATCGAACAAGGCGCGCGATGCCGTCGCGCTGTTCGACGTCATCCATAGCGTCGACCGGCCAAAGATTGCGCGCACGCTTGCCGAAGAGATCGCGCGGAGCGGCAAGCGGGCCCGCTTGCTCGTGCAAGTCAACACCGGCGAGGAGCGGCAAAAGGCTGGCGTGCTGCCCGCCGAGACTGACGCCTTCGTGGCGCAATGCCGCGACGAGTACGGTCTCGCCATCGAGGGACTGATGTGCATTCCGCCACTTGATGAGGAACCGAGCTTGCATTTCGCCCTGCTCGCCAACATCGCTGCCCGCCTCGGGCTGAAGGAGCTGAGCATGGGCATGAGCGGGGATTTTGCAGCGGCCATCGCCTTCGGTGCTACTTACGTCCGCATCGGCACGGCGATCTTCGGCGCACGCAAGGCCGAACCTCGTGACTAACGACGAGCTTAAGTTACCGCACAATAACGATCATCGAACCTGGCCGCGTTTGCGCCAGAAGCGCGAGCATGTCGCGGAGTGAAAGCGCGATACAGCCATCGGTCGGTGTGTAGCCGGGGCGTGCGAGATGCACGAAGATAGCGCTGCCCCGCCCCTTAACGCGAGGGCGGTCATTGTAGCCGAGCACCAGCACCACATCATAGAGATGGTCGGCGCGCTTCAAGCCTTCCGCGCTGCGCTTCGACGGCAGCTTGATCAGCCTGTTGTAGTTGCGGTCGGCGGGATCGTCGCACCAGCCATCATTGTTGCGGATCGCTCGCACCGGCAATCGTGTCCTTGGCCTCGCCACGCGATCAGCGCGATACAGCACCTGGCGGATGTGAAAGCATCCAAGCGGCGTGGCGCCGTCGCCTTCAAGTTTCAGCGCCGCCATGCCCGAGCGGCCGAGGGCGGCGCGCCTAACCCCGTGGGCGAGCGCAAGGCGCCCTTCGCTCTGCTTTCCGGACGCCCGCCTGACGACGAACCTCCGTGAACGTTTAACTCCCATTGCCGATTGGTCTTTTTCGCTTAGCCGGTCTTGCGCGATCCGCTTGTCCAAGCGGCGCCCGGCGCTTAATACTGGGCACCTCGGAGTTCTGTCGGGGGGAGCAATGGGCAACGCGCGCAAGATCCTAATCATCGACGACGACGACGAGCTTCGCAACTCCTTGAGCGAGCAGCTGTCGCTGCATGAGGAGTTCGAGACGCTGCTTGCGGCCACGGCGTCGGACGGGTTGAAGCTTGCGCGCAACGGCCATGTGGACCTGGTTCTCCTCGACGTCGGCCTTCCCGATCTCGATGGGCGCGAAGCCTGCAAGCTGCTGCGCCGCGGCGGTTTCAAAGGCCCCGTCGTCATGCTGACCGGGCAAGCCTCCGATTCCGACACCATTCTCGGTTTGGAATCCGGCGCCAACGACTATGTGACCAAGCCCTTCAAGCTCGGCGTGCTGCTTGCCCGCATCCGCGCGCAGCTCCGGCAGCACGAGCAGAGTGAGGACGCCGTCTTCACCATCGGACCTTACACCTTCAAGCCGGCGTCCAAATTGCTCGTCGATGGCGGCGGCGGCAAGATCAGGCTCACCGAGAAAGAGACCTCGATCCTCAAATATCTGTACCGCGCGGGCGAGCGGGTCGTCACCCGCGACGTGCTGCTGCATGAGGTGTGGGGTTACAACGCCGGCGTCACCACCCATACGCTCGAGACTCACATCTATCGCTTGCGCCAGAAGATCGAGAAAGACCCATCGCAAGCCGAGCTGCTCATCACCGAGACCGGTGGCTACAAGCTCGTGCCTTGAGCCGAGGTCGATGAGCCATTGATTGCTTCAGGGCCTCATGCTTCGAGATGCGCTCGTTGAGCGCTCCTCAGCATGAGGGTCAGTCGTCAATCACGAAATCCGCGATGACCGGCACATGGTCGGAAGTGCGCGGCCAGTCGCGCGTCTCATCGAGCACCGCCATCGAGACCGCGGTCCCGTCGAGAGCGGGCGTGGTCCAGATATGGTCGAGCCGCCTGCCGCGATTCGACGCCCGCCAGTCGCGCGCCCGGTAGCTCCACCACGTGTAGAGCGTCTGCTCGGGCGGCACATGCCGACGCATGACGTCGATCCAACCGTGCGATGCTTGCATCCGTTCGAAGCGTTCGACCTCGGCCGGCGTATGGCTCACGACCTTGAGCAGGTGCTTGTGCGACCACACGTCGGTCGGCAGCGGCGCCACGTTCAAATCGCCGACGAGGATCATGCAGTTTTTCGACTTGCCGCGAAGCCCGCGAAACCAGACCTCCATGGCTTCGAGGAAATCGAGCTTGTGGCGGAACTTTGGATTGAGCACCGGATCCGGCACATCGCCCCCCGCCGGCACATACACATTGTGCAGCACGACCGGCTCTCGGCTCGCCGTCCCGCTGCCAAGCGCGACCGAGAGATGGCGTGCGTGTCCGCGCCCACAAATGTCGCGGCGTTCGATCGGCGTGAAGGGAATGCGCGAGAGCGTGGCGACGCCGTGATAGCCCTTCTGCCCGCAGATCGCGACATGGTCGAACCCCAGCGCCCTGAGCGGCAGCTCGGGGAAGCTGTCGTCGACGCATTTGATCTCTTGCAGGCAGAGAACGTCCGGCTGATGGGCCTTGACGAAGCGCTCGACGAGGTCGAGCCGGAGCCGCACCGAGTTGATGTTCCAGGTGGCGAGACGAAGGTGCATGGAAGTTGTGCCCCGAAAAAAAGAAAAGGCGCCCAACCGCTGCGCGTGGTTGGGCGCCAGAAGCGCGTTTTTTTGCGCGCGCGCCGGGAGGGAAGCCGGCACGGGCAGACCACATCTTCGGCTAGACGGGGGGCACTACCGATGAAAAGCGATGTGGACCGCTTCTGTCGCCAACAAATATGCAGGTCCGTGAGCGATTTCAACCGAAGCGCTGCAAAAAAATTAATGGGCCGTAAATAGGGGCCTTGTGCTCAAGCGTAATCTATTGTTTTTGCTGGCGTTCTCGACGTTCTCTAACGAATTTGTGAAGAACATTACGAGGGTTCGTGGGAGATGAGGATTTCAGGCGGCCTTTATTGGAAGGGTTGAAACGACACCGTCGCGTTGAAGAAGTCCGCCGCGACCTTGCGCCCCGGAACGACATCGTCGACCGTCACGCTGGTAGCGAGGCCTTGGGCGTCGGTGATCACCCATTGCTTCAACTTCAGCTCCGGTTCGGTGGAGAAGTTTAGTTTGATCTGGCCGGTGGCATCGCCGCTCTTGTCCTCGAGCGTGACTGCAAGCGAGCCCTCTTGCTGCTCTGCGCCGACGATGCGGGCATCGCGGTTGAGATCGACCCCATCACCCAAGAGCAGGCGGAAGGGCGTCGACTCGAGCGGATATTTCTCGATCGTCTTTAGGTCCGAATCTTCGATGGCAAGGAAGTGCCCGTCAGCGACGATGCGGAGCGTGCTCGGAGCAGCATAGTCGAAGCGGAGCTTGCCCGGGCGCTGTACGTAGAAGCGGCCTGTGGCGTGCTTGTTGTTGGAATCGACCTGCTCGAAGGTGCCTTGCAAATTGGTGATGCCGTTGAAATAGGCATTGATGCGCTGCACGGCCGCGGTTTGCTCCGCCCCAATCAAGGGCGTCGGTCCAGGCGTTGCCTCCACCGCGGCATCCCACCCAGCGCCCTCGTCGCCGGCGCTCGGATTGATCTCGCCTCCAGGCGCGGCCTCGCCAGGTTCCGGAACGGCTGCGTCATAGGGTTCAGCGGCCGCCGGGTGGGTGCCATCCTTCAGATCTTGCGCGGGCCGGAGCGCATTTTGCGCAGGAATAGAGCCCGTAGCGGGCGTGATCTTTTGCACCGTGGTCGTGGTGTCTTGGGCAAGCGCCAGTCCTGCCGAGAAACAAAGAACCGGCGATAAGCTCAAAACAAGCCACACGGATCTGCAGCGCATTGATGATCCCCTCATGGAGCGGTGCTCGGGTGGGTGCCCCAGCAGCCATCGATAGATGATTCCGCCAAATCTGGTCAATTTATGATTAAGGTGACTCCTAGCTCCGTCCAGTCACTGCATGCGCGGATTTCCGCGAAATATTGGAGCCTAAGACAAGGTGGCTTAACCCCTAATAACCGCTTGTCACCGCATGTCCGGTGCCAACTCCGGTGCCAACTTTTTTGCGCGACGTGGTTCGCGCCTCTTGAGCATGTCTCGCTCGTGTCTATCTCTCCTAACGAAAAACCCCGGCTCACTTGGCCGGGGTTGTTAAAAACGGCGGGTCCGAAGACCCGCCGCCCTGTAAGCTGAAGCGCGCTACTTGCTGCACTTCTTGGCTGTGTCATCCCACTTCATTTTGGCCTTCTCGCAGTCGGCTTTCGTCTTTGGTGCATCAGCGGCAAACGTGGGGCCGGCGAAGGCAACCGCAAGACCCAAAGCGACGATCATCGTAACGAATTTCTTCATTGTCTCCTCCCAGAGATTGCGCTTGTCAGCAAACCATACACTCACGCTATCGTGGGTGCCACTAGGGACTTTGTGCCGCAGGGCCCGGTCGGCATTTGTGCTATCGTGGTGGCCGAGGCTCGGTTTCCTAAGCCAGAGTTTCCTTGGGTTAAACTCAGCCCCGGTCGCTTGGCCGGGGCTTTCTTCTTAACTCATGACAAATTGTTGATGACTGTGGGGATTGTTCTCAATCCCCGAAGCGCTTTGTGAGCGCTGTGATGGCTTTCCTCCCATCACTGTTCCCCCCAATGGAACCCTAGAAGCCCCGCCCCCGCGTGCAGGGCTTCTTCTTTGGGCGTCGGCGCGCAATATATGGCGAGGCCATGAACACAATCGCTAAGGTGACGCTTATTGCGATCATCGTGCTCTTCACCGTCCTGCTGCTGTGGGGCTTGTGGATGCAATAGAAATTGATCGGTGGTTGGCGTGGCACTCGAGCAGGCTGCGCTTACACGATCCACCCCAGCTCGCGCGCCGTGTAGTCAGCGTCGGGATCAGTCCGCCGCCGGCTCAATGCACTCTTGGTCAACTTCTTGGCGAAATGGCCTGGGGGGCGAGGATCCGGGCCTAATAAGGCGCGGCCGCCTCGTCGCCGACCAGGATTTCCCGTTTGCCGGCATGGTTGGCGGCGCCGATCAGCCCTTCCTTCTCCATGCGCTCAACCAGGGTGGCGGCGCGGTTATAGCCGATGCCCAGCCGCCGCTGCACATAGCTGGTCGAAGCCTTGCGGTCCTTGAGCACGATGGCCACGGCCTGATCGTAGAGGTCGTCGCCGGAGTCGCCATACTTGGCGCCCTCCTCGGCGTCGCCCGCCTCGTCCCCCTCCTCGGTGACGGCGTCGAGATAGTCCGGAACGCCCTGCTTCTTCAAATGGCGCACCACCTTCTCGACCTCGTCGTCGGCGACGAACGGTCCATGCACGCGCATGATGCGTCCGCCGCCCGCCATATAGAGCATGTCGCCTTGGCCGAGCAGCTGCTCGGCGCCCTGCTCACCCAGGATCGTGCGGCTGTCGATCTTTGACGTCACCTGGAAGCTCACCCGCGTCGGGAAGTTCGCCTTGATGGTGCCGGTGATCACGTCGACGCTCGGACGCTGCGTCGCGGTGATGAGATGGATGCCGGCGGCCCGGGCCATCTGGGCGAGCCTTTGCACCGCGGACTCGATGTCCTTGCCGGCCACCATCATCAGATCGGCCATCTCGTCGACGATGACGACGATGTAGGGCATCACCTCGTAGTCCATCTCCTCCTGCTCGTAGATGGCGCGCCCGGTCGCGCGGTCGAAGCCCGTCTGCACTGTCCGCGTCAGCGTTTCGCCTTTGGCCTCCGCCTGCAGGATGCGGCTGTTGTATCCCTTGACGTCGCGCACGCCCAATTTCGACATGCGCTTGTAGCGTTCCTCCATCTCGCGCACCGTCCATTTGAGCGCCACCACCGCCTTTTTCGGCTCGGTGACGACCGGCGCGAGCAGATGCGGGATGCCGTCATAGACCGAGAGCTCCAGCATCTTCGGATCGATCATGATGAATTTGCACTGATCCGGAGACAGCCGGTAGAGCAGGGACAGGATCATGGTGTTGATGCCGACCGACTTGCCTGAGCCGGTGGTGCCGGCGATCAGGAGATGCGGCATGCGGGCGAGGTCGACGATAACGGATTCGCCACCGATATTCTTGCCGAGCGCCAGCGCCAGTCGCGCGTCGGTCTCCTGGAAGTCCGGGGATTCGATAAGCTCCCGCAGCATCACGATCTCGCGTCGGTCATTGGGCAGCTCGATGCCGATGGCGTTTCGGCCGGGGACCACGGCCACACGGGCGGCGACCGCGCTCATGGAGCGGGCGATATCATCGGCGAGCCCGATGACGCGAGAGGATTTCGTTCCCGGCGCGGGTTCGAGCTCGTAGAGCGTGACAACGGGGCCGGGGTGCACATTGGTGATCTCGCCCTTGACGCCGAAATCCTGAAACACGCCTTCGAGCTCTCTCGCGTTCTCCTGCAGCACATCGTCGCTGATGCCGCGGCCGCGGTTGGCGCGAGGCTGCTGCTGCAGCAGCTTGAATGGTGGGGCCTCGTATGGCGTGTCCGAGCGCGGCTGGCGGCGCAAGCTCTTGTGCCCTTGTTTCGCTTCGGGGCTGGTGCGCGTGATGCGATAGCTCGGCTCCGTGACGTCCTCGGACTCCTCGTCCTCCTCCGCTGCCTCGCCGAGGTTGAGCGAGTCGATATCGAAGGAGGGCTCGATGCGGCCATCGGCGTCGGGCTCGGACCAGGCAGCCTCCCGGCTCACGCTTGCCGCATCCTCGGCGAAGTCCGGGACTTCATCGGGCGCCTGTTTGCGCTTCGGCCAGCCGAAACCGCGCTTGAGCTTGGCGCGTGTATGCATGGCAAAATGCAGCGCGGCGCCGAGCGAGGCGTTGGCCCATTCGCTGTGAATCTTCGTTCTCGGTGCCCAGAGCGCGATGAGCGAGGACGCGCTCGTGCCGCAGGCGAACAGCAGGAGAGAGGTGCCGGCGATCAGGAAAAAGAGACCGGCGAGGAAAGACGCGGCGGCCGCGGGCAACAATCCGATGACATGGGCGCCCGCCATGAGGAAATCGCCGAGAATTCCGCCAAGGCCGTTTGGCAGCGGCCAGCTCTTCGGCTGGGGCAGGGCGGAGAGGGCGGCGGCGAGCAGCAAGACGGCAATCGGCCAAACGAACAGCCGTGCGCGGCGGACCTCCGGGACCGTGTGGAACACGAAATGCCACCCCCATGCGGCGACCGGCAGGAAGAGCACGATTGAGGCAAGGCCTAGGCACTGGACGGCGAGATCGGCGACCACCGCGCCCCAATGCCCCAAGAGATTTCGTGGCGTCGCTTGCGTGGCGTTGTTGAAGCTCGGGTCGTACACCGACCAGGTGGCAAGGCTCGCCCAGGCGGCGCCCGCGACTGCGATGAAAACGAGGCCGCAACTGCCAAGCACGAGCCTCCTCAAGCCCGTCTCGACCGAGCCCGGCAGGAGCCGCTTCCGCTCCACTTGTCTGCGTCTGCTGGCCATCCCCTAACCCAATGTGGCGACGATGCGCGCCAAAGCCTCGCCCGTGGTCCTGGGGTCGTGCACCAGCGCAACCCTGGCGTGATTCGTGCCAGGATTGATGCCGCCGGCCCCGTCACGGGCGAGATAAGATCCCGGAAGGAGTTCTGACACCACACCCTTTCCAAAGGGTTGTTACCGCGGTCTCGCCGCCGCCTTGGCGTCCAAGGTCGAGCCAGAGAAAGAAGCCGCCTTCCGGGCGCCGGTAGCCATAGCGGTCTCCGAGCACCTCGTCGGCAATGTCGAAATTCTGCCGGTAGAGCGCGCGGCCCTGGCTGACATGCTCCTCGTCGGACCAGGCCTCGACCGAGACATGCTGGATAGGCAGGGGCATTTGCGGGCAAGCGACATTACGGAAGCGGCCGAAGGGCGCGATGAAGCTTGGGTCGCCGGCAATAAATCCCGACCTAAGGCCCGGGAGCCCGGAGCGCTTGGAGAGGGACTGGAAGACCACGACATTGGCAAAGCTGCCATCGGTCGCCAATGCGACCTCGAGCGCGCCGGGTGGCGGGCTCTCGCCATAGATCTCCGAATAGCATTCGTCGGCGAACAGCATGAAGCCGAAGCGGCGGGCAAGCGCGATCACCGCCGCAAGGTAGCCGCGATCCGCCACGGCGCCTTGCGGGTTCGATGGCGAGCAGAGATAGAGCGCGATGGTGCGGCTGAGCAACTCGCGGCCGATGGCCTCGAGGTCGGGGAGGAAGCCCGTCGCTGGAGAGCCAGTGAGAAACACGGGCTCGGCGCCGGAGGTGGCCGCCGCTGCCGCGTAGGCCGGGTAGAAGGGGTTGGGAATCAACACCGCCGGCTGCGTGACCGGGCCTTTTCGCGCGAGCGCGGGAAAGATGGCGGAGAACAATCCCTCGCGTGAGCCGGTCAGCGGCAGCACATGGCTGTCGGGGTCGATATGGCCGGCGAGGGCTGGATAGCGTCGTCCCAACCAATCCGTGATGGCCTGGCGAAGCGCCGGAATGCCCCGGATTGGAGGATAGCGGCCGAACTCGCTCACATGGCGCTCAAGCGTCGGCCCGAGGAAGGATGGGATGAGCGCGTGGGGCTCGCCGAGCGAAAGGTCGATCGGCGGCTCTCCGGGCTTGATGCCGTGCAGCAACTCGGTCAGGCGCGCGAAGGGCGAGGCGACCAAATCGTCGAGATGAGTGAGGCCAGCATGGGTCGCCATGGGAGGGGTGTTACGGGATGGCGTGAGTCTCGGCAATGGCTGGTCGGCTCAACGGCTCCTGACAATAAATAAGCCCCGGCAACGCGCCGGGGCTTAGGTGAGAACAAAATCAAGGGAGGAGGAGACTTGGCTCTCGTTGAAGCCTTCTTATCCCTGGAGTTGAATCTGCGCGTTTGGCTATTGGACCACCTCTCCATGGAGATTGATATCGAGCCCTTCGACCTCGACGGCCTGGGAGACTCTCAAGCCTATGCAGATGTCGATCACCTTGAGGATGATGTAGGTCATCACGGCGCAATAAATGAAGGTGCCGGCCACGTCGAAGAACTGGATCAGCATCTGATGGCCGTTGCCATCGAGCAGCCAGCCTTTGCCGGCCGAATTGATGGCATTTGAAGCAAACATGCCGGTCATCATCGCGCCGAGCGCGCCACCGACGGCATGCACGCCGAAGGCATCGAGAGCATCGTCATAGCCGAGCGCCTTCTTGACGTGTACCGCCGCGAAATAGCAGACGGCGCCGGCGGCGATGCCGATGATCAGTGCGCCCATCGGATTGACGAAACCCGATGCCGGGGTGATGGCGACAAGACCCGCCACCGCGCCCGAGACGATGCCGAGGATGCTTGGCTTCTTGGCGATGAGCCATTCGCACACCATCCAAGCGAGTGCCGCCGCGGCCGTGGCAATCTGGGTCGCGGCCATGGCCATACCGGCATTGACATTGGCGGTCACTGCCGAACCAGCGTTGAACCCAAACCAGCCCACCCACAGGAGCGACGCCCCGATCACGCTGTAGACGAGATTGTAGGGGGCCATGTTCTCCTTGCCGAGCCCGTAACGCGGACCAAGCACGAGCGCGCAGACAAGACCTGCGGTTCCGGCGTTCAAATGCACGACGGTTCCGCCTGCATAATCGAGTGCGCCCAGTTGACCGAGCCAGCCGCCGCCCCACACCCAATGCGCGATCGGGCTATAGACGAGGACGAGCCAGGCTCCCATGAACACCATGAAGGACGAGAACTTCATGCGGTCCGCGAGCGACCCGGCAATCAGCGCTGGGGTGATGATGGCGAAGGTCATCTGGAAGCACATATAGACGGACTCAGGGATCGTGCCCGCCAATGGGCTGACTGCGTCGATGCCCATCGGCTTCAGCATGAAATATTTGAATCCGCCGATCCACTTGTTCATCGACTCGCTGTCATTGGTCGTGAAGGCGATCGAATAGCCGATGACCATCCACAAGACGGTAATGATGCAGGTCGCCCCAAAGGCTTGGCCGACGGTGGCGAGCACGTTCTTCTTGCGCACCATGCCGCCATAGAACAGGGCAAGTCCGGGAATCGTCATCATCAGCACGAGCGCGGTAGACGTCAGCATCCAGGCCGTGTCGCCCGTATTGATCGGTGACGGGGAGCGGCTGGAGCGGCCGGAGCAGCTGCCGCTGCTGCGTCCTGGGCAAAGCTTGGATCGATATAGGCGGCGAGAAGCAGCACAGCGAGCGCTGCGAACACGCCGGAAAGAATTTTGATAAGGGTCACCATCTAATTACCTCCCCCTCTCAGAGCGCTGATTCGTCGGTTTCACCGGTGCGGATGCGCACCGTCTGCTCGACGGGAACGACGAAGATCTTGCCGTCGCCGATCTGCCCGGTCTTGGCCGCGGCAACGATGGCATCGACGGCCTTGTCGACCTGCTTGGCCGGCACGACGACCTCGATTTTGATCTTCGGCAGGAAATTCACGGCATATTCCGCGCCCCGATAGATCTCCGTATGGCCCTTTTGCCGGCCGTAACCTTTAACTTCGGTCACGGTCATGCCTTGCAGGCCGAGCTCGGTGAGGGCTTGGCGCACCTCATCGAGCTTGAATGGCTTGATGATCGCCATCACCAGCTTCATCTCTCTACCCCTCCAATTGGCGGCTTCCTCGGTTTTGGCCACGTTTGCGAGCCGCGTGAACCTGAAAGCAGAGTCAAGCCGCGTGCCAACTCCACCGCACCCCTGCAATTTCATTGGCTTTAATGGATTTTTTAGAGTTGGGGTCCGGGCCCCACACGGGTGCAGCAGAGGTTCGGCGCACAATAACTAGGCAAATATCGGGTTTTGCCCTAAGAATAGGCAAAATCAGCGAGGCTTGCGCTCCCGCACCAGTCCCTCCTGGGCAGTGGAGGCAACGAGTTCCCCCGATCTGGTGTAGAGGGTGCCCCGGCAGAAGGCACGGCCGCCGCCCGAGCTCGGGCTGTCCTGGGTGTAGAGCAGCCAGTCGCCGATCCTGAAGCCGCGGTGGAACCAGATAGCGTGGTCAAGGCTCGCCAGCATCAGCGAGGGATCGAACACGAAGCGCCCGTGAGCGATCAGCGCCGTGTCGAGCAGGGTAAAATCCGAGGCATAAGCCAGCACGCATTGGTTGAGCGCGAGGTCTTCGCCCAAGCTTCCCGTGGCTCTGATCCAGACTTGCTGGGTGGCGGCGCGCTTTTCCGGCGAAAGATAGCGGGAAAGGTCGACCGGGCGGATCTCGATCGGCCGCTCGTGTTCCCAATAGGCCCTGACCTGCGGTGGCAGGCGGTCGATCAGGCTCTCCTTGAGCTCGGCCTCGCTCGGCAGTGATTCGGGAGGCGGCACGGCAGGCATCGTCGTCTGGTGCGTGAGTCCCTCTTCGAGCTTGTGGAAGGAAGCCGCCATGGAGAAAATCGCCTGCCCATGCTGGATCGCGATCACTCGGCGCGTGGAGAAGCTGCCGCCGTCGCGGATGCGGTCGACCTTGTAGATGATCGGCACCGACGGGTCGCCTTCGCGCAGAAAATAGCCATGCAACGAATGGGCGGTGCGGCCCTCGACCGTGCGGTAGGCGGCCACCAGCGCTTGGCCGATCACCTGCCCGCCGAAGACGCGCTGCCAGCCGGCCTGCGGGCTCACGCCCCGGAACAGGTTCACCTCGAGCGTCTCGAGGCCGAGGATCGACAGCAGCGTTTCGAGTGCACGGCTCATAAGCCTAACCTTTCGCCTGCAATGCTGATCCGCCCTTTACCAGTTTCGGCCTGAAAGCGGAACGCGAAGGCGATTGCCCTCGTAGGCGTTTCCCCTTCTCCCTTGCGGGGGTAAGTAGAAGACCGGTTATTTGCTCACACCCTCTAGTGGTGACTCCAGGATCGCCTTTGACCAATGACGCCTCGCAAGGAGCCCATGACTGACCAACGACCTTACGATGTGACCATTGCCGGCGGCGGTTTCGTCGGCATGACGCTTGCGCTGGGCTTGGGCGCGCTGGCACCGAAGGGCTTCCGCGTGGCGCTGGTTGATGCCGAGCCGCTCGTGGGGGGCAAGATCGATGCCCGCGCCTCGGCGCTGTCGGCCTCGAGCAAGGGCCTCTTCTCCGTTCTCGGCGTGTGGCCGGAGCTTGCCAGGAGCGCCCAACCGATCACCAGCATCGAAGTCACCGATAGTCCTTTGGACGCGGCACTTCGCCCGCATCTTCTCGGTTTCGACGATCAGCTTCGGCGTGGCGAAGCCGGCGCCTATATGATCGAGAATAGCGATCTCCGTTGCGCGCTCGGCGTGGCAGTGGCCCGCGAGCCCGCGATCGAGAGTTTCGCTCCAGACAGCATCGTCGATTTTGCCACGGGTCGGGTCGGGGTCACCGCTAAGCTCGGCGGCGGTCGAGGGATCGATGCGAGCCTGCTTGTCGCCGCCGACGGCAAGCGCTCGCGGCTCAGACAGCGCGCGGGGATTAAATGCGTCGCCTGGTCTTATCCGCAAATTGGCATCGTCACCACGGTCGCGCATGCGAAGCCGCATGAGGGGCGAGCCGTGCAGCATTTCCTGCCGGGTGGACCCTTCGCCATCCTGCCGCTCACGGGCAACCGTTCCTCCATCGTGTGGACGGAAGACAAGGCGAAGGGTGAGGCGATCATGGCGGATGATGAGGCGGGCTTCGTGGCCGAGCTCGGGAAGCGCTTCGGCCATACGCTCGGCGACATTACGCTCGCCGGCCCTCGCCAATCCTTTCCGCTCGATCTGCAAATCGCGCGAAGCTTCGTCGCCGAGCGGCTTGCGCTGGTGGGCGACGCCGCTCATGCGGTCCACCCGCTCGCCGGTCAAGGGCTCAATATCGGCTTACGCGACGTCGCGGCACTTACCGAGGTTCTGGTGGAAGGCGCGCGTCTCGGGCTTGATATGGGTGCGCCGGCGCTGCTTCAGCGCTACGAGCGCTGGCGCCGCTTCGACAGCGCCTTCTCGGCCACGGTGATGGATGGGCTGAACCGTCTCTTTTCCAACGATAATCTGCCCTTGCGCGCGCTGCGCGACCTCGGACTTGCTGCCGTCGACAAGGCGCCGTGGCTTAAGCACGTTCTCGTCCGCGAGGCCGCGGGGTTCAGCGGCAGCGTCCCGCGCTTGCTGAAGGGCGAAACGCTATGAGGAGCTGCTAACGCTCGTCCAGCTTGCGCGCCTCTTCCGGCAACATGATCGGAATGCCGTCGCGGATCGGATAAGCGAGCCCGGCGGCGCGGCTGATCAGCTCCTGGCGCTCGGCATCGTAGTTGAGCGAGGTCTTGGTCAACGGACAGACCAGGATCTCGAGCAGCTTCGGATCGAGCTTCGCGCGCGTCTCCCACTCATGCGTCACGATGCGCCTCCTTCACATCTGGCTGTCATTGCAGCGACGTTCCCGAGCCGTCGTCGGGGGCGGCAAGCTCCATCTCGGCGAGCGCCACGAGCGCTTGAGCGCGGGCCTTCAAATCCGGCGCCTCGAGCAGTGCCTGCTTTTCCTCCGGCCCGTAGGGGCTCAAGATCGACAGCGTGTTGACCAGCCGTTCGTTGGTCGCGCTGTCGATGCGCTCCCAATCGGCACTGAGCTTGTTGGCGACGAGATAGGCTTTGAGGGTCGTAAGCAGACGCGGCCGGTCGACCTCGTCCTCTCCGTGACCCCAAGTGAAGTCGGCGGTGTAAGGGGCGAAGTCCACCTGACACAGGCGGAACGGCTGCTCCGACGCGACCTCGCGCGCGAGCTGGAAGCGCGCGATCCCGGTGAGGGACAGGAGTAGCCTGCCGTCATCGCCTTCGCTGAAAGCGGTGATGCGTCCGGCGCAGCCCACCCGCCGCAACGGAAAGCTCTTGCCGGGAGGCGATTCGCCGCTCCCGGCCTCGGGCGCCGGCTGCACGATGGCGATGAGGCGGTCCGTCTCAAGCGCGGAGTCGACCAGTGCTAGGTAGCGCGGCTCAAACACACTCAGCGACAGCGTGGCGCGCGGCAGGAGGATGGCGCCGCGTAGCGGAAACACCGGGAGCACCTCCGGCAGGTCTGCGGGCCCTCGATAACGGTCGGTTACCCCCACGCGGTAACGCTCCTTGCCCTTAGGCGAACAACAGGGATGAGAGCCTCTGGCGGCCCGAGATCGTGATGGGATCGCTGCCGCCCCAGGCATCGAACAGCTGCAGGAGCTGCTTGCGCGCCGCGTCGTCGTTGAAGGCGCGATCCTTGCGCATGATGGTGAGCAACTCCTCGAGCGCGCTCTTGCGGTCGCCTCTCGCATTCAGCGCCAGCGCGAGATCGAAGCGGCTTTGCGTGTCGTTGGGATTTGCCTCGGTCTTGGCGCGCAGCGTCTCCACGTCTCCGGCGCTAGCGGCCTTCCGCGCCAATTCGAGGTTCGCGAGGGCGCTTGCCACGGGAGCGCTGTCGGCCTTGGCGGGCGGCACTAACGCCAAGGTCTGCTCGGCACGCGTCAGATCGCCGGTCTTGATGTAGCACTTGGCGAGCCCCGCCACGGCGCGCTCATTCTCGGCGTCCTTTTGCAGGATCTCGGCGAAAGCTTGCGCGGCGGCGTTGACGTCGCCCGCGGCCAAGGCGGCTTCTGCGGTTTCCAAATCTGCCGCAGCATCGGCCGCGCTGTCGCCAATCAGGCGGGCGATGAATGCCTTGAGGCGGCCTTCCGGCAACGCCCCCGTGAAGCCGTCGACTGGCCTCCCGTCCTGAAAGGCGAACACGGCCGGGATCGATTGCACGCCCATCTGACCGGGAATTTGCGGGTGCTCGTCGATATTGAGCTTGACCAGCTTGATAGAGCCCTTGGCCGCGCGAACGACCTTTTCCAGGAGCGGGGTCAGCTGCCGGCACGGTCCGCACCACGGCGCCCAGAAATCGACCAGGACCGGCACCTCGCGCGAGGCATCGATCACGTCACGCATGAAATCCTTGGTGGTCGTGTCCTTGACGAGGTCGGCGTCAGCGGCGCCCTTGGAAAGGATGGGAGTAACCATGCTCATGCTCGTTGATTTGGCTTGGGGGAACCTATACCCCAACCCATGGCGATGCCAAAACCCGCCGTGTAACCCTGCGCTTAAAGACATGGGCAGCGCTGCACCGATTGGCAACTGGCCAAAGGCGCTGCTCATAACGGTCGGGACAAAGTGAGGACGGCCGGCGCATGACCGCAAGCGCGGATGAAGCGAAGAAGATCTGCGGTGGCGAGCCGGGTCGTGGCCGTGTTCTCCTATGGATGACAATTGACCTCCTCAATGCGAGCAGGGTCTCGTCCACCACCACGGCGACTTGGGTTCCAGGATCGTTGATCAGTGCGAAGGGCGTCACCGAGCCGGGCGTCACGCCGAGCAACTCTGCGAGACGCTCGAGCTTGCCGAAGCTGAGGCGGCCGAGCCCGAGGCGCTCGGCCACCACTTTCAGGTCGACGCGCGTGTCCTCCTTGGCGACGACCAGGACCGGCCGACCGTCTTTGTCGGTGAGGAACAAATTCTTGGTATGGGCACCGGGCAGGCTGCCACGCAAAGCCTGCGACTGTTCGACGGTAAACATCGGCTCGTGCTCGACGGTGGTTGAGCCGATGCCGAGCTCTTCGAGGCGGGTGAACAGCCGCTCCCGCTCTGTCGGCATCGGCATAGGGCTTATGCTGCTTGCTGCGGCCAATTCCTTGATCTCCGCGCTTGGGCTTCTTGAGGAAATCGCCCTTGGAGCGTCCTATGGACATCGCCCGGGTGATCAACTACAACGCCTGTCGCCGCCTTCAAGCGCGAACCGAAAGGTTTGGCAAGAGCGCGACAGGAGCGGCCGGATCGCGGGTGTAGCTCAGGGGTAGAGCACAACCTTGCCAAGGTTGGGGTCGTGGGTTCAAATCCCATCGCCCGCTCCAATTTTCTCCTCACATCGCCAATGAGTTAGGGAAGCGCCACCTACACGGGGGGATCTGCCCTGGCGCGGAATTGGTGCATAACTCGTTCGCGTCCCGTTCGACTTGGGGGCGTGTAGATGGCAGGTGAAGCACTACGCTGCGAAAACCCGACATGCGGCAAGCCAACGCCAGCACGGCGGAAGCTCAATACCTTCTGCTCTTATGCCTGCCGAGGGCAGCATAATGCCCTGAAAGCTATCTCCGGGCCTTCCGAGTTAATAGGGGCTAAAAACACCAAGCAAAGCAGGGCGTTACGACGCCTCAAACGGCAGTCTGTAAGTGGTTTCTCCTTCGTCAGGATCAACTCTTGATTTATCGGCTAGATCGTCCGAGGGCGCGATGCCGACATAGAGCAGTGTATGGCCGAGCGCCTGATGGCACCCGTCTAAAGGAACGCCGGGTCGCGGCTCATCGAAGTACCATGTGTAGACGTCCGTCCACGCTACAATGCTGCACCGAGCCGAGCGCTGCTCGTTATCCGGAAGACTCGGGGGCCTCACCTGACTTCAGGCAGCGCGACGGGAATTAGGGTGATTTGGGCCTTAAGGCCGTTTTTTCGGCGCGGCTTGACCAGGTTTCCCCCACGCACCGGTCGATGCCGTTGACGGGGCGGCCGCCGCGACCTTCTTCTTGTCCGCCTTCGGCTTCTTCTTCTCGCGATTGCTTCTCTGTTGACCTTTTGCCAATTCGACCTCCTGTCGCATCCGATGATCGTTTCGCGCGTCTCGCCCTACGCGATCGCGCCGCCAACAGCTTGGTAGCTCCAAAGCACCGCGCTCGGCCACTCTTATCGTAACGCGTCGAGCGACTGAAGCGGCGAGGGGCGGCCGATCACAAGATTACGGTCGTTATTGACAGACAGTGAGCCCCTTCCGGTCTTGCAAATCGAGATGCAGATGCGTGCGATGCACGTCATTGGCCTCTGGGCCGAGCACGGTGGAGAAGGTCTCGCAGGCGCCTTGATGCACGCGGCGCAGGAACTTGGCCTGCGCGGTCGACAGCGGGTCTGGGGCGGGTGGGGGGGCTTTGGCCGCTACGCCGGCATCGACCTCCGGCGTGGCGGTAGACGCCTTTACCGCGATCATGAGCCGGGCGGGATCGCCCTTTGGCTCAGCCTCAGCAGTCTCTTTCTCCGTGGGCGCGCCCTTCTCTGCTTTGGGGTCTGCCTTGGCGACGACCGGCACGAGCTTTGCTATTGCCGCGGCGTTTGCCGCCGCGACGAGGTCGCGCCGGGTCGGGCCCCAACCCTTGGCGATATCGATCCTGCGCCCGTCGGCGAGAGCGAACGCCGGAAGATCGACGGCGTTGGCGAAGGCGTGCTGGCTGAGGCGGTCGTTGGGCAAATTATAGCGATTCCGGCATGCATAGGATGAGCCGACCATGCGGGCGACGGGCGACCCGAACGCCGCGTGGGCGGCTGGCTGCACCGTCTTTTCGAGCCAGCGATTGAGCGCCACGACCATAGGGCAATTGATGAGGAGCGGCGGATCGACGATGACCTTCTCCTTGGCTCCGATGCTGCGCAACAGGACCGGCGCCGGAGTGCCGCAACTCGCGTTGCGAATGGGCGCGAGCGGCACGACATCCGCGGTCAGAGCCGCGAGGAGGTGCACACATTCCATGAGCGCTGCCTCGACCTCCCGGTCGGACCATTGCGCCGGAGGCGGCACGACCACGTCGTCCGATGGCGGCGACGGGGCGTCAGCCGATTCGACAGCGCCGGATGGCGGCGCTTGAGGAGTGGGCGCAGTAGGTGAGCCGTCCGAAGCGCTGAGGTCGGGTCCGGAGGCCTTTGCCTGGCCAGTGGGAGGCGGTGATGATCCGTCCGTTACGCTGTCTTGCGATGAACCTTGCAGCGTCCCTGCCCAGGCAAGTGCAGCGCGAGACAAAGCGGGGTCCTGCATGGCGAACAGCGCGGCGACGCCGAGGCCCGCGGCGACTGATAGCGCCGTCGAGCAGCAAGCCAAGATCTTTCCGGATTGGTGCATGGATCCGATCCGGAATCCCCCCGGGAGCGGCACGGCACCACGATGGCATCGTAAGGTTAATCAATCGTAGTCGACGCGGCGGGGCGGACCGCTATCGCGCCAAGTGCACTGGCGCCGCGCCGGCCATGGCCCGCTGGCCATGACCGTTCTCAATGCGAGCCTCGAAGTTGAGCGTGAGCCTACCAGGACCGCGCATACCAAGGGGGGTTGCCCCATGGGACATAATAGCGCCTGGGAAGGGTGCCGGTGCCGATACGGCGGCGCGGCTTGGCCTTAACGGCCGGTGGGTCGTCCTCGGCTTGGCTGACCTTGACGTTCGGGGTCGATTTGGCGAGGACCACGAAGTCCCCACCCCGCGGCAAGTTTGCCGAATTGATGCTCGTATCGGCGATGATGAGGGTCGATCCGGGGGTCAGCCGCTCGGAGATTTCCCGACGCACGTCGTCGGGAATCTCGATACGGTCGAGCGGACCGGCAACCCGATTGTCCTGCACGTTGAGCGTCATCCACCGTGTCTTGGTGTCTCCTGGAGCGAACTTCAAAGCGGTGTAGACATGGGTGCCGAGCGGCTGGTCCGGATCACGGAAGCTGACCGGGGTATCGAACACGCGAGACCGGTCCTGGCGGACGAAGAGGTGCCCGGCCGGCGGCTCGCCTTTGCCGGCGACCTCGTACACCTTCTTTACCAGCTCGTCGGTAAAGGCCCCCGTCTCGGGCATCCCATTAGCCTTCTGGAAGGCTTTGATGGCCGTGATGGTAGCTTTGCCCATGGTGCCGTCGAATTCTTGCTGCGGCAGGTAGCCCGTCGCGGCAAAGATCTGCTGCACGCCGATGATGCGGTCGCGTTGCGTCCGCCGCGTCAGCAGGATGCGCAAGGGGGCTTCTGACCGCGGCTCGGCAGCTTGCATTGCGGCCGCCGCAATGCCGGCATCGACCTTTGCCGCCGCCGGCGGAACGCTTGCCGGCTCCGCAGGCGCGAGCTTGGCCGGCTCGGGGGCCGGCGAAGGCACCACTGCGGTGGCGACCTTTTGCTCCGTCGCGACCCCGACGGCGCTCGCCGCTGAATTCGGGAACGGCATGGATTCGGGCGTCATCGCTTACATCGGGCGTGATCGCATGGACCCGGTTGGGGTCGGACGCCGCATCGGGCTCGGGATGCTGTTCCGGGGTTGTCGCGGAGTGTTCAGCTTGGGAGTGAGTGCTGTCGGTCTCGGCCGCGACTTGCGCGTCGCTGTCCACCGTCGTCGGCATTTCGGCTTTTGCCAGGATCACGGGGCTCGCGGCAGCCGCGACGGTAGCCGGCAAGGGCGAACTCGCCGGGGCAATATGGTCCTCTTCCGCCGTCACGGGCGGACTCGGTGGCGGCAAGGGTTGGAAAAGGTTCGGATGCTCGACTAGGGTTGGCGTCGGCCGGCCGCGCGAGATGATCACATTGTCGCCCACCGTGGTCATCTGGAACAGCTTGGGGGCGAAGGCATAAGTAAGGCGGATGCAGCCGTGGGACGCTGGGTAGCCCGGGACCACACCGGCATGCAGCGCGGTGCCCGACCAGGTGATCCGGTTCATCCAGGGCATCGGCGCGCCACTATAGATGTTGGAGTGGTGCCACCGCTGTTTCTCGATGATGCTGAAGGCGCCGATCATCGTGGGATGTTCCGCCATCCCGGTCGACACCGGTGACGTCGTGATCAAAGTCGTGCCACGATAGATGTCGAGCTTTTGCGCGCCGACAGAGACGACCAGCGTCATGGGCTCGCTATTGTCGATATCCGCGATCGGGGCGTCGTCGGGCGCCTTTGTCTGCTTCTGCTTGGCGTCAGCCGGCACCGCCGCGAGCAAGAAGGCGAGCGCACCAATTCCAAGCCATGCCGCCGAAGTCCGCGTTGCCCTCTGGGCGATTTGGGTCGCCTGGTCCCTACTCACACCGTACGCTTTCAACTCTCGTCCCCGTCGTTGATCGAACCCTCATGCGATGAATTTGTTCCCCTTCAACGGCTCAGCCCCACGAATCACGCTGAAGGAGGCTAACAAATTTGGCTGCGAAAGCCTTCCGATTACCTAACATTCCGGGCCGTCCGTCAAAGATTTCGCTTGGAGCGTGGGCCTCGCACCAGGATCGCCACAACTCCAAGTGTCGCTTGCGAAAATCTAGCGAGCTGCCGCCACGCGTGCTGGCGAAATAAGCGACCGCCTTGGAAGAAATTTGACCCTTGTTCTATTCTGGCAACACCTGCACGTCGGCGGAGCCTCCGATCCGGCCATTGCCATCATAGTGAACGGCAGATTTGAGGTGGGACGAGGGCAGAAGCCAAGTCTGACCGCACGCGTCCGCTCAGGGGCCTACGCATTCTGCGGGCGATAAGTCGGGGCTCGATAATTTTCAGGGCCACGATCAGCTCCTCGATGAATTTCTGACCGGCGAGCGCGGGCCTCGATGCCGCGACTGCTGGATCTCCCGGCCGCCCGTGAAAGCCCTTGCGTCGGCGACAAGCCCCCAATACACCCGTTTTTGCGAAGGCGTTTCGGGCATTTCGAGGAGGATGTCATGCTGACTTTGACGCGTCTGCGATCTTGCGGTGTGGTCCGCGCGATATGCGTGATGATCGCCGGCGCTTTACTCGCCGGCTGCGGCATCAACACCATTCCCACGCTCCAGGAAAAGACCAAGGCTGCCTGGAGCGAGGTCTTGAACCAGTACCAGCGCCGCGCCGACCTCATCCCCAATCTGGTCGAGACGGTGAAGGGCTATGCCGCTCAGGAAAGCAAGGTGCTCACCGAAGTCATCGAGGCGCGCGCCAAAGCCACGCAGATGCAGATTCCGCCCGACATTCTCACCAACCCCGAGGCGTTCCAGAAATTCCAGGAGGCTCAGAGCCAGCTCTCCGGTGCGCTCGGACGGCTGCTAGCCGTCAGCGAAGCCTATCCCGACCTGAAGTCGAACCAGAACTTCCTCGCTTTGCAATCGCAGCTCGAGGGCACCGAGAACCGCATCGCCATCGCGCGGCGCGATTACATCGCCTCGGTTCAGGAGTACAACACCGAGATCAGGACCATCCCCGGCCGCTGGTGGCGCGCTTTGCTCTATCCAGACGCCCAGCCGATGCAGAACTTCACCGTCGCCGAGGAGAAGACCAAGGTCCCGGAGGTCAAGTTCTAGCGGCGAGGCGCGAGCGAGGGTTACATGGGCTCCACGCCGCGGCGCCTGGGCGGGATCCTTCTCGGGATCGGGTTGCTGTTTTGCATCGGGCCCGCGGTCGCGGCCGAGCCCACCTTCCCCACGCTCACCGGCCGGGTCGTCGACGACGCGAACCTCCTGAGCCAAGCCGACCGGGAGCAGCTCGACGCCGATCTGAAGGCGCTCGAGGACAAGAGCTCCGATCAGGTCGTCGTCGTCACGCTTCCTTCGCTTGCAAGGCTTCACCATCGAGGATTTCGGCTATCAGCTCGGCCGCCATTGGGGCATCGGCACCAAGCAGTTGAACAATGGCGTGCTTCTCATCGTGGCGCCTAATGAGCGGAAGGTCCGCATCGAGGTCGGCCGCGGGCTCGAGCCGATCCTGACCGACGCGCTATCGAAGATCATCATCGAGACTGCGATCCTGCCGCGGTTTCGCGCCGGCGATTTTGCCGGCGGTATCAAATACGGCGTGCGCGACCTCACGCTCGCATTGACCGGCGATACGGCCGAGCTGGAGCAAAGGGCGAAGGCCCGGCACGACGCCGACAACCCCGCCACCGATTGGTTGGTGGTGATCTTCTGGATCCTTATCATTCTGTGGTTCGTCTGGGTCATGTGGCGGAGCACGCAGCAGCCCGGCGTGCGCGGGCGGCGTGGCGGCCCCGTGTTCATCCCCGGACCTGGATGGGGCGAGCTCGAGCGGCGGCTGGAGCAGCGGCGGGGGTGGAGATAGCGGCGGTGGCTTCTCGGGTGGCGGCGGTAGCTTCGGTGGCGGCGGCGCCTCTGGCGGCTGGTAGGGGACGTCGATGCAGACCTTTAGCGCCGAGGAGCGTGCCCGCATCGCCGAGGCCATCACCGCCGCCGAGCGGACGACGAGCGGCGAGATCGTCGTGGTCGTAGCGAATGCGAGCGGCGGCTACTTTGCCTATGCGCTGCTATGGGCGGCGCTCGCCGCGCTGCTCGTGCCTTGGCCTCTGATCTACCTCACGAACTGGCCCATCGAGCACATCTATTTGGCGCAGCTCGCCGTGTTTGCCGTGGGCGCGGTACTCATCCAGTGGGAGGCCTTGCGCTTCGCCATCGTGCCGCGGGCCATCAAACGCTCGCGCGCGCATCAAAAGGCGGCCGAGCAGTTCCTGGCCCAAAGCCTCCATACCACCAAGGGCCGCACCGGCGTCTTGATCTATGTGTCCTTCGCCGAGCACTACGCCGAGATCATCGCCGATGAGGGCATCTACAAGAAGATGCCGCAAGACACCTGGAAACAGCTGGTCGATAGGCTCACTCACCATCTTGGCCGGGGCGCGCGCGCCGAAGGCTTCCTTGCCGCCGTCGAGTCATGTGGCAAGATCCTCGCGCAGCACTTTCCGCCGGGTCATGGCAACAAGAACGAGCTGCCCAATCATCTGATCGTGCTCGATGCGCGCTGGATCCCTTGAGGGACGGCGCGGGGCCGTCGACGAAATCGGCCGCGCCAGCCGGTCCGCTCGCGCTGACCGGCTGGGTGATGTTCGACTGGGCGACGCAGCCCTTCTATACGCTCGTCGTCACCTTTCTGTTCGCGCCCTATTTCGTGAACGGCTTCGTGGGCGATGCCGCGCTCGGCTCCACGCTGTGGGCCTATGCCACAGGCGTGGCCGAGCTGATCGCCGCGTTCCTTGCGCCCGTGCTCGGCGCCATCGCCGACACCGGCCTGCCGCGCAAAGCCGTGGATCGCGGGCTTCTCGGTGCTGCTCGTGATTGGCCTTGGCGGGCTCTGGCTCGCTATTCCCGACCGCTCTGACTTGGTCGCCCCTTGTGTTGTTGTGCTTTGCGCTCGCCACCATCGGCGCTGAGCTCGCCACCGTCTTCAACAACGCCACGATGCCCTCTCTCGTCTCACCAAAGCGGCTCGGCACGGTTGTCGGGCATCGGCTGGGCGGCGGGCTATGTTGGCGGCGTGGTGAGCTTGTTCTCGTCTTGGGGCTGCTCATCGTTGCGGCTGGATCCGGCAAGACCCTGTTCGGGCTTTCGCCTCTCATCCCGCTCGATGCTGCCACCCGGGAGCCCGACCGGTTCATCGGCCCCTTCTCAGCCCTCTGGTATCTCGTCTTCGTCCTGCCGCTGTTCCTGTTCACGCCAGACCGGCCACCGACAGCCCGGGAGACGGTGACGGTCAAGGCCGGCCTTTCGCAGCTCGTCAGCGGGGTCAAGGACCTCGTACCGCCACCACCGCCAGATCGCGCTCTTCCTGCTTGCCCGCATGCTCTATGCGGACGGGCTCGGCGCCATCTTCGCCTTTGGCGGCATCTATGCCGCGACGGTGTTCGGCTGGGGCGCGACGGAGCTTGGCCTGTTCGGCATTATCCTGACTATCGCCGGTACGGTGGGTGCCGCGCTTTGGCGGAATACTCGACGACCGCGTGGGTTCCAAGCGCGTCATTCAATGGACGCTGGTCCTGTTCATTCTGGCGGCGCTCGCGGTGCTGTCGGTCGACGCCAACCACATCCTGTTCGTGCTGCCGGTCGAGCCCAAACGCGCAGACAGCGCTCTGTTCGCGGCGACCGGGGAGCAGGTCTATCTCGCTTTTCGCCATTCTGATCGGGCTAGCCTCGGGGCCGATCCAGTCGTCGAGCCGCACACTCTTGGCGCGGCTATGTCCCGCGGACAAGACTACCGAGTTCTTCGGCTTCTTCTCATTCTCCGGCAAGGCCACCGCCTTTGCCGCGCCGCTTCTCATCGGCGCGGTCACCGCGGCGACCGGCAGTCAGCGCCTCGGCATCGCGACGAGCCTCGTCTTTCTGCTCGCCGGCTTGGCGCTTCTGCAACGCGTGAAGTCTAAGGACTAATGCCGGAAGTGGCGCATGCCGGTGAATACCATGGCGAGGCCCGCCGCATCGGCCGCGGCGATTACCTCGGCGTCGCGCACCGAACCGCCGGGCTGGATTACTGCCGTGGCGCCGGCTTCGATGAGCACCTCGAGCCCGTCGGCGAAGGGGAAGAACGCATCCGATGCGGCCACCGAGTCCTTGCGTGAGGCGCTTGTCTAGCCCTGCGGTCTTCGCCGCCTGCTCGCCCTTCCACGTCGCCATGCGCGCCGCGTCGAGCCGGCTCATCTGGCCGGCGCCGATGCCAACGGTCGCCCCGTCCTTGGCAAAGACGATCGTGTTCGACTTCACGTGCTTCGCCACCGTGAAGGCGAATATCAGGTCTGCCATTTCCTCTTTGGTGGGCTTCCGTTTGGTCACCACTTTCAGCTCTGCATTGGCGAACACGGCATTGTCCCGGGCCTGCACCAGGAAGCCCCCGGAAAGCGAGCGGAAGGCGAGGCCCGGCGCCTTCGAGTCGGGCAGGCCGCCAGCGAGCAGGAGCCGTAAATTTTTCTTCGCGGCAACGATCGCCTTGGCCGCGTCGCTCGCATCCGGCGCGATGATGATCTCGGTGAAGATCTCGACGATGTCCCGCGCGGCGTCGGCATCGAGGCTGCGGTTGAGCGCGATCACGCCGCCGAAGGCACTCTCAGGATCGCAACGAAGCGCTTTGGCGTAAGCCTCCTGTAGCGTTGCGCCGACCGCCACGCCGCAAGGATTGGCGTGCTTGATAATGGCGACCGCGGGCGCGAGTTTGGGATCGAACTCGGCCACGAGCTCATAGGCCGCGTCGGCATCGTTGAGATTGTTGTAGGAGAGCTCCTTGCCCTGCACCTGGACGGCGGTGGCAACGCCAAAGCGCGGCTCGCTGGTGCGGTAGAAGCCCGCCCATTGATGAGGGTTCTCACCGTAGCGGAGCAGTTTTTCTAGGCTCCCGCGTGATCGTACGTCGCAATGGCGCCCGCTGCTCCAGCGCTGCGAACCATGACATTATCGCAGCGTCATAGGCAGCCGTGCGAGCGAACGCCTTGGCCGCAAGCGATTTCCGCAAAGCGAGCGTCGTGGCCCCGCCATACCTTTCCATCTCGTCGAGCACTAGCGAATAATCTGAGGGGTCGACGACTACAGTGACGTACGCATGATTCTTTGCCCCGCTGCGGATCATTGCTGGGCCGCCAATATCAATATTTTCGAGGCAAGTGTCGAAATCCCCACCAGCTTCTACCGTCGCCTCGAAGGGATAAAGATTGATGGCGAGAAGGTCGACCGACGGGATCCCATATTCCTTTAAAGCCTGTTGGTGCGCGATCTTGTTGCGGATTGCGAGCAGTCCGCCGTGAATGTTGAGGTGAAGCGTCTTCACCCGTCCGTCCATCATCTCGGGGACGCCCGTGATCTCGGTGACGTCGATCACGGTGAGGCCGGCCTCGCGCAGTAGTTTAGCCGTGCCCCCGGTCGAGACGAGCTCCACGCCATGAGCGCTCAAGCCACGCGCAAAGTCGACGAGCCCGGTCTTGTCGCTGACCGAGAGGAGCGCGCGGGCAATCTTCTCCATGGCAGAATGACTCAAGGAGCGGGCGTTAGTCGGCAGCCGCCGGGTATCACGATTTGCCGCGTTCGGCAAAACCGGCGTGGCGATGTCGTTAAGCTTCTTCGCCCTCGGGCGTGTCGCTCGCCTCGGGCAGGCTCGCTTCTCCTGGGCCAGCCGTAAGCTCGATGGTCCACAGGATGCGGACCTCCCGCTCTTCCTCCAAACCGCCTGCGAGCACGATTTGCAGGCTCCCGCGGGGGCCCCGCTCATCGGCGAGGAACACGCTTTCCTCGACGGCGATGGTCGGCGTATTGGCGCTGAGCGTCCAAGCTTCGCGGTTGGGCAGCACCAGCAGAACGCTTCGCTCGTCGGGCGCCAATTCGGCACTGATGCTCGGATGCAGGTGGAAGCGCACGGTGTAGCCGCCGCCGCTCGCTTGCGCCTCGGCCCTGAGGCCCCTCGGCGCGGTCAGCACGTCCTCGCCGCTGATCAGCAAGCCATCTGGCGTGAGCAGGATACGGCGCGAATAGTTGACGCCGAAGCGGGCGACATAACCCTCATGGGAGCCCTTGAGCTCGAGCCCCTCGGCCTCGTCGCTGAGCGAGGCCTGGACGTTAGGCGGGCCGACCAGCGCCGCGTTGGCAGTCGGCGCGCTTCCGTTGGTGCCGCCGGCAAAGCTTGCCGAGGCGGCATCCTCGAAGGTGAGGGCCGAATGGGCGGCGGTCGAACGGGCGAACATTCGCCATTCGTCGTGATCGGCGGACGGTGCTCCGCAATTGACGACGACCGGGAGCTCGCCCGCGCTCATCTCGAAAGAGAGGCAGCCGGCATGCGCGGTCGTGCTCAAGGACGGCGGCGGCGCCGACGCCACGTCTGCGACGATGAGCGTGGTGCCACGTCCCATGCGCGCATAGCCGGAGTTCGGCGCCGCGCCGAGGGGCGTCCCCTCGGTGTCGTCATAGGCGAGCACCGTGGCGAGGGAATCGGTGGCGGTGACGCCGGTGCCGTTGAAGCGCGCCAGCGTGCCATCGCCCAGGCGGAAAAAGCGGACCATGGGCATGGCGCGGTCGATGGCGTCGGAAAGTTGCTTCGGCGGCAGACGGTCCCGCGCCATGAAGCACTGCCTGAGCGGCAGGAGATCGAGCAGCAGCTCCACCAGCGCCGCCGGATTGCGGGAGATGTGACCGCCATCGGGGAGGATCTGACGATCGATCTCCTTGCAGAACGGCTTCAAATAGCGGTCGACCACCGCCTGCTGCTCGGCGATGCAGAGCCCGGCATAGACGAGCGCCATGAGCGCGATGAGGCGCGGCGCGCCGTCGGGGGCATCGCGGTAGCTCGCCGACAAATAACGGAGCTGCGCCGTGAGCGCGCGCAAGAAGGTTTCATAGGACCGGGGATCGCTCGCATCGAGCACCACCACCGAGTTCGACAGCCAGGAGATGACCCGGCGCCCGACCACCTCGGGCTGCCAGGCAAGGCCGCGAACCGTCTTGTGCAACTTAAGGAAGTCGCCGAGCAGCGCCTTGGCCTGCTCGCGGGAGATCTCGCTGCCGGCCACCCGCAAATGCCGGAGCCAGCCAAAGCCATACAGCTCCCTCGCCCAGCCCTCCGACGGCGGCGCGATCTCGAAGGGCGATTGCGCGTCAAGCTCGACGAGGCTGCCGGCAAGACCGAAATGCCCGTTGTAGATCTCGGTGGCGAAGCTTGGGTCGGCCGTGCGTAAATCCTGGGGGGCAAGCAGAAGCTGCTCGGCCTCAGTGCCCGGATAGCTGAGGCTCGCCATGCGCAAGAGCATGAAGCGGCGGAGCGCGCCGGGCCCGCGCGGTGCTTGGACGCGTGACCGGTCCTGGCCGGCAAGGGGCTCAGTCGCCATGCTCAGTCATCTCTAAATTCTGGCCCCGCCCGCATCCGGGTGCCTCGGGACCTCCCCGCACAACTCCCGGGCATTTTCGGACCGCAACCGGCCGGGATCAAGTGGAATGGGGGGCGGGACTGCCGAATAGCGTCATTTGTTGCGGAGCAGGCGCGCCGCAAAGAAGCCGTCCATGCCGCTCCATTCGGGCGTCCCGAGGTCGAGCTGGTAGGGAAAGGTCCTGAGGCAGCCCGACGGCTCGATCCACTCTCTTTGCCCGAACACGTCTTCCAGCTGGAGCGGATCCTGACGCAAATCCTCCCTCCGCACGAGCAGATTGGCTATCTGCGCCTCGCCTTCCTCGGGCTCGAGCGAGCAGGTGGAGTAGACGAGGGTGCCGCCGGGCTTGAGCAACGCCGCGGCATTGTCGAGGAGCCGCGCCTGCAGAGGCACCAAAGCCTCGATGTCCTTCGCCGATTTGAGATAGGGGATGTCCGGATGCCGGCGAATTGTGCCGGTCGAGGAGCAGGGCGCGTCGAGCAGCACCGCATCGAAGCGCTCGTCCGGCGCCCAAGTCGCGGCGTCGGCGACGACCGCTGTCGCGTCGAGGCCGAGCCTGCCGAGATTTTCACTCAAGACGCGCAGCCTCATCTCGGAGCTGTCCACCGCGGCCACCGAGGCGCCGGCCTGCACGAGCTGCGCCGTCTTGCCGCCCGGCGCCGCGCAGAGATCGGCCACGCGCATTCCTGCGACCGATCCGAGCAGCCGCACCGGCAGCGAGGCAGCGGCATCCTGAACCCACCAGGCGCCCTCCTGATACCCGGGAAGCGCCTCGATGCGGCCCTTGGGCAGGAGCCGGACGCTTCCCGTGGGAAGCACGCGACCGCCTAGCTGCGACGCCCAGCCTTCGGGGTCGGCCTTCGCGGTGAGGTCGAGCGGCGGCTCGATCATGTTGGCCGCGGCTATTCGCTGCGCGCGAGCCTCGCCGTAAGTGCTGACCCATCGCGTCCACAGCCAGTCCGGCGTGTTCACCCGCGCCGCATCGAGGCTCGAGACGATCGTCTCGCCGTCCTTGGCGACATGCCGGAGCACCGCATTGACGAGCTTGTCGTAGCGCCGGGCGCGCGAATCATATTGGGCAAGCCGCACGGCAAGGTCGATCGCCGCGTGCGGTGGCGTCTTCAGGAAGATGAGCTGCGCGGCGGCCGACAGCAATATGGGGTAAAGCGTGCCGGCCCTGTCCGGCAGCCCACGCTCGAGAAATCTGCCGAGCACATGGTCGATCTCTCCGCGATGCCGTAAGCTCGTCGCCACGATGGCGCGGGTGAGCGCGCGGTCGCGCTGCGGCAGGTTCAGCATCCAGCCAGTCGCCAGCGCGTGGCCCAAGATGTTGTCGAGTGGCTGCTTCTTGTCGAGCACCGCGGTGAGCAGCTCGACGGCCGCGCGCCGTGCCGGGAGTCCGGCCTGCGCCGCGCGCGCGGCGGGCGAATCGCGCATCTCTTCGTCAAGGGTCATCGGGGGTGTCGCCGGGCTCTAGTTCGCGTCCCAGGGACCGCGCCGGCGCATTCCCGACGCTTGCGGCGACGACCAGGGTCCGGAAGTAGGCGTCGGCTCCGCATAACTCTCCGCCCCGGCGCTCTGACCCATCGCTCGCGCCATCTCGTTCAGCCGGTCGATACGGTTCTCGACATTAGGATGGGTCGAGAACAGATTGTCCAGCCTTGCACCAGACAGCGGGTTGATGATGAAGAGGTGCGCGGATGCCGGATTGCGCTCGGCGGTCGGATTGGGGATCTGCTCCGCGACGCTGGCGATCTTCCGCAAGGCGGAGGCGAGCGCCAAGGGGCGCTTGCTGATCTCGGCGCCGATGCGGTCCGCCTCATATTCGCGCCCGCGGCTGATCCCCATCTGCACCAGCCCGGCGGCAAGCGGCCCAAGGATGAGCAGCATCAGGCCGCCGATCGGCCCCATGCCGTCATTGTTGCGGTTGCCGCCGAAATAGAAGCCGAAATTGGCGAGCATCGAGATTGCGCCGGCGAGCGTCGCGGTGATGGTCATGGTGAGCGTATCGCGGTGCTTCACATGTCCGAGCTCATGCGCCAGCACGCCCGCGAGCTCGTCCTTGTTCAGCCTCTGGAACAGTCCGGTCGTGACCGCGACGGCGGCATGCTCGGGATTGCGCCCGGTGGCGAAGGCATTGGGCTGCGGATTGTCCATGATGAAGACTTTTGGCATCGGCAGCTCCGCCTCTCGCGCGAGCTGCCGCACGAGCCCGTAAAGTTCAGGCGCCGCGCGCTCGTCGACTTCCCGGGCGCCGTACATAGACAGCACCATCTTGTCCGAGTTCCAATAGGCGAACAGGTTCATCGTCGCCGCGACGAGAAAGGCGATTACCATGCCCGACTGGCCGCCGATCAAATAGCCGATGCCCATGAACAGCGCTGTCAGCGCGGCGAGCAGGATGGCGGTGCGGAAATAACCCATGAAAAACGATCTCCCAACGGTCGTGGCAGCCGTTAACACGCTCACGCCGACGGCCAATATGTTGGGGGTCGCGGCCCGCGCCACAAGGAGCGGAAATGACCTGGCCCACAGCCGGCCGTCCATCCTTCGAGGGCCCCGGCCCGCTTGAGAGCGGCCCGCCGCGCGACTGGTTAGCCGCTCGGTTACCTTAACGGTTCGTCAAGGCTGCTCCGGCATGCTTGGGGGAGTTCCAGTCATGCGAGCAACGCCATGTCTCTGACCCTCCTAGCTCCGCCGCCTGAGCCCTTCGATGCCACCGACACCGCTCTCACCCGGGAGCAAAGGCGCCTGATCCGCGAGACCTTCGCTCGCATCGAGCCTGCCTCCGACCTCGTGGCGCGGTTGTTCTACCTCAAATCGATCGATCTCGATCCCTCGCTGCACGAAGTGTTTAAGGCCCCGAGCCGGGCGCAGCGGCGCAAATTCATGGGCGCGCTGAAGATCGCCATCATCTCGCTCGACCGGCTGCAGGCGCTTCAGCCCATCCTCAAGCTGCTCGGCGCCCGCCAGCGTCTAGACGGCATCAAGCCCAATCATTATGCGACCTTCCGGCGCGCTTGGGTGTGGACCATGGAGCAGTCGCTCGATGCTCGCTTCACCCACGAGGCGAAAGCGGCCTGGACGTCGCTCCTCAACCAGATGACCAGCGCCACAGCCTAGAGTAGGATACCGAAAAGTTGCAGACTTTTCGGATAAGATCTTGCGTCACAGACAAAGACCCTGACAGCCCGCGCTCCGCTCATTCGGGCGGCGCGTCGTCGGACCCGCCGGCGTCCGGGCTCGCCGCATCCGGTCCCGGCGCCGCGGGGCTCATCGCCTTGGCCTCGATGCCGCCCTTCTCATCGATATTGATTTCGACGTCCTGGCTCGGATCGAAATCTTGCGTCTTGCCGTCGATGGTGATCGCATCGGGGGTGGCGGTGATGACGTGGTCGTCGGCGACGATCTTCACGCCGTCCGCGATCGACTCCTGGGTCATGTCCTTGTAGTGCGAGACGCTGATCGTCCGTTGGCCGATCGAAATGTGCCGGACTTCCTTCCCTCCACCGGAGGTCAGCAATCCGAGCGCGGCGATGATGGCGATCACGAGCACGGCAACGATGCCGAGAGCGATCAGCGCCCATTTGAGCCATGGCATGAGGAACGTTCCCCCTTGTTGAGCGGACCCGGGTTCGACCCAATTCTCCGTCGACTAGGTTTCCCTGCGATTTTGGCGTTTTTCGATGAGGTCGGCGACCACCGCTGGTTCGGCCAGCGTGGAAATATCGCCGAGATTGCCGAAATCGTCCTCGGCGATCTTGCGCAATATTCGCCGCATGATCTTGCCCGAGCGAGTCTTCGGCAATCCTGGCGAGAACTGAATGAGATCCGGCGAGGCGATCGGGCCGATCTCCTTGCGCACCCAATCGCGCAGCTCGATCTTGAGCGCGTCTGATTCCGTCTCGTCCCGCCATCAGCGTGACGTAGCAATAGATGCCCTGGCCCTTGACGTCGTGGGGATAGCCGACCACGGCGGCCTCCGAGACCTTGGGATGGGCGACGAGCGCAGACTCGACCTCGGCGGTGCCCATGCGGTGCCCGGCGACATTGATCACGTCGTCGACCCGGCCGGTGATCCAGTAATAGCCGTCGGCGTCGCGGCGGCAGCCGTCGCCCGTGAAATATTTGCCCTTATAGGTCGAGAAATAGGTGTCGACGAAACGCTTGTGGTCGCCATAGACGGTCCGTGCCATCCCTGGCCAAGCATCGAGGATGACAAGGTTGCCGGATGCTGCGCCCTCGAGCACATTGCCATCGCTGTCGACGATCGCGGGGTCGACGCCAAAAAAGGGCAGCGTCGCCGAGCCTGGCTTGAGCTTGGTGGCGCCGGGCAGCGGCGTGATCAAAATGCCTCCGGTCTCGGTCTGCCACCAAGTATCGACTATGGGGCAGCGCTCCTCGCCGACCACGCGGTAGTACCATTCCCAGGCCTCCGGGTTGATCGGCTCGCCGACGCTGCCGAGGAGGCGAAGCGACTCGCGGCTACTGCGCGTGACGTAGTCGTCGCCCGCACCCATCAGCGCCCTGATCGCCGTCGGCGCGGTATAGAAGATGTTGACCCCGTGCTTGTCGACGACCTGCCACATGCGCGAGGCGTCGGGGTAGTTCGGCACGCCTTCGAACATCAGCGTGGTCGCGCCGTTGGCGAGAGGGCCATAGACGATATAGGAGTGGCCGGTGACCCAGCCCACATCCGCCGTGCACCAATAGACGTCGCCGTCGTGATAATCGAAGACATAGTGATGCGTCGTGGCGGCGTAGACGAGATAGCCGCCGGAGGTGTGCAGCACCCCTTTTGGCGTTCCGGTCGAGCCTGACGTGTAGAGGATGAACAGCGGATCCTCCGCCGCCATCTCCACCGGCGGGCAGTCGTCCGACACCTTGGCGGCAAGCTCGTGGTACCAGAAGTCGCGGCCGGCATGCATGGCGCATTGGCCGCCGGTCCGCCGGACGACGATTACCTTCTCGTCGCCCAGCGATTTGGTCAGGGCCTCGTCGGTATTGTGTTTCAGCTTGATCTTCCTGCCGCCGCGCAACCCCTCATCGGCGGTGATGACGAGCTTCGACTTGCAGTCGGTGACGCGGCCGGCAAGCGAATCCGGCGAGAAGCCGCCGAACACCACGGAGTGGATGGCGCCGATCCGCGCGCAGGCAAGCATGGCGTAAGCCGCCTCGGGGATCATCGGCAAATAGATGGTGACGCGGTCGCCTTTGCCGACGCCCATGGCTTTGAGCACGTTGGCAAAGATGTTCACCTCCCGATGGAGCTCGCCATAGGTGATGTGGCGGGGCGGTTCCGACGGATCGTCGGGCTCCCAGATGATGGCGATCTGGTGCCGCCGCTTCTTCAAATGGCGGTCGATGCAATTGGCGCTGACGTTGAGGGTGCCGTCCTCGAACCATTTGATCGAGATATCGGGATAGGTGAAGCTCGTGTCCTTGACATGCGTATAAGGTTTGATCCAATCGACGCGCGCACCCTCTTTGCCCCAGAACTTGTCCGGCTTGTCGATGCTCTTTTCGTAGAGTTTCTCGTAGGCGCCCTTGTCGATGAAGGCCTGGTTTTTCCAGCTCTTCGGAACTTTGTAGACGGTTTCCTCCGGCATCGGCTCGCTCCTCTCTACGCGTTGCGAGGCCCAATCACATTATGAACGGCGGCGAGGCTGGCGACAATGCGCCGGACCTCGAGCCGTTTCTTCTTTTTGCGTCTAAGCTCCAAATGCCCCGATGATGGCGCCCATGAAAACCAGCACCGCGAGCCAATGCCCGGCATCGATGGCCGTCACCACCGGCTTGTCGCCGTGGAAGGCTTGGTTCGTGGCTGTCGTCGTGAGCACGAAGCCCACCCAGACGAATGCAGCGCTGATGATGCCGCGGCGGACGGTGATATCGCCCAAATGGCCCATCAACCCGGCGAGCATCCAGGCCATCACTAGACAAGAGAGTCCCGCGATAATCAAGGGCACGAGCGGCATCCCGCCGTCGCTCTTCGACTTGCCGAGACCTTGCATCCAGGCCTTGCCAAAGACGGCATACCAGCCCCAGCCCACGAGAAATCCCGCGATCGCCGCGATGACGACAGCGAGGTAGTTGATCGGAACGGCAGGCATTTCATTCCCCCCTGAGGATTTTGCTCTCTAGCTTCGCGCCTTCTTCTCAAGCCCGGCAAGGCGGCTGATGATATGGCGCTCCCGATTGAACGCGGCACGAAGCGCGGCTGCGTGTCCGGCTGGCCGTGCGGGCAAGCCAAAATCAAGTCACGCTTGATTGCTGAGCTCGATCCTGACGAATGGGATCTGCTGCCTAAGCCAAAATGGATGCGATGGCGCAAGTATGATCGGTACGTAGGAACGTTACAACGCTTAAGATGCGATACTCGACTACGGAATCTCCGAATTCGCTGCCAAATTGCTCCTCAAATAATTGCGTTTAAATGGCCTGTTCAAGTTAGCCAAAAGATTTGGACTCTGGACATGGCAATGGGGCTGCCAACAATGCGCCAAGCGCATCTATTTGCCTGATAACTATTCATTTCGCGCATGTTCCCGCAGGCCTTAGGTTGGTCAGGCATCGAGAATCGTGAGCGTGGCCAAAAGGGGCGTTGACGTGAACAGGAGACCAGCTCGCTCTGACGCTGAGTCTACCGTCCCCAGCGCGCTCCTCCTCGCCTGCCTCAAGCCCAAACGTACAGGAACATGACGGTGCTTAGGCGCTGGTCGACGAGATTTGACGACGAAGCCTTAAGGCTATTTGCCCGGAAGCTTGCCAGCAGAGCGGCCATATTGGGCTCAATATCAGGTTTATGCATAGCTGGGCCGGCGCAGGGTCATGCCCAGGACGCGCCAACAGGCCAGGTCAACTCGACCGCACCGGTTTCCGCTGGGCAGACTGCCCCACCGCAAGCCATGCCGCCCGCTGCGACGTCACCCTCGCCATCACAAGCAACTCCTGGAGAAAGCACGACCAACGTTCTGCCCCCGGTCGTCGTCACATATGCAAAGCCGCGGCCACCCGCCTTGCGCAAGAAAACGACAGCCTACAAGCCAAGCAAGAAAACTGGCCCATCCCAGATTACGCAGTCAGCTCCAGCCCAAGGTACTGGTAGTGGGGAAGGCACAGCGAATGCACCTCCCTTCCAGAAGGCAACTACAGCCCTGGATCAAGCCCGTGATAATTTATTGCCAAAGATTGGAGCCACGTCTTACAGCATCAATCGCCAGGCAATCGAAGCGCTTCCGCAAGGCGAAGACACCCCTGTCGATAAAGTGCTCCTTCAAGCGCCGGGCGTTTCATACAATTCAGCGGTGAGCAATCCCGACTATCATGTCCGAAACGAATATGCCTTCGTTCAGTACCGGATTAACGGCATTCTTGTTCCGGAGGGGGTTTCGGGCCTGGGCCCAGTGTTGGATACTAACTTTGTCGGCGGTCTATCTCTGCTGACGGGAGCATTGCCGGCTGAATATGGGCTCCGCACCGCCGGTATCGTCGATATCACTAGTCGAACCTTTTTCGAACCGCAGGGCACCGTAAATATCTACGCCGGAACCCGAGGGACGATTTCGCCGAGCTTCGACTGTGGCGGAAGTAGCGGCGGCACCCAGTATTTTTTTACCGGTCGCTTTTTTCAGAACGATTTGGGCCTCGAAAATCCAACTTCAAGTTGGAACGCGATCCATGACGAGACTGATCAGGGAAAGTTCTTTGGCTACCTATCCAACCTAGTCAATGATTCAACGCGCTGGAGTTATATGTTCGGTGGGGCCATCAGTCAGTTCCAAATCCCTAATAATCCGGGCCAGGTGCCGCTGGGAAATTTCGGCGTTCCACCGGTTAGTTCAGTTGACCTCAACGAAAACGAGAATGATCAGTATTTTTTTAACATTCTAGCACTGCAGAAGAAAAGTGAAAACACCGATGGACAATTGTCGTTCTTTTCCCGCTACGCCAACGTTCACTTCATACCCGACATTGATGGTGATCTATTTTTCAACGGCGTTGCGTCCAATGTTACTCGTGAAAGTATCCTCAACGGCATTCAAGGCGATGAGTCTTACGCCTTGAACGATCAACATACACTTCGGTACGGCTTCGGGGTGACTGCGGAAGAGACGAACGTCTCGAACATCTCTACTCTTTTAGCGGTAAATGCAAATGGTGATGCAGTGCAACCTCCATTCAACGTTGTCGACAAGACTTCAGAATTGGGCTGGAATATTGGCGGCTACGTCCAAGATGAGTGGAAAATCACTAATAAGCTTACATTGAACGGCGGCATACGCTTTGACCAATTGTATCAGTTCGTCGATTCCAACCAGTTTAGTCCGCGTATCGGGGCGGTCTATAATCTCTTTCCCCATACAAAAATTCATGGCGGATATGCACGCTATTTCACGCCGCCATATCAGGCACAGTCCACGCCAACCAATTTAGCAATATTCCAAGGCACAACGGCCCAACCGGTCATCCCTCTCCAGGATCCGGTGCGGCCGGAACGGTCGCATTATTTCGATGTCGGGATCGATCAAACAGTTGCTCCAGGTTTCGATGTGGGCGTCGACACTTATCGCAAGATCGCGACCGATCTCATCGATGACGGTCAATTCGGTCAAGCGGTGGTTTTAACCAACTTTAATTATGCAAAGGGATATAGCGATGGAGTAGAGTTCAAGACAAAATACTACAATGGCGGATTTAAAGCTTACGGTAACCTGGCGTATAACACCACTGAAGCAAAAGATGTCGTATCAAATCAATATCTATTTGATGATCCGGTCGAGTTCGCTTTTATCCAAGCCCATTATCACTTCACCGACGACACTCAACTGGTAACTGGGTCAGCCGGGATGTCGTACCACTGGGATAAAACAACAGTCAGCGCGGACATGATTTATGGCAGTGGACTGCGTTCAGGCTTTGCCAACATGGATCACGTGCCACCCTATACGCAGGTGAATCTTGGTGTTTCGCGCGACTTTAATTTATCGCCGGATCTTAAGCCTTTCACTTTGCGGTTCGACATCGTCAACCTCTTTGACAACGCTTACGAACTTCGCAATGGCGCGGATAGGTGTTTTTGCTCCGCAATTCGGGCCTCGTTTTGGATTTTTCACCCGCCTGTCGATGAAGCTATGAGGCTGTCTTCCATCAAGAGTTCGTCCTTAGCCTTGGCTTGGGGCGCGATCATCGGGCGTCCGGCGTAAGCGTCTTGCGGATGTACCAAACGGTCCATCCCGCCCCGAGGAGCGCTAAGAATCCGCCGATCAGCGTCTCGTAATTGTAGACCCAACCATTGTCAGAAGGCGCCGCGAAGGCCCCGGCAACGATTGCCCAAACCAGCAGCACCGAGCCGCCGGCGATAGCAAGTCCGATAAGCACGATTCGGTCGCTATGATCCATCTTTGGACCGTATCATCGGGCAGTCAGGTTGGACCAAACTCATCCTGTTGGGCAATGCGCTGTCCGTAAAGTTCCCAAGCCGTCTGTGAGATGGCTCGAAGACCGGCCTCGAGGGAGGGTGATGCAGCCTACAGCATCGATGCGCTTCGCTACGAACACGCAGAGCGCGCCAAAATGGAAGGCGCGTCACAGGGAGCTTATGACAGCGCTTCGGCAAATCGCGATCTTGCTTGGGCTGATCGCGGGCGCGATTATCGTCGTCGCGATCGTCGCGACTCACGCAAGCCCGTAGAAAGCCGGCTGAGGGCCGGAAGCCTTACTGGCCAAGGCTCCTTCGCGGCTCCTGTCATGGTCCTTGTGGCTGTGGGCGTCACCGCAGAGTCACCGTGTGGGATAAGAGGGCCGTAATCCAGACATCTGGCTAATGATACCCCATTCCTCAGCTGAAACCGGCTGCACGGAGAGCCGGGAATTGTTGACGAGCACCATGTCCTTGAGCGCCTTGGTGGACTTGATCTCGGCGAGCGTTACCGGTTTCGGCACGTCGGTCACCGCTGCGACATCGACGCACTCCCAGAGCCCGGTCCCATCGGTCGAATCCGGATGCGCTTCGGCGACTACCTTGACCACGCCGACGATGCGCCTCTCCTCGCCGGAATGATAGAAGAAGCCGAGATCGCCTTTCTTCATGGCGCGCATGACATTGCGTGCCTGGTAGTTGCGGACGCCGTCCCACTCGGCGCCTTTGGCGCCCTCTTTCTTCTGCGCCTCCCAGGACCAGGCGTCGGGCTCGGATTTGAATAGCCAATAGGCCATCGCTTCACGCTCACTCTTCCTCGTCGCGTCCGTCGAGCGCGTCCTGCGGTCGGCTCAAAGTCCAGAGCCAGGGCCGGATGTCGACGGAGGCGAACACACCAGCCTTGGCGAAGGGATCGCCGGCGGCAATTTTTTCTGCGTCTTGCAAGGAAGCCGCCTCGATCACGACGAGGCTGCCATTCATGGTCTCGCCGTCTGCCTCGGTGAACGGGCCGGCCAGCACGAGGCTGTGGCCGAGGCTTTGCAGATAGGCCACATGCTCGGGGCGCTTCGCCTTGCGCAGCGCGAGGCTGTTCGGCTTGTCGGTGCAGATCAGCGCGTAGAGCATCACTTCCCTCAATCGCCGATCAAGCTATTTCGCCGATGCGCGGCTGTCTATGGGGCCTCACCCTTCGAGACGGGCCTTGCGGCCCTCCGCTGGGTGAGGATTGCCCATTCACGCCTCGGATCGGAGCGGCCGGGCGAGCAGGGCCTCGATCGCCTCGTCGATAGTGGCAAGCCCGGAGATGACCGCGTGCACCGCTTGCGCGATTGGCATGTCGATGCCGCGCGCCGCCGCCATCTCCACCACCGCTCCCGCCGTATAGACGCCCTCGGTGACGGAGTGGCGCGCTTTCAACACCTCAGCCAAAATGCGCCCCTCGCCGAGAGCGACGCCAAGCGACATGTTGCGCGATTGCGGGCTGCCGCAGGTCAGGATCAGGTCGCCGAGGCCGGAGAGCCCGGCCAGAGTCTCTCGCCGCGCGCCAAGCGCAGCACCGAAGCGGTTTATCTCGGCGAAGCCTCGGGTGACGAGCGCTGCATGCGCGCTCGGCCCAAGCTTCTTGCCGACGACGATGCCGGCCGCAATGGCGTAGACATTCTTGAGCGCCCCGCCGACCTGTGCGCCGGCCACGTCGTCGCTCCAATAGCAGCGGAACGAGGCGTGGCTCAGCGCATGCGCGAGCGCGCGGCCTTGCGCTTCTCTCGCCGTCGCGAGCGTCAAGGCGGCGGGGAGCCCGCGCGCGATATCGGCGGCGAAGCTTGGTCCGGAGAGCACGCCGGCCTCGGCCTGAGGCAGCACCTCGGCGATGACCTCCGACAACAGATGTCCGGTCGATTGCTCGATGCCCTTGGCGCCGATCACCAGCGGCTGACCTGGCCGCAAATAGGGTGAAAGCTCATCGGCGATGGCGCGCACGTTCTGCGCCGGCGTGACCATCAGCATCACGTCGCAGGTGGCGACCTCGCTCAAATTGGCCGTCGCCTCGATTGCGGGATCGAGATCAACTCCTGGCAAATAAAGCGAGTTTCTATGCCTCTCGTTGATTTCGGCGATTGTCTCGGGCTCGTAAGCCCAGATCAGCACGTCGCGGCCCGCGCGCCGCGCGCTCACGCCAAGCGCAGTGCCCCACGCGCCCGCCCCGACAATGCCGACCGTTTGCAGAGCCATGGAAACCCACAATAAGCCTCGCCGCCAAGTTGGCGAGGGGAAGCTACTCCCCTATGCCAGATTTCTGGTTCATCGCCCCAACTTGGCTGTCTTGCAACGCAGGCCGGAATGCAGGTGAACTGTCCTCCAACGGGAAGGAGTGAGCATAAACCACAATCCTCTGATTGAGCGCGCCACGGCGTTCATGACCGCTATCGCGTCTCATGCACCTTGGGCGGAGATCGAGGCGTTCTACGCTCCGGATATTGTGCAGGAGGAGTTTCCCAATCTCCTTCTGCCGAAGGGAGCTACTCCAAATCTCGGCGAATTGCGGGGAAGCCAACGCTCGAGGGCGCCAAGTGATCTCAACCCAGACCATTGAGATCGTGAATGCCGTCGCCTCCGATCAATGTGTAGCCCTTGAGGTGCTTTGGACGGGCATGCTGGCGGTTGGCGGGGCGCTCAAACCCGGCGATCAGTTGCGCGCCCGGTTCGCCCAGTTTTTTGAATTCAAAGGCGGTCTCATCTGGCGGCGACGCGATTACGATTGCTTCGATCCTCTATGACTAGGCCTTCACGCCGGCGCCGAGCGCTGGCGGGGCGTCCGGGTCGAGCGGCCAGCGGGCCCTTGCCGGGGCTCCGAGGTCGTCGGTCAGACCACGGGCTAGGCGCTCCGCTCCGGCCCAAGCGACCATGGCGGCGTTGTCGGTGCAAAGCTCTGGCGGCGGCAGGATCGGGCGGAAGCCGTGGCTTGTCGCGACCGCTTCGAGCGCGGCGCGGAGCCGCTGATTGGCGGCCACGCCGCCGGCGACCACTAGGGCGCGTTGGGCGTCACGCCCGAGCCGCTCGCTATAGATCTCCATGGCGCGCCGCGTCCTGTCGCTGACGATGTCGGCCGCCGCCTCCTGGAAGCTCGCGCAAAGATCGGCCACGTCCCGTTCGCTCAATGGCGCACGTGCCGCCGCCGCGTGGCGGAGCGCGGTCTTGAGGCCGGCGAGCGAGAAATGCGGCTCCGGCCGCCCGAGCATGGGCCGGGGAAGTGGGATCGAAGCCTGGCCGCGCAAAGCGCATTTCTCGACCGCCGGGCCGCCAGGATAGTCGAGCCCGAGCAGTTTGGCGGCCTTGTCGAAGGCCTCGCCCAGCGCATCGTCCAAGGTCGTGCCGAGCCTTGTATACGAGCCGACGTCCTTGACGATGAGAAGCTGCGTATGGCCGCCCGAGACGAGCAGCAGGAGATAGGGGAAGCCGAGCCCGTCGGTAAGGCCTGCGGTCAGGGCGTGGGCCTCCAGATGGTTGACCGCGATGAAGGGTAGCCCACGGGCAAGGGCGATGGCCTTGGCGGTGGTCAGGCCGACGATAAGCCCGCCGATCAGGCCCGGACCCGCGGTCGCGGCCACGCCGTCGATGGCGTCCCATTGAAGCTGCGCATCGCCAAGCGCCTTGACGATGGCCGCGTCCAGCACTTCGACATGGGCGCGTGCGGCGACCTCCGGCACTACGCCGCCAAAGGGCGCGTGCAAGGCGAGTTGCGGCCGCACCACATTGGCAAGGATCGTGCCCCTGCCGTCGCTGTCCCGGCGCACCACGGCAGCCGCCGTCTCATCGCAGCTCGTCTCGATGCCGAGGACAAGGAGGGAGCCCAAGCTCGAGCCCTTGGTCATGGTGCTCTTTACAGGGTAAACCCGGTCGGATTGAAGGGGGAGCCGGATCAGGCCATTAATGCCATTCATTGGTGGCCACGACGAAGGAAGGGCCATCCGGCGACGGAAGCGCGCCGCCGATCGAGCCTGAGGAGTCGACAGCTTGCCCAAACGCTCGCTCCTGATTGGCACCAGAGGCAGCCCGCTCGCGCTCTGGCAGGCTCGGCATGTACGGGCGCTCCTGTTCGCCGCTCATAGCCTTAAGGAGGGTGACATCGAGCTCAACGTCATCACCACATCTGGCGATCGCATCCGCGAGCAGCCTTTGCGCGACTTCGGTGGCAAAGGGCTGTTCACCAAGGAGATCGACGAGGCCCTTGTCGAGGGCAGAGTGGATCTCGCCGTGCATTCCATGAAGGACCTGCCGACCGAGCTGCTGCCGGGCATCTCAATCGCGGCAGTGCTCAAGCGCGGCGATGTCCGCGATGCCTATATCGGTGCCAAAGGAGTATCTCTGGCATCCTTGGCGCCAGGGGCCGTCGTCGGCAGCTCGTCGTTGCGGCGCCAGGCGCAAATCCGGCGCCTGCGCCCCGATCTCCAGGTCATCGATTTCCGCGGCAATGTCGAGACGCGGCTGGCGAAGCTCGAGCGAGGCTTGGCCGACGCCACGCTTCTTGCGCTTGCTGGGCTGGAGCGCCTCGGCCTTAGCGGCCATGTAACGTCCATTATGCCGATTGCGGAGATGCTTCCGGCGGTGGCGCAAGGGGCGATCGGCGTCGCCTGCCGCAGCGATGACGCCGAGACGCGCGAGCTGTTGCAAGGGCTCAACGACCAGACCTCGGCGACGGCAATCGCCTGCGAGCGGGCATTTCTTGCTCAGCTTGACGGCTCGTGCCGGACCCCGATCGCGGGACTTGCCGAGATCGAGGGAAGCACCTTGCGCTTTCGCGGGCTGATCCTGAAGCCGGACGGCACCGAGTGGCACGAGATCGAGCTGACCGGCGCGCCAATCAACGCCGCGAGAATCGGAACGGATGCGGGGATACAGCTGCTTGCCCGCGCCGGACCGGGCTTTCTGGCAGTCTTCGGCTAGACGCTAGCCTGATGCGCCTTCTCGTCACGAGACCTGAGCCGGATGCGAGCCGCCAAGCCAAGGCGCTCGCCCTGCGCGGCCATCAACCGGTTCTCGCCCCGCTGCTGGCGATCGAGTTCGTCCATGATGTGCCGCTCGACCTCAAAGGGGCTCAGGCGCTGATCGCTACGAGCCGCAACGCGCTTCGGGCACTTGCGTCTCACCCGGAATTGTCGGCTGCCTTGCGGCTCCCGCTGATCGCCGTGGGTGACGCCACGGCCAAGGCTGCCGCCGAACTCGGCTTTGCCGACGTCAAGACAGGCCCTGGAACGGCCGAGGCCCTTGCTCGGTTGATCGCCGCCAGGCTGACAGCGAGCGCGGGCCCGCTCGTGCATCTCTCCGGTGAGACGGTTGCCTTCGACCTCAAATCCGCGCTGGAGGCTCAAGGCTTCAGCCTGCGACAGCCCATCCTTTACCGGGCGGTTGCGGCACCCGAGCTGCCGCCGAATGTGGTGTCCATGCTCAAGGCCGGCAGGCTCGACGGCGTTGTCCTCATGTCGCCCCGCACGGCGGCCACATTCGCAGGGCTTATTCGGCAACACGGCCTGGTAACTGAGGCGTCTCGACTTAATTGCTATTGCCTGTCCGGGGCAGTAGCACAGGCGGTGGAACCGCTCATAGCCAGGCTGATTGTGGCCGCCCGCCCAAGCGAGGAAGATGTCCTTGCCCTCATCGACTCCGACGCGGCATCCTTGTGAGCATCGAATCGGCTCTGAGCAACTAAGGTAAGGCGTTATGGCAGAGCCCTTTGGCGACCAAAACGAGAATATGGGCCCCAAGCGGCCGGCCCCGACCATCGAGGGAACCGCGACCGAGGTCCTGATCGAGCCCGCTTCCGTCGATGACGTTGGCGGCGATCCCGCGGAGGCCGAGGCCGATCTCGGACCCCCGGAGGCAAAGCCGAGCGCGAGGCGCGCGCCCCCTCGAACGAGTGCCTTGGAGTTTAAGAGCTTCCTGACCCACCTCGCTGCCGGCCTGCTCGGTGGCTTGGTCGGCGTGCTCGCCTTGGCGTTTGCTTGGAACAAGCTCCCAATCCGCACCGCCGAGCGGCCGGATGTATCTGCGCTTGAGCGCCGGTTGGGCAAGCTCGAAGCGGCACCGGCACCGGCGCCGGCTGGTGACACCGAGGCGCTCGGCCAGCTCGACGCGCGCCTAAGGACCCTGGAGACCCGCAAGGTTGAGGCGCCGCCTGACCTCTCCGGCCTGACGGCCCGCGTGACGCGCCTCGAACAGTCCCTCGATGCCCTGGCCGAAGCCAGCAAGGACGGTGGCTCCGCCGTAGATGCCGCCGCGACCGACGCCAAGCTCGGCGATATCGAGCAAAGGCTGCAGGCCAAGATCGATGCCGCGTTGGGTAAGCAGGAGACCGCAACGAGCGACCGCCTTGAATTCCGTGCAGACGGCGGTTGCCACGCTCGCGGCAAAGCTCGGCGCCTTGGCGGAGGCGAGATTGTCAGGGGACGATTCCGGTCCGAGCCCCGAGCTCGCGGCGCTCGACCAGCGAATTGCCAAGCTCGAAGCGGCCCTTCCCGATCTTTCCAGTACGATTGGCCAGGGAGCGGCGAGCGCGAAGTCCGGCGCCGCCGCAATCGCCTTTGCCAATCTCCGCGAAGCCGTGGGCGCAGGGCGCCCATACGCTGTGGAGCTCGCAGCACTCCGCAGCCTCGCTCCGTCAATTGGCGACCTCGGTGTCCTACCGGCCCGCGCCAAAACCGGCATCCCGACGATTCCCGAGCTTGCCCGCGCCTATCAGAAAGTCGCCGAGGCAAGTCTCGCCGCACCAGCATCTTCGACCGACGAGTCCTTTCTCGACAGCGTCATCGCCAGCGCAAAATCGGCGGTCAAGATCCGCCGCATCGATGTCGGGGAAACCGGCGATACCCCCGGCGCCGTGCTGACGAGAGCCGAGGCCCATCTCAAACAGGGGGACCTACCCGCTGCCATGAAGGAGGTCGAGGCGCTCCCCGCTCCTTCGCACGATGCCTTTGCGAGCTGGCTCGAAGATGCCCGTGCGCGGGTCTCCGCCGACGCGACGCTGAGCACTCTGCAAAGCGCTCTGCTCACGTCCATGGGCGGGGCGCCGGGTGAAGCGAAGCCCTGAACCCATGATCCGCCTCCTGCTCTTCATCATCGGCGTTATCGCGGCAGCGTTGGGACTTGCCTGGCTTGCCGACCGGCCCGGCTCGATCACCATCGAGTGGCTCGGTTATGAGGTCAAAACCAGCGCCTTTGTCGCCGCGCTTGCGCTTGCGGCTCTCGTCACGGCCCTGATGTTTCTATGGGCGTGCTTGCGCTACCTCTTCAGCCGGCCTGCCGCTATGGCAAGCTATTTTCAGGAGCGCCGGCGGCGTCAAGGCTTTGATGCGCTGACCCGCGGGCTCCTCGCCATCGGCGTCGGCGACCGCCAGCTCGCGCAGCGCTATGCCAATATCGCGCGCCGCAGCCTGCCCAACGAGCCGTTGACGGCATTGCTCAAGGCCCAGGCGGCGCAGCTCAAGGGCGACCGGGCCTCGGCGCGGCGTGCGTTCGAGGCCATGCTCGATCAACCGGAGACCGAGCTCCTCGGCTTGCGCGGTCTCTTTCTCGAAGCGAAGCGCGGCGACGACACTGTGGCGGCGCGGGCCCTCGCCGAGCAGGCGATGCGCCGCGACCCGCAATCTGGCTGGAGCGTCAACGCCCTGCTCGACATTCAGGCGCGTGCCAGCGACTGGGAGGGTGCACTCAACACGCTCGCCGTGGCGCGCCAGCATGGCAATATCGAACCAAATGTAGCGCTCAGGCGGCGCGCGGTGTTGCTCACCGCCGAAGCACGCGACCTTGAGGCAGTCGCCCCCGACAAGGCGCTCCCGCTCGCAGCGGAAGCCTTGCGGCTTGCGCCATCGCTTGTGCCCGCGGCCGAGATCGCGGGACGGATCCTCGCATCCAAGGGCGAGAACCGGCAGGCGAGCCGCCTCATTGCCCGGACCTGGAAGCTCGCACCCCATCCTGACCTCGCTCTCGTCTATGCTTTCGCCAAGCCCGGCGAGCCCCCGCGCGAGCGGCTGAAGCGCGTCAAATATCTGGCGGCCCTCACGCCGGGCGACATCGAAGGACCGATCGCGATTGCCGTCGCCGCCATCGAGGCCCGCGATTGGCGGGAGGCGGAAGCCGCCCTCTCCCCTTATCTCGATGACCGGCCGCCAGCGCGCATTTGCGCTTTGATGGCGCGGATCGAAGCCGGCGAGGGCAACAAGGGACGCGAGCGCGAATGGCTCGCCCGCGCCGTGAGCGCTCCGCGCGATCGCGCTTGGATCGCCGACGGCTATATCTCCGATCGGTGGCTGCCGGTCTCGCCGGTCAGCGGCACGGTCGACGCCTTCGCATGGAAGGCCCCTATGGACGCAATCGGCCGGGGCGACGAGACCTTGCTGATCGAAGAACGATACGAGCCGGCCGAAGCGCCGCCGCCAGCGGTCGCAATCCCGGCGAAAGTTCGGGAGCAGCCGGACTTGCCGCCCGCCGCCTCACCCCGCACAGCAGCCCTGTCTGGAGACGGCCCCGCCCCTCGGCGGGCGGCGACTGAAGCGGAACCCGGACGAGCAAGCGCTCCGGCCAGTTCCCCTCGCCAAGAGTTGAGCCAGGGCAAGCCGAAGCCGAAAGTCTTCGTGCCGCCCCATGCCCCGGACGATCCGGGCATCGCGCCGACGGACGCCGACGAGAGCCCGGCCTCCTTGGAGCGCTTGCGCGCGGCGCAAATCCGCTGAGACAAGCGGAGCGAGTCCCGCGCTACCCTATTAGGTCGCACGTCCTCCAAAAAAGGCGGTCTTCTGGTGGATGTCGGACTAGGGCAATAATCGCTCGTCGATACCCTAAAGGCGGCAAACAGGCCAAGTGTCTCTCGGGGATGCCTTGCGCACAAGGGTCTACGCATCGCCCGGGGGCTCGCCGGCGACGGCAATCCGCTCCGGCGTGAGCAGCCTGACCTGCCCGTCGGTCCCGATCGCGAGCGTGTGAATGTAGAAGCTGGTGGTTTGCTCGTTGGTCGCTTCCATCACCGGTGACGGCGCCGAGACAACCACGAGCCCCGCGCAATGACCGATCCAATCGATATGACGGTGACCGTGCATCAAGATGGCACGGCCCGCCAAGGGCTGCAGCATGCGCATGAACCAGTTGCCGTTGATCAATGCCGTGCCGATGCGTTCCGACAGGGCTTTCGCCGGGCGCGGATATTCTACGACGTGATGATGCAGGGCGATGATCCAGCAGGCCCGCGGGTACTGCTTTCTCGCGATCTCGATGCCGATGACCTGCTCGGCCCCGACCATGCCGAGCGCATTGGTGAAGGAGAAATGCGTGTCGGCGTTCGAGTTCAGCACGATGACGCCGAGGCCGTTCTCCCGATCCGGCGGAAGCACCATGGGAAAGGCTTTGGCCCAGAGCTCCGGCAACGCGTAGGACAGCAGCGGCGTGGCCCGGTCGGCGAACCGGGTCATCTGCTTGAGGTGCGGCTGCAGATAGTTTTCGAGCGTTCTGCCGACATGGCGCCTTGAATAGTCCACGACACGCACGCGGTTGCCCTGCAGCTCCTTCATGGCGGACAAGGAGCGCAGTTGGCGCAGGCGCCGATTTGGGCTCGTGGGCAAGTCCATGCGCGCCGGATTGGCGCGGTCCACGATATTGAGATCGTGATTGCCAGGCATGATCAACACGCGTTCGGCGATGGTCGGGTGTGCCGCCATCGCATCGAGGAACTCAGCCCATTCGGCGGAGCTGCCGGCGTCGGTCATGTCCCCGGTGATCAGGACGATATCGAGAGGGGCCTTGGCGTGCAGGACGTCGAGCTCGTTTAGGACCCGCTTCAGCCGTTCATTGCCGCGCGGACCCGATCGCCCGCTCTCGATGCGAAAGCCGTAGCGCTCGCCGACGACATGGACGTCCGACAAATGCACGACGCGCCATAGGCGCGCTCCATCCGGGCGTGCCTCAAAGGCCGCGAGATCCCGGGGCTGGACCATGCTGGCATCGGCAACGGCCCAGATGAGGGCGCCAGCGGCGAGATAGGCCGTGACGAAGACGGTGCTGTTGGCGAGCGCCACGAGGATGACGCCGCGCCATGAGCCGATTTCCGCAAAGCTGCCGAAGAGATGCGCGCTCGGCCAGACGAGATAGAGCACGAGCAGGGCGATGCCGCAGATCAAAAGCCCGGCCGCGATGGCCGAGGCGGCGCGGAGCTTGGCGTATTGATCGTGGCTTCCCTCCTTGGCAAAGAGTCTTTCGGCGATCTGGCGCAACACTTCGCGGCAGGTGGCGTAACCAGGCTGCACGACGATGGAATTCAAAGCCCAGAAGCTGTTCTCGGTGAGGCGAAACAGCGCGCGCCAGCCGAAATAACCGATAGCGATGACGGCTGCGAGGACGAGCAGGGACCAAATCCCGATGGCGAACGTCGAGATCGTGCCAGATAGCGTTCGCACCCAGTCGGCGACGGCGATCGGGGCGAGGCCGAGCAAGAGCCCCGGGACGAGCAGCAGCATGGTCCAGGCCATGATGAGCTTGGGAAGGCTGATCTCCGCGAGCAATCCGCCGGCAAGCGAGAGCAAAGAGCGACGCTTGGTGCTCGATACATCAGTTTCGACATCGCCTTGGCGAGGGTCGATGACCGGTCTCACATTAGCCCTCTCGATCGGATGGGCCATACCCTTTGCTCAATTGGGCACACGATTTGGCGCTTTGCCTGACAGCAACGTCGTGATCCAACGGGTCGATCGATAGTGCTTGCAAAGCGTGAGCATGGCGATGGTGATGGGTACGCCGATGAACGCACCGGGAATGCCCCATAAGAAGGCCCAGAAGAAAACGGCGAAGACCACCGCGAGCGGCGAAATGGCGAGCGCCGCGCCAGCCACCAGGGGCTCGAGGTAGTTGCCGATCACAAATTGAATGGCGAACAGGCCCATGACAACGATCGCCACCGGTTGCCATGAGTCGAATTGCGCCATGGCGAACAGGGCCGGAAGGATCGTCGCCACGAACGGACCGAGAACGGGGATGTAGTTCAAGGCGAAGGCGATGATGCCCCAGGCGGCCGCGAGCTCGAGGCCGCTGAGCAGGGCAAAACCACACACCGCCACGCCAGTGAGCGCGCTCAGCAGCGTGCGGACGAGCATGTATTTGCGGAACTTCGAGGCGATCTCGGCGCCGGCCTGGGCAAGCTCGCCGGCTCTCGCCTGATTGTCCAACGAGGCCAGCCGCTGCTTGACGTCGTCGCTCTCGATCAGCGCCAGCATCATGAAAATAAAAACGAGGACCGCAAATCCAACTGTATTGTTGATGCGCCCGGCGACGGTCTGGAACAGGCGGACCCACCACAACACGTCGAATCGCTCGGCGAGCGGCCCGACAACCAAAATGTCATGCTCTTCGAGCCAGTGCGTCCACTCGACATAGAGCTCTTGGAACCGGGGCGCGTGACTGATCATCCACTGGCCAACGACGCTGAACCCCCACACCACCATCGAAGCAAAACCGGCAATGACGACGACGGTGGCAATCAGGGTGAGGAGCAGCGCAAGGAAATCGGGCAGCTTTCGCTGAAGAGCATTTTGCAAGGGCCAGACGATCGCCATCATGAACAGCGCGAAGGCAAATGGCGCAAAGATGGATCTGGCAAAGTAAAGCGCCGCCGCGACGAGGATCGCCGTGCAGAGGGCGAGCATGATTCGGGTTGGACGATCTGTCGCCATGGAATGCCGGTCGCTCGCATCACTTTTGCCCAGTCAGGCACGGCTGGGCGGATCGTCCCTCAACAGCTCGCACTTTACCGTACAAATGGTCCGCGAGCGGCCAGAATGTGGGGGGCAAGCTGGCTCCCCCCGAACTTGCAACGCCGGGGCATTGGCATTAAGGACGGGAGCGCAAGTTTCGTTTATAGAGCCGCGCCAGAGAGGCTCGTGCCGCAATAGCTCAGTCGGTAGAGCACATCATTCGTAAGCAGTAAATCAACCCGGTCAAAGATGCCGGAGAGAGTTGAAAAACCGAGCCCCGAAGAGTCACTTTCCACGGCCCCGGCTGCAAGCTGGCTGCAAGTTGCCGATGAGGGGCCGCAGTAGCTCAGTCGGTAGAGCATCGCATTCGTAATGCGGGGGTCGGGGGTTCGAATCCCTCCTGCGGCACCACAAAATCATAAGGATTTACAAGTGATTGGTGCCCTTCGACCCGTGAGGCGCGCGTTTAGGCTTTGTCACTCGGATCGGCCTTCGCCAGACTTGATCGTGAACCATTTTTTGCATTCGACGCAGGTTCGCAGGGACTCGCTGCCATCGATGGCCTGCGTCAGTTGCGTCCATAACGCGTTCAACAGCGTAGTAGGGCGGATGCAAAGCCGTGCTGCGCCACTCAGCGGGTCGTCGCGAAGTAGGATGTTCGTGTCGATGCGACCTACATCGGATTGAAGAAGCGTCCGAATTTGCGGCGGGTGTGTGTCCGGTGAAGGTCCGACCGGCAGGGTTCATCACTGGCGTGATTCCTTATCACTGGACCCAGGTCGTCAACATCAAGCGCGATCCGTTCGAAACTTCGACTGGTTCATGGGATAAGACGCTCATGGGTACCGGCGGCGTCCTCGCCGGGCCGGTCACCGCCTATCAGTATGACTGGAACATGCTGCCGATCGGCCAGGCGCTGTGGCTGAAGGAACTTCAGAGCTACATCGACTTCCCCCCGTTGCAGAACCCGGCAAGCTACAATCTGGAACAAGTCATGCAGCAGGTCCGGGAAATGAAGTCGAACGGCCTAAGTGACTAGGAGCTTGTAATACTGGTGACTGAGCGGGGGCGTCCTCATCTCAAGAGGACGCCCGCAGATGTCGGCTATGGGTCATTAGCGGACCTTGGGGCGGCGGATCACTGATGTCCGCTTCACCAGGACCAATTTGTTATGAAAGAGCAACTCCAGGCCATCGTAACGGTTCTGTCGCTGGTAAACCCCGCGATCTGTGGTGCAATGTTTGTGCAGATCGAGGAAAATCGCTCTCGCGGTCAGCAGTTGGCGGATGCCACCAAGGCGATGCTGGCAACGACGGCGATACTCACTGTCTCCGCACTCATCGGAACCCAGTTGCTTCACCTGTTCGGCGTGTCCCTCGATGCCTTCATGGTGGCGGGCGGCGGCATACTGGCATGGACGGCCTTTTTCATGCTAAGCGGTCAGGCAACCTCATCGACGCCGTGCGATGCACCGTCGAATTCTGGTGCGTCTTTGACGCCATTAGTCCTCTTCGCGGCGAGTTGGGGGACAATCACAGGGGTCATTGCGCTCTCCGCCGCCTATACAGGGTTGGACCTTCCCGTCACGGCTCTGGTGGCAATCGCCGTAGCGATATCGCCGGTATTAGGATAGCTGTCCCCGCTCGCGGCCGTCGCGAGTTGCTTTGGGGTGGTCCGTATCGGGATGGAGTTGGAACCAAGGGCGGCTAGAGGTCCCTATCGAGCTGCGTGGCCCCGCCGGGCGCCTTCTTGCACCTGCCCACCTGGGCAGTAGGCGGGGGCCGATCCTGGTCCCACATTACGGGGGCAAGATTATCCGGAGACCCCCATGAGCAAACCCACTTCGTTCACCCAGATTCAGGACCTGTCGGCCGCGCTCGCCAGCTTGGTCACAAACGGCTCGCCTAGCGTCGGCGGCTATCCACTCCGGTCGCTCGCGCTCGAGCGGCTTTGTCTGGCGCCCCGGGCTTATCGTCACTGCTGATGAGGCGTTGGCTGAGGAGGGCGAGTTCGCCGTCACGCTCCCCGGCGGCGATACCGTCGCGGCGCAGCTTGCTGGACGTGACCCAACCACCGACGTCGCGCTACTGCGTATCGACCGCTCCGACCTACGGCCGGTTTCGCTTGTGGAATCACCCGTCGCCACCGGCGCACTCGCCATGGTAGTGGGCGCCGAGGACGGGACTTCGACCGCCGCACTCGGCGTAGTGTCCCGCGCCGCCGGCCCCTGGCGATCCATGCGTGGCGGCGAGATCGACGCCCGCATCGAGCTTGATCTGCGCCTGAGGCGGAGCGCCGAAGGCGGTCTCGTGCTCAATGCGGCTGGCCAGGCAATCGGCATGGCGGTTTTCGGGCCGCGTCGGCGCGTACTCGTCATCCCATCGCCCACGATCGAACGCGTCGCGGCAAAGCTCGAGAGTGACGGGCGCATTGCCCGTGGCTATCTCGGCCTTGGCCTCCAACCGGTCGCGATCGACGGAGGCAAGGAATTGGGCGCGATGGTCATGAGCGTCGACCCACAAGGACCAGGCGTCAAAGCGGGCATTCACCAGGGAGACATCCTCGTTGCTTGGAACGATCAGCCAATACGGCATGTACATTCGCTGCTGCGCGCGCTTGGGCCCGACAGCGTCGGCCAGGCGGCCACGCTCCGGCTGCGCCGCGCTGGCGAGACGCAGCAGGTCTCGATCATAATCGCCGAAAGGCCCGCCGCTTGAGCGAGAAGCTCGCTCGAGACCCGATCCGGCTGGCGCTTGACGTTGCGGACCCGGCGCTCGCCGACCGGCTCGCAGCGCTGCTCGCGGGCGTGCCTGGTTTGCGGCTGGTCGCTGCGGGCGAGAACGCTGATGCAGCGGTGGTTCTTCTTCCGGTCGCATCGCCACCGGCTGACGGCGACATCCCGCTGACGCCTCGCGAACTGGAGGTTCTGGCGCTGCTCGCCGAGGGAGCCTCGAACAAGGCGATCGCTCTCCGGCTCGGCATCTCCGTCCACACCGCCAAGTTCCACGTAAGCTCGCTGCTCGACAAGCTCGACGCGGTTGGCCGCACCGACGCCGTCGCCCATGCAGCGCGGCTCGGCGTTATACTTCTTTGAGGTGTCTCGATGCTCAACCCCACGCACCGCCTGCCCGACGACGACCCAATCAGCTACCCGAGGGACGAGGCACCGCTTGACGCCTATTCTCGCGCCGTCGCGACTGTGGTCGAGCGGGTTGGACCGGCCGTCGTCCGTGTCGACAACGTCGACCAGAATCGAAGGCGCGGTGGTGTCGGCTCCGGCGTGATTATCGCCGGAGACGGCCTTGTCCTTACCAACAGCCACGTCATCGGTGGCGCCAAGCGCGTGCGCCTCGAGCACTGAAAGCGGTGAAACCGAAGCGCAAGTCCTCGGCGACGATCCCGACACCGATTTGGCCCTCCTGCGCGCCGAGCTGGCCTCCGGCACGCCGGCAGCAACGCTCGGCAACTCGAAAGTTCTGCGGCGAGGACAGCTCGTCGTCGCGATCGGCAACCCACTCGGCTTCGAATCCACGGTCACGGCCGGGGTGGTCTCGGCGCTCGGGCGATCTTTGCGCGCCCAAAGTGGACGGCTCATCGATGATGTGATCCAGACCGATGCGGCGCTCAACCCCGGAAATTCGGGCGGGCCGCTCGTTGCGACGACCGGAGAGGTGGTCGGCATCAACACCGCGATGATCAGCTGGGCGCAAGGCATCTGCTTTGCGGTCGCAAGCAACACGGCTGTGTTCGTCCTCAGTGAGATCGTCCGCCACGGACGCGTCCGCCGCTCACATATCGGGATCGCGGCGCAGACTGTGCCGCTGGCCCGGCGCATGGCACTTGCGCTCGGGGCAGGCCCGCGGGCAGTGCGAATAAGCGGAGTGGAGCCGGATGGACCGGCGGCATCGGCAGGCCTGCAAGAAGGCGACATGCTTCTGTCGCTCGACGGCATCGCAATAACCGGGACTGATGATCTCATCAGGCTGCTCGACGCCGAGCGGATCGGACGCGAAACATTGGTTAGCTTCATGCGCGATGGCAAGATCGAGCGATCTTCAGTGCGGGCCGTAGAGCGCAACCGCTAGGCACGCGACTGTCCATCTAGGCGGCCAGCATGTGTCGGCAGCCGGGCCACTCAATTCTGAGCAAGCTGCGTCGAATGAATTTCGTGCTAGAGAGCGCGGTTGGGGTCTCTACGCCGGGCTCGGAGCCGCGGTCCTCGCACTCGCGGTATTGCTGCCGATCGGACCCGTTGATCCCCGTGGAAAGATCTCCATCCTGCTGCGGATCGGGCATTATGAAGATCGAGCCCACACCATCTGATCGGGAAGTCCTCGTCGGCCTCGTCGAGCGGGTCACCTTCCATAACGCCGAGAATGGCTTCTGCGTTCTGCGGGCGAGGGCACGCGGACACCGCGATCTGGTGACCGTCCTAGGCCACGCGGCGACGATCTCCGCCGGCGAATGGATCACCGCCTCCGGTGAATGGATCAACGACCGCACCCATGGCCAGCAGTTCAAAGCGAGGTTTCTGAAGACCTCGGCGCCGACATCGATTGACGGCATCGAGAAGTATCTCGGCTCCGGCATGATCCGCGGTATCGGCCCCGTCTACGCCAAGAAGCTGGTTCGGGCCTTCGGGGAGAAAGTGTTCGACACGATCGAAGCGGAGCCCGAGCGCTTGCGCGAGGTTACGGGCATTGGGCCGGTGCGCGCCAAGCGCATCACAGATGCCTGGGCCGAGCAGAAGGTCGTGCGTGAGATAATGGTATTCTTACATGAGCACGGTGTCGGCACGGCGCGGGCGGTGCGTATCTACAAGACTTATGGTGCCGACGCCGTGCAGGTCATGACGGAGAACCCCTACCGGCTGGCGCGCGACATCCGCGGCATCGGCTTTAAGACCGCCGACGCCATCGCCATGAAACTCGGTATCGAGAAGATTGCCATGATCCGGGTGCGCGCCGGCATCTCCTTTGCCCTGACCGAGGCCATGGACGAAGGCCATTGCGGCTTGCCGACCGAAGAGTTAATTCCGCTCGCCGAGGAATTGCTCGAGGTGCCGCCGGAACTGATCCGCACGGCCCTCGATCTGGAGCTGTCCGACGGCACGGTCATCGCCGATCACGTCGGAGAAACCCCGTGCGTGTTTCTAGCGGGTCTGTACCAAGCCGAGCGCGTTATCGCTGACCGGCTCCTGCGGCTCTTGAACGGCAAGCTCCCTTGGCCCTGGATCGATCCGGACAAGGCCCTGCCGTGGGTCGAGGAGCGCATCGGTCTGCAGCTTGCCGAGAGCCAGAAGACCGCGATCCGCTTAGCGCTGGTTTCCAAAGTGTTCGTCATCACCGGCGGGCCGGGGGTCGGCAAGACCACGATCGTCAACTCGATACTGCGGGTGCTTTCGGCAAAGAGCGCGAAGCTGCTTCTCTGCGCACCCACTGGCCGCGCCGCCAAGCGCATGACCGAGGCCACCGGCTTTGAGGCCAAGACCGTCCACCGGCTCCTTGAGGTCGACCCTAGGAGCGGCGGCTTCAAACGCGGCAGCGACCACCAACTCGACTGCGACCTGCTGGTCGTCGACGAGGCTTCCATGGTCGATGTCATGCTGATGCAGGCGCTGATGAAGGCGGTGCCGGACGATGCCGCGCTCCTGATCGTCGGCGATATCGACCAGCTGCCATCCGTCGGTCCGGGGCAGGTATTGGCCGACATTATCGGCGCCGGCGCCGTTCCCGTTGTGCGGCTGACCGAGGTCTTCCGGCAGGCAGCGCAAAGTCGGATCATCACCAGCGCGCACAAGATCAATCAGGGCTCCATTCCTGATCTATCCAACCCGGAAGGCGACAGCGACTTCTACTTCGTGCAGGCGGACGACCCCGAAACGGCCGTGCCGCGGATCGTTGACCTGGTGAAGACGCGGATTCCGCAGCGATTCGGCCTCAATCCCATCCGCGACATCCAGGTGCTGTGCCCGATGAATTGCGGCGGCGTCGGCGCCCGCTCGCTCAATATCGAACTGCAGGCCGCGCTAAATCCTGCCGGCGATCGCAAGGTCGAGCGCTTCGGCTGGACCTTCGCGCCCGGCGACAAAGTCATGCAGATCGAGAACGACTACGACAAGGACGTCTACAACGGCGACATCGGCTATATCGACGACGTCGATCCCGACGCCGGCGAACTCAGCGCCAGCTTCGACGGCCGTTCGGTCACCTACGGCTTTGGCGAGCTCGACACGCTGGTACCGGCCTATGCCGCGACCATCCATAAGAGCCAAGGCTCGGAGTACCCTGCCGTGGTTATCCCGATCATGACCCAGCACTACGCCATGCTGCGGCGCAATCTCCTTTACACCGGTATCACCCGCGGCAAACGCCTCGTCGTTCTGGTTGGTCAGAAGAAGGCGGTCGCCATCGCGGTTCGCAACGTCTCTGGCCGCCGGCGTTGGTCGAAGCTGGACGAGTGGCTTCGGCCGACGTCATCCGTCACGGCAAGGGCCGTTTGAACCATGGTGGCGCAAGGTTTCCTTTGATCCGTGCCAGCTCGGCGACAAATAGCTGTGTGCTTGATCGCAGGCGAGGAGCCTCTCCGAGCCCGTCGGATGGGCTACCGAGACATGGAGGCGATATCGCCGGTATTAGAATGGCTATCCCCGCTCACGGCCGTCGCGAGTCGCTTTCCGGTCACCGGGGGGTCTGACCGCGCGCCGCCGCATCTCACGCGCACAGATGCGTGGAAGAGGGGTTTAGGCTTAAGCTTCACCGCCACATGGCGCGCATTCGAGCGCCTATATCGACGCGAGGGTCCTGTGGCGAGCGAGTGCTCGCTGGTTCCCCGACCACTGGCCATGATCGCCTTTCGAATAGTGACAGGATCGAATGGGGGAGGAAGCGCGTGCGCTGCGCGTAGACGTGCCGATCACCGTTTGCGGCCTGTTGATGAGCAAAGAAGCGCTGTGGCACGATGAGATGAAGATCGTCCTTGGCGCGGGTCATTGCTACATAGAGCAGACGGCGCTCCTCCTCGAGCTCTGCGGTTGTGCCGGCGCCGAGATCGGACGGGATGCAGCCGTCGACGACGTTAAGCACGAACACTGACTTCCACTCCTGCCCCTTGGCGGAATGAATCGTCGAAAGAATGAGATAATCCTCATCGCGCAACGGAACACCGGCTTGGTCGCTAGTGGCATCGGGCGGATCTAGGGTGAGTTCGGTCAGGAAGCGCTCGCGCGACGGATAAGTGGCGGCAATCTGGCAGAGCTGAATGAGATCGGCTCGGCGAACCATGGCATCCTCGTAAATTCGATCGAGATGCGGCTCATACCAAAGCCGTGCGCGCTCGAGTTCGGCCGGCCAACCGACCTTCTGCGCACCCAGTTCTAAAATGGTGGCGACGAAGGAAAGCCAATCCTCAGATGTTCGGGCCGGCGAAGGGGCAGCTGCCAGGGCGCCGAGCGGATCTGCGGCAGCGTTCATGTGCTCAAGCACTCGCTGCGCTGAGGTAGGACCAACGCCCGGCAGAAGTTGCATCAAACGGAAGCCCGCGATTTGATCAAGCGGGTTTTCTACGAAGCGCAACATTGCCAGCATATCCTTGACGTGCGCCGAATCCAGAAATTTGAGGCCGCCGAACTTCACGAATGGGATGTTCCGGCGGGTAAGCTCGATTTCCAGCTGGCCGCTTTGGTGCGACGTTCGGAATAGCACCGCCTGTTGCCTCAGCGCTGTGCCTCCTTCGCGGTTGTCCAACACGCGCTCGACTACGTAGCGCGCCTGATCGGCTTCATCGCGCACGGTGACGAGCTGCGGCCGCTCAGCGGAAGTCACGATCGGACCAAAGATTCTTGGTGAAGCGCTCCAAGCGAGATCGATGACCGCGTTGGCCGCGGCAAGGATCGGCTGTGTCGAACGGTAGCTGCGATCGAGGGTGATTATGGCTGCAGGCGGATTGAAATGGCCTGGAAAGTCGAGAATGTTGCGCACCGTCGCTGCACGGAATGAATAGATCGACTGCGCGTCATCGCCGACTACCGTAAGCCCGTGACCAGATGGCTTCAGTGCGAGAAGTATCGAGGCCTGGAGGTGATTGGTGTCCTGATACTCGTCGACAAGCACGTGGTCGAAGCGCTCACTGAGATCCTCCGCGATCTCCGCGATTACTCGCAGCTTGCGCCCAATAAAGGAGCAAATCGTCGTAATCCAACACGTTCTGTCGTTGCTTCATCGCCACATAGCCACCGAAGAGCTCGCGCATCTCCGCCGCCCAAGCCGTGCACCAGGGGAACGACACGCGAAGGACGTCCTCGAGAGCTCATCTCGGCATTCACCACGCGGGAATAGATCGCCAAGCACGTGCTTTTGGTCGGGAAACCGACTCTCGGCTTTCGAGAAGCCGCACTCATGACGTACGAGGTTCATGAGGTCTGCGGAATCTTCCCGATCGTGGATTGTAAAGGTGGGCTTGAGCCCGATTCGCTCTGCGAACTCACGCAACAGACGGGCGCCGATGCCATGGAACGTGCCGGCCCAAGTCAAAGCGTCCGTCATGACCCTGGCGCTAGGTCCCACCACCTGCGCAGAAATTCGCTGGACACGCCTGGTCAACTCGGCCGCCGCCCGTCGCGAGAACGTCAGCAGGAGGATTCGGCGAGGATCAACGCCGCTGACGATCAGGTGGGCTACCCGATGCGCCAGTGTGTCGGTCTTACCAGAGCCGGCGCCGGCGATCACGAGCAGGGGCCCGGAACCGCCTTCGCTTCCAACGCCATACTCTACTGCTTGGCGCTGCTCCCGGTTGAGTTCAGTTGGGCAGCCAGCGGCGATTGGCACGGGCAAATCGGCTCCTGGAAGGTGTCTCCAGAAAGCATGTTCTCATTTTTGTTCGCAACACTTTCGGTCGGTCGAACGTCGCGGTGCGGGGTCGGTCGACGACGTAAGTGCCTCCTCGTCTAGGCCTTTCTGAGGCAGCGGCCTTAAATCAACAGTGTCGGAGCCTCTCCGAGCCCGTCGGATGGGCTACCGAGACATGGAGGGATATCGCCGGTATTAGGATAGCTGTCCCCGCTCACGGCCGTCGCGAGTCGCTTTCCGGTTACGGTGAGCGTAGTCATCCGCCGATGTCCGTTTGTGGGACAAAGCAGACATACTCAATGCACTGACGAATGTCCGCTATCGGGGGTAAAGCGGATATGACGCGAACGGGCCATGATGTCTTCTGATGACCCATAGCGGACATCCGCGCCTAGAGAGCCGCGCTGATCCCTTCTCTGAGCTTCAAGGCCATCAGCTCCAGCGACATCCGAGCGCCTTGCGCGACGGCTCACCTTATCGGGAGCTAAGTTTGAGCGCTTTCACGATGGTCTTATGGTCATCGTATGGCCCCACCACGCCGTATGCTGCCCAAATGAGTAAAAGGCGGTTCTGGACTTGATGAATGAAAGCTTCCCTTTCCTTGTCCTTGTTGCCGCTCTCGAGCACCATTCCGCTTTCCACCACCGAACTGGCAGGGATGGGGCTAAGGATCGAGTGATTTTTTTCGTTGCATCTGCCAGTTCGGTATCGTGAAAGCTTGTGAGTTCCGTGGCTCCCCAAAGTTTACAGACCGTCTAGGAATCCCATGAGCTTTTGTAACAGTCGATTGTGTTGCACTGTTGATCAGCACAAAGCCACGCATAGGTCTCGATTGGCGTCTTTCCTATATCGTTTAGCAAACTTAGCGGCCGCCGGGTTCACCGGGGCCGCTGCAGGAACATCTGGCAGCCGTGGATTTGGGAAGTCAGTGTAGTTTTGGGTATATGGAGTATTCTCCGAATGTCAGGGAGAACAGCATGGCCCGAGATTACATCCACCCCCTACAGGCGTTGAGAGCGGTAATGGTGCAAAAGCGTCGAACGTTGGCGGAATCTCTTCTGCGTTCCCGCAAAAGGGCAAAAGCTGCAAAACGGCGCAAAAAGCTCGTCAAATTGCAAAGAGAAATCGATGTAATCGATGGTGCCATCGCGGATGAGCAATTGCTGAGTCCGTCCCTGCGCGAACAGGTAGCAAAGGACCGGAGAGACGAGGATAAAGTGAATAGTTCAGTGGATACGGCCGCCGAGTCGTTGGAACTCGTTAAGGCCAGGCTTACCGAGCTAAGTGAGCGTTTGACCGAAACCGGATCGGCCACGGTCTCAAAGACCGGTGCCAGATAAGAACTCCCCGGCCGGGGCTTCATGCAGCCGCCTGCTGGCGGATGCCAGCCGGACTGCGGAAAGACCAGCACTGCCCGATTCAACCCGCGATAGGATTGGGGGTTCCTGGCCGCGCTCCTAAACGATCCATCCGATTTCGCGAGCCTTCGTGTTTGCGACCTCCCATGCGCGGGCCAACATTCATAATCATCAGTCGCAGTGCGGCGCTTGAGGATTAGCTGAGGCTGATTGGGGGGCTTCACGTAGATCGCGCAGAACTCCGATAGCGTGACGATGATCTCGCCACCCTGCACACGGACGCTAGGGGCAGTCGCGGAAGGTTCCACGCTCACTCAGGCTTTATGACCTTCTCCGGTATCGTATCGACCACGACAGTATGGCCGCCGACCATCGTAACCGTTGTGATGTCAGCGTGACGTTCCACGGTAAGGACGTTTTCGAGGTTGATATAAATCGGCTCAGAGGAAACACCGCTGGAAGCCAGAGACCTCGCGCACAGAGACCACGTTGCCATTTCTATTCCCCTTTGATTGGAACGCCAGGAGACTAGCATGGGCCTGTTGTCGTTCACCCTGCCGCGCGGGAAGTCAGGATCTGTGCCACCGAAGCGGGCGATATAGATCAGGATGGAACTAGGCGCAAGCTCCTGGACGATTACGTCGGCGGCTGATTGATCCTCATTGTTGCCGCGCTCCGACATGAGGCAACACAATGAGAAGACAGGCAGAGGGCTGCCTCACCGGATGCAAAATGACGGATGGTTTGCAACGCGCATCACAACGACTGCAAGCCCTTGGCCTGATTGGCTTTCATGGGGGATTGGTATGGCTAACGTGACTAAGGGGACATTGGGGGGACATGTCCCGTTTGTCCCGCAAACACTCAAGGGGGACGTACAGGGACAGCCCCTTATAGGGGTGTCCTATGTCCCTGTGTTCGACCCGGTGCTTGTGGCAGCTAAAAAATACCTGTGCAACTCAGCCCGAGAATGGGGCTGCGGGTAGGTGGTTCAAACTATTACCGGATGCGTGCAGAAACCGATTTGATGCCTCCCCGCTGCCTCTTGCCCATGCCTTAAGGGCGACATCCTTTAGTGCTAAACTTGGTTTATGAGTCGCTTTAGCAACGCTGAGCTAAGGAAATTCCGAGACACCAGCCACTGCTCGGAGTGTGTCCACTACTTCGGCTGTCATCTTTGGCTCGCGCTGCTGCTCATGAGCGACGAGCTCAGCCACCCAGGACTGGACATCATCGTCCCGGACATAACCAAATCCTGCCCGATGTTCTTCCCGTGGTGGGCTGAGTCAGCCCGCAGGGTGGCTACTGCGGCTTAGAACACGTTATACTCAATCATGTGCTGCATACCTAGAAACGCTAGTGTTACCGCGGGGCTGCAGGCGTGTTCCTACTGTCCCTCATAGCGTCGGGCGTGGCGACCACGGCCATGAGGCTGAGTAGTGCGGCGGCTCCTCCTGCCGGTTCAGCCAGAGCGAAATGCTTGGCTGATGCCGCTCCTCTGCGGTCGGCATCGCAGAATTGATGTCTAGAATTGCCCCGAAGGCAGACGTCACCGAACACCGCACTTATGTCGCCGAATGACCCAATGCAGACCTTGGTGTCGCATTGTACAAACCGGCGGGCGCCTAATCTGACCTGAGGGTGCCCCGCGTCGACTCCAAGTGCTTGAACGTGCCTTCTAGCTGCTCGAAAGGCTGAGGTCCAAGGCGAGTGATACCAGCGAATGGATCATCCAGGGCAACAATCGCTAACATCACAAGCGCTATCGTCAGTGCTAATCCTACACTCATCACCAATTGAGCAGTGGCGTTCTTCGTACCGAACAGAAAGCTGAATGCAATTGTGATCGCGCTCGTACCCACTAGGACCAGCCACATTATTTCCGGCACGCCGCCCGCTCGACTCTCGACCAGTCTCAGTCGGCGTTGATCGTCGAGATCATTCAATCGAGTAATCGACTGTGCGTACCAAGCCTTGTCGTGCTCACTTTCCGGCTGGATTTGGTAGAAGGCGCGCCACAGCCGCGTGTAGCCTTCCCAGGCCTCGGCGCTTGCTCTGTGCTCCGTCATGGCCGGCCATTCTTTCTCGATGACAAGATGAGCATATGTTCTTATTTGAGCCTCAAGCGCTGCCCGAACGTCATCCGGGAAAGTCTCAGCGTCTCGGTAGAGATCGGCAAGATCGTTGGCTTCCTGTTCGACGCCAGCCTGGGCTTTGTCGTAACGCTCCCACACCGTTATGGCGGCGAAGCCAAGAAGCACCGCATAGACCACACCGATCACGGCATAGATGAAGCCAGCCACCTCATTGTGGCGCTCAAGGGCCTCCACTGGTATGAAGCGCCTAACCAGCAGGCTGCCTGCCACGGAGAGGATGACCGTTCCTCCGATTAGAAGAATCCCCCAAAACCACATTGGAGACATCCGGCACCTCTTCGAGGGTCACTTTGAGTTGTGATTGAAGTCGGTTGCCATGTCGGCTCTGGCACGAAGCAAATCACTAGGCGCGCCGAAGCGCGGACATGCCATCTACTTCATGAGTGTCTGCGCTGCGGCGATGCAAACCGGTGACGTTGGCCACTACATCCCAGGCATCGGCATGATCTCGATGATTTCTATCCATGCGCTGGGCATTTGCAGATGAGGGTGGTCTTTGCCGAATATCTTCGTGGCCGCATCATGCGATTCGGCCCGCACAACCGAATAGCCTCCGATCTCATTTTTTGTGTTTGAGGCTCCGTTCGAGTCAACGCGCTTGGTCTTTCCCAACGGCGCTCCGCCCTCGACAAGGGACGTCTTATTGGCATTCATCCACTTCATCCAGGCGTCCATCCCTTTCTTCTGCTGCTCAGGAGTAGAGTTTTTCATCATCTTTTCGAAGTCAGGCACAGAAGCCATATACAGCACCATGAATTTTTTCATCGGATCTTCCCTTGCTCTGCTGGAGATCAACCGACCAAATCGCCCCGGCGATTTCGTTTCCTGAACCACACTGCTTAACGAGTCAATTGCGCCGATTCACGGGATTTTGTTGGAGTCCACGCGAATTCAAGTTTGTGAATTTTTATCGACCGCGAGGAGACTCGCACTCTCGCCTACTGGGGTAGACTCCAGTGTACCCGCGTGGAACGCTGAGACACCGCGATGAACGGCTTCGTAATGCGGGGGTCGGGGGTTCGAATCCCTCCTGCGGCACCCTCAATCACGTCGAGGTTGCGGAGCCACCGTCTGTTAACCGCTGGGTCGCTGGTTCGAGTCCGGCCCGGGGAGCCAACCTTCAGCCCTCATAGGCGCCGCTCGCGGGCTTTCTGACCATGCAGGCTCCGGTCACCCAGCCAGTGCGAGACCAGATTTTCAGCGATATATTTGTCAAGTGACTGTAGATTGTGAACTGGTGGGACGGTGCCTCTCATCGAGGAAGGGGTTGAGGCCAAAATACCTGTTGCCGGCTCTTTTGGAGGAAGTCATGTCACGCAACCGTCTTGGATTGGTCGTCGCTTATGCCCCGGTTTTGGTTCTTTTCACTGTCGCCTCAGTTGCCGCAGCTCAATATGGCACTGCAGAGGAAGCCAAGGCCATGCTCGACAGGGCAGTTGCCGCGGTGAAACAGGACAAGGCGAAAGCACTTGATATGTTCGACAAGGGCGGCGGCGGCTTTGCGGATCGTGATCTTTATGTGTTCTGCGCCAACGCCTCGGACGGCATCGTCACAGCGCATCCCTACGTGCCTCAAAAGGGCAAGCTTTTGGAGGACATTGAGGGCAAGCACGGCGCTGCGTTCGGCAAAGAGATTATGCAGAAAGCCACCGAAGGAACGATAAAAGAGGTTACTTACTGGTGGCCGCGCCCTGGCTCAGACAAGCCGCTGGAGAAGACTACCTTCTACACGAAGGCCGGCGATCAGATTTGCGGCGTGGGGTACTACAAGGAATAACTTGCCGGGCACTTATGTCCGCTTATGGCACTAAGCAGACATGCTCAACGCGCTGGCGAATGTCCGCCTTTGGGGGCAAAGCGGACATGACGCGGACGCGACGCGATGTCTGCTCATGACCCAAAGCGGACATCCCTCCTATCGACTTGTGGCGACCCTCATGCGCCCAGACACGAAGGCTCCTGAACCAACGGTTTGGGGGCGATGTCAGCTGGTTGCGGTTGAGGTGTTCGTGCCACGAGGGGCCAGCTTTTCCCCATACTTCGCTGGAGCGCTCCCATGATGATCGTGTCAAGCCAGAGTAATGTCTGTGAGCCGACGCCACGGGCTCTCCGCCGTCGCATGGGTGTTTTGCTGCCGTTCCTGATGATCGCCGCGCTCGACACCATCAACCTCCCCAACATGGCGCGGGCAGCGGAACCATCCAACATCGACGCGGCCATGGGGGATCACGTTCAGGCGCTGATCCCGGATATCGAGGCCTACATTGCAAGTGGAATGAAAGCGTTCGACGTGCCTGGCCTCGCCATCGGCATAGTCATTGGGGACCGGCTCGTCTACGCCAAGGGCTTTGGCGTGCGCGGCAAGATGGGTGGGGTGTCAGTGGATACGCATACGGTCTTCCAGATTGGCTCGGCCACCAAGGGATTCCTCGCCACGACCATGGCGATTATGGTCGATCGCGGGAAGCTGCGCTGGGACGATCGCGTTGTCGACCTAGAACCGGATTTTCAGCTCAAGGATCCTTGGGTCACGCGTGAGTTCCGCGTTTTCGACCTCCTCGCTCAACGCTCCGGGCTCCCACCCTACGCGAACGATGCGCTGGCCATCTTCGGCATGAACGAGGCGGCTTTGATCCAGTCCCTCCGCTATGTCGAACCTATAACGAGCTTCCGCTCAACCTTCGCTTATACAAACATCACCCATCTCTTGGCCGGTCATATCGTGGCGAAAGCTGCGGGTGCTCCGGATTGGAACACGGTCCTTCGTCAGGAATTGCTCGATACCCTGGGAATGAAGGACTCGTCCTACACGGCCGCAGCCATCGAAGCTGCGGCCAATCATGCGAATGGCTACCGCTGGACGCCTGAAGGCACGTTCGAGGTGCCTTTCACACAAGCTTTCCCGTACGACTACGGTGGGGCCGGTGACATCAACTCTACGGTCGAGGACATGGCGCGCTGGGTCCAATTACAGCTCGGCGACGGCCTCTTGGAGGGGCACCGTATCGTCTCGCCCGAGAATCTCGCATTTATCCGCACGTCGAAGGTCGCGATCTCTGACAAAATATCTTACGCGATGGGCTGGATCATCCAACAAACGCCGAACGGCAACATCATTTGGCACAACGGAGGGACCAGCAGCTTCGGCTCCTATGTCGGCATGGTGCCAGACAAGAATATCGGCGTCATCGTGCTCACCAATGAAGCGAATGTGGGTTTCCCGGATGCGATGGGACTGTGGACGTTGGATCGGATTCTCGACAATCCCAAGATCGATCACGTGGCAGACACACTCAAGGCCGCGAAAACCAAATTCGAGACCGCCGCTACACTGTTTGCCAAGCCCGCGAGCCCACGGCCCTTCCCGCCGCTGGCACCGCTGGCCGGAAATTTTGCCAACCCAAGCTTCGGCAAAATGGCGGTGACAATGGAAGGGGATGTGCTGATTATGGAGCTTCAATCCACTGGCGCCAAACTGATGCTTGAGCCCTGGGACGGCGAGGTCTTCACGGCCAAGCTCATGCCGCTTGGTCGATTTGCCAATATCGCCGAAGATCTCGGCCCTCTGCCGAACGGCTTCGTTCAGTACCAGATGGACAAGGACGCCAAGCTCAATTTGTTTCAGCTCTCCTTTGATGACGGACAGGCCTATGAATTCAGGCGCGAATAGAGCCTCTCGACGTCGGGAGCCGGACCATCCTCGGTACAACAGGCCCTTCCACTTAGCCATTAGTAGAACCACGTCCCTGGGTGTTCGCGTCTTCTTGCTTCTTGCGCCTCTCGTTTCTGCGGCCGCCCATGCTGCGGTAGGCGAAGACTTTGCCGGGCTGGTCGACATCGGCGGAGGTCGCAAGATCTACATGGAGTGTCGCGGCGCGGGCTTGCCGACCGTCGTGCTCATCTCCGGCAAGGGGAACGGCGCTGCCGACTGGAGCAAGATCCTCGATCCCGCCGACCCCGTCCACAACGCCCCCCTCGACGCGGTTGGTGCGGGTGAAGGCCGCCTGCTTGAGAGCGAAGCTGCCGTTTTTCCCGTGGTTTCCCGCTTTACGCGCGTCTGCGCGTATGACCGGCCGGGGACGAGGATTGAGGGCACCGACATGTCGACGCCGGTCGCACAGCCGCATCGTATTGACCAAGATGTCGACGACCTGCGGAGGCTACTTGCGGCCGCGGGCGAGCCCGGACCATACGTCCTCGTTCCCCATTCGTATGGCGGCCTTGTCGCCTTGCTCTATGCGCGGCTACACCCCAAGGAGGTCGCCGGTCTCGTCATGGTCGACGCCGCCAGCGATCTCATCAGGCAGGAGGCTAGCGCCGAAGAGCTGGTAGGATGGGACGCGAGCCACCGGGTATCCAATCCGGCGGCCCCCGAAGCAGTCGAGCTTCTGGATGCCATCGAGAGGATCGAGGCGTCTCCTCCCTTGCCCGAACGTCCGGCCGTCGTGCTGGGCGCCGACAAGCCGTCGCAATCCCCGGCGCCTATCGCACATGGAGAGACAAGCGGGGGAATGATAACGTTTGCCGAGTTGCTGGCGGCTCAGGATCTGCTGGCGGCATCACTCCATGCCAAGCACATAAAGGACACGAAGAGCGGCCACAACGTCTATCTCTACGAGCCTCAACTCGTGATCGAACTCAATCCGCGAGGTCGTCGAGGCGGTCCGTAGCGGGAGCCGGCAGCTGGCGCGTTGAGGTGTGACGATCGATGGATGAAGATGAAGGTGAAGGTGAAGGTGAAGTAGAAGGTGTGGGGGAAGGAGAAGGCGAAGGAGGTAGAGGCGTCGCCACATAGACCCACGCAGCCCCGGCGGCCGCGTGGTCGCCCCCACCCGCCGACGATGGCCGTGGTACCGTCGGAGGACGCCGAGACGGAGACGCCTTGTACGGCGGCTCCCATCGCTCCCGTTCCGATCAGCTTGCTGCCTTGCTGGGTCCATTGATCGCCGCTGCGCGTGAAGACCCATGCGGCCCCGACGGGCGCGTTGTCGTTCGGGCCGCCGAGGATAGCCGTGATGTTTGTGAATAGTAGACTGTTTGGCTGATCGGAAAAACCAGCTGAGGGGTTTGTAAATGCACTTCCGACCATCTGTGACGTCATTGATCTCGACGAAATCACCGCTCTGCGGAAGCTGGTCCAGACGGTGGAATGGCTTGGTGTCAGGAGTGTTGTTGCGGGATTACGGCCAGGAATCGTTGCCTACCTCGCGTCCGCTGGCGCTCCAACCGGAGCCCTTCGCACCTCGCTAAATCCCGAGAAAGCACTACTTGAAGTCAAGCCAACCAGAGTTCGCAGGAAATCCAGATGGACTTAGGTCCCGTCTAGTCCATTCTTTCGACGATGCATTGCCTGATGAAGGCCGGCTTCTGCTAAAGCGTATCGAAGCGTAACAAGGGGACGCGATCGATTTGGGTGCGGACATGAGTATAGCGCGCAAGACCAGACGAGTAGGCGAGTTCAAGCCTAAGCCAAACGCCGGCATGATGCTCATTCCAGGCGGCGACTTTATCATGGGCTCCGATCGCCATTACCCAGAAGAAGCTCCCGCGCACCGCGTGCGGGTCGATGACTTTTGGATCGAGAAGACCCCGGTGACAAATAGTGACTTTCGCCGCTTCGTCAGGCAGACGGGCCATGTCACCTTCGCCGAGATCGCGCCGGACCCCAAGGAATATCCGGGCGCGCTGCCGCACATGCTACGTGCGGGCTCGCTCGTCTTCGTGAAGTCGCAAGGGCCCGTCGATCTTACGAACTGGTCGAACTGGTGGACCTTCAGCTTCGGCGCCGATTGGCGGCACCCATACGGACCCGGCAGCTCAATTGGGGGGCTCGACGATCATCCCGTCGTCCATATCTCTTATCGTGATGCCGAAGCCTATGCCAAATGGGCCGGCAAGGAGCTGCCGAGAGAGGCCGAGTGGGAGTTTGCCGCGCGCGGCGGGCTCGACGGTGCGGAGTTCGCGTGGGGTGATGCGTTCGAGCCTAGTGGCCGCCCCGTGGCCAATACATGGCAGGGCGAGTTTCCCTGGCAGAACCTACTCACCGATGGCTACGAGGGTACGTCGCCGGTGCGCGCCTTTCCACCCAACGGGTACGGGCTATACGACATGATCGGCAATGTCTGGGAATGGACCACGGATTGGTTTGTCTCGAACCATCAGCAACAGAAGTCGTGCTGCATGTCGCAAACTCCTCGAGGGCCTCGCGAAGAGGACAGTTACGATCCCTGCCAACCGGACATCAAAATCCCGCGCAAGGTCATAAAGGGCGGATCACATCTCTGCGCGCCGAATTATTGCCGACGTTACCGTCCCGCGGCGCGCCATGCCGAGCCGATTGACACCTCCACTTGCCATGTTGGCTTTCGCTGCATTAGACGAGGTTGAAGCAATCACATGAGCGCGCTTTAGGAGGCCCACATACATTTCCGCGAGCAGCCAGCTGCAACCACTTCAGATCAATGTCGACCTCGTCAATCCTGTCATTGAATTTGAACAGCGTTCGATCTGCATAGGCATCGAGGATGGGCGTTCCCCGGTCCTCACCGACGTCGAGCGCTTAATCAATTGAGTAAAGGTAGGGTACCCTGCGGTTGATATTGGTTTTGGCGACTTTATTACCTTCGATAGCAACAGCGTACCCCCCTTTGCCAGCCTCGCCCTGCTTTCCGCTATAGGCGATATCGAGCGTATGCGTGTGCGTTCCACGCGTTGGTTTGTCGGCACGTTCGATGCGGATGCCATCATGGGGCCGCTGCGACCGCTTGTAGACCCAGACGGGCTCGCCTTCGATGACCCCAGCCCGCAAAGCGAGTGCCAATGAAGTCGCTGTCATTGGCAACGGCGCCACCGAGACCTTCGATTATCTCTATTCTATCAAGAACGAGCTCGGCGCATGTCACCGTCTTCGCCGAGCCTCGCGGGGTCAGTGGTTGGCGCTGCTATGGGCCTCTTCCAATGTTCTCAGAACAGCGTCGAGGTTGAAGGAGGCCGGTTTCTGGCGCGGCGGATACTTTTTGAAGTCCTCGATTTGCTGGGCCACCACCGCCTGCATCGCGTAAACGATGTACGCGTGGGAGATAATCCAGTCCCAGTAGGTGTTCGAGTTCTCGTCGGCCCGTTCGAACGGGTCGCGGCGCAAGTGGAACATCTTTGGGGCCCGCAGGCGAACGAACGGCTCGAACCAGCACGCCAAAGTCTTCGCCCGCTGCTCCATCAACACGACCTTCCAGTCCTTCATCCGAATGGCGAGGATGTCGGCGTCGTCGCTCATATAGAAGAAGAACTGCCTCGGACTTTCCTTCACCTCGCCGCTCAGATACGGCAGCATGTTGAAGCCGTCGAGGTGAACGTTATAGGTCTTGTCGCCCACCTTGTAGCCCTTGAGCAGCTTCGCCGCGGTATCCGGCTCTCCCGCCGCGGCGAGGAATGTCGGCAACCAGTCCTGGTGGCTGACGATGCCGTTGAGCACTGTGCCCGCCTTGAATTTGCCGGGCCAACGCACGAACGCCGGCACGCGCCAGCCGCCCTCCCAGTTGGTATTTTTTTCGGACCGAAACGGCGTGATGCCGGCGTCCGGCCAACTGTTGTAGTGCACGCCATTATCAGTGGAGTACATGACGATTGTGTCCTCGGCGATGCCGAGTTTGTCGAGCTTGTTCAGCATCTTGCCGATGTTCTCGTCGTGGGCGACCATTACGTCATTGTAGTCCCCCTGACCGCTCTTGCCCTTGTGCTTCGCGGCGCAGTGGGTCCGGAAATGCATCGCTGTTGTATTATACCAGACGAAAAAGGGCTTATCCGCCTTGTGCGCTTCGTCAATGAAGCGCAGCGCATGTTCCGTCACCTCGTCGTCGATCGTTTCCATCCGCTTCTTCGTCAGCGGCCCGGTGTCCTCGATTTTTTGCCCGCCCTTGCCGTCGGCCCAGCAGTGCAGCACGCCTCGCGGCCCGAAATGTTTCTTGAACTCCGGGTCTTTCGGATAGTCCGGGTTCTCGGGCTCCTCTTCCGCGTTGAGGTGGTAGAGGTTGCCGAAGAATTCGTCGAAGCCGTGCATCGTCGGCAGGAATTTGTCCTTGTCGCCGAGATGGTTTTTCCCGAACTGGCCCGTGGTGTAGCCTAGCGGCTTGAGAAGTTCGGCGATGGTGGGATCTTCCGCGCTGAGGCCAACGTCGGCGCCCGGCATTCCGACCTTGGTCAGTCCCGTGCGCATCGGGTTCTGTCCGGTGATGAACGCCGCCCGGCCCGCCGTGCAGCTCTGCTGGCCATAATAGTCGGTGAAAGCCACGCCCTCGTTCGCCACGCGGTCGATATTGGGCGTGCGGTAACCCATCTGCCCACGACTGTTATAACTGATGTTCCACCAGCCGATATCGTCGCCCCAGAGGATGAGGATGTTGGGTTTCTTTGATTTGGCCATTTCAATCTCCTTTGACTGACTTTGCGGTTTCAGCTCAGCTTTGAGTTGACGTTCTCTCCGTGCGAGCCGCCGCTACACGAGACGCAGCAGCACGGCAAAAAAGGCGAATGTGCCAATAAGGGCGAGAACGATTGAAGCTGCAATGAGCGGCGTTTGCTTTCCCTCCTTTGTAACGCCTGCAATTTCAGCGAAACTTCCACCCGACAGGTAACGATGCATCCACCGGTACTGCCAAAGCGAAATGACCAGCGCCATGACACCGCAGAAGATCAGCGCAAGCCCCAGATATCGCGCAGCGTCCGGGTAGCGGGCGGGATGTGTCCCCGGCATTTGCTCCAAGCGGTCGAAGAACTGGACGATCACGAAGCCGAATCCGATGAGCGAGACGGCCGTGCGCGCCCACGCCATCATCGTGCGTTCGACGGAAAGCCACGTGCGCAGCCAGGAAAAGTGACTTTCGGCCGTCGCGCGAACAACGAACCGATCGGAATCTCCGCTGACATGTTGATCACTCATCGTTTTTGCCTCCCCTTGTCAGCTAATTATTTCAGGCCATGCCCTCTGCATGCGCGGTGCCGTCACTGGATTTCGTTCGCTGGTGCAACCCCGAGCCACCGGCGCGCAATACGCTCGCACGGGCCACGCAGCAGCAGGTAGGGGACGAACGCAAGCAAGACCGCGACGATGACCGCCTCTCCCGGATGGAAAGTTTTGAACTCGAGGAACTGATACATGACGTCCATGACCAGACCCAGGAGAATGACGCGCGCGGTGGAGATCAGTCCCTCGCGCATGCGGCCGCCGCGCTTCGCCCGATCGGTGAGTATCGTCCACAGATAAGGCGAGCGCCCGGTCCGCGCGTCCTCCACGCCGTCGTACAGCGCGGCGATCGTCGCCATGATGGGCTGGAGGATGAAACGGAAGGTCTTCGGCCCGCCGGGACGATCGAGCAAGTTCTGCCAGAGGCGCTCGCGAACCTCTGCCGAGAAGCCATACCAAGCCGCGCCAAGAACGACGAAAGCGATCATTAGCGCGACGACCACTTGAGCCAACAGAATTTTGTTCTTCGACGGTGTTTCTGTCATCGCCCAGGCTTCTTCAGTCGCACGACGCATCGAAACCCGACAGGGGTGGCGGAGGCGCCAGCGCGCTCGGCGTGCCGCGCGGAGGGGCGGCAACGGCAGCAGCGGCAGCAGCGGCAGTCGTTCGACGCGTACATATATGGACCACTTTTTAGCGCCTTGCCCGCAATTCCGACCCGAGCGGCGTCGCTGACGTCGCCAAGAGTTCCTATCTTCAACGCCTTCATCGCCCGCGCCGAGAAGGAATATCAGGCGCTGTCGCCGACGCCCGACCAGTACAAGCCGTTTCTCGGGCAAATCAGCAAGATGTGGGAGACGCAGCCTAATTGGACCGCCGAAAACCTCCGTGCGATCACCGTACCGACCTGGATCGTTGACGCCGATCACGACGAGGCCATCAAACGCGAGAACACCGAGTTCATGGCCGCCAACATTCCCGGCGCCGGGCTCTTATTGCAGCCGCGGGTCAGCCACTTCTCCTTTATCCAAGACCCCGAGCAGTTCAATCGTGACGTGCTACACTTTCTCGAGCACGCAGATGGATGGCTTAAGCGCGAATCCAATTGGTCTTACCGGTCGCAATCGCACCTCATTGCTGAGGTTGGTGGTGCTAACCAAGTATTCACTTCCCCATCCTCACCCCCGGCTTCTTGACGTTGGTGAACTCGACGCGTGCCTTTTCTCTATAGTTGCCAGGGTCTCGGGTGAGCAAAGGCCAGAGTTAAGACCCAGCGAGATTGCCGATGGCGCTTGCGGTCAAGTTGATTGCCAGCGCGAGCAGGGTGACATTGAAGATGAACGAGAGCAGGCCGTGAGCGGTTACGGTTCTTCTCAGCGATTTGGACGTCACGCAGACATCCGACACCTGGGATGTCATTCCGATCACGAATGAGAAATACAGGAAGTCCCAATAGTCTGGAGCCTCGTCATTCGGAAACGCGAGTCCTCGTGCCTTGCCGCGGTGGTCTGCGTAGAACTCATGCGCGTAATGAAAGGCGAAGATGAATTGAATGAAGCTCCATGACAGCAGGATTGTCACCACGGCAAAGGCGAGACTTACGAAGTGGTGGCCTGCCGGTGCAGTACTCAGCTGGAAAAATATGGCGCCAAGGCTCGCCGAAGCTGCGGTGACCGACAGCAGGGGAATGACCACGCGTCCCTCGTCGTATAGCACACACCGCAGACGAATGTGTTTGGTATCGGCGCCTATAGCCGTCCAGATAGCCAGGGCGAGATAGAGGGTGACCCCGATGTCCCACCCGATTAGCACTCGGCTGATCAGGTCCAGGTCGTCGGGCATCATGGCAAACGCAAACAGGCCCATCCCAGCCGCGAAAAAGAGCCGCCAACGGACTCTCATGATCCGCAACGGCTTCAACCATTTATAGCTGGCAACTTGATGGGTACTTGCCATAAGCAAAAACTCAGTGTCGCTACTGCACGCCAGAGAGAGGCGAGCATGGTACCCATCCTTAACAGGCAAGCATACATAATAGGGCTTCGGCTTCGGCTGGCAGCCGCTTTACGCTAGCCAGATCCACAGCACTTCTGCCCCACCTTCGAAACGCTCGTAATCCAGAATGCTGCC
>CAWDRM010000023.1:0-214841 GCA_963804705.1 uncultured Alphaproteobacteria bacterium
GTGGGAAGGCCTGTTGCTGCTCGTCTTAAGTGCCATGCTGAGGATGACACGATGCGCTTGCTTATCGCCCTGTTAGTGATCATTTATCTTGTCGGCGTTGGTGTCGTGCTAGCGCCCACGATCGAAGCGAACTGGAGTACCGCCTCCGCGTCGCAACTCGTCGGGAGTGTTGCAACGGAACTGCCGAGAGCGTTGTCTTGGCCGGCGACGGTATATCGCAGCATTGCAAAGCGCGGTTAAACGCTCCCGAGTAGAAGCATCTAGCGCACGAGACGGCCGTAACTGAGGAGAGCCCTGCCGGATGAGCGTTCTTTCTAGGTGGCTGCGTCGTGGACGGGATCGCGTCGTTTGCGGGGGCGCGGCAGCCCGGCATTTCAAGCTGCAAGCTCGCGTCGGAAGGGCGGACATTGCTCGCGGCTCTCGCCGTTGTGCCTCCGCCTCGGCCCGGGCCCGCCTCGTTCAACCAAATGTTGTTGATTGATCGCAGCAAAGGCGAGGGAAATTGTCACCCTCAGCGGAGAGAGAGTTAAGCCGCAGGAAATTGCGAAGCGGCTAGGCATAAGCCGCTTCGGTTTATCGCGTCTTGGCAAAGAACTTCAGCGCAGGCGATGCGGTAAAACTCGTCCTCGCCCGCGACCGCGGTAATCGAGAGTTACTCGATGCTATTTCTTGCCGTACTCCTCGGCGTGCGTCTTCGCTGCCTCTTGAGCGTGCCCATGGGCGTGAAGCTCGTGGGCGCTCGCGTTGTGAGGGCATGATGTGACGCTTTCTCGTGATGTCCGGCCTCATATGCTTTGGCCGCTTCCCCGTGGTGTCTGGCGGCGTGCGTGCAATGTTCTGATGCCTTCTTGTGAAGTTCCGAAAGTTTTCGACATAGCATTTTCCTCCAATGTTTTTCAATTTTCACGCACTAAAGACGGGTAGAGCGCCGAAAGTGTCTTACGTTGATAAGGATCAAGGAGCGAAGCGACAATTTTGTGAGTATTGACGCCATGCTGGTCCAAACCCCCGAAGGCAAGATACCCGGTCTAAAGCGCATTGGTGCTGTGTATCGATCGACACCGCACCCAAGGTGAATGCGTCTACGTCACAGTCTAATTGCTAACTGGCGAGCAGATCACAGGCGTCGTGGAGGAATAGAGCGGCTTGACGATTTCGAGCCACGCATGGCCGCGTGAGGATGCAGTCGACTAGTCGAAGGGTAACGTGTGGGCGAAGCATGGTGGCAGCTTGTGGAGACGACTTTCCGAAGATGGGCTTCGCGCTCTTAGACCTACTCCATCCAGGGCAGCGTGGTCGACCGATCCTCCTTTTAATCGCGATAGCCTGGGACGGCGACCGCGAAACCTTCACGCCATCTTGCGCCTAGAGTTTGCCCAGGGAAGCCGTCTTGCCGCCGACCGAGGCGAAGCGCAAGAGCGGAGCATGGACGCTCGCTCCTAGCGCCGGGTGAAGATACCAAACAGGAATCCTAATCCCACGGTGATGGCCATGGCAGAGAGTGGTTCCGCCTAATCGCGTCCTCGGCCTCGTTGGCAGTCTCAATCGCCTTGTCTTGGACGCGGCCGAGCTGCTTGTTGGCGATGCGGCCAACGGTCGAAGTCAGATTTTGAATGTCGGCGCGGATGGCCTCGACCTGCGTGGCCAAATCATCACTATCGCGGCTCATGCTGCTTCTTTTGGCCGCGCTTGTGCGCATATCGTTATCGGTGGAGGACATGGGACTTCTCTTTCTTGAAGAAACTGAAGGGGGGTGAGCAGGGGTAAACACTACTCTTAGAAATTTTGTTCCAACGACGTGAACTCAGGGCGTCCTTCCGGCGCCTCGATCTCTCAGCGTAGCGTTGAGGTGAGCGAGCTCCGCACTGGTTTGGTATTCCGTAGAACACCGTCGTCCATGGCAGCAGCAGAGGTGGGCAAAGTCAGATCAAAGCCGACCCATGAGAAGCAGTACGACGAGGATGATCAGGATGATGCCGATGACACCAATGCCGCCGTGCCCGTAGCCGTAGCCGTAGCCGCCGAAGCGGCCACTGAAGCCACCAAGCAAGAAGATGACGAGGATGATGATGAGTATAAGTCCGATGGACATGATCTATCTCCCGTTTCAGCACCTAACCGAACATTGAACCTCTTCGCCCTGATCGGAATTTTCTCCTACTTCTTCTCGATGGAAATACCGCTTTGGCCGACGTTGATCGCGGTGCCAGTGATTTGCCGCCACAAGCGAAGGCCGTCCGCGAGGACTTGTAGGGCAGATGGCTATTCGGTCGTCTTTCCGTCGAAGTGCTCTTTGTCTGCCTCTGCGTCTGCCTTGGTGGCGTGCACTACGCCATCGCGATGATTCGGGGGAGCGTAGAGCGTGTAGAGCTTCATCGGGCCTGACGGGCCGTTGATGATGTTGTGACGAGCGCCGGCGGGCACCAAGATCGCGAACCCGGGCTTGACGCGATGCTCAATGCCATCGAGCACCGCCTTGCCTTCGCCTTCCTCTACCCGGAGGAACTGATCGAGCTTGTGGACCTCTGCACCGATATCTTCACCGGGCTTAAGGCTCATCACGACGAGCTGGCAATTCTTCGCCGTATACAAGACCGTGCGGAACGTGGTGTTCTGTTGCGCTGCCTTTTCTATGCTGTGGACGTAGCCTTTCATAGCTTCCTATACCCTTGCTATCCGACCCGTCGCGTTGACCCGGGCGCTTGGCCATTCACAGAGAACCACACGAGCTGTGACTCTTCTAAGCTACATGGCGAAAGATTGGTCGTCACATGGGAACCCCACCTTGATTTGCATCAACAGGACTCCCTCCTGGCTTGCGTCCAACCTGGGGGCGCCGCGCCGGGCATTCGCACGCCGCAGGCCCTTTTTGGCGGGATCAAGTTGCCTGGATCCTCAATAACTGCTTTGCATGTCCGCTTTGGGTCAAGAGCGGACCTCACACGCGCAGATCAGGCACGTCCGCTTTCGGGCTGGAACCAGACCTCGAGAGGTGATCCGGCTGGCAAACCGGATGGATCAACCAAGAAGGACGGTCGGAAACTATGAAGGAAAACAGATACTTAGATGGTAGCGGAGGAGCGAATCCACCGTAATCATCCTTTCCTGAAAATCGAGGTATAGGTTCAAATCCGGGGGCCGCATTAAGCCAGATAGCGGACTTCCTTCCACGCTGAGCTTAGGTGCCGGTCTCGGGCTTATTCAAGCCTCGCGCGGAGGCACGCCCCTCACCCAACCTCCATCGCCCAGAGGCGGCGCGCCGAGGGAATACCGCGGAGCTCATGCAGGCCGAGATCAGCAAGCGCGCATGAGGAGCGCCGCGCCACCTCGTCGCTCACTACCACCGGCCGCTTCAGCGTCTTCGTCATGTCCGCCGTGCGCGCAACTTCGTCCACTGCCCGCCCAACACGCCGAATTTGAGCCTTTCGGCAGTGCCGGCATTGCCGAACACCACATCGCCGAAATGGACGCCGATGCCGAATTCGATGGCGCGTACCCTCGCGCTCCCCTCGCGCTGGAGCGTTTCGAGCCGGCCGCGGGCGCCGGCGGCGGCTTCCAGCGCGAGCGCGCAAGCGTCCGTCCCGTCTCCGCTGTCGCCAGCGGGAAAGAAGGCGAGAATGGCGTCGCCGATGATATCGAGCACCTGGCCGCCCTGCTCCATCACGGCGCCGGCCGCGCAATCGAAATAGGCGTTGAGGAGGTCGAGAAAGGCATCGACCGGGAGCTGATCGGCAAGGCCCGTCGAGTTCCGGAGATCGCTGTACCAGAGGGCGGCGGCAAGCCGTTCGCCATCGCCGCGCTTGATCGTGCCGGACAGGATGCGGCCGCCGACGAGCGGCCCATGAAAGGTGTTGAGCGCGTTCTTGGTGATCTGGTCCTTGATGGCGAGCCGGAAGACGAGCGCGAGCGGACCGAGTACACCGCGCATGGCGGCGATGTCGGCGGCCGAGAAGCCTTGGGGCGCCCGCGTCGACCAGGAGGTGGCGACGCCGTCATAGGATTGCGGGTGAAGCGTCGCGCCGCCAAAGGCGACGATCAGCGCAAGATAGTCGGTGAAGCCCTTGGCCTTGAGCTGCATGAGCAGCGGGAAGCGCTCCACGGCGGGATCGTGATCGAGCCGGAGCCGCCACTCCCGCTCATGCTCGCTGAGCATGAAGTAGAACGGGCTCAGGCGGAAATCAGAGCCCTCCTGGTCGACGAGCTCCGCGTAGTTCACCTCTGCGCCGCTCTCGCGTATCCAGGTGATGCTCATGCCGTCGAACGGCGGGTGCAGAATGCGGAAGCTAACATTCATGCGATCGATGGGCACGCCGGCGGCAAGCAGCCGCTGCATGGCGACCTCGACGAGGTTGGTCAAGGGCATATCCGCGATGCCGGATTCGATGATCGAAGCCGGAATGTCGTCGGGCTCGGCTCTCGTTTTCGTCTTGTCCATGATCCCGCCCCTTGTCGGGACATTGTGCGGCGATTTGACGGCGGGGCATTGAGGTCCCTGAGGGGCTCGCTAAGGCTCATCGGTCGCGTTGCCACGCATGTGAATGTTCGCTTTGGGTCATTCTGCGACATGAACGGCCGACGTGCGGATGTCCGAAAAGGGCTCTGAACCGGACACTGAGCCGCGCCGCTTCAATGTCGCTCAAGTGCCAAAAGCTGACGTAGTGTTGGATCGCGACGAGCCGTTCCATCTGTTCCCGTTTCCGAGTCCAAGAGGGTATGTTCATCCTCGTTGATTGTGTTATGGGCTACCGGAACAAGGGCCTTATTTTCAAAGGCGCGCTGCGCAATTGAGGCTCGCCGCGCTATTCCCGCAGCAATTGATTTAACGGCGCCCCGGCGGTGCCACAATGGGTCACATAGATATTCGGTGTGCGCATCGCCTAATCTTTCCCCGCTGTCCGCCGGATGACGCAGCTCCTCATGGAAGCTCCAACAACCAACGGCGACGCCGACCTACACAGCTCACGCACCTTCTGGACACTTACGCTCGGCAGCGTGGGCGTCGTCTACGGCGACATCGGCACGAGCCCTCTTTATGCCTTCCGCGAGGCGTTGAACGCCGCCATTGGCGGCGAAGGCGGATTGGTGAGCACCGAAGGGGTGCTTGGCGTGCTGTCGCTGATTCTTTGGGCGCTCATGATCATCGTGACCGCCAAATATGTGCTGATCCTCTACGCGCCGACAATAAGGGCGAAGGCGGCATACTGGCGTTGATGGCGCTCGTCCAACGCTTGCTTGGGCGGCCCAGTACCGTCGTTCTCACGTTCGGCATGATTGGCGCGGCGCTCTTCTATGGCGATGCGCTGATCACTCCGGCGATCTCCGTCTTATCGGCGGTGGAAGGTCTCGAGGTCTCGACGCCCGCCTTAGAAGCTTACGTCGTTCCACTCACCATTCTGATCCTGATCAGCCTGTTTGCGGTCCAGTCGCGCGGCACTGCTCGGGTCGCCGCCTTTTTTGGACCGGTGATGGCCATCTGGTTCATAGCCATTGCCGTCGCGGGCGTGAGCCATATCGCCGACGAGCCGAGCGTGCTCGCCGCGGTTAATCCATGGCATGCTGTCGCCTTTGTGGGCAGCCATGGCTACATCGGACTCGTCACGCTGGGTGCCGTGTTTCTTGCTGTCACGGGGGCGGAGGCACTTTATGCCGATCTCGGCCATTTCGGGCGGAAGCCCATTCAGACCGCCTGGCTCTGGTTTGTGTTCCCTTCGCTCGCGATCAACTATCTCGGACAGGGCGCCCTCGTCCTTGCCGACCCTAGCGCTATCGAGAATCCGTTCTATCGGATGGTGCCATCATGGGCATTGCTGCCGATGATTGCGCTTGCGACGGCGGCGACGGTCATTGCCAGTCAAGCCGTCATCACCGGCGCCTTTTCGTTGACCAACCAAGCCATTCAGCTCGGGCTTTTGCCCCGCTTCCAAATTCGTCACACCTCGGAAACGCAAGCCGGTCAGATCTATCTACCCCAGATTAACGGGCTCTGCTCGTGGGCGTGATCTTTCTGGTGCTCGTGTTCCGCTCTTCGAGCGCGCTCGCTTCCGCCTACGGCATCGCCGTAACCGGCACGATGATCGTAACCACGGCTATGGCTCTGATTGTCGTTTGGCGCGTGTGGAAATGGTCGCTCAAGGCTGCGATCGCGCTGATCGTTCCCTTCCTGCTCGTCGATTTTATATTTCTCATCGCGAACCTGCTCAAGGTCGCGCATGGAGGCTGGGTACCGCTTCTGATCGGAAGTTTCATCGTCCTGGTGATGCTGACCTGGCGGGAAGGCGTGGGCATCTTATCGGCAAAAACGCGCCGCATGGAACTTCCCATCGAACCCCTTTGTCAGAACCTCGAGAAAAGTCCTCCTCTCCGGGTTCCTGGCACAGCGGTTTTCCTCACTGCAGACCCCGCCAGCGCGCCAACCTCTCTCCTTCATAGCCTGAAGCACTACAAGGTGCTGCACGAGAGCAATGTGATCCTCACTGTCATCATGGAGGCAGTTCCTCGCGTAAATCCGCAGGAGCGGATGCAAATGGAGAAGATTGGCCGCGACTTCACTCGCGTGATCCTCCACTTCGGCTTCATGAAATCGCCGAACGTGTCGAAGACGCTCGCCCTTGCGCGAAAGAAGGGCTTGAGCTTCGACATTATGTCGACCTCGTTCTTCCTGTCGCGGCGGTCGGTCAGACCGGACGCGCGCTCGGGCATGCCGCTCTGGCAGGACAAGCTGTTCATCTTCCTTGCGCAGAATGGAGATGATGCGAGCAGCTATTTTCAGCTACCCACTCGACCGCGTCGTGGAGATCGGGACGCAGGTCACGGTCTAGCTCCGGTTGCCCTCGGATCGGGAAGGAACCGTGTGCGAGCTATCGCCAGCACGCGCTGGGCGGTGGTGTCGACTATCTCCCGTTCTCACTGGACGGCCCCTAACCGCGACCCAAAGCGGAGTCTGCTAAGGGTCAAGAGCGGACCTGCCCGCAACCATCTTGATTTGCAACTTCGACGTTTGACGACTGTTGCCTTACTTTCAGATTTCTAGTCTGAGGGTCGCCCGAGCGCCTGCCTCTCATTCCGCGACAGGGTCATGGCGCGGTTCGATCAGCGGACCACGAGGCGTCGATCATCTCCGATAAGGTAGCAATGAGCTCGCCCGTAGGCTTCGGTTTTTGTGCGTTACCTATTTCGATTGCTCTACTTGTCGCGTCGTGAACTTGTTGACCGTGCTTTTCACCCCGTCGCTGGTCCCGTCGGGACGAGTAGAGTCGACCGTGTAGTAGTACGTCGTCCCTGGCTTGAGACCGTCGACACGCACCCGGAAAATCGTGTTTGGGTGGGCCATGTTCAGCCTGATGGGGGATTTGGCCGTCTGGCTGAGGTCCTTGGAATCCGTGCCGTAGTGCACGACGCCGAAGTGTTCCGCTGGGCCCGCCGGTGTGGTGCTCATCCATCTGACGATGGCCGATTTTTCCACGACCGATTCGAGCGCCGGCCCGACGATGATCCGCACAGTTCCGGCTTGCTCGCCGCTAGGGATTTGCTGGGCAGCGGTTGGATTTGAGCCGGTCAGGCTGGCGGCTGTCAGCGCGATGAGAGTCAGAAACGATCTAGTCATACGACAGGTATCCATTTGAGTGCTTGTAAAGGGCGGTGAGAAAAACATGGAAGTCCGAAATACCTCATGAGTCGTCTCGCTCTCCGGCTCAGCAGAATGCCATTCGGCGTTCCTGCAAAACGGAGCTGGAGGCGAAAACTGCTCACTAGTTGCTAGAGCGGAGGGGGAGTGAGACCCGCTGGGAATGGGGCAGCAGAGACCGGAGGCGGAGGGGGCGAGAGGGCAGTCGGAGGGAGACAATTGCCCGTATACTTGTCGGCGTCCGGGTATGGTGTTGTGAAGCCGTCCGTGAGGGTGCCGAGGAAGATGACGATCAGGTCTTCTTCGTGATCGGTCAAGCCCAGGTTCCCGGTCGTCATGTCGATGTTGTTCTTGACCTCAGGCTCGGGCCAGCAGGTCACCTTTTCGATGGTTCCAGGCGGGCAGCGTCCAGACTGGACGGGGTAAGCGAAAACATCCCTCGTGTTATAGAAGTGGACGAGTTCCTTCAGGCTCTTCACATAGCCGTTATGAAAGAACGCCCTCTGGAAGTTGGGACAGGTGGGCGGCGTCATCGCCGCATTGCGCGCCGACGACACCTGCATCTGGCCGTCGACGCTTGGCGCATACTGGATCCAGTCGGTGTTCGGGTTGTTACCGGAAAGGCTTCTTAGGAAAAGGCCCACGCCCAAATCTTTGAAGCCAAAGCCCGCGGGGTTGGGCGTGTAGCGGAAGGCGTCCGGTTTCGTCTCGTAGTAGAAGGGTATGACCGGATTCCGGGGAAGGCCTTCGTTGGCTGAGCCGAAGCAGGTGAACAAAGGTGCCCCGCCTGGGGCTAGGCTGGTGTCGGTTTGGCCGCTCTTCAGAGCGGTCCCTCTCCCATCCAAATGGCACGAATTGCAGTTGCCTTTGCCCCGGAACAGGTCGTAACCGGCTTGTTCGTCCGCGGTCAGAGTGTAGGTGTCGGCCAGGAAGGCATCGAATTTCGACGAGAAAGCACTGACATTCGCTGAAGCCTCAAACGCGTTAAGCGCTTGTCCCCAGTGGTCGAAGACATTGTTTGCCTTGGCTCGGTCATCCGGCCTGAGGGCAACGGGCATCGCGATCTCATCGGATGGCGGCGTACCCCAGCTCGAACCGGTCCTATGCGGGTGCGAAGTGTTCCTGCTCCCGTTGAACACGGCGGCTCCTTCGGGGGTGCTGCAGATCGCCTCGGTATCGGGTGGCCATCTGATATCCAATGATCGCTCGCCCCAAACCAGCTCGAAGAGAGGCCTGTACTCGGCGTGGGAAAGCCGGTACGCGATGCAGGCGGTGTCGGGAAAGCCATGCTCGTCAGGATCGACCGGCGGATGCTGCGCCTGCTCCGCATCGGGACTGCCCAGCTTGTACCCGGTCGAGCGCGAATCCCAGAAGTTTCCTCCGAAGAAAGCTTTTAGGACTTTATTGTACTCGAGCCGAGGGAAATAGGGTGAGTAGGTATATGATTGGGGCTTACGTTTGCCCCACCGGAAGTGCATGGATCCCGGCATTGCAACAGGACCCAAATCTATCGAAGGGATTGGTCCCGTGAATCCGACATATGGCATATGACAGAAACTGCAGGCCACATCCCTGCCAACCGACATGTTGCGATCATAGTTTTCGAGCTTTCCCAGCAACGCCACCGCCTGGTAGCCGGTTCCCTCCAGTACCGGTGGCTGACCGTTTAGAACCGGAGGTGGCAGCAGCGCACGCCATTCAGCAAGCGCCTCCTTAAAGATGACGTCCCCTTCGCGTTGCACTCTTCTTACCTCCGAGCACAAATCAGGAGGTATCAGGCCGGGTGGGTAAGGAAAGTAGACTAGCGGATTGCCCAAGATCTCTGTATTCGGACATTGTTCTTGTTCTGCAGAGTAGGCATGAAAGAGTGTCACGACCCCCAGTCCCGCTGCGCAACCTGCCGCCAGCGCTATCGACGTTCTGGGCTTCATGAGCGACCTCCTTCCCGGATCCGTTTAGACCCGCGGCATGCGTTTCCCAGCAGGTATTTCGAGAAGCCTGAATAGTTTAGGATCGGGCAGATAAGCCGCACAAGAGCCTAGTCGGCTGTTGGCACTTAGCGGACCAAGTTGCCCTTTCAGGTCTGAAGCTAGGCGATAAGCGGACATTCAATCGTGCAGGGCTCACCACCTCGTCTACACGTCCTAACTCATGCATTGGCGCGCCGACCAAACTCGGGACGAGCAAGATGGGGCAACCACAGCATTGGGCGCCGGAGCTGGCGAGGGTCACGCTGCCCCTAGCCTTCGTGGCCCTTGTGGCGGCGGCAGTGGCTGGGGTCACGTCTCCCCTTTTTTTTCGCAATGGTGTTATCGGCCAGTCTCGTCATCGTCGTCATTCGAGCACTGTTCCCTGCAGGTCGGCTGTTCCCAATCGTCTTCGCGAGTTTGATTGCGGTCTACGCCGCTATTTTCTCTCTATTTTGTCGATCGCAGGGGGCGACCGGCTGCACGCCGGCTGCAGTTTCCTGCCTCACCTGCGGTTCACGGGATTCTGTTGGAGTCCACGCGAATTCAAGTTTGTGAATTTTTATCGACCGCGAGGAGACTCGCACTCTCGCCTACTGGGGTAGACTCCAGTGTACCCGCGTGGAACGCTGAGACACCGCGATGAACGGCTTCGTAATGCGGGGGTCGGGGGTTCGAATCCCTCCTGCGGCACCATCAATCACGTCGAGGTTGCGGAGCCACCGTCTGTTAACCGCTGGGTCGCTGGTTCGAGTCCGGCCCGGGGAGCCAATCTTTTCAAGGATCTAGCTATCTTCCTGAGAAAAACGCGTGCCGTGGGGCTACGCGAGGGCTATGCCCTGGAGGCAAATAGCTCCCGAGCCCGGAGGCCCGGAGAAGGTTATGACGAAATATTATCGCGCGGACAGGCGTTGCTTTAAGCCCAAGGATGTGATGCGGCCGGAAGGCACATACCAGAATCATTTCAAAGAAGCAGGCAAAGCGATGGAGAAGGCGCTCGAAGATGCGCGTCCGAGGCACAAGAAGCCGAACCGCAAAGAGAGCCTTTTCGTCTTCGACGATTTGGAAGCCGTACAGCGCCATTGGAGAACGCACGATGGCTCGTACCTGTACGAAGTGGAAATCGATGAAGCCACGGTGTCGCACTGCGGGGACATGGAATTCATGGACCAGATCGGTGCGGAATTTCGCAAGCAGAAGAGGTCTGCGCATCGATGTAGAGATCAAGCGTCCCGCTGTGGAGGCGAATACGTCCGCCCGTGCACGTGCCTCGATGAAGGCAGGCGGTGCTCAATGGTAGTCAGTCCTGAAGTCCCTCACGTTGGCCCCCTGAAGTTCCCGCCCGTCCTGCGGCCTTGCTAGGCTTGGCATGGGCATGTTGCCGCAGGCTTTCATCCTTACAACTCGCTCGCCCTGGTATGCTGGTTGAGCCCCTTGAGGGGGACCACCGCCCAGGATGGCGATAAAAAGCCGGGCCCCCCTACCAAGGACTGCTATGATGCAGCAGACCCCAGGGATTGTTGGGTAATATCTTCCTCTGCCTAGCGAGGCCGCGATGACGTTAGAACCACCGCCCGACTTTAGAGAAGAAGTCGATATCGTCCGCATTGATCCACTCTTTCTAGAAAGGCAGCGCAATCGACACGCAAGTCGCGGTGTGGCCTTTCTGGTCATATTGAACGGTGCCGCAGCGCTCCTGCTCCTTTCCAACCTTGTTCACCTCCGTCCGCAAGTCGGAAATGCACCCACGGTGGCCGCCGCAATGGTGGTGTTCGGCGCCGGTGTAGCCGCGGCGCTCGCAAGCATGTTCTTTGCCTACCTCCGCCGCACCCTCACAATTGAAGCGCCAGAGCGCGCTCCCTTACGGCCGGTTGGGTGGTGGCTTGCGGTCCTCGCCGCTGTCGCAAGCACGGCATGCTTTTTAGTGGGGCTAAACATGGTCGGCAGAGCCGTGGCCCCGACGCTGGCGAGCTCGACGACTTTGGCAAAGTCTCCGTTGAGGGTAGAGCCTGGTCCGCCGGGTCTACCCGGCCCAGCCGGTCCTCAGGGACAGAAGGGAGATAAAGGCGACCCCGGAGAGAAGGGGGCAAAAGGCGACCCGGGTGAAAAGGGCGAGAGGGGAGAAGCAGGTCCTCCAGGGGACGCGGGACCGCCCGGTCCTTCGGGCCCTCCTGGTCCTCCTGGTTCACCACAACCAGCTGCGCCGCAGGAGCAGACCCCGCCACAATAACCGCCGCCTAGCCCTTAAGGCGTGGTTTGAAATTGAAAGAAGCCCGACCATCAGCCCGGGCTTCTTTACAGTTCGCTCGTCACCGCTGGCGCGATGCGAACGAAAAGCGCGCGTCTGAGACGTGGGCGCAAGCGGACTTAGTCGGCAAGCTCGTCCTACTTCAGCTTTTGACCCAAAGCGGACATTCGCCCTTAAGTGGCCTGTCAGTTTGACCACGGCGCTGAAGCTTAGTCCTAGGCTAGATCGCAGAGTTTTGAAAAAGTGCCCTGCCGGACGCGAGTGTGCCAATGAACCCACCCGCTGCAGCAGCACCACCGGTTGGACCACCATCGAGCGGCCATCTTCTTTCCGGCGCATCCGTGATCTTATGACCCAAACGGCCGCTTAAGGCCATAACTCTACCAAATGTGTCGTCCCGAAGCCCGACGCGTAGTCGACCAGCGCAATAGCCACGGGCCTGATTTCGTAGACTGCAAGCTCCTTTGGATCTTCTGGAACGAACCGCCTCGATTGCGGGAACCTGTCAAATAGTCGCAAAGCAAATTCTTCGGCCCTTTGTTTCTCTTGCACCCTTGCCGCCGTGCCCGACATGGATAGACCGCGAAGCTTGTAGAAGTCCTGCGCCTGGTCGACGATCGCCACCGAGACTTTGTTGTTGATCTTAATGTTGCCGGCCTTTTGCGAGGTCACAGCGGACGCAAAGTACACGATGAGATCGTCGTGGATGTAGTTGACGGTGGTGGCTTGCGGATATCCGTCAGGGCGAATGGTCGCGACCGTCATGATGTGTTGACGCCGCAAAACCTCGAGGATTCTCGACCTGAGCGCTTCATCCATACGCGAGAGGGGGCTCAAAACGTTAGGGCGATCCGTAGCGCCCGGCGACCCTGAGCCTCAGGCCGAGTGCCGGGACCATCAAGAGACTATCACGAACTTCGTGTTCGCACTTCACGAGTTGCTGAATGAAAGGCGACATGTCCAGGGCCGCGATGAGAAGGGTGACACGGCGGGGTGCATGAAGCACATGGAAGAGGTCCATACTGCTACTTCTGGGCACCTCTCATCATCGTGGCGGCAAGGCGGTGGAGATGCGCGTCTCCGCCAAGATCCGATATTAAGAGCTCAAGCGGCGCCTCGACCTTCAACGCCCCCGCGACGCGCTGGCCCGATTTCGCTCCGGCATGAGCCATCTGTGCTTGCTATGATCCCCTGGCCGCCAGGATGGATCACCCGTGCTTCGGCTTCCTAACGTCCGTTTGTGGCACTTAGCGGACGTTCAGACGATGGCGTCGCGAGGTCTGGTCCCGGCCGCAAAGCGGACGTGCCTGATCAGCGTGCATAATGTCCGCTTTTGACCCAAAGCGGACATCGCTCCTATCAATCTGCGGCGACGCCCGAACGGCAGGCCCTCCTGAGCCGAGCGGGTTGCTTCTATCTCCGCAACACGTACCTCGAGAATAACCTGATCACGCCGGGCAAGCTCTCGCTACTCGGGCAGCCGATCGACCTGCGCCGCATTCGCCAGGACATTTACGCGGTGGGCGCCGAGAAGGACCACATCGTGCCCTGGCGCTCGGCCTGGCGGATCGCGCAGCTGACAAGCGCGCAGACCCAATTTGTGCTGGCTGCCAGCGGGCACATCGCCGGCATGATCAATCCACCGTCCAAAGGCAAAGGCGGGTATTGGACGAACGACATCCTCTCAGCGCCGACGACCGCCGACGCCTGGCTGGCCGGCGCGCAAAAGCATGACGGCAGCTGGTGGACCGATTTGGCTGGTTGGCTCGGGGCCCGGTCCGGGGAGAGAATACCGGCGCCACCCGTCGGAAGTGCTGTCCACCCCCCGATCGGCGACGCGCCGGGAACCTACGTCCTGGAAAAATAGGCGCATTGGCGCATTGAAGTGCAACTCATAAAACCTCATATCGCCGAGGCGAATTGCAGAGCTGCAGAAGAGCACACACCCCTGGCACGCTGTGCAGCGCGGTCAGGGGCGGTTAATCCGGCTCCGGTGCCTGCCACCGGCCGATATAAGCCTTTACCTCCTCCTCGACAGCTTTCACCGACCCGCACCTATGCCGGGCTTCTTTTTGCGCGTCGCTTGATTCATCTCAAAACCCTCCGCTGATAAAAAGTCTACGTTGTTGCGGGGTTGGGATATAGCGCACGCCTAACTCTGGCGGCCCTGACCGAACGACGCCCTCGGTGTGCCGACCCGGGCCCGCCAAGGTGCAAGCGAACGAGGCCAAACAATGCAGTATCAGATGCAATAGGCCCCGCTGCAGCGGGAGCGCGACGGAAGTCTAACAGTTTCCGCATGGTGATGTCGGATGACAACTGTAAAGCAAGTGCTCGATAAGAAGGGCAACGATGTTCACTTAATTCATCCGGGTGCTTCTGTGTTCGACGCCCTCAAATTGATGGCGGAAAACGACATAGGGTCATTGGTCGTGCTAGAGGATGACAAGCTTGTCGGCATCATCACCGAACGGCATTACGCGCGGGAGATTGTTTTGAAAGGCAAGACGTCACCGGGAACTCTAGTCCGGGACATTATGTCGACCAAGGTCATCTGTGCGCGACCTGACCAGTCAGTGGAGGAATGCATGGCCGTAATGACCGCACGGGCCGTGCGCCATCTCCCGGTGCTCGAAGATGGACGACTAGTTGGTATAGTTTCGATTGGCGACATGGTGAAAAGCGTTATCGGTGATCAGAAGTTCATCATCGAACAACTCGAACATTACATCCATGGCGACCGGTGACCGGCTGGCGCGCAAAGATGCTGTTGGGGTCGGGCCTCTGGATGCGTTCTCAGAAAACGGTGGAGCACGTGGACAAGGGTCAGAACATGCTCCTTGTCGTTATCGCTTGGCTGGCGCGGATGTCATCGACAATCATGTCACGGATTTTTTCCGTGCCGTGCTCTTGGTACGTTTTGGCACATCGCGGAACTGCTGCCTACCGCGAGGAGACAGTTGGTGGCCGATACGGTCACTCCTCGAACTCCGGGCACTAGAAGGGATTTTCCTTCATTAGTGGAAGAAAGTTTGACGCAGGACAAATTCCATGCGGCCACAAGTGTGCTAAGCAAGACAAATAACGTTCTCGGCAGCGTATGTTTAAGGACCCAAAACCTGCCGAAAGCGAGGCACCATGACCAACCGAAAGCTCGTGGACGTTATCAAAGTCCGGGAGACACTTGTGCTGGCTGAGTGCGAGACGGTGCAACAAGCCTGCCGGCGCATGTGGGAGCGCTGCATCGGCTCGGCGCTGGTAGTCAACGACCAAAAGCAGCTGACCGGCATCTTCCCGACCGCGACGCGGTGCGTACGCTTGCTCAAGGCAAGAATGCGGAGGTGACCACGCTGGCGCAAACGATGACGCGCAATCCAATAACGATCAATCCCGATAGCCGCGCAATCGACGCACTGCGGGAGATGAGCAATCGCGGCTTCTGTCATCTTCCGGTCGTCGAGAGCGGAAGGATCTGGGGAGTCGTCTCGCGCGGCGATTTCAAAGGGATGGAGATTGATCAGCTGGACGAGGAAGACCACCTGTGGGAATGCGTTCGCTGATAGACTAGAGTGTGGCTGAGGCAAATTGGTTTCTTGCGATTTCCTTTCGGTGAGAGATTTGCCCTACGCGCCCTGCTGACTGACGAGATTCGGTCCGCGTCATATCCGCGATCTGCCAGCAACATTGTTCGTGGGGTTTAACTGGCGCAGGAGAACAGAGCCGGTGTCGTGCGCATCACCGGCCATGAGGCCGCGGTGGGCACCGGCAGAAAGGGAAAGCACGAGGATGGCTGATGGCAAAGCTTACGCGACAGCTGCACAAGCTGACCAAGGGTGGAAATGAGGAATGGTGGAGGCTTGTTTTCGAGACCGAAGCCCAGCGCCTTTATATTGAGCACGAATGGAGCCATACCGACGCCTGGCGAGCCTCCCGTTCAAAGAGCGGGACTGCGGAGTTTGATGTCAACGGTTTCCTTGCCGAGGGTGAAGCCCCAGCCCAAGCAGAATTGCTGCGAATTATCGAGAGCCTGTTCGAAAAGGGGGGCGGCGAGAATGCCTAAAGGCTCGAAAGGACGGAAGCGCCCCGCTGACATAATCGCGTAAACAGAACGTCCCTTGGCCGTGATGGGCGGCCGAACTCGCCTTACGTGGGCAAGTTCCTCACCGCAGGACAGGGCTAAGCCGACCCGGCGACACTGCTAGGGTCAGTAGCGCTGCAACTATCCTTGGCAGTCGGATGATTGCGCAGCCCGAGAGAACGATACGTGGTAGTCGCGTAGCTTGCTTTCGTTGAAGAAGCGGAGCGCGCAATGAAGCTCTATGATCTTTTACAATTTAGTGTCTGCATATTTTCCATCCTCGCCGCAGGGTTCTGGCTGCGGTCAGCAACAACCACGTTGCCCAACCTAACCAAGAACCTCAGGTGGGATGGGACTGGCCCATTTCCAGACGCGCTAAAGAGCCAGTCACGATGGAGCGCGGCCGGGGCCGCGTGCGCCGGTATGGCGGCGCTTTCCCAATCGCTTTCCGCTGTATTGCCATATCTTCAATCAAACTGACCCGCTACCCGTTTGGCAATAGGTTCGACTGCGGTGCCGAGAGCGAATGCGACGTCCGAGGGTTGTGGTTGCTCGGTCTCGTCCGACCGGGCGACCGAGAGCTGAGTTTGCTGGCCTAGAGCAGCACCACATGCGTTGCAGAATTTTGCAGTCGTCCGATTTGCTGCACCGCATGCTGGGCATCGCAGCGGCAAAGCTATGCCGCAGGCATCGCAGAACTTAGCGGCCTCCGGATTCTGACAATCGCAGCTTGGACACCGCATAGCTTACAGGGCTCGGCGCAGTAACAACACAACACGATGGCTCCGCTGCCAGGCCACAGCAAAGGCACGCCCGCGAAGTATATTAGGAAAAGCAGGGATGGGGGGGGGGTCGCTGAATGTCCGTTCTTGGCACTTAGCGGACTCAAAGCCGACCGTGGTCTCACGTCTGAAGTCCGCCAATAAGCGGACATGCATTCCTCTGCGTGGCCAAAGTTGTCGCCCTGGGCGGCAATATGAGGACACGAATCATTGGTACGATGATGGCCTGAGTGCTTTTCTCACGCAGATGGAGCTGATCATGAAGGTAGCTGACATCTTGCGAATCAAAGGTTCTGTGGTGAAGACAGTGCCGCCGCACGAAACGGCGCTTCTACTCTCAGGGCACCTGCGCGCTGGGCAAATTGGTGCCTTGGTCGTGAGCACCGACGGGAACTCCATAGACGGCATCGTCTCCGAGCGCGATCTTGCCTATGGCCTCGCGACGTACGGAGACACGTTACCAAGGATTCCCATCTCCGAACTGATGACGAAGGCGGTCGTTGTCTGCTCACCTGAGGACAGCATTACCGATGTGATGAAGCTGATGACGCGGCGGCGCATTCGTCATGTGCCTGTCAAGGACGGCGATCAACTCGTGGGGATCATCAGCATCGGCGATATTCTCAAGCACCGGCTCGAAGAGTTGCAAGTGGAAGCGGACGTACTTCGGGATTATGCCGTGGTTGCTCGGCACTAGAGTCGGTGCACCTATTGCACCAGGCTTAGGGCGTCGGCTTCGGTCGGCGCCCTTTTTCGTGAAGTCAATGGTGGACGCCGGAGGCGGGTGGACGCCAAATGGGCCGGCGCCAATTGGTTACCACAATCCTCACGGTTAGCCTCGTCCCTGAGTCCTACAGGTGGCGGAGCGCCTCTCCGCCCACACCAGGCTTGCAACCTAGCTTTATTGGCTATGTAGGGATCAATCCCACAGACCTACCCACAAAATGAGCCCAGGGTTTAGCGGCCCTTACGACTTCCAGACTTGGATGATTTATGGCCCGGGCGGCCTTTTATTTCACCAAGGATGATGTGACAAGCGCGCTTGACGTTGATTGACTGTGCAAGCTGCTCAAGCCGCTTCAGGAAACCGTTGTTGCTCATCCAACCACCTTTGGCCTGAAGTGAGCGACATTGTCTCGTTGAGAAATAGCAGGCTCTATCTCCGCAAGCGCGCCATTCAGCGCACCATCTAAGTGAGAAGGAACCCTGCCCCCCACCCGAGCACGCGGGGCGCTTTGAAATCCCCGACGGGCGTTATTCAATTATCTGACTGCCAAACGAAGTGGCCCCACCACCAACGCTACTGCAATCAGAGCAAGTCCGAACCACGCCGACAATGGTCAGGTTTATAGCTCACTAGGATTGTGAGGATCGGCAGCAGCACCTACCGCAGCGCGATCGCCAGCCCGCTCAGGTCGGCATTGGCGATCAGCCCGACCTGCCGGCCAGAGAGCCGTAACACGGCGCCCTTTTCGTTGCGCAGCACGATTGCCCGCGCCCCGACCACGAGCGCAGCGCCGGCGCCGGCGCCACCATAAACGCCGGCGACGTCCCACGGGTTTCGGATGTTGCTCACATAGCCGGACAGCCTCGTCACCGAACCGCCAAAGACTAGCCCTGCGCTCAAGCCCCCGATCGACAGCGGATAGCTGTGCCCGTGGAAAATCAGCATGCCGCTGCCAGCGGATCCGCCGATGAACCAGCCTCCCTTCAACTCCTCAATCCAAATGGTGCCGCCATCAGCGTGGGCGGCGGACGAAACGCCCGCACCGGCCAAAGCGAACAAAGCGACGAGAGCGGCGCGAAATCCCGACGATAGTCGCATGGTGGACTCTCCTTGGGTTATCGGGGCGCGTGTGGGCGAAACATATGGGTGACCTCCTAGCTGTTCGCGGGCCACGCTTGCGCACAAGCCAAATTGGCGCTGAAAAGAAAAAGCCCTGCGGCTGACATTGTGGCGCGACCCATTCTCGAGCCTCCCATTTGATGTCGTCAAAATTGAGAAAGCTTGCCGGGGTCGCGGCTAACGAAAAGGCGCGCGAGCTGGGGTGGATTGTGTAGTGTGTCAGTAAAAGGGGGGCTACACATGGCAGGCTCCGCATCGCGCGTAAGCCGTCGCTTCCACCGGCTCGCGCTTTTCTTGGCAGGGATGTCACTGCTAGTCGTCGGTTCATTGTCTGTAATCATTTTGCCTGACTGGAATGTCCCAGTCCCGGCTTTCTGGTCGAAACCGAGCATCAATAACGTGCCCGCCGTGTCAGTTATTGCGGTCGCACCAAAATCCTTTGACGACCCAATCACCCTTAGCCCCGCCGACGAGCCCGGCCTTGAAAAAGCAATCCGGGACTTAACGGAAATAGAGAAGAGTAAGATGCTCAAAATTGAGGGCGTTGAGACCGTTCAAATGCCACCAGAGTTTGAATGGGAATCGACGGATCGGCAGAGCGAAATTATAAATCATCTGGTCACCGTCAACTGGCGCACCAAGTTCGCAGTGCCGCTGACCATTAGTCTCGCCACCACGCTCGCCGTAAGCTTCGCCGTCTACGGCCTCGTCCGCGCAATAGGATGGGTCATTGGAGGGTTTGCGGCGTCGTAGGGTCGCCGCTCAGGATCGCCCTGGGCGGCCTTTGTCTTTTGCCGCTGGCGAGATGCCGCCGGTGGCGGACGGGTCGGGGAGCTTAACCGCTGCTCAAGATTTGAGTGGTTACATGGTAGAGCCAAAGAACGACCCTCAAGGCTCCTCCGTGATGCGTATCATCGTCGGCATCGCTTTCGCAGTAGGTTCGGTTGTTTTGGCGGGCTGCTGTCTTTGGCGAGAAGCTACCGGCGAACCGGAACCGTTGCCACCATCCCCGCCACCACCATATGCGTCAGCGCCACAGTCACCCTATGCACCGGGGCCATATGCACCCGCGCCATATCCTCGAACCCAACCATATGCACCCCCACAATATGAAAACGGAAGAGGATGAGGGTATCGTCAAGGCGATACGAAATGGATTCCCCCGGCGTGACCGGACCAACAACCCGGAGGGGCCGCTCAATGTTCCGCGATGCCGTCCGTCGCCGCATGGGTAAAGAGGCCACACCTGAGAAGCATTCGCGGGCATCAAAGAGTGCCAAGCCGACAACGGGCGCTAGACGGTCGATGCATTAGAGGCTGCTGGCTGGCGTCAAATTCATCAACGGCACGCGGCGCACCCGACTTCGCAAGGGTGGCTTCGATATTGCCGTTACAGGGACCGGGAGCACGGTCGAAGCGATCCAGCGCATGGTTGCTGCCCATGGGTTACGCCGGAACGGCGCTTTCCACTCCTCGAAAGCGACAATTGGCAGCGCGGTTACGGCGGTTCTGGTGGTCGGCAAAATCAGCTAAAGTTGGATTGCTCCCGGGCGGGAAATGTGCGGCGATGATCTTGCCGCAGGCCTCTCCGAGCCATCAGGGGCACTAACGTCGAGCAGCGAGGGCATAATCGCGAAGCACACCTCGCCGAGCCGATGCTTGAGAACATCGCCGATGCTGACGATTTCCACGAGCCGATTGCCATCCTTATCGGGCAGGTGGCGAATGCGCCGCTGTGTCATTAGCTTCATAATATCGATGATACTGTCCTCCGGCGAGCAGACAACGACTGCCTTGGTCATCAGCTTGGAAACCGCAATGCTTGGTAACTGGCTTCCATGCGCCACCAAGCCATAGGCAATATCGCGCTCAGAAACAATGCCCTCGATGGGAACTGCCGTCATCGCTGACGATCATGGCGCCGATCTGCTCGGCACGCAGCTGCCTTGAGAGGTCAAGCACCGTCTCGTCCGGCATCACCGTCTTCACGGCAGAACCTTTGATCCGCAGGATGTCCGCCACTTTCATGGTCACTCACCGCGTGAGAAGAGCCGTTAAGCAACGATGTTGAACGTAACTCGTACAACCGATCTTATTGCGGCGACAGAATGTCCGACGATGGGAAAAGCGCACGCAAGGTAAAGAGAAGCCCCGAAGGAGGATGTTCGGGGCTTCTCCGCGCTCACATGGGGAGAGGTGACAGGTGACCGTCATCACACTCATCCATGCATAGCTCCCGCGTTACCGGGCGGAGGGGCTCCTTATCTCGGCGCCAACGACCAGTACGAAAGCGCCATGATAAATACCCCCCAACCCACAGCAGACCCGTCACGGTGGCGCCTCCTCGGGGACTATTCGCCCTCCGCCCCAATCGCATAAGCGGTCTCGCCGTGAACCGCATCGTCGCCCACCTTTAGGGTCGCTTCATCCATGCGCAGCGGTACGATCAACGAGATGACCTTGAGGATGATGTAGGTGGCTATGACATTGAACACGATAATGAACGCCGCACCCTCAGCCTGAAGTAGCAGCTGTGGGGCGTTGCCGTAGAGCCAGCCTGTTACGCTGAAGCCGGGCGCTTCTTTGTCGGTGCCGATATACATAAGCATGTCCGGGTTGGCCAGGATGCCCACAAGCAGACCGCCCATCAAGCCGGCAACACCATGAGTGGAAAATACGCTCAACGTATCGTCCACCTTCATCATCAGGTTGGTCTTTTGGAGCCAATTCATACTGGCCCACGGGATAATGCCGGCGCACACGCCGATGATAATGGCGCCCCACCCATCGACGAAGCCAGCCGCGGGAGTGATGGCGACCAAACCCGCGATCATGCCGTTGACCGCGCCGATAACCGACGGCTTGCCATAGGCCATCTTGTCCATCAGCGTCCAGACGAGAAGAGCGACTGCGGTAGCCGTATTGGTGTTGAGCACTGCCGCGCCCGCATCGGCGTTGGCGAAATAGGGATCGCCGCCGTTGAAGCCGTTCCAACCGAGCCAGAGGATGCCGGCGCCGACCAACGTGACCAACAAACTATTGGGCGGGAAATGATCGCGATCCTGCTGTAGGCGTGGGCCGACAACCGCCGCGGCGACGAATCCGGACGTGCCGGCAGCAAGATGGATCACATAGCCGCCCGAGAAGTCTGCCACGCCCATGCCGGCGAGCCAGCCGCCGCCCCACAGACTAAACGCACCCACCGTATAGACTAGGGTCATCCACACCGGGCAGAAGATCATCCACGCCGTGAAGTTCATGCGACCAAGTACTGAGCCGCCGAGGATGATGACGGTGATGGCAGCGAACACGAACTGGAAGAAGATTAGGGTGGCCATTGGGAAGGCAAGAGGCGGCATGCCCGAGGCCGCAGCCGGAATTGTCGCCTGACCGGTGGTGAACAAGGCAGACGTTGCCAAGCCCGGTTTGCCTAGGAAGGGGAACCATTGAGGCCCGAACGCCATGTTGTAGTCGAACAGAACCCAGACGACCAGGACCGAGGCGAAGGCGTATATCGCCATAAAGGCTGAGTTGATCGCCCATTTCTTCTTGACGATGCCGCCATAAAGAACCGTCAACCCGGGAATGCTTTGTAAGCCGACAAAAGTCGCGGCCGCCAACTGCCAGGCATTGTCTCCCGTATCGAGCCATTGTGGTGATGCTACGAGTGCCATGAAATTCCCCCCATGTTAGTCTTGCCCGAAGGCGTGCCGATGCCGACGGCAAGGGAGTCCAGACGACACTTAAGAAGCGCCGCAAGAATCATGCCACTTGCGGGGCCTTAATCCGACGGTGCTTTCTGAAGCGCCTTGTATTAGGCGGTGATTAAAAGACGGCATTCTGCACATGGAAGAGGCAAGTGGCCCACGAGCGCGGCATTCTTTGCCAACTCGCGAATCTGGGTAAGGGAGGGGATCAAGGCCATGCAGGTGCAACCATGTTCGTGAGCCGGCCGTGGATCGCTGGTTTGGCAATCGGCATGGCCGTTCTCGCTACTAACGGTCAATCGCAGGGCAGCGAGACCGTGATGACCTGCACCAATCCGACCAGCGGCGCGAGCTGGCAGATTAAAATCGACTATGATAGGCGCACCGTGGATTCCAATCCGGCCCGCATCAGCGACGCCGAGATTTCGTGGCACGATCGGACAGACGGCGGCAACTACACGCTTGACCGCAAATCGGGGAAGCTCACGGTAATCATTGCGTCGAGCACCGCCGGCCATTTCCTCTATGATCGTTGCCAGCTGGAGAATTGAGCGCGCCCCAGGACCGCAATGACGCCCCCACCGGGATACGAACCAGGCTACCCGTCGCCCGGCGAGATCGGAGCAAAGGCGATGGTCGAGCGTGTTGCCGGCGTTAACGCAAGCGTTGGGTTCTTCTCGAAGACCGGGCCGCGTAAACACAACGAGGATTTCGCCGGCGCCGTTTTCGGTGCGGAACTGCCCGAGCCGCGCCGGGATGTGGTGGCGGCCATTGCCGACGGAATTGGGAGCGCAAAAGGCGGCCGCGTGGCGGCCGAGACCGCGGTGCGCGGATTTCTCGATGGGTTTTGCGACCTGCCCGAGACCATGGAGGTAAGACGTGCCGCGGCCAAGATTGTGGATGGGCTCAATGGTTGGATCCATGCCCAAGGTCACCGCGACCCCGCGCTCGCGGGAATGGGATGCACTTTCACGGCGCTGGTGCTACGCGGTCGCATCGCCCATTTGTTGCATGTCGGGGATACACGCGCCTACCGACTGAGCGGTGACCGCTTGACCTGCCTGACCACCGACCACGTGCGCGGAGATGGCACCGGTCGGTCGCGGACCCTTTACCGTGCCCTGGGCGTCGAGGCGGAGGTGCGCCTGGACTACGTCACGCAGCCGGTGGCGCTGCACGACCGCTTCCTCCTGTGCAGCGATGGCGTACACGGAGTCCTGGAAGACCAGAGCATCGCCGACCTCTTGCGCGAGCGCTCCGCTCCCGGGGATACCGCCCGCGCGTTGGTCGCGGCCGCGCTTCAATCTGGCAGCACCGACAACTGTACGGCCTTGGTGGTGGACGTGGTTCGGCTGCCGACGGTGGAATCGACTGACGTCGGCACCGCCATCATGCAACTGCCGTTGATCCCGGTGCCACTTAGCGGCGAGGCGATCGATGGTTTTGTGCTGAAAGTGCCGCTATCCGACGGTCGCTATAGCCGCTTATTTGGTGCCATGGATGAGGTCGAGGGCGGCGAGGTGGCCTTGAAGTTCCCGAAGCCCCAGGTGGCCGCCGTGGCGACCCACCGCGCGGCGTTCGTCCGCGAGGCCTGGGTGGGCGCGCGCGTGAATAGCCCCTGGGTCGGCCGCATCATCGAGCTGCCGCCGGGCCGGCAGACCTGCCTCTACACGGTCATGCCGCTTTATCAAGGCGAGCTTCTGGAGACACGGCTCCGGCGCCGCCCGTCGCTGGGCCTGGAGGAAGGACGGAATATCGCGGTCAAACTGGCACGTGCTGCGGCGGCGCTACACCGCGCCGGCATCATCCACCGCGACATCAAGCCGGACAATGTGATTCTCGAGGGTGACGGATCGCTAAAGCTGATCGATCTCGGGGTGGTGCGCGTACCCGGACTGGAGGACATCCCGTCCGAGGACATTCCGGGTACCCCTGGCTACATGGCGCCCGAATTGTTCGCCGGCGAACCCGGAAACGAAGCGACCGACATTTATGCCCTGGGCGTCACCATGTTTCGCGCCTTTACCGGCGAGTTCCCTTACGGCAATGCCGACGCCACCAGCCGTCCGCGCCGAGAGCGGCCACAAGAACTCTGCACCCAGCGCCCGGATCTCCCTGCGTGGCTCCAGGCTGCACTTGGGCGGGCGATCGCGATGGATCCTAACGATCGGTTTCGCGACATGATCGAATTCGCGGTGGAGATGGAGGCGGGACCTGCGCGCGCCCCGGTTGCGGCCCAACGGCCTCGGACGCTTTATGAACGTGACCCGCTCCAATTCTGGCAGGGTGTGGCCGCGCTGCTCGCGCTGGCGCTCCTCCTGTCGATGCTGCGGCATTAAGTCTGAGGGACGGAGCCCGTTTGCCAAGATCCTACTTCGCGTGCGATGACTTCACTGAGTTGCCGCGGTAAACTCAGGGCGCCAGCCGCTGATTAGACACTCCACCGGCACTTGTCACCGCAACCTGATGTGGAGGTCATAGTGACCAATTCCCCGTATGGCACATTTCTCCATGGTGCCGCGACGGGTGACGCCGTTCTCCTAGAGCTGTTCGAATGCTGGAAGGTCGCCGCCGGCGGTGAGGCGGCCGCGAAATCCGAACATGCAAGGAATCGCGCTCACGCTCGCTTGCGCCAGCTTGAGGAGCGGATCCGCGAAACACCGGCGCAAGGGCTGACCGGCATTGCCGTCAAGCTCGCGCTCAGGCGCTTCATCACCGAACATTCAGGCGCGGAAACCGATCAAAGTGAGGCCGCTTACCGTGACCTATGCCGCTTGATCGGCCGCGACTTCGCTGCAGAGGCCGCAGCAGTTATCGAGCGAGGGGTCGCTTAGTGACGTCATTGCTGGAGCACATGGAATACATGAGCTGGCAACCCGCCATCGATCCTAAGCCCGGTGACAAGCTCGCCTGCGATGCGATCGACATTGTTCCTCGCTTCACCGGAGAACAAGGTGACGCGAGGCGCCATCGTGCCTCACGCGTCTCGCGTTATGCCAGCAGCCATCAACCCGGACCGTCTTGGCCTGTATCAACTTGGCATCGAACACCGAGAGTAAGGACACGGCCGTGTGCGGCGTCTTCCTAGCGACATCGGGACCATTGACGCTCCGAAGTCCAAGAGGAAGACTCTTCGCACGCGCCTGCGATGAGGGCTGCCATGATTTTGGGTCTGTCCATACACGCTTTCACGCTGCTGCATGTTATCATTAGCCTAATCGGGATCGCTTCCGGGCTTGTTGTCTTATACGGCATGTTCAACTCGCAAAGAATGAACGGTTGGACGGCGATCTTTCTCGCCACCGCGATGTGGTCGGCGCCGTCCTCGCGCTTTATCTCAACGTCTTTGTTGCGGTCGTGCAGGCGTTCCAGAAGCTGCCATTTCTGCAGGCGCGCTGGAAAGTCGTCGCCAAGCAACCACTTGCCACGGCGACGAAGGCAAAAGCCTTGACCAAGAGCGTAGAGATCCAAGTATGCGTTCGCCAGTAGCCCCAGAAGTGGTGATAAGCCACTCACAAGGAGGAGCCATGCATCTCACCGCTACAATGCCGTTGGTTCTCGCGAGTTTTGTGGTTGGAGCACCGACGGCTTCCGCGGAAGTTTTGAACACACATCGTATCCCCGCGGTGCTTGCTGTGGAAGCAGCCAGCGAGTCCATCGGGGTCTGCGCCAAGCAGGGGTACCTCGAAACCGCTGTTGTTGTCGATGCTGACGGCGCGACGATCGTGGCGCTGCGTGGCGACGGGGCCGGTATACACACCCTCGATAGTGCACACGATAAAGCCTACACCAGCGTCTCGTTCAAGAGCGATACAATCGGTTTAGAGGAGCGCGGGAGAGGTGAGATCGCGCCATTGTCCAAACTCCCGCATGTGATGTTTTTTGGGGGCGGAGTTGTCATCAAGCTCGGCGACGAAACCATTGGTGCAATTGGCGCGAGCGGCGCTCCAGGAGCCAAGTTGGATGACACCTGCGCGCGTGCTGGACTGGAGAAAATTCGAGATAGGCTGAAATGACGCATCTGGCGTTCGCGTGACGCGGTCGATCGTCCCCACCGAAAGCGCACTGGCAGACTGCTGCGGCAAGGGCCGGCCGCTCACAATCGCCAATGGCCGCTTCTGGCACTAAGCGGCCGTTCGCCGATCGCGTCGCGAGGTCTGGTTCCGGCCGAAAAGCGGACATGCCTAATCACCGTGTGGAATGTCCGCTCATGACCCAAAGCGGACATCTGGGGCCAGGGAACGAAGCTGCTTAACAAGACGCGCCTGTTCATGGGGCCTTCAGTCGCAGGCCGAGCCCTCCCTCACAGGAAGCTCAGCGGGTGGTGCGACGATTATCTTGGCCTGCTCCATGGTCAGCCGGTCCTCGCAAGCAGCGAGCTCCTCTCCGGTGCCGGACACATACAGATCAACGTAGAGCTTGTTGTGACGCCAGTCCTCGGAGCACTCCACGCAGGTATCCTCCATGATGTAGTAGCGCTTCAGCGCCGGTACATAGACCTTAGTGCCCGGCGGCAGGAATTCGATGTCAGTGGCGAGCGTGCCCGGCCGGTCATAGGTGCCTTCGTCCTCGGTCGCCGAGGCATGGACGACAGCGTGGGAAATGATGTCGGTGCCAAGGTGGATCGGATTGCCGTCGTCATTGTCATCGAAACCATAGAAGGTCACATAGGTCGAGAACACTTGCGGGCGCGAAGGGCTGGTGAAGCCACACAGCGTTACTAATGCCACGAGTTGGATCAGGGCAAGCCTGCCCACCCTTAGGTGCTGCATGCCGGATGTCCTGTCTGTTTCGCGCTGTCACCGGCGCGACCTAGTGTGGAGGTGTAACCTGGCGGAGAAGGTTGTGCTTTTTTGGAAAAATTGGGTGCTAAAACAAGGCATTGCTCGGGCGGTGTTGTGACCGAACGAAGCACCTATTCATTGAAGTTCGCCTCTTTGCCACGCCACAGCGAGGGGCGCGCCTTGGAAGTATAGTTGAAAGCTGGAAAACGGGTGGTCACTAATGTCGGCCTTTTCGCACCAAGCGCACCAACTGCCACGCTGTGACCAAAATCGGACTTCTGGAGAGTTCAAGCTCGCGCCGTAGCAGCTAAAGTTGATGCCCATCACCGGCCCATGCCGCAGCTTTTGCTGGTAACTATCGAGCTCAGCGGTGGCCACGTCTCCGCGCCTGCACATAAGATTTCGAGACATCGCCAGCCGCAATCAAGGCGTTTACGAGACATTGAGATGAGACGGCGAACAAGACCGACCTGATTCTCAGAGGTACAGGAGTAGGCGAACAGAAATCGTAGGCGTCGGGCTCGGCGCCTGATATTGCAAAGCTTCTTGGCACAAGCGCGTAAGTCAGGTTTACCGCCTCTGAGAAGGGGTCCCGATCTGGTCCCGGCCCATACTCTTGCTCAACCATTCCCTCACCCTCCCAAAATAGACAGAACACGGCCATTGCGATGGTCCGGTCGCCCTAATGCGTGTCGGCAGATTCGATCTGTCTGATCCCCACGGGGTACGTGGCTTCCGTCTCGCCGCAGTAGGTCCGGGTGGGAAGGATGCAGGCCATCTGAGCGCCCCGCATGCAAGCAGCACCTTTTAACATCAGCGTGTTCAGGCGTTCTTTGGTGTTCGGAAGGACAACCGTGGGCGATGCATGGCCCACGGCACCAGGTCTGCGTTACGTCTTCCGTGGATGAATCCCGAAGACGGAGATCGTCCCCTTGCCTTTGACGTCGAGCTCGCCCAGGGAGTCGGCCTCGAAATGCGATGATACCTGGTCCCAGACGTGCTTCGTCACCGCGACTCTTCCGGGCGTGGACTTGTCCGCCATGCGTGCCGCGACATTGACGGTGTCTCCCCAGATGTCGAACTGGTAGCGCTCCTGGCCGACGACACCGGCCACCACCGGTCCGACATGAATTCCGACCCGAACCTCCCAGCCGAGGTGGGCATCGATCGATGTCGATGCCATTTCCAGACCGCAGCGAACGGCTGATCCAACCGGATCCTTGACTTCGTGGAGCAGCCCCCCGGCCGCCATGAAGCCGTCGCCGATGGTCTTGATCTTTTCGAGACCGTGTCTTGCCGTTACGCGCTCGAAAATGACGAACAGGGCATCGAGCCGCGAAACCACGTCCTCCGGCTCATGCTTGTCGCAATAGGCGGTGAAATTGATGACGTCGCAGAACAGCACGGCGACGTTCTCATAGCGCCGTGGGATCACGGTGCCGATGCTGCGGATCTCGTCGGCCGCCTTTTTCGGAAGTAAGGCGTGCAAGAGCTCGTCAGCCTGACTCTGGGCCTCGCGCGCTTGCGCCAGCGCCGCTTGCAGGGCGAGCTGGGTCTTGACCCGGGCAAGCACGAGCGGTCCGGAGAACGGTTTGTGGATGTAGTCGACCGCCCCCACCTCGAATCCATTCTCCTCATCCACGGCATCGGTCTTCGCGGTGAGGAAGATCACCGGGATGTCGCGCGTGGCAGGATTGGCCTTGAGGCGGCGGCAAACCTCGTACCCGTCCATCCCCGGCATCATCACGTCGAGCAAGATCAGATCGGGTTTTTCTGCGGCCGTTGCGAGCACCAACGCCTTCTCGCCATTAGTCGCAACTTTCGTCCTGTACGCGCCTTTCAGCACTCCGGAAATGACCCCAACGTTGGTCGGAGTATCATCGACGATCAAAACCAGCTTGTTGTCCGAACTCTGTGTCATTCGCTTTTCAGGTTCAGAGACAGGCGATCAGCGATGCCCGATAGGCATTTGAGGGCCGCCTCGAAATTGAAATCGCCGACCAATTCGCTAAGGCTCTCGATTTCCGCTCCGGTGAGGACCCCCGACAAGGTGGGCTTGGCGTCGACGATGAAATCGGCGGCCTCGCCGTCGTCGCTTTCGAGCAGCCGTTTCAGCCGGGCCAGCGGTCCGACCACCGTGGCGGGATCGGCGGAGGCCAGGCCGCCGCCGTTGGTCGGAGCCGCTTCGGGAAGCGCGGTCCGAATGGCCTCGACCACCCCGTGAAGGACAAGCGATAGCGCCGAGAGCGCCGGGTCGATGCCCTGCTGGGTCTTGACCGCCGTTTCGGCCCTTGCCGCCGCCTCCGATAGTGCCGCGGCGCCGAGAGTTCCGGCGGCGCCCTTCAACGAATGGGCTGCTCGTTCCGCCGTCGCCGCATCGCCAACTGAAAGCGCCTTGCGAATTCCGTCGACCGTACCGGCCTGCTGCTGCGCGAATCGGCGCAGCAACGTCTCGTAGCGCTTGCGGTTGTCCCCCGTCCGCTTCAAGGCCGACGCGGTGTCGATCCCGGCAATGTCGAGCGGGGCTTCAGCCGCAGGCGAAACCGAGGCCTTGGCTGCGGCCCGACTTTTCGGCGAAGGCCCCCGCCCATCGGGACGTTTGATCCAGCGCAGTAGAACGCCGAACAATTGGTCTGGATCGATGGGCTTGGCGATATGATCGTTCATGCCCGCCTGCAGGCACGCCTCGCGATCGGAGACGAGCGCGTTGGCGGTCATGGCGATGATGGGCAAGGCCTGGAAGTTGGGATCGGACCGGATCGCGCGCGTCGCCTCGATGCCATCCATCACTGGCATCTGCATATCCATCAGCACGATGTCGTAATCGTTCTCCCGCACCATCCGGACGGCAACCGCGCCGTTCTCCGCGAGGTCGACGAACAGCTCAGCGTCCTCAAGCTGCCCGATGGCGACTTCCTGGTTGATCTCGTTATCCTCCACCAACAACACGCGTGCGCCGCGCATCCGGTCGATGTCGAAGGAGGGGCCGGCCGACACAATTTCGGTCACCTCAAGGTCGGCACCAAGCGCAACGATCGCGGTGTCGAACAATATGGAGGAGGTCACGGGCTTGATCAGAACGTTTTCAAAGCCGCTCTCCTCGGCCAGTTTCATGACCTCTTCGCGGCCATAGGCGGTAACCATCACCAGATGGGGAGGAGCGCCGAGTTCGGACAAAGCAAGAATGCGCTTCCCTGTCTCGACGCCGTCGAGCCCGGGCATCTGCCAGTCGACGAAGGCAATCTCGTAAGGCTCGCCACGTTTGGCGGCCTCACGCACCATTTCAACGCCTTCCTGACCGGACCCCGCCTCGTCCGCGACGAAAGCCAAGTTCCGGAGCATGCTCGACAGAACGGTCCGGGCTTGTGAATTGTCGTCGATGATTAGGACGCGTCGGCCGCGCAGGTCGGACTGAAGCAGGCGTCGGCGGGGCGACATGGCGGCCTTGCCAAGCCGGGCGGTGAACCTGAACGTGCTTCCCTTGCCGAGCTCGCTCGTGACCTCGATGGTGCCCCCCATCAGCTCTGCCAGCCGCTTGGAGATGGCGAGGCCAAGCCCGGTGCCTCCATATTTGCGGGTGGTGGACACGTCGGCCTGCTGGAACGCCTGGAATAAGCGTCCAATTTGCTCCTCGGTCAGCCCGATGCCGGTGTCGCTGACCGAGAAGAGAATAAGCTGGCTGTCCGGAGCGTCCTCGAGGACCCGTGCCTTGATCACGACCTCGCCCTCTTCGGTGAATTTGACGGCGTTGTTGCAAAAGTTGATCAGGATCTGACCAAGCCGGAGCGGATCGCCCTTGAAAAAGGGCGAGACCGATTGCTCGATGTCGAAGATGAGTTCCAGCCCCTTGGCGGATGCCTTCTCGGAAATCAGGTTGCCGACGTTCTCCAGCACCTTGTCGAAGTCGAAGTCGATGTTTTCGACCGACAGCTTGCCGGCCTCGATCTTCGAGAAATCGAGAATGTCGTTGATGATGCCGAGCAGATGCTGGCCGGAATGTCTTATCTTGACGAGATAGTCCCGCTGCCGCGGCATCAGCTCGGTCTTAAGCGCGAGATGGGAGAGGCCGATGATCGCGTTCATCGGCGTTCGGATCTCGTGGCTCATATTGGCGAGAAAGGCGCTCTTGGCTTCATTGGCTTCGAGCGCCGCCTCCGTCGCCTTCTCGAGCTCCGCTTGCGCCGCGAGCAGCGCCTGCTCCGCTTCCTTGCGGGCGTCGATATTGCTCCAAGAGCCGACCACTTCGAGGGGCTCCCCGCTTCGGTCCCGAATGAGATGCTGCTCGTCGCTGACCCAGCAATAAGAACCGTCCTTCTTGCGGAACCGGTATTCGGTCAAGTGCTGGCCCTTCCCGAAGAGCTGCACCTGCTCAGCCTCGACGTCAGCAAGGTCTTCGGGATGGACGTGTGCGCGCCAGAAATCTGCGTCCTTCAGGTACTCATCGGGGCGGTATCCGAGCATGCCCTGGAGGTTGTCGCTGACGAAGGTGGGCGCGAAATCGCCGCTGGCGACGAAACTGTAGACCACCACTGGCGCGGCGCCGAGCAACAAGGATAGACGCGCGGCCGCGCTCGCCTGGGCATCCTCGGCCTCCTTGCGCGCCGTGATGTCGCTCCACGACCCAACGATCTCGAAAGGGTCCCCGTTTGCATCGCGGACAATGTGCTGCTCGTCATTCACCCAGCAGAAGGTGCCATCCTTCCGGCGGTAGCGATATTCAAGCCAGCGGATGTCGCTCTGAAAGATCTGCTCGACCCAGGTCTCGATGCGAGGGATGTCGTCGGGATGAACCCGCTCACGCCAAAGGTCCGCATTGTCGAGATACTCCTTCGGGGTATAGCCGAACAGTCTGGTGATGCTCTCGCTGACGAAGGTTGGCGGAAAATTGCCGGCGGCCAATCGACAGTAGATCACTGCCGGCGAGGCGTTGAGCAGCCGCGACAGGCGAGCATGCGCCGAAGCTTGCACGTCCGCAACGCGCTGAAGCTCTCGCTTCTCTTGCTCGCGCGCGGCATCATTGAGCGTCTGCTCGATGACGTCGGCCACCGCTTTCCTGTCGGTCTCGGTGGGTGCGAGAGCCAGAATCTTCAGGAGCGCGGCGGTAGCAGAGTCTGCGTATTCTCTAAATCTCGTCATGGCTCGCACCCTCGGGGCCGATGGACGGTTCGCCTATCCCGTCTTGAGCACGGAGACGACGGCATTCTAGTCAACAAACGAGCCCCCGGCGAAACATACGTTGGGCCCCCTCTAAATCGCCCCGAAAGCCGCGAGGGGCTGCGCCCAACGCAGGCCCAGGGATGCTAACCCCGAGGAGGGATTTCAAGGTCATCTTGCGATCCACGAGGCGGATAGGCCGCGCCAATGCAAGCAAGGGGGGAGCACATGGTGAATATGCTGATCCATCAGTTTCAGCCGGATGGCGCGGTTGTCGACGAAGCCGCGCTCGAGCAGTTCCAGGCCCAATGGGCGACCTATCAGAAGCTGGTGGACGCCGACAGTCTCTCCCATAAAGCGGTTGGAAAGATCCTTAACGACACTCTCAATCAGACCTTCACCGGGCCCTTTTCCGTGCTCGACATCGGCTGCGGCGACGCGAGTGAGATGAAGCGCGCGCTCGCGGGCACGAAAACGCGGCACTAGCACGGGGTTGATCTCTCCGAGCCCGCGCTCGAATTGGCTGCGAGCAATTTGAAGGACATGCCCTTCGAGGTGGACCTCGATCATCGCGACTTCGTCGAAGCCTTGGCCGGCCGCGCCGAGCCCGCCGATATGGCGTGGTGCAGCCTGTCCATCCATCACCTCCAGACGGATGGCAAGCTCCGCCTGATGCAGGCGCTGCGCGCCTCTGAGACCGCGGCCGGATGGCTCGATCTTGGCCGCAAGGCGGGATTTCCCAAAGCTCAGAAGCTTTTTCTCGACCCGACCGGCTTCTATCGGCTGTTTCGCTACGATCGATGAGAATTTAGGCGCGCTCACTGCTGGAGATTTGCATGGGGGATAAGTTGACTGTCACAACACAAAACTTGACATCGCTGCGCCCTTTCGGCCCTATCGCCGGCGGGCGTCGATCCACCCTTCGTGGTTGGGGTTTCATGCACGATCGTCTAAAGTTCGCGGGGCTTTTTGCTCGCGTCGTGGCCTGGATCGCCCTTTTTCGGCTCGTCACACTGTGCCGCAGCAAGGACTGTGGCGGCGAGAGGCAAACGTAGCTGTGCAAGGCGCCCCTGCCGGGCGCCGGTCTTAAAGCGCTCGTAAGTAGCACGCGGGTGGCGTCACCTATATCCGCGAAGTCCGACTCGATGCCTGCAGCGCGAACCTTTTCAGCTTGGCCGAATCGGTTTCGCCAACCGACGCCAGAGCGACGATCGTCGTCGTGAGTCTGCTACGCGCCAACTTTGCGTCGACCACGTCGCCGCGGCTTTTGAGCTCACGCCATGCCTGCTCCAAGGCGCTGTCCATCAGCGAGAGCGTCTCGGGCCCATAGATCTTCGGAAGTTCTTCAAGGCGCATGACTATTCCTCCCTGTCAGGAGTGGGCAAATCCAACGCTGCGCCCCGTCACGCTTTTTGTGCCGATTGTTAACCTATTATAGCGCCTCGGACGCCCGAAGGCGAGTCGCTTCGGCTGCGCCCCGCCGTTTTATTAAAGGCCGCGCCGCCTTTATCGCGGTGAGCAGAGGCAAACGAAGGGACCGTCGCTATGCGCCCTGCCGACCTCGCCTGGCACGTAGCAATTCCGCCCGCCGCGCGGCGATCATGCCGCTTCTGATTTCGTTCGGGGGCGCGCCCTGGACGTGGCCCGCGCAAACATAGGCGTCCGGCCGCCCACCGACGGTGACCGGATTCCGGCAGACCGTCTCGCAAGGGAGCCCTGGCGATTGAATCCAATTCGTGCGGGCTTCCGCCTGTCCGCACCAAGCCAACGCTACGCAGGCGAAGAGTAACGAAAATCGCATCATATCCTCCACTTGGCCCCCTCGCATCGCCGGGCCGCTACTGAGCGCAGAGACATCCCCAAGGGTGTTAACAAAAAGTTGGGCGGCAATGCGTCCGCCTCGCGCCCGGTGCCCATCCTATCAACGCGGTGCCGACAGCATCTTTACCGGCGAGTAGGGACCGAGGCGTTAACCTGACCGCTGGGTGACGGCCGCACCAAGGGATTCAAGGCTCCAGGCCAAGGTTTGGGCCATGAACGCACCACTTTGTGGTCCCATTCTTACGTAACAAAGACGGATGAGCAAAGGGGATCAATTGAACGTGGTCGCGGAAGGAAATCCCACTGCCCGGCTTGGTTGGCGTTTTGCCGTCGGGGTGGTGCTGATCGTTGGCGGATATGCCGCATGGTCGCTCATTCCGGTGGCTGTCGCCACCGATCTCCATCCCGGTGCTAAGTCGGCGATCACCGCACTGTTGGGAGCAACCCCGTTTTTGACCAAGGTTGCCGCGGTCGCCCTCATGGGCAGACCGGCCTTTGACTTTTTCAAGCGTAGCGTTTTGAAGTCTCTGCGTCTCCCGGCCAGCTGACGGCGGCGCGTTGTCGCACGAGACCGTGGGTCCGCGGCGAGCCGCGGTTCCCGGGCATGGCATGGGTTGCGTAGGGGCCGCTTCTGGCTGCACATAGGGCCCTGTCCTGAAGCCCCCCAATAGGAAAGCGGTGTGCGCCCATGTCCCTCTCGATGTATCAGGCCTCGGTCCCGGCCTTTCTGCAGATGTTGAACAACCTCACCGCCATGTTCGAGAAGGCCGAGGCCTTCACCATCGAGCGTAAAGTCGAGGAAGTTGTTCTGCTTAACTGGCGGCTGGCCCCGGACATGTTTGCGCTGACCCGCCAGGTTCAGATCGCCGCGGACTTTGCCAAGGGAACCACGGCGCGGCTCGCCGGCGCGGCGGTGCCGAGCTACGCCGACGAGGAGAAGAGCTTCGCCGAGATCAAGCAACGCCTCGCCAAGACGGTGACCTTCGTGCAGGGCTTCAAGGCCGCCGACATCGACGGCTCCGAAGATCGCGACATCACGCTCACGATTGGTGGACAGGAGATGCGCTTCAAGGGGCTGCCGTACCTCGTGCATTTCTCCTTGCCGAATTTCTACTTCCACGCCACCACCGCCTACGACATCTTGCGCGCCTGCGGCGTGCCGCTTGGCAAGCGGGACTTCATCGGCACGATTTAGACTGACGTGAATTCATGCCTTCGCGGGCCAGGCCGTCGGCCTCGCCCGTGGTGAGCAAAGATCGGATCCACCTCGCATGATGCATCCGGTCCGATTGATAAACGAGTTGTCGCCTTGGGTGGTGGCGCTGCTCATCGTCGCTGCCGCCGAAATCTACAGCATTGGGCTGACGCTGCTGTGTCGGCGGCGTTGGGGCACGAGCATGTTGAGCCTCAACAACATTGTCATGCCCTCACTCCCTGCAACTTTAGTTGTCAGCCCTCTAGGCTGGACCTCCGCCCGTTTGTTGCAACAGACATTAGGTTCTGTCCACGCTATGCACACCTCGGCGCGCGCTTGTTCACGTGCCCCTTTCTGTCTAGCCCGTTGGCCCGCATTGGAATTTCCGATGCAAAGACTAGTTTGGGGGCCACATCTGCTATCTTCGAGCCATTTCGCATGGAGCAAGCCCCTTGCCGCTGCCGCCTGGACTTTCAAGCCTAGAGTTCGAGACCGCCTGCAAGGAGCTCAGCGCCATTGTCGGCGACGATTGGGTGCTGACCAGCGAGGATCGGCTGACCGGCTATGCCGATCCCTATTCCCCAGGCGGACCCGGCGAGCATGCTCCCGCCGGGGCCATCCTCCCCGCGAGCGTCGAGGCGATCAGGGGGGTGCTCGGCGTCGCCAATCGTCGCGGGCTGCCGCTATGGACGGTCTCGCTCGGCCGCAACTACGCCTATGGCGGAGCCGCTCCCTGCCTCAATGGCTCGATGATCCTCGATCTCAAACGGATGCAAGCCATCGAGGTCGATGCCGAGCTCGCCTACGCCACGGTCGAGCCGGGGGTCACTTATCTCGACCTCTACAAATTCATTCAGGACAAGAAATACGGGCTGTGGATCGACTGCACCGATCCCGGCTGGGGCAGCGTGCTCGGCAACACGCTTGAGCACGGGATCGGTTACACGCCCTATGGCGATCACGCCGGCCATCAATGCGGCATGGAGGTCGTCCTCGCTAATGGCGAGCTGTTGCGCACGGGGCTAGGCGCCATGGAAGGCAACCCCGCCTGGCCGCTCTACAAATATGCCTTCGGTCCATCGCTCGACGGGCTCTTCATGCAATCGAATTTCGGCATCGTCACCAAGATCGCCGTCTGGCTGATGCCGGCGCCCGAGCAGTTCGCGGTCGTCGAGTTCATGTTTCGGCGCGAGGAGGACATCGCGGCCGTCATCGACACTCTGCGCGCTCTAAGGCTCGACGGCACGGTGCCGACCGCGACCATCGCCAATTGGATGCGGATCGCCGCGGGCAACACCACGCGCGCCGAATGGTATGACGGCAAAGGTCCGCTGCCTGAAAGCGCCATCCAGAAGCTGATGCGTGAGATGGGGATTGGCTATTGGGGCATGCGGTTCGGCCTCTATGGGCCCCCGCGGATCGTGGCTGAGAAACTGAAGATCGTCGAGAAAGCGTTCTCTCGCATCGACGGCGCCGAGATGACCGTCGCCACGTACCGGCGCGGCGATAAGATCGCGCCCGAGCATGGCACGCTCGCCGGCATCCCCACCGTCGATCTGATGCCGCTCAACTGGCTTGGTGGCGCCGGCGCCCATATCGAGTGCCCACTGGTCGTGCCCATGCAGGGCGCCGAATTTCTCGAGCTGTACCGGCGACGCACGGAACTCTTCAATGCCGACGGGTTCGACCATTATTGCGGCCTGACCAGCACCACCCCGCGCTGCTTCATCAACACCGGCTCCATCATTTTCGACCGGAATGACGGAGAGCAATGCGCGCGGGCGCGGGCGCTCGGGAAGACCTTGATCGAGGACGCAAGCAAGCGGCACCTTGCCGGCTACCGCGCCCATATCACCGAGATGGACCTCGTCGCGGATCAGTTCGGCTTCAATGACCATGCGGCGATGAGCATCAATGAGCGGCTGAAGGATGCCTTGGATCCGCAAGGCATTCTCTCGCCGGGCAAGCAGGGCATTTGGCCTAAGGCGCTGCGCAAGGCCAAGGACGTGCAAGGGGAGTCGCCGTGAGGCGACGTTCGGTCTGCCGAGTATTGCCGGGCTTGGATCGAAGAGATTTGCTCAAGCTCGGCGGCGCCGCGGCGCTTGCCATGCTCGCACCGCCTTGGTTGAAAGCGCTTGCCTCCGCCGGGCTCGCGCCTGGCGCGGATAGGGTGCTCGTTCTCGCCGATCCCCGCTACAGCGACAGCCTGGTTCTTGCCCGGGGGCTGGAAAGCCGGGGTGCCACGCTGCTCCCCCTTGCTTCGGACCTTTCCGGGCTCTGGTTCGACGCCATCGAGCCGCGGCTCAAGGCGAAGGTACGAGCGCTAGCCGGGCTCACGCTTCAGTCCGATTTGTTTGTCCTGGAGCGTTTGGCCGAGAGTTCAGGAGCGGTGACGCGCTATGTCGGCTGTCATGACTGGCGGTGCCGAGCGGGTTCGGCGCACAGGTTGTCCGGTTCGATCGAGCTTGACGGAGTCGCGCGGGCCCTGATGAGCGGAGAAAGACATTGGGCGGAGGCGCTTGGCGGGGCGCTCATCTCGGCCGGGGAGCGGGGCGCGCGCCGGCAAGAAGTGAGTATGGAGCTCGATCATGCCGCCGCGCCGGACAGTCCGAGATTCTTCGTCTCCTGGCTGATGACCTGGAGCGTCTAGACGTCGCGCGTTTTCGCTAATGCGCCCGGCGGCGCGCCGATTGGGAGGCGACCAGCACGCCTGTCTGCGCATCTTCCGGCAATAGTCTGGCGATGACGCCCATGGCGAGCTCGACGGAGATCTCGCTGCCGCCACACTCTTTGAGCTGATCGCGCAGCCAGCCGTAAATCTCCTCGTCGCCGGACTTCAGCCCGGCGGCGATCTCCTCGAACATCTGCCCCAAAGACCCAGTTGCCATAGCTTCCCTCCATTGTGCCCAGCCCCAGGCACATGGCTGCAGCCAAATTCCCTCTACGTCTCGCCTCCGAAGCCGCCACTTCCGACTCAGCAATGATAGCGGGGAATGCTGCAAGTGCGAAGAGTTCTGAATGCCACAGGTGAGCGGATGCCGAGTTTTTGGGGGCTTTAGGGGGCTTTGCCTACGAAAGACAGTGGCGCCTTTGCAACAGTCCCGACGTTATCGATCGGAAGCTCGGCTACCGGTACGCGCCCATAGGCGCCCGGCACCGGCTGCGGCTGACAAAAATGCCGCCCTCCGCGTGCGTTGGTGAGCAGCAGGTCGAGATGGAAGTGATTGGAGTGGTAGGCATCGCTGCCTGGGCCGAGCACCGTGTAGAACTCGGCGCAGGCGCCGGCAAACGCGGCTTGTAAGAACGCCTGCTCCTTTGGCCCACCATGCCACCAGCCCTGGAACACGCTGATCTCCCGGCCACTCGCCAGCCGGAAGCCGGCGATGTCCAGCGCATTGCCGAAAGCGTGCTCGGAGAGCGGGCCGAAATGGCTGCCGTTCCGTCCGCGACAGCCATAGGAGGCGATTTGCCTGATGGCGACGACAGGCTCGCCGAAAGTGCGGTACGCCGCCGGCTGAACGGAGGTCTTCACCCAGCGATTGAGCGACGCGGTCATCGGGCAGTTGATGGTCGCGGCAGGCGCGACGGCGACACGCCCGTCAAGCAGTCCTGAAACCTCGAGCGGCGTGTCCATGCCGCAAGACTTGCCGCCGACGCTGCCGGCAGATTGGACGAAAGCCGACGCCCGCACCTCGCCGCTTGCGACGCAAGCGGCCTCCGCCTCGGCCCGCCATTGGGCGCGCGGTTCGGCCAGCCGGTTGACGGCGCAGCCCACCACGAGCGCCGCAACCCCCACACAAGCGGCCAAATACGCGACCCGAACCCCCATGCCTCCTAAAATGCCCGTGCGGCGTGAACAATCTTTCAATGGCGGGTGGGAGCAGACGGGAGAGGGCTGTCGCCCCCACGGCGAGGGGACAAAGCAGGAAGGGCTGCCTCCCACCGGGAAGCAGCCCCTCCCTTGTCGACCGCGGCCGCTCGAGGGCCGCTAGAGGCGTCGCTTAGCCGACGCTGACCTCGCAAGAGGCGAGAATCCAGGTCGTGGGCGCCGGCGACCGCGGCGTAAGACAATGGGTAATCCGCCATTGCGTTTCGGCGGATCTCTTTCCCGGCCCCCGGAAAATCACCGTACGCGGTGCGACACGATGACCGCCGCCACCCCCCTTTACCCCGAAACTCAGCGTGTGCATGTCAATTGGTGGCAGACGGTCTGGAACCAAGTTTGGCCATTCAACGACGCGGAATTTCCCTACGTGAAGCCGAAAGTCTCAACGTAAGTCTCCTAAACGATCCATCCCAACTCCCGCGCCTTGTCGTTGGCGAGACGTCAGGCCTGAGCCGAGAATTCCGCCCGAGTTAATGACAAGCGTGGATCGTCCCCCTCAGGCGGGAGATGCCTAGCGAGAAGTTGGGGAGAACCCAGTAAAGGAGAAGCCCCGGACGGGGAACGGCCGAGGCTTCGAGGATTTAGGAGAGATGGCTTTTTACTGCTGACCATCGGCCATCAAAACCCACAAAGTAACACTGCGGCGCTTTGCTACTGTTACTTAGCTGCAACTGAAAGGAAAAAAGGGCGCCGGCCGAAGCCGACGCCCGTTAGTTACTGGGGTTGATCATAAAAAAGCCCTGATGCCGAAGAGACACCAGGGCTCTCAGAGGGGAGAAGAAAGACACTGGCTCAACCCAGAGCCAGCTTTGTAAGAGTAGGGTCGCGGTGTCCCGGTCGCTGTGAATTTTGCCACACGCGATACCGAGGGGCGCCGACCGAAGCCGCTACTCAGGAAGAGTTATCCCAAGCTCGGCAGCCTTCTCGCGCACCTCAGTTTCGGTGCGCATCAGGAAGGTGGCAACGTGGGTAACGGTGCGCCCGTGCTCGATCCTGTTGCTAAGCGAGAAGAGGTCCTTCTTGGACCACTCTTTGCCATTGTTGAGATCAGGCTGTTCGGTCATGCGATCCACCCCTTCCGCCCGGGTTATTGACAAGCGTGGATCGTTCCCCTTCAGGCGGGAGATGCCGAGCGAGGAGTTGCGGCGAATTGCCCGGCTTGTAGTACGCCACGGCATAGCTCGTGCCGGGCAGACTGACGACGATCTCATCGTCCCTCACCCAGCAATTGAGGTTCCAAGCGGTCACCATGCCGTACGCTCCACCGTGTACTCGTTTGACTTTAGCATACTCGCCCAACAGAAAAGGGCGCCGGCCAAAGCCGCCGCCGGGAACCCTGGCCCCCACTGCGAAGTTCGTCTCTCTTCGGGGGACCAAAAATGCTCCGCAGGGGTTTTCTGGTCGAAATTCAGAACGGCTTCATCATCGTTAGGGTGACGGGCACGAGCTATGCCGTGATGTACCATAAACCGGCGGACTCGCCTCAACTTCTCGCTAAGAATTTCCCTCTCAAAGATGATCATCGCGCCCCAATGAGGGTGGCGGGGTTCCTCGCGGCTGCCTGGAAGCTCGCCAATGACAAGGCGCGCGAGCTCGGCTGGATCGCATAGCCCGCCCTTCGTGAGGCCACCTAAAAGGGAAAGGCAGGGAGCGACAACGAAGCTTCCACATAGCCTCCACTGCCACTTCCCTGCCCTCTATCGTTTTCGGGCGCCACGGAGGCGCTGGCAGTCTCTCGTCAGGGATTTCGCGTTACCGCGACGTTACCTAATCCCCTGAGAATGCCGGAAATGCGCCAGTGGCAACCTACAATGAGACACTGGATCACCTCCTTTCGATTGTTGCTGGGATGAGCCCCCATATAGGCGAATACGTAAGTGGAAGGCCGGCAGCAGCCACCTTCGAAGGCTCCACTGCTATTTCGGGGCGTTGAAGGTTCGCGTCGGCGACTGGCTGCCATCGACATAGGTGAGCTGCACCTGCATCGAGGCGGTCTTGGGCGGCACCTTCATATAGAGCGTCGCTTTCTCCGGCGTGCCTTCGGGTCTGCCGGATCGCAAGGCGGCAGTTTGAACACTTTATCGACCGGCCCGTCGCCAAAGCCGTAGTGCACCTCCTTGATGGCGCAGCGATAGGTCACGAGCTGAGTGAAATAGACCGTCATCCCCTGCCACTCGCGAAACGCGATCCAGCTCGTCCAGAATTGATCGAGGATCTTCTTCTGCTCGTCGGCGAGCGCCGCCATCGGATCGAAATTGATGGGCACGACGTCCGCCTGCTCGCCGCGCTTGTCGCGCCAAGTGACGTAAATCGTGGTCTTGCCCTGGTCCGGCGGCATCTCGAAACTGGTCTTGGGCATGCGCCCACCGGTGCGCTGGTCGAGCGCGTCGGTCAGGCCGGCATCGGTAAAGGCGCCCTTGTCGCCGATGCGATAGCCGAATTGCGTGGCGGCCTCCGGCAGCGACACATTCACCATCCAGCCGCTATTCGACCTCGTGAAGCTTGCAATCGGCTGCGGGCTCGCCGGCAACGCCGCGAGTTTCTGCTCGGGCTCCGGCAACACGCTTGCCCCGCCACCTTCTTTCAGCGAGTCGACGGCGCCCTTGGCGGCGGCTGCGCCCTCCGGCGCGAGATAAAGTTCGCCGATGATCTGGTCGTAATAGGCCGGCACCTGGACATGATCGACCTTGGCCGCGAGCTCGCGGACCTCGCTCTGCGTGCGCTTGGCGATCTGCACCATGGAGAGGCCGGGCTCCTCCATCTCGGCCAGCAGCGTGCGCGTGAACACGGAATTGGGATTGGTGTCGGCATCGCCCAAGCGATCGAGCGCCGACTGGCCTTGTCCTGCCGAGAACAGCACGAACATGCCCTCGGCCGGGTCCATGCGGGTGAGGCCTCGCGTCAGCCCGATGCTGCGCTTGCCCGGAAGCGCGAAGGGATTGTCGCGGCAGGCATCGAGAATGAGGATCACCGTAGCGGCGCCCTTCTGTTGCAGCCGGTCGGACAGTCCGCTTGCCGCGAAGGACGCATCGCGCACCAGCCCCTCTTCGCCCGGCCCCGCAGTAGGCACGTCGACAGGCAGGAGATAGTTGGTGCCGTCGACGGCAAACCCGTGGCCCGCGAAATAGATGAGCGCGGTATCGCCGCTGACGATTTTGCTCTCGAGCTCGACCAAAGCGCGGCTCATGGCGCGGCGCCCGACATTCTCGGCGGAGACCACGTCGAAACCGAGCTTGGCCAGCTCCTTGGACATGGCCTCGGCGTCGTTCACCGCCTTTTGCAAGGCCGGCACGTTCTCGTAAGCGTTGTTGCCGATGACGAGCGCCACGCGCTTGGCGGCCTCCGCCGGTGCCGTCGCGAGCAGCATCGCCACGGCGCAAATGAGAAGCGTGGCGCAGCGCGCCAGCGCTTGGTTCGCACGCGTGGCTTGAGGTGCGATCGACATGCAAGAGTCCTCCGTCTGCCCTCGGCGTGGGGTCAAGCCTAAGCCGACCCGTCGCCCATCGGCAAGCGGGGGACACGGGACATTCCTCAGCAAGGTCACCTAAGCAGGAGCAAAAGCCCGGTGCCAATCAGCGCCAAGCTCCAGGCAAGATCGAGATTGAACCATCCCCGCCGCAAGAAGCCGAGGCCGACCCACTCATAGACAATGAGGGCGATAGCGCCGGTGACGATCAACATCGCCAGAGTGTGCAGGGCGACGGCCAGTGTCGCGATCCACAAGGAGTGCGACGCGGGCATGGCGTGCATATGCGGCTGCGACATATCCATCTGCGCCATCTCTAGCGGCATCACCGCGGGGATGAGCATCAGTCCCGCGCCATGCACCGTTGCCATCAGGAAGGACCACAGCCCAAGGCCGAGCAGCCCTGTCTGCAATCCGATATGCAAACGATGGCGATGGGGAGAGAGCATGGCGTAGAGACCCCAGGCGATCAGCAACAGTCCGGAAAACACCCGGAGCGCCGCCTGGTCGATGACGGCGCCGAGCACCGTCACCGCGTAAACGACCAGCGCGATGGCGATAGCATGGCCGATGGCGATGGGGATGAGCGAGACGAGCACCACGGCCCGGCTTTGCCGGTGCAAGCCGAGGGCGACGGCGAACAGCCAGCCCATGGCGGGATTGAGGCCGTGAAATGCGCCGAGCCCAATCAGCAGCAACCACGGCCAAGCCTCGGACATGATCGCTGCCAGCCGTCCTCATCCGCCTGCCGTCAACGTCAGGGGTAGCAATAGGAATCCGAGGAGCAGTCGCCGCCCTCGAGGCGGATCTGATGCGGGCGGCGGCTGTGCGGCCATTGGACGAGAAAATTGGGATCGAAAGCGATGCCGCCATCCTCCCCGACATCGAGCTTCACCATCCAGCCGTCGATGCCCTCCGGATAGAATTGCGGGTCGACCGGGCCATAGAGCGAGTTGGTGAAATAGACGCGCTTGCCGTCCCGGCTGATCTCCACCATCTGCGGGCCGCCATTGAGTGGACCCTTGGCCGCCGGGTGAGAGGCGCGCGACACGATCCCGCCGATACGCACCTTGCCCGTGAGCTTTGGATTGAAGGGGTCGGAGACGTCGTATTGATGGAGATCGCCCGTTCCCCAGCAGGCGACATAGAGGAAGCGGTCGTCCATGGAGAGATCGATGTCGGTAACCAAAGGCGGGACGGCCTTGAAGCCTTTCAGCACCGGCGGCAAGAGGTCGGGGTCCGCCGGCTCGGCCGGGATTTCGATCACCTTCTTAACCGCCCATGTGTCGCCGTCCCGATACCAGGTCCAGATCGAGGCCGACAAATCCTTGAGGCTGATCACGGCATTGACGAAGCCGTAGGCCTTGGTTGGGTCATGCGCAGGGCGTAGCTCGAAGACGAGCTGATAGTCCGGACCAAAATCGATTTCCTGCACATGCCTGCGCTTATGCAGATCCCAGAAATGCAGGCGCCGGCCGTATTTCGCCCCCAACAGAATCTCAGGGATCAAGCCGTTCTCGACCGTGTTCGGCGTCCCCCATTCGCTCGTCACCATCGTGTCATAGCCAAGATGCCACCACGCGTCATAGGCGAGACGCTGCGGCCCGCGGTCGACTTCCCAGCGGCCAAGCACCTCGAAGCTCTCGGCATCCATGAGGAAGATACCGCCGGGTCCATCGCCCGTGGCGTTGCCGAGCGCCGAGACGTAGATCCCTTCAGGCCCGCAATGCACGGTGTGCGGGCGGCTATAGCCGGTCCGCTTGATGATCTCCTCGGGCTCGATCACCTTGGTGATCGTTGGGCGTCTCGGGTCGGGCTTCGTGTCGATGATGTAGATGCGCGAGGAGCGCAGGCCTGGCACGACGAGATAGCGCCGCTCGACGTGAGGGTGGGGCGCGTTCGGGCCGAGACACGAGCTGCAAGCGTTCCATCCATAATGGTGCAGCTCGTCGCCGAGCTTTGGCATCTCGACCTGGCCGACGATCGTGGAATAGCTGGCCGAGCTGGGATCGACGTCAACGACGGCCAAAGCATCAGGCACGTCTCGTTTGGGCGCGAAGGTCGCGACATAGGCAAGCGTCTCGGCCGGCGCCTTCGCCGCCAGACGCGGTGAAGGATAAAAGCTCGGATCGGGCGTCCATCGTGCCATTGACTTGCTCCCGGAAAATGGGCGCCATCTTCACCGCTAACTCCGGTTTCGACAAGCCGACTCAGGATGGCTTGCCAGCTGAGCGAGGGTTGGCTCTTTGCGTGTTTCAGCCGGGCCGTAGATTCGATTTTTGTACGCTTGGTTTCGGACGAGCTAGAGGCCCAGCGCCTTGCGCGCCTTCACCGTGATCGACTGGCGGGTGGAGAAGAAGTCTTCCCATGGATCGCGCCTCTGCGCCTTGAGCCGCGCCGGCAGCGTCTCAACTGTGTATGGCGCCGATGTCTTGAGCTCGCCAAGCTGGTCCCAGCGGAGCGGGCAAGCAACCGTCGCCTCCTTCTTCCTGCGGGTCGAGTAGTTGACGATGGCCGAGCCGCCGCGATGGTTGCGCAGATAGTCGACAAAGATTTTGTCCTTACGGTAACGCTTAAGGGGATTCGCCGTGTAACGATCGCCCCGCGCCTGAACCAGCGCGTCTGCGACGCCTTTCGCGAACATCTTCACCTCGTCCCAGCCGAGCTTCGGCGTAAGTCGGCGCCACGACGTGCAGTCCCTTACCTCCGGTTGCCTTGACGAAGCTCGTGAGGCTCAAGATCGGCAAGGAAGTCACGTACTTCCACCGCCGCGGCCTTCAGTTCCGCGAGGGCAAGACCCTCATCGGGATCGAGATCAAAAACGAGCCGGTCCGGTTCGGTGAGATGATCGACCGACACGCCCCAATCGTGAATTTCCACCACGCCGAGCTGCACGAGTCCGAACAGGCCGGCTTCATCCTCGATGTAGAGGTACTTGCGCTTGCTTTCACCGCCGGGGATTTGGACCTCCTTGATGGCCTTGCTCATGCCCTCCATCCCATGGCGCTGGAAGAAGCATTCCTTTTCGGTACCTTCCGGACAGCGGACGATGCTGATCGGCCGGTTGACGACGTAAGGGAGCATGACGGGGGCGACCGTCTCGTAATAGCGGGCTAGATCGAGCTTGGTGAGCCCAACATCCGGATAGAGCACCTTGTCGGGATTGGTCAGCGTAATGCCTTCGAACACGGGATCCCCTTTCGGCTTGGATGTGCTGGGGCGAGAGTGGGACGGCTCAGGCTCCGCGCCCGTTGCATCATCGCGTCTAACCTCTGCCGCAGGCTTGTCCTCGCGCAAGCCCTGAAAGCTCGGATGGCGCAAGCGGCCGTCGCGCGTCCATTCCGTATAGGCCACCTCGCATACAAGCTTGGGGTTAAGCCATACCGCGTCGCGTCGCTCGATCGCCGGTACCTCGACAAAGGGCGATTTGCTTTGCTCGAGCGGCTTGAAGCGTTTGGCCAGCCGGTCGAGATCGCCGCTGGAAAATCCCGTGCCCACCTTGCCGGCAAAGACCAGCTCGCCGTCGTCGAAGGTGCCGAGCAGGAGCGAGGAGAAGGCGCGGTCTTTGGCGGTGGAGCGGCTATAGCCGCCGATCACGAATTCGGCGCGCTTGCCGCATTTGATCTTGAGCCAGTCCTTCGTCCGGCCCGAACGATAGGGCGAGTCGCCGCGCTTGGAGATCACGCCTTCGAGGCCCGCGGTGCAGGCCTCGCGGTAGAATTCGGAGCCTGAGCCTTCAACATGGTCGGAATAGACGAGCCAGTCCGGCAAGGGTGTCTCGCTCATGAGCCTCTGCAGCCGCGCTTTCCGCTTCGCGAGCGGCTTCTTGCGCCAATCCTTGCCGTCGAGAAATAGGAGGTCGAACAGGAAGTAGCGGAACGCCGGATGCGGCGTGTCGATATGCTCCTGGAGCGATTTGAAATCGGTGATGCCGGACGGAAGCACGAAGGCGATTTCGCCGTCGAGCAGCGCATCCTCGCAAGGCAGGCTCTTCAACGCCTTGGCGATTGCCGGAAAGCGCACGGTCCAATCAAGACCGCTGCGGCTGAACAGGACGACATCGTCGCCGCTTTTCCGCGCGACGATGCGGTAGCCGTCATATTTGACTTCGTGCAGCCAGCGCGGGCCGTCGGGCACCTCGCCGTCGAGGGTCGCGAGCTCAGGGGCGATAAATTCCGGCTCTATGGCGCGCCGCGTTTTCGGCGGGCGCTTGCCGATCCAGCGCTTGGCTTTGGCTTCGGGCTTTTTTTTTCAGCCTTGGAGTTCCAGACGGGCACCTCGCCCGTCTCGATCTCCTGCATGGTACGGCCGCTCTTCGCGCTCGTATCGTAAGTCTCGGTCGGTTCGTCGCCGTCACCGGCGTATTCGTCGCGCTTCTTGATCAGCAGCCAATTCTGGCGGCCACGGTCCTCTTTGCGCCCTTTCATGCGCACCAGCACCCAATCGCCCTTGAGCCGATCGCCATGCAGCCTGAATTTGAGATCACCTTTGGCCAGGCCTGCGTCGGGGTCGCCGATCGGCTCCCAGGTGCCCATGTCCCAGATCATCACCGGGCCGCCGCCATATTCGCCTTTGGGGATCACGCCTTCGAAGCCGCCATATTCGAGCGGGTGGTCCTCGGTCATGACAGCGAGCCGCTTCTGCGTTGGATCGAGGCTCGGACCCTTGGTCACGGCCCAGCTCTTCAGCACGCCGTCATGCTCGAGCCGGAAATCGAAATGGGTACGGCGCGCCGCGTGCTTCTGAATGACGAAGCTGTTGCCGGTCTTACGGCTACGCTCTGGCGAGGGTTCCGGAGTCTTGCTGAAATCCCGCTTGGCACGGTAAGTCGAAAGCGGATTTTCCGCCTTGGTCCGCGCCATGGCTTAAGCCGATTTCCTCTTCGGCGCAGCGCGTGACGCCTTCTTCGCGCCTCCCGAACGGGACGCGGCGGCGGCGGCCTTCTTAGGCTGCTGGCCCTTGCTCGGCGGGGCTGCCTTGCCCTGCTGCTTTACGCTCTTCTTGAGTGCGTCCATGATGTTGATGATCTTGGCGGTGCCGGGCTCTCCGGTCACGATCGACGGCGCGCGGTGCTCGATCTTGGCGTTGATCAGCTCCCAGACCGCGTCGTTATATTCGTCCCTGAACTTCTCGGGCTCGAAGGCGCCTGACTTCCGCTCGATCAGCTCGACGGCAAGGTCCAGCGCCTCCTTGTCGACCTTCACGTCGGGCACTTCCTCGAAGAATTTGTCGGCCGATTTGATCTCGTTCGCGTGCCGTAGGATCTCAAGCACCAACCCGCGCCCGCAAGGCTTGAGCGCGACGATGTTGCCCTGGCCGCGCAGGATCAGCTGGCCGATGCCGATCTTGTTCGACTGCTCCAGCGCCTTCTGCATGATGACATAGCCCTCTTCGGCCACTTCGCCGTCCGGCAGGAGGTAATAGGGCTTCTCGAAGTAGCGGGCGTCGATCGCCGAGGTATCGACGAAACGCACGAGCTCGATCGTCTGCTTGCTTTCGAGCTTCAGCTCGTCGATCTCCTTCTGATCGAGGAGCACATATTTGCCCTTCTCGTATTCGAAGCCCTTGGTGATCTCCTCGTTCTCGACGGGACCGACGCCGGGCGCCACTTTCTGGTAGCGGATGCGCTTGCCCGATGGCTCGTGGATCTGGTGCAGCTCGATGCGCCGCTCGGTGCTGGTCGCTGGGTAAAGCCTGACCGGGATGGTAACCAGCGATAGCCTTAAGTTTCCAGTCCAAAAGGCGCGGGGTGCCATACGCTCACTCCTCTAGACGCACGCGCGGGACCGCGTCCCTCGACCGAGCACGCCAGTATAGCCTGAAACGGCTCAATCTCGACCGCGGTTCCGAAGCCGGGAAGCACTGCCGGCCGTCATTTCTCGACTTTATAACCATTCTCGTTAAGCATGCGTTCAAGCGCCTCAGGGTAGGTCAGGCGCTCCGTCTTGCCTGAGGCAGGCGCCTTCGGCATCGAGCGGCTTGTCGCAAACGTCGAGCCCCAATCGGACTTGCGGTCGTAATAAGCGAGCATCAGCTTCCAGGCCTTTTTGCCCTCGCCGAGCAGGATCTTCTCCCCCACATAGCCGGCCAGGAAGCCGTTCAAGTCCTCGTCCGGCACCTCGGTGATGATGCTCTTCAGATAGGCTTCATGCGCGGGACGGAAGCGGGGGTCGCCGCTTACATTTTTGACCTCGCCATTCTCTATCGCGAGGATCTTCAGCGGCGCCGTCGAGCAGGCATAGCAGGCGAAGGTATAGAGGAAGGCGTTGTCTCGGGTCGCGAAGACATAGGTTCGGTCGCCGACGAGGTCGCTCGCGAGCAGCGGGCTACCGTCGAACTCACCCACCTCCACCGTCTTCCAGCTCGACCCATCCTTGCCGCTGGTGACGAGTTTGGTGTCCGAGCAGCAATGGGCGCCGCCGGTATAGAACGACACCACGACTTCCGTATTGGAATTGGCGGGATCGATCTCGGCGATCTGCACGGAGACCGGCGGGTCGCTCAAGCCGCTCTCTTCGCCCTCCAGTTGGGCCACCTGCTTGTCGTCGGCGAAGACCGTGACGATGGGAACTTTCGCACCCTCTCCCGACTCCGTCTTGCTTTCTTTGTAGGTCAGCGTCGCCTTGATATTGCCCTTTGCGATCTCCCGGTCGGTGGATGGGGTTTCCTCCTCGCCACTACCGGCCTCGATCCTTGGCTCATCGCCCGTCGTCTCAACCTCCTTGGCGTCGAGATATTTGGCATCGGCCTCTTTGATGGCTTCAGCCAGGGTCGCGGCTGCCTTGGCGGGGCTGGCCGCAAGCAGGGCACTCAGAGCCAAGAGTATCGCAAAACGAGGGGATTTGAAGAGGGACATATCCGGGTGGGCCTTGCTACAATTGATGCTCGCCCTAGCAGGCGCATTTCGCCTATTCTAGCTCGCCAGCGGTCAGGCTTCCCACCACCAACACGCCCGGTCCTCGGCACCACGACCCACGACCCTCCGCTTTGAGCAAGCGGGGCTGGTAGCATTTTGTTGGGCGGGGCGAATTTTGTTGCCTTTGGCGTGGATGGCGCGGAACGCGAGTGGAGTTTAGGGGCTTAGTCAAAGGATGAACGAACTCAAACCAAATCTCGGCGTCCCCGCCGTGATCGTCACCGGCGCCACCGAAGGTATCGGTCGTGCGCTGGCCGAGGAGTTCGCGCGCAGCGGGCATACCCTCGTGCTGGTCGCCCGTGACGAGGCAAGCTTGGCGCGCACCGCGGCGGAGCTGTCGCGCGAATATGGCGTAGCGGTTAGGGTCACCGCCCAGGATCTCAGCACCGTGGAAGGCTGCACCGGCGTCGAGCAGGCCTTGCGGCGCTTTGGGGTCTATGCCGACATCCTCGTCAACAATGCCGGGATCATGTCGTCGGGATTCTTCCAGGATGAAGATCCCGCCACCGTCCGGCGCATGGTGGACCTCAACGTGCGGGCGGTGGTGGACCTCACGCTTCGCTTTCTGCCAGGCATGGTGGCGCGCCGCCGGGGCGGCGTGCTCAACATTGCCTCGATGATGGGCCTGATGCCGGTGCCCTATGAGGCGACCTACGCCGCCTCCAAGGCCTTCGTGCTGTCCTTCAGCAAGGCGCTTGCGTACGAGACCATGGGCACGGGCGTTAAGGTCTCGGTCGTGGCGCCAGGCGTGGTGGCAACGAGGCTGCATGCCAAGGCCGGTTCGCTGAACTCGCGCTATCTCTATCTGTTTCCGGCACTGACCCCTGAGCAGGTCGCGAAAACCGCCTATCGGCGGTTCAGCCGGGGCTGGTCCACGATTTTGCCTGGGTTTTCTAACAAGCTTGGGGCGTTCATCGTGCGCTTCGTGCCCGACTTTCTCTTGGTGCCGGTGATGGGCTGGTTCTTCAGGGTGCGGGATGATGAAGGCCAGATTCAAGGGCCTGGCTTCATCGCCCCGAGGCCGCCTGAGATCAAGCGCGCCAAAGAGCCGGTGCGGCTGGAAACGATGGAATAGGTGACCTTAGCCGCCGTCCCCGAACGCCGACGGTGAGCGGCGGCTTGCTCCGGACCCGCGCCAAACTTCGGACATAACGGTCCCGAGCAGACCCGGCCGAGCTTCGACAAGTTCTGGATCGCCGCGGTCCTGCTGGGCGATCGCCACCGCCATCTTCTTCCACCTCGCCCCGGGGTGTCGTCGACGATCAGAACCAGCTTGCTAGCTGAGGTCGGCATCATTTGCCTTCGGGGACAAGGTGGCTCAGTCTTCGCGCGCGCTTCGAAACGTTCCCGATTGAGCGCAGACGTTGCAAGTGCGGCAAAACTCAGGCGGACAAGACCGAGCCCCACAGCGCCCCGCACAGCGGCGTTCGCGCTGCCGTTGAGTACCTGTCCCATAGTGCCCCCTCATCGATGATGGTCGTTTCTTGCATGACCATCACATGGCGGGACCAAAGGCATCTCTAGGGCGCCTCTTCATATATCTCCCAGGAAATATTGGGAAATTTGGTGGAGCCGGACGGGATCGAACCGACGACCTCAGCAGTGCGATTGCTGCGCTCTCCCAACTGAGCTACGGCCCCTGGATTGAGGCGCCATTTAGGGATCGGGCTTCTGGCGTGTCAAGCGAGCCTAGTTCCGGCTTGGCTTAAGCAGACGTGAGGCTTGCTCTCGTCATCGCCTCTCCGCTAGATGAGGCACCGTACGAGGAGGGGCTTCATGGGTCCATTGATCGGTTTCTTGGTTCTTGTCATCGACCTCTATATCTGGGTCGTCATCGCCAGCGCGATCTTGAGCTGGCTGGTCGCCTTCAATGTGGTGAACACGAACAATCGCGTCGTGCTCACCATCGCCGATACGCTGTACCGCTTGACGGAGCCGGCGCTCCGCCCGATCCGCAACATCCTGCCCAATCTCGGCGGCATCGACATCTCGCCCGTGATCCTGATCCTGTTCCTGCTGTTCATCCGCGACGTCGTGCTGCTTGGCTGGCTCATGCCGGCGGCCGATCCGGCCATGCTGTAGCGTTGCCGCACGCAAAGCCTTTCGGTCTCTCGCTTCGCCGCAGCCGTGACGGCGTCATCATAGCCGTAAGGCTGACGCCGAAGGCGAGAGGCGACGAGATCGTGGGGCTCGAGGATTATGCGGGCGAAGCGGTGCTGAAGGCCCGCGTGCGCGCGCTTCCTGAAAGTGGCCGCGCCAATGCGGCGCTCGAAACACTTCTTGCGCGCTGGCTCAAGCTTCCGCCCTCCACCGTGAGGGTTGCCCAAGGCGGCAAGTCGCGGTTGAAGCAGGTCGAGATCTACGGCGATGCCGAGGCGCTGTCGCGCACTATCGCCGCCCGCCTCGCCGAGCTCGGCTAGCGCCTCGCGCGCAAGGCCCGCGCCATGTCCTCGCCGATGGCGAGAGTGGCGACACGGGGGTCCGGCGCTGCGGTGATGGGGCGCCCGACCACGAGATAGTCGGCGCCGGCGGCAATAGCCATTGCCGGGGTGACGATCCGTGCCTGGTCATAGCTCGCACCGCCCTCAGGCCGGATGCCCGGCGTGACGATGAGGAAGCCAGCGCCCGCGGCTTTACGGATCGCCGCCGCCTCTTGTCCCGAAGCGATAACCCCGTCGAAGCCCGAATCTCGCGCCAGCAGGGCCCGATGCAGCACGAGCTCGGAAGTCGTGTCGTCGATGCCCTGTTGGGCAAGATCGGCTGGCGTAAGATTGGTGAGCACCGTGACGCCGAGGAGCTTGAGCCCGCTGTCGCCGCGGCCGCGCATGGCGGCGTCGAGCGTCTTCCGGTCGACTGCATGCACCGTGAGGAACTGCGCGCCGGTTCGCGCGATCGCCGCGGTGGCGCGCTCTACGGTCGCCTCGATATCGAGCAGCTTGGCGTAAACAGCGCCCTACCCGGCGTTCCAGACGCTTAAGACCCTTATCAAGCCAATGAAGGAACACGGTGCCGCGCCCTCCAGAATTGACCGCAGCGTGCTGACCAGCTTCTCAGGCGCGGTCGGCGGCCAAGTGCTGACGATGCTCAAGTTTCTTGGTCTGACGGATGATGTTGGTCATCCTACCGACGAACTCGGCAAGCTTATCAAGGCGTACGACACTGACGCCTGGCCAGCGGCGCTCTCCGAGGTTTTGCGGCGAGCTTATGCGCCCCTGTTCAAGCTCAATCTAGAGACTGCATCGCCAAATCAATTCAACGAGCACTTTCGGAAATCGTATCCAGCGGCTGACGAGGTCTCACGCAAGTCAATGACCTTTTTCTTGAACGCCATGCGCGAGGCGGGGATCAAGATAAGTCCCTACATCATGAAGGGTAAGAAGCCACGTTCTGTCACCGCCAAACGGCGCACGCCGCCCAAGGCGACGGCGCGAGCAGGTCAGAAGATCACGATAAACACGGAAGCGCCGCGCGCCACGAGATCGCTCGCGAGTGTGAGCCCGCCGGAGAACAACAGCTCGAGCCCGATCTTGTAGACCCCGACGCTATCCTGAAGCTCCTCGATGAGCTTCTGCGCCTGCGCGACGCTTGGCACGTCGAGCGCCACGATCAGCCGGTCTTTGGCCCCGGTCATGGCGAGGCAAACTTTCGCGCGGCGATGGCGAGCGCCTCGACCACATCCTTCAGCAGACCCTGCTGTGCCTTGTCCTTGAGGCTGCCATCCTCCTCGAAGGCGCCAGCCGCGCGCGGCAGAGCGAGCTGCTGCGGGATGACCGTCGCGCCAAGCCCGATCTCAAGGATCTGGCGGAGGTGCAGTAGGCCGCGCATGGCGCCGTAATAGCCGGGCGCCGCGCCGCTGATGGCGAACACGCGGGTTTTGTAGACTTCGAGCCCGGTCTCGCCCTTGGCGCGCACCCGCGTCACCCAGTCGAGTGTGTTCTTGAGGAGCGGCGTGATCGAGGAGTTGTATTCGGGGCTCGCGATGAACACGCCCTGATACTCGCTGAGCAGGGCTTTGAACTCGGCTGCTTTCAACGGAGGTCCATGCTCGGCCTCCATATCGCCGGTATAAAGCGGCATCGGATAGTCGGTGAGATCGACGAACACGCCCTCGACTCCGTTGGCCGTCGCGATGTGCTGAGCGAGCCGCGCAAGCTTCTTGTTGTGGGAGCCGTGTCGCTCGCTGCCGGCGAAGAACAATAAACGCACCATTCCGGTCCCCGTTAACGCCTGGCGACAGGCTTACCCGCCAAGCAGCGCGCCATCAAGCAAGCTCGCAAAGCTCTAATGGGGTTCTGGATCGCCCGAGCCGAACCAATTGCGGAGCGGAACGATGGCCGCGGCGGCCAGCGGCGTCGCAAGCGCCAGCCCGAGAATGCCGAACAAGGCGCCGAGCACGAGCTGGTTCAAGATCACCACGGCCGGCGGCAACGACACCGCGCGCGCCTGGATCAGTGGCGTGAGCAAATAGCTCTCGAGGAACTGGACGACCGCATAGAGCCCGGTGACCCACAGCGCCAGCGTGTAGCTCTCGCCGCCAGCCACCAGCACCATCGGCACGGCGCCGATGATCGGCCCAAGATAGGGCAGGAAGCCGGCGAGCCCCGCGAACAGCGCCAGCACGAAGGCGATCGGCACGCCGAGGATCAGCAGGCCCACATAAGTGACGCCGCCGATCACGGCCATGGAGATACCTTGGCCGACGAGCCAACGCCGCAGCAAATCGCCGGTCTCATACAGCATGGCGGTCGTTTCGCTCCGCCGGTCCTCCGGAGCAACCCGCGCCGCGAGCTCGACATAGGTATGGGGATCGGCGGCGAAGTAGATGCCGAAGAACAGAACGATCAGCAAGGCGCTGACGACGCCGAACATCGACACCGCGACCGAGGTCGCACCGCTGGCGATGCCCCACGGGCTGAATTGGCTCAGCAGCTTGGTGATGTCGACGTCCTGAAAGAAGTTCCGCTGATCGGCCGCGGTGGCGACCTGTTGCGTGAGAGTGGTGAGGCCGTTGGCGATGCGCGTCGCGAGCTGGGTGATCTGTTGCGAGATCGTCGGTCCGGAGGTGTCTATGACCACGGCGAAAAAGGCCGCGATCAGCGCGACGACGACCGTGAGCGCGACGAGATTGGGCAGACGGCTGATCCTGGCAAGGACGCCGCTCGCGCCATGGAGCACGATCGCGAGCAGAATGCCGGCGAAGGCGAGGAAGATCGCGGTCCGCGCGTACCAGAGTGCTGCGGCGACGGCGAGGACGATGACCACGCCGAGGGTGGCTCGTATCGCGGTATTCGTGACCGGCCGCGAAAGCCCTTGCGCTTGGCTGACCATGGGGCTCTTCAGTTTGGCTGCGCCGTCGGTCATGGCCATCCCCACTCCTGGCGCTCGCGCGTCGACCGAAGAGCGCGTGATCTAAAGAACTCGAAATTCCACGCTAGAACGCGGGCCGCTTCGCCGGAAGTTCTACTGGCCCTCGAAGAATTCCTTCACGCGGGCGAAGAAGCCCGTGGATTCCGGGTTGGTGCTCGCGTTGGAGGCCTTCTCGAACTCTCTTAAGAGCTCGCGCTGCTTGCGCGTCAGGCTCTTCGGCGTCTCGACCTCGACCTGGATGTAGAGGTCGCCCTGCTGCTTGGAGCGCAGCACCGGCATGCCCTTGGCTTTGAGGCGGAACTGCCTGCCGCCTTCGGTGCCCTCGGGGATTTTCACCCCCGTCTTGCCGCCATCGATGGTTGGCACCTCGATCTGGCCGCCAAGCGCGGCCGTCGTCATCGCGATCGGCACGCGGCAAAAGAGGTCGGCGCCGTCGCGCTGGAAGAACTCATGCGGCTTGATCGAAAGGAAGATGTAGAGGTCGCCCGCAGGGCCGCCGCGCAAGCCCGCCTCGCCTTCGCCGGCGAGCCTGATCCGCGTGCCGTCCTCGACGCCGGCGGGAATGGTCACCGACAACGTGCGCTCGCGCGTGACTCGCCCCGATCCGTTGCAGGCGGGGCACGGGGTCTCGATCACCTCGCCGCGCCCCTGACAGCTTGGGCAGGTGCGCTCGATGGTGAAGAAGCCCTGCGCCGCGCGCACCTTGCCGATGCCGCCGCAGGTACGGCAGGTCGTGGGCGCCGTGCCGGCCCTGGCGCCAGTGCCCGTGCAGGCCTCGCAGGTGACGCTCGTCGGAACCCTGATCTGCGCCGCCTTGCCTTGGTAGGCCTCGGCGAGGGTGATTTCCATGTTGTAGCGGAGGTCTGCGCCCCGCTCTCGCGCCGAGCGCTGCCGTGGGCGCCGCTGGCCCATGAACTCGCCGAACAGATCGTCGAACATGGCCGACATGGAGGCGGAGAAATCGGCGCCGAAGGCATGCGCGCCGGCATTGCCGAGACCGCTTTCGAACGCGGCATGGCCGAAGCGGTCATAGGCGGCCCGGCGCTGAGGATCCTTCAGCGCCTCATAGGCCTCGCCGACTTCCTTGAAGCGCCCCTCGGCTTCCCGGTCGCCGTTGCAGCGATCGGGGTGGCATTCCTTGGCGAGACGGCGGAAAGCGGCCTTGAGCTCGCGGTCCGAGGCCCCTTTCGAAACACCCAGAACCTCGTAATAGTCTCGCTTCGCCATTCGCCCCTTCCGGCCTTCCCCACCAGACCGCCCTAATTGCGGGCGGCGCTCAGCCTCTTTGCCTGGGCTTCAGCCGGGGCCGCACCGAAATATGCGCAAGCCCCGCGCCGATCCGTCAACGCACCCCTTTATGCAGACTTCTTGCTGTCGTCGTCCTTGACCTCTTCGAAGTCGACATCGACGACATTGTCCTTGCCGCCGGCATCCTCCGAGGGGCCTGCGCCTTCGCCCGCGGCTGTGCCCTGGCTCGCTTGATAAAGCGCTTCGCCAAGCTTCATCGAGGCTTGCGCGAGGGCGTCGGTCTTCTGCTTGATCGTGTCTTTGTCGTCGCCCTGGATTGCGGTCTTGAGCTCGGCAAGCGCTGCTTCCACCGTGGCCTTGTCGCCTTGCGGGACCTTGTCGCCGAAATCCTTGAGCATGCGCTCGGTGGAGTGCACCAGCGCCTCGCCCTGGTTCTTGGTCTCGACCAGCTCGCGACGCTTCTTGTCCTCGTCGGCGTGGCTTTCAGCTTCCTTGACCATGCGCTCAATATCGGCGTCGCTCAAGCCGCCCGACGCCTGGATGCGGATCGACTGCTCCTTGCCGGTGGCCTTGTCGCTGGCGGCGACATTGACGATACCGTTCGCATCGATGTCGAAGGTGACCTCGACCTGGGGCACGCCCCTTGGCGCTGGCGGGATGCCGACGAGATCAAACTGGCCGAGCATCTTGTTGTCGGCGGCCATCTCGCGTTCGCCTTGGAACACGCGAATGGTAACGGCGTTCTGATTGTCTTCTGCGGTCGAGAACACCTGGCTCTTCTTGGTCGGGATGGTGGTGTTGCGGTCGATCAGCCGGGTGAACACGCCGCCCAAGGTCTCGATGCCGAGCGAGAGCGGGGTTACGTCGAGCAGCAGCACGTCCTTGACGTCGCCCTGCAGCACGCCTGCCTGAATCGCGGCGCCGATCGCCACCACCTCGTCGGGGTTCACGCCCTTATGAGGCTCGCGCCCGAAGAAGGTCTTCACCGTCTCGACCACTTTCGGCATGCGCGTCATGCCGCCAACGAGAACCACTTCGTCGATCTCGGCAGCCTTCAGGCCGGCATCCTTCAATGCGTTCTGGCAGGGGCCGATGGTTTTCTGGATGAGGTCGTCGACCAGGCTTTCCAGCTTGGCCCGGGTGAGCTTCATGGTGAGATGCTTTGGCCCGGTCTTGTCGGCGGTGATGAAGGGGAGATTGATCTCGGTCTGCGTCGTCGACGACAACTCGATCTTGGCTTTCTCTGCGGCCTCTTTCAGCCGCTGCAGCGCGAGCTTGTCGCCACGCAGATCGATGCCGCTCTCCTTCTTGAACTCATTGGCGAGATAGTCGACGAGGCGCATGTCGAAATCCTCGCCGCCGAGGAAGGTGTCGCCATTGGTCGACTTCACCTCGAACACGCCGTCGCCGATCTCGAGAATGGAGATGTCGAAAGTGCCGCCGCCGAGATCGTAGACGGCGATGGTCTTGCTTTCCTTCTTCTTGTCGAGGCCGTAAGCGAGCGCCGCCGCGGTCGGCTCGTTGATGATGCGCAGAACCTCGAGCCCGGCGATCTTGCCGGCGTCCTTGGTCGCCTGGCGCTGGGCGTCGTTGAAATAGGCTGGAACGGTGATCACCGCCTGCTCGACCTTCTCGCCGAGATAGGCTTCGGCGGTCTCCTTCATCTTTTGCAGGATAAAAGCCGAGATCTGCGAGGGAGAGTATTTCTTGCCGCGGAACTCGACCCACGCGTCTCCGTTGTCGCCTTTGACGATTTGGTAGGGGACGAGCTTCTTGTCCTTCTCGACCATCGGGTCGTCATAGCGGCGACCGATCAAGCGCTTGATGGCGAAGAAGGTGTTCTCGGGATTGGTGACGGCCTGGCGCTTGGCGGGCAGGCCTACGAGCCTTTCGCCATCGTCATTGAATGCCACGATCGACGGCGTGGTCCGCACGCCTTCGGCATTTTCGATAACTTTGGGATTCTTACCTTCCATGACCGCGACACAGGAATTGGTTGTGCCGAGATCAATTCCGATCACTTTCGCCATCCGTAGCCTCTCCTTCTGGCGGACCGTCCGGGCCCTTGCTCGGCACCCGATTACACTCGCGCGTGCCACGCCTTCAGCTGCGCGGCGCCGGTCCCCTAATCACTATCGGCGCGCCCGCCAACTCATCCGGCAGGTTCCGCGGTTATATAGGAGCCAAGCCTATGGGCCGCAAGGAGAAGCGCGGCTATTGGCGAACAAACGAGGCGCGTTTCTTAGGCGATGCGCTTCCAGGCGGCGATGAGGACCGGCGTCAAACAGTAATAGCGCCCATCTTCGGCGGCCTCCGCCATCTCCGCCCGGAAGGCCGACGCCCGCATCGGATCGGCAAGGCCAAGCTCTGCGCCGGCGGCGTGGAAGCCGTCATATAAGCCGATCAGCATGTTTGCCATCTCCGCCAGTGGCAGGAAATGCACGGCCGCGTGGGTGCCGTCCGGCGTGCCGAGACCCGCGGCCTCGAACTGCGCAGGGATTTGGCGCCCAGCCCGCAAATTGCGTCCATGGCCGCGGAACACGCCCTCGAACACGCGGTTGAATTCGCCCATCGCCGGGCAAGTCGGCTCCACCGTGACGGCGCCAAAGTCGAACTCTTGCGCCACGACGGTGCCGCCGTGCTGGGTCCAGCCAAGCATCTTTTCGAGAACGGCCACGGGGTCGCGCAGATGCATGAGCAGGAGCCGGCAGAAGGTCAGGTCGAAGGGGGCACCTGCCGGTGTATCGAGCTTGTCTAGATCGGCGGTGACAAGCTCGAACCGCGTCCCGCCTTCGGCGCGGAGCGCTTGCAACGCTTGGCGCCCGAGCTCGGTGTCGATCTCGATGCCGGTGACGCAACCCTTCGCGCCCACGCGGTCGGCCATCAGCCGCATCACGGCGCCAGGCCCCGACCCCACATCGAGGCAGCTCATGCCGGGCTTAAGCCCGATCCGGTCGAGGACCTGCGCGGTCGCCGCTTCCCACATGCGCGCCTGATCCCGCAGACGCTGATATTCTTTCGCGTCCCGCGCATGCACATAGCCGTCGGGGTTGGCTTTGCGGGCCTTCGCCATGCTCACCTCTTGATTGTCTCAAAGAACGTTTCTAAGCGGGCACTGTGGCGAATCGTAGGATGCCGCAGTGCTGGAGGCAAAGCCGTGCCGCTGCAATATCTTCCTGGAAGGCTCGACCGGGCGGCGCAAGCGGCGCTGATGCGCGACTTGCGCATGATCCTCGCCGCAGCGCCGCTCTTCACCCCGACGATGCCGCGCTCGGGCAAGCCCTTCTCGGTGCGCATGACGAATTGCGGGCCGCTCGGCTGGGTCTCGGACCGGCACGGCGGCTATCGCTACCAGGCAACCCATCCCGAGACGGGGAAGGCTTGGCCGGCGATGCCGGGAGCGCTGCTCGAGCTGTGGCGCGAGGTCGCGGGCTATCCCGCGCCGCCCGAGGCCTGCCTCGTCAACTATTACGCCGCAGATGCCAAGATGGGCCTACACCGCGACGAGGATGAGGAGGATCTTGCTGCTCCGGTGCTGTCGGTATCCCTCGGCGACATGGCAATCTTCCGCGTGGGCGGGCTCATCCGCGGAGGTCCGACGCGAAAGATTGAGCTCAAATCTGGCGATGTGGTGGTTCTGGGCGGCGAGGATCGGCTTGCCTATCACGGCGTCGACCGCATCCTGCCCGGCACGTCGGATCTGCTGCCCGAGGGCGGCCGCTTCAATCTCACCTTGCGGAGGGTAACGCCGCCGGACTAGGCCTTGCCGCCGGTGTTCTTGCCGGACGGTCCGCCGCGCGGGGCTCCTTCACGCGGGAAATCGTCATTGGCAGCCTTGCTCGGTCCTTCGGCGCCCGGTCCGGCCGCGCCGGCTTTCGCTCCGCCTTTGGCGATCGCCACGAGAGCTGGCCTGAGGCAGCGGTCGCCGATGACATAGCCAGCCTGCATCACGTCGACCACGGTGCCTTCCGGCACGTCGGCGTTCTGCACCTCGTACATGGCCTGATGGCAGTTCGGGTCGAAGCGAGCCCCTAGCGGCTCGATGCGCGTGACGCCGTAGCGCTCGAGCACGTTCAGCAGCTCCCGCTCGGTGAGCTCCACTCCATCGAGGAAGCTCTTCAGCGCCGGGTCCTGGCTTGCCGCTTCCGCGGGCACGTGCTCGATGGTGCGGCGGAGATTATCGCCCACGGTCAGCACGTCGCGCGCGAAGTTGGAGATGGCGTAGCGCGACGTGTCGGTCTTCTCGCGCTCGGTGCGGCGGCGCAGGTTCTCCATGTCGGCCATGGTACGGAGCAGGCGATCGCGCATGTCGGCATTCTCGGCGATCAGGGCCTCGAGCTCTGCGCCTGCTTGCGCCGCCGGGTCGGCGGCAACGCCTTGCGTGTCGGCGTTGCCAGGCTTCGCCTGACCCTCGTTGGCCTGCTGCGGATCGGTGTCGTCGTCGGACATTGGCTCTCTTACGAAAAGGGTCTCGCTGGACAACCTCAAGCGGGGGATATCCACCGCGGACCGGCAAAAATCAAGGGACAAGCCGCCCGAGCAGCCTTGCCGTGTAATCCACCATGGGGATGATGCGGGCGTAGTTGAGCCGCGTCGGGCCGATCACGCCGAGCACGCCGATGATCCTCTGCTCGGTGTCCTCGAAGGGCGAGACGATCAACGACGAGCCCGACAGCGAGAACAGCTTGTTCTCCGAGCCGATGAAGATGCGCACGCCCTCGGCGCGTTCGGCGAGGCCGAGGAGCTGGATGAAATCCTTCTTGGTGTCGAGGTCCTCGAACAGATGCCGCACCCGCTCCAGATCCTCCATGGCCCGCACATCCTCGAGCAGGTGCGAGCGCCCGCAAACGATGAGGCTTTTCTGCTCGTCGCCATTGCCGGACCAGGTGGCAAGACCCTCGGTGACGACGCGGGCGGTGAGCTCGTCGAGCAGGGCGCGTCGCGCTTCGATCTCGGACTCGATCCGGCCGCGCGCGTCCGCCAAGGTCAGCCCGGCGATGCGGGCGTTGAGATAGTTGGAGGCTTCGATGAGCGAAGCGAGCGGCAGGCCTTCCGGCAGGCTGATGATGCGGTTCTCGACGTCGCCATCCTCGCTCACCAGCACCGCGAGCGCCCTGCCGGGCCCGAGATTGACGAATTCGACCTGCTTCAGCGTCTTGCTCTGCTTCTCGACCAGCACGACGCCGGCGCAGCGCGAGAGGCCGGACAGCATCTCGCCGGCCTCGGCCATCAATTCTGCCGCGGCGCGGTGCCTGCTGCTGCCCGCCATGCGGCTCTCGATCTCGGTTCGCTCCTCCTCGCTCACATCGCCGATCTCGAGCAGCCCATCGATGAACAGGCGCAATCCGGACTGGGTGGGCAGGCGGCCGGCGCTGGTATGCGGCGCGTAGATGAGGCCGAGCGCCTCCAAATCCGACATGACGTTGCGGACCGAGGCCGGCGACAGTGTCATCGGCAAGGCCCGGCTCAAATTGCGCGAGCCGACCGGCTCGCCGGTGGCGAGATAGGTCTCGACGACGCGCTTGAAGATCGCGCGCGAGCGCTCGTTGAGCTGGCGCAAGCTCACGGCTCCCTCGCTCACGGGCCTCAGGGCGTTGACATCGGTGTGGCGCATGTTGGGTTGAAACTTAGGGGCGGGCCCCCGAGGCGTCAAATGCCCTGGGACCAACCGATCCCGGGCGTCATTGCCGGGCTTGACCCGGCCATCCATTCCATTGCCGCTCCAAGAGCGCCCAAGGGTAACGGCATGGATGCCCGGATCAAGTCCGGGCATGACGAGCCCGTGTCAGCGGCCGGCTAGTTCAGGGCAGTAAATTCTGCCGCGATGGGGGACGAAAGCCCGTCGGGCGCGCCGAAATGGGCGAAATAGCGCGTCGGGATCGCCTCGACCGGCATAACGATGAAAACGTCGGTGGTGCCGAATTGATGGTCGATGACGGCGCCGTCGCCGATATAGGCGCCAAGTTTGAGATAGCCCTTAATCAGCGGCGGCAGCGCCCTGATCGCCGCGCGCATGTCGATAGCCTCCAACGGCAGCATGTTCATGTCGACGCGGAGATGGTCATGCGCCTTGACCCGCCAATCCTCTGGCGCGAGCGCGGTGTGATGAAGGTAGCTCAGCGCCGCGGCATGCGCCTTCGGGTAGGTGCCCTCGAAGCTCGCGCAGCCGATCATGACGCTGGCGCCATGCTCGCGCACATAGGACCACACGCCCTGCCACAGAAGCTCAAGTGTCCGCTTGTTGCGATAGGGTTTGAGCACGCAGGACCGGCCAAGTTCAATGAAGCTATGATTGGGTCTGGCGCGGAGGAGCGGCTGAATGTCGTATTCGCCCTGGGTGTAGAAGCCGTCATTGAGGTCGGCAACGTTCTGACGGAGCACGCGGTAGGTGCCGACCACGCGCGGCCGGCGCCAGCGATGCGCGTTCGTGTAGGTCCCGTGATCGACCACGAGCAGATGGTCGAAAACGGCGTCATAGGCATCTTCGTCGCGCCGCGACAGCATGGCGAGCGCGCCGGGGATCGCCGACATTTCCTCGTAGAACACTTTATAGCGGAGGCGCTGGGCCTGCCTGATCTCTCCGCGCTTGCGGGCAAGCCGCACTTCCAGGGAGCCGATGCGCCCATAGACCTTGGGCGGTTGCCATGGCGTGAGCCGCCGGGGCTTCGCCCGCCACCGGCCGCTGAAGGGCAGTAACCCCCCGCCCGAGAGCCGCAAACCGATATGACTTGAGCGAAACATCGACATCGGGTTGTCGCGGAACCGCTCCGCGATACCCCCTTGTGTCAGTTTCATTGGCATGTTTCAGCCCGGCTCGCTATAAGAAGAAGCGGTCGCGCGACGCTGTAACGACTGACAAACTCCGCGCGCGGCAGCCCCGATTCGGCCACAACAATGCTCGGTTAGCAAACCAATTCGAAGCGCGTATGACAGTGATATTCCGCAGTCACCGCGCGTCACCATGCGTCATGTTTTCTCAGGAAAACTCGGCAGAGTTCCGGTCTGGCATCACTGTTGATAACCTACCGTCCCGCGCAGCCGGTGCCAATTCGGGTGCCAAGTGTTACCTAGCCTAGCACCTTCCCAATGGCATCGGCAGCGCCGGAATCCGCTTCCTCAAATTCATGGGCATAGGTCGGGAGCGTGATCGTTGGCTTGCTGTGGCCAAGCTGGCGACTCACCCTCACCACGTCTAGGCCAGCACGGATCAATGCCGAAGCATGACTGTGGCGAAGGCTATGGAATGTCCTCTTGGGCAAGCCCGCCCGCGTGACTGCCCGAACTCCACATGATCGAAAAATAGTTGGGCGAGATTGGCGAGCCATCGTGATTGCAGAACACAAAGCCTCGGACTCGGGCTTGCCCATGCCGAGTTGGAGTCGAAGCTCTAGCTGGGCCTTGCGATGCTCATTGAGCATATCCACAGCAAACGCCGGAAGCGAGAATGACCGCCGACCGCGTTTCGTCTTTGGCGATTTGAGCCGCAGTCCGGCTTTCGTCTGCTCCAAGCTGTGCTCGACTTTGAGCACGCCGCGCTTCAGGTCAACATCGCACCACCTCAACGCTAGTAGCTCAGAGCGCCGCGCTCCGGTGCTGAGGGCTAGGGCGACCGTTGGATAGAGCCTATGGCCTTTCAGCGCGTCTAGGACGGCAGGGACCTCACTGGCCGTGAGTATTTTCTACCTCATGATCTTCGGGCGTGGGCGGGTCCACATGGTCCGCCACGTTGCGCCCAATCATGTCAAGCCTGACTGCCGCCTGGAGCGCAGCACGTAGGACGCGGTAGGCATGAATGATGGTGCGGGCGGCACGCTGTCCACGCCTGCCCTGGCGCATAGCTACGAGCCATGCTTGCACGTCACGCGGCCTGAGCTTTTGAAGCTCAATCTCGCCCAGCGTCGGATTGATCTGCCGCTCGATTATTTCCGAATAGCGCTCACGGCTCAACGCAGAGAGATTGTCCCGCTGCTAAGCTAAGAACAGTTGAAGGCCCGTATGGTCCCAAGTTCGTGAAGGAGAGGCCACTAGATCGACCGTACACCGGCGAAGATGATCTTGTGGTTCCCACCATGCCGGGAGACGATGAAGAGGCCGTGGCGTGAAAAAGGTGCCTAGGGCGTGGACTCATAAGCGCGCAGCCAAATGCGGATGGAAGCAAGCTTGAAGATAGGCGAAGGTTTTCGCTTTCCTTCGCTTCAGCCCCAGTAACGGCAATTCGCGAACACTAAGAGCGAGCTAGTGATGCATCATAGGAGTTTCTTCTTCTTCGTCGTTTTCGTTGTCCCGATCTTGACTGCGTTCACGTGCAGGGCCTTGGCAGTTCGCTGGATCGAAGACTGGTGATGAGGCCGGCGCCCAGCGTCCATCCGTGCCGCATGTAATTCCAGCGTGGCTTGTCATGCAAAGACTGGCGCCTGGCGAATAAGCCTCGCCTGCATAGACGCAAGTTTTGTCGCTTGGACTCTCGTGCCCCGGGCCTTCCGGTGAGGTCGCTGTTTGCGCATAAACTGGTGAGAATAAAGCCATCAGGATAGTTGCAGCCAATATCGTAGCTGATCTCGCCATGGTCATGAGGGGATCCTCCTCCGTGGTGTGGAAAGGCAGTGAATAGGAAGGTTCTCAACCGCGCAAGCTGAGAGCCCTACTACGCGAGCAGGTTCCCAAGCCCATCTGAAACCCCTCAAGTTTCGTGATCCTGACGCGGCGCGCCTCATTACCGACCTGGGGCATTCGGCGCGGGCTAGTGGGCCCTGGGCTGTTCGCGCGGCGCCTTTTGTCGGTTAGGAATCAAGGCGCGGCAGGCCTCCAGCGCGGAATTGTGTGCTTCGGCCTCGGCGTTTGATTTGCCTAACGCGACAATGCATTCGTCAAGTTTTTGGATACAAGCTTTCAACTCTTCAATCTGATTTGCCACGGCCAACGTCCTACATTTTTCATAGCTCCCGCACTGGTCCTCGACGTCAAAGGTTGGCAGGAGGCCGTCGTTGCCATCGGGTGGGCAGGTAGCCGCCAGGGCGCCGCAATGCCCGAGCATTACCGCCGTCACGAATCCAAACATTGAATGTTTTCTCACGGCTTCAATCCAATAGTCAGCTCATCGATCACTGACCCGAGGCGGAATTAAGGAAGGCACAGCTCCGCTTTCCTTACCTGATCTCTCCGCTAGGGGCGGCACTCGCTGAGCGGCAACGCATAGAGCTAAGCGCCGAGGACAACGCTCCTGGCCTACGGATGATCTACGGAGACCATGCAAGTGCTGTCCGGCGTCAGCACTTGTGAGACAGATTTTGTGAATTGAAGACGGCGGCATACTGAGAGTCAGCAGAATCCGAATGTCTGCTGATGGCACTTCTGTGACATTCGCGCGGCGTGGTGCAATGTCCGAAGTTCACTCGGAAGCGGACATCTCGCGCGTCGCTGATCCGGCGACTTTAGTGAGTACACGGCCTAGATCAGGGTTGCGAGCTTGAGGCGGATTTGCTGAGCCTCGCCATAGCTGGGGTCGGAAGTCATCGCCTTCTCCGCTGGGCGACCTTCTTCTCCACCACGTCCCAGATCATGGCGGCGATGTCGGGTCCGCCGAACTGCGCCACCTGCCTGATGCCGGTGGGCGAGGTGACGTTGATCTCGGTGAGATAGTCGCCGATCACATCGATGCCGACGAAGATCAGGCCGCGTTTCTTCAGCTCCAGCCCAAGCCGTGCGCAGATCTCCCGGTCGCGTGCCGTCAGCGTTGCGGGCTCGGCCCTGCCGCCCACATGCAGATTGGAGCGCGTCTCGTCCGGCGCCGGCACGCGGTTGATAGCGCCGGCGATCTCGCCGTCGACTAGGATGATGCGCTTGTCGCCCTGGCGCACTTGCGGAATGTAACGCTGAACCATGATCGGCTCGCGGAAGGTGATGCCCAAGAGCTCGATCAGAGAGTTAAGATTGGTGTCGCCTTCCGGGATGCGGAACACCGCGGCGCCGCCGTTGCCGTAAAGCGGCTTCACCACGATGTCCTTATGCGCTCCGCGGAACGCCTTGATCGCGTCCACCGAGCGGGTGACGAGCGTCGGCGGCATCAGGTCGAGAAAGTCGAGAACGAACACTTTCTCCGGCGCATTGCGGACGCTTGCCGGGTCGTTGACCACCAGCGTTGTGGGATGGACGCGCTCGAGCAGATGCGTGGTGGTGATATAGGCCATGTCGAAGGGCGGGTCCTGCCGGAGCTGCACCGCGTCGAACGTAGCGAGATCCACCTCCCGCGGATGCGCTAGGCGATAATGGTCGCCTGGGCTGTCCTCGACGGTGAGGCTATGGCCCCGCGTAATCAGTTTCCCGTCGCGGAGCGAGAGATTGTCCGGCGTGTAATAGAATACGTCGTGACCGCGCCATTGCGCCTCGAGCAGCAGCGCGAAGGTGGAATCGCCCCTGATATCGATGCGCTCGATGGGGTCCATCTGGAAGGCGACTTTGAGGGCCATGATTCTCTCTTATAGGCAGAGCCCTGCAATAAACTCCACCTTGTCATGCCCGGACTTGATCCGGGCATCCATACCGTTAGGTCTCAACAAGTCGAAGCGCAATTGGCATGGATTGCCGAGTCAAGCCCGGCAATGACGAGTGCTGCCTCAAACGGGAAATGCGTTCTAGATATAATGGGGCCAGACCCAAGGGGCTGCCAGCACCACGTCGAAGGCGATGTCGTGACCGGCAAAATCCGGGTGGCTGCTCAACCAATATTGCGCCGCCCTGACGATGCGGCGCCTCGCCCGCGTCGGCAGCGCCCAGCCGGCATCCTCGAAGCGCTTACGCTGCTTCACCTCGACGAAGGCGAGCCGCTTGCCTTTCAGCGCCACGAGAGCGATTTTCACCCACGGGGGTCTTGTATCGCCGGGCGAGGATGCGGTGACCTTTGAGGCGAAGCAGCAGCGCGGCGATCGTTTCCGCGAGCACCCCATCGCGATAGGCCCTGACGCGTTTTTCCCTCACCCCGCGTCGGGCTCGTCGCGCAGCGCAAGTCCAAGCTCGTAAACGCGGCTCCGCTTGAGCTTGAACCTCTCGGCGACGCTCCGCACGGCGTCGCGGAAGCTCTCGTCTTCCAGCGCCTGCTTCAATTCAGCCACGATCGCCTCATCGCCGATCAGGGCTTCGTCCGGACTGGGCGGAGCGATCACCACGACGAACTCGCCCTTCAGCTCAACGCCAGTCTCGATCGTGGCTGCAAGCTCGGCAAGAGTGCCGCGCGCGACACGCTCATGCAGCTTGGTGAGCTCCTTGGCTAGCGCCGCCTCTCGCGGTCCAAGCACCTCGGCCATGTCGGCAAGGCTCTTGGGCAAACGCGGCGCTGTCTCGAACAGAACGAGCGTCGCCGGCACCGGCTTCAGCTCTTCGAGCCGCTTCTGCCGTGGCCCGGATTTGGGGGGCAGGAAACCTCCGAACAAAAACGTGTCGGTGGGAAGTCCGACGGATGTCAGCCCAGCTATCACCGCGGAGGGGCCCGGGATGCTGATCACGGTGAACCCCGCATCCAACGCCTCGCGCACGAGCTTGTAGCCGGGGTCGGAGATGAGCGGCGTGCCGGCGTCGGAGATCAGCGCCACAGAAAATCCGGCACCGATACGGGCGAGCAGCCGCGGGCGCTCCTTCGCCGCATTGTGCTCGTGATAGGGGGTGAGCTCCCCCTTGATGCCGAAATGGGAAAGAAGCTTGCGGCTGTGGCGGGTGTCCTCCGCCGCGATCAGATCGGCGCGGGCGAGAATGGAAAGCGCCCTGAGCGAAATGTCGCCGAGATTGCCGATCGGCGTCGCCACCAGGTAAAGGCCGGGCGGCAATGGCTGCGCCATTTGCTCGGCGAGCACGGTCTGCGCGCGTTCAAGCACGCGCGACGAAGCGTCGGGGTCCTGTTCCTGGCGATCCTGCACGCTGGCGCTCATAGCTCAAGCTGCGCCGTTCCGCTGCCCAAAGTGGCAGGTCCGCCGGCGCTAGGCTTCCAGACCTAACATGCTATAGTGCACTTTATAGCCCATCACGATGGAGCCATAGTTGCGGCCGAGACCGGCTGGCGGGGGCGAGCGGCGGGCATGTCTGAAGCCCCGGTGGGATGTGCGTACACCAACAACCGCCGCTAGGAACACAAGCCTCGCGAGAACCTCGACGCCTCGCGGGACTTGGAGCATAGGGGTCATGCGACTTCCAAACAGGATCGGTCTTACCCTTGGAGTCCTGCGGCTCGTGCTCGCGAGCCTGGTCACCGCTTCGCTCGTTGCGGGCTGCGGCGGCGGCAGCGGCCCAGGCCCTGCTAGCGGCCCCATTACCGGCAGCACCGGCGCGGTGAAGGTTGCCCTGCTCTTGCCGATCACCGGCTCCGGCAACACGCCGGGCGTGGCCAAGGCGCTGAAGCAGGCAGCCGAGCTCGCGCTGTTCGACTTCGACAATCCGTCCGTCTCGCTCGTCCCCAAGGACACCAAAGGCACGCCGGAAGGTGCGCGAGCCGCCGCCGAGAGCGCTATCCAGGACGGCGCCGAGCTGATCATCGGGCCGCTCTTCGCCCAGGAAGTGACGGGCGCCGCGCCAGTGGCGCGCCAGGCAAATGTGCCGATGATTGCCTTCTCCAGCGATGAGAAGGTCGCCGGCAGCGGCGTCTATCTGTTGAGCTTCCTAGCCGGCCGCGACGTGCCACGGATCGTTTCCTACGCCATTGCCCACGGCAAAAAGAATTTCGCGCTGCTGGTGCCGCAATCGCCTTACGGAAGGGTGGCTGAGGAGGCCTTCGCCAAGAGCGTGGGCCGAGCCGGAGGCCAAGCCGTGGTCCGCGCTACCTTCCCGCCGAACGACGCCAACGCCATGCTCGGGCCGGTGCGGCAAGTGGCAAATGCGATCAAGTCGGGACAGCAGGTCGATGCTCTGTTCCTGCCGGCGAGCCCGGAGGACCTCGAATCGCTGGCGCCGCTCCTCGCCTCGAACGATGTGACCGGCGCGCGCGTCCAGTTCCTCGGCACGGGTCAGTGGGACTATGCCAATATCGGCAGAGAGAAGGCTCTGTTGGGCGGCTGGTTTCCGGCTCCCGACCCGAAGGGCTGGAGCAACTTCACGGCGAGCTACGCCAAGACATATGGCGCCACCCCGCCGCGGATCGCGAGCCTCGCTTACGACGCCGTGAGCCTCGCCGTGTCGCTGTCGCAAAATCCGCCGGGACAGCGTTATACGCCCGCGCTGCTGACGAGGGCGAGCGGCTTTGCCGGCGTCGATGGGCTGTTCCGCCTGCTGCCCGACGGCACATCCGAACGCGGGCTCGCCATCCTCGAAGTGCGCGACTACGGGCCCCAATCGCTTGAGCCCCCGCCGAACGGCTTCACATCCGCACAATATTGAACGCTCTAAGCGGCGAGCTCGAGGATCAGCCGGTCGAGCACGAGGTGCCCGGCTTCGGTGGCTTGCAGCCGGTCTTCGCGTCGCCTGAGCAGGCCTTGCCCCTCAAGCTCCTGAAGGCGTTGCTCCTCGAGGACGCGGCCATCGATCGCTTGTAGCCGCTTCACATCGATGCCTTCGGCAAGACGCAAGCCCATCAGCAAATATTCGTCAGCCTGCTCTTGCGGGCTCAGCGCCTCGTCCTGCTCAAGCCCGTGGCCGACCGTTTCGACCGCCGCAAGCCAGCCTTCGGGAGATTTGCGCACCCCGAGCGCTCGTTTGATGCCGCCGCTTGTGAGGCGGCGAATGTGCCCCGGGGCCAACGCCCGCATAGTCGTCGCCACGCCAATAAAGCAGGTTGTGGCGTGACTCCGCCCCTGGCCGCGCATGGTTCGACACCTCGTAAGCCGGTAACCCGGCGGCATCGCACAGCTCCTGCGTCAGCCGATAGAAGGCTCGCGCCCGCGTGCCCGTGGGGATCGTCAACGTGCCGGCGGCGTGGCGCGCGGCGAACGGCGTGCCCTCCTCGATGGTGAGCTGATAGAGCGAGAGGTGGTCGTGAGCGTAGCCAAGGGCTCGGTTCAATTCCTCACGCCAGGCCAGTAAGGCCTGTCCTTGCCGCGCATAGATCAGATCGAACGACACGCGCTCGAAATGCCGCTTGGCGATGGCGAGCGCGGCAAGCGCCTCTTGTGTCGTGTGCATGCGGCCGAGAGCTTTGAGGCTCGCATCGTCGAACGCCTGCACCCCGAGCGACACGCGGTTGACGCCGGCCGCGCGGTAGCCGGCGAAGCGCTTCGCCTCGACGCTGGTGGGATTGGCCTCGAGCGTGATCTCGGCGTCCGGCGCGACCGGCCAAAGCGCGACGATTGTCTCGAGAATCGCGGCCACGGTATTGGCGCCCATCAAGGATGGCGTGCCCCCGCCGAAGAAGATGCTTGAGACGCTGCGCCCCGGTGCGAGCGAGGCGAAATGCGTGAGCTCGGCGCGATAGGCGGCAAGGAACTTGCCCTCGTCGATGCCGCCATGGCGAACATGGGAGTTGAAATCGCAATAGGGGCATTTGGTGAGGCAGAAGGGCCAATGCACATAGACCCCGAACGGCTCCTGCTGCCGGGCCTCGGGGAGCAAGAGGTCTCCGCGCAAACGAGCTCGTTCAAGCGTCATCGTCATAGGTCGCCAGCATCAGTTTCTCGAAGGCGCGGGCACGGTGCGAGATTGCGTCTTTCAACTCAGGCTCCATCTCGCCGAAGGTCTGATCATAGCCGTTCGGCACGAAGATCGGGTCATAGCCGAAACCTTTGCTCCCTCGCGGCGGCCAGGCAATCGTCCCAAACACCTTGCCTTCAAACGTCTCAGCCGAGCCATGGGGCGCGGCAAGCGCCAGCACGCAGACGAAATTGGCTCTCAGGTTGGTGGCGCCGACAGCTTCCAACTCGCGATTGACGCGCGCCATGGCGATACCGAAATCCCGCGCCTCTCCACCCCAGCGCGCCGAATGAACGCCGGGCTGCCCGCCAAGCGCGGCGACCTCCAGGCCTGAATCGTCGGCAAGCGCGAGCAGGCCGGAGGCGTCGGCCGCGGCAACCGCCTTGAGCCTCGCGTTCTCGATAAAGGTCTCGCCCGTCTCGTCCCGCTCGGACAGGCCGAGTTCCGCCGCCGGCACGGCCTCGATGCCGAAGGGCGCCAGCAGATCGGCGATCTCCCTCACCTTGCCCCGATTGTGGCTGGCAATGACGAGGCGGACGCCACGCCGCAGAGAACCCTGCATGTCAAGCGACGGTCAGCTTCTGCAACTGCACGAGCTCGCCGATGCCGCGCCTGGCGAGTGCCATCAGCGCGTCGAACTGCTGTTGGCTGAAGGCTTCCTTCTCCGCCGTGCCCTGCACCTCGACGATGCCGCCAGAGCCTGTCATTACGAAATTGGCGTCGGCTTGCGCTTCGGAGTCCTCGGCGTAGTCGAGGTCGAGAATGGCCTCGCCGGCATAAAGGCCGCACGACACGGCGGCGACATGGTCGCGCAACGGCGCACCGTTCTTGATCATGTTACGCGCCTTCATCCAATGGACCGCATCGTGGAGCGCGATCCAGGCGCCGGTAATTGCCGCGGTGCGCGTGCCGCCATCGGCTTGCAGCACGTCGCAATCGACCGTGATCTGCCGCTCGCCAAGCGCGGTCAAATCGGTGACGGCGCGGAGCGAGCGTCCGATCAGGCGCTGGATTTCTTGCGTGCGTCCGGATTGCTTGCCGGTCGCGGCTTCCCGCCGCGTGCGCTCCGACGTCGCCCGCGGCAACATGCCGTACTCCGCCGTCACCCAACCGCGGCTGCTGCCCTTCAGCCAAGGTGGAACGGACTCGCCGACGCTTGCCAGGCACAGCACATGCGTCTCGCCGAAGCGTACGAGGCAGGAGCCCTCGGCGTGACGGGAGATCCCGCGCTCAAGGCTGATAGGGCGCAAGGCGTCCGCCGTGCGTTTGGAAGGGCGCATCTTGTCTCCGTTTGGAGCTCGTCAGAAGCGTGGCACCCTAGAGGAGGCAGGCCACACGATCAACGGACTGGCGAGCCTAGTCCTTGTGGACGATTAACAGGACGGCGGCGCCGGCCTTGTACGCTTGTATAGGAGCGGGTACCACGCTTGGCCATGGCCGACGCGGAGACCGGGGCTCAAGCCGAACGCGGAGGGAGTGCTGCCGCAGGCGGCTCCTCGCGCCTTGACGAGGCTGGGGTGGCGAGCCAAGCCGGCTCGGCCACGCCGATGATTGCCCAATATCTCGAGATCAAATCCGCCAATGCCGATTGTCTCCTGTTCTATCGCATGGGCGATTTCTACGAGCTGTTCTTCGAGGACGCCTCCATCGCATCGCGCGCACTTGGCATTGCGCTGACCAAGCGGGGCAGGCACCAGGGCGAGGACATTCCGATGTGCGGCGTGCCGATCCATGCCGCCGACGGCTATTTGCAGCGCCTGATCGCCCAAGGCCACCGCGTGGCGGTGTGCGAGCAGATCGAAGACCCCGCCGAGGCGCGGAAGCGGGGGCCGAAGGCGGTGGTGCGGCGCGACGTGGTCCGCCTCGTCACCCCGGGGACGCTCACCGAGGAGAGCCTGCTCGATGCGCGCTCGCATAATTTTCTCACCGCCCTTTTTTGCGTTCCCCAAGGCGAGCAGACCGAGCGGACCTACGCGCTTGCGTCCCTCGACATCTCGACCGGCGACCTGCTCACGGCAACGGTCGGCGCGGGCGATCTCGCGGGCGAGCTGGCGCGGCTCAGCCCCCGCGAGGCCTTGGTCGGCGACGACCTTGCGGGCGATGCCGCTGTGCGCCGCGCGATCGAGGAGGCGGGCGCGGCGCTGACCCCGGTCCCACGCGCCCATTTCGATTCCTTGCGTGGCGAGCGTGCGCTGAAGGCGCGCCTCGGCGTCGCCACGCTGGACGGCTTTGCCGATTTCACCAAGCACGAGCTCGCGGCGCTTGCCGGGCTGTTCACCTATGTTGAGATCACCCAGGTCGGCCGTGCCCCGCTGATCCGCGCCCCGCGCAAAGAAGAGCCCGGAAGCCTGCTGATCATCGATGCCGCGACCAGAATCAATCTCGAGCTGGCGCGCTCTAATCAAGGCGCCCGGGCCGGCAGCCTGCTCGCAGCCATCGACCGTACTGTGACGGGGGCCGGCGCGCGGGAGCTGGCGAGCCGCCTCGGCAGCCCGTTGACCGATGCGGGCGCCATCAATGGCCGTCTCGACGTGGTGGGCTATCTCGCGGGCGAGCCGCGGCTGCGGCGGACGCTGCGCGAAGAGCTGAAGGGGGCGCCGGATCTTGCCCGCGCGCTCGCCCGTCTTGCATTTGGCAGAGGCGGTCCGCGCGATCTCGGCGCTGTGCGCGATGCTATTGGTAGCGCACGCGCGCTTGCCACGCACCTCGCGCGAGCGGCCGAAATGCTCGGTCTGCCGCAAGAGCTAGACGGCATCGTGGCGAGGCTTGGGGCGGTTCCCACCAGGATCGAAGGCGCCCTTGCCGCTGCGCTCGCCGATGAGCTGCCGGTGAATAAACGAGACGGCGGCTTCATCCGCAACGGCTTCGACGCCAATCTCGACGAGCACCGCAAACTTCGCGACGGCAGCCGGCAGGTCATCGCCGGCCTGCAATCTGCTTACGCGCAATCAACCGGCATCAAATCGCTGAAAGTCCGCCACAACAACGTGCTCGGCTATTTCGTCGAGGCCACCGCAACCAATGCCGGCGCCCTGACCAAGCCGCCACACGCCGAGACCTTCATGCACCGACAGACGCTTGCAAATGTCATGCGCTTCTCGACACTCAAGCTCGCCGAGCTTGAGGCGCGCATCACCACGGCCGCCGATCGGGCGCTGGCGCTCGAGCTCGATATCTTCGCGAGACTTGCCGAGACGATCCTCGCCGAGCAAAGCGCGCTAGCGGCAGCGAGTGCGAGTCTCGCGGAGGTCGACCACTATGCGGGGCTCGCCGAGCTTGCCGTCGAGCAGTCCTATGTCCGCCCGAAGATCGATGAGAGCCTCGTCTTTGCCGTCGAGGAAGGGCGTCACCCCATGGTCGAGCAGACCTTGACGCGCGGCGATGGCGCAAGCTTCGTCGGCAATGACTGCCGGCTCGGCAGCCAAGACGGCAGCGCCGGCACGCGCATACTGGTCGTCACCGGACCGAATATGGGCGGCAAGTCGACCTTCCTGCGCCAGAACGCCCTGATCGTGGTGCTCGCGCAACTCGGCTCCTTCGTGCCGGCCAAAACCGCGCATATCGGCATCGTCGATCGCCTGTTCAGCCGCGTCGGCGCCGCCGACGATCTCGCGCGCGGCCGCTCCACCTTCATGGTGGAGATGGTCGAGACGGCGGCCATCCTCAATCAGGCGACGACGCGCTCCTTTGTCGTGCTCGACGAGATCGGCAGGGGCACCGCGACATTCGACGGGCTCTCGATCGCCTGGGCGACGCTCGAATATCTGCATGAGGTCAATCGGGCCCGCGTGCTGTTCGCGACCCATTATCACGAGTTGACCGCGCTCGCCGACCGCCTGCCCCACGCCGCCAACGCCACCGTCGAAGTGAAGGAATGGCGTGACGAGATAGTTTTTCTGTACCGCGTGGTGCCAGGCGCCGCCGACCGCTCCTATGGCATCCATGTGGCGAAGCTTGCCGGTCTGCCGGGAGCGGTGCTCACGCGCGCCAATGCGGTGCTGACCGAGCTGGAGAAGGCCGACGGCCGGCCGAAACCCGCCGATCTTGCCGGCGACCTGCCGCTGTTCAGCGCCGCCAAAGCGGCCTCCGCCAAGGATCTCCCGCAAAAATCACCGTTTGAAGCGGCAATCGAGGCCCTGAGCCCCGATGCCATGACGCCGCGCGAGGCGCTGGAAGCCCTCTACCGGCTGAAGGCCTTGATGGACCGCACTACCGAGCCTTAAGTGCTGATGTGCTAGGACATGGTCCCGAAAGTTTGAGAGACTTTTCGGACAAGATCATGCGTCAAAGACAAGGACTTGGAGCGGATCGCGATTCGACGTGAACGCGACACGCTCTAGATTGCCCCGAGCCCGCTTATGGACCAGACGATCATCAAATCCGCGCCTTATTTCAACCTCGACGCCTTGCGTCAGGAGGCCTCCAATCTCGCGCGCGCTTATTCGGGGCAGGATTCCTCGCTTCGCGCCGCGCTGGTCGAACGCTTGCGGCAACTCGTCGACGAGGCGCTGACCGAATCGAGGCGCCAGTTTGAGCGCGACGGTGACGGTCGGGCTTGCGCCGAAGGCTTGAGTGCCTTCCAGGACGCTCTGATCAGGCTCGCTTACGATTTCACCACCAATCACGTCTATCGCGCCAAAAACCCCTCGGCCGCCGAGCACATGGCCATTGTCGCCACGGGCGGCTATGGGCGAGGGCTGCTGGCGCCCGGCTCCGACATCGATCTCCTGTTCCTGCTTCCTTACAAGCAGACCGCCTGGGGTGAAAGCGTCGCCGAATACATGCTCTATCTGCTCTGGGACCTGGGCTTCAAAGTGGGGCACGCCACGCGCACCATCGATCAATGCGTGCGGCTTTCGCACTCGGACATGACCATCCGCACCGCGTTGCTCGATGCACGGCTGATCCTAGGCGACGAGGTGCTGTTTACGGAGTTTCAGCGCCGCTTTCGCAAGGACGTGCTCGAGGGCCATGCGCGGCCGTTCATCGATGCCAAGCTTGAGGAGCAAAATCTCCGCCACGCCCGCGCCGGCGCGTCGCGCTATCTCGTCGAGCCGAACATCAAGGACGGCAAGGGCGGCTTGCGCGATCTGCACACGCTGCACTGGCTCGCCAAGCATCTCTATCCGGACAAGGCGGAAGCGGACTTCGTCGAGGCTGGCGTGCTCACGCCGGCCGAATATCGGAGCTTCCGGCGCTGCGAGAGCTTTCTCTGGTCGGTCCGCTGCCAGCTGCATTTCCTGACCGGCCGTCCCGAGGAGCGCTTGAGTTTCGACCTCCAGCCCTTGATGGCGGAGCGGCTCGGCTATCACGGCCATGCGGGCTTACGCGCCGTGGAACGCTTCATGAAACATTACTTCCTTGTCGCCAAGGAGGTCGGCGAGCTGACCCGCATCGTCTGTTCGGCGTTGGAGATGAAGCAGCTGAAGTCGCTGCCGACGCTCGGCACGCTGCTGTCGCCGTTCGGCTGGCGCCGCCGGGCGCGGCTTCGGCGCACCTCCGACTTCCGCATCGAGAATGGCCGAATCAACGCCGTCAACAAGGACGTGTTCGCCAAGGATCCGGTCAACTTCATCCGTCTGTTCGCCGTTGCCGATGAGCAGCAAGCCACCTTCGCACCGGAGGTGTTGCGTGACGTGCGGGCGAATCTGCGCCTGATCGACGACAGCCTGCGCGCCAACCCCGCCGCCAACCGGCTGTTCCTGAGGCTCCTGACCGACGCCCGCGACCCGGAAGTGGTCTTACGCAACATGAACGAGGCAGGCGTGCTCGGCCACTTCATCCCCGAGTTCAGGCGCGTGGTGTCGATGATGCAGTTCAACATGTATCACCACTTCACCGTCGATGAGCACCTGATCCGCGCCATCGGCTTCCTGTCCGATGTCGAGCGCGGCCGCTATGCCGTGGAGCATCCTGTCTCGACCGAGATCATCCGCACCATCGATAATCGCCGCGCGCTTTACGTGGCGACGTTTCTGCATGACATCGCCAAGGGCCGCGACGAGGATCATTCGCAGGCCGGCACCCGCATCGCCCGCGAGCTCGGGCCTCGGCTCGGTCTGACGCCTTCGGAGACCGAAACCGCCGCCTGGCTGGTCGAGCATCATCTCGCCATGAGCACGTTCGCCCAGAGCCGCGATCTGAACGACCCCAAGACCATCCGCGATTTCGCCGACCTGGTGCAGAGCCGCGAAAGGCTGAAGCTGCTGCTGCTGCTCACCGTGGTCGATCTGCGCGCCGTGGGGCCCGGGGTGTGGACCGGCTGGAAGGGCCAGCTCTTGCGCACGCTCTATTTTGAGACCGAGCCTCTGCTTGGCGGCGGCCATACTACGCTCACCTGTACCGAACGCGTGTCGCGGGCCCAGGACGACCTTCGCGAGCGGCTCCCGGATTGGCGCAAGGCCGATCTGGAGCGCTTCATCGACCGCCATTATCCGGCCTATTGGCTGCGTACCGATCTCGATGTGATCGTCGTGCACGCCAAGCTGGCCCACGGCGCCGAGGTGCAACGCAAATCCTTGGTCACCCACATCTCGACCGATGCCTTCCGTGGCGTGACCGAGATTACTCTGCTCGCGCCCAATCACCCGCGGCTGCTCGCCATGGTGGCGGGGGCTTGCGCCGGTGCCGGCGCCAATATCGTCGACGCTCAGATCTCGACCACGCGCGACGGCATGGCGCTCGATACCATTCACCTGGAACGTGAGTTCGATCAGGGCGAGGACGAGGAGCGGCGCGCCAAACGGATCGCGGCGACCATCGAGCGGCTGTTGAAGGGCGAGGCGCGGCTCGCCGACGTCGTCGCCACCAAGAAGCGACCGAAGGCGCGCCTCTCCGCCTTCACCGTCGAGCCGCAGGTGGTGATCGACAACAACCTGTCCGACGCGCTCACCGTGATCGAGATCAACGGCCTTGACCGTCCGGGCCTGCTCTATGACGTGACGCGCGAGATCTCCGACATGAATCTCGACATCGTCTCGGCGCATATCGCGACCTTCGGCGAGAAGGCGGTGGACGTGTTTTACGTGACCGATCTGACTGGCAAGAAGATCACAAGTTCGAGCCGCGAGACGACTATCCGAGAGCGCCTGACCAAGGCGCTGATGGCGCGCTCGGAGGTAGGGCTTGCGCATGCCTGAACCTCGCCCCTTGGCCAAGCCCTCATGCTGAGGAGCGGCCGTCAGGCCGCGTCTCGAAGCATGCGCCGCGAGCGCATCTGGCGAGCCTTTCCGGCCTTATCCTTCGAGACGGTCGCTTGCGCTCTCTCCTCAGGATGAGGGGCTAGCGGAATGGCCCTGTACCGCGCATTCGCCACGGTTGGCGCGATGACCATCGTGAGCCGCGTGCTGGGTTTCGTCCGCGACATGCTGATCGCTGCCGTGCTTGGCGCGGGGCCGGTGGCCGACGCCTTCTTCGTCGCCTTCCGCGTGCCCAATCTGTTTCGCCGTCTGTTCGCCGAGGGCGCCTTCAACGCTGCCTTCATTCCGCTCTTCGCCAAGCGATTGCACGGCGAGGGTGGCGAGGCGGCGGCGCGCGCCTTTGCCGAGCAGGCTCTTGCCGGCCTCACCTTCGTCCTCGTCGCCGTCACGATAGTCGGCGAAATCGCCATGCCCTGGCTCATGCTGCTATTGGCGCCGGGCTTCGCGGCCGACCCGCCGAAGCTCGATCTAGCGGTCCTGCTCGCGCGCATCGCGCTGCCCTATCTTCTCTGCATGTCGCTGGTGGCGCTCTATTCCGGCATGCTGAACGCGCTCGGCCGCTTTGCCATCGCCGCGTTGGCGCCAAGCCTGCTCAACGTCGTGCTGATCATCGTGCTTCTGGCGCTCATCGCCTTCGGTCATGGCGACCAGAGTATCGCCGCAATGGCGCTCGCCTGGGGCATTGCCGCTTCGGGCGTGTTGCAAGTGCTGGTGGTGGTGGTTGCCGCGGCCAAGGCCGGCCCGCGCCTCGCCTTTCGCCAGCCACGGCTCGATCAAGATATGCGCAGATTGCTGGCGCTCGCCGCGCCTGCAATCATCGCCGGCGGCATGGCCCAGCTCACGGTCGTGCTCAACACGGTGATCGCCTCGCTGCAGGATCGGGTGGTGTCCTGGCTCTATTATGCTGACCGCCTGTTCCAGCTTCCGCTAGGCGTGATCGGCGTCGCCATCGGCGTCGTGCTGCTGCCCGAGCTGAGCCACAAGCTTCGCGCCAACGATTCAGCGGCCGCGCTTGCCGCCGAGAACCGCTCGCTGGAAATGGCGCTGCTGCTGACGCTGCCGGCTGCCGTCGCCCTGTTCGTCGCGGCCCACCCGATCGTGCGCGTGCTGTTCGAGCATGGCGCATTCTCCGCGGTCGATGCCGGGGCCACGGCCGCAATGCTGGCGGCCCTCGCCTTGGGGCTCCCTGCCTTCGTGCTGATCAAGGTGTTCCATCCGAGCTTCTTCGCCCGCGAGGATACCAAGACGCCGATGATCTTTGCCGGCATCGGCATGGGCGCCAATGTCGGTCTGAGCCTCATTCTGTTCGTGATCCTGGGCGCGGTCGGTATCGCCATCGCCACCACTATCGCGGGCTGGCTGCACGTCGCCTTGCTCGCCGGCACGCTCAAGAGCCGCGGGGAATTTGCCCTCGACGCGACCTTCCGCCGCCGCTGCCCACGCATCTGCATCGCGAGCCTCGCCATGGGGGGCGTGGTCTGGGTGATCGCCCATATCCTCAACGATTGGTTCACGCCGGAGAATGAGCTGATGCAGGTTGCCGCGCTCGCTTTTCTTGTCGGGACTGGCTTGGCGGTCTACGCGCTGACCGCGCAGGCGCTCGGCGCCGTCGAGCTCAAACCTATGCTCAAAAGCGTTCTCGGGCGCTAAGCTGCCCTGCACCAATCGTGAGGGGAACGTTTGCCATGCAAGGTCGGCCGCGCCGCAGCGTGCTCTATATGCCGGGCTCCAACGAGCGTGCGCTCGAGAAGGCCAAGACCCTTCCCGCCGACGCCTTGATCCTCGATCTCGAGGACGCCGTGGCGCCCGACGCCAAGCTGCTGGCGCGCGAGCAGGTCTGTGCCGCGGTGAAGGGCGGCGGCTATGGCGCGCGCGAGATTGTCATCCGCGTCAACGCGCTTGAGACGCCCTGGGGCGCCGAGGACATTCTCGCCGCCTGCGATGCCGAGCCCGACGCGATCCTCGTGCCAAAGGTCGTTCATGCCGGCGACGTCATTAGCGTCGCCAAGATCCTGCAAGGCGTGCATGCGCCGGACAAGATCAGGCTGTGGGCGATGATGGAGACACCGATGGCGATCCTGAATGCGCGCACCATCGCCGCCACCGCCGTCTATGCCGAGAACCGGCTCTGCTGCCTCGTCATGGGCACCAACGACTTGATCAAGGAGTTGCGCGCCCGTGCCCTGCATGACCGCTTCGCCGTCGTTCCCTGGCTCGCCATGACCCTCGTCGCGGCGCGGGCCTACCGCCTCGACATCAACGACGGCGTCTATAACGACTTCAAGGATGAGCCAGGCTTGCGCGAGGAGTGCGAGCGTGGGCGTACGCTCGGCATGGACGGCAAGACGCTGATCCATCCGAGCCAAGTGGGACCCTGCAATGAGATCTTCTCGCCGACCGAAGAGGATGTCGATTGGTCGCGCAAGGTGATCGACACCTTCGGCCAGGCGGAGAACGCCCATAAGGGCGTGATCGTGGTCGAGGGCCGCATGGTGGAGCGGCTGCATTTCGCCATGGCCCAGCGCACGGTGGCCATCGCCGAGCAGATCCGCGAGATGGAAGGAGCCTATGGCTGAGTCGGCGTGATGCCACGACCCAATTCGCGGCGCTTGCGCGAACCTTGTCCCCAAGCCATAACGCGCGGGCTTGCAACAGGGGCGAGGCATGTCAGCGAACAAGACCCGCGTGTTTTCGGGCGTCCAGCCCACCGGCAATCTGCATCTGGGCAATTATCTCGGCGCCATCACCAAATTTGTGGCGCTGCAGGCAGAGCATGATTGCCTTTATTGCGTGGTCGACCTCCACGCCATCACCTTGTTCCAAGACCCCGACGAGCTCAAGCGCAACACCCGCGAGGTGACCGCAGCCTTCATCGCCGCAGGCATCGACCCCAAGCTCCACATCGTCTTTAATCAGAGTCAGGTCTCTGGTCACGCCGAGCTTGCCTGGATCTTCAATTGCGTGGCGCGGCTCGGCTGGCTGAACCGCATGACCCAGTTCAAGGAGAAGGCGGGCAAGGATCGGGAGGCCGCCAGCGCCGGCCTCTACGTCTATCCCAACCTGATGGCCGCCGACATTCTGCTTTATCACGCGACCCACGTGCCGGTCGGCGAGGACCAGAAGCAGCATTTGGAGCTTGCCCGCGACATCGCCCAGAAATTCAACAACGACTTCGCCGCGACCATTGCCCGGGCGGGCTATGAGGGCGGCTTCTTCCCGCTACCCGAGCCTTTGATCACCGGCCCCGCCACGCGGGTGATGAGCTTACGCGACGGCACCAAGAAGATGTCGAAGTCGGAAGAATCCGACATGGCCCGCATCAACCTGACCGACGACGCCGAGACCATCGCCAAGAAGATCAGGAAGGCCAGGACCGATCCAGAGCCGCTGCCGTCTGAGACGAAAGGATTGGAGGGCCGCGCCGAGGCCGACAATCTCGTCGGCATCTATGCGGCGCTCGCCGAGACCGACAAGGCTGCCGTGCTGGCCGAGTTCGGCAACGCCCCCTTCTCGAAGTTCAAAGAGGCGCTTGCCGACCTTGCCGCGACGAGGCTCGTTCCCATCGGCGATGAGATGCGGCGCTTGATGGCCGATCCCGTCGAGATCGACTCTATCCTTGCTGATGGCGCGAGGCGGGCGCACGCCGTCGCCGATCCGATCCTCGCCATGACCAAGGACATCGTCGGCTTCATCCGCTAGGGCGAGCCATCATCTTTTATGCCGCAAGCCATCCAAGACGTCTCAGACACGGCCTTCATGGTGGCGGGCTTCCGCGCGCTCGAGACCGAGCGGCGCGAGCCGCTGTTCCGTGATCCGCTCGCGGCGAAGCTTGCCGGCGAGCACGGCAGGAGCATCTTGGCAAAATTGCCGCGGGTCTATTTTGGCGAGTGGTTGGTGGTGATCCGGACGGTCATCATCGACTCTCATCAAGCGGGCGATCGCCGAAGGCGTCGATACGATTCTCAATCTCGGCGCCGGATTGGATACGCGCCCCTACCGCATGACTCTGCCAAAGTCGCTCCGCTGGGTCGAGGTCGACTATCCCCATGTGATCGAGCTGAAGGAAGCTCACCTCGCCGATGAAGAGCCTCGCTGCCGGCTCGACCGGATCAAGCTCGATCTTACCGACCGGTCCGCTCGCCGCCAGTTCTTGGCCGAGACGAGCGCCCACGCCACCAAGATCTTGGTGCTCACCAAGGGCGTCGCTCCCTATTTGACTGAGGCTCGCCGACGATCTCCAGGAGGCGGAGAAGGTTCGCTACTGGATCATCGACTACTTCTCGCCCGAGGCAATTCGTTACGGCCAGAAAATGCGCGCCCGCTTCATGCGCAATACGCCGTTCCGGTTTACGCCAAAAGATTGGTTCGGCTTTTTCGACCAGCATGGCTGGCGCCAGCGGGAGACGCGTTACCTCTGGGACGAAGCGGAGCGGCTTGACCGCCCTATTCCGCTGCCGTTCCCACTGAAGGTCTGGGTGAGCTTCACCGGGGTCTTCACCTCACGCGCTCGCCGCGAGCACATGAAGCGATTCGCCGCTTATGTGCTCTTAATCCCGAAATGATCATTGCGTGCTAGGCGCCGAAGCGGTTGTTGTCGGGGCCCAGTGGTGGCAGCATGGCGTCCATGACCACCAAGAAAGAGTTTACCAAGAAAAAATCTGCCGAAGCGTCCAAGGCCGAAGCCTCGGCAGCCGTCAAGGCGCGGCAGAAGCGTCAGGTCCACGCCGAAGGGCATAAGCGCAAATTCCTCGTCATGGTCGACGAGACGCCGGAATGCGAGAGCGCGCTTGCCTTTGCCGCGAGCCGGGCGCAGCGCACCGCGGGCCAGCTCGCGCTGCTCTATGTGATCGAGCCCGGCGTCGACTTCCAGCATTGGCTCGGCATCGAGGAGATCGCCCGCGAGGAAGGGCACAACAAGGCGCGCGCGGTGTTCCGCCTGTTCGGCCGCAAGCTGAAAGCCATGGGCTTCGAGGACATCGTGCCGGAGGAGATCGTGCGCGAGGGGATGAAGGCGGAGGAGATCACCAAACTGATCGAGGAGGACCAGGACATCGGCGTCCTCGTGCTTGGCGCCTCGAAGGACCCCTCGGGGCCGGGGCCGCTCGTTTCGACCTTGGCGGGAGGCCGGCTCGTCGGCACCTTCCCGATCCCCATCACCGTCGTGCCGGGATGCCTCGGCATCGAGGAGATTTTGGCGCTAGCCTAGAAAGCTTCTGCGGTTCCCAGTTCCGAACGAATTGACCAAAGCTCTCCTCCGCGAACTCATTTCCGGCGCTAGGAGAGAAGGTTAGTAAGCCATAAAGTCAGAAGGGTAGTTTGTTCTCAGGGTCGGGATGAACGCGGCGATCACGCGGCCAAGGGTCGCGGCAACGCGGTCGCGCGCTCAGTGGGCCACGCTAAGGCACCAACTTGACTTTGCCGCCCCAGGGCCCAACTATGGAATAGAATTGTTCTAAGCTGTCGCGCGAGAATTTCTAAAGATTTCGCGCGTTATCAGCGCCAAGAGGCTAGCCATGTTCATTCAGACCGAAGCCACGCCTAATCCGGCCACGCTCAAATTCCTTCCCGGCCGGCCTGTGCTTGCCCAAGGCACCCTTGAGTTTCTCGATCCCGCCGAGACCAAGGACTCGCCGCTGGCCGCGCGGCTGTTCGAGGTCGAGGGCGTCACCAGCGTCTTCTTCGGCTCCGACTTCATCAGCGTGACCAAGGGCGATGGCGAATGGCAGCATCTGAAGCCGGCCATCCTCGGCGCTATCATGGAGCATTATGTCTCCGGCGCGCCTATTGCCGCCGAGGGCGAGCAGGGCTCGGAAAGCGCCGAGCAAGGCGAGTTTTTCGCGCCTGAGGACGCCGAGACCGTCACCACCATCAAGGAGCTGCTCGAAACTCGCGTGCGTCCCGCCGTTGCCCAGGATGGCGGCGATATTACCTTCCAAGGCTATCGTGACGGCATCGTCTTCCTGCATATGCGCGGCGCCTGCTCGGGCTGCCCGAGCTCGACGGCGACGCTCCGTCACGGCATCGAGAACCTGCTCCGCCACTTCATCCCCGAGGTGCAAGAGGTCCGTCCGGTTTGACGGTCTGCGCGCAAGCTCGCCACGACAGCGCGCGCTTCATCTGAACGCTCATGAAGATCCTCGCGCTTGAGACCAGCATGGGCGCCTGCGGCGCTGCGGTGTTGCAGGCTCACGGCGCCTCGCGCCGCATCGTCGCACGTGAGGAGCGGATGGCGCGGGGCCATGCCGAGGCCCTGATGCCGATGGTCGCCGAGGTGATGGCGGAAGCCCGCCTCGACTTCGCCGCGCTCGATCTGATCGCCGCCAGCCTTGGACCGGGTAGCTTCACCGGCGTGCGCATCGCCATTGCCGCGGCGCGGGGTCTCGCTCTCGTCACCAGCGCGAAGCTCTGGGGCATTGACAGCCTTACCGTGATGGCCAGAGCGGCACTTGCGAGCGGCGCGACCGCGAGCGCCGGAAACCCCTTTGCCGTTGCGGTGGATGCAAGAGCGTCGATGGTCTATTTCGGACTCTACGATGGCGATGGCCGGAAGGTTGATGGCCCGCTCTTGCTCGGCACCGGCGAGGCAGCGGCGTTGCTTCCAGCCGATCTTCACGTTGCGGTCGGCAGCGGGGCGGCCGACCTCGCGGCGGCAGCTTTGCATCTCCAACGGTGGATCGACGCGAAGCTGCCAGATCTTCAGCCGAGCGCGGCGGTCGCTGGCCGAGCTCGCCTTCGAGGCCGGCGAAACGCTGCCGGCATTGCGTCCGCTCTATCTCCGTCCGCCCGACGCCAAGCCGCAAGCGGCTGCCGCGGTGGCCCGGCGCTGATGATGTCGCGCGCGGGCCTCTCCGCCATCGATATACGCCTTGCCGGACCAAGCGACGCGGCGATCATGGCGGTCCTCCATGACGCCTGCTTTTTGCGGAGCTGGGACGCGGGCGCAATGGCGCAGTTTCTCGGCGCTCCCGGTTGCATCTCACTACTGGCGTCAACGGTTGAGGGCGAGCCGGCGCAAGGCCTGCTCATCGCCAGAGGCGCCAGCGACGAAGCCGAACTATTGACGCTCGCCGTCCATCCAATTTACCGAAATCTTGGGTTGGCCCGGGCGCTGCTTGGCGCTGCGATCACCGCTTTGCGCGCAAGCGGGGCCAAGCAGCTGTTCCTCGAGGTTGGGGAGGAGAATGCCCCTGCCCGCGGCCTTTATGAGTCCCTCGGCGCCGTCGTGGTCGGCCGCCGTCCAGGCTACTATGAGCATGGCGCCGACGCGGCCATCTTCAGCCTTGCCCTTTGAGCCCCTGCTGCCGATGATGGACAACGCCGGATCAGCCAACCAGCACCGAACATGACCAACACAGCGACATGGGAAAGCCGGCTCGAGCGCCTTTGCGCCGAGCGAGGCATGCGCATGACCGGCCAGCGCCGGGTCATCGCCAGGGTCCTGTCGGAGGCCCACGACCATCCGGACGTCGAGGAGGTCCATCGCCGCGCCGCCGCCTGCGATGCCCGCATCTCGCTCTCCACGGTCTACCGCACCGTGCGCCTGCTGGAAGGCGCCGGCATCATCGAGCGCCATGATTTCGGCGACGGCCGCGCCCGCTACGAGCCGGGCGGCCACGACCATCACGATCACCTCATCAATGTGAAGACCGGCGAAGTGATCGAGTTCAAGAACGAGCAGATCGAGCGCTTGCAAGAGAGCGTTGCCCGCGAGCTTGGCTTCAATCTGATCGGCCACCGGCTCGAGCTGTTTGGGACGCCGCTGAAGACCGGGAAGTAGCCGCGGCGTCATGAGAAGCGTGCGCGCGTTTCTGGTGCTGGCGGCGTTCTTCGCCTTCACCCTTCCGCTGATGCCGTTGCAGCTCTTGTTCTTGTGGACCGGGTCGCGCTACGCGCGCACCTTCCCCAATTGGTATCACCGTCAGGTCTGCCGGATCATCGGCATCCGCTTGCATGTCGATGGCGCCGTGGCGCGCGAAAATGGCGTGCTGCTCATCTCGAACCATGTCTCTTGGCTCGACATCACGGTGCTCTCGGCGGTGGCGCCGGTCTCTTTCGTGGCGAAGCAGGAGGTGGCCTCCTGGCCTTTTGTTAGCTGGCTCGCCAAGCTGCAGCGCTCGGTGTTCGTCGACCGCACCCGGAGGACGGAGGTCACCGACAAGGCGAACGAGATCGTCAACCGGCTTCAAGCCGGCGACAACATCGTCCTGTTCGCCGAAGGCACGTCGAGCGACGGCAACGGCGTGGTGCCGTTCAAGACGCCGCTCTTCGCTGCCGCCAAGCCGTCTGGCGGAACCCCGCTCGGCGCCGACATTTGCGCCCAGACCTTGGCGCTCACCTACACCAAGCTGCACGGCATCGCGCTGTGCCGCCGCGGACGGCCCGTGGTTGCCTGGTATGGCGACATGGACCTCGCGAGCCACGCCTGGCGGCTGCTGGGCTTGGGGCCGCTCGATGCCCATATCCGCCTCGGCCCGCCGGTTCCGCTCGACGACTTTGCCGACCGCAAAGCGCTCGCCCGCTATGCCGAGGCGCAGGTGCGCAAGGACGTGGCCGAGCTCCTGCGCGGGCGCGCGTCTTCCGGCCGCGTGCGGCCCGCGCCTTAGGCTCTCCGGAGCCGAATGGCTTGCGGGACAGTGTTCGGAACAAAGGTTCCGTCATGAAGCTGCCTGAGGTGCTCGCTCCGAATGATGTTGACGAGCGTCGTATGCACGGCGCGATCCGCGCTCTCGCCGTCGACGAACAGCCTTTCCTTCAAGGTCAAATTGACCAGATCATCCTTCGACATCGGGCCCATTTCGCCGAGCCGCTGCAGGATGAAATCGGCAAGCGAGACCTCTGGCGCCGCAGGGGTCTGCAGCGGCAGCACATTGGCCATGCGCCGATGCTCGACCTCCATGAGCTTGCCAAGAACCGACAGCTCCGCCTTCAACTCCGACACGCGTGCTTCGCGCTCGCTTTGCAGTTGCTCGATCATTTTTTCGAATTGCGCATAAGAAGTACTGATCTGGTCCTCGATCAGTCCAACGCGCTCCTGTAAGTCGCTTCTGATGTCGCGCATGGCCCCGCCCCCGCTTTGCCGCACCTAAGTCGCCGGTCCAACGCGGCCCGGCAACCGTCCAGTGTGGAGAACGTTCGACCGAAACGAAAGGGCCGGACGCAAGTTCCTGTGGATGGTGACACCCCCGCAACAGTATGGGCGGGCTGCTCAACAATTCCTCAGCCGCTCTTGGATTTTCGGTGGACTGGTGCCTTTCCCGTCTCGGGCAGGAAGGCCGCGAGCAGGCCGATCGCCGGCAGAAAAGCGCAGACGTGATAGACGAGGGTGATGCTGGTCCAATCGGCGAGCTCGCCGAGAAGGGCGGCTCCGATGCCGGCGATGCCGAAGGCGAGTCCGAAAAACAGTCCCGCGACCATACCGACGCGGCCCGGGATCAGCGTCTGCGCATAGACCACGATCGCCGGGAACGCCGAGGCGAGGGTCACGCCGATGATCACGCTGAGCACCGCCGTCCAGAACAGATCCGCGTAAGGCAGAATAAGCGTGAAGGGCAGCACGCCGAGGATCGACCACCAGATCACACGGCGCGCGCCGATCCGGTCGCCGATCGGTCCGCCGATCACCGTGCCGGCGACGACCGCGCCGAGAAAGATGAAGAGATAGACCTGCGCGCTCTGCACCGTGAGATTGAAGGTGTGGATCAGGTAGAAGATGTAGAAGCTCGTGATGCTGACCAGATAAAAATGCTTGGAGAACGTAAGCGCCATCAAGATCGCGATCGAGCGTCTCACTTTGCTGTGCGCGAGGTCGGAAATCGCCTTAAGCTCATCGCCACCCGCCTTGTCGTTGCGCTTGATGGTCTTGCCGTACCAGGCGCCGATGCCGGCAAGCATGATAATGGCGAGCAGCGCCACGATCGAGAACCAGGCGAGGCTCCTCTGGCCGTAGGGCAGCACGATGAAGGCCGCGAGCAGCGGGCCGATCGCCGTGCCGAAATTGCCGCCGACTTGAAACACCGATTGCGCGAGCCCGTGGCGTCCGCCGGAAGCGAGCCGCGCCACGCGCGACGATTCGGGGTGGAATACCGACGAGCCCATGCCGATCAGCGCCGCGGCGGCGAGCACCATGAGGTAGCTCGTGGCGACCGACATCAAGAGCAGCCCGGTAAGCGAGGAGCCCATACCGAGCACGAGCGCATAGGGCGTCGGGTAGCGGTCGGTGTAGTAGCCGACCACAGGCTGAAGCAGCGAGGCGGTGCACTGGAAGGTGAAGGTGATCAGCCCGATCTGGCTGAAATCGAGGGCAAACGCGCTCTTGAGCATGGGATAGATCGCCATGATCAGCGATTGGATCACGTCGTTCAGCATGTGGCAGACGCTGATCGCCGCGAGCACCGCGACCACGGTGCCTTCAGCCGCGCCGGTGCGCGCGCCAGCAGGGGGGGCTTTCTTGCCGCGGCGGGTGGGTGTCTTTGCCTCGATCGCCATGTGTTGCGCCATAAGAGGTTAGGGCGGCAGAATTGGGCCAAACCCACCGCCCCTTGCAAGGGATCATTTGTGGGGCGGCGTGGCGGATGGCCGCGCATTGCAGCTTCGACATGCGACGCATGATGCAGACGTTGGAAAGGGACTACGGGAGGAAAGTCAATGCTTTGGCGAAGCCCGCCTCGGCCTGTTCGCCTTGCCATGGGTGCCCTGATCTGCCTCACTTACCTTTGGCTGGCGATGGCCGCTGACGCTCAGGATGCGGTTTGGCCCGCGAAGACCCATTACCGCTATTCCGAGGTCGAGGGTAAGCGCATCTTCTATCGCGAGGCCGGAGACCCATCGCGGGCGCCGAGCAGCATGGCCATCGGCCTCGACCAGATCCCTGAATCGCTGTTTCCCCTGCTCGCGTGCCGGCTGGCGTTGCCCCTCACCATGCTCGACATCGGCGTAGCCACGATCGTGTTCTTCGTGGGCGAACTTGTCCTGTCGCGCATCCTATTCAGGTTGCATCTACGCGATCGGCCCTATTGATCGCGCCTCGCGTTGCTCAGGGCGAGGCGTGCAAATGATGTAAGGTGATTTCCGGAGGACAGTTGAAGCGGACCGGGACGATCGAGCATCCCGCGCCCACCGAGGTGTAGCCGACCATGTCGTGATATTGCCAGCGTCCGGCGCCCATCGAGCGTGGCAGAACCGAATCGAGCGTGATGGGGGTGCCGCCTGGAAGGCAGATCTGGCCGCCATGGGTATGGCCGGCGAGTAGCACGTTGAAGTCGGCATGCGCGGCCTGCCGGTAGATCTCCGGAGTATGCGAAATGAGGATGGAAAACTCGTCAAGCGCGAAACCCTGCGCGGCCTTCTCGATATTGTCCATCCGGTAGAAATGTGCGTCGTCGATGCCGGCGAGGTGAATGCGGCTGCCACCCCGCTCGATCGTCTCGCACTCGTTGAGCAGCATTTTTATGCCCATCCGCTCCAAGGCCGGCACCATGCAGATCGTGTCGTGATTGCCGAGCACGCCATAGATCGGTCCGTTGACGCGCTCGCAAACACGCGCCGTCCCGGAAAGTGCATCGGCGTAGGGCCCAAACGTCTTCCCCCTGAAGTCACCGGTCAGCACGCAAATATCATAGGAGATCTGCCCGAGGAGATCGGCCACGCGGGCCATCGCGGGCTCGCTCATGTCGGCGTGTAGATCGCTGAGCTGGAGGATGGTGAAGCCCTCGAAGGGCTCTGGCAGGCTTGGCGAGGCGATGCGGTTATGCCGCAATTCGACCTTCGCCGCGTTGCTCGCGCCCCGCCAATAGGTGCCGGTCAGCCTCAGGACCGCCCGGATGATTGTATGCGACAGCGTGAGGTTCTCGATGTGAAAGAAGTTCAGCCCCTGGCCGAAGACCTGTGCCTCATGGTCCTTCTCGATGCCAAGGCGTTGCCGCGCATGTAGTCGCCCGAGACGCTTCTCGAGCGTCGCCAGCATCTCGTCATTGGTGGTCACGGGGCGCGCGCCTCGGTCGGCAAAGCTCAAGATGGGGCCCGGCGCGGAATGCAATGCTCGCTGGCTCTAACGAGACTGCCGGGCTCGAGCTCGTCTTGCTGACGCTCTATGGGCCATCGCTCGGAGCGAGGCAAGGCCGCGACGGCGGGGCGAGGGCCCATCAGATTTTAGCGCGGAAGGAGAGCACGAAGCGCCGGAGCAATTCGCGCCGGCGCTTCGTTTGTGCGATCTTCGAAACAAACAAGCGGCATTCACCGCTTATTTGTTCGTGCAAGTGCCAAAGCCGGAAAGCGAGGTGTCGGCCGTTGCAAATGACATCGATGCCTTGCTGCTATTCTTATCGATGAGGAACATCCAGCCAAAGGCGCCGTCGATGCCATGGATGATGAGCTGATCGGCGGACTCGGCGACGCCGTCGAACTTGTCCGTGCGGGCGTAGCCGTCCTCGTCCACCGCGCTGACGACGCTATTCTCGAAGTCGACCGTGACCTTGACCGGAATCTTGATGCCGCCCAAGTCCTTGCCTTCCTTGCAGGTGCCATCGGGCGAGCAGGCGCTCATCTCGTTGAAGTCGCAATGCAGCGTTGGAATCGGAGCCGGCGTCTTTGCGGCGGCCGGAGCCGCGCTGTCGCTTGGCGTCTCCGCCTGGGCCGACAAACTCGCCGCGATAGAGACAGCGGCGACGGCGAGCACTCTACCAAAAGTGTTCATAATGATCTCCCCTCGGCGCGCGTCGGCGCCAATTGATCCGTTTCAGACGATCTCGGATGAGTCGGGCGGGCCGCGTTCGGCGCCCCAATCAGCGGCAATAATAAGGGTAAGGAGGAAAGGCTGGGCAAGTCGGGTACACGACCGCGGGAGCTGTATAGACCGGGGCCGGCGCCACGACGACGGGCGGGGTGTAATAGACCGGAGGATAGTATGGGCGCGTCACCACCGCGCCGGCGATAGCGCCGGCAGCGAAGGCCCCGCATCCCCAGCAACCACCGCGCCAATAGGCATCAGCACTGCCAGTCAAGGCCGTCAGTGCCAATGCGGCACCAAGGATCATCGCGCACTTTCGGGCCAGACTTCCCGTCATCATCGTCATAGGATTAGAGCTCCTTGATTTCTCTAGGGCATGAATTCGGATGCTACCCGGCAGCGGTGCCACTCTCCATCCCCGCTCTTTCGCTGCGATAGCTTCAAGAGCAAGGCGTCAGGACTGCCAAGTGGAGGCGACTGTAGTTGCATTTTCCTCCAAATTCCATTCCTCAATTTGTCCCCACAGGGGGGCCCGTCACCTAATTTTCATAAAGCAAATCAGTCGACTACCAAGTATTGGTGGCGGAGGGGCAACACGAGCTTGCAGGGATTTTTCAGTGGGTCGACATTGGGGTTGTGGCACAGGACTTCGCCCTTGGCCGGATCGCCCTGCGGGATATGAACCAACTGGGATTCGGTTGTGTCCGCAACCCAGATGTCGCCGCCGGGCGTGACGATAACGCCCTGCAATTGGCCGATCTTGCCGTCGGCTGACAAATGTCCGCTTCGGGGCAGTCAGTGGCCGATGCAGACACCCTCGAAGCCTGTGCCCTTGATGCAACGGGAACCTGGGCTGCAATCATTGTCGTCCATGCAGCTCTTCGTAGTCGGTCGCTTCACGGGGGCATCGTCGTCATCCGAAAGCAGGTCGCGGCTGCAGGCACCATCCACGCACTTGATGCCGGGCTTACAGTCGGTGTCGAATACGCAGGCGAAAGCCGAGGTTGAGGTGAGGCAGAGAATAGTGACTATGATCAGGCTGCGCACGGTGGTTCTCCGTTCTCGAACCTATTGCCCCCAAATGTCCGAATTTGGACAGGTGCGACCCGTGGTGACGGCAGTGGCGATAGAACCCTGGAATATCCCCTTAATGAGCATCCATGCCCGCTTTTGGGAGCAAAGCGGACATTGACCAACCGCCGCTTACCAATCTCGATTTATGAGTACACGGCCTAGATCAGGGTTGCGAGCTTGAGCCGGATTTGCTGAGCCTCACTATAGGTGACCTCACCTAGTTCCGGTTGCGGCGTGCCGGTGAGCAATGAAATCCAATAGGCGCGAGCGTAGTCGGCAAGGGCTGGAGGTAAGCTAGCAATATAGGCCGTTGCGGTTACCTCGGGGGTAAAACGGACATGATGTTATCGCGCCGTTATGTCGGCCTTTGACCCAAATCGGACTTCTGGAGAGTTCAAGCTCGCGCCGTAGCAGCTAAAATTGATGCCCATCACCGGGCCCATGCCGCAGCTTTTGCAGAGGTACAGGAGTACGCCTACGCGCGTGCGAGCGGCCTTCTCTGGATGGCTCCAGGGGTCCTATTGGACTGGCGGTATTGCGGCGTTGAGCTTGTCGTAATTCTTCACCACGAGATCGATATTGGCAGGGAATTTCACGGGCTCGGGGGGCGATTTCAGTTCTGACTGTAATTCATCGAGTTGTCCCTTCTTGTCGTTCGGCGCCAACTTTTCGCTATCTATCGCGGCGATCTCCTTTTTGATAACGGCGTCGGGGCCTACATATTTTTTTGTGTCCGGATCGATTCCGCTCATAACCAGGCCGATGTTCTCATCAACATCATCGAACTCAGCGTAATTTGCGAACTTGTATTTCTTAGCCACTGCTTCAAGTTGCTCCATGATTTTGGGGTCTGCCTGGTCGCCTTGAGGCGCCTTGGCGATGATTGGCACCATCTCCTTTTGAGCGCCAATGAAGCTCTCAATCTGCGCATCTGTTAGGGCGATCTGCTTCAGGCTCTCGTCGGGCGACGTTGCTTCTTGCGCAACAACATTTTGGCTCAAGGCACCCAAGGTCAATGTTGCCGTAAGTGCCATGCTGAAAACCGCGATGAAGCGGTGAGTGGCGATGCGCATGAGGTCTCCTTAGAGTGGCTGGTTATCCAGCGTAGTGTGCGAAAATAAAGTCATGTTAGGTGCCGACTGAGGGCGTTCAGTACAGCAAGCAGCGGCCATACGGACCAAGGACGTAGCCGTAGGGGCACACAATCGGGGCAACCACCACCGGCGCCGCCGGAACAACAACCACCGGCGATGGCGCAACTACTACAGGCGACGGAACCACTACCACAGGAGGCACAGCCACGGTGCCGTTGCGCATACAATAGCCATAGGGGCCGCGATGGAAGCCCAGGCCACACCAGTCGCGCACCAACGTGATATCAGGCGCCGGTTTTTGCATCGGTGCGAAAAGAATGGGCGAGGCTTGGACGCTGAACGAAAATAGCGACGCGCCACAAGCCAGAATCAAAGCAAACCCTCTTGACATTGGCAAAACTCCTAACGCTTTTCCGTCCATCCTGATCGGGTGCACGGTTTCTCCAGCTCCGAAGATCGAATCACGCTGAGTGATTGACATGAAAACGGGAACCCGATGTCGCTCTGAACAGGATTTCGCTTCAATTCCCACGCAAATTAGCGCGACTTTCACCCTGGGAAAGCCCGCAAAAAGCTGCCCTTCGTGACCGCTTATAACCCGAAGCAAACAGTTAAGGAAAGGGGGCCCTGTATTGCACACGCCCCCTAACTATTAGCCGCCACCGCCGTTGATATGCGGTTCCGAAGGTCGAGATAACCCATGGCTTGTGGACCCCAGCAGCAGTGGTGCGGACAAACTGAGGAGCCGTCGAGGTTGGCGGAGACGAATGTCCGTTATTGGCGCTTTTCGGACATCCCACCTGCACTGACGTATGTCCGCTTTTGGGGCCAAAGCGGACGTCGGAAGATCGCTGACCTTTCCTTCACCATGCTTTGAACCGGCGCAACCGGTCGCTTCGTCGTAGGTTACACTCGGTGCAAACTGTCTGAGGAAGGTGAGCAATGCGTCGTCTGCTGTTTAGTGCCGCTGTTATCGTAGGTGTCGGATGGGTTGGCCTTGCGCCCGCCATGGCGACCTCACTAGGTCTGCCCGGGCTTAATGGTTCGAACATCAATGCAACGGAGGTCGAAAAGGTCGGCTATTGGCGCCGCATGTACCGGCGCTATGGCTATCCTGGGCCCTACGCCTACTACCCTCCGGCGTATGGCTCCTTTCCGCCGCCCGCCGCATACGCATACGGAGCCTCCACCTGCGTACGGCTACTCTCCACCCGTGTATGGCAATCAGGCACTTCCACCGACCGCGGATGGCAACTATCCCACCGCAGAGGGCGTCTACGGCGACTATCCACCCGCAGAGGGCGGCGACTACGGTGACTACCCGGCAAATGGCTCTTAAAGAGCTGGTCGAACCCCCGCGGGAGGGTCGGACACGCACCAGCCCCTAGGGTCAGCGCTGACGGTCGGAAGCCGATGCTCGCTGACGGCTCTTTGTTTCACACGCACGCCGCAAGGTGTCTCCTGGGTCGTAATTTAGTAACCCCTGTAACTCACCAACGCCTCTTTTCTCGTTCCTCCTTACGCTCGTTGGGGGAGCATCCTTCCCCCTGACACGAAGGCGCCGAGAGCCTCCCGCTTGCCCACAGCTTGCGGGGGCTCTTTCGTTTTTAAGGCCAGCCCGTAGGACGCCCGCTGGCGGCCGCCGCAATGCCCACTTGTCACGTCGCCGCAGATCAGGTGATAAGGCCGTTTCGAGTAACTAGGGGCAGGTCATGGCCAATCTAGCGCTTTGGGCTATCAGGATCGGCAAGAGGCTCCCGCTTTCGCGGCAAGCTCAAGCGCACCTTGACCGTTGCCTCACTATTGAGCTTTTCGAGTCGGTGTTTGTCCCCGGGATATCCCGTCCTACGCTGGGTCATGTGCTTGGGCTTGCTCCGGTTAGCGAGCTCTGCCCATCCTTCCAAAACACGAGTTCGGAAGGGATCAGCCAACCCATGACGCCCGATTGCGTCTGTATTGACGGCTTGGCAGAAATAGTTATCGATGCAAGAAATATCATCGAGATCAGGAGCAATACGCTCCATTAACTGCATCGCTGTTTCGTCGCTTACACAATAAAAGAAATTGTATAGGGAGTATGCTTCGCTGGTCTTGACCAACGGCGGATAGCCGATTTGACGCGCTCTGCGTCGCGCCGGTCAACATTCGCATACGCATATTTGAACACGAGTGTTAGTTCTGAAACAACGTACCGTTTACCTTGCATTGCAAGCTCCTAATAGGAGCTGGTGAGCGGCTTGACCGGTACGCGGAACTATGGAAAGACAGGAATGCAAATCAGTTTGCCGCCGCTCTCACCAGCGGTTGGAATCAAACGCCGGGTCCCCACAACTCGGCGTTTGCGCGTTTAGCATACACGACCCCTAGGGGCTACTACTGTCGTTCACGCTTTGTCCCAGCGCGCTGACGGCCGGAAGCGCGCCGAGCTACTCACTACTGCCCAAGCGCACACTTCTCTGCTCCAGGCCTCGCTGACAACCGATTAATTGTGGGGCTAACTGTGGGGCAGTTTCAGAAAAGCCAGCTAATACCTGAGCTAAAAGGAGGTGGAACGGAGGGGGAGGGATTCGAACCCTCGAGACGGTTACCCGCCTACACACTTTCCAGGCGTGCGCCTTCGACCACTCGGCCACCCCTCCGCAAGCACGGGAAAAAACGAGGCCGCACTATAGCGAAGCGCATCACTCGTTCAAGCAAACCGGCCTCGGCCGCAGCGACATCGTCCGCGGATGCTTCACGCCAGGCTGGAGCAGCCGTGATTTGAACGCGAGCAGGTAATCGCTTATGTAAGGGTGGCAACGCGGTTCAACCCGGCCCATGTCCCTGCTGCTACGTATCCTCGGTGTTTGGCTCCTGCTGCTGGCCATGGTCGCGGCCGTCATTGACGCGACCAAGAGCTTGGCGGGTGGCGGCGCTTGGGTGGTCACGCCCTTGGGCGATCAATGGCGGAGCTTGAGCCCTGACAGCCTCGCGGCCGCTAAGGCCGCGGTCGTGACCCATGTGGGCCCCATCCTGTGGGACCCGCTGATCACCGAGGTGTTGCATGCGCCGACCTGGGGGGTGTTCGGCGTCCTTGGGCTCGCGCTGTTCTGGCTTGGCCGGAAGCGCGCTCCTGCCGAGGTCTTCATTAATTAGCGACCGCGAACCTGGCTGTTCCGGCCAAGGAGGTGCTCGATGTTCAGCTTGAAGCGCAAACCCCTGTCGATGCCGTCGCCTGAGACGGCGCTCCCGGGACGCCCCGATGCGATTGCCACCGCCACCAACCATTTCGTGAATGGCGCGCCGCTCAAGGGTCCCTATCCGCAAGGATCCGAAATCGCCATGTTCGGGCTCGGCTGTTTCTGGGGGGCGGAAAAGCGGTTTTGGAGCCTTCCCGGCGTCACCATCACCGCCGTCGGCTATGCCGGCGGACCGACACCCAATCCGACCTATGAGGAAGTTTGCTCGGGCCGCACCGGCCACAACGAGGCTGTGCTCGTGGTCTTCGATCCGAAGCGCGTGAGCTACGACCAACTCCTCAAGACCTTCTTCGAGAGCCACGACCCGACGCAAGACATGCGCCAGGGCAATGATATCGGCACGCAATACCGCTCCGGCATCTACGTCACGTCCGAGAATCAGCAGCGCGCCGCCGAGGCTGCCAGAAGCGCCTATGACGCTGCGCTGAAGGCAAAAGGGTTAGGCCCGGTCACCACGGAAATTCTGCCGGCACCGACCTTCTATTTCGCCGAAGGCTATCACCAGCAATATCTCGCCAAGAACCCGCAAGGTTATTGCGGTCTCGGCGGCACCGGCGTGTTGTGCCCGATCGGCACGGGCGTTACGGCTGGCGCGTAGCCCTGCACACTGGCACGTCATTGTCGGGCTTGACCCGGCAATCCAGGACAGCTTGGCCCGGCATATAAGAATTTTGCGGTCAGGCGAGGTCGAGGGCGTAACGTTTCAGGTCCTGCAGATCGACGATGTCGAGCGTGGCCTCATGCGTCGCGCCGAGAATCACCCGTGGCGCGCTTCCCGCCTCGAAGGCCTCGCGCCATCTCGCCGCGCACAGGCACCAGCGATCACCAGGCTCAAGACCGGGGAAGCCAAACTCCGGATGCGGCGTCGACAGATCGTTGCCTCTCGCCTTGGAGAAGGCGAGGAACCCAGCGGTAACCTCAACGCACACCGTGTGCAGCCCGAGATCCTCGGGGCCGGTATGGCAACAGCCTGAGCGGTAGAACCCGGTCACCGGCCGCTCCGAGCAGTTCTTCAGCGGTTCGCCGAAAACGTTCCGCTGCGTCTCTCTTTGGTGGCCGGTTCGCTCTTGCATATTCGGCAGTGTGCCTCATTGGCGGCGAGAGGTGAAGCTTCAGCGCGGTTTACGGTCCGGCAACGGGACCGTTTCCGCCGGCGATGCGGGCGCGTCCTCGGCGCCGGCCGTTGACGGAGCTTCTGCTGCCGCTGCCGATCCCGCCTGCACATCGGGCTTCGCCGCGGCGTCTGTCGCCGGCTTGGTCCCGGGCTTGGATCCGGAGAGTTGTGCTTTCAATGCCGCGAGCGCCGCGTCATCAAGATGTGGCGCCGGTGGCCCCGCGTCCTTGCCAGCCATCGCCTTGAGCGCGGCAGGCACGGTCCCGTCGGGGTTGATAGCAGGCATTCCTCCCCCGGAATTCAGCACCGTCATGCATTCGCGTGGCAAATCGCCGAGGCTGAGCGGTGGCTTGCCGGTGGCCGGCGGCGCGGCGCCCGGCGTCGCCGGCCTCGCCGCAGCGACCTCGGCCTTCCGCAGCATCTTGTACCAGTTCGCGAGCTCGGTCCCGCAGCCATCGTCGCCAGTGACCGGCTTCTGGTTCTCGCAACCCTCCGCGCCCGGCGGACAGGAGAGCCGGATATGGAAATGGTAAAAATGGCCCCACCAGGGCCGAACCTTAGCCAACCAGGCGCGGTCCTTGCCGGCCTGCTCGCACAGGATCTTCTTGATGGCCGGGTGCACGAAGATGCGGCTGACCTGGGGGTAGGATGCCGCGCGCTTGATCAGCTTCGTGTGCAGCGGCGTCCATATCGCCGGATCGACGGTGAACGGATCCTTCAGCATCGAGGTCGCGCTGATGTCCTCCCGTTCTTGCGGGGTCAGGATGTGGTCTGGCATTGGCGTCAGCCAGATATCGGCGTCGAGACCGATCTGATGGCTCGAATGGCCGGTGATCATTGGGCCGCCGCGGGGCTGCGCCATGTCGCCGACCAAGAGGCCGGGCCAGCCGTCGAGGGCGCGCGCGTCGCTCGCCAGCCGCTCGAGATAGTCGAGCAGCCGCGGATGACCCCAATTGCGGTTACGCGAAAGCCGCATCACCTGCCAATCGGGCCCATTGATGGGAAGCGAGATGCCACCAGCCAGGCAACCCTTGGCGTAAGAGCCGATGGCACGAGCCGCGAGTGGGGCTGGTGCCGTGACCGCCCCGAACAGCACCTTGGCGGATGGCATTTTTTGCACCGGCGCCTTGACGGCAGCCTTGGCGGCATCGGCTGGGGCAGCTGGCGCCATCGCCGGCGCCTTGGCCGGCTTGATTTGCTCGGCCGAGACCGCTCCGCAAAACAGCAATAGCGAAAGGCCTAAAACCAGCCTCTGCATTGATTTTGGCCCGCTTCCCTCTGCGCCTACCGCCGGAGCCTACCACAAATGATGGTGGCAATTAGAGGGCCAAGCGTCCCAGCGCGCTTGATCCATGGCAATTCCCCTCCCAAATGGACGGGGCGCGGCGTGTTCAGGAGATATTCAGGCGGCGGGGGTATAGTGACCCAAGATCGCGGCCATTAGCCAGGGAGCGCCACAATGATCCACGCCTTAACCGGCAGCCTGAAGCGGTGTGCCCTATTCCTTCCGCTGCTCGGCCTTCTGCTTGGCTTGCCGGTCTCGGCCGAGGCCGGCATCGTCGCCAAGGTCAGCCTCTCGAGCCAGCGCATGGATGTCTATGTCGACGGCAACCCGCGCTATTCCTGGCCAGTCTCGACGGCGAGGGCAGGCTATCACACGCCGGTCGGCACCTTCCGCCCGCAGGCGCTCGCGGTGTGGCACCGCTCGACCATCTATAGCGGCTCGCCCATGCCGCATTCGATCTTCTTCCACGGCGGCTACGCCATCCATGGCTCTTATGAGACGAGATATCTCGGCACACCGGTCTCGCATGGCTGCGTGCGGCTCCATCCCGCCGCCGCTGCTGCGCTGTTCTCGCTGGTCCGCCAATATGGCAGCGGCAATACCGTAATCAAGATCGGCTACTGAACCTCGCGGCTCGCGCAGCCGCTAACTATCGTGCGGGACCGGCCCGCTTCCGGCGAAAGCGACAATTCCTGTAGCATCGGCAGCGTTGCGCGTTATGGCGCGTTGGGGGCAACGGCGGCGCGGGCAAGCGCTGCCCGACTACGGAGGCAACCATGACCCTGCTGAAATGGGCACTGATTTGCTTGTTGATTTCGCTCGTCGCGGGAACGTTCGGCTACACCGGCCTCGCGCGCGGAGCAGCCCAGATCTCCAAGGTTCTGTTCTTTATTTTCCTCGTCATCTTCCTGGTAATTTTGATCCTGGCTATTGCCGCGGGCCAGCTCATCTTCTGAGCGGGGGGCTCGCTACCGTTCGCAATCGGACGGTGCCGGCGCGCCCCTGAAGCGGTCGGTCATCCAATTGATGGCGGCTGCCGCGCTGTCGCGCGCGGCGAAAGTGTGCGTCACGCCGGGAAGCTCGACAAAGCTGACCCGAACCCCCTGGGCGCAGAGCGCTTCACCAAAGCGCTTGGTGATGGCTGGGCGCACCGTGGTGTCGGCCGTCCCTTGCGCGATGAAGACCGGCGCGCCGGCCGGAGCCTGGCCTGGCGAGTTGCGCTCCATGATGCCTTTCCAGGGCTCGACCTTGGAGGGATCGACCTTGAGAAACTGCTCGCTCTGCAATGGTTTTGCGGCCTTCTCGATGGCCTCGAATTGGGACAGCGATTCGATACAGTCGTGAGCGGTCTTCTCGAAGGCGGGCATCGCGGCGGGCTCGACCACACTCGTGACCGGGATGTCTTCGAGGCGCGACCAGGACAGCACCGTCATCGCCGTCAGATCGTAACCGGAGGAGGTCGTCTGGTCGGCGTCGAACAGCTCGACGAGATAGGTCGCGGGCGCGGCCGCGGCAACGCCGAACAGCTTGAGGTCCGGGGCGTAGCGGGCTGCAAGCTCGCCGGTATAGAGCGCGGCATGGCCGCCTTGGCTGTGACCCCACACGGCGAAGCGGTCGGAGCCCCCGGCGTCCGGCCAATCGCGGGCCGCGCGCACCGAATCGAGCACCGCGCGCCCTTCGCTCTCGCCGATCAGATAGGGGTGAATGCCGTCGGTACCGAGACCGGGATAGTCGGTGGCGACGACGATATATCCTTCCCTCAGCATTTGGGCGAGGCCCCAGATCAACCCGGCGGTGTCCGGCATCAGCGAGGGCGCGCAAGGCGGCACCACGCCCGAGGTAGGATGGGCCCAGGCGATGATGTTGCGTCCGTCGGCTGGCGTGGGGCCCGAAGGCACGAAAATGGCGCCGGACACCGGGATCGGCTGGCCATTGAGGCCGGTGGAGCGGTACAGGAAACGAAAGGCGTTGGCGGTCCCGATCACGGAAGGTCCGCCGCCTTCGAGCGGCCACACCCGGATGATGGTTCCAGGCTTTCCCGGGATCTCGCCGGGCTCGACATCGTAAAGGGCTTTCGCCGCGGGGGCGCCAGCGAGGCAGCCCAACACGGCCAAGGCCCCGATCGATGCAAGCCTCGACAAACCACCGAAATTGAGCATTTCCTACCCCCTGACTGCTCGATGCACGGATGATAGCGGGGGGCCTCCGGTACAACAACCCACGCCCGGGCGATTGGAGATGGCCATTCCTTTTCTTGAGCTTGCCTAAGCTTCCGAGGCACAATCGGGCCGAGCGACAGGCCGGCGCATCTCCCAGACGCCGGGCGCGATGATTATCTTTGGAAAGTCGGAAAGTGGGGGAACGAGAATGTCATCAGCCGCCTCAACGATCGACACTCTGCTGACCCGCTTGAGCGGATTTGCCACGCCCTTCTCGATCGAGCTCCCGAGTGGTGAGACGCGGAACTTGGGAGAAGGAGAGCCCGAATTCCGCGTGAGTCTCCGCAACGATCGCGCGTTCAGGGCGCTCCGCACCCTCGACGAGGCCGACATCTCCGAGGCCTATTTGCGCGGTGACCTCGATATTGAGGGCGACATGCTCAAGCCGTTCACGCTTCGAACCTTCCTCCACGATCGTCATCCGCTCGTGATGGCGTGGCGCTTCATCCAGCCGCTCCTGCTCGGTCAGGTCTATACCAACAAGCGCGCCATCGCCTCCCACTACAACGCCGATCCCAAGCTGTTTCTGAGCTTCCTTGACCCCGTCTTCCCGGCCTATAGCCAAGGCGTGTACGTCCATGACAACGAGCCGCTGTCACGCGCGGTCGAGCGGAAGTTCGACTGGGCGATCGATAAATGCGAACTCGGTCCCGGCAAGCGCGTGCTCGAGATCGGCCCCGGCTGGGGCGCCTTCGCCGGCCACGCTCTACAGGCCGGGGTGCGCTTCACCGGCGTCAGCAATTCGGAAGTGTCCCAAGCCTATCTCAGATCGAAGCTCGCCAATTTCGGGGACCAGTTCGACATCATTCTCACCGACTTCTACGACTTTGAACCGAATGAGCAGTTCGAACTCGATCGTCATCATGGGCGTCATCGAGCACCTTCCCAACTATGAGCGCGTGCTGAAGAAGTTCGCGTCGCTGCTGAAGCCTGGCGGCCTCGTGTTTCTCGACGGGAGTGCGGCGCTGAAGAAATATGAGCTGTCGACCTTCATGGTGCGCCACATCTATCCCGGCAACCATTCCTTCCTCGTGCTCGACGATTTCCTAAATAAGCTCGCCAAGACCGAGCTCGAGCTTATGGAGGTGCACAACGACCGCTGGAGCTACTTCCTCACTTTCAAGCAATGGGCGTTGAATCTCGAGGCCAACAAGGACTATGTCCAACGGACCTTTGGCGACTTCGAGTTCCGCAAATTCAGGTTGTATCTCTGGGGCGCAGCTCACGAGTTCCTGACCCGCAATCTCGATTGCTACCGGCTCACGCTCTTTAAACCGAAGGCCGCGACCTGAGCCAGCCGCCTTAGATCAGGAAAATTATGCCTAACCCCTTGGAAAACCGGAACTCCCAGCGCGCCGGCGCATTGTTAACGGCATCGATATGAGGGTTCCGCCAAGGAACCCAGAGGGCGTAGCTATGGAAAGCATGGCGTATCACGGCCGATTAGCGCCCACGCCGGCGATTTCCCAAGCCCTGCAAAACTCGCTCCTGTCGGGAGATGGGCTCGGAGTGGCTGCCGATCGGCATCTCCAAGACATCAGCGAGCGAAAGGCGGCCGAGCAACGCCTCAAGGCGCGCGAGGAATGGTATGTCTGCTCGAGGCGCTGCCCGCCGCCATCTACACCACCGATGCCCAAGGGCATGTCACCTTCTTCAATCAGGCCGCGGTCGATCTTTCAGGCCGGCGTCCGACCCTCGGCAGTGACGAATGGTGCGTCACCTGGCGGCTGTTTTCCGCCGACGGCAAGCCGTTGCGCCATGAGGATTGCCCCATGGCCGTGGCCTTGAAGCTTAACTCCGCGAAGCGTCGCAGAGCCTGATTGGCCGGGCGTCCCCAAGCGCGACCAATCAGAGGAATACCATGTGCGAGCTTTGTGATCCCAAGCTGCCGGCCTTGTCATGGCGCCATCTCATGTTCGGGGCTGGCGCGACCCTTGCCGCCAGCGCGCTCCCCTTTTCACGCACCTGGGCCGCGGAGCCTGCGTCCGATGACTGCGCCCAACGCCATCAGCCCCGATGCGGCGTTGCAGCGCCTCATGCAGGGCAATGAGCGCTACGCCGCGAACGCACCGGACCACAAGGATTACTCCGCGGGCCGCGCGGCGAGGGTATCGGCCCAATTTCCGATCGCGGCGATCTTAAGCTGTGCCGATAGCCGCGTATCGTCGGAGCTTGCCTTCGACCAGGGTCCGGGCGACCTCTTCGTCGTGCGTCTCGCCGGCAATTTCCTCGATGATGACGGCTTGGCGAGCCTCGAATATGCGGTGCGGTTCCTCGACGTGCCGCTGCTCATGGTGCTCGGCCATTCGAATTGCGGGGCGTCGCCGCGGCCGTCAAGGTGCTGATGGATCGTGCCGAGCTTCCAGCGGAAAGATACAGGGCCTGCCTGAAACTCTCAAAAAACAGAGCAAGGCCGAGGGAACATATGGGTGACCCCATCCTTTTTTGGACGTTGTTCGCGGTGAGGGCCGCAAACATCATCGTGGTTGCTCTTGCCATTACAAACGCGCATCGCTGAGGGGCTTCCGCTCTACGGCTTGACGTTTTGGCACTTGGCGAAGGTGCTGTTGGACTCGGCGGCTTGCTCGTCTTCGGGCGCCGCTTGGCCGCTCTTGCCATCTCCGGACGCCTTCGGGGGTTCATTTGAAGACTCCGAATCCTCTGTGTCGGACTCGGTCGAGCTACCTTTGGAGCCTTGATCGGTGAGATCGGTGAACCTGGTGACGTCTAACCTGCCGTCGTCCTTTTGCTTGATCGAGAACAGATCTGGATAGGTATAGCCTCCCTCATCGCAAAAGGACGTCGCCACCCAGCTCGTTGCGTCATGGGTATAGACATTGACGAAGTCGCAAGCCTGCTGGTTGGCCAAAAGCCCCTTCTTCGTCAGAATTTCGAAATCGAGGTCCTCCCCAAGTTCGGCCGGAGTCTTCGCTGCAAGCTTTTTGCAGCCGTCCTCCGTAGCGAAGGTTCCCTCGGGCAGGCTGTTCGCGGGCAGCTCTTGCGCCCAAGCCAAATTGGCGCTGAAAAGAAAAAGCCCTGCGGCTAACATTGCGGCGCGACCCATCCCCAAGCCTCCCATTCGATATCGTCAAAATTGAGAAAGAAGGTCCCATAGCCGGTAGTCCGACAGCATGCCGGTAACGGGCGCGGTCGACCGCGCCCTGGCAAGCTGCCACTGAGCGCGCCGCTGACGGCCCTAAGCCTTCCCCCCACGCGCCTTCTGGCCGCCACGGACGCGCTGGGGGGCGCAATTCCGAGGTACCGCTCAGTTTTTTCCGCTCTTAGGGCGTGGTGTCTTCGGCCTTATGGCGCGCGTTAGACAGATTGCTTAGTGGAATGGAGAAGGTTGAAAACACGTTCGTGCTCTTCGAGGAAGTTCAAGAACGACGAAATGCGATCCCGAGCCGGTCGCTTAGGGCTTTTCCCACCCGCAAGCGCCTCCATACCATCGCGGACAACTGCACCCCCACCACCAGAGGATGCAGTTGGTTCTGGCTACGCGGACACTATTAACTCGCACCCTGCCCAAACCGCATCCCATACGGACTTGCGTGATTACACGGTCCGGCTGATGAAGTGGCGCGAGCGCCATTGCCTGTGCCGACGTTGCGACAGCCAAGGCAAAGGCAGCAACGGCGATCAACCTGATCATTTCTTTTCCTCCCTTTTTTTGGGGCTCCTTAAATCCCCAACTGGCGTCCGATCAGCTGGGGGCGGGATCAGACTATTTGTGGGTGAGTCAGTCCCGGCGAGCGGGGCTTTCTTCTACCACGGCGACAGCGCAATGCTGCGCTACTAAGCCCACGGATGCTTTACTTGGTTGAACAAACCGAAATCATCCTGCGTCTCTTTCGCGGTCGGGGAGCTTAACCGCTACTCAAGATTTGAGTGGTTACCATGGTAGAGCAAAAAAACGACCCTCAAGGCTCCTCCGTGATGCGTATCATCGTCGGCATCGCTTTCGCAGTAGGTTCGGTTGTTTTGGCGGGCTGCTGTCTTTGGCGAGAAGCTACCGGCGAACCGGAACCGTTGCCATCATCCCCGCCACCACCATATGCGTCGGCGCCACCCTCACCCTATGCACCGGGGCCATATGCACCCGCGCCATATCCTCGAACCCAACCATATGCACCAGACGGAAGAGGATGAGGGTATCGTCAAGGCGATACGTGATGGATTCCCCGGCGTGACCGGTCCAACAAGCCGGAGGGGGCCGCTCGGGATCGCCCCTCACTCTTTTCTCATTGAGGCACACCACAATTCCGGTGCGAATGGCATTGCGAGCTTAATGCGTGCAACTACCGAAGGCTCGGGCCCTATTCCTTCGGCATTGAAGGGGACGTGGGCGCAGGAACCGGTTCAGGCCCCTCAGTTGACGGTGCTCCTGCTGGAGACGGGGTTTCCTTAGCTTGCTCAAGTTCGCTCTTGAGCCTCTCCATTACGGAGTTAATTTGATCCAGCCTGGACTGAATCGCATTGCTTTGGTCATTGGCCTTGGCCGCATCCGCCTTAGCTTCCTGAGCCTCGGATTGGGCTGCACTCAGTTTGGCTCTTAACTGGTCAATCTCCGAAGTAGCCTGATCCAATTTAGTTTGGATCTCGTTACGCTGGGTGCTGGTAGCCTCAAGCGCTGAGTTTAGGTCGTCAGCGCGTTTACTAAGCGCGTCAGCTGCACTCAGTTTGGCCTTTAACTGGTCAATCTCCGAAGTAGCCTGATCCAATTTAGTTTGAATCTCGTTACGCTGCGTATTGCTAGCCTCAAGCGCTGAGTTTAGGTCGTCAGCGCGTTTATTACGCGCAGCGGCCTGCATCATTGCTTGCGCCGCTTCGTCCTTAGCCGTAGCTATTTGGGCTTTAATCGCCCGAAGATGGTGTTGAGTTTGAACCGTTTGGACCCCGACAAAAATGAGTCCGACTACAAGCAGGGCTCCAATGATCCAAACCCACAAGGGTAGAACTTTGCTTCGTTCGGGCATTTCCCTTTCCTCCATTTCACCCTCAACGGCACTAGACGTGACCAATGCGGCAAGCATGATTGATTGTCAGCGAGGACTCAATCCGCCGCCATCCTAAGGCCGCCGTGCAGACGAGTTCAAAGTTGGCTACCCTCCCGCTTCGCCAGCGCAGCCCCGCTCCACGCCGCGCCTGTTAGCCCGCCGTTAGCCCATGACCATAAAAGCGGCATATTTCCGCCAGTCTGCAATGTTCGAACTCAGATCGCGCAAGAAGCGGACCAGCTTAAACGCTATCCGACCGAGGAAGCCGAGGAGATTGCGCTTATCTACGCAGCGCGCGGCATTCCGCTCGAAGAGGCGCGCACCATCTCTGAGCACCTGATCGCCAATCCCGAGAAGGCGCTGGATACGCTCGCCCGCGAGGAGCTGGGGCTCAATCCCGACGATCTCGGCTCATCCATTGGCGCCGCGCTCTCCTCCTTTGTCGCCTTTGCCATCGGCGCCACTCTCCCCCTTATCCCCTTTCTGTTTGGCTTTAGCGCCCACGGCATCACGATCGCCGCCACCATCTCGGGCATCGCGCTGTTCGTTGGGGGCGCCGTGCTCAGCCTCTTCTCGGGCAAGAACGCTCTCTGGGGGCTTGCGCATGCTGGCCATTGGCGCGGCGGCCGCTGCGACCTATGGGATCGGTTCGCTGTTCAACGTCGCCACGGCCTGACGCGACAGACTTTCCGACAATGCGATGAGATCGTAGCCCTTTCGCTCACCCATGCTTAACGATCGGGTGACGGGCCTCGGCGCCCTTAAGGCGACCTTCAGGCCTAGCCCGACAGTGTCGGCACGTCTTTCGGAGGAGGTTCACCCATGCTTCGCCAAGTCGGCATCGCGACACTGATCGCCGCTTTCACCATTGCCACCACGCCCGCTTCCGCCTGCACCGGCATTACCCTCAAAGCCGCCGACGGCGCCGCGATCCGCGGCCGCACGCTCGAGTTCGGCTTTCCGATGCAGTCGAACGTGCTCGTCGTCCCTGCCGGCAAGGAGATGAGCGGCATGCTGCCCGATGGCGGCAAGGGTCTCATTTATACGAGCCGCTACGCAATCGTCGGTGCCAACGCCCTCGGCCTTCCGGCCATCCTTGACGGCATCAACGATCAGGGCTTGAGCGTCGGGCTGTTCTATTTCCCGAACTACGCCAAATACACCGAGGTGACGCCGGAGAACGCCAAGCACGCTCTCGCGCCGCAGGAGTTCGGCGTCTGGGTGCTCGCCAATTTCGCCACCGTCGATAAGGTGAGAGAGGGAGTGAAGGACATCGTGGTCGTGCCGACGCCGGCCCCTGGCCTTGGCAGCCCGCAAGGCGCAGTCGCAGGCGCGCATTTCTTCATTCAAGACAAAAGCGGCAGGTCGATCGTGGTCGAGCCTGTCGACGGCACGTTGAAGGTCCATGACGCGCCGCTCGGCGTGATGACCAACGCGCCGACCTATGACTGGCACATGACCAATCTGCAGAACTACATCAGTCTCTCGGTGAAGGATGTCGACTCCGCCAAGCTCGGCCCGGTCACGCTACCGGCATTCGGATCAGGCTCGGGACTGCATGGCATGCCGGGCGACTTCACGCCGCCGTCGCGCTTCGTGCGCGCGGCGATTTACAGCCAGTCGGCGGCACCCAGCGTGACGGCCGGCGACGCGGTGCTCGCGGCCTTCCACATCCTGAACCAGTTCGACATCCCGAAAGGATCAGTCGTGAATGCGGCGGTCGGCGAGCCAGTGGACGAGGTGACGGAATGGACGAGCGTCGCCGATCTCAAGAATCTGCGCTGGTACTATGGCACCTTTGGCGATCAATCGATCCACATGGTGGACCTTCGCGAGGCGGTCGACGCGGCCAAGGGCGAGACGCGCGTGATCCAGATGGAAGGCTCGACCCAGCCGATCACCCATGCCTCGACCAATTTCATGGCCGGCAAATAGGCGACCGGGTAAACGATCGGCCAGCGGGCTCGCCCCGAGCCCGCTCGCTGATGCTTGTCAGGTTACGGGCAGATCATCCGCCAGCGGCCGAAGAAGCCACGCTTCCAAACACAGCCCGGATAGAGCGGCGCGGCCCAGGCCGTGGTATAGCCCGGCACGACATACCCAACGGCAGGGGTGGGGTCCCAGACGCATTGCACGGGCCCGCACACCCAGACGGCATGTGCCGGCTGGTTGGAAGCTGCGAGCAAGAGCCCGGCCGCCAAAACTGAACTTGCCAAGATCGACTTGATCACGCTGGAATCTCCCCTTCGATGGATAGTGGTGGCCCCTAGCGGTCTATCCCAAGGAAGCGCGCGCGGTCCATAGCGAAACACGATCTCATGCCGCGCCGGTCCAAACCATGCGCGAAATCTTAGCCGACGGTGAACAGCGGCTGAGCGATTGCCTCTCGTTGAAACTCTTAGGCCTTCCCAGCTTGGCCATACACCAACCCCCAAGCCAGCGGAACGGAACCAGCCAGCCCCCTCAGTGTTATGGCTCCGTTCAGCGAGCAGTGGTATTCGCTGGAGCAGAGGCCAAGCGCCGGCCGGGCCCGTTCGGAGGCTGGGGCGCTTCGGCCGTGTCGGGAGCTGCCCATGCCACGCCTGCCCTTCCCCATCTTCGGCTCGACGTCGGACAGCCGCGTCGCCCTGCTGCAAGGGCTCCTGATCGCCGCCCTGGTCATCGGCGGGCTTTATATCGGACGCGAGGTGCTGCTCCCCCTCGTCATCGCCATCCTGCTCAGCTTCGTGCTGACGCCGCTGCTTCTGCTGTTGCGCCGGCTCAAGCTGCCGCGCGCGCTCGCCGTGATCATCGTCGTCAGCTTCGCCTTCTGCATCATCTTCGCCCTTGGCTGGATGCTGTCGCGGCAGGCGACCGACCTCGCCGAGAACTTTCCCCGCTATCAGCACGCGCTCTCCGAGAAGATCGGGGCACTACGCAAATCGGCGGAATCCTCGACGACCTTCGACAAGGCGTCCGATGCCCTCAAGGGGCTTGAGCAGGATCTCGCCAACCCCGGCAATCAACCCGCCGCCACGACGGCACCGAGCCCAAGTCTCGACGACAAGGGGTCAGGTAGGCCGGTTCCGGTCGAGATCAGGGAGGAAGAGCCCCGCCCATTCGAAATTCTCCAGAATGTCGCGGGCACCGTGCTGCCGCCGCTCGCCACCGCCGGCATCATCGTGCTGTTCGTCATTTTCATTCTGCTGCAGCGGGAGGATCTGCGCGACCGCGTGATCCGCCTGATGGGCGCCTCGGACCTGCAGCGCGCCACCGCGACGATGAACGACGCCGCCAACCGGCTCAGCCGTTATTTTATGCGACAGGTGCTGATCAATGCCACCTTCGGCGCCTTCATCGCGCTTGGACTGTGGCTGATCGGCGTACCGAGCCCCATTGGCTGGGGCGTGCTCGCCATGGTGATGCGCTTCGTGCCTTATGTCGGGTCGTTCATCTCCGCCGCTCCGCCCATGCTGCTCGCCGCGGTGGTCGACCCCGGCTGGACGATGATGCTGCTGACTGGCGGGCTCTTTCTCAGCTCCGAGTTGATCATGGGCCAGGTGGTCGAGCCGCTCGTCTATGGCCACGGCACCGGGCTATCCCCGATCGCGGTGATCGGTTCCACGGCGTTCTGGACCTGGCTGTGGGGACCGCTCGGCCTCGTGCTGGCGACACCGCTCACCGTCTGCCTTGTGGTGCTCGGCCGCCATGTCGAGGGCTTGAACTTTCTCGAGGTGCTGCTCGGCGACAGTCCTGCGCTCACGCCCGCGCAGGGCTTCTACCAGCGCGCGCTGATCGGCGATCCTGCGGAAGCGACCTATCACGCCGAGCTGTCCTTGAAGGAGGGGCGGCCGCTCGTCGCCTATCTCGACGAGGTGGCGCTCGAAGGTCTCAAGCTCGCCCAGCGCGATGCCGAGCGCGGGGCGCTCGATGAGGAAAAGATGGAGCGCATCGATGCGACCGTCGGGGAGATGATGGACAATCTTGCCGATTTCGAGCCCCGGCGCTGGTTCAGGAAGGTGCCAACGGACAAGGAAGAGAGTGCCGAGGAGGAAGGCGGGTTGGCGTCGCTCGCCAATGCGGAGAAGGACATGGAGGACGATCGGCTTCCCGTGCTCGAAGCTGCCGAGCTCGCACCGGGCTTCGACGGCGAGGACGCCATCCTGTGCATCGGTGGCCGCACTCCCCTCGACGAAGCCGCCGCCGCCATGCTGGCGGGCATCTTGCAGCGGCACGGTCTCAAGGCGCGGGCAGTGCCGAGCGAGGCCATCTCGGCCGCGCATATCGTCTCGCTCGAAGCCTCCAAGGCCAAGCTCGTCTGCCTGTCCTATCTCGGCACGGGCGGCAGCGACGCCCATATCCGCTATCTGGTGCGGCGCTTGCGGCGCATCCTGCCGGAGGGCGCCATGGTGCTCGTCGGCTATTGGGCCGACGAAAGGGAGTCTCGTGCCGTCAAGGCGCTGGAGGCCACCGCGGAGGCCGACGCCTACGCGACGTCACTGCGCGAGGCCGCCGAGCTCTGCCTCAATGCCGCGCGCAGTCAACAAGCCTCTACGGAAGGCGAAAAAGCGCCAGCGCGCGTCGCCTGATCGTCACCGGTCGGCAACGCGCTAGCACGCAGGCCGACGCTAGCGTCCTAATGCGGCGCCTCGGCGCTCGCGATATAGCGGGCGTAAACCCAGCCGACTTCCGACGTTTTGGGGTCGGTCACTTGCACCCAACTGCCCTTCCGGGCGGTCGCCTGATACCGCGTTCCCGGCTCCGCCACCTTGATGGTTTGCGCTTGCGGCGTCGGCGCCGCGCGCACATTGACGGTGCCCGAAATCTCCACCCACTCTAAGCTCGTCTCGCCACCGGTGACGGGCTCGGACGCTCCCGGCGCGGGCTCGTTCGGCTCAGCCGCTAAGGCGCTCACGGCTGCAACTGGCGCAGCCTCAGCGGTCGCCGGGGATGGCGCGCGCGACGCTGGCGCGTTATCGAGTTCGGCGAGCTGGGCCGCGGCGTCCTTGTCGCCAAGCGTCTTCGCCCGCTCATACCAAATCCGAGCCTGAGCCACGTCCGGCTTGATGCCTTGCGCGCCGATCTGTTCCATGAACATGGGATCGTAGGTGCCGCCGAGCGCAAACGCAGCCTCCGCGCTGCCGGCATCCGCGGCGCGCTTGAAGTAGCTGCGGGCACCGGCGATATAGCCAACCTGGACCATCTTCCGGCCATGGACGAGGAGCTCGTCAACGCGTGCGGTCTCATCGGCGCGCGGGACAACGGCGGCCTTTGCGTCGGGCGCAATTTCGAGCGACGTGGCGCCGCTCGCGATCATCCTGCCGTCGGCCGCGACCAGTTCGACGCTGAGCGCGCTCTGCCCGCTCGCGGTCTGCGGTAGTATGAGGCGCAAATCGCCGATCTCATCGGGCCGCAAGCTCCATTCGGACTCCCCATAGGGGCGCCCGGCGGAGAAGCTCGTGCCCTCCGGCAGCCCGCGGATCGTGATGATGCTGCGGGGCGGCAACGCATCGGTGCTGTCCAGCGCAATGGCAAAGGGGGTTTCTTTGCCCGCCTCTGCCGTGATCGCGCCAGGTACCGTCAGGGCGATCGACGGAAGCTCGACATCTTGCTTCGGGAGCACTGTCTCCGGCGAGGCCAAGCTCGCGACCGATGCTTGCTGAACCGGTTTGGTCGCCTGCCCATCGTCGCGTTTGTCGGCCATTGGGACCGGGTCCGAGACGCTGACGTCGCCCCGCCAGTAGAGCAGGGCGAGGGCGATGGTCGGGACGAGCGCGACAACGACCAGGACGCTGAGCAGTATCCGGTTCGCCCAGGACTCGCGCTCCGGCAGGGTCGAGAATATGCGGCCGACTGCGGACTCTTGCGGCGGCGGAACGGACGTCGCACCAAGCGCAGCATCGGCGACCGCGAGCGGCGGAAGCTCGGGAGCGAAACGCTCCGCCATGAACGAGGCCGCCTCGATTTGCGCGTGGCCATTGGCTTCCGCCGCAAGCCGTTCGGTCAAGCTCCTTGGCGATTTGATCACATCGGACGGATTAAACTTCGAATTGTCCATGGCACCCCTCCCACGCCAACACTCACTCGGGGGCGTCGACCCTGGCTGAGATGGTCGATCCCTAATGTTGGCCTTTGTTCCACTCAAGAAAGGCCCGGAACAGGTCGGCGCGCTGCGCATCGGAGACCGGCGTGCCGCTCACCTGTGTCGCCTGGGCCAGGAAGCTGTCGAAATTGCTCTTCGATGCGGTTGCCGGCGCCGCTTTGGCATTGTCGATCCAGGCCTGCGCGGCGGGAGACCGGTGCCACCCTTCGAGCGTCGCAGCGAAGTTCACGTCGCGCCATTTCGGGTGGTGCGGCGGTTCAAGGAACGCATCGAACTTGCTGAAGAACGCGTCGACGAATTTGGCAACCCGCTTGTAGCGGAGCGCGTCCCCGGGCCAGTTGAATGCCACTAGCACGGTGCAGACCGAGACGGTATCCACGCTTTGACCGTCTGCGATCAGCTCGGGATAATCGTCATGGGTAAGGGTCGCGGGGTAGTAGCTGTCCTCAAGGTCCTTGGTGTAGGGAATCGGGAGCAGTTTCAGACCGTCGGCACCTTTCAGATAGGCCAGTCCCGACGCCGGCTTGCCCGCCATGATGATGACGGCCGCGATCTCACCCGACTTTAATTTTTCGATTGCTTCCGCGTCGCTGAGATGGCGTTCCTGGAACTTGACGCCGAGGGCGTCGAGCAGCAAACGCCCGGTGATTTCCGTGCCGCTGCCTTCCTCGCCGAGATTCACCGCCTTGCCTTCGAGTTGCGAGATGTCGGTCACGTCGGAGCGCGCGATGATATGCACCTCCTCGGTGAACAACTTCGCGACATACGTGATCTGGTCGATGAAGTTCGAGCCGAGCTCGCCCGTCCGCGCAAAATATTTGATGATGTTGGCCTGGGTGATGCCCATGTCGACGCCCTTCAAGAACATCACGTCCTTGACGCTCTGCGCGGCGCCTTTGCCGACGATGGGGAGGACGCGGAGATTGTCTCCGTCATCGACGACCTGGGCGATGTCATAGGCAATGCCGAGGTCGGTGCCGTTCGGGCTGCCGGCCATGATGGTCACGACGTTCTCGTTGACCCGGGAGCGATAGGCCTCGCGTAAGTTCTGGGTCGAAGGCGGCGCCGGAGTTTGGGCCTGGGGCTTGGCGTCGCCCTTGACGCGGGGTGCCGCCGTAGCAGCGAAGGCGATCAGGCACAGTCCAAGCGCGAGGGCAATACGCATTACATTCCCCTACAGGCGCGCTACTCAGGATACATGCCGTCACTCAAGGCGCGCGCACCTTGCGGAAGGCCAGGACAGCGACTGAACTGTCCAGCGACCGGCTCATTAACGTGCGTGGTGCGACATAGTTCCCGCGCGCCACCGCGGTCATCCCGTCAATGAAGCGTGTTAATAACGACACTGTCAAGTTCAGCTAGGTCAATACACAGAAACAACACCTCTTTGCCACAAAGTTGCTTTCATTACCTCGAAATCGACCAGCTTAGACTGGCTGAGTGCGGTCATTAGAGGCATAAATTCAAGCGATTACAGAGCTTAGCGCATCGCGATGACGATGTGAGGTGGACGCATCCTTGTAAGTTCTTGCAGTAGCCGAAATAAAGCGCGAGCGCTCCGCCCAAGGCGAGCGAACCGGCGAGGAACAATAGCGCAGCCGTAAAGTCTCCCGTGGCGCCCTTCAGCCGGCCGACGGCGAACGGTCCGACGAAGCCCCCGCAATTGCCGATGGAGTTGATCAGTGCGAGCCCGGCCGCGGCGGCGGTGCCGGTCAGGATCGAGGTCGGCAGCGACCAGAACGTGCCGATGGCGCCATAGGTGCCGAGCGTGGCGATGGAGAGCGCGAGCATCACGAGGACGAGCGGCCCGGCGCCGGCCGACCAAACGAAGGCGGTGGCCGCCACGAAGAGCGGCAACGCCACATGTCAGACGCGTTCGGCCGTAGCGCCGGAGTGCCGGCCGGCAAGCACCATGCCGACGGTCGCGACGAGGTAGGGGATCGCGGTAAGGAAGCCGATGGTGAGGTGCGATACGCCAAAGGTCTGCAGCACCTGCGGCATCCAGAAGCCGATGCCGTATAGGCCGATCACGAGGCAGAAATAAATCAGCCCCAGCACCAGAATGCGGGGGTTGGTCAGCGCCTGGCCGATCCCCGCCAGCCCGTGCCGCTCCGTCTCTTCCGCTTCCGCGGCAAACCGCTGCTCAAGCGCGCTCCGCTCGCCCGCCGTAAGCCACGCGGCGTCTTTCGGCCGGTCGATGAGGAAGAAAAGCGCGGCTGCGCCGGAGCAGCACTGCGGGCGCGCCTTCGATGATGAACAGCCATCGCCAGCCCTCGATACCCGCCAATCCATGCAAGCCAAGCAGTGCGCCCGAGACGGGGGCGCCGATCACTGTCGCGATCGGCACCGCCGTCATGAACAAAGAAACGATGCGCGTGCGATGCTCCTGCGGGAACCAATAAGTGAAATAGAGGATGATGCCAGGAAAGAATCCGGCCTCGGCGACGCCAAGTGCAAAGCGCAAGAGGTAGAAGCTCGTCACGCCCGCAACGAGGCCATCGCGGTCGCCACCACGCCCCAGCTGATCATGATGCGGGCGATCCAGATGCGCGCGCCGAACCGATGGAGAGCAAGGTTGCTCGGGATCTCGAAAAGGATGTAGCCGGCGAAGAAGATGCCCGCACCAAACCCAAAGATCTCAGGTGTAAAGCCGAGATCGGCATTCATCGAGAGGGCGGCGAAGCCGACATTGACGCGGTCGAGGAAATTCCCCGCGTAGCACAGGCCAAGAAACGGGAGGAGCCGGAGGCTCGCCTTGCGGATAGCGCTGGCGGCGTGATCCTCGGTCGTGGACCTCCCCGATTTCCGGTGCGGAACGCGCCCGCGCTGATTGAATGGCGGTCCCCCCGCTCGCATACTCTCCTACCGCGATTTGTTTCTAGGAGATCGTCCAATGGCCATTCCGCTTGGGGCCGCCGCAGCGGCCATGCGTGAAGCGATGCGTGAGACGGTGAAGCGCTATTCGCTATGGTATCTGCTCCAGGGCATTCTGATGGTGGTCGCCGGCGTTCTCGCCCTGGTCTATCCCTTGATCGCGTCCGTTGCGATCGTCCTTCTGCTCGGCTGGATCCTAATTTTCAGCGGCATCCTCCAGGGAATCGGCCTGATCGGCGCCCGCCAGGTCCCGCATTTCTGGCTGCAGCTCATCTCGGTGGTGCTGTCCATCGTTGTCGGCCTGCTGCTGCTGCGCCAGCCCGAAGCGGGGCTCGTCGTCTTCAGCGCGCTGTTGATCGTCTATTTCATGGTCGAAGGCATGGCGAAGGTAATCTTCGCTCTCACCATCAAGCCGTTCCCGAATTGGGGCTGGGTGCTCGCGAGCGGCCTCGTCGCCATCCTGCTCGCGGTCTATCTCTGGGCCAATATCTCGACTATCTCCGAATGGGTGCTTGGCTTCCTGCTCGGGATTCAGCTGCTCTGCGAGGGCGCGGCGCTCACTTATCTCGCCTGGCGCGTCCGCGAGAGCTGAGGGCCGTGACGGGAAAGGCCGTGCGGCAGTCTGGGGGTCAGTTCCCGTCCATCTTCAGCGCGGCGATGAAGGCCTCTTGCGGGATGTCGACGCGGCCGAAGCTCCGCATCTTCTTCTTCCCCGCCTTCTGCTTGTCGAGCAGCTTGCGCTTCCGCGTAATGTCGCCGCCATAGCATTTGGCGGTGACGTCCTTGCGCATCGCGCTGATGGTCTCGCGCGCGATGACCTTGCCGCCGATCGCGGCCTGGATCGGGATCTTGAACAGATGCCGCGGGATCAGATCCTTCAGCTTCTCGACCATGGCGCGGCCGCGCGGCTCGGCGCGGCCGCGATGCACGATGATCGACAGCGCATCCACCGGCTCGTCATTGACCAGCAGCGCCATCTTGACGAGCTCGCCCTCCTCATAGCCGATGATGTGATAGTCGAAGGAGGCGTAGCCCCGCGACACCGATTTGAGGCGGTCGTAGAAGTCGAACACCACCTCGTTCAGCGGCAGCTCATAGACCAGCATGGCGCGGGCGCCCGCATAGGTCAGGTTTTTCTGCCGCCCGCGCCGGTCCTCGCAGAGCTTGAGCACGGCGCCCAGATGCTCGTCGGGAACGAGGATGGTGGCCTCGATCCAGGGCTCCTCGATCTTGGTGATCTTCTGCGGCTCGGGCATGTCTGCGGGATTGTGCAGCTCGACGACCGTGCCATCGGTCAGATGCGCCCGGTAGATGACGGAGGGCGCTGTGGCGATCAGGTCGATATTGAATTCGCGCTCGAGCCGCTCGCGGATGATTTCCAGATGCAGGAGCCCCAGAAAGCCGCAGCGGAAGCCGAAGCCGAGCGCGGCGGACGTCTCCATCTCGTAGGTGAAGCTTGCGTCATTGAGGCGGAGTTTGCCGACAGCCTCGCGTAAGCCCTCGAACTCGTTGGCATCGACCGGGAACAGGCCGCAAAACACGACAGGCTGCGCCGGCTTGAAGCCGGCAAGCGGTGCGTCGGCCGGCTTTTTCTCGTCGGTGACGGTGTCGCCAACGCGTGTATCGGCCACTTGCCGGATCGAGGCCGTGAAGAAGCCGATCTCGCCTGGGCCGAGCTGGCTGCGCATCTCTTGCTTCGGGCGGAAGATGCCGACACGGTCGACCATGTAGGAGCCGCCCGTCGCCATCAGCTTGATGCGTTGACCCTTGGAGAGCTTGCCGTCGATGATGCGCACGAGCACGACCACGCCGAGATAGGGGTCGTACCAGCTGTCGACCAAGAGCGCCTTGAGCGGCTTGTCGACGTCGCCCTTCGGTGGCGGTAGGCGGTGCACGATCGCCTCCAACACCTCCTCGACGCCGAGCCCGGTCTTGGCCGAAATTTCCACCGCGTCATGGGCGTCGAGCCCGATCACGTCCTCGATCTGCCGGCGCACCTGTTCCGGCTCCGCCGCCGGCAGGTCGATCTTGTTCAGGACCGGGACCACTTCATGGTGGTTGTCGAGCGCCTGATAGACGTTGGCGAGAGTTTGCGCCTCGACGCCTTGGCTCGCGTCGACCACCAGCAGAGAGCCCTCGCAGGCGGCGAGGCTGCGGTTCACCTCATAGGCGAAATCCACATGGCCTGGCGTGTCGATCAGGTTCAACTCGTAGGTCACGCCGTCGCGGGCGCGATAGTCGAGCCGCACGGTCTGCGCCTTGATGGTGATGCCGCGCTCCCGCTCGATGTCCATCGAATCGAGCACCTGCTCCTTCATCTCCCGAGCGCTCAAGCCGCCGCAAAGCTGGATCAGCCGGTCGGCGAGCGTGGATTTGCCGTGATCGATATGGGCGATTATGGAGAAGTTGCGGATATGGGAAAGCGGTGTCGTCTCGGATTGATTCATATGCGGCTTGGTAGAGAGCGGGGCGTTAAGGGTCAAGCGGCCGTGGGCCGCGAGGGGTCCACCGGCTTCGCTCAGGGCCGGCACGCAGCTTGCTGGCAATGGATCAGCGCAGGGATGTGTCCTTGGGGAACCACTCTTAGTCAATCGGACAGCATACGGAACAAGGAGGTTGACGACGCGGCTCACTATGATGCCTAGTGCCATCGCGTAACGTTGCGTCAAAGCAAAACGGAGTAAGCTTATGGTTAAGAAAGTGTTTCTCGCCACCGTCGCAACCCTGATCCTTGTCGCTGCTACGGCTCCTGTGGGCTCGACCTCGGCGTATGCCTGCCATGGCTGCTGGAAGGCCGCCAAGGCTGCGCATCTCAGCACCATGAAGGAACGCAAGGCGTTCCGGAAAGTTTGCCGCGCCCATTGGAAGGCCACCCACAAGGCTGCCTAGTGGCGTTACCTCATTAAGAAGGGGATCCGTGGGGCCCCGCGGGTCCCTTTCTCTTTTCTGGCTCAACGATTGCGTCAAAGGCGCGCGTGAGCGAAACGGCCCGGGCCTGCCCCAAAAAAAGCGGATTTCGCCGCTTTGTCTAATCCGGATCGGCGGAACCACATCGCCGAGGAGCCGTTGAACGTTTGCTTCGACGGCGACAGCCAATTCACCACAACCAAAACGGAGCGATTCAATGATCAAGAAAATGTTTTTTGCCGCTGCCATCACGGGTCTTGTGGCTGGCGCAACCCTTCCGCTGCACGCCACGTCTGCGGACGCCGCTCCGAGCGGTTGCCGGAAGGCCGCCAAGGCGAAGTTCCCTGGCGACCACATGTCGCGGGTTGCTTATCGCAAGGAGTGCCGCGCCCATTGGAAGGCATTCAAGACGGCTCAGAAGACCGCCAAGAAGGCCGCCTAGTTCGGGCTTTGCCCATCAGGCATTGATGTGTTCAAGGAAGGGACCTGCGGAACTCCGTGGGTCCCTTTCTTTTTGGGCAGCGGGGCGCAGCGCACCAAGGCAGGATCAAATCCCGCCATACCACTCATAGCCGAGATCTTCCCAGAAGCCGCCATGGCCGCCGCGGATCGTCGCCATTTCCTCGACCGCCTCGATGCGCATCACATATTTCGGCATCTTGTAGCCGAGCTGGCGCTCCACTCTGAGCCGCAAAGGTGCGCCATGCGGGATGGGGAGGGCCGCGCCGTTCATCGCGTAGGCGAGGATGGTCTGGGGGTGGAGGGCGTCAATGAGCCCGATCGATTCGTAATATTTGCCGTCGTCGGTGCCCGTCTCGCCGAGATCGTCGGCGCAGTAGAACACGATGTAGCGCGCGGCGGGCTTCAGCTGTGCCTTGTCGAGCACGAGCTTGAGCTGCACGCCGGTCCATTTGCCGATGCAGCTCCAGCCCTCCACGCAGTCATGCCGCGTGATCTGCGTGCGCGAGGGCATCGCGCGCAAATCGGCGAGCGATAACTCCAAAGGCTGCTCGACGAGGCCCCCGACCTTCAGCTTCCAATCGGCAAAGCCGTTGGCGGCGTTCGCCTTGTATTCGTCATCGTCCGGATTGGTCGAGCCGTTGGCCTTGAACTCGGTCGAAATGTCGGTCTCGCTATATTCGGGGGCAAGGGCGGTCGGCGAAATTAGCGCCCTCTGGGTGACGCGGGTGAGGATCTCGGCCTTGTCGAGAACGCGTCGCACCCAAGGCTGCTCTGAGAGTTCCTCGCAGCCGCCGAGCAGCGCCGCGCCCGTCACGGCAAGCCCGCGGCCGAGGAAGCCGCGACGGTCGAGCGCCCACTCGGCGCTCATGGCTGACCCTCCGGAAGCTTGATGACGTAGCGGCCAGTGATCATCGAGCGGAGGTTGTTCCAGACGCCGGAGATCAGGACCATGACGAGATGCACCACCACAAACAGGACGATTCCGCTCGCGGTGATGAAATGGATGGTGCGCGCCGACTGCCTCCCGCCGAAGATTTCGAGTAGAAAGGGGTAGCCAGCGTCCATGCCGGGCGACATGGCGAGCCCAGTCGCCAGCATCAGCGGCAATAGCACGAGCGCCACGAAAAGATAGGCGAGCTTCTGCAGCACGTTGTAGCGCTTGGCCTCCTCGCCTTCCGGGAATTTGAGCCGCACATGCTCCCAGATCGAGCTGCCGATATGCTTGATCTCGCGGGCCGTTGGCGCGAGGTCGCGTGCGATATGCCCGCTGACGAGGCTGTAGATCAGATAGATGACCCCGTTGATGACGAAAGCCCAAGCAAAGAAGAAATGCCAGCGCCGCCCGAGCGCGAGGTCGCGGAAGCCCGGCAGCGTCACGGCCCAGGGAAAGCCTCTGATCTGGTAGGTGCCATCCTGGTCGTAGGCGAGACCGAAGACGCCGGTGGTATTGAAGTTCCAGCCGAACAGGGTCGTTATGCCCATGACTTGGTCGCCATGCTGCATGGGGCGCATGGCCATCACGGGATCGTCGAAGGTCGATTTCGATCCGAGATAGAGCGCGGGGTGCGCATTGAAGATTTGCAGGCCGCTCATCAACAGCACGAGCAAGCAGACCACATTCACCCAATGGGTCACGCGCACCGCGCCCGTATGGCGATAGATGGTCTCGCGGCGGGTCGGCGCCCCAGATCCCTCGTCAGCGGCTTCGGCTGCGTCCATGTGAAAGCTCCAAACGGGCTGCTCAAGCCGGCGGCGGTCCCCAGATTTCCTCAAGCCGCTGCGCGCGGCCGCAATTCCATTTGTAGAACTTATAACTGACCGGATTCGTAAGGTGATAATCCTGGTGGTAGTCCTCGGCCGCCGTGAAGGTGGTGACCGGCTTGATCTCCGTCGCCACCTTCTGCTTGAAGCGATCGGCGATCTCCTGGCTCGTCGTCTCGGCCAAGCGCTTCTCCTCGTCGTCGCCCACGAAGATGACGCTGCGATAGGCATTGCCCTTGTCGCAGAACTGTCCCTCAGCGTCGAACGGATCGACGTTGTGCCAGTACTGGTCGAGCAGCTTGGCGTAGGTCACCTTGGCCGGATCGTAGGTGACCTTGACCGCCTCCTGGTAGCCCTCATGCTGCCCGTAAGTGGGGTTCGGGGTCGTGCCGCCGGCATAGCCCGAAGTCGTGTCGGTCACGCCCGGAACCTCGTCGAAAGCGGCTTCCATGCACCAGAAGCAGCCGCCGGCGAAGATCGCGGTCTTGGTCTCCTCCGCCGCGGCGCGTCCCTGCTCGCCGCCGCTCATGATCAGGGCCGCAACTAGCGCGCCGGCGGCGATCGTGCCAATCCATCTCACCATCATTCAACTCTCCAGAAATGGTCAGTTCAGCATACGGACAGACGCTTCGGCCGCAACAGGCTCTCGCGCGACCGTGAAGCGAAGTGATGCCGGACGAGCCGACGCCTCGTTTGTGAAGCTTGGGGCTTTTCCGCTATGGAATGGCCATGCAACAGCGGCTCTCTTTACCCTCTGGCGCGATTAAGCCAGTCTATGATGTAGTCGTGGTCGGCTCGGGCTATGGCGGCGGCGTTGCGGCGTCGCGCCTCGCGCGCGCCGGTCTCAGCGTCTGCGTTATCGAGCGCGGCCGGGAGTTCCTGACCGGAGAGTTTCCGAGCCGTCTGCCGGAGCTTCGCCGCGAGCTTCAGATCAATGGCGGCAAGATGCGGAGCGGCCGCCGCACCGGGCTGTTCGACTTCCACCTCGGCTCCGACATCCATGTGCTGGTCGGGTGCGGCCTGGGCGGCGGCTCCCTGATCAACGCGGCTGTGGGGCTTAGGCCCGACCCGCGCGTCTTCGCCGATGCAGCCTGGCCCGAAGAGGTAAGGGGCGACGGATTACTGGAGCAGGGCTTCGGCCGGGCATCGGCGATGTTACGGCCGAACCGCTACCCACGCGCTTCCGAGCTCACCAAATATCGCGCGCTTGAGGCCGCGAGCGTCTGCTTCGGTCAGCCTCCTGTCGCCGCACCTGTCGTCGTCAGCTTCGAGGCGAACCTGAATCCCGCAGGCGTCGAGCAACCGGCGTGCACGCTGTGTGGCGATTGCTGCTCGGGCTGCAATGTGGGCGCCAAGAACACCGTCGCGCTCACTTATCTTCCCGACGCCAAGGCGCATGGCGCGGAGATCTTCACCGAGCTCGCCGTCAGCTCCATTGCGAAGGAGGGCGGCCACTGGCGCGTCCATTTCGCGTCGACCGAGGAGAAGGATGCGAGCCCGCGCTTCGTCACCGCCAAGACCGTGGTGCTCGCCGCCGGCACGCTCGGCTCGACCGAGATCCTGCTCCGCTCGCGCGAGCACGGGCTTGCCGTCTCCGATTGCCTGGGCGAGCGGTTCTCGGCCAATGGCGACATCATTGCCTTCGCCCTTGGCGGCAAGGGACGCGTGAACGCGATCGGCGTTGGTTACCCACCGAAATTCGTGGGCGATGCGATCGGCGCCTGCGTCACCGGCGAGATCGAGCTCACCGACTCTGGCCGCTTCGACCACAGCATGTTTATCCAGGAAGGCGTGCTGCCCGCGGCGCTCGCTCCTCTCTTGCCGGTGTTCTTTATCTCGGGCGGCAGATTGCTCGGCGCCGCGCAGAGCCTCATCAAAGGCGTCTATGAGGGGCCGCTGCAAAGCCTCCATACCTTCTTCGTGGTCTCCCACGACGAGGCGAAAGGCCGTATCCGCCTCGACAATGGCAGGGCGCAGATCGAATGGCCGAACGTGGCCGACCAGCCGGTCTATGCCCGCGTCGACGCGGCCTTGAGCAAGGCGGCCGAAACCGTCGGCGCGCGTTACATCAAAAGCCCGCTCGCCGCGACGACGATGGGCACGAAGCCTGCCACGGCACATCCATTAGGCGGCTGCGGCATGGGGGCTGACGCTTCGCGTGGCGTGGTCAACCACAAATGCCAGGTCTTCGACGGCAAGGGCAGCGTACATGCGGGTCTTTATGTTTGCGACGGCGCCATTATCCCGCGCTCGATCGGCGTCAATCCACTGCTGACCATCACCGCGTTCACCGAGCGCGCCATGAGCCATTTCGCCCGCGATCACAATCTGGGCTTCGACGACGCCCCGCAGCGCGAGCGCGTCGGTCGCAAACCTCTCCCCAATGGGGAGAGGTCGTGACGAAGCCATTCTAGCTTCGTCGCGGGTGAAAGGGGACTAGCCTCTAAGCTCGCCGCCGGTGGCTTTCGTCACGGCGGCGACGATCTTGGCCGCGGTTGCCTCGATCTCGGCATCGGTGAGGGTCTTGTCGCGCGGTTGCAGCGTCACCTCGATGGCCAGCGATTTCTTGCCCTCCGGCACGCCTTTGCCCGTGAACACATCGAACACGCCAACCTCAGCAATCAACGTGCGGTCGGCGCTCAACGCCGCGCGCACCACCTCCGCCGCCGCCACATCGGCGTCAAGCAGGAAGGCGAAGTCGCGCTTCACGGCTTGCAAATCCGAAGCATCGAGCGCGGGCTTGGTCAGCGTCTTGCGCTCCGCCGCAGGGATCGCGTCGAGATAAAGCTCAAAGCACGCGAGCGGCGCATCGTGCCCAAGCTTCGCCAGGACGTCGGGATGCAGCTCGCCGAATACGCCGAGCGTGACCTTAGGTCCGAGCTTGAGCGCGCCGGAGCGTCCGGGATGAAACCAGGCCGGCGCCTCGCGCGTCATGGTGAGATTCCCCTGATCGAGACCGAGGCTGGCAAGCGCCGCCACCGCGTCAGATTTAGCGGCGAACACGTCGGCGGCAGGGGCGTTACCCGACCAATGGCGTCCGCTGCCGGCAAGCGCCGAATGGCCGAAGCGGAGTCCGGCGGCGGCTACATATTGATCCTCGGGCGCGGGCCCACGATAGGCTTGGCCAAGCTCAAACAGCGCGCCATCGGCAAAGCCGCGATCGCGGTTCCGCTGTGCCACCGTCACCAAGCCCGGCAGAAGGCTCGGCCGCATCTGCGCCAGCTCCGTCGAGATCGGATTGGTCAAGAGCAGCTCAGGCGCGCCTCCGCCGAACAGAATCGCCTGATCCGGCGGAATGAACGACCAGGTCACGGCTTCGACGAAGCCGCGGGCAGCGAGCACGCGTCGCACCTGCCTTTGCCTAAATTGCGCCTCGGTCAGCACCGGGCGCGCCACGCCGGCCGCGCGCGGCATCGGCGTGGCCGGCACCTTATCCACGCCCACGAGCCGCACGACCTCCTCAACGAGGTCGACCGGCACGGAAATGTCAGGGCGCCATGACGGCGGTGCCGCGTCAAGCGCCTGACCAGCGCCGATCAGGTTCACCCCGAGCGCGCCGAGCAGCCGCTTGATCTCGGGCGCAGGAAGATCGAGCCCGCTCATGCGCTTGACCAGTCCGACGTCGAATTTGAACGGGGCATTGGGTTTTGGCGGTTGCCCTGCGATCTCGACCTCGCTCGGGGTCCCGCCGCACAGCTCGAGCACGAGTTTGGTCGCGAGCTCGAGCCCAGGCAGCACGAAATGCGGATCGACGCCGCGCTCGAAGCGGTAGCGCGCGTCGGATTGGATATTGAGCTTGCGCCCCGTCCGCGCCGTTCGCTTCGGGCTGAAATAAGCGGATTCGATGAAGACGTTGGTCGTCGCCTCCGTCGAGCCGGTCGCCTCGCCGCCGATCACGCCACCAAGCCCAAGCACGGCCCGATCGTCGGCGATGACGCAGTCATCCTCGCCGACCTCGTACGTCTTGCCGTCCAGCGCCTTGAACGTCTCGCCCTTGCGCCCGAGCCGCAGGCGGATCGCGCCGCTGAGCTTATCCGCGTCATAGACGTGGAGGGGCCGGCCGCGGTCGTAAGCGATGTAATTGGTGATATCGACTAGCGCGTTGATCGGCCGAAGCCCAATCGCCTTCAGCCGGCGTTGCAGCCAGTCTGGGCTCGGTCCGTTCTTCACGCCCTTGATCACCCGGCCGGCAAAGAGCGGGCAGGCATCGGCGTTGCCCTTGTCGAACTCAAGCTTGATCAGGACCGGATTGGCGACGCTCCCCTTGACCGGCTTGAGCGTGTCGGGCTTTAGCGTGCCGAGCCCCGCCGCGGCGAGGTCGCGGGCCACGCCGCGCACGCCGAGGCAATCCGGCCGGTTCGGTGTGATGGCGATTTCCATCACCGCATCGTCGAGACCGAGCGCAACAGAAGCCGGACTGCCGATCTCGGCATCGGCGACAAGCTCGATGATGCCGCTATGCTCATGGGAGAGTTGCAGCTCCCGCTCCGAGAGCAGCATGCCGTTCAATTCCACGCCCCTGATCTTGGCCTTGGTGAGGGTGAGACCGAGACCTTGGATGTGGCTACCGACCGGCGCGAATACGCCCTTCAGCCCGGCGCGCGCATTGGGCGCCCCGCAGACGACTTGCAGCCGCTCGCTGCCGGTATCGACCTCGCAGATTTGCAGCTTGTCGGCATTGGGGTGCTTCTCGCATTTGATCACCTGCGCCACCCGGAACGGAGCGAGCGTTGCTGCGGGATCGAAGATCTCCTCGACCTCGAGCCCGATGCGGGTCAGCGTCATGGCGATCTCAGCGACCGACGCCTCGGTGTCGAGATGCTCCTTCAGCCAGGGAAGCGTGAATTTCATGGCTTACATGCCAAGGCCGCCGGCCAGCGTGGGCACGGCGAAGGACGGGAAGCCGTAATGCTTGAGCCAGCGCAAGTCGGCGGAGAAGAAGGCGCGCAAATCGGGCATGCCGTATTTAAGCATGGCGATGCGGTCGATGCCCATGCCGAAGGCGAAGCCCTGATAGCGCTCAGGATCAAGCCCGACATTGTTGAGCACGTTTGGATGGACCATGCCGCAGCCTAAGATCTCGAGCCACTCGTCGCCTTCGCCGATGCGGATCTCGTCGCCCACTTTGGCGTAGCCGATATCGACCTCCATGGAGGGCTCGGTGAAGGGGAAGTGGCTCGCGCGGAAGCGCATCTTTACCTCGCGCACCTCGAAGAAGGCCTTGCAGAACTCCTCCAGGACCCATTTCAGATGGCCGAGATGGGTCTCCTCGTCGATGACCAGCCCCTCGACCTGATGGAACATCGGCGTGTGGGTCTGGTCGCTGTCGCTGCGATAGACGCGGCCAGGCGCGATGATGCGGAGCGGCGGCTTGCTGGCGAGCATGGTGCGGATCTGCACCGGGCTCGTATGCGTGCGCAGCACCGGCCGCGTGCCGTCGGGCGTTTCCGCGAAATAGAACGTGTCGTGATCTTGCCGCGCCGGATGCTCCGGCGGAATGTTGAGCGCGGTGAAATTGTTGAAGTCGGTCTCGATATCCGGGCCTTCGGCAATCGAGAAACCCATATCGGCGAAGATCTCGGTGATCTCGTCGGCGACTTGGCTGACGGGATGGATGCGGCCCTCTTGCAGCGGCCCGGTTCGCACCGGAAGCGTGACGTCGGCCCGCTCCGCGGCAAGCTTCGAGCTGAGCGCGGCACGGGCAAGCGCCTTGCGCCTTGATTCCAGCGCTTCGCCGACGCGATCCTTGAGGCTATTGACGGCCTGGCCGAAATCTTTGCGCGCGTCCGGCGGAAGAGCCCCAAACTTTTGCATAAGCTCGGCGACGCGTCCTTTGCGGCCAAGGGCGGCGACCCGCACCTCCTCAAGCGCGCCGAGATCGGAGGCATTGGCGATCGCGCGCAGAAGCTCGGTCTGCAGGCTTTCGAGCTCGGGCGCAGTCATGGCTCCGGCTCCTTGCGCCTCCAAAGACAAGCCCCGCGGGCTTACGCCCTGACCGCAGCCGAGGCGGCCTCGACCAGTCTCTGGAAGGTTTGCGGCTCGTGCACGGCGATATCGGCGAGCACCTTGCGGTCGAGCTCGATGCCGGCCTTGTTTAAGCCGTCAATGAAGCGGCCGTAAGTGAGCCCATGCAGGCGCGTGGCGGCGTTGATACGCTGGATCCAGAGCGCCCGGAAGGTGCGTTTCCGCACCTTGCGGTCGCGATAGGCATATTGCCCAGCCTTCTCGACCGCCTGCTTGGCGACGCGGATGGTATTCTTGCGGCGACCGTAATAGCCCTTGGCCGCCTTCAACACCTTGCGGTGGCGGGCATGGGCGGCGACGCCGCGTTTCACACGGGACATTGGGTGCCTCCTGAGGTTCTCAGCTCTACGGCCTAACGGCTATAGGGCAGGAAATTCTGCTTCACGATCTTGGCGTCTTCGTCGGACAGGACCATCGTGCCCCGCGCGTTGCGGATGAATTTGGTGCTACGATTGATCATGCCGTGACGCTTACGTGAGGCCTGGCACTTGACCTTGCCTCCCGCAGTGACCTTGAAGCGCTTCTTGGCACCGCTCTTGGTCTTCATCTTGGGCATTTGGCTTCCTTTGCGAGGCCCTGGCAGGCATTGCGCCGGACCTTCGAGGTTTATGGGATTGAAGCATGGAAGCCGCCACGGCATGCCCCGCCGGGCGGCTCCTAACGAACGCGCCTTATAAAGTGGATTGAGGCGCTAATGCAAGGGCGCAAGCGCCTCGCCTAACGCGGCGAGAGCACCATCACCATCTGCCGGCCTTCGAGCCGTGGCTCGGACTCGACCTTGGCGATGGTCGAGGTATCGAGCTTCACGCGGTCGAGCAGCTTGGTGCCGAGTTCCATATGCGCCATCTCGCGGCCCCGGAAGCGCAAAGTGACCTTCACCTTGTCGCCCTCCTCGAAGAACCGCACGATCGACCGCATCTTCACCTCATAGTCATGGATGTCGATGTTCGGCCGCATCTTGATTTCCTTGATCTCGACGGTGCGCTGCTTCTTGCGCGCCTCTGAAGCCTTTTTCTGCGCCTGATACTTATACTTGCCGAAATCCAGGATCTTGCACACCGGCGGCTCGGAGTTGGGCGAGATCTCGACGAGATCGAGGCCCGCCTCGGCCGCGCGCGCCAATGCATCGGCGATGGCAACCACGCCGACATTGATGCCAGTGGCGTCGATGAGCTGGATGTTCGGAGTGTCGATGCCCTCGTTGATACGGGGGCCTTCCCGATTGGGGGTGAGTTTCATCGGCCGTCTTGCGATGTGTAGTTCTCCTCTTTTGTTGCACTGTGCGAATAACGCGAATTCGAGTTTCTATAGGATCGGCAACCGTGCTGACAAGTCAAGCTGATCACGCGTCGTCACAAGCAAATCCTTGAGCGCGGTTACGCCGCGGCGAAAGGCTTTGTGCTTTTCCGGCAGATTTGGCATGGTGTCGGCGGATCGTTGCAGGGGGAATGCATGCGCCGAAGCGGGTTGCTTGCCATGGTCGTTGCCGCCGGTTGCGGGCTGGTCACGCCTGCCGCGGCGGTCCCCCGATGCCTGTACATCTCCGGCACGGCCGATGCGCTGCGCAAGGCCAAGGCGGTCGAGATCTCTGCAAGACGCCATCACCAAGTGGAAGACAGACAACGCCATTACCGGCGTGGTTACGCAAACGGCGCAGAAGCCGGAACCGCATCCCTATTGGCGAAGCGCGGTCGCGCCGGAACTGTTCCTGCCGCCGGACGCGGTCACCGACACCACCTACACTTTGTGCTGGAAGGGCGTGGTGTCGCCCGTGGTTTGCACCTCCGGCACCAAGGTCTGCTGGTAGGGGATATCGGGCTAGCCTAGCGATCGCCTGAACTTCTCCGCCAAATCGGTGCCGAGCAGTTCGTCATAGACGGCGAGCGTCAGTCCTTGCATCTGCCTAAGGGTGAAGTGCGCCGCCACATGGATGCGTGCGCGGGCGCCGATCTCGGCCCCTTCAGTCGGTGATAGGGCGAGGGCTTGGGCCAGCCGATCGGCGAGCGCGCTCACGTCCCGTGGCGGCACGAGCCATCCTGTGAACGCCGGCTGACTTTGCCCGTCAGGATTCTGTGGGGCGGCGACGATTGTCTCCGGCAGCGCGCCGAGATCGGGCACGATGACCGGGCAGCCCATGGCTTGCGCCTCCACGCTGGTGCGCCCGAAAGTCTCCGGCACCGTCGAGGTGGTCACGGCGACATGGGCGGCGAGAAATGCGGCCGGCATCTCGCTACAATGGCCGACGAGCCGCACCTTACCGCTTAGGCCATGGCGCTCGATGAGGCCGATCAGCTCCTCGCGATAGGCGTCGCGTCCCGGGGCGTCGCCGGCAAGGATAAACACCGAACCGTCGAGGGCGCCTGCATGCTCGAGCTGCGCCGCCGCAGCGATCAAATCGCGCTGCCCCTTGAGGCTCGTGAGCCGCGCCGCGTGCAGCACGATCCTGGTCCCGGCGGGAACGCCCCAGGCCGCTCTCAGCCTCTCGACCGCTTGCGGATCGACGGCGGCAGGATCGAATGCCGTACCCTCGACGCCGCGATAGATGATGCGGATGCGGTCCTGCGCGGAGCCGTCCCGCTCGGCGATCACCTGCGCGGTATAGCGGGAATTGGCGATGACCCGGTCGCCCCGCGCCATGACGCTGTTATAGAGGGTCTTGAACGGGCCCACCTCGCCATAGGCGCCGTGATAGGTGGTGACAAAGGGCCGGCCCGTGCGGCGCGCCGCCCGCAGCGCGCTCCAGGCCGGCGCGCGGCTCCTGGCATGCAGTAGGTCGACGCTGCGCTCCTTGACCAGGCGCGTAAGTCGGCGCGCATTGGCAAGCATGGTAAGCGGATTTTTGCTCGCGGCGGGGAGCGTCACGATCTCGCCGCCGGCGGCCGCGATCTCCGGCACCATGCGGCCCCCTTCGCTGACCACCAGCGCGGTGGCCCCGGCCTTGACCAGCGCTTGCGCGATCTCGAGCGTCGCCAATTCGCTGCCTCCAGCATCGAGGCGCGGCACGACCTGAAGTATGGTCACCATGAATGAGGGCTTTGCTTCCCGCTGTCGCCGCGAAAGGTCATCAGTCTCTTAGGATGGACGTGTCCGAACCGCAATTCCTAGAGGTGGTCGCCGGCAACAGGTGCCGGCGCATCGCTTTTCGCTGGAGCGAGGGCAGGGGCGAGGGGCCTTCTCTCCTTTGGCTCCCTGGCTTCCTCTCCGATATGGCGAGCACGAAAGCCACGGCCGTCGCCGAATGGGCGGACGCCAACGCTCTCCCTTTGATGCGCTTCGACTATTCTGGCCACGGGCGCTCGTGCGGAGCCCTACTCGAGGCGTCCATCGGCGATTGGCTCGAAGAGGCGGTCGCGGTGTGGAGCCTGATGGGCCACGGACCCCGCATCGCCATCGGCTCCTCGATGGGCGGCTGGATCGCGCTGCTGCTCGCGCGGCATTTGGCGAAAGCGGGGAGCAGCCACCAGCCCGCCGGTCTCGTGCTCATCGCGCCCGCTTTCGACATGACCGAGGCCTTGATGTGGCGCGCGTTCCCGCCCGCGATCCGCGAGGAGGTCGACCGGAATGGCGTGACCTATCTGCCTTCGGCCTATGGCGACGCGTATCCGATCACCAAGCGTCTGATCGAGGAGGGGCGCATCCATCTGATAGAGGATCGTCCCTTCGATCCCGGTTGCCCGGTGCGCATCCTCCAAGGCATGCGCGACCCCGACGTACCTTGGCGCCACGCGCTTGCCTTGGTTGATCTGCTGCACAGCGCCGATGTCGAACTCACGCTGATCAAGGATGCCGATCATCGCCAGTCGCGGCCCGAAGATCTGCGGCGACTCACCGCCACCATCGCCGCGCTGGTCGCCTCGCGAAACGACCCTTCAGCGGACAAGGTGGTGGAAGCATAGCGACGGTTTGCCGCGCGGGGATAGATTTGGTGTCGGGCGGCGGCGCGCCGCTGCGGCGCCCCCCGAAACAGAAAAAGAAGCCCCGGCCTGAAGGTGCGGGGGCTCAGTTCCCAAGGAGTAACCACCAGGTAATACCTCATATTATCACAATCGCGACGCCGGCCCTGCGGCGGAAAGTCCGAGCCTCATCATGCGCATTTGCGCGTAGTTTGTGCGGGCGAAGCAACAAGAATAGGAGGACCCCAAAAATGAAGATTCTTGTTTCCACGATCGTTGCCCTCGGTCTCGCGGTTGGCTGCACGGCCCCGGCCTTTGCGGCGGAGAAAGCCCCAAAGACCCAGGCTGCCTGTGAAAAGGCAAAGATGAAGTGGGATGCCACGGCCAAGACCTGCAGCAAAATGTAAACGTAACGCGCTTGCGGCGGCTGGTCTCTGGCCCGCCGCTTTTCTTGAACCCCGGCCCATTTGGCCGGGGTTTTTCGTTCCGTCACCCCCGCCTCATCCTTCGCGTCAGGGGTCTCGCGCTAAGCGCTCAGTCCTGCTGGCTTCGCTGCATCGCTAGGAGCGAGCTCAGCCCCGCACGGTAGCTTGGATAAGCGAGCCGCACGCCGAGCTCGGATTTAATACGGGCGTTGGAAACCCACCGGCTGTCGCCATAGAAGCTCCTCGCCATAGGCGTGAGCTCGGCCTCGGCGAAGGGCACTGCGGGTGGCGGCGCGACGCCCAAGAGATCAGCGGCGTAAGCGATCACCTCGTCGGGCGCCGCAGGCTCGTCGTCGGCGACGTTGTAGATGCCCCCCGCTCGCGGCCGCGCCATCGAGGCTTCGAGCACGGTCGCGATATCCTCGACATGGATGCGGTTGAACACCTGGCCGGGCTTGACCACGCGCCGTGCCGTCCCCGCAACGATCTTGTCGAGCGCGCTCCGGCCGGGGCCATAGATACCGGCGAGGCGAAACACTTGCACCGGCTGCCCGATCTCCTCGCCAAGCGCGAGCCAATCGCTCTCGGCGACCACGCGCGCCTTGGTCCGCTCGCTATTGGGGCGCGGCGGCGTGGTCTCGTCGACCACCGCGTCGGCATGGTCGCCATAGACCCCGACGGTCGAGAGATAGCCGATCCAATCGAGCGTGGAGAGCGCCGCGATCTGATCGCGGTAATGCCGCAACACCGGATCGCCTTCGACGCCCGGTGGGATCGACAGCAGGAGATGGGTGGTGCCGGCGAGCAGCCGAGGGATCTCCGGGTTGTCCGGTTCGCCTGTAAAGCGGCCGACCGCATAGCCTTGCGTCCGGAGCCTCTCGATATTCGTTGCGTCGCGCGCCGTGCCGGCAATGCTCCACCCTTTGCGGGCCAACCGCCTCGCGAGAGTTTCAGCCGAATAGCCGAGGCCGAAAGAGGATAGCCGGCTCATCCGGGCATCCTCATCCATTCGCCGGCGACCTCGGGGTCTTGTTCCGCGCTCGCTTGGGCAGCGCGCAACGCGCGGAACCGAGCGGGCGCGAGACGAGAGAGCGCCCACACCGCCATGGCCCTGACCAGCGGCGAGGGGTCGCTCAAATGCTCTTCGACTTGAGGCAACAATGTCGCGTCGCCGGAATTGCCGGCGGCGATCAGCACATTGCGCAAGAAGCGGTCGCGGCCGGTCCGCTTGACGGCGGTGCCGCGGAACCGCGCGCGAAAGGAGGCATCGTCGAGGGCAAGCAGCTCGCCAAGCGGAGGATTGTCGCTTTCCGCCCGCACGCTAAGCTTCGTCTCGCGCGCGGCCTTGGAGAACTTGTTCCAGGGGCATACGGCGAGGCAGTCGTCGCAGCCGAAGATGCGGTTCCCCATGGGCTCGCGGAACGCGATGCCGATATGCCCCTTATGCTCGATGGTGAGGTAGGAGATGCAGGCCCGCGCATCGAGCTGATAGGGCGCGACGAAAGCATGCGTCGGGCAGATATCGAGGCAGCGCCGGCAGGCCCCGCAATGGTCCTCTTCCGGCGGATCGGGGGGGATCTCCGCCGTCGTGAAGATCGAGCCGAGGAACAGCCAGGAGCCGAGCTCGCGAGAGACGAGATTGGTGTGCTTGCCCTGCCAGCCGAGCCCGGCCTTGGCGGCGATCGGCTTCTCCATCACCGGCGCGGTGTCGACGAAGATCTTGACCTCGCAAGCCCCGAGCTCCTGCACGCGCGAGGCGAGCGTCTTGAGCTTGGCCTTGATGATGTCGTGGTAGTCGAGGCCTTGCGCATAGACCGAGATGGCGCCGCGCGATCGCTCGGCCAGCACGGCGAGCGGGTCCCGCTCAGGGCAATAGCTCAGCCCCAACACGATGATGCTCTTGACCTGCGGCCACATGGCGCGTGGGGCCTTGCGGTGCTGATGGTTGGCTGCGAGCCAGGCCATGTCGCCGTGGCGCCCCGTGGAGAGAAAAATGTCCAGAGCCGTGCCCGCGCCCTCCGGCGCATCGGCACCCGTGAACCGCATGGCGTCGAAGCCGAGATCCATCGCTTCTCGCGCGATCCGGTCTTTCAGCGTGAGCGCCGTGACGTTCGGCAGTTCAGAAATCGAGGTCGGCATAGGTCCCTGACGGGATGAAGCCAGCGACCCGGTCGGCGAGCAAGGGCCGGAACGATGGCCGGGACTTCAGAAGCGCGTACCAATTCTTGGCGGCATCATAGTCTTCCCAGGGCACCTCGCCGAGATAGTCGAGCGCCGAGAGATGCGCCGCCGCGGCGAGGTCGGCGAAGCTCAGGACTTCGCCCGCAAGCCAGGGCCGGATCTCGGCCAAATAGCCGATATAGGCGAGGTGATAACGCAAATTCTCGTGGCCGGCCCGCATCGCCTCGATATCGGGTGAGCCGCCGCTCGGGCCATGCCGCCGGTAGACCTTCTCCTCGACCAGATAGGCCGTCACCTCGTCGTGGAACTTGCGGTGGAACCAGTCGACCAGCCGCCGGGCTTCAGCCCGGGCCACCGCGTCGCCCGGAAAGAGCTTGAAGCCGCGCGCATCGCCGTCCCCGCTCGCCGTCTCATCGAGATATTCGGAGATCGGGTAGGCGCCGGCAATCGGACCGCCGGCATCGGCGATCAGCACGGGGAGCGAGCCGGAGGGGTTCAGCTCGAGCAGGCCCGCGCGCCACTCCCATGGGCGCTCCTCGGTGAGCGTCGCCTCGACGCCGCATTCGGCCAGCGCCAGCCGAATGGAGCGGGAGAACGGACAGAGCGGATAGTGCAGGAGCGTCGCCATCGACCCGTTCGGCGGTTTAGGACCGCGAAAAGAATCGCGCGGGATTGAGCCTCGGTATAGAACCTGCTCGCGCGCCGGACAAGCGGGCAGCGACGGGGTCCATGTCGATCGAACAAATCATCGTGCTTGCCGTGGTGCAGGGGGTCACGGAATTCCTCCCGATCTCGTCGTCCGGGCATCTCATTCTCATTCCAACGCCGACCGGCTGGCCCGACCAGGGCCAGTTCACCGACGTCATGCTGCATCTCGGCACGTTGCTCGCCATCCTCATTTATTTCTGGCGCGATGTGTGGCGGCTCATCCTCGGCACGCTCCTGCTATTCCGCGGGAAGGTCACCAATGAAGGCCGCCTTGCCCTCTATATCCTGGTTGGGACAATTCCCGCCATCCTGTTCGGTTTCACGCTGAAGAAGCTGAACGTGCCCGATCTTGAGCGCAAATCACGGTCGTGGCGTGGAATACGGTGGCTTACGGCGTGCTGATGCTGGTCGCCGATCAGGTCGGCCGCCAAGTGAAGACCATCGACAACGTATCGCTCAAGGATGCGGTGCTGATCGGGGTGGCGCAAGCGCTGGCGCTCATTCCGGGCACCAGCCGGTCCGGCGTCACCATGACGGCGGTGCGCTTCCTGGGCTTCACCCGGCCCGACTCGGCCCGCTTCTCGTTCCTGCTCGGCATCCCGGCGACGACGGCGGCCATTGTCTTGACCGTTGGCGATGCGGTTAAGAGCGGCTGCCATAACACCTCCGATGAGCATCTGGCGGCGGGGCTCACTTTCGTCGCCGGCATCCTGGCCATCGCCTTTTTGATGGGGCTCTTGAAGCGCATCAGCTTTCTCCCCTTCGGTCTCTATCGCATGGCCCTTGGCGGCTTTTTGCTCGTCCTGGTCTGTGTTTATGGCGTTCACCTGCCCCCGGTCGAGGCGCAAGGGACCTGTGGCCCTGGCCAACAGGCGAGCATGCCGGTGCTGCCCGGCGCGGCGAGCGCCGGCGGCTAAGGGCGGTAGATCGAGAACTGGCCGCGCGGCCGGAACCGCTCGAGATAGTCCGGCACCACCGCCTCGACGGCGACGGGCTCGATGCCGAGACCTTCCAGCGTGCGGCCGGCTCGCTTGGCGGCCTCGCTCACCACATTGTCGGTTTCCAGCATGCGTACCTGATCCAAGGTGAGCGGCGGGCTGGGCAGTAATTGCAGGACGGCTGCCTGGATTTTGGCGAGCCAGAACGGCAGGGTCACCAGCGGCCTCCGCCGCATGGTGTAGGCGAGCACGCGCTCCATCACCTCTTTCATGGTCAGGATTTCCGGCCCGCCAAGCTCGTAAGGGGCGCCCGCTTCCGCTTTGCCGGTCAGGCCCGCCACCACCGCCTTGGCCACGTCCCCGACGTACACCGGCTCAAACCGCGTCTTGCCGCCGCCGATCAAAGGCAGCGCCGGCACAATCCGCGCCAAGGCGGCGAAGCGGTTGAAGAAATCGTCCTCCGGCCCGAACACGATGGAGGGGCGTAAGATCACGGCCCCGGGAAAGATGGCGGTCACGGCAGCCTCGCCCGCAGCCTTGGTGCGGGCGTAGGCCGCCGGCGAATGAGCGTCGGCGCCGATCGCCGACATCTGTACGAAGGCTCGCGCACCGGTCGCACGCGCGGCCAAAGCGACATGGCGCGCGCCCTCGTCTTGAACGCTGGCGAAGGTCTGCCGGCCTCTTGGCACCAGAATGCCGACGAGATTGATCACCGCGTAGGCTCCCTCCGCCGGCGCGGCGAGCGAGTCCGGAAAGCGCACATTGGCCTGGACCGGGATGATCTGGCCAACGCCGCCGAGCGGCTGCAAATGGCCGGCAAGATCGGGCCGGCGGACGGCGATACGCATTCGCGCCCCGGTCTTGGCCAGCGCGCGGACGACATGGCGGCCGATAAAGCCCGAGCCGCCATAAATCGTGATGAGGGTCGAGCTGCTTAAGGAAATGCCCACTGGTCTTCCTGCATGAGCCTCGCCGTGAAGGGCGCTTGGCTTGGCGAGGGGAGAGCAGCAATACACGACAGGGTCGAACTCTGTGAAGCGGGCATCTTCAATGCACGCCTCTTCGCGTCGGGCTCCGCCGCGGGCAGGGTCGGCCGATTGACAAGGCACAGCGTCGATCGTACCTCAGGAGCCCTAGCCCAGGTGGCGGAATTGGTAGACGCGCTAGCTTCAGGTGCTAGTACCCGAAAGGGTGTGGAAGTTCGAGTCTTCTCCTGGGCACCAAATCGTTTGCAAAGCGGCGCTGGCGCGGCAGCGCGTAGGCCGTCGGATCTAGCCTCATGAAGCGCCCGGGATGACGGTCGAGCTGCATAAAGGTGACCTGCCCCACGGCCGCGCCTGGGGCGACGCCGTCGCCATCGACACCGAAACGCTCGGCCTCAACCTCTATCGCGACCGGCTCTGCCTCGTGCAGCTGTCGAAGGGCGACGGCAACGCCCAGCTCGTGCAAATCGGCCGGAGCCACGATGCGCCGGAGCTGACACGGCTGCTCGCCGATGAGAGCGTGCTCAAGCTGTTCCATTTCGGCCGCTTCGATATGGCCGTGCTCAAGCACGCCTTCGGCGTGATGTCGCGCCCGGTCTATTGCACCAAGGTGGCCTCCAAGCTGGCCCGCACCTTCACCGACCGGCACGGCCTCAAGGATCTGTGCCGGGAGCTGTTGGGCATCGATCTCTCCAAGCAGCAGCAATCCTCCGATTGGGGCGCCGAGCGGCTGACCCAAGAGCAGCTCAATTATGCCGCAAGCGACGTGTTGCATCTGCACGCGCTTAAGGAGAAACTTGACGCCATGCTGGTGCGCGAGGGGCGCGAAGGATTGGCCCGCGCCTGCTTCGCCTTTCTGCCGACGCGCGCGGAGCTCGATTTGCGTGGCTGGTCCGAGATCGACCCGTTTGCCCATTAGCGCCTGCCTCAATTCGGGGCGGCAGGGCTGCTCACCGGCAGGCTGGTCGTCGCAATGTCATCAAAGTCTTGCGGCTAATTGTGGCTTGCCCGGCCGTGCCGGTCCCGAAGGAGCATCCCGTGACGATCGAGGCGCAACTGGTTCCCGGCAGGCACCAGTATCGCGTGCGCAGCGCCGAAGAGAATGAGCGTGCTTTCCGGAGCGCGGGGCGGCACAGCCGCGCGGTACGCTTCCTGCGCAAATTCCTGCCGGTGCTGGCGGTGCTGGTGTTCGCCGCCTATTTCATCTCGTCGGGCCTGAACATCACCGTTGGCGGGGTCACCGCGAGCGTCAGCGGCATCGAGGTGGCGGACGGCAATCTGCGCATGGTGAACCCGAAGCTGAAGGGCGTCGACAAGAAGAACGGCGCTTATGTCATCAGCGCCGATTACGCCGACCAGGACATGAAGACTCCAAAATTGATCAAGTTGCATGCCATTAAGGCCGAGCTCAGCACGGAGCAGAAGGGCTGGTCGCATATGCAGGCGGTGCGCGGCCTGTTCAACAGTGAGACCGAGCGCCTCTTGATGCGCGACGACATCCGCGTGTCGACGAGCTCGGGCATCACCGGCCGGCTCACCGCGGCAAGCCTCGAAATGAAGAAACAGATCGTCCGCTCGCATCAGCCTGTCGCCTTCGACCTGCCCAACGGCACGGTGCGCGCCAATGCGCTAACGCTGCGCACCGCCGACCACATCCTCCTGTTCCGCGGCAAGGTGACCGTCCATATCAACAAGGTGGACAAGAAGCCGGCCCCGGCGGCAACCGGCGCCGGCTCGCCGCCGCAAATCGCAGCCCCCACTCAGCCGGACCGCGTGGCCCCTCAGCCGGTCCAATCCGCTCCCATGGCGACTGCCAAATGACCATGCATCCGAAACAGCGCCGCAGCCTGCCGAAATTACCAGGCGCCACGCTCGGCGTGGGCGTCATGGCGCTCGGCGTCCTGCTCGGCGGGGTGGCCCATGCGCAAGCCCCGATCAGCACCGAGACCGCTCCGGCGCCCCCAACCGCGGTCGCTGCCCAAGCGCAAACCAGCGCCCCAGCCGCGGGCAGCAGCTTCGGCGGGCTCTCCAAGAATTCAGGCCAGCCGATCGATATCGAATCCGACGTGCTCGTCGTGCATGACGCGAAGAAATACGCGACTTTCAAGGGCAATGTGAAAGCCGTGCAAGGTACCACCACGCTCCGCGCCACGGAGCTCGACGTGCACTATGTGGGTGGCGGCAGCGACAGCCTCACCGGGGGCCAGGCCGCGCCTGCCCCGATGACCGATGCCAAGGCTCAAGATGCCAAGGCCGACGACCCCAAGGCCGGCGGCGGTGGCGCACTCGGCGGCGACGGTACTCAGATCAGCAAGATCGAGGCGCGCGGCGACGTCATCATCACGAGCGACCAGGACCAGACCACCACGAGCGACTGGGCCCTTTACGATGTGCCGGCCCAGCAGGTGACCGTGGGCGGCAATGTGGTGTTAATGCAGGGCAAGAATGTGCTAAAGGGAGACCGGCTTATCATTGACTTGAAGACCGGTGAAAGCCGGTTCGAGAACCCCGGTACTGCGGCGGCGCCGGGCCGTATTCGTGCCCTGTTCATGCCGAAGGACACGAAGTCCAGCGATGACAAAAAAGCCAATGACAAAAAAGCCGAGGACAAGAAAGCCAGTGACAAGAAAGCCAGTGACAAGACCGCAGATGACAAGCCCGCCCAATCTGGCACCGAAAGTTCTGAGAATGCTAAAGCACCCGACAAGGCGGCGAATGGCGCCGAGCTCCACCCCGATTCCGAGGCTTGGCAGCTCTTACCGGGGCAGCAACAATAAGGCAGAGATCGCCTTTCATCCGAATTTAACCGGCTCGTGCTTCAATTGAAGGAGCGGAAGGGTAAGTGGGCAAATTGCTGTCGTTCCCAGGTCGCCAGGCAGTCGCCGAGCGCGGGGTTGCCCGCCCCGAGGAGCACGACTTCGAGCCGGAAGTTCCGCCAAACGAATATGCGGGCTGGCTGACGGTTCATTCGGTCGTCAAGAGCTTCAAGAAGCGTACCGTCGTTCGCGGCGTGAGCCTCGAGGTCGCCCGGGGCGAAACGGTCGGCCTGCTCGGGCCGAACGGCGCGGGCAAGACCACCGTCTTCTACATGATCACCGGCCTCATTCCGGCCGACGAGGGAAGCATCCGCATCGACGGGCGCGACGTGACCAAGCTGCCAATGTATCGCCGGGCGCGGCTGGGCATCGGCTATCTGCCGCAGGAGGCCTCGATCTTTCGCGGCCTCACCGTCGAGGAGAACATCCTCGCCGTACTCGAGACGGTCGAGCCCAACAAGGCGGAGCGCCAGGTTCAACTCGATGCGCTGCTCGAAGAGTTCCGTATCACGCGGCTCAGGAAATCTCCCTCCATCCGCCTCTCCGGCGGTGAGCGGCGCCGCGTCGAAATTGCCCGCGCGCTCGCCACCCGTCCCTCGTTCATGCTGCTCGACGAGCCTTTTGCCGGTATCGATCCGATTGCCGTCAACGACATCCGCGCTCTCGTGCGCCATCTCACCGAGCGAGGCATCGGCGTTCTCATCACCGACCACAATGTGCGGGAGACGCTCGAGCTGGTGGGACGCGCCTACATCATCCATGACGGCATGGTGCTCACCCACGGCACCGCCCATGAAATCATCAACAACGAGGACGTACGGCGCGTCTATCTCGGCGACCAGTTCAGGATTTAGGCCAGTCGACGGCCCGTCCGGGAAGTACCATGGCGTTCACCACAAAGCTCGAGCTTCGCCAAAGCCACAGCCTGGTGATGACTCCGCAACTGCAGCAAGCAATCAAGCTGCTGCAACTCTCCAACATGGAGCTTGCCACCTTCCTCGACGCCGAGCTTGAGCGGAACCCGCTGCTCGAGCGCGAGGAGTCCGACGAGCCGAGCGGCGGTCCGAACGCCGAGGCGCCTGAACCCGCTCCCAGCCAGTTCAAGGATGGCGAGCCTGACGAGACCAACGCCGCCGCCGGTGACACCGCGACCGAGGCGGCCGAGATGGACTCCGCCGAACGGGCTGATGGCGATTGGCTCGATCTACAGGCGGATAACAGGGGAGGGCAGTCCGAAGACCTCGACACCGAGCCCCACGAGACCTCCCCTGAGCCCGAAGGCTTCAGCCCTAATGCCCTCAAGGACTCCGGCTGGACCGGCCTTGCCCAAGGCTCGCGCGCTGCGGGGGACGAGGCGCCCAATCTCGAGGCCTATGTGGCCGAGGAGAGGACGCTGCGAGACCATCTTACCGACGAGCTGGCCCTCGCCATAGCCGATCCCGCGCAGCGGCTGATCGGCCACCATCTCATAGACATGACCGACGAGGCGGGCTACCTGCAGGGTGATCTGCCGGCGCTTGCCGAGCTGCTCGGCGCGCCCATCGAGCTCGTCGAGGAGACGCTCAAACTCGTGCAAAGCTTCGAGCCCTGCGGCGTGTTTGCCCGCGATTTGCGCGAGTGCCTGACGCTGCAACTGAAAGAGCTCGATCGCTGCGACCCCGCCATGGCCGCGCTGATCGAGAATCTTCACCTTCTCGCCGCCCACGACCTCGTGGCGCTGAAGCGGGTCTGCCGTGTCTCCGATGAGGACCTCTGCGACATGATCCAGGAGGTGAAGCGGCTGAACCCGAAGCCCGGGCTGAAATATGGCGCGAGCCCGACGCAGCCGATCGTGCCCGACGTGCTGGTCCGCGCCCTTCCCGATGGCAGCTGGCGCGTCGAGCTCAACAGCGAGACGCTGCCGCGGGTGCTGGTGAACCAAGCCTATTATGCCCGCGTCGCCAAGTCGGCCAAATGCAAGCAGGACAAGAGCTATCTGGTCGATTGTCTGCAAACGGCCAATTGGCTGGTCAAGAGCCTCGACCAGCGAGCGCGTACGATCTTGAAGGTGGCGCAAGAGATCGTGCGCCAGCAGGATGCCTTCCTCACCTATGGCGTGCGCCATTTGCGGCCCCTGAACCTGAAGACGGTGGCCGACGCCATCTCGATGCATGAATCGACGGTGAGCCGCGTCACCGCCAACAAATACATGGCGACCAACCGCGGCCTGTTCGAGCTCAAATATTTCTTCACGTCATCGATCGCGTCCTCCGGCGACGGCGACGCGCACTCCTCGGAAGCCGTGCGCCACCGGATCAAGGAAATGATCGAGGCGGAGGCCGCGAGCGACGTGCTGTCCGACGACAAGATCGTCGAGCGATTGAAACAAGACGGCGTTGATATCGCGCGGCGGACGGTGGCAAAATACCGCGAAGCGCTGCGCATTCCGTCGTCGGTGCAGCGCCGGCGCCAGAAGCGGATCGCGCGGGGCGTAAGCCCCTAAGCGGCGTCACAAGAACTTGTTGTGCAAAGGGAAATGGCTTTGAATCAAACGCCTGGAGCATTTGGGTTTGACACCTTAGGGGCAGGGGTCTAGCTTCCCGGCCCGCGGGTGGGAGGCCAACCATCTTTCGCGTCAGGGCCATGAGCCTAGGCTGAGGTCTATCCCGCATGAGCGGCGTCGTCATGCGTCCCGGGGAATAGGGGAAACCGTTCTGTCGACAGTTCCGCGGGCGATGACGATAAGCGATGACGATACAGGTCACCGGAAAGAATTTGGACGTCGGCGAGGCGTTGCGCGGATATGTCCAGGATCGCGTCGTGCACACCGTCGAGAAATATGTCGGGCGCCCGCCGACCGGGCATGTGCGCATAGAGAAAGAGCACGGGGAGTTTCGCACTAACTGCACCATCCATTTGTGGCAAGGCATGAGTTTCGAAGCCCATGGCACGGCGCCGGACGCTTATAAGAGCGCCGATCTCGCCTGTGAGCGGCTGGAAAAGCGAGTGCGGCGCTACACGCGGAAGGTCAAACGCCATAGCGGCGGCCACATGCCCCGCAAGGAGACGCCTGCGGCATCCTACGTGCTGCAATCGCCGCCGGAAGGACAGGAGGAGAGCGATGAGGACAACCCGATCATCGTTGCCGAAGCCGAGACGGTCGTGCACGAGATGGCGGTAAGCGACGCGGTGATGCAGATGGATCTTTCCGACCGGCCGTTCGTTGTATTCCGCAACGCGAGCCATGGCGAAATCAACGTGGTCTATAGGCGTGACGACGGCAATATCGGTTGGATCGATGCTGCGGTTAAGCTCAAAACGCGGGCACGGCGCTAGGCGGCTCGTTCCGCTTTGGCATCTCTCTCATCGAACAGGTTAGCACATGCATCTCGCTAATTTCATCGGCCCCGAGGCGGTGATCCCCTCCCTCAAGGTCAAGACCAAGAAGCAGCTCCTCCAAGAGCTAGCCGCGCGCGCCGAACGCCTGACCGGCGTACAAGAGCGCTATATTTTCGACACGCTGCTGCAGAGGGAGCGGCTAGGCTCCACCGGGCTCGGTGAGGGCATCGCCATCCCGCATGGCAAGCTCGTCGGGCTGAAACGCATCGTCGGCATTTTCGCGAGACTCGCCGAGCCGATCGATTTCGACGCCGTCGACGGCGATCCGGTCGATATCGTCTTCCTGCTGCTCGCGCCCGAAGGTGCCGGCGCCGACCATCTGAAAGCGCTGGCGGGCATCTCGCGGCTGTTGCGCGAGGGCCACGCGGTGGACAAGCTCAGGGCGTCGAAGGACGCCGCCGCGATCTATGCGGTGCTCACCGAGGGCGCCACGTCCCACGCCGCCTGAGGACTGTCGTCCTTCGTGCCCGCCGCGCGCCTGACCTCAGCGGGGTGCGAGTTCCGTGATCAGCTCGATTGCCGCCTTGCTCATCGCCTCGAAGCCACCGACGCTGAATTCGTTGATCGACACGAAGACGCCGACGCCGCGCGACGGCGCGAAGGCCACGAAGCTGAACTCGCCCTGCAGGCCCTCGGCCACCATGGAGGCGAGCGTGGCGCCGGCAAAGACCTTGGTGATCGACCCAATCCGCATCCGCGTATCGCCGTCAGGGGTCTTGCCGCTACCGTCGGCGATCTCGCCATAGCCCTTGACCACCGTCTCGCCATTGCGGATCACGCCGATGATCGCCCCCCGGGATTTTGGCCTCGAGGAAGATGAAGGTCCCGGTGAAGTCGACCGTTTCCTCCAACAGCTTGTCGGCGGCGTATGCCGGCGCGCCTCCGACAATTGCACCAAGGGCAAGCGCGAGCCCAGTCCGCAGCACAAAGTCGGCAATGCTCGTCTTTTGCATGGTCAGTCACTCCTGCTCTGCAAGGGAGAAATTTATGTCCGCGCCTGCCCAGCACGAGCTGGTAGGCGCCGAGATCGTTGATCTGGCTACCGATATGGGTGTGGAAGCCGAGAACCTTGACTGGCATCCCGGCGAGGCGCGGCAGCAACGCCGGGATGTCGCTGAGCGCGATGCCGAATTTGCTCCATTTGCCCGCGGTGAAAATCGCCGCCGAGGTGACGCCCTGAGGCTGAAGCCAGTCACGCGCAGCATCACGCGCGGCTTCCGCTGCTGATCCTTGGCGAGCTCGGCAATGCGCTCGAGCTCGGCGATCGAGTCGACGATGATCAGCATATCCTTACTGATCGCGAGGTTGAGCATGCCGTCGTCCTTGGCGTTGCCGTTCATGTCCAGCATCTCGGGCGGGACTCCCGCATCGAGCGCGCAACGGGTCTCGAAAGGCGAGGCGACGTCGATACCCACGCCCGCCTCGGCGGCCAGCCGGAACACGGCAGGGTGGGTGGAAGCCTTGCCGGCATAGCGGACTTCGCCCTCGGGATAGAGCCGGGCGAAGACATCCTTGTAGGCGAGCAGATTGGCGCGGATGTCGGGGGCATAGGACACGTGGAAGGGCAGGCCGAAGCTCTCGATCCACCAGGAGAGCGGTCTACCGCCGAGCAACAGCTCCTCGCCGGAGGCGTCGATGAAGGCGATGGTATCAATCGTGCCGGTCGTGGCGGCTTGGCTGGGTGTGGCCCGCGCGGCAAGGGGCGGCCATGGCCAAAGTCACGGTCGTCTGGCGCAAGAAATCCCGTCGTGAAAGGTCTCTCATCGCACTCCCCCACACGCACATAAGCGGCTGGAGCCTCAGGCAGCGCCCCGAGGGTTCCCTTAGGCTAATAGTGCTGGCGCAGGGAGGGGAACGTCAATGCACGCTGAGCGGCACGAGATCGTTCTCAATCGCGTTGGCGATGGCCGCCGTGCGGCTATCGGCCAGCGCCAAAGGCGTGCCGTCGGCCCCGAGCACCGCATAGAGGTCGATGCCCTCGAGCTTGCCGCGGAGCGCCGGGAACAATTTCTGGGCGAGATCGATATTGAGCTGCTTGATATAGGCCACTTCACCGTCGCCGAGCTGCTTGAATTCCTTCCGGCTCATGGAATGGCCAGTGTCGCGATCTTCTTTTTCGTGCTCGTTCATCCGATCTACTCCGCATCCGAAACTGTTGCACGCGCGGGCGCTGGTGCCCGCCGTGTGATGGCCTTCTTGCTGCCACCTACGATCCCGCCGTCCGCACCCTGCTGTTGTGCTCTTCAATCTGTTGCCCGCTGACGACCAACTGACCGTCCTCGATGGTGATGGCAAGCTCGTCCAGCCTGAACCCCCGCGACGGCGAGTGTGATTCGTAACGCCTCTGGCCCGCCTTCGCCGCTCGCCAGCAGCTCGATGTTGTAAGGAGAGTAGCCTGCTTCGGGCGACTTGCCGAAGCGAAGCAGCGCGCCGTCCGGCCCGCCGGCCCCCGGCCAAAGCTCCCCTCTAAGGATGGTCATGCGCGACATCGTGCCAAGCCCTTATCGCTCAAGCGGCTGCGACATGTCGGAGCGTCGTGCGGGTCCTGCCGGCGCCCAACCAACGCGAAAGCCCAGCCCGTCGCGGCGCTGAGCTCTCGCAACCCTTTGCATATGGGAAAAATCCCGAGCGAATTCAAGAACAGCGTGCGTCCCCGGCGCGGCTCCGCCGTGCTCCGGCAGGGAATGGCAAGAGGCCTGCTCACTATAGGGGCAGCGCCGCGTGCGGGTTGCCCCTTGCTGAAATCGGCGGCTTCGGCTGTTGTGCTGTCCATGCACTGGTATGTCGATTCGAAGAACGGCAGCGACGCCAATGACGGTCGCGGGCCCAAGACCGCCTTCCAGACCGTCCAGCACGTCACGCAGGTGGCCAAGCCTGGCGACACCCTCTTGATCCTGCCCGGCGCCTACGACCAGTCTCTGCCGAAGCAGGTCTCGTTCTTGCGGGCGGCCAATGTCACCGTTGTCGTGGCCGGGGCCGAGGCTAAGTCTTAGGGCGTCGTTACCTGAGCCTTTGGCGCGGTCCAGGCCCCGCAAGCTCAGGGCCGGGTTCCTTCTTTTCCCCGCCTGACGCAGCTCGATTTCACCGGACCCTATGAGGTGCTCGCTCACCTGCCTGAGCTTGAGATCTACACGATCGCCTAGGAGGCCGGTCCAGTGGTGAGCAAGTTCGGGCTCGCGATCGTCGCGGCGCACGATTTTTCCTCAGCGGCGCAACTCGATATCATCTGCGTGCCGGGGGGGCCCGGCGCGCTCGATGTGGCCGCGCGACCGAAAATCATCGGCAGCGATCTGCCAGAAGGCCGGAATATCCGACTGCACAATCCATGATCTCAGGCACACCTACGCCAGCGTATTGGCAAACCGGGGCTTGTCACTGCACCTCATCGGGGCACTGCTGGGTCATACCAAGACCGCTACTACGGCGAGATATGCTCACCTGTCCGACGATCCCCTTCGTCAGGCAACCGAGACGGCAGGCGCCTTCCTCACCGGCAAGCCAAGCGCCGAGGTCCACCCCCTTCACAAGGGGCGGGCATGAGCCGCAAGAAAGTTCCGGGGGTCGGCAAGCTCATCCGCTCGGGTAAATCGCCCAAGCAGGCCGAGGCAATCGCGCAGAGGAAGGCAGAAAAGCCCCCCAAGAAACCGCCCAAGAAGTTCTGGGGCCGAATATCCGGTCTCCTCCATTCACGCTAGGCCGAGTTTTCAGCTTCCCCCCTTGGGGCGGCAGTTGACGCCCCACGTCCCCACTTGTATATATTGATGGTCAGTGCGGTTGTATTTCAGTCCGCCTCGAGGGTCTTGAAGAGACAGCCATAGCGTAACGTGGCTCTGGGCTTAACGCACATCCCACCAGCACGCCGGTCATCAATCGCCGATGTGTCGCGACCCTTTGCGCACACGAGGACGTTTTGATGACTTCTCGATTAGACCCGCGACTTCGGCGACTACGTCCCTATTGAGGACTTCGCCAAGATGGTCAACCGCTCGAGGCGGACCGTCTCCAAACTGATTGCCCAGCCCAACGGCCTGCCGCATTTGCGGTTCGGGCCTGAACTCACATTCCTTTGGAAGAAGCTAAGGCGTGGTTCGCCAAGCGTGTCACGCGCCGCAACCCAGTTCGGGAGCGGGCATGAGATGGCTTTCCGAAATACTGAGAAGCCCGCCACCGCAGGGACGGTGAACGGGCTTCAGGGAAACGACCATGCTGGTAGGCTGAACAATTCCACAGATACCAATTCCGATTTAATCACGCAACGAAATGCTGCGCGTGCTCGCCTCGACACGCTCGAAGCGCTCTCGCTCTGGAAGTTGGACTTGCAGGCCCGGCTTTGGCGCGAGCAGCAAGCATTCATGTTCGCCGACACCGATCGCGACTTGGCGTGCTGGCTGACGAGGTTCACGCCTTCAAGAAAGTCTCCGGGCCATCGCCTGGAAAGGCGGTGCGCGATGACACAGGCCTTCGTCCTCCCCTGGCCGGTCAGCGCCAACCGCTTGTGGCGTTCCTACCGCGGTCGCGTGGTGTGCAGCCGCGAATACAAGAACTGGCGGGACATTGCCGGCAAGACGATCATGCAGCTTCGGCCCAAGCGTCACCGCGGCCCCGTCGAGGTCTCGATCGAGTTGGGTGCCCCAACCAAGTGGCAGCGTTACGATCCGGACAACAAAACCAAAAGCGTGCTCGATCTGCTGGTGGCCATGCAGATCATCGAGAGCGACGACAGCAAGACAGTCAAAAAGATTTCAGTGTGCGAGGGTTCCGGATTCATCGGCGCGCGCGTCACCGTCTCACCGTGGGGGGCGGCATGAGTTCATCAACCAAGCTCATCACCACATGCGCCGCAGATCTTGAAGGCAAGCGCGTGCCGGTGCGCCAGTTTCTCGTTGATGGCGTCATTCCACACGTCAACGTCACGAACGTGAGCGGCGACGGCGGGCTCGGGAAAACGATCCTGGCTCTGATGCTCGGCACGTCTCTATCGTCGCGCGCGCCCTGGTTAGGCTTCGACACGATGCAAGGCCCGTTCCTTTATTTCGGTGCCGAAGATGATGATGACGAGCTGCACATCCGCCTCGATCAGATGCGGGTCGAGCTTGGCCTCTCGTGGGGCGATCTCGCTGATTTTCACTATCGCTCTTTTGTTGGCGAAGACGCCTTGGTGGCGATACTCGACAAGGGCGTGTTGCAGCCTACACAGATCCTCGACCGGATCGAGACGCGCATCCGTGACCTCGGGGCGTTTGCGTGCGTGCTCGACACGTCGGCGGATGTCTTCGGCGGTGATGAAATTAACCGGACGCAAGTCCGCAAATTTGTGACCCTGCTTCGGGGCGTTTGCGTCCGCACCCGATCATCGATCATTTTGTTATCGCACCCGAGCATCGCTGGCATGGCAAGCGGCACCGGCACGAGCGGCTCGACGGCATGGCATAACAGCGTGCGATCTCGTCTCTACCTCGAGGAAGCCGAGGGCGATGCGCGTCGCCTGCATTTCAAGAAGTTGAACTACGGCCCCAAGGGCAAGCCCATGAAGCTGATCTGGCGGAATGGGATCTTCGTTCCCGACGACGGAAAGGCGGCGGCCTCAGCACAAGTCAACGCTGAAATCATCTTCCTCAGTCTGCTCGATGCATACACCCGCGAAGAACGCAACGTCAGCTCAAGCACCTCTCCCACCTACGCCCCCAAAGTCTTTGCCGATGACAGACGCGGCAAGGGCATTGGCAGGGACGCCCTACGAGATGCAATGAACGCCCTTTTTGAGAAAGACGAGATTATCAATGAGGAGTTCGGCCCACCCTCACACAGACGCAAGCGGATCATTCGGAAAGACAAGCTTCCCTCGGGCCCTTGCGCAAACCGATCAGAAGCCACGTCAGCGCCGCATTTCCGGTATTGACACGGGGGTGCTGCGGAAACTTAGTCTGCGCAAAAACGAGGGGGATGTTGATTATGCTCGGGTTGCCGACGCGATGAACACGCTGCGCCACATAAGCACGTGGACGTTGCTAGCGTTCGCGCTCGGAACATCCTTCGCGGTGGCGCAGGAAGACCAACCGGCGCCGAAAACGAAAGCGCCCGCTGCCCATCCTTCCAGTACTGTTGCGGCCGGTGTGCCTGGAGCAGACGAGTCACCATGGGCGAAGGTCTGCACGAAGAACGAGCAGACGGGAAACAAGCAAATTTGCCTCGTCCAGCACGGGGGGCTGGACGCCGAGACTGGTATCGTGCTGGGCACCGTTGCCGTGCGCAGCGTCGAAGGCGAGGACAAGCAGAACCTGGTGGTCGGTCTGACGACCACTTATTCACTGGTCGTCCCCGTCGGCGTCGCGATCAAGATCAATGATGGAGAACGATCTCGCTGCGCTATTTCATCTGCTTCGACGGGAGTTGCCAGGCTCAAATGGAACTGACCAAGGAAATTTTCGACAAGATGCGCAAAGGGAAGCAGATGACTGTCGCTGCCATGAACGCGCAGGAGCGGCGCGTAGGTTTTCCGGTGCCGCTGACCGAGTTCGGCAAGGTCTATGACGGCCCTCCGGCCGACCCCGCCAAATATCAGGAAGCCTTGCGTCAGTTAGTGGAGAAATCCAACCAGCGCCAGCTCGAGATTAATAAGAAAGACGCCCAGCAACAGCAGGGCACGCAACAGCCCCAAGTCGGAGCGCCGGTCCCGGCTCAGGCACCCTCGCACTAGGTCCGCTACTAGTCCGGCAACCGCTACCAACCGGCTTCCAACCGCTTCCAACCAAGCATTTCTGCCGTTGGAACGTCGGGGCACACCCGGGCGCAACAAATGGCGCATTTATGCGGCTACAGGGGCGTTCCAACACTGCTTTCCAACGCCTTCCAACGGGTGTGTTCCAACCCCCCATACCCCCCAGCCAGGGATGGCGGTCCCTGGGGCTCTTGGGGAGCCGGGTCCCGCTCACCCCTGGAAGCAAAAGGGAAGAGGCATCCAAGAGGCAAAAAGGGGCGCTTCTGCATCCACAACCCCGCCACTTGCACCCCCTGAAAGCCTAACGGCCTATCCTTTCGCACCTAGCCTGTGATAGGCAATCACGTGCAATAGGCCTTGGAGACCTTGTAATTCTGCCAATGTGTGGCTATTATGCTGAGGCGTGTCCGCACTGTGTCAGCAACTATTGTGAGGGTTTCTCCTAGTCTCAGCTAGGACCCGCATGCGCTAGCAATGCGCAAGCGGAAGACCCTGAGCGACCTTACTCGGCTGACTTGGAGATCTTGGTCGAGCTCAGCCCAGTGCAGCGTGAGCAGGTGGACGCGAATGTCTGAGCTACCTTCACCCGCCGTCACATCACGCAGGCCGAGGCGGCAAGGCAGTGTTCGTGCGGGGCCGTACCGCTCCGCGTCTGCTGGCATACGTGATCTCCCCTAGGCGTAAGAAGCGGTCAAGGAACATCAAGGCTTTGGTGCGCAGCACAACACAGCGGCGATCGAGCCCTCCAGCCTAACGGCTGCCGGCGCGGATCGACAGCCCGAAACCAAATCGGAGATTCTGGCGATGACCGAGACCAAGCCAACGTTGCCGGCCGAGATTAGCTGCACCGAGATGACCCGCTTCAACGCGCTGAAGCACGGGGTGCTGTCGCGCTACACCGTGCTGCCCTGGGAGGATGCCGACGAATACCGCGCCCTCGTCGGCGCGCTTATGGCTGAGCACGTGCCTGTGGGGCCGACGGAAGAGCATCTCGTTGAGGAAATAGGTGGCATCCTATGGCGCAAGCGTCGCCTTTGCTTGGCCGAGGCTGCCACCCACCGGCGCGAACTGGAAAAGGCGCTCTCACCCTACCGCGAGACCGTGAAGGTTGCCCTTGTCCACCTGGATGTCACGAAAGAGTCGGAACGCGTGATAGACGCAATCCAGGCCACAGTCGAAGACACCGAGGCCGAAATCGCGGAGGTGCAAGAAGACGAGATGATGACGCGGCGGGCTCTTGAACTTCTTAGCTCCAACCGGAATGACGCTTACGAGTCGGCGATTGCAGCACTGCGCGAGGATACGCAGCAATGGTGGGCATATGAGCTGCAAGGTAGGCCCGACGAGTTGGACGAAGATGAGGTTTTTTTTTCGCCTAATAGCGAGAGCCTTCACCGCTTCATCGAGCAGAAGGTGTTGCCTAGCCTTGAGACCCGACTGAAGGAATTGGCGAACCGCCCCTTGATCCGCGATCAAGCATTCGGCGAATCGCTCGATCCCGACAAGCTGGAGCGCCTCGCTCGGTACGAGGTCCATCTCGACCGGAAGCTGGAACGCATGCTCGCCATGCTGTTCCGTCTCAAAGAACTGCGCCCTATAGCGGCCGAAAGCTGATCCGTTTGGCAAAACCAAGAGGCTGCGTGGGTTCGAATCCCACCCTCTCCGCCACCACCACTTTTGTTTCAATGGTTTTACCTTGAGGGCAGACATCCGTGGCGCGGGCGGCCAGAGGGGCCACCCTACAAACTCGAAACACCGGCTGGGGTATTCCGACCAAGGGTTGGGGCTTTCGTGGCTCTAGGAGTCACTGTGGAGTCCCGGGTTATTGGTGTGGAGGTCCGCCCGCACCTTCATTCAGTGCTAGAATAGCCCGCCCCTTTGAGGGAGGGACCTCATGGCCGCATCGCAAAGGCATAGCCGCGGCTTCCACCGGTTGGGGCTTTTATTGGCCGCGATCCCGCTACTGATTGGTGGCATATGGTCGGTAATTTACGCGCTCAACGAGGCCGCCCCGGCGTCATCCGAAAATCCTACGCCGAAATCATCTGCCGCCACTCCATCGAGCAGTAAAAGCCTCACAATTGACGGCGTTGACATTTCTCCAGTTCTAACGCCCGACCAGCAGAACGAAAAGTTGGATCGGATGGCCCTACCCTCTTGGAGGATCAAATTTGCCGAGCTGCTGGCTAAAGGCCTAACGATCAGCCTCGCCGTCTCGCTCGCCGTCTATGGCGTGGTCCGCGCGATAGGCTGGATCATCGGCGGCTAACACCTACACTATCCACCCCAGCTCGCGCGCCTTGTCGTTGGCTGCCCGCCACGGCTGTGTGTTCTAGATCAGAGACTCTGTCCGCATTGCCCCAGAAGCGGACCTTCGTCAGCGCGTTGAGCATGTATGCTTTGTGCCATAAGCGAACTCATGCACTGCAAAATCTTTCACTGCACAGCACGGAGCGATCTTTAGCATCATTATCGCATCGTTGGCCCATAGGTTAGAGTGTCGCGCGTAACTCGAACGAGCCACCAGTTCATCGGTGCGATTGTCGGAGGCGAACGATGAAAAGACATACAAGTGCGACACTCGTGTTGACCACAACTCTGACTGTTCTCCTGCTCAATACGGCAATTGCCCAGGAGATAATCAAGGACAAGCCGACTCCTAGCCGCGCCGAAGGGGCGCCGCTCGGCTATGCGTATGGGCAAGACTATTCGACATCCGACGTAACCAAGGTCGTCGTAATCGGAAGTGGGACGCCGGCGGGCGACCCTCGCCACAGCGGAATCTCCACCGCCGTTGTCGTTAACGGTCAGCCCTACATTTTCGACTGTGGCCCAGGCTTTTGGCGAAACTCGCAGGCGAACACTCCCGCGTACGGTGGAAAGATCGCTGCCCTCGAACCGAAGAATCTGACCCGCCTGTTCCTCACCCATTTACACTTTGACCACACCGAAGGCCTGTCGGAATTCATGCTCGCGCCCTGGATCCATTATCGTGAAGGGCCGCTTCAGGTCTATGGACCGCCCGGCACCGAGGACGTGGCTCACCACCTCACGGAGGCCTACACGAAAGACATTGATCTCCAGATGTTTGGCCTGGAACAGCTCAATGCCACGGGATACGTTATAAATGCGAAAGACGTGCTGCCCGGTGAGGTCTACAAGGACAATAATGTCCGGATCACCGCCTTCCAGAACCATCATGGCACTTGGGACTACACGTATGGTTACCGCATCGTCACTTCCAAGCCGGATGGAACCGTCGACCGGACGATTGTCTTGAGCGGCGACACGTCACCCTTCGATGGTATGGAAGAGGACTACGCCGGCGCTGATATTCTGTTCCACGAGGCGTATAGCTTCGATCCCAAGACCAACCCGTACGACGCAAAGGCGCCCGTCAGCGTATCGTACATGAACGCATTTCATACTTCGACAGAACAGCTGGCAGGCGTTCTCAATAAAGTAAATCCCAAGGTGACCGTTTTGTATCATTACGTAACATTCACGCCTTGGGATGCAACCGACCAGGAGCGAGGTGTCAAGGAAATCAAGCGGTTCGGCTACAATGGTCTCGTCATTCAGTCACAGGACGGAGACGTCTTCTAGTAGCCTTCTGATGAAACAAAAGCTCGGGCATCGTCGTGCTGCGATGCACTGGCAACTCGTCATTAGCGGACATACTGACGAGTCCGCGCCAGGTCCACTTTACCCCCAAAACCGGACGTTGGGCGGCACGTCCAAGTCAGCATTTGGCTGTCGGTTTATGAGAAGTGGCAGTCAACAGGGAAGCTTGGTTCCGTCGGTGGCGGTTGTTCGGATGACGGTCTTGATATACCTGTTGCCTGGCTCTATGGAGGAAGTCATGTCACGCAACCGTCTTGGATTGGTCGTCGCTTATGCCGCGGTTTTGGTTCTTTTCACTGTCGCCTCAGTTGCCGCAGCTCAATATGGCACTGCAGAGGAAGCCAAGGCCATGCTCGACAGGGCAGTTGCCGCGGTGAAACAGGACAAGGCGAAAGCACTTGATATGTTCGACAAGGCCGACGGCGGCTTTGCGGATCGTGATCTTTATGTGTTCTGCGCCAACGCCTCGGACGGCATCGTAACAGCGCATCCCTACGTGCATCAAAAGGGCCAGCTTTTGGAGGACATTGAGGGCAAGCACGGCGCTGCGTTCGGCAAAGTGATTGTGCAGAATGCCACCGAAGGAACGATAAAAGAGACGACTTACTGGTGGCCGCGCCCTGGCTCAGACAAGCCGCTGGAGAAGACTACCTTCTACACGAAGGCCGGCGATCAGATTTGCGGCGTGGGGTACTACAAGGAATAACTTGCCGGGCACTTATGTCCGCTTTGGGTCATTAGCGGACATACTGACGAGTCCGCGCTATGTCCGCTTTGCCCCCAAGAACGGAAGTTGACGCGCTGCATGCTGAGAGACAAGAACCGCATAAACCTCTCCCCCGAGCGGACGATTATCCGTGGCAATTTGTAATGGTGGGTAAATCGCCGTGCGCGGCGAGCGCCGCATAGCGCCCCGCTGACTGCCGCCCTGGCGAAGTGGTGCTGGCAGGGCGCTTCCAACGCTCTGCCAGTGGCCTACCTTCCAAAAATAATTTGGCGGCGGTGCTTCGCATCCGACTCCCGATGCTCGCCCCCCTAATAAGACGGAAGCCCCGGTTGGGGCCGAGGCTTCCCTGCACTTGCTTGGATAGACCCTGCGTCTAGGGGAAGAGGGGGGCTATCCGAATGGAACAAACTGCAGGAAAGAGGGAATGTTCCAAAATGATACAAAAAAACCGATTTCATGGGACACGTTAAATCCAATCATGTGCCGTTTGCCTTGGATGTATTGGGGCTGCCACCACGCCTAGCCCCTGCGAGCCTCACGCGGGATTTACGGACATAGTGCGGACACGAATTTGAGCCTTCCGCACGGCCTAACTTTAAGGCCAATAACTACTTGAATTTATTCTGGAATATGGTGGAGCCAGGCGGGATCGAACCGCCGACCTCGTGAATGCCATTCACGCGCTCTCCCAACTGAGCTATGGCCCCAAATCTGAAATCAGACGCCTGACATCAGAACCGAGAAATCAAAAGCCAGAACCTGGGCAAAGTCGCGTTCTGGCGTCCGGCTGCTGCATTAGGTCGGTCCGCAGCGGCATTCAAGAGAAATGCGAAGGCCTTTGCGGGACCGGGAGCCAGAGGTGTTTAGGCCTCTTCGCCTTCCGGGCCGCCGACGATGCCGGTGACGTCGGGCTCCTCGTCGCCCTCCGGCACCTCCAGGAAGGCGTTGTCGTCATCCGCCGCCGGAATTTCGGCCTCGTCCTCGCCGAGATCGACGATCTCCTCATCGCCCTCGATCGCCACGTCCTCGCCGGCCTCCACCACCTCTTCGAGGCTGATGGTATCGGGTTCGAGCGCCACGGCCTCAAGCTCGGGCTCCACCACCTTCGCCCTGACCTCCGGCGGCGGCGTGCGTTCGCCGCGCCGCGTCGGTGGCGGCGGCACTTGATAAACGGTCTGACAGACGGGACAAATGATCGGCGTGCGGCTCAAATCGTAAAACCGCGCCCCGCAACTCGCGCAAACGCGCTTAGTCCCCTTTGCGGGCTTCGACATTGACGCTCCTCGATGCTGTGCCGGCATTTCGCTCCCCATTGCCACGCTTGCCCGGTGCTGTCAAAAGCTATCGAGAGCCCCGAGAAACTGAAATCCAAGGACGGTATGCCACAGCCTCTCACCGCCATTCCCGCGCGGGCGCTTGCCGGCACGATCAGAGTGCCGGGCGATAAATCGATCTCTCACCGCGCCCTCGTCCTGGGCGCGCTTGCCACCGGCCGCACCCGCATCACCGGCCTGCTCGAGGCGGACGACGTGATGGCCACGGCGAAAGTCATCGTCGCGCTCGGCGCCGAGCTTCGTCGCGACAACGGCGCGATCGAGGTGACCGGCCAGGGCGTTGGCGGCTTGCGGGCGCCGGCCGTGGCGCTCGACTTCGGCAATTCCGGGACGGGGAGCCGGCTGATGCTGGGCGTTGTCGCGGGCCACGACATGGAAGCGCACTTCACCGGCGATGCGTCCTTGAGCCGCCGCCCCATGGCGCGCGTGCTCGCGCCCCTGCAACGCATGGGCCTTGCCGTCCTCGGTGAACCGCGCATGACGCTCCCCCTCACCATCAGGGGCACGCCCGATCTCGTCCCCATCACCTACGATCTGCCGGTGGCGTCGGCGCAGGTGAAGTCGGCGGTGCTGCTGGCTGGCCTCCATGCGCCGGGGCGCACCACCGTGGTCGAGCCCATGGCGAGCCGCGACCACACCGAGCGCATGCTCACCCATTTCGGCGCCGAGCTTGCCGTCGACGATCGAGACGACGGCCGCCGCGCCGTCACCCTGCGTGGCGACGCCGAGCTCGTCAGTGTGCCAGTCGCGGTGCCGGGAGACCCGAGCTCGGCAGCCTTCGCCATCGCCGCGGCGCTCATTTGCCCACGCTCGGAGATCGTGCTGCAAGGCGTGCTGATGAACGAGACCCGCACCGGCTTTCTGGAGACGCTGCGCGAGATGGGCGCCAGCATCGAGCTGCTCGACCTGCGCCATCAGGGCGGCGAGCCGGTGGGCGATGTGCGCGTGACGGCTGGCGCGCTCACTGGCGTCACCGTGCCGCCCGATCGTGCGCCGAGCATGATCGATGAATATCCGGTGCTCGCGGTGCTCGCGTCCTTCGCCGAGGGCGAGACGCGCATGCAAGGCCTGTCCGAGCTCCGCGTGAAGGAGAGCGACCGTCTCGTCGCCACGGCGGCCGGGCTCATCGCCTGCGGCGTCGAGGCGCGCATCGAGGGTGACGATTTGATCGTCGCAGGGACGGGCGAGGTTCGCGGCGGCGGACTGGTTGCGACCCATCTCGATCATCGCATCGCCATGGCGTTTCTGGTCCTTGGGCTCGGCAGCGCCAAGCCGGTGACCGTGGACGACACCAGCATGATCGCGACGAGCTTCCCCGACTTCGTGCCGTTGATGACGATGCTCGGCGCGGAGTTCCGATGATCATCGCCATTGACGGACCTGCGGCCTCGGGCAAGGGCACGCTCGGCAATCTCGTCGCTGCCCATTATCGCTTCGCTTATCTCGACACCGGCACGCTCTACCGTGCGGTCGCCCGTGACACCGTGGCGAGGGGCGAGGACCCGGCCGATCCGCATGCCGCACTCGCCAGCGCGAAACTGCTCGATCCCAATACGCTCGGCGACCCCGCCTTGCGTGGGCCCGGATTGGGTGAGGCGGCCTCGCTCGTGGCCAAGCATAGCGAGGTGCGCGAAGCGCTGCTCGCCTACCAAAGAGCCTTCGCCGCTGCCAAGCAAGGCGCCGTCCTCGACGGCCGGGACATCGGCACGGTCATCTGCCCCGAGGCCGAGGTTAAACTGTTCGTCACGGCAACCCCGGAGGAGCGGGCCCGCCGGCGCTATCGGGAGCTGAAAGAGGCCGGAATGGCCATGAGCGAGGCCGATGTGCTCGCCGATATTCGCCGCCGCGACGAGCGCGACGCGGGGCGGGCGGCGGCACCCTTGCGCCGGGCCCCCGACGCGCACTTGCTCGACACCACAAATTTGGATATAGACGCGGCATTCAGGGCTGCCATCGATCTGATCGACGCTGCGATGGGCCGTGCAGGGTACATCTCTTGAGGTGGTGCCCCTTTCGCATCGGCACTCCATTCCGATGTTTTCCGCGAAATCCTGGCGGTGGACCTCAGGCGGCGCAGCAGCCATGGACGCGCTTGCCCTCGTGCTTCGCGAATCATACCGCGCCGGCAGCGGGGACGGGCATCACGATTGGAAGGGACTGGGAGTTTAGATGAACCAACCGCAAGCTAGCGTAAGCCATCCGAGCCTAGACGATTTTACGGCGATGCTCGATGAGTCGCTGAAGGGAACCGCGCTGCAGGAAGGCAGCGTCATCAAGGGCACCATCGTCGGGATCGAAAAGGATGTTGCGGTGATCGACGTCGGTCTCAAGACCGAAGGTCGCGTCCCCTTGAAGGAATTCAGCATGCCGGGACGCCCGGCCGACCTGTCCGTTGGCGACGAGGTCGACGTCTATCTCGAGCGCGTCGAGAACTCGATGGGCGAGGCCGTGCTGTCGCGCGAGAAGGCGCGGCGCGAGGAGAGCTGGACGCGGCTCGAGGAGAGATACAAGGCGGGCGAGCGCGTTGAGGGCGTGATCTTCAACCGCGTCAAAGGCGGTTTCACCGTCGATCTCGATGGCGCCGTGGCTTTCCTCCCAGGCAGCCAGGTCGACATTCGCCCGGTCCGCGACGTCGGGCCGCTGATGAACATGCCGCAGCCCTTCCAGATTCTGAAGATGGACCGCCGCCGCGGCAACATCGTGGTCTCGCGCCGCTCGGTGCTCGAGGAGACGCGGGCCGAGAAGCGCAGCGAGATCGTGGCGCGGCTGGAAGAGGGCCAGGTCATCGACGGCGTGGTGAAAAACATCACCGACTATGGCGCCTTCATCGATCTTGGCGGCATCGACGGGCTATTGCATGTCACCGACATGGCGTGGAGACGCGTGGCCCATCCGAGCGAGATCGTCAATGTCGGCGATACCGTGAAGGTGCAGATCATCCGCATCAATTCCGAGACCCAGCGCATCAGCCTCGGCATGAAGCAACTCGAGGCCGATCCTTGGCAAGGCATCGCCGCAAAATACCCGGTGGGCTCGAGGCTCAAGGGCACCGTCACCAACATCACCGACTATGGCGCCTTCGTCGAGCTTGAGCCCGGCGTGGAAGGCTTGATCCACGTGTCGGAGATGAGCTGGACCAAGAAGAACATCCATCCCGGCAAGATCATCTCGACGAGCCAGGAGGTCGAGGTTCAGGTGCTCGAGGTCGACCCCGACAAGCGCCGCATCTCGCTCGGGCTGAAGCAGACCCAGGAGAATCCCTGGACTGCGTTTGCCGCCGCCAATCCACCCGGCAGCATCATCGAAGGTCCGATCCGCAATATCACCGAGTTCGGGCTGTTCGTTGGCCTGGACGGCGGCATCGACGGCATGGTGCATCTGTCGGACCTGGATTGGACCAAACCCGGCGAGGAAGCGCTCAAGGATTTCAACAAGACTGATACCGTCAAGGCCGTCGTGCTGGAAGCCGATTCCGAAAAGGAGCGCATCAGCCTCGGCATCAAGCAGCTCACCCCCGATCCGTTCGCTTCGGGCGCGCCGAGCGCCAAGCTCAAGAAAGGCATGCGGGTGACCTGCGAGGTCCTCGCCGTCAAGGATAACGGGCTCGAGGTCAAGCTTCTGGCCCACGACCTCACCGCCTTCATCCGGCGCTCCGACCTCTCCCGCGACCGCTCCGAGCAGCGGCCTGACCGCTTTGGCGTCGGCGAGAAGTTCGACGCCCTGGTGACCCAGGTCGATGCCAAGGCCCGCAAGGTTGGCGTGTCGATCAAGGCGCTCGAGATGGCCGAGGAGAAAGAGGCGGTCGCCCAATATGGCTCGACCGACAGTGGTGCCTCGCTTGGCGACATCCTTGGCGCCGCCTTGAGCAGGGCGAAGGAAGAGGACAACGAAGAGCCCGCCGAAAAGCCCAAGCGCAAGAGCCGGGCTGCCAAGAGCGAGGCTCCTGCCGAGACCGAGGCGGACGCCGAGTCCGAGGAATAAGCGGGCGCGCCAAGCTCCTTGTCAGCAAAGCCCTGGCACGTCTCCGGTTTTGATCTGAAAGAGATCTGACAGCGTGCTCGAAGCTGAAACCATGGTCGACCGCCGCCGCCTCAGGCGGAGGCTCACGCTCTGGCGGCTCGTGGCGGTGGTCTTTGCCTTGCTCTTCGTCGCCGCGCTGACCTTTGGTGGCCAGCGCATGGTGGGGCCGGCCGGCTTCCTGCCCCATATCGCGCGAATATCGGTCAGCGGCATCATCACCGACGACCAGAAAATGGACGAACTGTTCGAGAAGGTCGCCAAGTCCGACCGGGTCAAGGCGGTGATCGTCGACATCAACAGCCCCGGCGGCACCACCGCGGGCGGCGAAGCGATGTATGACGCCATTCGCCGTCTCGCCGAGAAGAAGCCGGTGGTCGCGGTCTGCGGCACGCTCGCCACCTCCGCGGCTTATATGGCGGCGGTCGCGACCGACCGCATCTTCGTCTACGGCAACACCATAACCGGATCGGTCGGCGTCATCTTCCAATGGGCCGATGTGACGGAGCTGATGAAGACGCTCGGGGTCAAGGTCGAGGAGGTCAAGAGCGGCCCCTTGAAGGCCGTCCCGAGCCCCTTCGAGCCCACGGACGAGAAAGGCCGCGCGCTGGCCGAGGAGATGGTGCAGGAGGCCAAGGTCTGGTTCGTCGATCTCGTCGGCCAACGCCGCCAAATCGACCCCGCAGCGGTCCCGGGCCTGACCGATGGCCGCGTTTATTCTGGACGCCAAGCCTTGGCGCTCAAGCTCGTGGACGAGATCGGCGACGAGAAGGCGGCGAAGCGCTGGCTGCAGAAGGAGCGCAATATCGCCCCCGGACTTTCCATCGTGGAGTGGAAGCCGAGGACTGAGCGCGGCGGCATTCTGAGCTGGCTGTTTGGCTCGATTGCCGCTGGTTTTGGCGTGACGGGCGAGAGGATCCTATCCCTGCTCGGCCAAGTCTCCGCTGGACTGAAGCTTGACGGTCTGGTTTCCCTTTGGCAACCTGTGGGTTAGCTAGCCGGGGATCGCAGCCAGAAGTGCCAGTTTCGCCGGCAAGTTGGGGCATATCATGATCAAGTCAGAACTGATTCAGCGGGTGGCTGCGGCCAATCCGCATTTATTCCAACGCGACGTCGAGCGTATCATCAACATCGTGCTCGATGAGATCGCAGGCGCGCTGGCCCGGGGCGACCGGGTCGAGCTTCGCGGCTTCGGCGCCTTCACGGTGAAGCACCGGGCAGCCCGGCAAGGCCGCAATCCCCGCACCGGGGACACGGTCTTCGTCGAGGACAAGTTCGTGCCATTCTTCAAGACCGGCAAGGAGCTCCGCGAGCGCCTGAACCGTGAAGATGTCTAGAGCCTGATCCCGAAAAGTTGCCGACTTTTCGGATCGGATGATGCGTCGCAACAGAGGCGCGGACGAGAAGCCTTGAACCTGATGGAGCGGCCGTGATGCGTAAGATCGTCGGCGGCCTTCTTATTGTGCCGTTGGGCCTGGTGCTCGTGGCGCTGGCCGTCGTCAATCGGAAGCCGGTGACGCTCGGCCTCAACCCATTTGACAGCGATGCTGGCTTTGGCGTCGAGGCGCCGCTGTTCCTGTTCCTGCTTGGCGCGTTCGCGCTCGGGCTGGTCGTGGGTGGTTTCGTGACCTGGCTCGGACAGGGCAAATGGCGGGTCATGGCTCGCGCCCAAGCCCGCGAGGCGTCCACTTGGCGCCGCCAGGCCGACCGGCTGGAAAAAGAGCTCGACGGCGCAGAGGCAAGACCGCATCGGGTGCGTCTCCCCGCCGCGTGATGTCCGGGTTGAAGCCGCAGCAAAGCGTGGACGCCAAGACTCGCCGAAAGGCCGGGCGGTCCTCGATATCGGTTGCTGTGACGGCTATTTCAGCGTCGAGGCGCTCCGCCGGGGCGCCTCCCGCGTGTTGTCCACCGTTCACTACGTCTGGCACGCGCAATGGAGCCGCGGGGGCCTTCGACCTGGTGCGGGAGCGTCCTGCGCCCAAGCTCGAGGTCAAGGACATCGACGTTTACGACCCTCTCGCCGTCGGCCGTCGGCACCTTCGACATCGTGCTCTTTACCGTTTTGCTCTATCACATGCGGCACCCGCTGCTCGCGCTCGAGCGGGCCGCAAGCGTCTGCGGTGATCTGCTGATCTTGGAGACGGTACTTGACGCAACGGAGGTCACGCGCGCCGGCGATGGTCTTCTACCCCGGTGCCGAGCTGAAGCACGATCCAAGCAGTTGGTGGGGTCCGAACCGGCTTTGTGTCGAGGCCATGCTGCGCGATGTGGGCTTCAAGCAAATCACCTACACGCCAAGCCGATCCCAAGGAAATTGACGATTTTCGACCGGGTCAAGCGAAACCCGCCATCACGCCGCGCGGCGTCTTTCACGCCCGCCGAGGTTCCTGATTCCGCCCCGCGAGGGTGTATTTGTTGCAGTGCGATGGACTTGGCAGCCCGGATTGCATAGGGTGGCGCCCTTAAGGGGCTTTTGGAGCCCCTCGACCCCCTCATCCTTAAGAAGCGCGTCAAAGTGTCGGTGAAGGTGAAAATTTGCGGCGTGCGGACGCCCGATCTAGTCGAGATGGCGGTGGCCGCCGGTGCCGACTATATCGGCGTCGTGTTCTTCGAGAAAAGCCCGCGCAACGTGACGCTGGCGGAAGCGGCTTTGGTGACCAAGGCCGCGTCGGGACGCATCGCCTCGGTGGCGGTGCTGGTCGATCCTGATGACCTGCTGATCGAGGAGGTTGTGGCCATTGCCGGTCCCGACCTGCTTCAGTTTCATGGCAGCGAGACGCCCAAGCGCCTGGCTGACATCAAGCGCCGCTTCGGCGTAAAGCTGATCAAGGCGATCTCGATCGCATCCGCCGAGGACGCCGCCGAGGCTGACCCCTTCTGGGACGTCGCCGACATGATTTTGTTCGATGCCAAGCCCGATCCCGCCGCTGCCCTTCCTGGCGGCAACGGTCTGGCCTTCGACTGGCACGCGCTGGCGGCGCTGTCGCAAGGGAGGCATTTCGCCCTGTCCGGCGGTCTCACTGCGGAGAATGTCGGCGAGGCGGTGAGCGTCACCGGCGCCTCGATGGTCGATGTCTCCTCGGGCGTGGAGCGTGCGCCCGGCCGCAAGGACCGGGATCTCGTGCGCAAGTTCATTCAAGCGGCAAAGTCGGCAGCCGCCAGGCCGAAGGCGATCGCCTCATGAGTGCGAGAACGGACCAGACGCCGCTCAACACCTATCGCGCGGGGCCGGACGAGCGCGGCCATTTCGGCATCTATGGCGGCCGCTTCGTCGCCGAGACGCTGATGCCGCTGATCCTCGATTTGGAGCGGGCCTATACCGACGCCCGAGCCGATCCGTCCTTCCAGGCCGAGATGGACGGCCATCTCGCAACTTACGTCGGCAGGCCGTCGCCGCTCTATTTTGCCGAGCGGCTCACGCAGCACTGCGGCGGTGCGAAAATCTATTTCAAGCGCGAGGAGCTCAATCACACCGGCGCGCACAAGGTGAACAATGTGCTTGGCCAGATCATGCTGGCTTTGCGCATGGGCAAGACGCGCATCATCGCCGAGACCGGCGCCGGAATGCATGGTGTCGCGACCGCAACATTGTGCGCCAAGTTCGGCCTGCCCTGCATCGTCTACATGGGGTCCGTGGACGTCGCGCGGCAGAAGCCCAACGTGCTGCGGATGAAGATCCTGGGCGCCGAGGTCCGCGCCGTCGAATCGGGTTCTAAGACGCTGAAGGATGCGATGAATGAGGCGTTGCGCGATTGGGTCGCCAATGTGCACGACACGTTCTATTGCATCGGCACGGTGGCCGGGCCGCATCCCTACCCGGCCATGGTGCGCGATTTCCAGTCGATCATCGGCCGTGAGACACGCGAACAGATGCAGCAGGCCGAAAACCGGCTGCCGGATTCGCTGATCGCCTGCATTGGCGGCGGCTCCAATGCGATGGGCCTGTTCCACCCGTTCCTCGACGAGTGCGGGATCGAGATCTACGGCGTGGAAGCGGCCGGCCTCGGTCTCAACAGTGGCAAGCATGCGGCCTCGATTGCCGGCGGCAGACCCGGCGTGCTGCACGGCAATCGCACCTATTTGTTGATGGACGACGACGGTCAGATCGAGGAAGCGCATTCGATTTCCGCCGGGCTCGATTATCCCGGCATCGGGCCGGAGCATGCCTGGCTCAACGACATGAAACGGGTGAAATTCCTCTCGGCGACCGACGACGAGGCGGTGATCGCGTTCCAGCTTTGCAGCAAGCTCGAAGGCATCATCCCGGCGCTAGAGCCGGCGCATGCGCTCGCCCGCGTGCTCGACCTCGCGCCGAAGAAGCCGAAGGATCACCTGATGGTGGTCAATCTCTCCGGCCGCGGCGATAAGGACCTCGATTCCGTTGCAAGCTATTTGAGCGCTAAGACGTGACCCGCATCGACAAGAGATTTGCGGAGCTGAAGGGCCAAGGACGCGCGGGTCTCATCGCCTTCGTCACCGCCGGCGACCCCGATACCGCCACCTCGCTCAAGGTTCTGAAAGCGCTTCCCGCGGCTGGAGCGGATATCATCGAGCTCGGCATGCCGTTCTCCGATCCGATGGCCGACGGCCCGGCCATTCAGGCCGCCTCCCAGCGGGCGCTGAAAGCGGGCCAGACCATGGTGAAGACGCTTGCCATGGTTAAGGCCTTTCGCGAGCAGGAGGACGCCACCCCCATCGTGCTAATGGGCTATTACAACCCCATATATGTCTATGGCGTCGACCGGTTCCTGGCGGACGCCGTCGCAGCCGGGGTCGATGGTTTGATCGTGGTGGATATGCCTCCAGAGGAAGATGCCGAGCTCCGTCCACAGGCAGGGCAAGCAGGCCTCAACTTCATTCGCCTCGCGACGCCCACGACCGACGCGAAGCGGCTGCCGGCGGTGCTCGCCAACACATCCGGCTTCCTCTATTACGTGTCGATTGCGGGGATCACCGGAACGGCGGCGCCTGATCTTGCCGAGGTCGCGGCCCATGTCGGGCGGATCAAGGCAAAGACCGATCTGCCGATCGCGGTCGGCTTCGGCGTAAAGACGAAAGAGCAGGTGAGCGCGATCGCCAAGCTCGCCGAGGGCGTGGTGGTGGGCTCGGCGCTCGTGTCGGCGATCGCTCAAAGCCTCGATGCCGACGGCAAGGCAACCGCGGAGACCGGCCCGCGCGTGCTGGGCCTGGTCGAGCACTTGGCCTCGGGTTTGCGCCAGCCGGCTGCTGCTGCCGCGCTTTAGGCACCATTGCGGTTTAGAGAATTACGTCTGGTGAGAGCTCGTTAGACCCGTGAACTGGATCAACAATGTCGTGAGACCCAAGATCCGCAGCATCCTTCGAAAGAAGGAGCTGCCGGACAATCTTTGGGTAAAATGCCCCGAGACGGGGCAGATGATCTATTACAAGGACCTCGAAGCCAACCAGTTCGTGGTGCCGGGCTCCAACTACCACATGCGCATGTCGGCCACGGCCCGGCTGAAATCCCTGTTCGACGGGGCCGAATACGAGACCGTCCCGCTGCCCGACGTTCCCCTCGACCCGCTCAAATTCCGCGACGAGCGCCGCTATACCGACAGGCTGAAGGACGCCCGGAGCAAGACCGGTCTCGCCGATGCCGTGCTCGTCGGAGCGGGCAAGCTGCAGGGCGAGAAGATCGTGGCCGCGGCTCAGGACTTCGATTTCATGGGCGGCTCGCTCGGCACCGCCGCTGGCGAAGCGGTAATCACGGGCATGCGCGCCGCGGTCAAGCGCAAAGCGCCGTTCATCCTGTTCGCGGCCTCTGGCGGCGCGCGCATGCAGGAAGGCATCCTGTCTTTGATGCAGATGCCCCGGACCACCGTCGCGGTGCAGGAGCTCCGCGAAGCGGACCTTCCCTACATCGTCGTGCTGACCCATCCGACGACCGGCGGCGTGACAGCCTCTTACGCCATGCTGGGCGACATCCACATCGCCGAGCCGGGTGCCCTGATCGGCTTCGCCGGCCCCCGGGTCATCGAGCAAACCATCCGCGAGCAGCTCCCCAACGGCTTCCAGCGCTCCGAATATCTCCTCGAGCACGGCATGGTCGACATGGTGGTGCATCGCCATGCCTTGCGCGACACGCTCGGCCGCATCTGCAAGTTGCTCACCCATCCCCGGCCGGGACGCGAGGTGGCACTTCCTGATCGCCTCGACGGCGTCAATTCGCACCAGGCGCCGAACTCCATGATCGCCAGGGTCGACGGTGAGATCATCGATATCGAGATCGAGGAGGGGGATGACGGCTTGAGCAGCAGCCTCGGCAATGGCGCCGAGTCCCGCCCGCCGCACCGCGCCTAAGGCTCAAACACGTTGACCACCTTGCCCCACGGCGACGAGAGCCGCTCGCCCCTGCCTTCGGCCCCGGTCAGCACAACCCTGCTCGAGCGCCTCAAGGCGCTGCACCCGCAGTCGATCGACCTGTCGCTCGGGCGCATCGAGCGGCTGCTCGCGGCACTCGGCCATCCCGAGCGTCGCCTGCCGCCGGTGGTCCATGTCGCGGGCACCAACGGCAAGGGCTCGCTGATCGCCTTTCTACGCGCCATTGTCGAAGCGCTTGGGCGACGCGTGCACGTCTATACTTCGCCTCACCTCGTCAACTTCCATGAGCGCATCGTCCTTGCTGGTCCCGGCGGCGCCGCGCCGATCGCGGAAGCGAGGCTTGTCGATTGCCTTGCCCGCGCCGAAGCCGCCAATGCCGGCGAGCTCATCACGCTGTTCGAGATCACCACCGCCGCCGCCTTCCTCGCCTTCGCCGAAACGCCGGCCGATCTGCTGCTGCTCGAAACCGGCCTCGGCGGGCGGCTTGACGCGACCAACGTCGTGGCGAAGCCGCTTGCCACCGCGATCACGCCCGTCTCCATCGATCACGTCTCCTTTCTCGGCTACACGCTAGGCGCCATCGCCGGCGAGAAAGCCGGGATTCTCAAGCCCGGCGTTCCGTGCATCGTGGCGCGGCAGGAGGAGGAGGCGCTTCGCGTCATCGAGGCCAGGGCCGAAGCGATCGGCGCGCCGCTGCATGTCTTCGGCCGCGACTTCGACGCCTTCGAGCAGCACGGGCGATTGATCTTCCAGACCGCGTCGCGGCTCATCGACCTGCCCTTGCCGCGTCTCAATGGGCGGCATCAGATCGACAATGCGGGCGCGGCCATCGCCACCGCGAGCGTGGCCTTCGGCGACGCTCTGACGGTAGAGGCGCTGGAGCACGGCCTGACCCATGCCGAATGGCCGGCGCGGCTCGAGCGCTTGGGCGCCGGCGCGCTCTACACTTATGTCGGCGAAGGCACCGAGATTTGGCTGGATGGCGGGCACAACGCCGCGGGCGGACAGGTCATTGCGCATGCGCTGGCTGAATTGGACGAGCGCGTGCCGCGCGCGGTCCATCTCATCTGGGGCATGATGGAGACCAAGGACGCGCACGCCTTCATCGCCCCGTTCAACGGTCTGGTCGAGCGCATCCATACGGTACCGATTCCCGACGAGGCGAACGCCTTCGGGGCGGAGGCGCTGGCTGAGATCGCCGCCAATGAGGGCTTCGAGGTCACGGCCGCGAACAGCGTGCCGCACGCGCTGCTACAGTCCCGGGCGGCGTTGCGGCATCCCGGGCGGGTGCTGATTTGCGGCTCGCTCTATCTTGCAGGCAACGTGCTCAAGCTGCACGGCTGAGCGCGAATCGTCATGCCCGGCCTTGTGCCAGGCATCCACGAATTTGAGCATCCATCGGTAAGACGTGGATGGCCGGGACAAGCCCGGCCATGACCAAACCTGTGTTGGCTTAAGCGGCGGCCACGCCGATTGTGCCGCTGATCCAATCGGCCAGCCGGCTCTTGGGTAGTGCGCCCGTCTGCGTCGCCGCCAGCTGGCCGTCCTTGAAAATCATCAAGGTCGGGATCGCCCGCACATTGTAGCGGGTCGGCGTGCGCTGGTTCTCATCGATATTGAGCTTGACGATCTTGACCTTGCCGTGGAGCTCCTTGGCGATCTCCTCGAGCGCCGGCGCGATCTGCCGGCAAGGGCCGCACCACTCGGCCCAGAAGTCTACGACCACCGGGGTGGACGACTTGAGCACGTCGGCCTCGAAGGAGTCGTCTGAAACAGTGGAAGTTGCCATTTGCTTCTCCTAGATCGCCGGCATTTGAGCCCCAAATGGCCGGTCTTGTCGTCGATTTCGAAACTAGGTGCGCTCCCCCCGAACGTCAAGGCTAGGGCGAGGCTCCAAGATGCGGCGTTCGGCGGCATCAAGCAGAGTTGATGGAATTTCCATGAGTTTTGGGCCGTCGGTCCACACAATGGCGGCCCGCAATTCCCGGTCCGAGAACAGCCCCCGCAACGCCAGCCGATAGGCTGCAAGCTGCGCGATATAGCCAAACGCAACCTGGCCGGGTTCTAAAGGGGGCGGCCGATTCGTTTTGTAGTCGAGGATGAGCAGGGCATCGTCGAGGACCGCCAACCGGTCGATCTGGCCGGAAAGCTCCAACGCGTCAGGGCCCTCGCCGATCCTCGCCACCAACGGCACCTCGCCAAGGCTTCCCGGCCGGAACAGAGCTTCGAAGCGGGGGTCGCCAACGATGGCGAGCGTCTCGCTCACGATCTCCTCCCGCATGGCCTCGGGAAGATCGACGCCTCGGGCGGCGACGAAGGCGCGTGCCGCGCTCTCCTGCTCGGCCGCGCCCAATTCAGGCAAATATTGCAGCAGCGTGTGTACCAGCCGGCCGCGTGCGAAACGCTCGTTCTCGGCAAGGGCCTTTGGTCCAAGCGGCGGCTGCTCTGCCGCGATCTCATCTCCGTCACCGAGCTGTGGCCCAAGCCGCGACGGCGCGAGCGTAAGGCGCGGCCGCTCGGTCGCGGCCGGCGTCGTCGCCCAGCCGGGCAAGTCCGGTGTCGTGTCGAAGGCCGCGCTCGGCGCCGACTTTTCGACCACGACCGTCTGCTTGCTGATAAGCCGCTGCACCGACACGCCATCATGCGCGGCCGCCTCGGTGAGCAGGCCTTGCAGGCCTTCTTGCACGAGATCGTACCAGCAATTTTTCTCGCGCTGCTTCACGCCCTGCCAGCCGCAGATATAGAGCCGGTCGCGCGCCCGGGTCATGGCGACATAGAGCAGCCGGTGATATTCCTCGTGCTCAGCCTGCTGCACTGCGGTCTTGGCGCCGATGAGCGCCTCGAGCTCGGAGTGTCCCGCCGGCCGGCCAGACGAGGTGGCCGACAGTGTCGGGGGGAGTGCCCGGACGCGGCAACGAGAAGATCCTCGGCCCTTGCGCCCGCGGCACCATGCAGGTGTCGGGCAGGAACACGATCGGCGCCTGCAAGCCCTTGGCGCCATGCACCGTCATGATGCGGACCTCGTCGCGGGCCTGCTCCATGTCGCGCTTGATCTCGATGTCGGTCAACCGCAGCTGGTCGATGAAGCCCTGTAGGGAAGGGGCGGCCTCCCGGTCATAGCCAAGCGCTAGATCGAGGAACTCATCGAGCGCCTCGGCCGCCTCCGGCCCAAGGCGCGTCAGCATCCGCTTCCGCATCTTCTGGCCGTCCTCTCCGAGCAGCTTGAGGAAGAACTCGTAAGGCGGCGCGAGGTCGGCGCGGGACAGCCAGCGCGTCAGAGTGCTCGCGGCCTCGGCGAAGCGCGGATCGTCCTCGGCCTTCGCCTTGAGCACCGTCCACAGGGAGGCGGGATGGCGCTGAAAAGCGAGGTCGAACAGAGCGTCGTCATCGAGTCCGAAGAGCGGGCTCTTCAGCACGATGGCGAGCGCTAGGTCGTCCTCGGGCATCAGCAGCACATCGGCGAGCGCCACGAGGTCCTTGATCGCGAGCTGCTGCAACAGCCGCATGCGGTCGGCACCGGCTACGGGCACGCGGGCGTGCTTCAGCGCGCGAATCATGGGCGCGGTGAAAGGATCGCGGCGGCGGACGAGGATCAGAATATCGCCAGACCGCACCTTGCGGCCTTCCGAGTGAAGCTCTTCGCCCTGGTCGAGCCATGCCTTGATCTGCCCGGCGATGCGTTCGCACAGCGCATCGACGGCGCGCGCGCCGGCAGCCTTCTCGATCCAAGGCTCAAACGCCTCCACTGGCTCGGGCTTGGTTTCGGTCTCGACCTGCCACAGCTCGACCACGCCCGCTTGGCCGATGCGGAAGGCGTGATGCTGGATGATGGCGGTCTCGTCCCAAGTGAGGCCCTCCGCCGCCGGGCGCTTGGCGAAGACTGCGTCGACCGCCGCCAGCACGGGCTCCGTCGAGCGGAAGGAGAGGGTGAGCGGCACCTCGTGCCAGTCCTGCTGCGCCGCCCGCGCCTTGGCGCGAAAGCTGCGTCCGATCGCGCCGAAGCGGGCAGGATCGGCACCCTGGAAACTGTAGATCGACTGCTTCTCGTCGCCCACCGCAAACAGAGTGCGGACCCGATCGCTAGCGCCTTCACCTGCGAAGAACTCCCCGGCGAGCTGCTCGATGATCGACCATTGCGCGGGGTTGGTGTCCTGCGCCTCGTCGACGAGAATGTGGTCGATGCCGCCATCGATCTTGAACAGCACCCATGCGGCGGCGCCGGCGCGAGTAAGGAGGGTCTGGGTCTTGAGGATGAGGTCGTCATAGTCGAGCACGGCCTGCATCCTCTTGGCCCTCGAATATTCGGCTTGGATGCCATCGGCGAGGAGGAGCACCGCGCCGCTTGCCTCGGCCATGCGCAAATGTGCGCGTTTGATATCAAACGCGGCGAACCGCGCTTGCGCGCTGTCGAGATTGGCCGCGTGCGCCGGCGCGTCCCGCTGCAACTTTTTGCTGCAGAGCTTTTGGCGCGGCACATGCTTCTCGGTGAGGAAAATGGATCGGAGCGCCGCGGCGCGTGGCCCGCCATCCGCGGCTCTGGCGGCTTGCAGGCTGTCTTTCAATTTGTGATCGCCGGTAGTCCCTGCGTGGGTTTGTAGAGCGTCGAGCAGATCATCGATCTCCCCGTCGCTCAGCACGCCCGCAAGCGCCTCGGTCAGCGTCGCCTCGGTTTCATCGTTCCCAATCCCGAACAGGCGTTTGACGCTCGCGGTCTCGGCTTCGGCCCAATCGCTGACGCCCTCATGCTCGGCGACCATGCGCGCGAGCTCGCCGCGCCGGCTGAGCACGGCATCCACCACCAGGCGGAAATAATCCTCGGCGGTTACCGCCACGATCTTGGCAAGCGCCTGGCCGAGTGCGCCGTCGCGTTGCAGGGCGGCGCGCGCTATGGTGGCGTCGAAGGCCTCGCGCCTGAGCCGCGCGGCCTCGACATCATCGAGCACAGCGAAATGCGGCGTGACATCCGCCTCGAGCGGAAAGCGCTGGAGCAGCCGCTCGCAGAAGCCGTGGATGGTGTAGATCTTGAGCCCGCCTGTGGCCTCGAGGGTTTGCGCGAAGAGCCGCCTAGCGGAGCGAATGTCGCCGTCCCGCGGCTCGCCGAGCAAATCGGCGAGCTTTTCGCGCAAATCCTCGGTCTTGATCGTGGCCCAAGAGGCGAGCTCCTTGAGCAGGCGGTTCTGCATCTCGGCCGCTGCCATCTTGGTGTAGGTCAAGCAGAGGATGGATTCTGGCTTTGAGCCCGCGAGCAGGAGCCTTAAAGCCCGCTTGACCAGCACCTCGGTCTTGCCGGTGCCGGCATTGGCCGACACCCAGGCGCTGGCGGACGGATCAGAGGCGCGCGCCTGATTGGCGTCGGCTTCGTGGGGGAGGGGCGCCTTCACGCTCATTGCCACTCCTCCTCGGCCTCTTGCGTGAGCCATTCCTGGACGCGGGCGAGGTGCTCATATTCGTCATAGCAATAGACATTGGCGAAGGCCGGCGCCGCCCGGCGTTTGACCTCATAGGGCGTGTCGGCGACGATCGAAACGCTCGATGAGCTTGGTGAGATCGGCGAGCGCTTTGGCCGCAAGGCTCGCCGGATCCTTCGACGCCGCCGGCTGCTCCTCGCCGCCGTCGCAGCGGCCGGACGCCTGGATGTAGCAAAGGGCGCAGACCGCGCGGGGCCCGATCGCCGCGAAGCCGCCGCCCTCGGCGATCGCCGCTTCGAGCGGGAGCTGCGGGGCGAACAGCTTATCGACATGCTTTTGCGGCGGCGGCCTGCCGGTCTTGTAGTCGTAGATCACCACGCTCCCGTCATCGGCGACATCGATGCGGTCGGCGCGCGCGGTGAGCCTGAACCCACCGGCGATTGCGAGCTCCAAACCGCCGTCGACTTCGGCCTCGACCTTGACGATGCCTGCGCGCCGCGCAGGCTCCGTCGCCGCGAACCAGCTCCGCGAAGCGCTCGAAATGCGGTCGCCAGAACGCCTCGACACGGGGAGACCCGCCCAGCGCGGCAAATAGCGCATCGGCGCTGGCGATAAGCTCCTTGGCAATGTCGTCCGGCAGGCTGTCGGGATGCTTAAGCGCAAAGTCGTGCAGCGCATGGTGGACGATGGTGCCGCGCATCGCCGCGTCGGGCAGGGAGCCCAGAGGCTTGAGCGGCATCAGCTTCAGAATATCGCGGGCGAAAATCTCGTAAGGATTGGCGAGCATGCGCTCGATGCGCGTGGCGCTGAGCTGGCGTGGCCGCGCCGCGACCGGCGGGCAGGGCTTGGGCGGCCCGACCGGCGCGAAGAGAGGTACCGTATCCCTCGTCCTTGCCCATGCGACGAAAGGCTGGTCGGGCGCGAGCTTGGCCGTAAGACCCGCGGCTTCGACAAGCGCCGAGAGCCGTTGCAGCCAGCGCGATTGCACGGTCGGCACGCCGTCGACCTTGAGCGCGCGGCTGAGATAGACACGGGGGCCGCCCAGGCTTTGCGCGAAGTCATGCGCCGAAAGTCCGATGCGCCGCTCCGGCGGCGGCAGCTTGAGCGCTTCAGCCATGGGGCGGCTGAGCCAGGGGCTCGCTTCTTGCGGCCTCGGCCAGACGCCCTCATTGAGGCTGCCGAGGATCACCACATCGGGCTGTTGCAGGCGCGCCTCCAAGGGGCCCCAGATGGAGAGGCGCGGATGGGTTGGCCGGCGCGGCCGCGCCACGTGGCCCGCGAGCAGGCTGCGATAGAACGGGCCGTAATCTGTGGCGCCGATCGTAAGCCCGCTGCCCGCCCCGATCAGCGCGGCCAGCAGCACCGACAGAGCCTCTCCGGCATCCCCTTGCCACAGGGCGGACGATGTGCCGGTCTCGTCGCGGGCAAGCGACTCGGCGGCAGCGCAATGGGCCTCGGCCAGGCGTGTTGCAGTATGGGGGGAGGGGTCGGTATAGAGCGCCGTGAGCGGCGCAAACGCGGCCTCCAAATCCATCGACGAGGCGCATGGCGGCTTGCTGCTCTTGCTGGCTGATGGGGCCGGGGCGGCGCTTGCCGTCGGCCCGCGCGGCGCGGAGCGCCTCGGCCACGCCGGCGAGGCCCTGGCCGACATAGATGTCGCGGAAGGCGCCCCGCTCGAGCGCCCGAGCCGCCGCCCTGATTTCGGCCGGTGGCCGGCCAAGCAGCGTGAGCGGGTGCTTAAGCAGCGCCATCAGGGCCGGCGCTGAGAAGTCGCTTTCCGCCGCGCTCAACACCAGGTCGAGAAAAGCGCCGGGCACCGTGCGCGCGACCGGCACGCCTGCCGAATCGTCGATCGCCAGATTGAAGCTTTGGAGCCGGGCGGCGACGCGGCGGGCGAGCGTCCGGTCCGGTGTGACGAGCGCCGCGGTTCGGCCGGGCGTCTCGATCGCCGATCTGAGGATCAGCGCGATGGCTTCGGCCTCGTCATGGGCGGTCGGCGCCTCCAGCATCTCAATGCCGGCAAGCCCATGCTCCAGACCCTCCGGGGCGCCATTTGCACCGTCTGCCTGGTCACGCAGATAATGCTGCCAGCGGTCGGTCTTGCCCGAAGGCCGCAGCACCTCGGCGACGAAGCCAAGCCGCAAGCGTCCTTCACGGCTTGGCTCGCTGCCTGGAACGTAAGCGACATCGGCGCGGGTCACCCCTAGCTTGGCAAGCAGCTCGGCCATGCTGGCTTGCGGGTGCTCGGGATGCTCGGGCAGGCTCGCCCAGCTCTCTTCATCGAGGGAGAGATCAAGACCCGGCAGCACCACGGCGCCGTTCGGCAGCGAGGCGATGAGCGCCAAGAGCCGCGCCGTGGCGGGGACTGTCCCCGTCGAGCCCGCGGCGATCACCGGCCCCGAAGGAGGGTGGCTGGCCAGCCGCGCCGCCTCCAGGCCCATGAGCATGTTGCGCCGCGCCGCCGGCGAGACCAGGCCTTGGTCGCGGAGATAGTCCGGCCAGTGCTCGGTGACGATCTTGAGGAAATCGACGGTCCGCTGCCAATGGGCGGCGTGAGCTTCCGGCACGAGGTCTTGCAAGGAGGCGAGATCGACCTCCTCACTCTCGATGACATCCATGAGGTTGGCAAGATCGGCGGCGAGGTAGGATGCTTGCGCTGGCGTGGACAGGGGCGGCTCGACCCCAAAGATCGAGGGGGCGGCAATCCCCTGTTGGCGCTTGGCTTCGCCCCAGGCAAGGACGAGCCGCATCAGAGCGAGCCGCCGCGGCAACGTGCCGATGGCGGGTGCGGCCAGCACGCCCGCGAGACCGTCCTCCGCGCCGGTCTCGGCGCCGAAGATGATCGCCGCGTCCTCGTCGGGGTCGCCAAGCGCCCGGATGCTGGGCAGGAGTGTCGCCTTGCCGCCCGCCACGTCGAGGAAGGCATCGCGCAACCTCCGTACGGCGCGCCGCGTCGGCAGATAGAGGGTGGCGAGCGGCAATGTCAGCGCGTCTGGCTTGACGCCGCCTGGGCAGGGCAGGTCGCCGTTGAGCACGGCTCTCGCAAGCGTGGTGAGGAACGGCGCCGAAGGCGGGATAGTGTAGAGCCGGGGGCGCGCGCTGAAGGGTCAGGCACCTTCGTGCTCGAACCAGCTCTCGGCCTCCGCCAGAGCTTCCGGCGTGCCGACATGCATCCAGCGCCCGTCGAGCCGCATGCCGTAGAGGCGGCCCTTGGCGAGGGCCCGGTCCCACAGCAGGTTCAAGGAGAACGGTCCCTCGGGACAGTCCTCGAACAGCCTCGCGTCGCACAGCGAGACCCCGGCGAAGGCGAAGGGCACGATCTGCCGCTCGCCCCGCCGCGCGAGCCGGCCGTCCGGCGCCATGGCGAAATCACCCTTGCCGCCATAGCCGATGCTCGAAGACAGCGGAGCGAGCAGCAGCAGGCAATCCATGGTCGCGGGATCCCACAATTGCAGCATCCGCGTCAGCGCCTGGCTTGCGCTCTCGCTCCACACCGTGTCGGCGTTGTGGATGAAGAAGGGGCCCACCCCGAGCTTGGGCAGCGCGCGCTTGGCGCCGCCGCCGGTATCGAGCAGTTGATCGCGCTCGTCGGAAATGACGATCGCGGGTTTGGAGCCCTCGCGGCGGCGAGCGCGCTCCTCGATTTGATCGGCGAGGTAGTGCACGTTGACGACGGCCGTCTCGACCCCGGCCAGCGCCAGCCTGTCGAGCACATGGTCGATGAGCGGGCGGCCGGCGAGCGGCACGAGCGGCTTCGGTACGCGCAAGGTGAGCGGGCGCATGCGCTCGCCTCGGCCCGCGGCAAGCACCATCGCCGTCTTAGCCACCGTCATGGAATTTAACCTTTACAGCGTAAGTGAGGGCAGCCCATCGGCCGGCGGCAGTTCGCGCGCATACCAGGCGCGAAGGCCTCCAAGCGCGGGATGGGCGAGATTGCGCTCGAGATAGCGGGCGACCCGCGGGATATGAGAGAGATAGCCGCGCTTGCCGTCACGTTTCGCCAATCGCGCAAAAATGCCGAGGATCTTCGAGTTGCGTTGGGCGCCGAGCGTTGCGTAGAGCGTACGAAACTGATCGCTCGAAAAGTGCCGGTCGCTCGCGCCTCGGGCGGCACAGTAGCGATCGAACAGCCGGGCTTCAAGCGCTTCGGGCACGTCGAGGCGGGCGTCCTGCAGCAGCGACACAAGGTCATAGGCGGATGGGCCGAGAAGGGCATCCTGGAAATCGAGGATGCCAACCCTTTGCAGCCCCTGACGGTCGGGCAGCCACATCAGATTGGGCGAGTGAAAGTCACGCAAAATCAATGCCTTATCGGCTTTAGACGCGTGGGCGAGCAGGGGCTGCCACAGGGCGGTGAAGGCCTTCGCGGACGGATTCTGGCGCAGGCCCGCCATGCAGCGCCGGCCAAAACCAGTCGACGAGGAGGAGCGCCTCGGTCAGCAGCGCGTCGGGATCATAGGCCGGAAGCAGGTAAGGCGCGTGGCCCTCGATCTCCAACAGCGCTGGCGGCGGCTCGCTCGCCAGCGCGGCGAGCACGTCCACGGCCGAGGCGTAAAGCTCCGCGATCGGCATGCCGCGCGCGATCTCAGCGCCGAACACCCTGTCGCCCAGGTCCTCTAGCAGCAGGAAACCTTGGTCGAGATCGAAGGCATAGATGGCCGGTGCCGCAAGGCCGCGATCCCTGAGCGCTTGCCCGACGGCCACGAAGGGGGCGACGTCCTCGGCAAGATGCACGAGCGCGCTATAGGGCTTGCCGTCGCGGATCGGTGGCCCGTCCGGCTGGCGCGGTGAATTCATGAGGATGGCGGTGCGGTCCGGCAGCACGAGGCGCGCATAGGAGCGGGTCGAGGCATCGCCTTGCAGATATTCGGCGGCAGCTTCGGCGTAGGGCGTGCCGCTCAGGAAACTGGACAGCGCCTGCAGGCGCTTGAGCCGGGGACCCCAGCTGCCGTGCCCGGTCAGCACGATGCGCCGGCGACAGGGGAGCGCTGTCTCGTCCATGGCGATGTCGAGCCGGTTTTGTGGGAGCCAATCGCCGGCGCGCTCCGGCCATTCGACGATCGTCACCGAGGAGGCCAGCAGCATCGTCGAGGCCGAGCTCGGCGAGGTCGCCAGCCTGAAGGCGGTAGAAATCGCAATGCTGCACGGAAAAGCGTGGCGTATCGTAGGCCTGCACCAAAGCGAAGGTCGGGCTCGGCACCTCGCCCGTCGCCCCAAGGCGCGTGAGCAGCAGACGGGCGAAGGTGGTCTTTCCGGCGCCGAGCGGCCCCGACAGCGCGATCACATCGCCAGGCTTGAGAATGAGGGCAAGGCGTTGCGCGAGCCGGTCGAGCTCAACGAGGTCGAGTTCGTCAAGGCTCCAACTGAAGCTCATCCCGCGCGGCGCTGCTCGGGTTCCGAAGCTGCGGCGCCCGTCTCTCTTTCGAGCGGCAGCAGCGCCCGCACTTGCGTGCCACGGCCAGGCGTGGAGGCGAGCATGACCCTGCCGCCATGCAGCTCAACGAGGCTCCTGACGATGGTGAGGCCGAGCCCGGCGCCGCGATGGCCAGACCCGTTGGCACGGCTCTCGAAGCGCTCGAACACGGCCGACTGATACTCCTCCGGTATGCCGCAGCCTTGATCCTCGACGGTGAAGGCAAGCATGGCCTGGTCGTGGCGGCAAGACAGCATGACCCTGCCACCCGGCGGCGAGAAGCCGATGGCATTGGCGAGCAGATTGTACAGGATTTGCGTGACCCGCGCGCCGTCGGCCACGAACTCGTCGATGCCCGGGTCGATCTTGATCTCGAGCTCGATGCCGCTCTGCTTCAGCCGCTCGCGTAAGCCGGCCACCGCGGCCTCGATCACGCCGCGCACTTTGATGCGCGTGAGCTTGAGCTGCATGGTGCCGGCGTCGATGGTGGCGAGGTCGAGGATGTCGTCGATGATGGCGAGCAGGGTCTGCCCGGAGGTGCGGATATCGCTGAGATATTCGCGCTGCTTCGGTCGCCAACGGGCCGGATGTGGGGCTGGCGAGCAGCTCGGTGAAGCCGATGATATTGGTGAGCGGCGTGCGCAGCTCGTAGGATACATGGCTGACGAAGGCGGTCTTGACCCGGTCCGCCGCTTCGAGCGCCTCGTTGCGGTCGATCAGCGCGCGCTCGACATGTTTGGTGTCGGTCACATTGCTATAGGTGAGGAGCGTGCCGCCATCCGGGAGCGGCAGCGCGGCGCAGGCGATGACGCTGCCGTCCGGCCGGTCGAACTGGCTTTCATAGGCGCGCCGCTCGGAAAAAATCGAGGTGACCGCCGCCTTGGTGCGTTCCCATTCCTGCGGCTCGTCATAAAGCGCGCGGCAGGAGCTGACGATGGCGTCGATATGCGGCTCGCCGTCGAGCTGCCGTGGGCTCAAGCCCCAAATCGCGGCGAAGGCGCGGTTATAGAGCTGCAAACATCCGTTCGGCGCGAACACCGCCACGCCTTCGCGCAAGGTGTCGAGCGTCTCGCGCTGCACATGGATGAGGGCATTGTAGCGGCTCTCCAGCGCCAACCGCTCGGTGACGTTCTCGTAGAGATAGGTGACGCCGCCTTCCGACGCGCTATCGGCGACGACATGCAGCGTACGCCCGTCGGGCAGGTGCCATTGATCCTCCCGCTGGGTATTGGAGCCATAGGCCGACAGCCAGGAACGCTTCCATTCCTGATAGTCGGCCTTTTCGGGTAGGCGGCGTCCCTGGCGGAGCCGGTCGAGGATCTCGCCGTCGCGGGGATGGGTCGCGAGCCAATCGGGGTCGAGCTGCCACAGATCGACATAGGCCTGATTGAAATGCGCTAGCCGCTGATCGGCATCGAACACGGCAAAGGCCGTGGCCAGCCGGTCGAAACTGCGGAACCGCGTCTCGACGCTCGGGCCGCTCTCGACCTGACGCCGGTCCTTCGCGCTCGCCTGCGCATCGAGCAGGGCGCGGAGCGCGGCAATCTCGCCGTCGAGCCTTTTGTGCTGCTCGCTAAGGCCGGCAAGCTCGAGGCGCTGCCCGGCGACATCGCGGACCTTGAGCGCGATGGCGGGGCCGGCCGCCCGTCCGTCGACCTCGACATGCTTGTGCCGCCGCGTCCTGAGCGTCAGGTTGAAGGCCTCGCCCCGGTCGAGCAAATTCTGCATGGCCTCGTTGAGCTCGGTCGCCGAGGGCTGCGTCGAGCCACTCGCCGAAGCGCAGCAGGCGCTGGGGCTCGCTCGGCACGCCGAGCTGAAGCGGCAGATTCGCGACATTGACCCGCGGTCCGTCCTCCTCGGTCCAGGTCAACAGCACTTGCGGCTCGGCGGCGAGGATCGTCTCGAGCGTGCTCTCGCTCGCGCGGTAGCGGTCAGCCTCGAGCGTGGCCGCGTCCCTGGCCCGGCGCGCGGCCTGCGTCGCGCGCAAGCAGACGACGGCGGTGCCGACGGCAAAGGCGATGATGCCGAGATTGATGCCGAGCGTGAGCAACAGCCGGGGGTCGAACCCGTCGGCCAAACCGGCAGTCCCGGCGTAGGCCGGGAGCGGGAGCAGAGCGATGAGGAGAGCGATCGAGCGGAGAAGCACCTGCGGCCACCTTGCAAGAGGTGCAGCCTCGCCCCGATTGGTCCGCATGGTCACCCGTTCCCCGCCACCGCCCATGGCCTCGCGCTTCACATCGCATGAACGCTTGCCACAGACTTAAGCGGGCCGACCGACCCGGCGAGCCTTGAAGGCGAATCAACGATAGCTTAACCACATCGGCGACTCTTGCCCACTGCGCCGCGCGTGTTGGTTACGCATTAAGGTTATTCGCGCGGCCTCATGGTTCGAGACGCGGAGCTTCGCTCCGCTCCTCACCATGAGGAGCTGATCCTCATCCTGAGGAGCGCCAAAGGCGCGTCTCGAAAGGGTGAGCCGACAAGGTCAGCAGGCCTAATACCGATAGTAGTCGGGCTTGAACGGGCCGTCGGCGGGGACGCCGATATAATCTGACTGCTCGGGTGTGAGCTCGGTCAGCTTGGCGCCCACTTTGGCCAGATGCAGCCGCGCCACCTTCTCGTCGAGCTGCTTCGGCAGGGTGTAGACCTTTCGCTCATAGGCTTTCGGATTGGTCCACAGCTCGATCTGCGCCAGCGTCTGATTGGTGAAGGACGCGCTCATGACGAAGCTTGGATGGCCCATGGCGTTGCCAAGATTCACGAGCCGCCCCTCCGACAGGAGGATAATGCGGTGGCCGTCGGGGAATTCGATCTCGTCCACCTGCGGCTTCACATTGTTCCATTTCAGGTTGCGCAGACCCGCCACTTGGATCTCCGAATCGAAATGGCCGATATTGCAGACGATGGCGCGGTCTTTCATTTTGCGCATGTGGTCGAGCGTGATCACGTCCTTGTTGCCGGTCGCGGTGACGAAGATGTCGGCCCGCGGGGCCGCGTCCTCCATGGTGGTGACCTCATAGCCCTCCATCGCCGCCTGCAACGCGCAGATCGGGTCGATCTCGGACACGAGTACCCGGCAGCCGGCGTTGCGTAACGAGGCCGCGGAGCCCTTGCCCACGTCACCGAAGCCCGCGACCATCGCCACCTTGCCCGCCATCATCACGTCGGTGCCGCGGCGGATGCCGTCGACCAGGCTCTCGCGGCAGCCATAGAGATTGTCGAATTTCGACTTGGTGACGCTGTCATTGACGTTGATCGCCGGGAACAAAAGCATGCCCTTCTTCTGCATCTCATAAAGGCGATGCACGCCCGTGGTGGTCTCCTCGGTCACGCCCCGGATATTGGCGGCGATTTTCGAGAACCAGCCTGGCTCCCGCTGCAACCGCTCTTTGATCGAGGCGAACAGCACCTCTTCCTCCTCGTTGGTCGCCTTGTCGAGAAAGGCGGTGTCGCCCTTCTCGGCGCGCACGCCAAGATGGATGAGGAGCGTCGCGTCGCCGCCATCGTCGAGGATCATGTTCGGCGTGCCGCCGTCGGACCATTCGAAGATGCGGTTGGTGTACTCCCAATAGTCTTCAAGACTCTCGCCCTTATAGGCAAAGACCGGCACGCCTGCGGCGGCGACCGCGGCGGCAGCGTGGTCCTGGGTGGAGTAGATGTTGCAGGAGGCCCAGCGGATGTCGGCGCCGAGCGCGGCCAAAGTCTCGATCAGAACCACGGTCTGGATGGTCATGTGCAGGGAGCCGGCGATGCGGGCGCCCTTCAGCGGCTTGCTCTTAGCATAGTCCTCGCGCACCGCCATGAGGCCCGGCATCTCGCTCTCGGCGATGGCGATTTCCTTCCGGCCCCAATCCGCGAGCCCGATGTCTTTCACATAGCAGTTCATGACCCGCCTCCGCTCCAGCTGCATAAAGATATAAAGAACTCCTTATATCTTTAGCCAAGGGGCCGGAGTCAAGGGCCTCGCCCTTCGAGACGGCCACGTTCCGTGGCCTCCCCAGGGTGAGGCAAGACGGGGGCGATCGCGTGAGTTTAGGGGCGCTAGAGGTGCGAGGATAAGTCCGCGTTGGCGCGTTGCGGCGCTCAGCTCTGCGACAGCCGCAGCCTGTTTTCCCGGACGCGGCTCCGATAGCGGCGCAGCACCGTATGCATCGATCCGCCGGTGGCAAGCGTCGCCGCGGCCTCGGCGAAGGCGAGGTTCTTCTCCGCCACCATGCGCTGCACCTCGAAATGACCCGCTGGCCCGCCGAAAGTGAGCTTCATCAGCCGCAGGATCATCACTTCCTGCATCTCGTGACTAAGGCTCGCGGCCTCGAAGGCAAACTCCATCCAGGCTGTAAACATGCGGTCACGCTAGAGGATTCGGTCGGCCGGAGCTAGCGCGCGCCGGTGGCGCCAGCGGGAATTTTGATTAGGCTCAAGGTCGGCCGATCTCAGGGGGGTGATAAAGCGTCCTATGCTCAATCCGGATCGAAACGGCATGAAGCCGCAAATCTATGTATGGGACCCGTTTGTGCGGCTGTTCCCTTGCCGGGATGTTCTTGAAAGACAACGGCGAGGCGGTGGAGGAGGTCCACGACGTCCTCGCCAATATCACCCTTGCTTTTATCCTGGCCCATATCGCCGCGGTGGTTCTGGCGAGCTTCGTGCATCGCGAGAACCTGGCTCGCGCCATGATCACGGGTTACAAGCGCCCATAGCCGAATGCGGCAGAGCGCCGGCACGCCGCTGACCCTTCGGCCGAGCCTGGGCACTCTCCGCCTATCGGCCTTGCCATAAGGCCGATGCGTTGCGCCACCTCTTTCCCTCAGACCGCATTGCCGGGCTCCTCGATCCCGAGCGCGGCCTTACGGCCGAGGAGGTCGAGGAGCGGCGGCATCGCTACGGCAGCAACGATATCCTCGGGGACGCACACGGCGGTTGGGGCGCTATCCTCGGCGACACGGCGCAGGACCCGATGGTCTGGTTCCTCGTCACGACCGCGCTGCTCTTCGCTTGGCTTGGCGACTACGCCGAAGCCAGCGTTCTCGGGCTCGCGCCGGTGCCGATCGCAGGCATGGACGCCTATCTGCACCGCCGCACCCAGGCGACGACGGAGGGGTTGGCCGGACGTTTGGCGCCTGTCGCGCGTGCTGCGTGAAGGCGCGGCGAACGACATTTCCTCGGTCGAACTGGTTCCCGGCGATCTCGTCATCGTCGGTGAGGGCGGCGCTTTTCCCGGCGACGGCGTGCTCGTCTCAGGCGTAGATCTGCAAGCCGACGAATCCGCGCTAACCGGCGAGGCTATGCCGGTGCGCAAGCACCCCTTCGGAGGCCGGCTCGGAAACGCCGAGACGTCCCTCGACAACGATTATTGGGGAGCGGCCGGCACGCGGCTTCTGACCGGAGAAGCGCGCCTCAGACTCGTCTTCACCGGCGGCGAGACGCTCTATGGCGAGATCGTGCGCTCCGCCCGCGAAGGACAGCATAAGCGAACGCCGCTGCAACACGCCATCGGTGCTCTCGTCGCCCTTCTCGTCGCCATCGCCGTGCTCGTTTGCGTGGCGCTCGCCGCCACGCGCTACTATCAGGGCTTCGGCCTGCTCGATGCATTTTTGAGCGCCGTGACGCTGGCCGTCGCCGCGCTGCCCGAGGAATTCCCCGTCGCCTTCACCTTCTTCTTAGGCGTCGGCGTCTATCGCCTCGCGCGCCGCCAAGCGCTCGTGCGCCGCGCGGTGGTCGTCGAGAATATCGGCCGCGTCACGAGCATCTGCACGGACAAAACCGGCACCATCACCGAGGGCAAACTTACGCTCGCGCATAACCTTCCCGCGGATGGAATAGGAGCGGCCGAGCTTCGCGGCATTGCGGCGCTTGCCTCGCGCCATGGCAGCGGCGATCCAATCGATGTCGCGATCCTTGAGGGCGTGAGCGGCGCCGCCGAGACGCTGCTTGCGACCTTTCCCTTCACCGAAGATCGGCGGCGCGAGACGACTATTCTCAGCCATGGCGACGGCGGTTCCCTCGTGGCCGTCAAGGGCGCGGCGGAGACGATCTTGGCCATGAGCGCGCTGAACCCAGAAGAGAAGGCCGGTTGGCTCGCCAAGACCGAGGAAATCGCCGCCACCGGGCATAAGGTGCTGGCCCTGCGCGAGCGCAGTCCTCAGTCACCGGTCGGGCGGCGAGCCCGATCGGAATTTCAAGTTCCTGGGGCTGTTGGCCTTCGAAGACCGGGTCCGCGCCGGCGTCAAGGAGGCGATCGCCGAAGCGCAAGCCGCCGTCATCAGGGTCATCATGGTGACGGGAGACCACGTCACGACGGCGGCCGCCATCGCGCGCGAGATCGGCCTTGGCGCCGGGCCTCCAAGGATCATCGAGGGGACCGAGTTGAAAGCTGCCGACCGGCGGGGCTTGCAGGATTTCGACGTGGTGGCGCGCGCCATCCCCGCTCAGAAGCTCGACCTTGTTCGGGCCTTGCGCGCCTCGGGAGAGATCGTTGCCGTGACCGGAGACGGGGTGAACGACGTGTCGGCGCTGCAAGGCGCCGACATCGGCATCGCTATGGGCGAGCGGGGCACGCGCACGGCGCGCGAGGTCGCTTCCATCGTGCTGCTCGACGACAATTTCCGCACCATCGTCCGCGCCATCTCCGAAGGGCGCCAGCTCTTCCGCAATCTCAAGCTGAGCTTCGCCTATCTGCTCATGGTGCATATGCCCCTCGTGGCCACGGCTGCGCTCATTCCCTTTGCCGGGTTCCCGCTGCTCTATCTGCCGATGCACGTCGTCTGGCTCGAGCTCATCATCCACCCGACGGCGCTATTGGTCTTCCAGGAGCTGCCGCCTTCAGGCGAGCTCGAGCCGGTTCAGCGAAACAGCAAGCTGCGTTTCTTCGACTGGCGCGAATGGACGCTGATCGGCCTGATCGGGACGCTGGTCATCGTGCTGATCGTTGTCGGTTATCTGCGAAGCCTCGGCGCCAACGACGACGTCGAGCATGCCCGCAGCATGGCACTTGTCGCGCTCGTCGTCGCGAGCGCCACGATGACGGCGGGACTGACGAGAACTCAGGTCACGCGCCTCGATCATTGCCGTTCTCTCGACCATCGGCTCGGCGCTCGTTCTCGTGCAGGTGCCCAGTTTCGCGAGCCTTCTGCATCTAAGCCCGCTGCATGCCGATGACTGGGCGATCGCGGGCCTCGGCGGATTGGTGGTGGGCTCGCTCGCCGCGTTCCTGCCGACCCTGGCCGGCACAAAACGCGTATCAGAGAGAAATCCTGGTCAGGCGTCACCAGCGAGAAGGTGAGCGGCCCTAGCGCCTCACTCGTCCTCGCCGAACTTGGACTCGACCAGCCCGATCAATGCCTCGAGGGCGGCGCTCGCCTCCGGCCCTTCGCTCTCGATCAGAATGGTGTGGCCCTGACCCGCAGCCAGCATCATCAGCCCCATGATCGAGGTGCCACCCACCGTGTGGCCTTCCCGCGTCACCCGGATCTCGGCGTTGAAGCGGCTTGCGCAGCGCACGAACTGCGCCGAGGCCCGCGCATGCAGCCCCTTCTTATTCGGGATCGTCACCTCGGCAAAGAGGAGGCTACTGCCTCTCTCTCGTCCCTTATCGTCGCGTGGTTTCACCGGGGCGGGCATCCATCGTCGCTCTGCGTCAGAAAAAAGAAAAGCCGCCGAAGCGACTCTAATTCGCTGCGAGGATCTGGCTCGCCACGCTGATATATTTCCGTCCCGCTTCTTGCGCCTGATTGGTCGCCTCTTCCAGCCCGCATTCGCCGCGCACGCTTGCGAGCTTGACCAGCATCGGCAGGTTGACGCCGGCGATCACCTCGACGTTCGCCCGCTCCATGGCCGAGATCGCGAGATTGGACGGGGTGCCGCCGAACATGTCGGTGAGCACGACGACGCCATCCCCGGTATCGACGCGCGCCAGCGCCTCGAGCATGTCGGCGCGTCTTACATCGAGGTCGTCGTCCGGACCGATGGAGATGGTCTCGATCTGCTCCTGAGGTCCGACGACATGCTCGAGCGCTGCACGGAATTCATGCGCGAGCCTTCCATGTGTAACGATGACGACACCGATCATGTTGACCCGCGAATTGCTTCCCCCAGGCGAAAGGCCGCTATCTTTGTCGCGGGCACGCGGCGGGCGCAAGCCCGATCCTATGGATGCCAGATAGGCATTTGTAACGATGCCGCAAGAAGCGCCAATTTCAGCTTGAGGGCCGAAGAGGGCTCGAACGGCGCAAGCCTGAGAAGCGGCACCGCCACCCCCGCAATCACCGTATTTTCCAAGGGTTCAGCCGGCATCCGGGGGACCTCCTCGCGCGGAACGAGATCGACGACGAGCACGAGCCGGGCCTGTTCCAGATGGGATATTTCGAGGATGCCTAAGCCTCTCACTTCGAGCTTGCCCGCAAGGGTTGCAGGCGGCGAGGCGATGAGCTCGCGCGGACCTCTCGCGTCGACCAAGACCTGGTCGTCGGCCACCAGCCGCGGCTCCAGCTCCGCCTCGGCCGGAAGCGCCATGAAGCGAAGCGCCAAATCCGACTTGCCGGCGCCCGAGCCTCCGCGCAGCAGCGCAGCTTTGGCCCCAAGCGCCACGCATGTGCCATGGACGAGCTCCCGCGCTGCTTTCAATCATGCCTCTTGGATTGACTTCAAGCCGCCGGCAGCCGGATCACGAAGCGCGCCCCGCCGCTGGCGCGCTCGGCCGTCCTGACGCTCTTGGCGCCCGTCGCCGCGAGGAAACGATTCTCCGCCCACAGCCTGCCGCCATGGGCGACCACGATCTGCCGCGAGATGTTGAGGCCGAGTCCCGAATTCTGGCCGAAGCTCTCTTGCGGCCGGTCGGTATAGAAGCGCTCGAAAATGCGCTCGAGATTCTCCGCTGGAATGCCGGGTCCCTCATCCTCGACGGCGATCTGGATCTCGGGGCCCACGCGCCTCGCCGCGACGGTCACCCTTCCGCCAGGGGGCGAGAAGGAAATCGCGTTGTCGAGCAGATTGACGATGACTTGGCTCAAGCGGCTGTCATGGCCGACGGCGTGATAAGGCCGCGCGCCGCCGCTATAGGCGATCTCGAGCACAACTTCCGGCGTGTCGTCGCGATGGATGTCATTGAACAGCGACACCGTGGTGCGCAGCAGCTCCGAAAGGTCCACCGGTTTCGCATCCTCGCGGGCGAGCTCCGCGTCAAGGCGCGAGGCATCGGAAATATCGCTGATCAGCCGGTCGAGCCGCTGCACGTCATGCTTGATGATCTCCATCAGCCGCTCCTTCGACTCCTCGGTCTTGACGAGCGGCAAGGTCTCCGTCGCGCTGCGCAAGGAGGTGAGCGGGTTCTTGAGCTCATGGGCCACGTCGGCGGCGAAGCTCTCGATGGCGTCGATGCGCCGGTAGAGTGCCTGGGTCATGTCCCTGAGCGCGCCCGAAAGATGGCCGATCTCGTCGGTCCGGTCGGTGAAATCCGGAATCTCGGCACGGGCCCGTACGCTATGGCGCACGCGCTCCGCCGCCGCCGCCAGCCGCTGCACCGGCCCGGCGATGGTATTGGCGAGGATCACTGACAAGACCACGGTGACCGCCGCCGCGAACAGCGACACCCGCACGATGCCCCAGCGCTCGGCGGCGACGATATTGTCGATGTCGCCGCCCCGGGTGGACAGCAGCAGCACCCCGAGCACAGCGCGCATGCGCTGCACCGGCACCGCCACCGAGACCACGAGCTCGCCCTTGTCGTTGACTCGCACGATGGGGACCGAAGTCCCGGTCAACGCGGATGCCACTTCCGGATAGGCTTTGCCGTTCTCGCCGCCGATCTCGCTATAGAGCGGCAGATCGTATTGCCGCATGCGCGTCTTCACCGCCTGCCAGAACGAGGTGAGGGCATCGGGCTTGGCGGCATCGGGCGGAGGCAGATCGTAGCGGAGCACCTCGCCCCGCGAATAGAACGTGTCGGAATCGAGGATCAGCGCGCCGTCGCGGCCATAGATGCGGGCGCGGCTGCCGGTGGGCTTGACCAGGCGGCGGAGGATCGGCGCCGCCCGCTCCGGATCGATGGTGAATTCGAGGTTGCCGCCAAGCGCATCATCGTCGGGGCTGCTGGTCTGTCCCCCTTCGACTTCGAGCAGCTTTTCCGGATCGATCTGCACCTGGTCGGTGTCGACCCCCGCCGAGGCCGCCAGCGCGCCGGCGATGATCTCGCCTTGCGTGAGCAGGCTCTGCACCTTGGCGTCGATCAGGCCGGCGCGGAACTGGTTGAGATACAAAATCCCCGACACGAGGATGGCAAGGCCGAGCAGGTTGAGCACGACGATGCGCCTGGTGAGGCTGGAAAAACCGTAGCGGAAGGGGAGGCGCTTGATGAGCCAGCGCGTAGCCTTGCGCGCGCGAACGAAGGACGCAATCGCGCCGCGGCGCAGGCGGTCGCGAAGCCGGGTTGCTTCAGCGTCCCGCCAGGACCTGTCGGCCTCGGCCGTCATCGGCTCCCTGACCCGTCACTCTTTGAAGCGGTAGCCAACGCCGTAGAGGGTCTCGATCACGTCGAAGCTCGTATCCACGGCCTTGAACTTTTTCCGCAAGCGTTTGATGTGGCTGTCAATGGTACGGTCATCGACATACACCTGGTCATCATAGGCCGCATCCATCAGCGCGTCGCGGCTTTTCACCACGCCTGGCCGCGAGGCGAGAGCCTGCAGGATTAGGAATTCGGTGACGGTGAGGGTCACGGCGCGATTGTCCCAGACGCAGGTATGGCGCTCGGGATCCATCTTGAGCTTGCCGCGCTCCAGTACCTTGGCTTTGTCCTCCACCGGCGCGCCGGCGTCCCGCGGCGCGGCGCGGCGCAGCACGGCCTTGACCCGCTCGACGAGCAGGCGCTGCGGGAAGGGTTTGCGGATGAAATCGTCGGCGCCCATCTTGAGCCCGAACAGCTCGTCGATCTCCTCGTCCTTGGAGGTGAGGAAGATCACGGGCAGCTCGCTGCGCTGGCGGAGACGCCGGAGCAACTCCATGCCGTCCATGCGCGGCATCTTGATGTCGAGAATGGCAAGGTCCGGCGGATTTTCGGCGAGACCATCAAGCGCGCTGGCGCCGTCATTGTAGGTCTGGGTCTTATAGCCTTCCGCCTCGAGCACCATGCGCAAGGAGGTAAGGATGTTACGATCGTCGTCGACAAGTGCAATTGTTGGCATTGATTGGGGCCCTTGCGGCGATAGCGAGGATTGTGGGGGGTTTAAGCTGACCCAAAATATGGCAGCATGGGGGCGCCTCGCGCAGCCTTTCATATTGCAATGCAGCAAATATCCTGATGGCGCAAGTAAATAAGGCAGCTGGGGAAATGCCCTCCAAGGCCGATTTGGCCGCGGATGCTCGCGGTCTGACGCGTCGCGCGCTGAAAGCATCGCTCGCGACGCTCGGCGCGGGCAACGGCTATCCTTACGCCTCCCTCATCACCGTGGCCACCGAGGCGTCAGGGGCCCCGATTTTTCTGATCTCCGGGCTCGCCCAGCACACCAGGAATCTCAGCCTGGACCCCCGCGCCTCGATCCTCTTCGACGGCACGGGCGCGTCCGGCGATCCCCTGCAAGGGGCGCGCGTGACGCTGATTGGCCGCGCCGAGAAGAAGACGAGCGATGAGGCGGTCAAGCGCCGCTTCCTCGCCCGCCACCCCGAGGCCGCGTTCTATGCCGACTTTCCGGACTTCGCCTTCTGGCGGCTCAGCGTCGAGGACGCCCACTATATCGGGGGCTTTGGCCGCATCGTCGATTTCGGCCCAAGCGATCTCCTCGTCGGCACCGAAGGCGCTGGCGACCTGCTCGCGGCCGAGGCCGGCATCATCGAGCATATGAACGCAGACCATGCCGATGCGATCCGCCTTTATGCGACGCGACTCGCAGGCGCGCCGGAGGGCTTCTGGCGCATGAGCGGCATCGATCCTGAGGGCTGCGACTTGATTTGCGACGGCGACGTCCGGAGAATTTCGTTCAAGGCCCCTGTCTCGTCCCCGGAAGAAGCGCGCCAAGAGCTGGTGCGGCTCGCCGCCGAGGCCCGTGAGCCCTGCGGAGAGGCCTGAGGGAGGGGGGGCCAAGCCCTTTAACGCTGGTTCGCCCTGGGGGCCCGCCTCTGTATATGCTTGACTGTTCTTGGCGCAGATAGATGAGGACGCCCCATGCGGATGATGCTGAGGATCACCGTACCGACCGAAGACGGCAATCGCGGCGTGAAAGACGGTTCGCTGCCGAAGGCCATTCAGGACACCATGCGTAAACTGAAAACCGTGGCCGCCTATTTCGCCGCTGATCAGGGGTGCCGGAGTGCCATGTTTTTCTTCGATATGCAGGACACTTCGGAGATCCCTCCTATCGTCGAGCCCCGGTTCCTTGGCCTCAACGCCGAGGTTGAGCTCCTCCCCGTCATGAATGCCGACGATCTCAAAAAGGGAATAGGCGCCGCGATGCAGGCGCTATGAGTGGCGGTCGGCTCCCGACACGCCGGGCCCCTGGCCTGCCTTGAAAGCCGCGCAAGATCAGTGGTAGCAAGGGAAGGAATATTGCCTCGCAATCCCCCACGAATTTAGCCGAAGGATCCTGCCGCATGAGCGTTCAGATGAAGATTGCCCCCGCCGGCCCCAAGACCACCAACAAGAGGGTGCTGGCCTTCGTGGAAGAGGCCAAGGCGCTGTTCAAGCCTGAAGCGGTCGTGTGGTGCGACGGCTCCCACGCCGAGTATCAGCACTTGCTGAAGACGCTGGTCGATGGCGGCACGGCCATGTGGCTCAACCCCGAAAAGCGGCCGAACTCCATTCTGGTGCGCTCTGACCCGCTCGACGTGGCCCGCGTGGAAGACCAGACCTATATCTGCTCGAAGAGCAAGGACGACGCCGGTCCGACCAATAACTGGTTCGACCCGGCTGAGATGAAAGCCACGCTGACCAAGCTCTATGACGGCGCCATGGCCGGCCGCACCATGTATGTGGTGCCTTATTCGATGGGACCGGTGGGTTCGCCTATCGCCGGCATCGGCGTGATGGTTACCGATAGCGCTTACGCCGTCGCCAACATGCATATCATGACGCGGGTCGGCGACAAGGTGCTGAAGGCGCTCGGCGACAGCGAGGATTTCGTGCGCGGCATGCACACGGTCGGCTATCCGCTGTCGACGCCTGCCACGGCGGACGTGCCGTGGCCGTGCAATAAGATCAAGTACATCTCGCATTTTCCCGAGACGCGCGAGATCTGGTCCTACGGCTCGGGCTATGGCGGCAACGCGCTGCTCGGCAAGAAGTGCCACGCGCTCAGGATCGCGTCCGTCAAGGCCCGTGACGAGGGCTGGATGGCCGAGCACATGCTCATCCTCAAGCTCACCAACCCTGCGGGCGAATCGAAATTCATGGCCGCCGCCTTCCCCTCGGCCTGCGGTAAGACCAACCTCGCCATGCTGATGCCGACCATTCCCGGCTGGAAGGCCGAGACCATCGGCGACGACATTTGCTGGATGAAGTTCGGCGAGGACGGCCGCCTTTATGCGATCAATCCGGAAACCGGATTCTTCGGCGTCGCGCCCGGCACCTCGACCGAGTCGAATTTCAACGCCATGGAAACGCTCTACGCCAACTGCATCTATTCCAACGTCGCGCTGACAGATGACGGCGACGTGTGGTGGGAGCAAATGAGCGAGGCGCCGGAGCATACCGTAGATTGGATGCGCCGCTCCTGGACTCCGTCCTCCGGCCGGCCGGCCGCCCACCCCAATGCGCGGTTCACGGCGCCAGCCGCCCAGTGCCCCGTGATCGCCAAGGAGTGGGAGGATCCCAAGGGCGTGCCGATCGACGCCATCCTGTTCGGCGGCCGGCGCGCCACCGTGGTGCCGCTCGTCACCGAGGCGCTCAACTGGCTGCACGGCACCTTCCTCGGCTCGATCATGGCCTCGGAGAAGACCGCGGCGGCCGCCGGCAAGATCGGCGATCTCCGCCGCGATCCCATGGCGATGCTGCCCTTCTGCGGCTACCACATGGGCGACTATTTCGCTCATTGGATGAAGATGGGTGAGAAGGGCGGCGCGAAGATGCCGAAGATCTTCTACGTGAACTGGTTCCGCAAGAACGCTGCCGGCAAGTTCATGTGGCCCGGCTATGCCGAGAACAGCCGCGTGCTGAAATGGATCTTCGAGCGTTGCAACGGCACGGCCAAGGCGGTGGACACGCCGATCGGACGGCTCCCGGCCGAGGGCTCCCTGGACGTCAGCGGCCTCAAGATCGCCCCCGAGGATATGCAGGAGCTGACGCATGTCGACAAGGAAGGCTGGAAGGCAGAGCTGCCGCTGATCAACGAGCATTTCGCGAGTTTCGGCGCGAAGCTGCCCAAGGGGCTCAAGGACGAGCTCGCTGCGCTCGAAAAGCGGCTGGGCTAGTAGGGTTCACCCCTACACATACCATCGTCATGCCCGGCCTTGCGCCGGGCATCCACGCGCGCTTGTCATTGCCCGGCTTGACGGGCAATCCAGTAACCCCGGTGGTCGCAAATGACTGAGGGCAGTGGCTCCTGGATGCCCGCCTTCGCGGGCATGACAACAACGCTGTTGGCGCGATCGGAACCAGCCTTGCCGCATCTGATGCTTCGACCTAATCAACGCCGATGAAAAGCCATAAGGGCGTGGTCGCGGCAGGTCACACGCTGACCGCTGAGGCCGCAGCGGAAATCCTTGAGGATGGCGGCAACGCCTTCGACGCAAGTCTCGCCAGCATGTTCATGGCCTTCGTGGCGGAGGCCGTGTTCGCATCGCCGGGCGGCGGCGGCTTCCTTATGGCGCGCGAGGCGGCGCGGGGAAATACCGCCCTCTACGATTTCTTCGCCGAGACGCCCCTGCATAAACATAAGGGAGACGAAGTCTCCTTCTTCCCCATTCACGCCGATTTTGGCCCGGTGAAGCAGGAGTTCCATATCGGGCTCGGGTCGAGCGCGACCCCTGGCCTGGTGCCGGGTCTCTTTGCCGCGCATGAGGAGCTTTGCCGCCTCCCCGTGACGCGGCTCGTGGAGCCCGCGGTCCGCGCCGCGCGCGCCGGTTTTCCGCTCTCGGATTTCCAGGCCTATCTGTTCACGGTGATCGCGCCGATCCTCACCGCGAGCCCTGGCGTAGCGAGCATCTTTGCGCCGGAGGGGCGGCTGCTCCAGGCTGGCGACATCTTCCGCAATGAGGGACTTGCCGAGACGCTTGCGTGGCTTGCCGAAGACGGCGCGCGGCTGTTCAAGGACGGCGATGTTGGTCAGGCCATGGTGGCGCAGTCGCGCGACCTCGGCGGGCATCTCGCCGCCGACGATTTGCAGGATTATCGCGTCGAGCGCCGCGAGCCGCTCTACTGGCGCCACGCGCGCGCCGTCGTTGCGCTCAATCCACCGCCGGCGGCGAGCGGTGCGCTGATCGCCTTTGGCCTAGCCTTCCTCGAAGCGCTGCAAGAGCAGGGCCGCGCGCCCGACGTATTCGCACTGAAAGCGGCGATGGAGGCAACCAATGCGGCGCGTGCGGCGCATGGCGACGGGCTCGCTCAGCGCCTTGCCGGTGGCCTGCTCGCCAAGGAGCTGCGCGCGGCGGCACGACATCCCTCGGCCTATCGCGGCACGACCCATGTCAGCGTCATCGACGCCGACGGCAATGCAGCTGCGGTGAGCTTGTCCAATGGCGAGGGCAACGGCTACGTCGTCGGCTCGTTCGGCTTCATGCTGAACAATATGCTGGGCGAGGAGGATTTGGCGCCGGAGGGCTTGGGCGCCTGGCGCGAGGGCGTTCGCCTCTCGTCCATGATGGCGCCGACCATCATCACCGAGGAGGACGGCAGCGTGACAGTGCTCGGCACCGGCGGCTCGAACCGCATCCGTACCGCCATTCTCCAGGTGGCCGTCAATCTGCTCGATCGGGGGATGCGCCTCAAGGACGCGGTCGAGGCGCCGCGCCTGCATGTGGAGAAATGCGGGGCGCTGAGCTTCGAGCCTGGATTTTCGGAAGGCGAACAGGCCACCTTGCTGGCGCTTGAGCCCGAAGCCCAGGCCTGGCCCGAGCAGAATTTGTTCTTCGGCGGCGTGCATTCCGCTCGCCGTCGCCCCAATGGCAGCGTGGAGGGTACGGGCGACCCGCGCCGCTGCGGCCAGGCCATCGTGATCTGAGCGACGATCGCTGCGTGGCGTCGTCCGGCGCCGCGCTCCTAACCCAGTTTGATTTTCTCGGAGCTGGCGAAGCCGCGCAGGATCACCCTGGCAAATTCGCTATCCTGCTCGGCATAGGCTTGCTTCAGGTCGGCGGTGGCTCGACCGCGCTGCTCTCGATCGATCAGGCCAACGGCACTGAGGATGATTTCGTTGAGCCCGCCATTTAAGTCGAACAATCTGCCTTTCGCGCGCTCCACGTCGGAGAGAAACGACTCTCTTGCCGGCGTGAATGGCGCAGGCCCATCCCACAGCAGGGCGGCGACCTCATTCAGCTCGGCAAGGTCGCGATCCGTGGCGTCATGGCCAGGCTCGGCGAGCCAGACATTGATCTTTCCGAGAACGTCAATCTTGTCGTAGTCCGATTGCATCGACAGCACTCGCGATCATTAAAATTGTCTTGGTCAGCCGCGTGGGCTCAAGCTCGGGATACATGTCGACAATCGGATTCAACGCGTCAAGCCGCATGAACCCTCATCAATGTTCCGGCCGTCTGCGGTTGGCAGCGCGCTGGCCGCGCATCAAGGATCAAAACTGCCGAAACTGCGTGCTATGAGAAAGCATGCAGAACGCTATCGCCATACGCCACGTCGCCTTCGAGGATGCGGGCACGTTGAAAGACATTCTCGCGGAGCGGGAAATCGCCCTCCGCTATCTGGAAGCCGGCGTTGACGATTTGTCGCAAGCCAAGGACGCCGATCTTCTCATCGTGCTCGGTGGCCCGATTGGCGTCTATGAGGTGGCCCGCTACCCGTTCCTGAAAGACGAATTCGCCGTTATCGAGTGGGCGCTCAAGCGCCACACCCCGCTGATCGGCATTTGCCTCGGCGCGCAGGCGATCGCGGCCTCGCTCGGCAGCCGCGTATACCCGGGGCGCGCCAAGGAGATCGGCTGGGGCCTGATCAGTCTGAGCGTTGCCGGCCGCGCCTCCCCGCTCGCCGCGCTCGGCGAATGCGGCTACCGCGTTCTGCATTGGCACGGCGATACCTTCGATCTACCCAATGGCGCGACGCGGCTGGCGGAGACTGCCATCACGCCGAACCAGGCCTTCGCCTATGGCCCGAAAGTGCTCGCCTTGCAGTTCCATGTGGAGCCCCGCGCGCGCCAGCTCGAGCGCTGGCTGATCGCGAATACCGGGGAGCTTGCGGCGTCAGGCATAGATCTCACCAAGTTCCGCGCCGACACGAGGACCCATGGCCCGGGCCTCGAACGCGCGTCGGCGAAGCTATTCGGCAATTGGCTCGACCGCGCTATTTAGCGCTCGTAAATCACAAGGGATGCTGCTCGGCCGGCTCTTGCGGCCGATTCAACGTCTCGCCGGGCGTGGACGGCAGCTCGGTGCTGTCCGGCGCCTTGACGTCGTCGCTCTTGGCGTTCCACCAGGTCGAACCGTAGCTCACGCCGCCGCTGCGCTTGACGAGATGCGTCAACCTCGCCCGGATAGTAGTTGACGGTCCACGGCCCGACGATGCCCTTCGGCACCGCGCGCCAGGTCACCAGCACCTCGTCGCCGGGTTTGGCGTCACCCTTTCTTGACCTCGACCAGTTTTAGCTTCGCCAGGTAGGCCGGCAGCTCCTCGCCGGTCGCCTCGTCGTTGGTCACGGCCGTGCAGATGACGGTGTTGACGCGCACCACGGCAACGAGGTCGCTCTTGTCGTTAAGCTTCTGCTCGGACATGGGCGCAGGGAGCGCCTGCGCCGGCGCGGCGATCAGGGCCGTGAGAACCAAGAGCAATCCTAGTCTTGCATAGCGAAACATGCGCGCTCCTTCGGGCAGAACGAGTGGGTGAGGCGGGAGGCGCATCGTGAACGGCCCGTTCACCGGGCGCAAACCCAATTTCCTATGCGCGAGACAATCAATCGCGGTCGACGAGGCCTTTGACGCCCTCATGCTTGGCGCAATGGACGCAGCAATAGATCGTGTCGTTGTGCTGCACGCCATGGCCGATAATGCGGCAGTGGCAATGCGGGCAGACGGGGGCGAGCGCGGCGATGGCGCATTCGAAGCTGTCGAAGATCAGCGTGCGGCCGCCCATGGTGATCTCGAAGCCCTGATCGTAATCGTTGCCGCATTGCGCGCATTTGCCCATGGTTTTTCTCCTAAGATTTGCCTTCGAGCGAAACCGCCGCAAACTTCCGACGTTCCACAGTCTCCGTCATGCCCGGCCTTGTGCGGGCATCCAATAGGGGCTTTGCCAAATTACCGCCCCGGGACAAGCCCGGCCATGACGACAATGGGGGGCGAAGCCTCCTCAATGCGCGGCCTCCCAATTGTCGCCGGCGTGGGCGTCGACCTTCAGCGGCACTCTGAGGCGCAACACGGGCTCTGGCGCCGCCTCCATCACGCTTTGCGCGACCTCCATGGTCTTGTCGACCTCCTCCTCCGGCGCCTCGAACACGAGCTCGTCATGCACTTGCAGCAGCATGCGCGCGTTGAGCCCCGCGGCCTCGAGCGCCGGCACCATGCGGATCATGGCGCGGCGGATGATGTCCGCGGCTGAGCCTTGGATCGGCGCGTTGATGGCGGCGCGCTCGAAATTCCCGCGCAAGCTCGGGTTCTTGGTGTTGATCTCGGGGTAATGCACCTTCCGCCCGAACAGGGTCTTCACATAGCCCTGGCGGCGTACCTCGGCCTTGGTCGCCTCCATATAGTCGCGGATGCCGGGGAAGCGCTCGAAATAGGTCCTGATATAGGCGCCGGCCTCGGTCCGCGAGATGCCGAGCTGGGCGGCGAGCCCGACCGAGGAGATGCCGTAGACGATGCCGAAATTGATCGCCTTGGCCCTGCGGCGGATGCCGGGGTCCATGCCCTTAATGGGCACGCCGAACATCTCCGACGCCGTCATGGCGTGAATGTCGAGGCCGTCGGCGAAGGCCTGACGGAGCGTGGGCGTATCGGCCATATGGGCGAGCACGCGAAGTTCGATCTGGCTGTAGTCGGCGCTGATCAGCCGCTTGCCCTTGGGCGCCACGAAGGCCTTGCGGATGGCGCGGCCCGCCGCCGTGCGCACTGGGATGTTCTGCAGATTCGGCTCGACCGATGACAGCCGGCCGGTGGTGGTGGCGGCGAGCGCATAGGAGGTGTGCACGCGGCCCGTCTCCGGGTGGATGTAGGTGGGAAGCGCGTCGGTATAGGTGCTTTTCAGCTTGGCCAGCAGCCGCCAGTCGAGCACCTTGCGCGGCAGATCGTGGCCCTCTGCGGCAAGCTCCTCCAGCGCACTCGCATCGGTGCTCCAGGCGCCGGTCTTGGTCCGCCTCCCGCCGGGCAGGCTCATCTTGTCGAAGAGGATCTCACCGAGCTGCTTCGGCGAACCGATATTGAAATCCTCGCCGGCAAGCTCCCTGATCTCGTCCTCGAGGCGCGCCAGGGTCTGCGCGAAGCTGCCCGATAGGCTCGCAAGCGTCGCGCGCTCGACCTGGACGCCCGTCCGCTCCATCAGCGCGAGCACCGGCGCGATGGGCCGCTCCAAGGTCTCATAGACGGTGGTGACGTGCTCGGCGGCGAGCCGCGGCTTGAGCACGAGCCAAAGCCGCAAGCCGATATCGGCCTCTTCGCCGGCAAATTCCGTGGCGCGCGCGACCGGCACCTGATCGAGGCTCACGGCGGCGCGGCCCGTGCCCATGATCTCTTTCTGGGTGAGGCAGGTATAGCCAAGCAGATTGCCGGCAAGCTGCTCGGGCAGATGCTCGGCGCGGCCGGCGTCCAGCGCGTAGGACATGAGGCAGGGGTCGTCGATGCCGGCAAGCTCGATGCCGTAGCGGGAGAGCGCCACCATATCGAATTTGGCGTTCTGAATGATCTTAAGCACGGCAGGGTCTTCGAGCAGCGGCTTGAGCAGGGGAAGCGCCTCGCGCATCGGCATCTGCTCGATTTGGCCCGCCTCGCCAAAATCGAGCCCGTCGCTGGCGCGGTGGCCGAGCGGAACATAGGCCGCCTGACCGGGGCGAAGCGCGAGCGCGATACCTACCAGCTCACCTTGCATGGGATCTGACGAAGTGAGTTTGGCCCTGAAGGCGACGTGGCCCTGATCGCGTACGGCGGCGAGCAGTGCGGCTAGCCGCGAAGGATCGGTCACCGTCTCATATTGGCTGCGGTTGAAGGGCATGGCCGCGAGTGTGGCCGCCCGCTCCGTGGCGAGCTGCGTGGGCGAGCCCGTGCTCGTCTTCTGCCTTTCGGCGGTGCCGGAAGGTTGGTTGCCGAAGCTCTTGCGCAGCGGATGATCGTAGGCCGCCTCGCGCTTGCGCGGTTGCTTATCGGACGGCCCCGCTCTTTCGCCTTCGGGCAGCTCGGCGCCCAAGCCTTCCGCGACACGCCTAAGCAGCGTGCTGAATTCGAGTTTGCGCATGAAGCTGGTCAGCGCCTCGGTGTCGGGCGCGCGGACCGCCGTCGCTTCGATGGTCACCTCCACGGGGACGTTGCAGTCGAGCGTCACCAGCGTCCGCGACAGCCGCGCCTGATCGGCATATGCGATCAGGCTCTCGCGCCGCTTCGGCTGCTTGATCTCGCCGGCGCGTGCCAGCAGCGTGTCGAGGTCGCCATATTCGCTGATCAGCAGCGCCGCGGTCTTGACCCCGATGCCGGGCACGCCCGGCACATTGTCGGTCGAGTCGCCGATCAGCGCCTGCACCTCGATCACCTTGGTGGGCGGCACGCCGAAGCGCTCCATCACCTCGGCCTCCCCGATCACCTTGTTCTTCATGGTGTCGTACATGCGGATGCCGGGCCGCACGAGCTGCATCAGATCCTTGTCCGAGGACACGATGGTCACCTCGGCGCCCGCCGCCAAAGCTTGCATCGCATAGGTGGCGATGATGTCGTCGGCCTCGTAGCCTTCCTGCTCGATGCAGGCGACGTTGAACGCCTTCACCGCGTCGCGGATCAGCGGGAATTGCGGCACGAGGTCTTCGGGAATGTCGGGCCGGTGCGCCTTGTAGCCGTCGAACAGATCGTTGCGGAAGGTCCGCGCCGAATAGTCGAAGATCACCGCGAAATGGGTGGGCGTGCTGAGCTCGCCGGTCTCGCGCAACAGCTTCCACAACATGCCGCAGAAGCCGTGCACGGCGCCGACGGGAACGCCGTCGGAGGGGCGGGTGAGCGGCGGCAGCGCGTGATAGGCGCGGAAGATGTAGCCGGAGCCGTCGATCAGATAGACGTGGTCGCCCTTTGCCACCAGCCTGCCGGCGGCCACGACCCGGTTTTCTGCGATTGCCATGATGGAACGAATATAGGGACTAGCCGGCCTTTCGTCAGCACCGCCTTGCCGCCTCTCCCCGGCGGGGAACGCGCCTTCCGGCGAGACCGAAACCGTAAGCGCGTCACCCCGGCGAAAGCCGCGGTCCAGTCTTATTTTTGGCGCCTCGCGCGCTGGATTCCGGCGTTCGCCGGAATGACGGAGAGGGGCGAGACTCTCCAGTTTTCCCGCATGCGCCCGGACAAGGCGCGACGACTAATGCAACGACTCGAGCTCATGGGCGTGTTCGACGCTTCCGGCCGCGAAGGACTTGTCGGGGCCGCCAAAGGTCTTGTCGATATAGTCCATGAAATAGCTGTCGAGGAACGGGAACGCGCCTGCGAGCCGCGTGAAATCCTTTTGCGAGATCCACAACACGACCGAATCCTCGAGCGCCACAACGAGCCCGGTTCGGAGCGCGGACTTGAGCAGCACGCGCTCGCCGAAATGCTCGCCAGGCCCGAACACCTTCTCGAAATGCTCGCCCGTCTCCGCATTGTCGATGGTGAGCTTCAGCGCGCCCTTGACGACCGTATAGAAGCCGTCGATTAGCATGCCAGGCTCAAGCACCTTGTCGCCCTTGCGGTAATGCATGTACCGACTGCCGGACTGGGTGGATTCGATCAGCACGATATTGGGCGGCACGAACAGGTTCAGCACCCAATTCACCAGGACGCGAAGCTTGGTGGCGAAGCCCGGCAGGAAGGAGAGGTAGAAGCCCCGCCACAGCAGCCAGGCGAGCGTGCCCGAAAGCTTGACGCCATAGACCTCGGCCACGGCCTTGCTCATGCCGAGCGAGGCGAGCGAACCCTTGGATTCATAGGCGAAGGGCTTGACCTCGGCTTCCTTCGCCTTGGCGACGATGTTTTGGGCGAGCTGCTGTCCCTCGCGCACGGCGAATTGCGCCGTCGGCGGCGCGTAATGCGCGGGGTCCTCCGCCGGGTGCTCGACCAGCGGGATCTCGGCCGCGTCGCCGACCGCCCAGACGCCCTCACGCCCCGCCACGCGCATGAAGCGGTCAGTCTTGATGCGACCCCAATGCATGTCGAGCCCAAGCGCTTCCACCAGTGGATGGGGACCATTGCCGATGGTGGCGACGATGGTCCGCGTCGGGATGACGCTGCCGTTGGTCAGCTCCACCGCAGTGCTCGTCGCCGCCTTGGTGCCGACGCCGGTCTTGACGTCGATGCCGTGTATTTGCAGCCGCCGCGTCGCATATTCGGCGAGGTCGGCCGGGAAGGTCGGCAGGATGCGGCCGGCATATTCGATGAGGTAGACGCGGATCTCGTCCTGTTTGATGTTCGGATAATATTTCAGCGCGCGGCGGATCAGCTCGTTGACCTCGGCGACGGTCTCCACGCCCGAGAAGCCCGCGCCAACGACGACGAAGGTCAGAAGCTGCTGCTTGAGCTCGGGGTCCGTCGCGACATCCGCCATTTCCAGGCAGCTGATGACATGGGTGCGCAGGCGGTGCGCGTCGGCGAGGTTCTTCATGGTGAGCGCGTGCTCGGGCAGTCCCGGGAAGCGCTTCAAATCCACGGTCATGCCGAGCGCGATCACGAGCTCATCGTAAGGGAGATCGACCGGCAGCCGGCGAAAGCCTTGCACGACGGTCACGGTCTTCTTGCCGAAATCGATGCCCATGACGTCCGCCTGGCGCACCTGGGTGCGGCGAAGCAGAAGCCGCAATGGAACGACCGCGTCGGAGGAGTGGATGCTCGCCGCCGCAACCTCAGGCAGGAGCGGCTGGAAGACGAAATAGTTGTTGTTGTTAATCAGCTCGATGTCGAACTGGTCGCGGCCGAGCCGCTCGAGCGCCTTGGCGGCGAACACCCCGCCAAAGCCGCCGCCAACCACCAAAACCTTCTTCTTTTCCATGGGCACACCTCAGCCTCGTCTGGCCTCTGAAGGCCATACCTATCCCAATGCTGCACTGCGTCAAGCCGCGCTTTGGCGCGGTCAAGCCGGCAAACCGGCGTGGAAGCCGAAGGAGGGGTCGCCTATTGGAAATCTATTCCGCGGCCACGAGGCTCGGCGGGCGCCAATAGGCCGCTCGCGCCTAAGCGGGTAGAAAGCGAGTGGCACGATCACGGCCACGCCAGTCACGATGAGACAGATGACGCCGAGATCGAGCACGGGTGTGAATTGGAGCAACACCGTCCGCGTCGCCGCCATGGGCAGGAAGAAGGCGAGATAGACAATGATCGAGTTCTGTCCGGTATAGCGCAGCGGATGGGCCCGGTTCCGCGTGGAGAGCAGCGCCGAGAGCGTGACCACCGCGAGCGCCGATGAAAGCGAGGCCGAGGCCGATGCCGGGCAGCGCCGAGAGATCGAAATAGACCATCGCCGCCTCGAACAGCACCCACGCCAGCAACAGGAGTCCCCCAATCCCGATTGATCACTTTGGCCAGGAACAGTCTGGGTTGAGTGCATCATCACCACCATGACGATGCAGAATCCCTTGGCGTAGTCGACCCACGCCACGCGTTTCTGATCGAGTTCCATGCCGCGCCTCTCGTCGCGTCCCATTGCGGGATGATCGCCCTGAGCGTTGCAAGGAACGGGCTAGAGGCAGCTAGGGCCAGCGCGCCTCTCCCTTCTCCTTTGCCGGGTAGGGCCTGGGGAGGGGGGTGAATTCAGCACGGGGACCGAGCGCTGGCTCTTCACATTGCTTAAGCGCGCTGGTTTGACTACGTTCGGTGCCGCAAGCACCCGTAGCTCAGTTGGATAGAGCGCTGCCCTCCGAAGGCAGAGGTCACAGGTTCGAATCCTGTCGGGTGCGCCAATAACTCGCTGAAATATCAATACATTATAAAGGTATGTTTTGCTGCGGTTGTTGCGGCTTTTTTCTGGGTAACACCGGGGTAACACGAATGTCCCGTTTCGCGGTTCTTCGGTGACCGCGACGCCACACGTAGGTTTGAGGTCCGCTTCCTGCCAAAAGCTGACATTACAGTGCGCGCCGACTTGGTCAGCTAAGTGCCAATAGCAGACGCAGCCCTCAGCTTCTTCACAAGTCGCTTTTTCTCGATCTGGGCAAAGACCGCCATGATCGTGCCCATGCCCTCGGTCATCTCGTCGGCTTCCTCGGTCAGGTCTTGCCCATCCGCTGCCGATAGAAGCCGAACGCCGCGTTCGCGCAGCAGGGCAATGCCGGATGTGAGCTTTTCATTTCGCGCGCGAAGCGATTTACGTCCTCAACGATGACCGTGCGGACACCATTGTTTTCGATCTTTTCGCCTCCCGGCGACTCGCTTTCCTGAACGCTAACGCACTTCGCCCCGCGGGTGCTGAGATGGACCTACTCGGAAGCCGCGTGCTCATAGATGTCTTCTTCCTGCGCGTTGTGGAGGCGTACAAGGGACTCTATCGACTCGATGACGCGCTGCGCGTCGCGAATTAAATAGCGGTCGGCGTCCTCTGTTCTCAACCCGTCTGACAACCTCGCCAGCAGTCGGGCCAAATGGAGGATTTCACGATGCGCGCGGCTCATGGCGGCGAGGCCGGGCCCGTCGTGTAAGGACTTCGCAAGACGCGGATAGATGCGGCCCTCGTCGTCGCGCTCGTGCTCGACGATCTGTTCTGCGACAAGACGGTTCGCCTCGCCAATCAGGACGACCGCAGCGGCCGGGGCCGCATCATCCAAGGCGTCGGCGATCTCGCGCATTCGATCGAGGCTTGCTTCGAGATCTTTGTGGTCCTCATGGAGGGCTCGTGCAGCCGTAGGGGTCATAACCGGGCGCCCGAACGCTCTCCCACCTTTGAGCGCGCGCAATGCATTGAGGATGACGGCGACATCGATCGCTTCTTGTGTCAGGGCGCTGGCCACCGGCGTGAGCCAGCCGAATGCTGCAGCCAACATGGCAAGCCCAGACAGCGCCATACCGGCACCAATGCTCTGGACAGCGATGCCGCGGGTGCGCCGGGCGATAAAGACCGCGTCCGAAACCCGATCGAGGCGATCAACAAGGATGACCACGTCTGCCGCCTCGGACGAGGCGCTGGCACCTCGGGCGCCCATCGCGATGCCAACGTCGGCCGCCGCAAGCGCGGGTGCATCGTTGATTCCGTCGCCAACCATGAGCGTTGGATGCAGCCTCTGCTCAATTGCGACGGCTTCGACCTTATCGGAAGGCACACGGTCGGCCAGTACAGCATCGAGATCGAGCGCTGCACCGATCGTCTCTGCCGCATCCGGGCGGTCGCCAGTAATCATCACGATGCGCGAAACGCCGGCGGTCCGCAGCGCCTGCACAGCCCGGGGCGTCTCACGCCTCAGTTCGTCGGCTAACAGAATTGCGCCTATCGTGCGTTGATCGATCGAGACAAAGACGCTCAGCGCTGAGCGCCAGGATGCGCGTCTTAGTGCGCGCACGGCCCAATCCTCAGGCCGTCCCAGACCACAAACGAGCTGATGCGATCCCACCCTGACTTGCTTGCCCCCAATGCGACCCTCAAGGCCGGAGCCCATCGTTTCGCGTACCTGGTCCGGAGCCTCGAGCTTGAGCCCCCTAGCCAGAGCGGCCGACACAATCGCAGCGGCCACCACATGGTGAGACGCCTGCTCGAGTGAGCCAGCCAGTTGCAGCACCTCGTCCGCACTCTCGCCCGGCGCCGTCTCGACGGCGACGAGCCGTGCCCCGCCCACGGTCAGCGTCCCGGTCTTGTCGAACATGACGGTGTGTGTTCGAGCGAGCGCCTCAAGTGGACCTCCGCCCTTGATCAGGATACCGAGTCGCGCTGCGCGAGAGACGCCTGCAATGAAGGCCACGGGCGCCGCAAGGATCAGCGGGCAAGGCGTCGCAGCCACCAAGACGGCTAAACCACGGATCGGGTCGCCCGACAGGAGCCATGCCGCTCCGGCAAGCAGAAGCGTAATGGGCAATAGGAGTAGTGCGTAACGATCTGCCAGCCGAATGAATGGAGCTTTCGCCGTCTGCGCGGCGGTCACCATGCGTACGATACCCGCATAGGTGCTTTCGCCTGCAACTGCGGTGGCTCTCAATTCGAAGGTCTCACCGGCGTTGATCGTGCCGCTGTAAACAGGGTCACCTTTGTTTCGGGTGACCGGAATAGGCTCGCCCGTCAGCGCCGCCTCCTCGACGGTGGCGCTGGCACCCAATATGACGCCGTCGACGGGAATGACCTCGCCCGCGCGCACCAGGATCACGTCCCCGATCTTGACCTTATCGATCGGCACATCCTCGACCGAGTCATCGGTTCGTCGGTGGGCGACGCGCGGGGCGCGATCGACGAGAGACTTCAGGTCTCGCTCAGCACGGGAGACCGCGAAGTCCTCGAGCATATTGCCACCGGCATACATGACCGCAACGACCGCGCCCGCCAAGTTCTGTCCAAGTAGGAGTGCAGCCGACATGGAGACGAATGCGACCGTGTCGACACCCATCCGGCCGGCCATGAAATCTCGGACCATCGACACGGTCAGTCCAATGACGACCGGGATCGTGCCCGCGGCCCAGATCCGATTGGCCAGAACGTCGCGACCTGCGAACCAGGCTATTGTTCCGAGAGTGAGCCCCGTCAGTGCAATCGCAATCAGCGCCTTGCGGAGGTTACGATCGGTCATCAGTTTGGCCGGGCGATCGCCTTTGCTCTTGTTGGGCAGCGAAGGGCCCCAGGGACGGCGGGAGCGGCTTAACTCTTTTTTGTGTGACCCGGCGGCGGGCCCTCAGGCACTTTGAGTCCCCAAGAGGTAGAGGTGTCGGGCTTTTCACTGGCGGAAGCCGTTGTCGGCAGCGTACTTCGTAGAGTTTCGGTCATCAACCGGCCGAGTTCTTGCGTCTGCAGTGCATACAACTTCATCTGCCTTTGCGCGTAGTGACTTTGCAGGGTCACCAATTCTTGCAGGTCCTTGGCTTTGGCGAGTTCGCTGGCTAACGCAAATCCAGCCTCCGCATTCTCCTTCACAAAAGTGATCGCTCGCTCGCGAACCTCATTGAAGCCAGATGGTACCGCGTCGGACGACGCTGTAGACCAGGCACCCATCGCTTGCGCCACGCCATCCAGGAATTGAAGGTAGAGCTTGCGAGCGCGCTCGACATTTTCTTCAGCAAGCTCACGCAGCTGCTGATGGATTTCGAAAGGCTGATTTTCGGCCATTATTTTCTCCTGAGCTGCTGAGCGGATCACCGTTATGCCGGGGGGTTACCAGCTCTCACCGTGCGCTGCAGGGCTGCCGCGCGACGATCCCCATCGTAAAGACCCGGTGTCGGCGCGGGTACGGTTTTTTCACGCCCGCGTCGCCGAAGCCAGAAAAGAAGAAGCCCCGACGGGGGAGACGGGGCTTCTTCGGTTCCCTGGGGGGGAACGATGATGGGTAGGGGCTCCCATCAAACAAATCGCATAGCACCGTTAGATGCCGCCGAATTTAGGCAATTTATCTCAGCCTTAACTCCCGAGATTACCCGAAGAGATCCTTTCCCCTTTCAACCTGAACCAGGGGTCTTTTCAAATCGGGGACTGCGAAGCGCCGTTAGGCGACCTTCTTGGAGAAGGCCTGTTCGACCGGCTTGTACGCATCACGAGCGATCGCGACATACATCTCGCCGAGCTTCGACATTTCGGCAATGTAGGTCTCGTACGCCTTCTTGGCATACTGGGATTGGATCTCGATCGCCTGCTCGACCGACTTGGCGGCGATCAGCTGCTCGAAGGCACGCGTACCGTCCTCGAATGCCTTTTTGGAGTAGTCGGTGAACTGGGCGGAAATGGCTTGGAAGCCCTTACTCACCTCGCCAAACGACCGGGCAGTCGCATCGACGCCGTCCTTACCCATCCTCTGAACCACTTGACCCACCTTCTTAAATTCTTCGACCACTTCGACCATCTAAAACCTCCTCTTCTCCATAATACCGGCTCTGCGGTGAATGTTGCATATGCGAAGGGAGTATATTGCGTCGCACCACAACGTCAAGCATATTTTTTTGCACTGCACCATAGCCTGGCTTCGGATCAGGACTGGCATGGTGGCGCTGGGCGGATAATAACCGCATCCCTGGTTTCGCATCCACGAGCGAAGCATTCTCGACGCCAAGATGCCGCGCTGGGATGAGATGAAATTCTTATGGTAAGAGCTGAGCTGCTTCCCCTCGATGGCGGATAGTTGCTGCAGAGCGGCGTTCCGAATTGATCCACGTCAATCAGGAAATGCTCAGTCTAGTGCTAGCTTCGGTGCTCGTGTTGCGAGCATTATGGCCATCGAGGGACCGCATGAGCTAGCAAGGGCTTAGCTCGTCATATTGCGCGGCGCCCCGGGATTGCAAGCGCAGTATCCCCACATGAGGAATGCCCAATTGGCCGATACGCAGCCGCACAAGAACCGTGCGAGCCGGGCGCGCACAGTACGTATCGCTTCGGCAATCTGGGCCGGTTCGATTTTCCTCAGCCGGATTATGGGTCTGGTGCGCGAGCAGATCATCGGACGCACGTTGGGTGCGAGTCGACAAGCCGACCTTTACTTCGCCAGCTTTACCCTGCCGGATTTCTTAAACTACTTGCTAGCGGCCGGAGCGTTGTCGATCGTCTTCATCCCGATTTTCCTTGAGTATCTCGAACTTGGCGACGACGAGCGGGGCTGGGAAGCTTTCAGCGTCATCGCGAATTTTATCGTCGTGGTGGGAACGATCGGAATCGCGCTGCTTATGGCTTTTGCGCGACCATTGACCAGCGTGGTGGCGCCTGGCTTCACGCAGCCGGGCGAAGTCGACACGCTGGTGCATCTGATACGCATTATTCTGCCGGCGCAGTTCTTCCTCGTGATTGGAGGACTGCTGTCAGCCGCGCTCCAGGCACAGGACCGACACTTCCTTCCGGCAATGGCGCCCCTCGTTTATTCCGCGGGCATCATCGTTGGCGGCTTGGTTGGGGCGTACCATGCTGGATTAGGGGCCGACGGATTCGCTTGGGGCGTGCTGGTCGGCTCCATATTGGGGCCATTCGGGCTGCCTCTATACGGCTGCCTCAAGACCCACATGCATTGGCACCTGATTCTTTCGCTTCGACATCCGGACCTCAGGCACTACCTGTGGCTGTCCCTTCCGATCATGATCGGCTTCTCCATTGTAGTGGTGGATGAGTGGATCGTAAAAAATCAAGCTTCGTACCTTGCCCAAGGCGCGCTTTCGTATCTGCAATACGGGAGAACGCTGATGAAAGTGCCGATAGGTGTATTCGGCATGGCGGTTGGAGTGGCAGCCTATCCCACGATCAGCCGTACGGTCGCAGCCGGAAATGTACCGGAAGCGTATAGGGCCCTGTGCCATGCGGTACGACTGATGCTGGTCGCAACATTTGCGGCACAGGTATGCATGACACTGGGCGGCTTTGAGGCGGCCTACCTGATCTGGGACTCTTTGCCAGCCGATTTAGCGTTGCCGATGCTGAGGCCACGGGGACGATTCTTATGTATCTGTGCCTTGGCCTTAGCGGCTGGGCGGCGCAAACCGTAATTAGTCGTGGCTTCTATGCTTTGGGAAGCACGTGGCTGCCCACGATCGTGGGGACGATGGTCGCATTCGGTTTGGTGCCACTGTATATCGTTCTGCGTCAGTATTGGGGCGCGATCGGCCTGGCGATCGCCAGCTCGGTGTCGATCCTCGTCTACGTGCTTCTACTCGGATGGCTGCAACGCCGTCGATTCGAGCGGGAGGCTATAGCCGAAGGCACCACACTCCATGGTGTGCCCGGCATGCTTGAGACAGCAGTGCGATTGGCCGTGTCAGCGGGATTCGCAATCGGCGCAGGGCTAGGAGTGCGGTTTCTGCTCCTACAGCTTTTACCCGGAGTGCACTTTATAACAATTCTGATGCGCGCCACGATGCTGTGCGCAGTTGGCATCGGGACTTACGTGACTCTGGCTCGAACTCTTGGGCGTACACGAGCTAGCGGAGATAGAAGGCATCGTATTGAGAAGGCTAAAATTACGACCTTGAACTTGATGGAGCACGCGTAGCCGACTGGCTCACCTCGCACCGTCGAATTTGTCCGCTAAGTGCCCACACCGGACATGGCGGATTGCAGCTCGCGCTGCTCACTCCACCTCGATGCTGAAGGCCGGGTGGACTTCGTTCGTCAGGAAGCCGGTGACGGTCTTCTTCTGGTGTCGCCGGACCCGGTTGTGGTCATGCGCGGCAAAACATTCCACACGCTTATTAGGCATGTCCGCTTTTCGGCCGGAACCAGACTTCGCGATCGGCTGAACGTCCGCTACGTGCCAAATCCAGACATAATTCCGGTGAGAGGACTGTTGGATCCGGTCGATCTCAAGCCGCTGGCTCAAGACGGGAACCAGGTGTTGAGCGCGAGATCTCCAGCTCTTCATTGGTCATGTCCACGGCGATATCCGCAAAAAGCGGCGTACTCAAATAGCGCTCACCTGTGTCGGGGAGCATACAAAGGACCGTTGCGCCCCTAGGCGCCTCCTCGCAGACCCGGAGCGCCCCCGCGAAGGTCGCGCCGGCCGTAATTCCAACGAAGATTCCTTCCTTCTGAGCGAGCTGCTTGCTCCAGTGCATCGCGTCGGCGCCCGCAATCGTCAGGATGCGATCGATGGCGCCCATGTCGATGGCGTCACCTGTCAACTTGGGAATGAAGTCGGGGCTCCAGCCCTGCATCAGATGCGGCTTGAAGGCCGGATGCGCCGCCGCTGGGGAGCCGTCCGCCTTTCTTTCCTGTTTGATTCCGCTAGTGAGCATTGGCGCGTCTTCCGGCTCGCAGACGATGATTTTCGTATCCGGCCTTTCGTTCGCAAGAACGCGCGCAACGCCCTTTAGCGTGCCACCGGTGCCAAATCCCGTCACCCAGTAATCGAGGGGCTCGCCCTCGAAATCCGCCACGATCTCCCTGGCCGTGGTGCGCGAATGCATGTCAGGATTAGCCTCGTTCTCGAATTGGCGCGTCAGGAACCAGTCGTGGGCTTCGGCAAGCTCGATAGCCTTATTGACCATGCCGACCCCTCTTTCGGCGGCCGGGGTAAGCACCACCTTGGCACCGAAAAACCGCATCAGCTTCCTGCGCTCGATGCTGAAGGTCTCGGCCATCGTAACCACCAGCGGGTAGCCCTTTTGGGCGCACACCATTGCAAGGCCTATACCGGTGTTGCCGCTCGTCGCCTCGATGACCGTTTGCCCAGGTTTGAGCCTTCCCGACCGCTCTGCCTCCTCAATCACCCCGAGAGCCAAGCGATCCTTTACCGAGCCCAAGGGATTGAATGCCTCGATCTTCACGAACAGGTTCGCCCCAGGAGGCGCCAACTTGCCGATTCTTACAATCGGCGTGTTGCCTACGGTTCCGAGGATATTTTCGAATTTGCGTCCCATTTGTTAGACCCACTCTAGGAACGACTGCAGGGAGACGCCGGAAGCCCTGATCGATGACGGCATCAGTCTTGCAGACGAAACCGCCGTGCAGCGCTTCGACAAGCCCGGTCGATATTTCATTCGACCTGCTGATTGCATACACCAGATGAGCAGTCCCATGATGAACAAGTAGCGTAGGAGGACATTGCCATGGCTAAGGTCCTTGATGAAGTGTTTGCGGCTAACCGGGCCTATGCCGCAGAGTTCGGTGATAAGGGCAGTCTTGCGCTACCGCCCGCTCGCCGTTTTGCGATCCTAACCTGCATGGATGCGCGGCTCGATCCAGCCAAGTTCGCTGGTCTGGCAGAAGGCGATGCCCACGTGATCCGCAATGCTGGCGGTCGGGCCAGCGACGATGCCATCCGCTCGCTTATTATCTCGCACAAGCTGCTCGGCACTAATGAGTGGTTCGTAATCCACCACACGGACTGCGGCATGGAGACGTTCACTGACGAGGTGATGCGCTCGCTCCTAAGACAGAGCCTCGACACTGCAGAGCTCAAGGCGAACGGCTGGCACGATATCGGGCGCGGGCCTGGTTCCTCGGAAGGTGACTTCATCGACTGGTTGACGATCGAAAATCAGACCGAAAGCGTGACCAGCGATGTCCGGCGTATTAGGTCACATCCGCTTGTCCCAGGGTCGGTGCCGATCTACGGCTACGTCTATGACGTGAAGAACGGCGAGCTGGTTGAGGTACCTGAGGCAACCAGGGTCGGACAGACTCGGTAAGCAGACAGTCGCAGTGCTTGGCTGATCATGAACTAGATATCCTTCGGGACGCCTTACGCGAACATGTCAAGGCTCTCGCCGTTGACATTGGTTCTAAGCGACGCCGTTCAGCGCCGTGTACTTGGACGCGGTGGTCCAGGCGGGAGGCTTCGCTAGAAGATCCTTCATGAGTGACATATTGCATCCGCTCCTAAGAGGGCCGCGTGAACAGCCGCGTAAACAGAAGACTAGGATCACTTACCCAGGAGGTGACATGGGTACGGACGCCCCACGATGGGGCGTCCGCTTCGTGACAACGCTCGGTCTTGATACATCTGGGGGGCCCCCCATATCTGTCATTAGACGGTGGGGCCGTTCGGACGACGGGCATGAAGCGGCTCCTAGTATCGTTGTGGCTAATAGCGATCGTCTATGTCGGCCACACCCCAAATCTGCTTCAGACAACGCAAGAGGCTTATCCAACAGCGCAGGAACCACTTGAGGTTCGTGCGACGTCTCTGCTTCCTGGCGCTGCCGCCTCCTCAGACTCGATAAGTGCGCCTAGAGCCTCGACTTCGGAAGCTAAGAGCGGAGTCGTTCGATTGGCATCGTTAGAGCCGGATGTCGTGCGGCTGCCTGCTCCGGCGTCAGGCAGCAATGAGCTTCGAAAGACTGAAGAGATCCAGGGTTCTGTTCCGGCATCTGATGGCGAGGAAGCCAATTGGGTCGTGGTGTCACGCGCGGCTTGGGTGCATAGCGGTCCGTCGGTTTCGGCTCCAATCGTTTACCATCAACCCATTGGCAAAGAATTGCGTCTGGTTGGCTACCAGCAGGGTTGGTACCACGTCTCAGATCCCGCGACATCGCAGCATGGATGGATCTACGCGAAGTACTATCTTGAAATGATCACTGGTCCTGGCCAATCGCGAGGCGTAGCGCAAAATTCGCGGCCCACAAAGGTGGCACTTGAAGCACCGAAGCCGAGCCAGCCTTCGAGCAAAGTAAAGAAGCGACCACAACTGCAGGTTCTATTTCGCACCCCAACGCCCCCCAAACCAAGTGAAAGCGTCGCTAGCTTGTTGGACAAGGCCCTTCGCCGATAGTCGGGGGGCCTACCAGTGCGAAGGCCACTCAGATGACTCCGACGGAAATCTCCCGATATCGCGGTTACGAGATAGTCCCAAAGCGTCAATGGTCCAGTTGGTGCGTAGGTGTTTACCCCACGCGCGCCGATCTCCCGATTTTGACACGGTCAACTCTGCGCACCTTGGCGCCCCGAAAGGCCGATGCCGTTGCCGAGGCTAAACAAACCATCGACCGGATTCTCTCACGCCTAGGTAAGGCAGAGGGTTGAGTTAAAAGCCCGGGCCATTCCCACCGAGGCTTTTAGGGTCAAAAGTCAGCGCCAGCTTGTGCTAAAACAAAAGCTCTCGCCCCGCTCGATGACCCCGGCAGGGTGGATGTGCTTTTCACAGATATAAGCTTGCCAGAGAATGATCTTGCCGGGTTCCAGGGCTGGCGCAGCAGGCGTGGGAGCGGAATTCGTCGCTTATTCTTGATCGGCAGGGACTGATTACAATTTGAGCCTTGGGCTCGAGATCAGCCGCATCACGACTGAAAGTCGTCCAGTGCCCGTCCCGTTCCAGACCGGGCTGGACCTGCCGAGGGCGCTTATCCCCAGAGATCATGGAACAGGCGCCTGGGCCTTCGCGTTAGCGGAGTTCAGGCGGTCAGCTTTAATCACCCATCGTGGGGGGGCAGTTTAGGGTAACCTCGGGTGCAAGGCCCGCCATCCACGGCGTCTGACGGGACGAATATCTTCGTGTCCAATGCCACCGACATTCTAGATCCTTTTGAACGCGCTCAAGGAGATGTCGCGCGGTCGAAGGAAGTCATCGCGGCCACAACCAAGGACCTCATTGATCATGACCGGTGGCGCAAGGACTATCTCGCCTCGGAAAAGCGGAGCCGAAAAAGGCACGCCCTGTACGTGAGGCGCCAGCACGCGAGGCAACGCCGCACGATCAACCGCCAACGCATGGCCCGCTCCGGCAGGCGGGCTGCTTTGCGCCTTGCAATCTCTGTGCGCTCCACCTCCCGATCTTTGCTCAAGGGGGCTACCTACCGGCTTGCTCGGCTGCGCGATCTCACTCTGATCAGCGCTTCGTGGGTCACCTCAACCACGTACGTCTTCTCAAGCTGGCTTCTCGGACAACTTTTCATCAGTCTCTCTTGGATAGGCGCCAAGGGCCGCACCCTCACGCTCATATCGCTCAAGGCGGCTTCCATCAGTTTGTCCTGGATCGCTGTCAGGGCGCGGGTTTTTGCGCTTGCGTCACTCCGGGCGGCTTCCATCGCCTCGACCTGGGTGGCTTCCAGAACTCGTGCCCTGGCGATTGTGTCAGTCGGGGCGGCTTCGGCCGGCTTTGCCTGGACCCGGGCCAAGTCTCGAGACTTGGCCCGCGCATCGCTCAACGCAGCGGCGATCGGCGGCTCCTGGCTCGCTGTCAGGGCGCGGGTTTTTGCGCTTGCGTCACTCCGGGCGGCTTCCATCGCCTCGACCTGGGTGGCTTCCAGAGCTCGTGCCCTGGCGATTGTGTCAGTCGGGGCGGCTTCGGCCGGCTTTGCCTGGACCCGGGCCAAGTCTCGAGACTTGGCCCGCGCATCGCTCAACGCAGCGGCGATCGGCGGCTCCTGGCTCGCTGCCAGAATGAACGTCTTGGCGATTGCTTCAAGTAAGGCAACGTCGAGTGGCGTTTCCTGGACAATTGCCAAGAGCCACGCCTTCGCGCTCCAATCGCGCCAGGCAGCGTCGATCGGTTCTTCTTGGACCGCCGCAAAGACCCGCACTCTCGTGCGAGCTTCGCTAAGCGCCGCTTCGACCGGCAGTTACTGGGTGCGCGCAAAGTCGGGAGATCTTGCGCTCAAGCTGCATCACGCGGGCTCGATGGCTTCTCCCTGGATACATTCGGCAGCTCATGGCGCTGCGGTCCGGCTTTTGGCGCTGAATGCTGCAGCGAGAGGAACGGCGCACCTTCAAAGCGAGCGCGCCGCCCTTCTCGCGCTGAGGCTGACCGCGCAGGCCAAGGGTGAGATCGACGCGCTGAGGCGCGCGGCGCGGTCGGGAGAGCTGACGCCGCCGAACTGGCGCAGATTCGCGGCCATCGCGTCTCTACGCAAAGGGTTGGTCAACGGCTTTGAGATGGAGGAGGAACCCACAGCGTCGAAATCAGGCCGCACCATATCAGACACAGAAGATGCGACCTTGCAAACGGCAGAATACGCCTCGCGAAACGCCTTGATCTGCGTCGAACCGTGGCGCTGCCGGCTGCCGGTTGTTCAAACAGACCGGCTAGGCGGGTCCGCTTCTGGCACTTAGCGGACTGGGACCAAGACGCCGTCCACGACCGGACAACGTTCGAAAGCGGAAGTCGTAGTGTGCGCGGCTAAAGGCCGCCGTGTACCGCTTAAGGCCGAGCCTTCCGTTGCGCTGAGGTGGGAAACCTATTGTGAGGGATGAACGGACGCCTCACTGTTAAACGCCGATACCGCACCACGAGATTCTCGACACTCTGAGCCGCCCGCCGACCACCGCGTTGCTCTCGCACGGCCGCATGCGAAGGGTTCAAACTCTTCTTGCAATCTCTCCGTTTGGCCCCGGATTGTCGCTCACGCCGACATGCCGATGCCGGGGCCTAATAGCCACCGTAATTGTACGGGCACGGAAACCATCCATATCCAGGTGCGAAGCAGCGGTAGGGATAGCCGTAGTAGCCATAACCATACCCTGGTCCGGCATATGCACCGTACCCGGCGTACCTGCGTCCCCAGCCATAACCGCCATGCCCACCGGGATGTCCAGGCGCTCCAGGCACACCGCCAGGTCCACCCGGGCCGCCGCCTGCACCAGGGCGGCCACAAGGCCCGCTGGGGGGCGTTGCCCCCACCGGCTCCTTGCTGCGCGGATGCTGTTTGGGGATTGCAAGCCAACAAAAAGAGCACCGCAAAAGCCGCGATCTGAGTCAAAGTCTTCATTGTGATCTCCTATGAGCGGGAACGCCCATGTTCTGAAAAACCGTCTGATCAACCATCGACGCAAAACATGACCAACCATTGAATTAAAAATGACCGACCGATGGCTTGCTGACAGCGATGGTGCGCTCGCGGGGGCTATCCAATGATGTCCGCCCTGGGCACCAAGCGGACCAACACGACGGGCCGCAGTAAGGTCGGCAACTGACCCAAAGCCGACATCGCACGACGTTGCACCTAGGCCGTCCTCTGGCTCTCTCTCGGATGACTGCCCGCCCGTTGGGGCAGGACGAGAATGCACCCGATCATGAGAGCCGCAATCACCGCCGAGGCAATTGGACGGCTCAAGGCGAGCCCGCCCTGGTCCAGGGGCTTATCCAGGAAGTCGCCAACGGTCGCGCCCAGCGGCCGCGTTAGAATGAACGCGACCCAGAACAGCAGGACCCGAGACACGTCCGTCCAGTAATAGGCCGCAACCACCACCGCTAGTCCGGCCGCGAATACGAACGCTCCGCCCTCATATCCGAGGCCCGCGTCGGCTACCCAGTCGCCGAGAGCAGTCCCCAAGGTTTGGGAAAATGTGATCGCCGCCCAGTAGAATGCTTCCACCTTTGGCGTGTTGACGGTTTCCACCGAAATGGAGCCGAGCCACCAATACCAGAGGCCGAGCACTGCCATGAGGCAGACGAATAAAATCAGCGATCCTCCGGTGTAACCGATACCCAAAGAACGGGTGGCAAAATCGGCCATCGTCGTACCGGCTGTCGTAGAGGCCACGATGGTGGCCCAATAGAGGAAGGGGTGAAATTTCTTCGCGGCGATCTGGGCACCGACCAGCACCACCAGCGCCGAAAGAAAAATAGCCGTTCCCGTCAGATAGCCCAGGTCCATCGTCATGCTCACGGTATCGCCGCCGGTCTCGCCAAGCGTCGTCGCAAGAATTTTGATGATCCAGAAGCCGAGTGTGACCTCAGGGACTTTACTTCCGCAATGGTCCGGACTGCGTGTCATCTCATTTGCAAATTTAAGTGAGTGAAACTGGTGCTATCGGAAATGCGACCGCGTTGGGCGTCCGCACCACGCTCAGCTTCTGACCCGGAATGCCAGTTCGGGCGAATGCCGATGAACCCGGGCTTAGAAATGATCCGCTCGTTTGGAAATGACGTTGAAGTTTTTGTCGAGCTTCACGTCGTAGCTCTTTCCGTCGGTGCAAACCACCCCCCCAATTCGTATAAGGAGAGAACAATAGCGACACGCCGATCAGACAGAGCGCGCGGCGTTGCCTGAATTGCAGTCGCTGTTAGCCGTCAATAGTGTCAGCGCGACTTTAGGGCAGTACCAACTGCTGCCGCCTGCGAGGGTGTCCGTTAGATTCTCGTACATGTATGTGCCGCCGCCACTGGCGCGTTCGTATTTGCCGGTGCCACCGGTAATCCTGCACGGGTATTCCTTGAGCTGCGAACCCTCCTCCCAGCTGTCGTATATCTTGTCTCCACCTTTAAAGGTGTAAGTGCAAACCTGAAACGTCCACTTTGGGTCGGTAGCTGACGTTGCAGGGACTCATCGAGTTAGTCCACTTCGTGCCATAAGCGGACATTCTTGCCGTCACTTTGCATGATAGCCTGTGCGTCCACGGACGCTCTCTCCCCCTTCTTGACGGCGGCCCACGGGCAAAAGTTGCGGGTTTGCATCCCGTCGGACAATGCGGCACAACCGTATCCGCCAACTTCCAAACAAGTTGTCCTTTCACTTCAAATGCAGCGTCGCGGAGCCGAGGGACCATCAATTTGCATGACCCCCGACCATCTAGTAGCGGCGTGGAGCTGGCCGCGGTTGTCTCGGTAGTTGGTGCCCTAACGATTTTTCGTCTTTGGGCCGCGGCGCACGCTGGGCTCGCCCCAGACGAAACCTACTATTGGCTTTGGTCGCGGACGCCGGCACTCGGCTATGCCGATCATCCCCCAATGATTGCATGGTGGATTTGGCTCTCCACCCGAATACTGGGTGACACTCCACTAGGTATTCGCGCGTTGCCGGTCATATCGGCATTGGTAACTTCCGTTGCGGTCTATGGAATAGCGACGCAGCTCTGGAGACGATCGACCGCATTGCGTGCGGCGCTCTGGTTTAACGCCATGATCCTGATCGGTGTCGGGGCCATTTTTGCCACCCCGGACGCGCCCTCAACAATGTTTTGGGCATTGGCGGTTTGGGCTCTATCGGCAATTTTTCGCACCCAACGTTCGTGGATCTGGATCCTCGTTGGGTTATTCGCCGGGCTCGGCTGTGTCTCCAAATACACAAACCTCTTCCTCGGGCTTGGCATCGTCGTCTGGCTTTCGCTCGATCCCGCGTGCCGACGTTGGTTTCGGAGTCCGTGGCTGTGGGCCGGAGGAGAGTCGCGTGCTTTGTATTTTTGCCGGTTTTCTTGTGGAACGCGCAGCACGATTGGATTTCGTTTTCGCACCAATTCGGCCGGATCAACGTGCAACAGGTAACGCTCCCTTACTATTTAGGAGAGTTTCTTGCATCTCAACTCGGGCTACTCAATCCACTCATTGCATATTTTGCATTCTTGGCCCTTGGCCTCGCTTTCAAGAAGCCAAATGAGTACCGACTAAGTCCGTCGGCGTTCCTTGCCTTGATCGCAGCACCGATCGTCGGATACATGGTTCTCCACGCATTGCATGATCGCGTTCAGGCAAACTGGCTCGCCCCGATCTATCCTCAGGTCGCGCTTCTAGCGGCCGCTGCGGCCGACGACGAGCTGGCTATCGCCCATGCGCGAACGGCTCGTCCATTTAGTCGTGCCCTTGGGGTGCACTATTTCCGCGATGGCACTCGTGTACCTCGCGGAGCCTTTCGACGTGCCGCTCCCTTTTCCAAGCCCGACGGATCGATTGGAGGGATGGCAGGATTTAGCGGCGACTATTGAGCGGCTCCGACCACAAAGCGGGGCTGCTTGGATTGCGACCACGAGTTATGATGTTAACGCCGAGCTTGCATACCACATGCGTGGTCGCGTGCCCGTTCGTCAAATTACTGAACGAGAGCGATATACTTCCGCGCCGATTGATTCAGGCTTGGTTCCTCAACCCGCTCTCTTAGTCCGTCCAGAGAAGGGCAGAGGAACGGATCGCTTTGAGCGTCGCTTCGAGGGAACAAAGCCGCTTTTTGTTGTTGCAAGACAAGGCGCGGGAGGAATCATCGAGCGCTACCGTGTTGAAAGTGCGTTGAAGGCGCAACCGAACATCATGACTGCGGGGTGTGACTTCCACTCCAAAAGACGAAAGCTTGATCATGCTTCGACTTTTTCTCCACTCTTAGGAACGTGAGGTCGAACGCCAACGAGTGGGAAGGGCATGGATGACTGGCGTTTCAAGGCCTCAAAAGGTTGCGGATATTTATACTCGCGGAAACAAGACGCTCGCTTCTGGGCAAACCTCGGCCCAAATGCTGACCCAATTACGCTTCAGATGGGCCCAGCTCGTGTCTCTGTGCCTATTCCTTCACTCGCTTATCGAGCGCGCGCACTCGTATCGCCTTATGGCTTCTCTCCAAGTCCGAAGCTCGGGGATCGGATATGTCCAAAGCCGTTGGCCTCAATAGCCGCCGCTTCGACGGAAGCAGAGCCATTACCCCAATGTTCTTTCTCACCCC
>CAWDRM010000024.1:0-173101 GCA_963804705.1 uncultured Alphaproteobacteria bacterium
CGAGAGACGAATTGGTAGTGCAACTGCCTCAGCGTCAGCGTGAAGCCCTGACTCCGCGTACTCGGCAAAGATCGCGTTCGCCTTCGCGATCATCTCTAGGGCTTCGTCTTTGGCCTATAGCTTATAAACGCCTGTCGCATCTTGACCTTAGCCTAAGTTCTCTGTCTGGGGACATATAGGATAATATAGGCGCGCTAACCCCCGTTTACCAGGGCTTACCTAGGCTCCAGGAAACCAAGGCAATGCTAGGAAATTCTAGTTAGCCAGCGTCTCTAAATCTGGCCTCTCACGCCGGAAACAGGGGTTCGAAACCCCTACGGGGCGCCAATGAAATCAATGAGTTGAATCTGGGCTTGCCACAAAGTTTCAACTTCCCCGGAGTGAGTTTCAACTTTTCGTTCGCCGGGCGTTCCGCGCGAAGCTTTTGACGACCGCGCTTTCGCGCTTCGTCGGCGAGCCTTACCGTGGCCGCACGCTTAGGCAGATAGGTATCCTGTAGGCGCTTCGATTGACTGATAGAATTGGCAAGCTTAGTGGCTGGCGCGAGGGGACTGACGTTCCCCGCCTGTGCCTCTTGAGAGCCTGACCTCCGAAAATCCTCAGTTTGCGCGTGTCACCGGGGAACTCGGCCTTCAGCACTTTGCGGAAGGATCGACAAAGAGCGTCTTTCGAGCAGGCCGTGCCCGCTTGGTTGCGGAGTAATGGCGTGTCGCCGACGTGGCACGACTACTGCGAACCGCGGTGGATCAAGGGAGCCAACGCCGAAGATTTCTCCACCCCCTAAGCGGGTTCTGGCCTCGCCCAGAGCCTTTACCACTGGGCGGGTGAGCGCCCTCAATACCGGGATGATGACCGCCTCGAAGATCTGAACGACGACCAGGGCCATGTTCTAGATTATGACCGGGGCCTTGGTCATGTTGGCGAAGATTATGATCATGACGGGTCACGGTTTTTCCAAGAGCCCGCGTCACCCTCTCGGGAGCCCATTTCGTTGGCGGGCGAGGCGACTCGAACCGCGAATGGATTTCAGTGCCTTCTCCTGGGTTGGAAAGTCTAATTGTGCCACCCTGGTTGCTCACGGTGACCTCTCCCTCGATCAGAAGCACGCCATATTGCTCGTCAATAGGTCCGCCCCAGAATTCCGTACCGCGTACTCCGATCTCGGCCACCGGCGTGGATACTGTAATCGTCTTATTGCGCATGTCTTTGAGTTGGCCCGCCGCAAAACGGAAGGCACCCTGAGTTGCCTGGAGCAGGGCCTGGCCAATTCCTCGGTCAGGATCGAACACATACCGATCAATCACAATGCTTGCCTCTTCGCCTAGCGTCAGTACCGTATTGTCGCGAAAAGTGACTTGCAGCCGCCCATTGGTTCCCGTGCGAAGCTGATCCTTCATCTGCACCGCTGATCCGACGACAGCAGTCGTAGTCCCACTGGCGGAGATGATTTGTGCGTCGTTTTCGACATCACTGATGGTTCCAATGCTCCCGGTTCCGCCAATACCGGGGCTTCTGGCTGCGGGTTCACCGGTTCCGCCAATACCGGGGCTTCTGACTGCGGGCTCACCAGTTCCGCCGATACCATTGCCGTCGCCGGATTTATGTCCTGTTCCGCCAATGCCCGGGTCGTTGGAGCGCGTCTGTGCAATTGAAGCGGGCGACCCCGCGCAGAAGGCAAAGAGCAAGACGCCTAACAGGCCGAACTCGAGCCAGTGTCGTTCTCGCAGCAGTTTTGCTTGACGATGCCACCACCTAATCCCCCGCCTCGTTCAGATCGTCTAGCGCCGAGAAGAAGTAGATTCCGAAAGTCATTCGTTGCAATGCATCGGGCGCATTCGCGTCCCGTCCGGCGAGCTCGAACGCCCTTTGATTGATCGCGACCAGTGTCTGCGACCCGAGCTCGCGCGTGTAATTCGCCAACTCGTCGATCGATTGGGGAGTCAACTTTTCGTAGTATACGGCGCGCTCGAGCATGGGTGGTTTATTGCCCGCAAGGTTGTGACCGCTGGCAGCAATGTGATCGCGTAGATTGCGTCCGAAATAGTAGGCAAGATCGGCGAAGTCGTCGCGTGGCACGAAGGCCACGTTGTTGAGATGCACACGCTCATGCTCGTCGATTCGGATCAGTCCAAGCCGCTGCCACTCATCAAGAACGACGCGCGGACGAATATCCTTGCTCACCAACTCGACAAGGCCCTCGAAGGACGGCCATCCACCGGTTCGTGGCAGCGCACGCGGTCGCCCTCTCGCATCGAGATAATCGGGAGCGCCCGCCCAAACCGCCATCATCTGCGCATTACGTGACACGACCGGAGAGGGGCGATCCCCGGCGCGTCCCCGTCCGCGCAAAGCGCGAACGTCCTTGCGATGGACGCCTGTCAAGAGACTGAGCCGACTGTCGGTTTGCGCTTTCCCAGAGAGTGGGAACGCCTCCTCCGCCACATCGACGTAGATGTCCTTCAATAGCTGGGCAAGCATCGGAAATGTAACGCTATGCGCAATGAGCACGCGCACAAGCGGCCGTAAGAGGCGCACGATAGCTTGGGTCAGGGCTCGCGGCGGTTCACCGGGTCGCGGCGGAATACCTAAGTCGCTCATTCTCCATTCAGGCTTTCATCGTAGCCTCTGTGGCAGGATCACAACACAGAGGGATATTTTCACACACTACTACGTTTAGGTCAAATTTGTGTTCCTTCTTGACGTGGGATTTTTTCCCCCGTACAGTCTCCACGGTTGATTAAAACGGGAAGAAGGGAGTTCCTCATGCGCTGCACAACCAGCAAGATACTCACCACGGTCTTCACCGCAGCTCTCACGTTCGGCGTTTCTACGAGCGCCATGGCTAGCCCCTGGGCAAACAACCACCCACGACGTGCCGAGGTTAATGGTCGTCTGGAGAACCAAAATGGACGTATCGACAGAGAATACAGAGAAGGTGAGATTAACAAGGCTCAGGCGCAGCAGTTGCACCATGAAGATCATCAGATTCGCCAAGAGGAACGCGATATGGCGAGCCAAAACGGAGGCCATATCACCAAACAGGAGCAAAACACGCTGAATCAGCAAGAAAACGGTGTTAGCCGTCAGATCGGCCAATAGACTATTTGCCGTGAGTCCGTTTCCATGACCCCCACTGAGCGGCAAGGTGACAGCAGGGCCAGGCGGGGCCCGCTCACCGACGTAATCCACGGCGAGTCCGAGACGTTCTGGGACGCCGTCCCGAAGGTAGGCAAGCAACAGGCGTTAGTCGCCTACAGTAATTGGCTCGCTGGCGAGCAGGATGATGAGATACCGATCGTCCCAGACATCCCTGACCCATGCCTTGAGGCGACCCCTGGAGCTTTCCACACGCAGCTGTTCGATGAGGCCAAGACCATCGGCGCAATGCGACAACGGATCAGGCGCTACTTAAAAGTCTTCCGCTCTCTTGGATGGGGGTCCGCATCGGGTCAGGAGGAGAAGTAAGACCTAGTGTCAAGCTGAACCGCATTAGAGGTCTAAACGGACATTGAGGAAGCTGTGGCGTTGGCTGCGCCTTCTTTCATGGCCTTCTATTAAGGTTTTCAAACTAGACTTTCACCTAGTGCGGGGCCCAAGCGATTTTTTCTGAAGCTGAAGACTTTATGGGGAAACTATGGTCATGCCGACATCCTTGAAGGTAATCACGGCAACGGCATTGATAGGCATTGGCACGCTCTCGCTGTCGCCACCAGCCAACGCGGGTTGGGGATGTGGGTGGGGATGCGGGTGGGGTTCTGCCCTCGCCGGGTTTGGTGTTGGCGCGCTAGTAGGGAGCGCGTTAGCGGCCCCGCCAGTTTACGTAGTACCGCCTCCGCCACCTGACTATTACGGACCAGCGGTCTATGGGCCACCTGACTATGACGGACCAGCGGGCTACGGGCCACCTGACTATGACGGGCCAGTGGTCAATGGACCTTCGCCCCGGACGCCGAATTGGTATAGCAATCGCGCGTATCCGCGTTCCAAAACGCCGCCGCATGCTGCTGATTGGCAGCGACCCGGGCCGGCGCGTTCGACGACGGCAAAGACGGCGGCCGCCACTGGCGCCGTCAAGCAAGACACGGACGTTAAGTTCAAGGCGGCCCAGGCAAAAGCAAAGCGCGACGGCGTCCAAACGCTCACCCAAAAGGACATTGAGGGTCTAAGCTACGGACAAATCAAACAACTTAGGGGGTACTAGTGCCAGCTACCCGCGGTGTGACAACCGCGCCAAAAAGCATAATGGCCAAAAAGCATAATGGCTGTACGGGAAGGTTGAGTTCCCACTTGAAGCAATTCGTCAGCATGGCGTTGCCCGAGTTTCAACTTCAGCCTCCAAAGAAACCCTTTCTGGCGCTTTATCAGTTGAAACTGCCGTTGATTTCGCTCGTAAAACTGCTGGCCTCTCACGCCGGAAACAGGGGTTCGAAACCCCTACGGGGCGCCAATGAAATCAATAAGTTAGGCGCCATAGCCAATTCACCGGCAGCGCGCTCGGTGTTCATTTGGCGTTCCTTTACTTGCCAAGCAGCCGGTCGAGGGCCGCACGCATCTGCTTGCGCTTGCGCCCAACTGCCCGATTGAACCGCGTGATGCGTCCTCGTCCACATAGCTCAGGATGGCGGCCTCGCACAGTTCGCGCCCGGCCTGCGGCCTCGTCATCAGGGCGTCGCCCTCGACCTTCCGCTCGCCGAAGCGCTTGATGTAGTCCTGCACGTCGCGGTTCCAGTGAAGCGTGTGCTCGGGGTCGGCGAGGTCCTTGCCGCCGCCCGTGATCAAATTGTTGGTCCACGACAGCCGGTTCACCTTGATGAAGTCGGCGTTCAAGCCAAATCGCTCGATGCGCACCGCGTCGAGGTCGAAGTCTTCCCATTCTGGATAGGCGCGGCGGAACGCCAGCAACACGCCCTCGAGGTTCGACCGGAGCGCCGTCGAGATGCGCAGGCCGTGGACATCGTGGTCACCGCAGTACAGCAGGATGCAGCGCTTGCCCCGGGCCCGCCAGCGAGCGAGGCGGCGCAGCATGGCGACCCGCATGTTGAGCCGCGCGTGTGCCAAGCGCGACGTGATAGCGCGCACAAACCGGATCGAACCAGTTGCGCAGGCCGACCTTCTCGACCAGCATCTCGACGTAGTGCTCCTGAAACTCCCACAGCGACATCGGCACGTAGTGCTTTTGCGCCGTGTCCATGTAGTCGACGACGCGCTGCGCCTCGTCCTCGGGATCAGCCGCGTCAAGCGCCTCGGTGTGGATGAACTCGCGCCCGACCTCGTCGCCGACGAAGTGGGGGAAGCGGGCGGCAGAGGACGGCCCGGCGCATCTTCAGCCGGCCAGGAAAACGTGCTCGATGTCCGCGTCCGGCCCAAACCTGGCGCGGAACAGTCGATTATCCAACTCCCGGAGCCGTCGGCTCACTTCCCGGCCCATGTTCATCTGGATCAGCGCGAACTGCTTGAGATCCTGCTCGTAGACCTTGTAGAGGTTGGCTGCTGAAAGTCGGATTGCGGTGCAATCTTCGCCTGCGCGGACGGAGGCGCTGCGCGGCAAGAGGTCCATCACCGCCATCTCCCCGAAGCAGTCGCCCTCCTTCAGGGTTCGGAGGAAGTACTCCTGTCCGCGCCAGGATTTCAGCACCGCGGCTTTGCCCGCTTCGAGGACGAACATCGAATCGGCTTGGTCGTGTTCGCGGAAAAAGAACCCGTTCGTCGGGACGGACACGACCGGACACACCCCGAGCAGGAATTGGAGGACGTCGGCCCGGATTCCGCCGAAAACGGGCATGCGCCGCAGGAGTTCGATCCGCGCCTCTTGCATGGCGACACTTCCGGAGTTGTCATCATTATGATCTGCGGCCGATCAGTCCGCAAGGAAGAGCGACAGATCGACCCCGACCGTGTTGAGGTACACCGGGTGCTGCGGCGAATTCCATGCCCGAAGTTGGATGATGGGATTGCCGCAAAGCGGTCGTCAACATCCTTCCGCTCGCCGCCCGCAATACACCGACCTGATCCAGGCGATGATCTTCCAGAGGTCATCATCAGTCTTGATGGTTTCGCCGAAGGGCGGCATCGGCCCGACGACGGCCTCGGAGCCTTTGCGGGTATAGCCCTGCTTCTGGAACTCGACCGTGCCAAGCGCGATCAGTCGAAAGAGTGTATCGTCGTCATTGCCATAGATCTAAATTTGATTGGTGAGGGGCGCTGCCATGCCTCCACCACTGCCAACTCTCCTTCCCCATCGATGTCGAGACGCGAAGCTTCCATTAAAGAGAAGCTAAATTCCGCGATACATAAGGGGGAAACGTGGGATTCCCTGAAGTACGAATTCGACCGGGACTTCAATGGTTTGATTGAGGAATTCGCACAGTGGGAAGAACAACTCGATGCGGAGGCTATAAAGCGAGAGGGAAGCCGCGCCTAGCTATAGCTGGGCTAAATCTGAACCTGTATCAACAAGACGATTGTGCGCCCCGCGCCGCGGGTAAGCCAGGATCGGCCGGCGGCGGCAGCGGCGGTGCCGGTGCCGGCGGCAATCCAAATCGAAGGAACAGCCCCATGCAATCGCCAATGCGCCAACCCCCAAAAATGGGGAGCGAGCCCATGATCTTCGCTCGGCACAGCATAATCTTGCGGACAGTCTGGACGATAGTTGCAGTTGCTGGATGGCTTACGGTATCGGCGTACGGAGCGTCGGCCGACGTGGCGATGAGCGGCTCGTTCCTGGCGACCAGAGATTGCCCGGCATTTCAGTCTTTTAGGAAGGCCACCAATCCGGGCGGTGTCAAAATCGTGCCGGGCCATTCCTATTCGCTGTTAGCAAAGAACGCGCCGGAGGCAAGCCACTACCGCGTTCGGATCGAGGGTGCTGTGCCATCCGAGCGGTGGGTAAGCGTCGATTGTGGGAGTTACAACGAGGAGGGGGCGAGTGGCGATTTACAGAGCTCGCGCGCCGGGAGCGGGACTGGCGGACGCCCCGCTGAGGTAGTTCTATCTCTCGGTTGGGAGCCCGGTTTCTGCGAGGGCCACGCGGACAAGGCTGAATGTGCGAGCCAGACTGTAGATCACTTTGATGCCACCCACTTCACACTACACGGCCTTTGGCCGCAGCCACGCAGAAGAGAGTATTGCAACGTGAGCCGAGCTCTGATCGACGCCGATAGGACGGGTAACTGGCAGGCTCTCCCCGAAGTTGATCTTGACTCAGCTACGCGGGCGCACCTGATCATCGCCATGCCCGGCACGCAGTCGTTCCTTGACCGCCATGAATGGACCAGGCACGGCACCTGCTATGAGCGGGGTGACGCCGAGGCCTATTTCCGCGAGGCCCTGTCCCTCCTCGATGAGGTCAACGGCTCAGCCGTTCAGGCGTTATTCGCGGCCAATATCGGTCAGGAGATAACGGTTGGTGCAGTGAGGGGTGCCTTCGACGTAGCTTTCGGTTCAGGGGCTGGGGATCGCGTTCGGCTAACTTGCAAACGGGACGGTTCCCGCCGGCTTATTACCGAGATCACCATCGGTCTGGTCGCTCAGCCAGGCGCCAGCAATATGCTCGCTGACCTTATCAAAGCATCCGCCACGACAGATCCGGGATGCCCCAGTGGCATAATTGATCCGGTCGGGCTCCAGTGATGCCGCCGAGATGCGGAGCTCGACCTCGACGCGGGAGCCCATGCCAGTCTGCAGCGATGCCCAATGGGCGCTGTCCCAAAGCGGACATCACTCCCCCTATCAACTGCGGCGGCGGTCATGCGTCCGGACCACAGTCCCCACGTTCGGAAGTTCAAACACGGTTTAAACTCAGAACGCGCCCGCGTGGCCGCTCCGTTACGGGATTGATGATGGGCTACTGACGCATAGTATGGGCGCTCTTGCGGAGTTGGCCCCGGGCTGGCGGGTGCGGGAGTCAAATTGGCGGAGCGGTGAATGTCTGCTTTTGGCACCAAGCGGACATACTATTGCCGTGGTGCGCTCACCAGCGCATAGCGGACGTTCCTCGATCCAATGTCTGCTTAGGGCTGGAGAACGGAAGTACCGGACGGTACTGACATAGTCTGCTTATGACCCAGAGCGGACAATGAGACGCCGCTGCTAGTTGTCGTAATCGGAATATATGCTGTTGTTGCCGAAAAGCATCAGGTTGCCCCCACTCTCGCAAAGCTATTGACGGGGGGTTAGCAATGGCGTGCGTCAGAAGTTTCTCCTTCGTTGAAATGTGAAACAGTCCGTTACGCTTTTAAGCTCGCACTTCTCGCGGTAAGCCCACGAAGAGCGTCGACTTGGGTACCAGGTGCCGGTCGCGTTTACGGGAAAAGTCGAAAAGGTTTCGGTCCAGCTGAACTGAAGCAGCTGCTGACTGGTTTAGCGAGCGGCACAGGCATTGAGCCGCACAGGCGCGGGGCTCAACGCGCAGGCTAATGTCTGTTATTGGCACTTCTGCGAGATACGTCGCGCGTTGCTGCCTGTCCGAAGTTCACTCGGAAGCGGACATCTCGTGCCCCCCGGGGGGGACAGTCCAAAGTTTTACGTGTTCACCTCCAGTGCAGCTATTTCGTTCCTTCGCTATTCAGCGTCGAGATTTCAGCCCACGTCATAAAGGCCTTAAGACCAATCGGGGCTAGAATGACTTAGCCACGCCCGGTGAAGACTACTGTCGGCGCTGGGAAGCTCCGCCAGAACCTGTGCTGGCCCGGCGGGCTAACTCAGCCGACCAGGGAAAGAACATCGGGCAAGCCTTGGTAATGTCAGGGATGATGAGGTCCAACCCAGGGGCGACGAGCTCATCGTTCATGAGCAGCAGCGCGAGCCAGAGCTGGCAGCCGGCGTAGTGGACACAGGCCGAGCAATGGCTGGTGTCTCGGAATTTCCTTAGCTCAGTGTTGCTAAAGCGACCCATGAGGCACACCCATAGCACTAAAGCGTGACGACATTTTGCCGAGGTAGCCGTGAAGGCGACGAAAACCAAGGTGCGCGCTAAGGCCTCTCCTGAACCTCCAGCTACATCACGCTCAGGTACGCGAATAGGAAAGGCCAATTGCGAGCAGGGATCAAGATACCTTACGTGCGGCGCAATAAGACCCTCTCGCAGTGCGACGAGGCACCGGCTGAAGCCGACAGTCGTTTCAATCACATCTGCAAGGTCGCGATCGAGGAGACGGAGCAGTTGGCCTGGCCGGATCACCCTGCGGCCGAAGACCAGACTGCTAGCCGACAGCCGTGAGCAAATCTGCGGTGTGATCGACGAAACGAGGGCAAGCAGCAGTATGTACGCTAATCGATGGGACGTCCATGGATGCGTTTGTGTTTATCTCACACCGGAAACAGGGGTTCGAAAACCCTACGGGGCACCAAATAGTTTTAAACGGCCTCTGATGCTCATAGAGTATCCGTGTCTGCTTTTGGGGGCAGGGCGGACGTCTTCGAGCGGCTCGTCGGGGTCCGTTAATGACCCAAAGCGGACATTTAGAGGGTGGGGTATTGGGTGGTTAGCGTCCTGCGCGGAAACGGGAGCGTCGCGACCGCTGACGCCTCTCTTGGGCCTCGTCAGGGTGTCTCGGCCGCGGGCGTGGGTAGAGGCTTCATGGCCGGGCTGCACGCCCTGAAATTCTCAAGACCTTCGGCCACCACGCGGACAACTCGAGCGATCGCTTCCCCGTGCCTTCCCGAGTCGGAACGGATCACCATCAAGCAAGGTCGATTGGCTGAGAAGTAACGCGAGCGGCTTATGCGCCTATCGGGCGAGGCCTGAGAACATGCGCTCCCGATCACCAGATCAGTCCTGCGGTCGCGCAGGGCGCGAGGGCGTTACACCCTGAGAGAGGGCGCCCACCACGCTTGCCTTGAAAGGAGCACGATTGCCTGTCTGATAGCGTGAGTAGTTCCAAAGGAGGGTTTGTTCATGAAGGATTATCGGGCAGTACTGCTTATTGCCTTTGCATTGATTGTTGGCACGGTCTGCGCAGCGCAGGCACGGCATAGTGACGCGCGGCATTGCGCGGACGATTATCGCCGGTTTTGCAGCGAGTGGGGTCTCGAAACCCGGGGCCTGGAAAACTGCATGCGCCGGCATGGCGACAAGCTGACCAACGCATGTATCGCGGCGTTGGTCCGAACGGGCCAAGTCACCCAAGCCGAGGTGGATCGTAGGAGAGCGGCACTCGGTCGCTAAGGTGCGCCGAGCACCATCATAGAAAAGGGCCGGCGCGAGGCCGGCATTCGATCCCAGTCCCCACTAGGTGCGAAGCGGACATGGGCAAGCTAGACCACATCAATCGGATGTCGCCGACTGATCCAAAGCGGACATCCGGTCCTCCAAACAGCCGGTTCGGCCCCAGCCGGATCAGGAACCGGCTGTGGCGGCCCGGAACAGCGCGGCGAAATTCTCAAGCTCATCGGATGCCGCATCGGACACCGCCCAATAAGTGACCCCTCCATCGCTCCACGAGAGCGCGAGATAGCCCTGCTCCGAATGGCTTGTGACAGGCGCAGGTGCGCCGCGCGTGTTCGGCATCTCCGTCAAGCTGATGAGATGCTTGCCATGGCTGTAGACGAGCGATGCCACCGGCGCGACCCGCACGACATCGATACGGGCCCCGACCAAGGGAAAACCTTTGGCGCTCAGATCGACGACCGTCGGCGCGAAAGCGAGCTTGCCGTTGAACCAGGGCTTGACCGTGTGGTGATCGGAGGACGCCACGTCCATCGGCTGCGGTGCCATAAGGGCCCGGATATGCGCCGACACGATTTCCTCGGCCACGTCATCGCCGGTACGAAAATTTAGTGCGCCGAAACTCGCGACGCCGGCAAGCAGGGCGCCGATCATGAACGAGGCGGCCAAAGCGCGCCATGAGTTTGCATCGGGGCGAGGGGGAAGCCTTAACTTAGCCGTGATGCTGCGCCGAAGCTCTACAGAGGGCACGTCTTCAGCGAGGTCGGAACGAAGCGCCACGCGCAAAGCGCGCAGCTTTTCGACCTGAGCGTTCAGCTTTGCGTCGGCTGCCAGGCGCTGCTCAAAGCGAGTGGCCTCAATGGGATCTAGCTCGCCGTCGAGATAGGCGTTGAGAAGCAACTCGTCCTGTAAGGCGACGGTCATGGCGCACCGGCCCTGATTGCGGCTGTGAGGAGGCGACGGGCACGCGCGAGCCTTGACATGACGGTGCCGATCGGTAGTGCAGCGACCTCAGCGATGGTGCGGTAATCGAGGTCATGGATTTCCCTGAGCACTAGCACCTCGCGGAACGGTGCCGGCAACGAGGCCATCGCCCTGCGGACCTGTTGGCCTTCCAGCTTGGCGATGAGCGCTGTCTCCGGCGTTTGCGGCTCATCATTCGCGGCCCGTTCAATACTCTCCTGCGCGCGCTGATCGAGGTCCTCGCTGAGCACCAGTAACTTGGGTCGGTTCTTGGCAAGCCAACTGTAGCTTGTATTGCGCACGATGGTCAGCACCCAGGCTCGCGGGTCTCCGCCGCTGAACCCGCGAATGTTCTTGAAGGCCCGCATCGAGGCCTCCTGCACGATATCCTCGGCGTCGGCGCGGCTACCGGCAAGCCAGCGGGCGAGCCGGAAGGCATCGACGAAGTGTGGCAAGAACACCTCGGTAAATCGGGCCTGATCACTCGTGTCGTCCACATTTAAGCCGTCGAAGCTGCTCCCAAGCCAGTGTAGCGGCATTAAGGCGTGACGACGATCTTTCCCGTCATGTGCGGGTGGATGGCACAGAAATACTCGACAGTGCCGGCAGTCGAGAAGGTCTGGGAGAATTTATCATCGGTGTCGAGCGCGCTGGAGCGGAACTTGCCGTCCCTTTCCGAAACCACGTGCGGGATGTCGTCGGCGTTGACCCAGGTCACGATGGTGCCGGCCTTGACCGTCAAGGTGGGCGGATCAAAGGTGAAATTGGCGATCTTCACCTGGGCGTCGGCGGCGAGGGCCCGCCCGCTGGCGAGGCCTGCGACGACGGCGACCATGGCGAGTGCCGCGCGAAGTCGGCGATCGCGCCGCGCGCGGGCGGCTACCTCTTCTGAAGACGATTTGGCCATATCGCTTACCATCAGCCGGCAAGCGGCGAGTCGGTGATGGCGAGCGGCTTGTCGCCTGTACGCACCTCGACGCTTGCGATGCCAAGCATCGAGCGGAGCTGCTCGGCGGGCACCGTCATGGGGCCGGGCGAAGGCGCGGTCCCCGGCGCGGGCTGTGGGAAACAGGTCGAGCGCGCGGTATGGAAGGTCATATTGCCCTCGACCTTCTGCACGATTTGGTGAATGTGTCCATTCAGCACCGTCACCGAGCCAAACCGCTTTAAGAGATTGAGCGCCTGCGATCCGTCATCGGTGCCCCAGCCCCAATCGGCATAGACCGTCCAGAGCGGGATATGGGCGAAGACGACGATCGGCGTGCTCGCGGACTTGTCCTTGAGATCGTCGGCGAGCCACGCGAGCTGGTCGGCTCCGAGCCGTCCGAGGCCGCCGGCCTTGAGGTCGACCACATTGACGAGACCAATGAAGTGCACGCCGTGGTCGTCGAAGCTATACCAGCCCTGCCCCTTGGTACCTTTACCGTAGCGGGCGAGATAGGCCTTGCCGAGGCCCTCGTCGATGACGTCATGCTCCCCCGGAACGTAATGGACGTCGAGCTTAGCCTCACCGATGATCTGATCGGCGTTGTCGAATTCGTCGGGCTTAGAGAGATGGGTGATATCGCCCGTATGGATCATGAAGGCCGGGCGTGTCTTCACTTCCTTGACCTTACCGATGGCTTCGCGCAACGTGCCAAGCGCGTCAGGGTTGGCGGGCTTGTTGAAGCCGATATGGCTGTCGCTGATTTGCAGGAAGGTGAAGCCGGTGGGCACTGCGGCGAGCGCATCACCTAGCAGCCCCAAGGATTTTGGGACTCCGCCTGAAAGCGTCCACAAAAGCCCTGTGCCAGCCCAGACCATGCATGTAAGCGCGCCTCTGCGGCTTAGGCCCGACGGCTCGTCTTTTGCTTCCGACGTTTCAGTTGGGGGATTAAGCTCGTCAAGCATCACTGTCTCCTTTGTTCGCGATGGTGCATCACGAGGAGGAGACTCGACCTACGGGCTATTTATTCCCAGAGCAGCCAAATCTGTCGCACCCCGCAGACAGGAAGGAAGGGACTCTCGGCGGGAAAGCGAGGGTACACAGGACTCGGTGCGCGGACCCGGGGTCGCCCACATAGGCTGGTATCGCTTTTGCCGACGCTAGGCCCTGCGTGCGGAGCCGCTAAAATGCCGACCAGCAAGGACGTCCGCTTGTGGCACAAAGGCGACCAATTCAATTCGTTGTAGCGACGTCAGCAATTGACCCAAAGCGGACATTGCACGGCGTGGCGGGGGGCGCATCGCAAAAGCCGCATAGGCACGCATGTGGGCGCCTGCGCCTCACCGTCGGTTCTGGACGGCTAAGGTCAGGTTCGCGCGGGTTCGATGAACTGCGCTTTTGCCAATGCGGCGAAGATACCGCCCTTCTGCACCAACTCGTCGAATGCGCCACTCTCCACGACCCGGCCCCGGTCGAGGACGAGGATGCGGCTGGCATTGCGTACGGTGGCGAGCCGATGCGCGATGACGAAGGTGGTACGCCCCTTCATCACCTCGTTGAGCGCCGCGTTCACCTTCATCTCGGTCACGGCATCGAGCGCGCTTGTGGCTTCGTCAAGAATGAGGATCGGCGGATTTTTCAGAAGCGCGCGTGCGATTGAGAGCCGTTGACGCTCGCCGCCGGACAGAGCCCGGCCGCGTTCTCCGACTATGGCATTAAGGCCGCCTTCGTGACGCTGAATGAAATCGAGCGCCTGCGCGCGCTCGCAGGCTTTGAGAATGTCCTCGTCGGTGGCGTCGGGATTGCCCACGCGTAGGTTCTCCGCGATCGACCGGTTGAACAGCAGCGGCTCCTGGAAGATCACGCCGATGTTGCGACGAAGGCTTGCGAGCTTCACGCCACGGATGTCCCGGCCGTCGATTCTTATTGTGCCCGACTGTGGATCGTAAACGCGATAGAGCAGCGCGAGCGCCGTGGACTTGCCGGCGCCGGTAGCACCGACCAGCGCGATGGTCTCGCCCGGCTCGGCGGTGAAGGTGAGATCGGCAACGGCTGGTCTCCGACCGTCATAGGAAACGGTGACGTCCTTGAACTCGACCAATCCGCGGACCTTCTTCAGAGTCACGGCATTCTTGCGATCGCGCACGCCAGCGGTGGTGTCGAACACGCCGAAGAATTCCTCTAGCCGCGGGGCGTCCATGAAAATGCGATTGGTGAATCTAGCAACCTGTTCGAGCCGCTGGATGAGCATGCCTGCAAAGGTCATGAACATGACGATTCCGCCCACAGTCGTCTGTCCGCGCGAGAATAGGACCAGTCCGACGAGGAGGATCGCGAGCATGGTCAAGGTCGTGGAGGTCTTGGTGAGCGTGTTGGCCAAGGCCCACCAGGACAGCACCGGGATCTGCGCGCCGAGCAGGCGGTCAACGACATTGCGCAGGTCCCGGACTTCGACCTCCACGCGTGTGAAGCTCTGCACCAATGCGACATTGCCGAGAGCATCCGAGGCGCGCTCGGCAAGGTCAGAATAGTATCGCTCCACCGATTCTTGCAACGCTTCCGTCCTGCGCAGGACCCAAGCGGTCAGGACGACAAAGATCAGGCACAAACCGATCAGCAACAGGCCTAGCCGCCAATTCAGATAGAGGGACATGGGGATCAGCACGAAAATCGACGCGAGCGCTGCGAGATCCTCCCGGAAAAATCCGAGCCAAAGCCACCAAAGCGTATCGGTGCCGGTGAGCATCACCTTCATCAGACGGCCGGAATGCGTGGCACCGTGGAAGCTAAGCGGAAGCTGAAGGACGTGCTCGAAGAATTCAGAGAGCACTGCCTGGCGGCGCCGATGGGCAAGCCTGTCGGCGTAGAGCGCGACGAGCGCGCCGCAAACAATCATGAAAAGACCGAAGCCAACCCAGGCTGCGACCAGTGGAAGTAGATGAGACCACGACAACGCGCGCCCCTGGCCTTGCACGTGAGCGAGCGAATCGATGATGCGGCCGAACAATACGGGCTCGGCGAATTGTACGGCCGCCAGCGCGACATTCGCAAAAGCAAGCACCCAGCCCAGACGAATCTGCGGGCCGAGCAGACCGAGGACCCGCGCATAAAGGCGAAGAATCATCATGGGCCATTGTGCGCTGCAAGCCCCCTGCGCGACAAGCGCGGTAAGCATCTCAGCCCCGAAAAGGCGCGAAAGAAAAAAGGTGCTCGCCAAAGAGCACCCGAGCGAGTGACTGTTTGATGGCTCCTGCCCGCTAGGGCCGGAGGAACGCCAAAAGCAAAAGGTCAAAACACGTCGCGTTCCTGCTAGAGACGTGAGAACGTTTTGGTGATCTCTTACCGCGCGAGACAAGCTTTTCCCTGCGTCAGCGATTTATTGCCCCGACAACAACACTCTTTGTCGGTCTTGGTCCGCTTCTGGCACCGAGCGGAAGTTGAGCACCTCCCCCATGATACGTCCGCTAAGCGGGACTAAGCGGACCAACGCGATGAGGTTTGATATTGGCCACCGGCTCGGGACACGATCATGTCCGCAGCCGGGTTTGGAAATTATTCTGTTTGTTTTATTGTCTAGTCGGACCTTAGCTAATTGGCGTCCGGCTAGACGATAATGTCGTTGGCTCTTGATGTGACCGTTTGACCTCCTGAGGTTCCATGACGATATATCCGCCGCTTGAAATCCCTGAGACGCTTGCCGCCGGTCCTGGGCCGGGGAACACCGACCCCCGGGTGCTCGAACGCTTCGCCAAGACGGGCGTCGCCGACCACATGCAGAAGGACGTTCTAATCGTCGCTTACGGGAAGATGACCGCTCTGTAGTGGGCGCCGGTCATTTCGTCACATGCCAGAAGACTGCGATGCCAGCTCCTGGCACCAAGCTGCGGTCGCGACGAATGGCTATTCTGCGATCGTCTGGCGCGGAACGGCCTCAAAGGAATCGGCTTTTCCCTGGATACCGGATTCCACGTATCCAGTCACCTCAGTTTCCCTGGCCTTTGTACCGGGCATGATCTGAAAGCGTGGGTCGAAGTCGACCATGGTCGATGCAAGCTGCTTCAGAATGCCTGCGTCACCTTCCACCTTCGCAGTTCCGTCGGCTATTTGAGCTTCGAGGGTCTTTGCCCCCATCATCGTTTGCTCGAGATCCGACCGATTGATCGTGAGCGTCAGATCGGGATGCTCGGCCAGGAAGCCCTTGATATTCGTGAGCGTAGCGTTTTCGAGCGGCGGGTGTCAGCGATGACGGACCACTGCGTGTATCCGAGGTGATAGTCCTCGGCGGTCGCGCCCTCGCGCACCAGGCCCTTCGGGATGTCAAAGTTGTTCAGCATCGTTGCCGCTGCATTGACGGCTTGCGCGGCGTCTTCGACCGGTTCCATGGAGTTCACGAACGCCACCGCACGGATGAACCGGGACGGCGGCGTGAAATCGCCTGGCAAGCCAAGCATCCCACTTCCGGCGCCGAAGGGCGCCAGCGACACACCGTCGATGTTGCGATTGGCGGGTGCGCCAACCGGCGTCAGGTTGGGGTAGTTGCGGAAATTCAGCAGATGCCAGTCCTAGTTTGGCGAGTTGGTCATCACACCGACCTTGTTGTCGAAGATCGAGAGAGTGTCCTTGGTGTATTCGATGACGATGGAGGCGCCCGAGGCATCGGTGACAACATGATGCAGTGGTATCGGGCCACCGAATTCCTTCTCAATTTCGGTATTGCGCACCACGCGAACCTTGGGCATCGCCTGCCGCACTTCTTCGACCGTCGCGAAGTTGCCGAGCAGATAGTTGACGATATCGACGCTGCTGATCGTCGTGGACTGCTGGTCCCCGCTCGGCTGCTGGTATTCGGCAAAGCCAGGAAAGAACAGTGCCCCCACGGTCAACCCCGCCTCATTCATGCCGTCGGTTGCGTAGGGCAGACCGGCAGCATTGACGCCGACAAAACCATATGGGTTATTCCAGGCCATGCCGGTCGTGCCGGCGCCGAGCGCCGATGTAAAGGCCAACCTGCGGGGCACCAGCACTAGTTCGGATTTGAGGTCCGAAGCACCCCATTCCATCGTGCGGGCGTAAATACCGGTCCCATCCTGCGCCCGAAAGACAATGGACGTGCAGCCGATGGTGGGGAGTGCGCTGAAACTCAGCATGGCACCGGCCAGCAGGGACGCAACCAGCTTCGTAGCGATAGAATGACAACTCATAGAGAGTGCTCCCGTTGGAGGCGTGGTGCGACTCGGAGCGCGGTGCTGAACTGACCAGTTGGACCGACGCGAGCGACGTGGTTCGCCGATAATGAGCGTATGCGCGCCGGTACGAGATTAGCCGCTCAATTGGCCGAATCTATGGGTTCAGATTGTGGGAGTTCGAAGGCGGGATGCGAATGTCCGCTAGTGGTACTTAGCGGACGTTCAGCCGATCGCGTTGCGAGGTGTGGTTCCGGCCGAAAAGCGGACATGCCTAATCAGCGTGTTAATTTCCGCTACTGACCCGAAGCGGACATGCCTCCACAAAATTTGGCTCTGTTGCAACTTGGCGTCAGCTTTCTCTGCCGCCTGTTGTAACATGTTCCACGTGTTTGATTTTTCGAGGCAAAGCGTTTAAGGCGTCATTTACGCCAAACGCCGTTGGGCAGAGGGGTGGCACCGTGTGGTCCTTCGGCAGAGTCTCTTTTGTTGCTGGGACGGCTACGCTTTGTGCCTTGCTCACAGCACATCCCGCGAACAGCGCCGACCTGGGTCCACCGCCAGGCGAACAGTTGGCCGAACCTGCGCCGCTACCTAGCCAGTGGCAGTTCAGCTTTACGCCCTATGGTTGGCTACCCTGGATATCGGGGAACATGGTGGTCAAGGGGCGCGCTTTAGATGTGGCGGTCGACCCCTCACAAGTTATCAACCACCTGGACTGGCCGACTATCGTGCCGGCCTGGATGAGCTATGCGGAAGCCCGCCACGGTCCGCTGAGCTTGTTCAACGACATCGTCTACACACAGCTCAGCGGCGGGGGAGGCTTCACCGGATCGGTGAGCGGCAGGAGAGCCACCGCGACATTTGGAGCCGACGTCAAGGTTGACTACCAATTAGCGATCGTCGAAGCGGGGGGTGCTTACGAAATCTGGTCCCGCGGCAGCCAAGGTTCCACTGGTTCCATAGCTTTCGACCTTCTTGCAGGCGCACGCTACTGGCACCAAGAGGCAGATGTCTCAGCTGATGTGACGGGCACCGTGGCGCTTAGCGGCCCCCTCGGTATCACCATAACCGGAAATCGCCAGATTGCATCATCCGGCTCCGTCGATTGGGTCGATCCGTTCATCGGGGCACGCGTGCGGCAGCAGTTGGCGCCGGCCAGGAGATCGTGCTTCGCGGCGACGTTGGTGGCTTCGGCGCCGGTAGCCGATTCTCATGGCAGGCGATTGCCACCTACGACTGGCTGCTCGGTGTAACCCACGGCATCCCGGTCGATGGCTACGTTGGATTTCGGGCTTTGTCGGCAGACTATTCGCAGGGTTCCGGTACATCCAAATTCGGATTCGACAACGTCATATACGGACCGGTGATAGGCGCGACCATAAGGTTCTAAGTCAAGTCTCTCGCGGCAGCGTTGGAAAACTTGATCAGGACTGTCCCGGCTCATACTTCTGAAGTGCAGGAAAGCAATGGGTTAAAGGCAATGACCAGCGCCGCTTTGACCCGATGGAAATTCGTGAGAGGAAGCATCATCAATGCTGCAGGGCTGGCCTGATCCTGTCGGAGGGGGGACCGCGTAGATATGGCCGACGTGTGCACTCAGGGCATCGATACCGGTTTTGTGACGCTCGGTTACGCCAAGGTAGCAGTCCTCGGTGTGGTGCAGGGAATTACTGAACTTCTGCCGATCTCCTCGACTGCCCACATGCGGGTGGTACCAGCTTTACTCGGTTGGCAGGATCCGGGCTCCGCCTTTTCCGCCGCAATGCAGCTCGCGGCGCTGGCGGCGGTGGTGAGCTATTTCTGGAGCGATGTTAAACACCTCATCAGTGGGTCCGCATCTGCCGTCACGAATCGGCAGTTCGATAACCAGTATTTTCGATTGTCAGTTGGCATCGTGCTCGCGACCATCCCAATCGTCATTGCAGGTTGGGCGCTGGCGGGCGTGTTGAACGAATGCCATTCGCCTCTGCGAAGTCTGAGTGTGATTGGTTGGGCCTGCATCGTGATGGCAACGCTTCTTGCGCTTGCCGAGCTTTATGCTCGCCATCAGCGCACGATCGCCAATGCATCGCTCACTGACGCGATCACCGTTGGCATTGCTCAGGCTGGCGCATTGATCCCAGGGGTATCCCGGTCAGGCTCGACCTTGACCGCGGCCCTCGCGCTCGGCTTTAGGAGGGACGAGGCAGCTCGCTTTTCTTTCCTCATCGGACTACCGGCCATCGCCTTGGCCGGTTTCAAGGAATTGTGGGAACTTCATAAGGCGCAGCTCGGCGCACACGGGTGGTCGGTCCTCGCGGTCGGGCTGGTGGTTGCCTCGGTCTCGGCCTTCTTTGCGATATGGGGATTGATGCGGGTGCTGGAACGATTCTCGGCTTGGCCGTTCGTCATCTACCGCGGTGCCCTTGGTGTCCTTTTGCTCATCGGAGTTGCGACGGGCTGGCTGTCTTAGCCCAGTTGGGCTAACCGAGCCGACTGCCAACACGTCACCGGCGGGACTGCGTTCGCAGTCCTCTATGTGGTCGCGCTCAAGGCGGATCTCGCGCTGTTAACCGTCTATCCCTCGTTTGGTGTCGTCCTTGTGGGCACACACCATGCGGCAGATGTCGTCGATCCCGCGTTGGGGTTCGTTGCTCCCGCGATATACTGGTACGGCTGGACGGCCACCGCAGCGCTCGGGGCACTCCTGTTCGGTCTTATTGCCGCGATGTTGCCCGGGCGACTGACGCGACGGGTATGGTCTGGGTGGGTGTGGGTGATTGCTGTGGCTGCGATGATTGCGTGCGTTTACCTCACAATACCTTGGTTTCGACTTTAGCCTGGCCTGGGTCAGGGCCAGGCCAACACCAAGGTCGCGAAACCCACTAGGCGCTGCACTAAGTGCGACACATGCACCGCACCGATCAGGCCGACGCCGTAAGCCTTCCTCGTGCAGAGAACGTCTGCTTTGGGTCAGAGGCTGACCTCCGCCGCGCGTCCGATTTGGTCCGCTCCGTGCCAGAAACAGACATACGCTCATCAAGGCCCCTGCATTCGATCGCGAGGAACTTTCTGGACTACTAGCCACTTTCGCGAAGGGCTTTACGTGGACGCGCCTTATCGTGGTCGCGGGGTCGCCCGGCTTCTCTGCAAGGCGCTCGAAGATTGGACAGTGGACCTTGGCTGCACGGAGTTCGCCTCCGACGTCCTAGTGCACAACGAAACGGGTCAGAAAGTGCACGAACCCCTCAGCTTCGAGGAAACCGAGCACGTAGTCTACTACGTCAAACGGCATACAAGGGTATGACGTGCGATCCGCTCGCTGCTGACAATGAAAGACAAAGCTTGGACTGATGTCTGCCCTGGAGCTGACGTCGCGCTCGAAGCCCCCTTCGGCTCCCTGCACCCCCACTCAATCCAACGATTGGCCCCGAGGAGAAGCGAGCCCCGACATCATGCGCGAGGTGGTGAAGCGGCGGCTTCAACAACATATGCATGCGCCCCCCCGCAGGAACGGCCCAGGCGTCAAATACCAGGATTGAGGAGGCCTGATCCAACCGCCGCGGCATCAGAAGAACGAATTTTAAAGAAATTCTAGGCGACGTTGGGAACCAAGCTTTCGTCGGCTAGGCCGCTTCGCGTCACGGTTGCAGTTGGCCTAAGGACGGCCCACAGCGCGCTCTGAGCGGGCGCAAAGCAGGTTAGCGACGGCCCCGCCGAGAGGGAGAGGCGATGTTGCCCCGCTCGCACTTGCCGCACGCCGCGCCACAAAGGCGCCAAGGTCTCGCCGATAGTTCATCCTTTTGCCCATTACGGCACTAATGGGCTGAAACTGCGGAGCGCCGCATGCATGAGTTCCTGACCCGCTACATCTTCTTCTGCGGCATCGTCGCTTCGATGCTTTGGGCCGGAACCACATTTGCTGAAGAGCGTCTGGTCATGCCATTTTCTTGTCAGTCCAGCGGAGGAAGGGTCGTCCTCAATCCGGCGCCTCCGCAGTCTTATCGGGTTTTTGGAGCACCGGAACATCAACGGTTCACCTCTTGCTCGCCAAATAGGCCAGAGCTCTGCCGAGATTGGATGGTGCATCGGTTTGATCTGGACTGTAACGGCGCAAGGGTATCTTGGCTGACGGTAGTTGACGCATTTACGAAGATGGGTCCAGGCCGTGCTTCGGTCAGCAACGGACGGCTGCATTTGAGAATGGGCCCTTGGTGGAATGGCGGATCACCCGCACCGTGCGACATGAGACCGCCCTTCGCTTATGGGCCCTGGGGATATGGTCGTCTGGCACATGGCTGGCCGTGCCCGAGGCCCTCGCTCAGTGCCCAGGAGCCTGTGGTTGACATGCCGGCCGGCTTTGCTCCCTTCCTCGGCCCCTTTGCCCGATTCGCCGTGCCGGAGGCGACCGATCCTGCCGCGATTTCTGCGGGTGCTGCTTCTCAGCACCCGGTCGCCGGCCGAAACCCTCCAGCGGAGCACTTTGCCTCGGATGTGATGGATGGATCTGCGCCACCCGCAGCCGCGCCTCCGAGTGCCAAGACCGCGCCAAGGGATGTCGCCGGTTCTCCATCAAAGGCCGGCAAAAACATTGTCGGTGGGGATTCGACAGCGTCGTTACCGAAAGCGCGGGTAGCTTCGCTTCCGAGAAGCGGCGCCCCGACCGCCAACCTGAGCCTTGACCAAACTCCAATGACGTCGGGCGGAACGGATAGCGTCTCGTCCCGCCTACTCGGATTTGCACTCGCGATAGTGCTTCTTTTAGCATTCCTCTTCGCCTCGGCTCGTCGGGTCGAGCCAATGAATGCTGAGGTCGCAACGGGCCAACCAGGCGCGGCCCAGCCAAGCTTCACGTCCGAGCCCGTGGCGCCTCGGTCTCCGAGGCCGCGACCCGTGCCGACCGACGCCGAATGGCTGCCCTCAAATCGAAGCGAAGCCCTCCAAGTGCTTGGCGCAAGTTCTGAAACGGCGCAGGACATTCTCAAGAAGATGGTCAGAACGCTCCGCCAAACTTGGCACCCCGACTTAGCTCGTCGAGAGGAGGAGCGTCGCGTCCGTGGACTCAGGCTCAAACAGATCAACGTCGCCTGGGATATTATTTGCGGCAAGCAAGCATCGGCCTAGCGAGAGGCTTCCGTACACGACCATCAGCCGTCCGGCTAACCGCCACGGAGCCGAAAATACAAACCCAGACCGGCGGCCGATCGGGCAGCCGGTGGTATCGCTGTTTAGCGGAAGGAGTTCCTCTCGCTGGATCTCGAACTTCCGCCTTGGGTCATTAGCTGACGTCAGGACCCTTGGCTGAGTTTCGTCGGCTTTGTGCCATAAGCTGACATTGATACGTCATCCTGCCATGAATTACCCCGTTTTGCTCGAAGGGTGGCGTATGTCCAACTCGGTTCAATCGATGTAAGTGACCACACCTGTTTCGAGATCATAGATCGCCGCGACGATCTTCAGCTTCCCGGCGCCGGCGAAGCCGGCAAGCAGCGTGCTCGCCGCGATTAGGCGCCCAGCGGTCCGCCGCGCGCTCTCCTTGGCGGCGTTGTTGACGAAATCCCCCGCCTCGCTCCGCACAGCGATAGCCGCGGGCAGGATAGGTTCGATCATCGGCCGATCGCGCCGGGGTAGGTCGCGTTCTTGGTGACGACGTCGCAAGCCGCCTTAACGGCGCCGCAGTTCGTGTGCGCGAGCACGACGATGAGCGGCGAACCGAGTACCGCCGCGCCGTATTCGACCGTGCCGAGGGTCGCCTTGTCCACCAGGTTCCCGGCGTTGCGGGCGACGAACAGTTCACCGACGCCGTGGCCGCCGAAGATCAGTTCGGGCGGAACGCGACTGTCGGCGCAACTGATGATCGAAGCCCACGGCGCCTGGCGCGCCGCCACTGTATCGCGCTGCTCGGCGAGGTCGATCGTGCAGAGCTCGGGGTGGCTGACGTAGCGCCCATTGCCGGTTTTTAGTGCGTTGAGCGCCTCATCCGGGGTTAATGTAGTCGGCGGCCCATCGGCCGCGCGCGCCGACCACGGCGCTCCGCCAAGCCCTATCGCGACAAGGCCGGCGGCACCGAGCCTCAGAACATCCCTCCGACCGATGCCATCGCCTTTGCAGTTGCCGCACATCGGCCAAGCACGCCAAAGGCCTCCGAAAGAACAATCGAGCCGAAAACTCGCATCTTCCTGTCAGGCAACGGGAGCGGCGCATGGCTCAAATCTGCTGGATCGTGAGGCCAAACGTGTATTCAAAGCGGGCGAGTGGGCTCCAGCATTTATTCATAAACCCACAGCGCGTCGTTGATCGTCAACCGTCGGGCGCGAGCAATTAATGGCCGCCAAATCCAAAGAAGGCTTGCACCAACTGTTCGTTCAGCAAGCTCATAACAATCGCCCAAAACAGGGATGCAAATGCAGCCCCGAGTAAAAACCACGCCAATTTTTGAGTCATGCTGAACGAGCTGTGTGGTCGGCCGGGTCGCGTTCGGACAGAAGGCGGGGGTAGGCGTCGTTCTTAGGCGTTGAGGTTACTCCTGGTAGCCCGGCGGCGTCTTGTGCCAGGGATAACCGGCTTTGCCCTTGTCGTATCCGTACTCGAACAAGGCGCGCATGTATCCTTGGTCGAAGGGCCCTTTATAAGGCATGGTAAAGTCAGTGTCGATGTAAGCAAGGTTGAAGCCGACGCCATCACGCTTAGTAGTGACGTACATGCGATAGGTGTCGTTGACCCCGCTCGTGGCTGTCATGGTGGAGATGGCCTGCGTGGCGATCGACAGCGTTTGACGCTTTACCTCCTTCTCGGGCCTGAAGAGGCGACCATTTCGAAGAATATATGCCACGCGCTTGCGCTGGATGCCGAAACGCGCAGAATTCGCTTTTAGGTTCAGGGATGGAGGATAGAGGAACGCCTGGGCAACCGCCCCACCATCGACGTGCATTTCCTGATAGTTTTTACCGTCGATGCTCACGTCCAGCATCACCGGCGGGAAAAGACCCGGAATCGCCGCCGATGCGCGCAAAATGTCGATGATCAGGTCTCGCGCTCCTGGGTAGCCGCTGGCGGCGATCGCACCGATGTTCCAAATTACCGAACGACCTTGATCGAGATTAGTCGTCATGATGAGGAGGAGACGTCCCTTTCGATACTCCTCCGCAATCCTGTCAATCATGGCCTTGTCGACGAAGCTCGCGATCATGTTCCTCAATGGCGTCGTGTCCGCCATCGCGTCATTCGCAACGGCAGCAAGGAGACTGCGCTTATTGAAGATGTCGCCGGCACTTGTGTCGGTGTAGACTTGTTTGAGCTTGGCGTCGTATTCGCCGCCGAGAAAGGCAAACGGTGCAGAAAGAGCCCCCGTACTAACGCCAGTCACAAGATCAAATGCCGGACGATCGCCGCGCGCTCTCCAGCCCGCAAGAAGCCCGGCACCGAAGGCACCGTCGTCGCCACCCCCCGATATTGAAAGAAAATAGGCCGTCGGCAGATGGCCGTGGTGGGCGGCCAGCGCTCGTTTGTAGCTTTGGGCGGCAAACACCGCCATACGCTCCTTATCCGTATCCGGGTAGAACCGGACATCCGGAATATCAACACTGAGCTTGGACGCGATCGAAAGCGGCTCAGCGGGGAGGCGATCGGTGCCCGCACATCCGACGACAATTAGATTGAGCCCGAGCACAACAATCAGTGGAAGAAAATGTGGGCTGAAAACGCGAAACCCGCGAGCCCAGATCCCAGCATGAATTGCCCACCTTGGATCGTGGTTTGACATCCCGCCAATCCCCCTCCCTCTCAAGTGGTCTGTCCGCGAACCTCCGCCCAATAAGAAGGGAATGGACAAACCCCATCCGCGGCAGCCCATGCGGGACCCAAGCATGGATTCTGACGCAAATTAAGGCAACCCCAACTATCCCAAGGCCCCGGAATTCAACGCGAAGTTCGGTCCAAGTGGCGTGTGCGAGGAGCTGTTTCTCGACTTCGCAAGCGCTTGGCTCAAGCTCGATTCTCAAATAAACAGCCAAGCGCCGAGATGAACGAATCCGCAGCGCTCCCGTTTGGGTGTCGGTGTGTGCTCCACCATATTGCTGTCGAGGAATGAAGACCTAATGGACGCATGGGCTAAACCGTGTCTGGCTGAGACTCACCGAGGTGAGGTGCTGGATCTTTTTCCGGCCGATAGCCTGACGAGGTTCGAGAAGAGGCTTGGACTTGCCAATCCCGCGCATGAATTTCGTTAGGCGCTAGCGGCAGTGGTGTGGAAATATCTCCGCAACGTGGCGAGCGAGAAGGTTGATCGATCGAAGGTCAAGCGCCGCTACGATGATCGGGTCGCGGAACTTTCATCGATAATCGCGAGCCCGTGATCTCACCGCCGACGTATCTCGTCACCAGTGCGGGCGGCAAGCTTACGAAATCTTCAAGTGTCCGGCGCTCAGCTTGGCATTCCGATAGTGGTGCCCGAGGGCGTCGCGAGCGTCGTCGCCACGCCACCGGTTGGCGCGATGGTCGCGGTTCCACCCACCGTCGGCGTTGTCGAGCCGGTCATTCCGGCGCCGGAGGTTCTTTCCTACGTGACGGGACAGCCGATTCAACCGGTCTTCGTCGACGGAGAAGTGATGGTCGGCGCGACCCTGCCTGCGGCGGTGCCGGTCTATCCCATCCCGGCGTCGCCTTACGTCTATACCTACATCAACGGCCAAAGGGTTCTGGTCGAGCCGACCGCCAGGAGAATCGTCTACGTCGTCAGGTAGACGTGGGATCGGCGGGGACTTAGGTCGGATCGATCTAAAATAGCGAACAGCAAGACCGGCAAAGCCCTGCCATATGTCTCATGAGTGTTGCCAGTAGGCTCTGCCTGGGAGCAATATGGAGGGCGCAAGGGGGATCAGCCCTTGCGAATCTCCTGTTTCGCAATAGAGCATCGTCATTGCGGAACGCAGCGAGAGGATGAGACCCATGCCCATCTGGCTCAAGATCGCCGCCGGGACCATCCTCGCCGTTTCGCTGATTGGACTTGCCGGCCTCCATGCCTTTTCCGAGAAGCTCGGGCCGCTCGTTCAGCAGCACGGCACCACCTATTACAATGGCGACGGCCCCATTTTGACGCCGGTCATTTGCAAGCCGGAGAGCGTAATCCTCGCCGCCATCAAGGAGGTGCACGCCAAATTTGAACACCTCGCAGACGGCGATCTCCAAGCCTTTGAGGACCGCGCGCGGGACTTGGAGGGTCTTCCCCCGCTCGACGCCGACGAGCTCTATATCATCACCGCGGACGATCAGCTGCGGAACGGCGAGATGGTCCTGTTCATCGGGCTCAGGGCGAAATGCGTGACCACCGTCTTTGGCTTTTCCGCGAAGCTCTACCGCGACATCCTGGGCAAGGCCCAGACTTAGAGCCCGATTGCCTGAAACCGCGAAGGACGCGCTTTGCGATCGGCATTGCTCCGCCTAGGATCGACTCGCGGACGCAATCCACGGAATGGCTTTCACGCCTTGGACCATCCATCGCTACCTCAAGGCCAGCTCGTCTATGCCATCGGCGACATTCACGGCCGGGCGGACCTGCTCGTCTCGCTGCTCGAGCAGATCGAGGCCGATGCGGCGGGCAGCGTGGGCGTGGACAGGAGAACTCTCGTCTTCGTCGGCGACTATATCGATCGCGGGCCAGATAGCCGGCGGGTGGTGGAGCTGTTGCTTGGCGCCCTGCCGCGAGGCTTCGAGGCTCATTTCCTCAAGGGCAATCACGAGGCGATCATGCTCGATTTCCTGCGCGATCCCTCCTGTCTCGGCCAGTGGCTAGCCAATGGCGCCGCGGCGACCTTGGAGTCCTATGGTGTGGAGGTCGCGGGGCTGGTCCGTGCGGGAGCGGAGCCCGAGATCTGGCAAATGGCTTTTCTGGATGTGCTACCCGAGAAGCATCGCCGCTTCTTCGATCAGCTGGAGCTCATGGTCGCGCTCGGCGATTATCTGTTCGTCCACGCCGGCGTCAGACCGGGCGTGCCGCTCGACGCGCAAAACCCACGCGACCTGGTCTGGATTCGCGGCGAGTTCCTTCGATCGCGGGAGAATTTCGGCAAGGTGGTGGTGCACGGGCACACGCCGACGGCGGTGGCCGAGATGCACGAGAACCGCATCGGCGTCGACACCGGTGCATTCTTCACCAACAGGCTGACGGCGCTCAGGCTCCAGGATGGGTCTCGCCGCCTGCTGCAGGCGGAAGAATAGCAGCACCAATCAGCCGTCGGAGGCCTCGGCGCTGGCGTTTTTCAGCCGCTCGCTCAAGCTTTGCCCACCGCCTTTGCCTCTGCTGCCGCGCCGTCTTGCCTTGCGGGCTGCGAGGATTCTGGCAAGCGAGCCTTGGGCCTCGGTCCGTCCTTCGGCATCGGCGAGGGCGTCGTTTTCGGTCGCGTCGGGCGAGGCGGCCAATGCGGTTACCTCCGTTGAGCTCTCGGGGGCGTGGGCGGGTGTCTCCATCAAGGCGTCTTGCGCTGGCGATGAAGGCGGGCGCGCGCTCGTTTGGAGTTTCTCTTGCGCCTTCCTCGACGAAGGATCTGCTGGTCTCCGCGGCAGCGAGCTCGGGCAGGGCCATGCCTTGCGCCTTGGCCACGGCAAGAATCTGCTTGGCCAGCGTGCCGAGCTCCCGACGCAACAAATCGTTCTCTTTGCCGCCGATCTTTCCCTGCGTCAGCTCTTCCTTCAGCTTAGAGAACTCGGCGTTCAGCCGCCGGTTTTCCTTGGCAAGCTCAGAGTCTGATTTCGCTGATCGGCGCGACGACGCAGCTTCGACGCCCAAGGCGCCGCGTAGCTGATCGATGTCGCCACGCTGCGAGTTGACCGTGGTGCGCGCTAGCTTCAGCGCCTCGGCCTGGGAGCTGGCGGCGTTGCGCAGTTCGGCGTTGGCGGCCTCAAACTCGGCCATTGCCTGCTTGGCGGCCTTGAGGCTCGTCTCCAGCTCGGGCAGGCGGCGCCGGATGGTCTGCTCGAGCACCCGGTTCGCATTCTCTTTCTCTTGCAGACGACCCTTGACGGAATCGAACGCGGTCTTGAGCTCGGCGATCTCGACGCGACGCTTGTTCGCCTCGACGAGCTCACGAGCGGCTTTGTCCCTGGCCTTGTCCCGCGCGACCTCGACGCGGCGAAGCTCGATCGCGAACTCCGCGCGCAGCTGATCCTTGTCTGCTTGGATATCGGAGACGGACATCGGCATGGTCGCCTCGACCCTCCGCGTGGTGAGGCGGACGGCCCGCTTCCACAGCGGCGGGGCGAGCATTAGGGCGAGCAGGCTTGCGATCAGAAAGCCGAGCGCCGCATACATAGCCACGTCGATCATCGGAACCAGCGCTCCTAGGCTTCGCGCCGTCAGGCGTCGGAAGAGGCGAGGCGGCCACTTGGGCCAGCGTAAACCAGGCCGCGCGCTTCTCTCACGATCCCTCAGCCAAGCTTCCTTAGCGCCAATCTAGAACGGATTCCAGGTCGGCTCGCGGGTATATTTCAGGTAGCCGATATTGGCCCCAAGCCGCAATCCAAGGCCGGAGCGGATCGGGGCGAGGATGACGTGGCCGCGCGCCAGGAAAGTGACGCCGACGCCGCCGATGAGATAGGCCGAACCATCCACGCCGGCATAGTCGCGATAGATCTCGCCCGGGCTCTGCAGATTGTAAACGAGCACCATGGTCTTGGAGCCCTCGGCGCCGAAATCGTAGCCGAGCGACGGCCCCTGCCAATAGAGCCGGTAGTCGCCAGCGTCCTTGGTGTAGAGCGTCCCTTCGCCGTAGCGTACGCCCGCAATGACCGCGCCGCCCGCTTCCTCGCCGAGGATATAGCCGTTGGGCCTGCCCGCCCGCTGGAAGGTGTATTCGATCGCCCTGGCGAACCCCATGGACACGCTGCCGAAGAAGCGATGGCCGGTCTCCTTGATCTCGTCGACCGAAAAGGTGCTCCGATTCTGCGCCTCGGGCGGCACGTAGGGCCCGCCTTCAGGGGGCGGCGCCGATGCGTTGGGGGCTGGCTCATAGGGGACGCCTGGACCTCCCGGGTTCGCGGAGGGCGGAGGCATCTGTCCCGGATGCGGCTGCGGCGTGATCACCATGGGCGCGTCGTCGGCCTGGGCGAGCTTGATCGTTCCTGGCGCCGCCTGAGGGCGACCATCCTCGGCGCGAGCGGAAACGGCGAGGAGCAGAATCGCGGCAAGCGCAGCGACCGAGATCGCCGCCAAGGCGGCGGTTGAGGAGAGTTTGAAGTGCATGTCCGTTACCCGTGGCTTTTTCGAAGCCAAGCAAGACCCCGAAGATAGGGTTGGCCTGCAATGGTTATGATTTGCCTAAACTGTTACGAAACTGTGGCTCCAGCCCCAGCCGGCGGTGTTTTGAACCCCGAACCAAATTTTATCCGGGTAATATTGACGCGTCGGTTTTACCCGGATAAAACTCCCAGCATGGAGGAGGGGTCGGCCATGACCGAACCGGCATGCGACCATTGCACGGCCTTTGCAGGGGTGAGGCGCATAGCCTCGGGCGGCCTGACCGAGGTGGCGTTGAAGGCCAAGGCGATCATCGACCAGGGCGAGGACGCGCCGATCCTGATCTTCGACGATGCCAGCGCCAAGCTGATCGAAGTGGACTTCCGCGGGGCGCGTGAGGATGTGCTGGGGCGCCTTCCCGATCGCGCTTCTCTCCAGACCGGCGGTGCAGAGCCTGAAACCGCACGTGGCCCGGGACGCCCGAAGCTTGGGGTGGTCGCCAGGGAGGTCACGCTGCTGCCGCGTCACTGGCAATGGCTGAGCAGTCAACCTGGAGGGGCGTCCGTTGCGCTCCGGAAGCTCGTCGAGGAGGCGCGCCGCGCCAATGCCGGCAAGGATAGCGTTCGCCAGAGCCAAGACGCCGCCTACCGCTTCATTTCGGCCTTAGCCGGAGATGCGCCCGGATTCGAGGAAGCGGCGCGGGCCTTGTTCGCCGGGGATGCGAAGCGCTTCGATCGATGCGTCGAAGGGTGGCCAGCGGACGTTCGCGATCACGCAAGGACGCTTGCGCGCGTCGCGCTCGGGGGTCATCCCGCCGGGTGAGAGCCCCAGGCGATGAAGCTTGGATTGAGCAGGCCCATCTCGGTTTTGCCGTAGCGGAGCGGGTGTCCTTCGGCGTCGACCACCGTGCCCCCGGCCGCCGCCAGCACCGCATGGCCCGCGGCGGTGTCCCATTCCATGGTGGGGCCGAACCGCGGATAGACGTCGGCTTCGCCGCGCGCCACCAAGAGGAATTTGAGCGAGGAGCCAGCGCCCGACCGCTGGGCGATTTTCAATTTCGACAGGAATTGCTCGGTGGCGGCGTCGAGATGGGAGTGGCTGACGACGGCCACGAAGCCTTCGGATGCCGGCTGGCGCGTGTGTAGCGGGCGGCAATCGAGCTTGGTCAGATCCGCACCGGCTTCATTCGGTTCGAGCTTGGCCTCGATGGCCGCGCCATCGTCGAGCGTAACCGCGAGCAGCGCACGGGCCGGCGCATAGACGAGGCCGAAGCGGGGCGTGCCGTTCTCGATCAGGGCGATGTTGATGGTGAAATCGGTCCGCTTGCCTATGAACTCTTTGGTGCCGTCAAGGGGATCGACGAGGAAGAAGCGGGGCGCGAGCTCGGCGGTGCGGTCGTCGGCCGCCTCTTCGGAGACCACCGGGATCTCCGGCGCGAAACGTTGCAAGGCTGCGAGGATGATGGCGTCGGAATCCTTGTCGGCGCGGGTGACGGGGCTCGCATCAGCCTTCAGCTCAACCTCTGGCCCCTCGTGATAGTGCCGCATGATCGCGGCGCCGGCGCGGGCGGCCGCGTCGGTCAGGAGCGCCGATCCGCGGGCGAAGTCGAATTCGACGCCGCCGCTGCTCGCTGCTGCTCGCGCGTCTCTTTGAGTTGTGTGTGTTGGGGCTGACAAGGCAAGATGCTTTCCAGGTGCAGTGATTCGTTTTGCGCGCAGCGATGCGGGCGTTGCGAGCGGACAGCGCCGCCTCGATCTAGCAGGTTTTTGGCATTGGGAGCCTTGCGTCTTTTCCGGCGCGGGCAGGGATTTTCGAGGGGGAAGACCATGAGCGAGCCGGCGTCCATTGGCGATCTTGAGCTTACGGCGCTGATCTCGAGCCGCATCTGCCACGACGTGATCAATCCGGTCGGCGCCATTGCCAATGGCTTGGAGATGCTCGGCGAGGAGCAGGACGAGGCCATGCGCGAGCAGGCTATGGACCTCATCCGCAAGAGCGCCTACCAGGCCTCGGCCAAGCTGCAATTCGCGCGGCTCGCCTTCGGCGCGGCGGGATCGGCCGGTGCCGAGATCGACCTCCGCGACGCCGAGAGGGTCGCCCGCGATGTGGTGCAAAGCGCAAGGCACAGTCTTTCCTGGCAAGGTCCGCCGGTGACGCTGCCGAAGAACAAGGTCAAGCTCCTGCTCAATCTCGTGGCGCTTGGCGTCGTGGCGTTGCCAAGGGGCGGCACCGTCAGCGTGGACATCAAGGGCGAGCCGCCCGCCGTTTCCTTCACGGTGCTCGCCAAGGGCGAGCTGGCGCGGCTTACCGAGCAAGTCACGACCCTGCTTGCTGGCGGCAATGGCGTCGTCCTCGATGCCCATTCGATCCAGCCCTATTACGCAAGCCGGGTCGCCGCGGCGGCAGGGATGATCGTGACGGTCGAAGCCCGCGAGGGAGAGGTCGAACTTCGCGCCGCTTGACGGGCGCGCCCTCGATACCAGCGCCATTGTTTTCGGCGCCCGAAACCAAACGTAAACTAGAATTCAACCACACTCCCCATCACAGGCGCTGGCGGCTTGGCCGCCTCTTACCTTGCGCCCCGGGAAGGGCAATGGACGAGCTGTTAGGCGATTTCCTCAACGAAACGGCTGAAAGCCTCGATCTCCTGATGATCGTGCTCGACGTCGACAAGGTGCTTGATCTCAATTGTCGCCGCGTCACTGCCTAATGCCGTTGCTGAAAGACGGCTCGCGAAGGAACGAAACGCATGAAACATTGCTTGGTAGTTGATGACAGCGCCGTCATCCGCAAGGTGGCGAGGCGTATTCTCGAGGAGCTTCATTTCACGGCGTCGGAGGCTGAGAACGGCCGCGACGCGCTCGAGCAATGCCGCATGGCGATGCCGGATGCCGTGCTGCTCGATTGGAACATGCCGGTGATGGACGGCATCGCCTTCCTGGTCGCGCTGCGCAAGGAGCGGGGGGGCGGCACGCCCAAGGTGATCTTCTGCACGACCGAGAACGACATCGAGCACATCACCCGTGCCATTACGGCGGGGGCCAACGAATACATCATGAAACCCTTCGACCGCGACATCATCGAAGCCAAGTTTCATGAGGTCGGACTGATCTGACGCCCGATGACCATGCTCGGCCAGGGCGCGGCGATCACGTCCACGATGCAAGCGCTTGGCGAAACCCCAGGCGCCGATCGGCCCAGCAGGGTGATGATCGTCGATGATTCGGCGGTGGTCCGGGGCCTGGTCTCGCGCTGGATCGGCGAGGAGCCGGGAATTGAGGTCGTCGCCCGGCACGCCAATGGCAAGCTCGCCGTCGGGGACGTGGCGGGTGAGCGCTCCAGACATCGTCGTGCTCGATATCGAGATGCCGGTGATGTACGGGCTCGAAGCGCTGCCGCGCTTGCTGCGGGCCAAGCAGGGGGCCGGGTGCTGATGGCCTCAACCCTCACCAGGCACAACGCCGAGATCAGCTTCAAGGCCTTGTCGCTCGGGGCGCTCGACTACGTGCTGAAGCCCGACTCCAATCGGGAGCTCACCCTTTCAGCCGATTTCCGTGAGGAGCTGATCCGCAAGCTCAAGGGGCCTGGGCCCGCGGCGCCGCCAGGTTTGGCCAGAGAGTTTGGGGCTGAAGGCGCGCCCTTGGCCACGGACCGCGCCCAGCCTCAGATCGACCTCGCGGCAGGCAGGTTCCGGCACCGCCAGTTCTCGCTCGTGCCGCCACGCATCATCGCAATCGGCAGTTCGACCGGTGGCCCACAGGCTTTTACCGAGATGCTCGAGCCGGTGGCCATGCGGGGAGAGAGGCCATGACGCCCAGAGAGTTCAGCTTCCTATGCGCGCTCCTCAAGGAGCGCTCCGGGCTCAATCTGTCCGCCGACACGCGCGAGCTGCTTGAAGTGAGGCTCCAGCCCCTGTTTCGAGAAGGTGCCTTCCCGTCTTCGGCGGCCCTCGTGCTCGCGCTGCAGAGACCCGAGGCCGAAGCGCTGCGTGCTCGCCTGGCCGAGGCCGTCACCGTGCAGGAGTCTTATTTTTTCCGGGACAAGGCGCCGTTCCGGTACTTCGCCGATGTCATGCTGCCGAGGCTGATGCGGGCGAGGGAGGATAGCCGCCGCATCAAGGTCTGGTGCGCCGCCGCGGCGACCGGCCAGGAGCCCTACTCGCTTGCCATGCAACTCGCCGGGAGGCAGCGCGACCTTGCCAATTGGACCGTCGAGATCCTGGCGACCGACTTTGCCAGGGACGCGCTGCGCAAGGCGCGCGCGGGCGTTTACAGCCAGTTCGAAGTGCAGCGCGGCCTGCCCGTCTCGCTCCTCATCAAGCATTTCAGCAAGACCGGGAAGGCATGGGAGCTCAACCCCGAGATCCGCGGCAGGGTCAAGTTCCGCCCGCATAATCTCATCGAGGACGTGAAGCTCGGCGTCTTCGACGTGATTTTCTGCCGTAACGTGATGATTTATTTCGATGAGAAGACCAAGCGCCAGGTGCTGGCGCGGCTCGCCTCCCAGCTTGCGCGCGACGGCTATCTCGTGCTCGGCGCGTCCGAAACGACGACGGGAGCGAGCAACGCGTTCATTGCCGCGGGCGAAGACCGGGACGGCATCTTCAGGGTTGATCCGGCGGCAACGAAAACCGTCGCCGCGGCCTAAAGACCGCGGCTAAGGGTAACGAGGATTGACGCTAGCAAGTCCGGCGGCGGAACGGTCTTAAGCCGCCTCGGACTCATCCTCTGGATTGCGCAAGACGTAACCGCGTCCCCATACCGTCTCGATATAGTGTTTACCGCCGGTCGCGGCGGCGAGCTTCTTGCGCAGCTTGCAGATGAAGACGTCGATGATCTTGAGCTCGGGCTCATCCATGCCGCCATAGAGATGGTTCAGGAACATCTCCTTGGTCAGCGTCGTGCCCTTCCGCAAGGAGAGAAGCTCGAGCATCTGATATTCCTTGCCGGTCAGATGCACGCGCTGGCCGTTCACATCCACGGTTTTGGTATCGAGATTGACCTTCAAGCCGCCCGTCTGGATCACCGACTGGGCGTGGCCCTTGGAGCGGCGGACGATGGCGTGGATGCGGGCGACGAGCTCGTCCTTGTGGAAGGGCTTCGTCATGTAGTCGTCGGCGCCGAAGCCCAACCCCCTGACCTTGTCCTCGATACCCGCGAGGCCCGATAGGATCAGGATCGGGGTCTGCACCTTGCTCACCCGCAAGGTCTTCAGCACCTCGTAACCGCTCATATCGGGAAGGTTTAGATCGAGCAGGATAATGTCGTAATCATAGAGCTTGCCGAGGTCGACACCCTCTTCGCCAAGGTCGGTCGTGTAAACGTTGAAACCTTCAGACTGAAGCATCAGCTCGATGCTTTGTGCGGTAGCGCTGTCGTCCTCGATGAGAAGAACTCGCATCTTCTATTCCCCTGTCGTCCCGGCAGATCCCTACTCGTTCCCCCAGATGCACTGAAAAATCGACGCAAAGCGGATGGTTAATTCGAATCAACAAATTAGGGGCCAATAGTTAACAAATGCTAAGCGTCTGGCGAGCCCTATCGAATTTGCGCCCGCGGGCGGGCTATCCTTCAAATGCCGCCCTCATGGTTTACCGCCCCTTAAGGCCTCTTAGCGAAGATCGGTGGCTAGAGGGGTGGGGGGCTCAGCGTCAGAGCTTTTGCGCAAATGGCACGGATATTGAGTTCCTCAGTCCCCGAGGGTACGAGAACGTTGAGGGTATCGAACCATGAAGTCACGCGACGCAGTGAGCCGGCTGAAGCGCTTCGAGGTTGACGAGAAGCGGCGCAAGGTCGTCGAGATCGAGACCATGATCGGCGAGTTCAACCAGATGGCGGCCGACCTCGACCGGCAGATCGCCATCGAGCAGGACCGCGCCGGGATCTCTGACACCAATCATTACGCCTATCCGACATTTGCCAAGGCGGCCATCCAAAGGCGAGACAATTTGCACGCCTCAGCCGCGGATCTCGAGGCAAAGCTCGCAAGCGCGCGCGAGGTGCTGGCCGAGGCCGTCGAGGAGCTGAAGAAGTTCGAGCTGCTGGAGGAACGCGACGCTGAGCGGATCAAGCTCGAGCAGGCGCGCGCGGCGGAGCTCGATGTCGTCGCGGCAAACGTGCACCACCGGGTTGCGAGCTGACGAGCTTTCCTTGAGCGTAAAGAGGCCCGGGGGTGCAGGCCACTCCATTTCCTCTCCCCTTCGGGAGGGCAGTCAGCACAGTGAGGCTATCTGACGCCTCCTTCCTGACCATCGCCCGCACGGGGGGAGGGGAAGCGTGTGGCGAAGCGTCCCGCCGCGGGACAATTGAGAGGGCAGCCTCGGGGAGCCCCCTCGCCGCGTCATAGATGCTATTATTTCGGCTCAACCGAGGATGAGGGAGCAGCGACCCATGCCGTCCTTCGACGTCGTGTCTAAGACCGATCTCGCCGAAATCGACAACGCGCTCGCCAATATGAGCCGCGAGATGAGCCAGCGTTACGACTTCAAGGGCTCCCAATCCCGCATCGAGCGGAAGGAGTCCGAGCTCACGCTCAACGCCGACGATGATCTCAAGCTCAAGCAGATGCACGAGCTGCTGCAGGGGCATCTCGCCCGCCGCAAGATCGAGCCGGGCGTTCTCGACTACAAGACCGTTGAGAAGGCCGCGGGCCAGGCGGTGCGGCAAAAGGCGCTGATCCGCCAAGGCATCGACCGGGAGCTCGCCAAAAGGATCGTCAAGGAGATCAAGGACGGGAAATTCAAGGTCCAGGTCACCGTGCAGGGCGACGAGCTGAGGGTCGCGGGCAAAAAGCGGGACGATCTGCAGGAGGTGATCCAGCACCTCAAGGGGCTTTCGGTGGAGCAGCCGTTGCAATATGTGAACTTTCGCGATTAGCACTGTTGAAGATGTGGGGGGTGCCTTGTCGCCCAGAGTTTGGTCGAGGACGGTATTGCTATTGATCGCTGCGATGCTCCCAGGCTGCAGCGTCGGCAGCTACTTCGGACTCGGTAGCAGTGGCGGCGATGCGTCTGGTGTCGCGGTGCAGGACAGCACCGGCACGACCGGCGCAACAAGTGTTTCCCTCACAAGGGCGAAGCCGCTCGACGCCTATGTGGCGATTGGCGGCGACATCAAGCGCTGCTGGTTCAATCCCGTCGATGGACTCCTGCCGAAGCATGTGTACCGGGCGGATGTCAGCCCAGACGGCAGCAAGGTGCAGATCTCAGTGCATCAGAAGATCGAGCTCGGCCGCGCCGGCATGACCACCTATGTCATCGACTTCAAGCAGTCGGGCCCCTCGACGGTGATCACCACCGAGAACCGCACCATGCCGCCCGACCTCGCCGCCAAGATGCAGTTCGACCTCGACCGCTGGAAGGGGGGGCGGTCGGATTGCAGCAAGGAGATGCCGACCACGGGCTCCGTTCCTCTGGCCAAGGCCGCGGCTGCCGCTAAGCCCAAGCCGGGCGCGGCCACACGCTAAATGCGCTTCGGCTATGAGCGGAGTTCGATGGGGGCTGCAAGGCGCCTGCCGACGGAAGCGAGCAGCAGCTCGTAGGCGTGGTCGACGATCTCGTCCAGCGACCGCGTCCTGGCAAACATGGCTCTCGCTTCGTGCAGGAACTCCTCGCGCGTCGGGATGTGCGGCACCGGCAAGGCCTTCAGCATCTCGCTGGTGCGGTGATGGGCCCGGGCTAGCGCCTCCTGCAGCGCCGACAATTCGGGTGCATGCAGGGCCGCGGCAATGGCGAGCGCGATCCGCTCGGCATTGAAGCGCGCGGCAAGCTGCTGCGCGGCGCGATCGATCACCTTGGCGCCGAGCCGCTGCTCATTGCGCAGCACCTGCACGGGCGGCGTCTTCAAATCCCATACCAGGCCGAGCCAGGACAGCCCCCTGAGCAGATAATAGGTCGGGTCGATCTCCCACCAGCGGAAGCCCTGCCGGACGCTCGATTGATAGGCGTGATGGTTGTTGTGCCAGCCTTCGCCCATGGTGAAGACCGCCAACAGCCAGTTATTGCGCGAATCGTCACCCGTCACGTAGCGCTTACTGCCGCTCACATGCGCAAGCGAATTGATGCAGAACGTGCCGTGGTAGACGAGCACCGTGCTCCAGACGAAGCCGACGATAAGACCCGACCAGCCCGCGAGCAGAAAGCAGAGCACTGCAAGGACGATCCCGGGAAGGAGCTCGAATTTATATAACCACATCAGCTCGGGATAGCGCGTCAGATCCGCGATCTTGGCGAAGTCGGGAAGGTCGTGCTTGCGCGCAAAAATCCAGCCGAGATGGCTGTAGACGAAGCCCTTATGCCGCGGCGAATGGACGTCTTCCACCGTGTCGGAATGCAGATGGTGATGCCGGTGCTTGGAGGCCCACCACAGCACGCTCTTTTGCATGGTGGTCTGGGAGAGCACGGCGAGAACGAATTGAAAGGCCCGGCTCGTCGAATAAGCCCGATGGGAGAAGTACCGGTGGTATCCGGCGCCGATAGCGAAGATGCGCAGCCAATACAGCGTCACGCAGATGGCGATCGCCTGCCAGGTGACGCCGGTCCAGATCGCCGCCAAAGCGCTTAGATGGATCAGGAGGAACGGAATGGCCGAAGGATAGATGATATCGTCATGCTCGGCGCGATCATCAATCTCGGTCGACATCTTGGCGATTCTCCCCCCGTAGGTCTGATCATTTACTTAGGGGGTTTCGGTGTGGTTTGCCAGATGGTTTGCTGGCATTGCGGCCTTTATCCGCACGTTGCGGCAGGCCGGGATCGAGCTCGTGCTCGACATCCGCGCGGCCCCGGTCTCCCCTGCCGGCATAGCCGATGGTGCAGATCGCCTCGGGCTGCATGGGATGTGGCTTTACCACATCCGCCCTTGTGCCCGCTGCCTGACATGGCGTGGCTTCAAAACGGCCATGCCCCGCGCGAGGCTGGGCATGGCAAAGTGGGCAGCCGCCAGGCGAGGCTAACTGCCGCGATAGTCCTGGATGCGGGTGGCGCGCAGGCCGGGCAGTCCGTGCTTGTCGATCGACCGCTGCCAGCTCAGGAACTCGTCGACCGTCAGCGTGTAGCGCTCGCAGGCCTCCTCGAGGCTGATCAGGCCGCCGCGAACCGCGGCGACGACCTCGGCCTTGCGGCGGATGACCCACCGCTTGGTGTCCTTAGGCGGTAGATCGGCGACGGTCAGGGGACTGCCGTCAGGGCCGATGACATATCTTACGCGGGGCCTGTAATGATCAGTCATGGATACTCACAACACCACTTACTCAGTGAGCTAAGAAACGCACTCGTTGAGCGAACTTGATGGCAGAGCCTAACAAGCCGCATTTAAGATTTGCCTAAGCCTCGAGGTAAAGGAACCGCCAAGGAATTAGCCCAAAATAGCTGGTTTTATAGGCCGTTAGGGCGGCTGGATGCTTCGGGCCGAGAGGCTGGACCAGGGCGCTTTAGCTTGCATCAGGCGGTGGTGCCGCCTATTTAAAGCCCACAAAAGCGCCATCAACGACGCCCACCCTCATTTGGGCCGCGGGTTCTCATGCAGACGAGCGACGCGGCCGGACCCTCTATGGCAACTCCGAGCGTAAGTCCTGTAGCCTTGGCCAAGGCGAGCAGGCTGAACAGTCTCTATCTCCCGGGCAGGCCAGCCGATACCCGCGTCGTGGTGGCCATGTCTGGCGGGGTCGATTCCTCCGTCGTCGCGGCCCTGCTCCGGGCGGAAGGGTATGACGTCGTCGGCATCACGCTGCAACTCTACGATCACGGCGAGGCGACGGGGCGCAAGGGAGCGTGCTGCGCCGGGCAGGACATTCAGGACGCCCGCCGGGTGGCGGAAGCCTTGCGGATTCCCCATTACGTGCTCGATTACGAGACCCGCTTCGCCCAAGCCGTGATGGGTGAGTTCGCCGACAGTTATCTCGCGGGCGAGACCCCCGTGCCTTGCGTGGCGTGCAATCAGAAGATCAAGTTCCGCGACCTGCTGCGTACCGCAAAAGACCTTGGCGCCGAGGCTCTGGCCACGGGCCATTACGTGAGAAGCAAGCCAGGGCAGGGCGGCTTCGAGCTTTACCGGGCCCGCGACGCCGAGCGCGACCAGAGCTATTTCCTGTTCGCCGCCACGCGCGAGCAGCTCAACTTCCTGCGCTTTCCGCTTGGGGATTTGGACAAGGAAGCGACGCGCAAGCTCGCGCGCGACTTCGGTCTCGCCACGGCGGAGAAGTCCGATAGCCAGGACATCTGCTTCGTGCCTACCGGACGCTACACGCACATCATCGAGCGCCTTCGCCCAGGGGCGGCCGAGGCGGGCGACATCGTACATGTGGATGGGCGCGTGCTCGGCCGGCACAAGGGCATCATCAATTACACCATCGGGCAGCGGCGGGGGATTGGCGTGGCGGCGGCGGAGCCGCTGTTCGTGGTCAGCCTCGATGCGCAGCGCCGCGAGGTCGTGGTCGGCCCGCGGGAATGGTTGCGTAAACGCCACATTTGCCTGCGCGACGTGAACTGGCTCGGCGATGGGCCCTTGGAGGACGGGCCAGAGCACGGTAAGGATGTGCTGGCGAGGATCCGGTCGAGCGGGCCCTTGCAGCCGGCGACGCTTCATGTCGAAGTTTTAGGGGTGAGGGTCGAGCTTACCGAGGGCGAGGATGGCGTGTCGCCCGGACAGGCTTGTGTGCTCTACGCTGCAGACGATGGGCAGAGGCTTCTCGGCGGTGGCTGGATCAGCTCGGCCGCAGGAGCCAAACGGATCGATGACGATACTGTTCGCGCAAGGGCGACGAGTGCGGGACGAGAGCCCTTGGTGGTTGGGTCGCGTTAGGCTGCTTGGTTCAATGCCCCACGCAAGAACAAGGGGCGCCCGAGCAGGCCAAAAGGTGGGAGAGGGCAGCGTTGAGTGCTAAAGCTGTTCTGTTGGACGCGAGTTCTGTGCGCGACGCCTATCGGCGTTGGGCGCCCGTCTACGACCTCACCTTCGGCAGCATCGCCGAAGCGGGCCGCAAGCATGTGGCGAGGATCATAAACCGCCGCAAAGGCAGTGTGCTCGAAGTGGGTGTCGGCACCGGCCTGTCGCTGCGCTGCTACGGCGACCATCTCAGTATCACGGGTGTCGATCTGTCGCCGGACATGCTCGAAAAGGCACGCGCGCGGGTTGAGCGGCTTGAGCTTGGCAACGTCTCCGGCTTGCACGAGATGGACGCCGGCGCTCTCGCCTTCCCCGACGAGAGCTTCGATACCGTGGTCGCTATGTATGTGATCACCGTGGTACCGGACGCCGAACGGGTGATGCTCGAGCTCGAGCGCGTCTGCGCGACCGGCGGCGAGGTGATCCTCGTCAATCATTTCAGTCAGGAGCGGGGCATCCGCGGCTTCTTCGAGCGGATGGTCGCGCCTATTGCCGGCTTCATCGGCTGGCGGTCGGTGTTCGCGGTCGACCGGGTGCTGGTCTGCGACGACCTTCGTCTCGCCGAACGGAGAGCGCTTTGGCCCTTCGGTCTTTTCACCATGCTCCGCTTCGTCAAGCAGCCGGGCTTTGGCCTCGCGCGCGGACGCACGCCAGAGTCTGCGTCCATGGCGAGCGCTAAAGCGCTTGTGCCGGTCAAGTCTCGCCTGCCGCAACCGGTTAGGGTCAGAATCAAATGGCAGGTGGCACGGGTTCTCGTGCTCGGCCGGCGTTTGCTTGACACTCGTTATTGGCGCTCCCTATATCGGCGACTTTCCAGCCAAATGGCGGAGTAGCTCAGCTGGTTAGAGCAGCGGAATCATAATCCGCGTGTCGGGGGTTCGAGTCCCTCCTCCGCTACCACCAAACACAAAGCAGTTTCAAATGCTTAGTTTGGCTTTAGGGTTCTAATCCCCACCTTTTGTACGTTGCATTGTCATGCCTTATGTTGCGCGGAATTTCCCCAATTTTCCGCTTGATGCCGCAAGTGGACGCGACATAGATGCAACATAGCGAAGGCGTGTGCGGCTACTGGCTCACCAATATGCCGGTCGCAAATAAGCTGTCTCGTTGCTTCGAATGCGGACGTGTAAACACCGATTTTCATGAGTTATTTTCGGATCAAATAGAGGCTTAGAGGTTGGTTTTGCCAATGAGATTTCTCAAGCCGGTCGAGCTTTCAGAAAGATGCTTCCTTTATGAGGTCTTTCTTTGGGTCGCATTCCAGCGGCCTCCAGTCGCTACGTACTCCGACATAGAGGACAACGTCGAACTGCGCGACGCCGAAGGAGATTTAGAACAATACGGATATGCCGCTAACATCCTAGGATCTTCTGGATCTTGACGGGGCAAGAATGCGCGGGGGCCGGTCTACACCTCACCCCGAGATGCGATGGGAGGTCACATGGGGCGAAGATTGGTTGGAGCGAGCGATGCAGCAGTGGACGCCCAAATACGAATCGGCAGTCGAGTACCCCGCTACACTTATATAACTCGCTCTTAGGGAAGGGAGGCTGGCAGCATCAGGTAAGTTGCTTCCGGATCAGGATCGAGAAAGAGCGATGGAGATCCTGAAGGCTCAACATCAGCGGTTATGGGACCTGCCCACGCTAGAGATACCCAGCCGTTTTTGGTCGCCTAATGGCATTGACTGGTCATCAAACGCTGCTCGTAATCACCATGAGCATTACTGTTGGATCAGGTGTCAAACTGACGCCGTGCTGAAGACATTCCCCGGAGAACGCCGCGGGCCCGCCGGCGTGGAAAGGGTTGGTGAGAACTTTGTGCTATATGAACCTTCCGAGGAACTACCGCAGTCAGTGAGGCCGCCGGGCAGACCCTCTCTTCCTTGGGATGCCTTCCACTTGGAAGTCACCGATTTGCTGATGCGAGCGGCGATGCCGGCAAAGAAGGAAGCTGCAATCCAGCATTTTCAGGACTGGTTTGAGCAAACTATGAATGTGCGACCGAGTTGCGCGCGCATTGGCGAAAAGCTAAAGCCGTATTACGACCGCTTTATCAAATCGGCGGACAGAAATTAGCGCAGGCGGACTTTGTCTAACCAGTCTCCCTTATTGTCTGCCTTCCTCTTCTGATTGGGAACGAATCCGAGGCATATGGCGTCCAGTCCCGGGCGGATCCCAGGAGATGGAAAGCGAGCCTCGAACGATGACTACCATTCCTACTGTCCTTCCAGCGAGCGACGCCGCTCACGTACTCAATCTTTCTCAGAGCACTCTTGCCAAACTCAGAGTCACTGGCAAGGGCCCTGCCTACTGCAAGCTTGGCCGACGGGTTGTCTATCGTCGGGAAGACCTCATGGATTGGCTTGAGGAGAGCCGTCGCCTGTCGACCTCGGACTCGGGTGCACGCAAATGCTAACGCTCAAAGAAATCGCCCGGTCGACTGGCGGGGAGGTATGGGGAAGTCAGATTTTGATTCCAGGTCCGGGTCACAGCCCAAAGGATAGGTCGCTCAGCATAAAGTTGGACGCAAGCGCGCCGGGTGGCTTCATTGTTCATAGCTTCGCAGGTGACGACCCGATCGTTTGCAAAGACTACGTTCGGGAGAAGCTTGGCCTTTCACCCTGGAGCGCAAGTGCGAATCAATTGCCCGCGCCGCGGCCGGATCATGCCGACGCCAAGCGCACTAAGGCTGCAATCGCTATCTGGCAAGGAGCCATGCCGGCAGGGGGCACGCTGGTCGAAACCTATCTCGCCTCGCGTGGACTGCATTTCCCTACGCTGCCTAGACTCCGCTTTCATGCCGGGCTGAAACACCGATTGGGCAGCACGTGGCCCGCAATGGTGGCGTTGGTAACGCGCGGTGTCGATGACGCGCCGTTGGCAATCCACCGCACCTTCCTCGCCCAAGATGGGAGCGGGAAGGCGCCGGTCGATCCGCAAAAGATGATGTGGGGCCCCTGTCGTGGTGGCGCTGTACGCCTTGCGCCAGCTGGCAATGTCTTGATGGTTGGCGAAGGCATCGAGACCTGCCTCGCCGCCATGCAAGCGAGCGGCCGTCCGGCCTGGGCGGCGCTTTCAACTTCCGGCTTACTTGCTCTCGATCTGCCTCCTGATGTGCGCGACGTGATCGTCCTTGCCGATGGGGATGAAGCGGGCAAGGCAGCGGCACGCGGCGCTGCTCTGCGCTGGAAGCGGGAGGGCCGTCGAGCGCGCATCGCTCATGCGGCGGACGGAATGGACTTCAACGACATGCTGCTGGGATGGATGCCACTAACCGAGGGGGCGCACAATGAACGAGTTCGATCCTAGTTTCGAAGGCGAGGAGATCGTCGCCGCCATCGATGATGCCGAAGAGGTCCGTGACTCGCTGGATGGCCTGGTGGAAAGGGCGGCCACGGACCCCGGCGCGGCTTTTGCACCAGAAGTGCTTGAACAGCTTGCGATCCTCAAGGCTAAAGACCGCGCTGCCTTTGAAACCCTGCGAGCGCAACTCAAGCAGGCTGGCTGCCGGGTTACCGAGCTCGATAAACTTCTCATAGACGAGAGCGGCGATCAGGAGGATTGCGCGCCCAAGCAGGCAGACATCCTGATCAGCCTCGCGGCAGACGCCCAGCTTTTCCATGCATCTGACGGCACCGGCTACGCGGATCTGGAGATCAACGGCCATCGCGAGACTTGGCCGATCCGCAACAAAGGCTTTCGCCGCTGGCTGGCGCGCCAGTTCTTCGAGGCGACACGAAAGGCGCCTAATTCGGAGGCACTGCACTCCGCAATGAACGTCATTGAGGCGATGGCACATTTTGACGGACCGGAGCGAACGGTCTTCATCCGCGTCGGTGGGCATGATGGTAAACTGTACCTCGATCTGTGCGATGAGAGCTGGCGGGCGGTGGAGATCGATGAGGCGGGCTGGCGTGTGATCGACAATCCGCCTGTGCGCTTCAGGCGAGCCGCTGGTATGAAGCCTTTGCCAACGCCCGTGCCGGGCGGATCAATCGAGACGCTGCGGGCGTTCCTCAATGTGCAGTCAGACGCGCACTTCGTGTTGGCCGTCAGCTGGATGCTCGCCGTCTTGCGTCATCGGGGTCCCTATCCGGTGCTCGTGCTGTCCGGGGAACAGGGATCGGCCAAGTCTACTCTCTCGGCTATCCTTAGAGCGCTGCTCGATCCCAACACGGCGCCGCTCCGGGCACTGCCCCGTGAGGATCGTGACCTGTTCATTGCTGCCACCAACGGTCATGTGCTCACCTTCGACAACGTCTCTGGCCTGCGGGCGTGGATCTCTGACACCCTGTGTCGATTGGCGACGGGTGGCGGATTTGCGGTGCGCCAGCTCTACACGGATATGGACGAGGTGCTCTTTGACGCTGCCCGGCCAGTCATCCTGAATGGTATCGAGGACATGGTTGAGCGGGCCGACCTTGCCGACCGCGCTGTGTTCCTGACGCTTGAGCCGATCCCGGAGGAGCGCCGTCGCCCTGAGGCAGAACTCTGGGCCGCGTTTGAAGCCGAGCGCCCGCGCATTCTCGGCGCCCTGCTCGACGCCGCGGTCGAGGGCCTCAAGCGGCTAGCCGAAACACGTCTGCCGAAGCTACCGCGCATGGCTGATTTCGCTTTGTGGGCAACGGCCTGTGAGACGACGCTCTGGCCCTCTGGCACCTTCTGGTCAGCCTATTGGAGCAATCGCGATGACGCGGTGGAGGGGGTGATCGAGGCCGATCCGGTTGCCGCCGCTGCGCGTGCCTTGATGTCAGGGCGGATGGAGTGGAGGGGGACCGCCTCGGACCTCCTAATCGCCTTGTGCGAGGTAGCTGGTGAGCGCATCACCAAATCCAAGGACTGGCCCGGTAGCCCGCGCGCCCTGTCGGGACGATTGCGTCGCGCCGCATCCTTCCTGCGTAAGGTTGGGATCGAGGTCGACTACAAGAAGGAGGGAAAGGCGCGGACCCGGATTGTTCGCATCACTGCATCCGCACCAGAAAATGCAGATGCACAACCGTCCGCACCGTCCGCTCAGCCCGCGTCCTGGGCAAATCGCACAAATGTCATTGACTTCGGCGCGAACGGACTGCGGGCGGTTGTCTGCAACGAGAATGGTAGCGACGTTCCAACCGTCCGCGCGAACCGCTTGGGAACTAACCCCCTGAGCGCTGCGGACGGTGCGGACGCAAAATCACCATCCCAATCTGCGTCCAGAAGAACTCCAACTCCGCGCTGGAGTGGGCGGATATGAGCGCCGCCCCCGTACTCAAGGCGGTACGCGCCGCTGGCGTCAGCGTTCGTATCGATGGCGACGACCTGGAGTGGGAGGCGGAAACAGAGGCACCACCACCGCCTGCTGTGCTTGACCTTCTTTTGCATCACAAAGCCGAAATCCTGAGGCTCCTGCGGCCGGCTAACGACGGCTGGTCGCCCGAGGATTGGCAGGTCTTCTTCGATGAGCGGGCAGGCATCGCCGAGTTCGACGGCGGATTGACTCGGGCCAAGGCGGAGGAGCGCGCCTTTGCCTGCTGCGTAGCAGAATGGCTCAACCACAGCCCCACGCCGTCTGTGCCCGGCCGGTGCCTTGGTTGCGGCGATGGTGAGCGGACCTGCGAGCCCTTACTGCCGTTTGGTACCGATACAAGCGGCCACGCTTGGCTGCATCGCGCCTGCTGGTCGGCATGGCATCGAGCGCGAGAAGCCGAGGCTGTCGCCGCGATGTGCCGTAACCTCGGAGCCCACGCAGGGCAGGCGGAACAGATGGGGAGAAATCATTGTGATTGACGAAGAAAGGCTAAGGCAGTTCGAAGAATGGCTTGGCGAGAAAGGCGATGATCCTAAAGCTGTCCTGACACTGAGGTGGATTGCAGAGTTTATCCAGACGGCCGAAGAGGACGAAGAAGAGTTCTGGGAGTTCAAGGATTGGCTTAAGACGAAACGCGGCGATAGCGCGGCCCTCCGGACGCTGAGGATAGTTGCCGAATTCGAAGAGACACAAGACGACGAAGAGGGGCTAGAACAATTCGAACTTTGGCTTCAGGCGAAGGGCAATCTTCCCCACGTTGTCATGGCACTCTGGTGGATTGCCGAGTTCGCGGAGAGGGAAAAGAAAGATCCTCCTCGTTGGCGGCTGACGCCGCAGCTGCACTGAGATGCGAGATGGTGAGGGGACAGTGTTAGCCTTGCTGCCACGGTTAGAGGGGCAAGCTCGTTTATCGCTAAGCAACCTGTACCCTGCGACAAGTTATAAGTCGTGGGGATAGCCGCGCGTTATTTCACGGGTGAAAACGTCCTGACGAATTGCAATACAATCGGCACCGCCAATAGGATCCGGATTTTGTCTGATGCGCTACAGCCTCCACGCGGTCGACAAGCATCATGTTGTAGCGACTACGGTCGCAGCCGACCGTGATGAGGCATTAGAGTGGTTCAGCGAAAAGCTGCGTTTGATGTTGACCTTCGAGGGCGACCCTGTGGCCGCCGAATCACTCGACGAGTGGCCTGAGAGCCTTCCGTACATGGCACACACTCCAAAGCCTACCATTCCGGTTTTCGTAGTCAGCGCCGTAGCTGCACACCCCCAGGCGTCACAAGGCGCTGGGTGTGGTCAGACCGGCGCTTGAGCAGCGACCGCGTCAGTTCGACTGGGTGTCCGATCGCAAGCGCCGCCGCTTCCCAAACAAGTGGAGAGAAGATGCAGGGGGCTGCCCAATTGTCGCAAACTGTGGCAAGCCTGTAGATGGCAAGCTGGCGTTGAGTCGCCGGTTGCACGATGCGGGCGAAGCCAAGCTCGATCAGCTTGGCACGATACTTCCCGCCATTGAGAGAAAGGGGAGATCATGAAAGCCAAACCTAAGGTTACACTCACACCCGGCCAGAAGGCCGCGATGACTCGAAAACGGCGTGCGGCGGGTCGCAAGGCCGCGACTACACGCAAGCGACGTGAAGCGGCTCGCAAGGCCGCGGTGACCCGCGCCAAAAATAAGCGCTAGCCGCTTCGGCGCCACGATCTTCACACCGCGCAACCCGAATGCTGAGGTTTAGGCCTCGGCTTCTCGACAGACGGCGGCTGCCTCGCGGAGCGCCGCATCAGATGGCAATTCGCTCAACGAGGGTTTGGCCACGGATTGTTGCTCATGCCGATATGGATGCGTTCTACGCGGCGATTGAGCAGCTTGATGATCCTGCCCTGCGAGGCAAGCCATTGCTTGTCGGGCCTCCAAGCGCTCGCGGGGTGGTGCTTACAGCCAGCTACGAAGCTCGCCCGTATGGCGTCGGCAGTGCGATGCCGATGGCTCACGCCCGACGCATGTGCCCTGGCGCGATAGTCATTCCGCCCCGTTTCGATCGGTATCAAGAAGTCTCCCGGACGATCATGAGCGTGTTTTCTGATTTTTCACCCGACGTTGAGGCCCTAAGCCTCGATGAGGCTTTCCTCGATATGAGCGGCTCCGAGGAACTTTTTGGCGATCCCAAATCCATTGGACGTCGACTGAAATCTGCTATTCGCGAGGCCACGGGCGGCCTCACAGCGTCGGTCGGCCTATCGGCAACCAAGTACGTGGCCAAGGTCGCGAGCGCTTGCCGAAAGCCGGATGGGCTGACTGTTGTATTTCCAGAAGAAGCCAAAGCCTGGCTCGCGCCACTTCCCGTGTCGTGGCTATGGGGTGTCGGGCCGAAAACCGAGGCGAGGCTTCATTCCCTAGGTCTGCTTACGATTGGGGACGTGGCTGACGCCGATCCGCAGTTTCTACACGATAAGCTTGGAAGCGCAGGCCTTCACTTCCACAACTTGGCCCAGGCCAGGGATCCCCGACCAGTCGTTGGTCGTCGGTCGTCAAAGAGCATTGGATATGAACATACGCTGGACAAGGATGTGCGTGAGAAGGCGGATATCAAACTTCACCTGCGTAGATCAGCCGACGCGATCGGCAGGCGCCTAAGAAAAAAAAGCTGTGTTGCCTTCGGCGTGGGCGTAAAACTCAAGACCTCGAATTTTCAGACTGTAGCCCGCCAGCATCGGCTCAGTGAACCGACCGACGTTGCCGAGAGACTTTATTCAGTCGGCGTCGAACTTTTTGCCCGCGTTGATCATCCCGGTCCATTCCGCTTGGTCGGTATGGTCGCATACAACCTAGTTGGCATCGACGACATAGCGCAGCTGGACCTTTTCAACGCCCGTGCTCGGTGTCGTCAGTTGGAGGTGGCAATCGACGAACTCGCCGAGCGGTTTGGCACCAACGTCGTGCAACGCGCTAATGACCTCACCAAGTCTTCGGGGACGGATCTAGCGCCGACCCTTGACTACTTAGACGAGCACCTACTCGAATAGGTCCTTTGCCACTTCCGCTTTTGGGTCATTAGCCGACATAACGGCTCGTTCGCGTCATGTCCGCTTTGCCCCCAAAAGCGGACATTCGTCAGCGCATTGAGCCTTTCGACCACGCCCAAGCCGCTATGCGCCACCCGTCGGCGAACTTGCGTAGCGCCACCGTAAAGACCGCGCCAGATTGCGTGACCTGCTTGCCGCCCACTTTGAACGTCATGGTCGCGGGAATAACCATATACGCACTGTCGCCCGTGACATTATTGTGCAACGGCTCACCAAGAGTGACAAAATAATCTGAAGCTCCGTGCTGCTTGCCTTCAATTAGCACGTCTCTATACCAGTCCTGAGTGGCTGTTGGCCCATGCCAGACGTGTGGCGCCATCCCGTCAAGGATTGATGCAGGGACAGCGAAAGTCGCCGCCATCACTTCTACGTCGCCTTTGTTAAAGCCATCGATGTACTGGCGTACCGCCGCCATGGGATCGTTTCTGCTCAACTCGGTTCTCCCTTCATCTCGGCGGCAACACAGTACGATGGCACACCACAAGCGCCAAGACCCGGTGCGGCGGGGAGGATTGGTAAGCAGCGGTTGGTCAATGTCCGCTTTTGGGGGCAAAGCGGACATTCGTGAGCGCATTCAGTATGTCGCTTTGTGCCAATAGCGGATATTCGCCGCGAGGTCTGAAGTCAGTCGCCAGCAATCAATCGTTACAATACCGCCACCTTGCCGCCCGATATTCAACGCAAAATCCTAAAACTGGACTGGATCGAGCCTTCTTGGTTGCTCTCGTCGCGCTTCGGTAGCGGTGAGTGATATGTCGCTGACACTCGGGGCATAAAGGAGTTTTGCCGATGTCAAGAAAAGTAGCTTTGATCTTTGCTTGTAGCGTGCTGGCGTCGTCATTTTCGTTCAACGTCCAGGCCTTACCCGTTTTGTCCGTGCCGGTGCAAACCGCGGCGCCCGATATCACGCTAGTGCGGGACTGGTGTGGGTGGGGCTTTCACCGCGGCCCATATGGCCACTGCATTCGCAACGGCACGGTGTATATGCCACCGGTGGTGGTGGCGCCGCCCGTGGTGGTGGCGCCGGCAGCTGTGTGCCCATACGGCTACTACCTCGGTCCGTATGGCCGCTGCCTGCCTATTTGAATTGATCAGACTTCGGCGAAAGGGAGGAAGACCAATGAGACGAAAAGTGCATAGCTTCGCCGCCGGTGTGGCGGCGGTATTCGCCATCGGCGTGACGGTTTTCGGGTCAGTCGCTCCGGCTTCCGCCCAAGAGAAGAAGCCCAACATCCTGTTCATCATGGGCGATGACATCGGCTGGATGCAGGTGGGCCTCTACCACCAAGGCATGGGGCTCGGGGAGACACCGAACATCGACCGCATCGGAAAGGACGGCGGCAAGTTCACGACCTACTACGCCATGCAGAGCTGCACCTCCGGGCGCAACGTCTTTTTCACCGGCATGTATCCGCTGCGCACGGGCATGATCCCGCCGCAACTTCCCGGAAGCCCTTCCTATCTGAGACCCGGAACACCAGCGATTGCCAAGTTCCTATTGGATCTCGGCTACACTACCGGCCAGTTCGGCAAGAACCATCTGGGTGACCATACCGATGCGCTGCCGACGGCGCACGGCTTCCAGGAATATTGGGGTTACCTGTACCACCTCGACGCCATGCAGCAGGTGAGCTTCCCCGACATCAATAAATCGCCGACCGAGCAGACGGTCGCGCCACCGTGCAAGAACACGCCGATCCCCGGCGTCCCCGAGGTTCCCGGTGCCGTTGACCCCAAGACAACCACTTGCCTGACGCCTCCGCGCAATGTCCTCTGGTGCAAGTCGTCCGATGGCACGGAAGCGAACCAGAACTGCCACGACGAGGGTCCGCTAACGCTGGATCGGTCGAAAACCGTGGACGAGGAGATCTCGGCCAAGGTCATCGACTTCCTCGACCGCAACGATCCGAAGAAGACCAACAAGCCTTTCTTCGTCTGGTACAACCCGGCGCGCATGCACGTCACGACCGTGCTGTCGCCGAAGTACATGGCAATGGTGGGAGAGCCGGGAGGCAAGGACTGGGGTGTCAACGAAGCCGGTATGAAGCAACTGGACGACAACATCGGCTATGTCCTCAAGAAGCTTGAGGACATGGGCCAGCTCGACAACACGATCATCGTCTTCACTACCGACAACGGCGCTGAGGCCATCTCCTATCCCGATGGCGGCGTGACGCCATTCAAGGGCCAGAAGGGAGAAGCCTATGAAGGCGGCTACCGTGCTCCGGCGGTCATTCGGTGGCCCGGGGTCATCAAGCCCGGGACCGTGTTCACCGAGATGTTCTCGGCCCTCGACTGGGTGCCCACGTTTGTGGAGATCGCCGGTGGGCCAAAGGGAGACGGGCTCAAGAAAGAGATTGAGCAGGGTGCGTATCCGGGCATTGTCAAGACGACGCTCGATGGCGTCAACCAGATCGACTACCTGACGGGCAAGTCTGACAAGTCGGCGCGAGACGTCTTCTACTACTTCTCGGGCGCAACGCCTTCGGCGGTCCGCTACAAGAACTGGAAGATGTATTACACCATGTCCCAACCCGGCGCGGAGGGCTGGATCCTGCCGCTCATCCCGTTCCACTTCACCCTGGTCGACGACATCAAACGCGACCCGTTCGAGCAGGCAGTCGGCCTTGACCAGAAGACCGCCATGAGCGTCGGGGGCGCGCTTGCCGGTCCCGTGACCGCCTTCCAATACGACTGGAACATGCTGCCTATCGGCCAGCAGCTGTGGCTCAAGTGGTTCGAGACGCTCAAGGAGTTCCCGCCGATACAAGCGCCGGCGAGCTACAACCTCACGCAGGTGATGGACCAGATCAAGACCGGCGGCGGACACCCGAGCGACTAGCCGGATAGGGGAGACGAGCCCGGATTGCCGCGCTGTTCCTCCAATTGGATGGGATAGCGCGGTATTTTGCGCCGTAGCCTCTTCAGGCGAGATGCCGCTAACCAGGTAAGTACTCTGCGGCTCCTCACCGATTATTCACGACGACTGAAAGACAGCATTCGAAGGGATCATCATGACCACGCTTTCTCTTGCCGGGATCAGCCGCCGCATCGTGCTCTCGACCTTGGCGGCACTGCTATTGCTGCTTGCTCTGGTCTTTCCCGTCGCTTCATCGGCGCAGACCGACGCCAGTGTTTTACCTTCGTGGAATGAAGGACCAGCGAAACAGGCAATCATCGACTTTGTGAAGGCGACCACGGACAGCGCGAGTCCTAAGTTCGTGCCACCTGAGGAGCGCATTGCGACCTTCGACCAGGACGGGACGCTCTGGGTCGAGCATCCCATATACTCATTCGTGATGTACGCACTTGACCGGGTCCCGGCGGTGGTCAAGGCAAAACCGCATCTTGCCAAGGTCGAACCCTTCAAGACGGTGCTGTCTGGCGACCGCGAAGCGATCGCAAAGCTCTCCCTACACGACCTTGAGAAGATTATTGCCGCTACATTCACCGGCATGTCGGTGGACGAGTTCAGCGCCGAAGCGAAGAAGTGGACTCGAAACCGCCCAGGATGCGCGTTGGAAGCGATCATACACGGAGCTTACCTACCAGCCGATGCAGGAGGTGCTGCAGTACCTCCGCGACAACGGTTACAAGACCTATATCGTCACCGGAGGTGGGCAAGACTTCGTCCGCGTCTATTCCGAGAAGGTGTATGGCATCCCGCCCGAGCAGGTGGTCGGTACCGCCGGCCGTACGACTTATAGCTATGAGAAGAACGGCAAGCCGTTCCTGATCAAGGACCCGAAGCTCCTCCTCAACGACAACAATGCCGGCAAGCCAGAGGGCATTCACTTCATGATCGGCCAGCGCCCCCATGCCGCGTTCGGCAACTCGACCGGCGACCGCCAGATGCTCGAATACACCGCAGCCGGCGACGGCGCGCGGCTCGAAATGCTTGTCCTCCATGACGATCCGACCCGCGAATACGCCTACGGACCAGCTGAGGGCCTTCCTGAGACCAAGGTCGGCACCATTCCCCAGGCACTTTACGATGAGGCCAAGAAGGACGGCTGGGTGGTCATCAGCATGAAGAATGACTGGAAGCAGATTTTCAAATGGGGGCAGTAGCCGGAAATTCAGGAGAAGGAAGAGTCGTTATGGACAACACCGGGACCCGCCTCTTTTGGCTGATTGCAATCATCGCCAGCCTCATTTGTGTGCCGGGATTGGCGTTTGCCGGGGATGCGACTCTAGTGCCGACGCAAAAGACAATTGGCTTGGCCGGGACTCAAATTGTCCCGTCGCTGATTGTGTTGAATGCTCGCAGCGCGAGCCTTGAGGGTCAAACCCTGACTCTGAACGGCGTGGCGCCCAGCTCCATCATCTTCGCCGACCGCCCGGTGAGGGCCGCGGGACATGCGCTGACTTCGCACCTGCTCGCTGAATGGGCGACAGGCGGCAATAGCTTCGCCAAGAATCCCCCAAACGCCACCGTATCGGTTTTTAGCCAAGACGGTTCAAAGGTGAACGATGCCGTCGTCGTGTTAAAGGCGCCGAAGCTGGAGGGCGAACGGTTGACCTTCAATGTTCAGGTGCTGGAAGGGGACCTAGCAGGCGCCGACGGGGCTGCTTCCCTATTTATCGACAGCACAAATTTTGAGGGAAGCGCGCTGCAAAGCATGTTCCCTTCCACGAATTGGCCACCCAGCATGCGACAAAGACCGTGATGGAAAGTGGAGATCAAAGCCCCGGCTAGGTGGCGAACCGCACGCGCCCAAAGCGATCGCCCGTTGCTAGTGTGAAATGTCCGCTATGGGTCATTAGCGGACATACTGACAAGTCCGCGCCATGTCCGTTATTCCCCTCAAAGCGGACATTCATCAGCGCGGTTTGCACGTCCGCTTAGTGCCATTAACGGAAGTTCGCACGGGCGGCGTCGCTAGGCCGGGCTAGGACCTAATCCATGAGCCAAAGACCCCAATTTCCGATCGGAGCCGCGTCGCGCAGTGAGTGTGCCCTGTCGCTACGCGAGCCTATTTTTTGGGCGACCGCCTAAACTTTTATTTCCGCGAGGCGGGGATAGGGCTACTTTGCGCTCTCAAACTTCTGGGAGACCACCAAGATGGCTATGTCGGTGCAAGCCGCCTCTGAGGTGATGCGCGAGGCGATGCGCGAGACCGTCAAGCGGCGCTCACTCTGGTATCTGCTTCAGGGCGTGCTCATGATCATCGCCGGGTCACTTGCCCTGATCTATCCATTGGTGGCGTCCGTTGCCATCATTAAACTCTTGGGCTGGGTCCTCATCGCCAGTGGCGTTCTGCACGGCATCGGCCTGATCGGCGCACGTCAGGCCCCGTATTTCTGGCTGGAGCTCATTTCCGTCGCGCTTGCCATCGTTGTCGGTCTCCTGCTGCTGCGCAATCCGGGAGGCGGGTTGCTCATCATGACCGTCCTTCTCATCGTCTTTTTCATGGTCGAGGGCATCGCCAAGGTGATCTTCGGGCTTACCATCAGGCCGTTTCCGGCTTGGGGCTGGGTCCTTGCAAGCGGCCTGGTCGGCGTCGCGCTGGCGTTCTATCTCTTTGCCAATCTGCCGGTCACGTCCGAATGGGTCTTGGGCTTCTTGCTTGGGATTTTGCTCGTCTCAGAAGGCGCGGCTCTCACCCATCTCGCCTGGCGAGTGCGCACGAGCTGAGCACGCGCTGTTCGCGGCGCTGATACTGCCCGCCACCCTTGTCATCCACCTCGGCGAGCGCGTAGCTCATGATGAAGGTGGTGAGTGGGCAGGGGATCGTGCCCATCACGAAGGCGAGCGTCCTGCCATCGCGTTCATGCCCATGGTGGTTGTGCCGTATCGAGCGCCAGAGCAAGAAGGCGCCAATCAGGGCCACCAGCGCACCGCTGGCGACCTCGAACTGGGGCGTCACGAGACTGTTCACGCCAGCCTCCTAGCTCCTAGCGACGGCAATCTTCTCAAGCGCCGCTTGCAAGCCCTTCGCCAGCTTGAGCAGCTCCTCCACGTGGGAGTCGTGGTCATCCCACATCTCGACGCGGCAAAGCAGATCTTGATCTTGACCGGGTATGCCAATGGCCGAGCTGATGTCAGGGCGGATTCCTTCCAGCCTGATCTTCGCCGGGAAGGGTACGCGCAGTTTTGCCGGAGGTATCTCCGATAGACGGTCTTAGGTTAAACCTACCTTACTGGAATTTAATCTGCGAGATGCAGAGTATTGACGAGGTAATGCAAATCGTGGTATTCTTAATTGTTATGGATTGATTTGGTTCGTTTGCAGGACGTCAAGGAGATCAGCGTCAAGGACGAAGGTTGCTCCGTCGTCCTGGTGCTTTGACTGACCCTCGTTGGAGGGTCTTCGCTCTGAGCATCGAGCGTTATCGATGTCTCTTCGGTTCGCCGCCGTCATCAGGCGTTCGCCACGCGAGCCCGGCGTTAAGGGCCGCGCTTCGGGGTCAGAAGACTCGCTCTGCTCATCGAGCGTCATCGATGCTCTTCGGCTCACCTCCGTCAATGGTCTTCCGCCTCGCGGGTCCGGCGTTATGGACGCGCTTCGTGGGTCGCCAACGTCATTGGGCGCTTCGCCGCTAACCTCCGGCGTAAAACCGAGGGATGACCATCAATAATCTTCTGCGCCGTCCGGTCTCGATCAGATCGAGCGCCGGCTTTGAAATTGAATCGTATGGAGGGGGAAGATGCCTGCACCAAAGAGCAATCAATACGCCAAGGGCAATAAGAGCAAGAACAAGTACAAGCCTGAGTACGCCGAAACGGCCAGGAAGCTGTGCGCCGAGAATGGCTTCATCGATATCCAGTTGGCCGAGTGGTTCGAGGTGACTGAGAAGACCATCAACAACTGGAAACTCGCGCACCCCGAGTTCGCTGAAGCCTTACGGGTAGGTAAGGCCGAGACAGACGACTTGGTGGAGCGAGCCACCGTCGCAGGCATATGCGGTTACTACGTCATGGTCGACGAGATGGACCGCTTCGGGAATGTCAAGAAGTTGAAGAAGTGGATTGCTGGAAATCCGCACGCCGGGATGAAGTGGCTTTCGGCACGCAGACCCGGGGTGTACCGGGAGCGGAAGGAAGTCAAACACGCCCTATCGATGGACGAGGCATTCCTGCGCTTCCTTGATCAGATGGATGAGCAGGCGAAGATTGAGAAGGCGAGGAATGCTCGGGTGATTGAGCATCAGCCGGAAACCAAGAAAGACCCGGCTTGATCGGCTGGTGTTGGGGAAGGCTCATCGTCATCCGAACATCACGAAGATGCCGATGAAGATGAAGCTGAGGGTGGCGACGATGACGGCGAAGATCCATTTCTTGCGACGCTCCGCAGCCACCTCTTGCTCCCACAGCCATCGCTCTGCTGTTTCGCCTTGGCGCGTTAGTCCAAAGCCGCCGACATGGAGCTTGTGGCGAACGGCCTCGCGCCCGAGCCGCTTGAACTCGGCGCGCCACTCGGCTTCCTCTTTGTCGCTCGGCTTCATAGCGTCCCGTCGATTTGCGTGCCGATCGTCTCGATGGTGTTGAGAATGATCGGCTTGAGCGTATGCCTCACCGCGTAGAGAGCACTCGTCGGGCGTCGCGGCGGACACTCCGCTCAATTGATTATATTGCCTTATTTCTAGCTTTTACGATCGGCCCCCGATTTGACACCGCCAGAGGCACGATGCCTTTGACCTCGCCAAGCTTCGCGATCGCGATGTAGGGCCGCATATGTCGCCAGCCTCCGCAAAAGCCGCTTCGTAGGGCGGCGGACCCAGAAAACCTGTTGTACCGCGATGTATTAAAGCCAAGGCAAAGGAGGAAAGGCCTCATCAGGCCTACACCTGATGATTTCAGGGCCCGCCGCGAGGCCATCAAAGCGGTAGGAACCCTGCAGCGATATTCTCGCTCCATGAGTTTGATCTGGCGCAAGGACGACACGCGGTCCCCGACGTAGAAGGCAGTAATCGCTAGACGTGCGTCCGAACCAAATATTCGCAGAAACGCAGGGGGAGGATATGTCAAACTCAAGATTGCTACGGCCGACGCAAAAGCAGCTGCGCCGTCGGTACGAGCTGATGGAGCGGATGATGCGGAAGCGCGGCGTGGACACCAATGCGGCGCTCCGCATGGATGGTGGGTTAGCCTTCCTTCAGGCTCACGCCAAATGCCGCTACTGCCTCCACGAAGAGGCGTGCCGGCGCTGGCTGACAATTAGGGCACCGCGGACGTCTCCGGATTTCTGCCCCAACGCTGCATTTTTCCTGTCTTGCCTGAGCGCTGACTGAGGGAACTTAGCCTCGGGCTTTGGTCCGCTTTTGTGCCACGGGCGGACATTGGTGCAGAATTGCCGGTCTCGGATGCACAGCAGCGCTGGGGGCATTCCTATGCGGGTCGTGTAGATCGAGATGGCGACGAAAACAGCCATGCGGAAAAGGCTGTTGCCGCGATAGCCCCAGCAAGCTGAGCCAGCACAAATGCGGGGACGCCTGCCGGATGTATGCCGGTAAAGGTGTCGGTAACCGCGCGTGCAAGCGTCACGGCAGGATTTGCAAAGCTCGTGGACGCGGTGAACCAGTACGCCGACGTGATGTAGACCGACGGTCAGGGGAACCGCCTCTGCCTTCCAACGAAGCGTGCCGAAGATAGTCAACACGAGACCGAAGGTGGCGACGACCTCCGCGAACCACATCCCAGGCTCAGTGCGTGCTTTGGTCGAGATTTGGAAGATCGCTTCTCCAAACATGAGATGCGCAGCCCATGTTCCCAAGACGCCGCCAGTGAGCTGACAGATGATGTAGGCTGCTGCTGCTCCTGTTGTGATGGACCTTCTGACGAGGAAGGCCAGCGTAACGGCAGGGTTTAGGTGAGCCCCTGACACGGGGCTAAAAATGCTGATCAAGACCACGAGCATCGCTCCGGGCGAGCGAGTTGCATAGCAGTGCTATGCCCACGTTCCCGCCCGAGAGCCGCTCGGCCATGATGCCCGAGCCTACGATGGCCGCGAGGAGGAAGGCGGTGCCGAGACCCTCAGCGATGAGCCGGCGCGCAAGACTTGTCGGATGCACCGGACTACGCTGGCTCTTTCGCTGTTGATGCCCGTGTCTGTCCGATCTCATCGAGCTTCTTTTGCAGGGACAACTTGCTGAGCTTGTCAAAGGGGAGGCTGACAAAAATGCCGATCCGATTGCTCAACATACGCAGAGTGTCGGCAAAGGCGAGGTTTCGCTCGGCTTCACTACCCTCGGCTTTCACTGGATCGGGCAGGCCCCAATGGGCGGTCATTGGCTGGCCGGGCCAGATCGGACAGACTTCCTTCGCCGCGTTGTCGCAGACGGTGAAAACGAAATCGAGCGGCGGCGCGTCGGGTCCGGCGAACTCATCCCACGACTTCGAGCGCAATTTAGAGGTGTGGTAGTGAGCATTTTGAAGCATCTGCAGAGCCATGGGATGGACGTATCCAGCTGGCTGGCTTCCAGCGCTGAAGGCTCTGAACTTGCCAGCTCCTAGCCGGTTCAGGATGACCTCAGCCATTTGCGACCGCGCCGAGTTACCCGTGCACAGGAAAAGCACGTTTAAGGGCTTGTGGGTGCTCACGACTTTCATCATGCCCTCCCTAGCAGCACTCAGCCAACGCCGATGCGACTAGCGGCTGACAGATTTCGCGCTTGCCGCGACAACAGTCCTCCACCAGGAAGGACAGAAGCTCGCGCGTGCCTTCTAGATCGACCGAGTAGATGATCGAGCGGCTCTCTTTGCGCGACTTCACAAGGCTCGCGCGGGAAAGGATGCCGAGATGCGACGAAAGGGTGTTGTGCGGGAGCTCAAGGTTGCGCGCGATGTCGCCAGCCGCCATGCCTACGGGCCCACGCCGAACAAGCAGTCGAAAAACCTTGAGACGGCTCTCTTGAGCGAGCGCTGATAATCCTGCGAGCGCACGAGATGTGTCCATGTCTCTGGACATATCGAGAGTACGGAGCTGAGTCAAGTAACGCACATCGCCCCTCGGATTTTCAATCGGCGCAAAAATGGCGGTCGAGGTTCCCCTTTGAGGGAGGCGGTCGCGCTGTCTATATAGGCGCTTATGAGCGAAGCATGCTGCAATCACTCATCCGACCCGCATCGCGGAAGTCCTGCTTATCGGCGCGTCCTTTGGCTCGTGCTTGCAATCAATGCTGCGATGTTTTTGGTCGAGATTGGAGCCGGTCTGGCGGCGGGTTCGGCTTCGCTGCAAGCCGACGCTCTCGATTTCCTTGGCGATGCGGCTAACTACGGCATCAGTCTAGTCGTCGTTGGTATGGCCCTTCGCTACCGTGCGACTGCGGCGCTTGCCAAGGGCGCGACGATGGGCCTGTTAGGACTGTGGGTGATGGGAACGGTCATCTGGCATACGGTACATGGCACCTTGCCGAGCGCCGTCACGATGGGCGTTGTGGGCTTTACAGCTCTCGCGGCCAACGCCGCTTCATTCGGCCTGTTGTGGCAGTATCGAGGTGGCGACGCCAACATGCGCTCGGCATGGATTTGCACGCGCAACGACGTACTGGGCAATCTTGCGGTGCTACTTGCCGCCCTTGGCGTGTTCGGCACTGGCACCGGTTGGCCGGATGTGATTGTAGCCGCCTCGATGGCCACATTGGCTCTGCAGGGCGCTGCCATCGTGATCCGGCAATCTCTCAGCGAATTGCGCCAGCCAGTACCCGTCACCGCATAAGCGCCACCGTATTCGCTCCCCCATGAGTGCCCTCACAGCTTTCGGCCTCGTTGCGGTTGCGGCCATGCTGATATTCTACGCTCTTGAGGATCGTAGTCCTTGGTACATTCTGGCGTTCGCCGTAGCTTGTGTGCTCGGGTCAGCATATGGCTTCCTTCAGGGCGCGTGGCCTTTTGGGGTGATGGAGGCCATATGGGCAGCTATAGCGCTCTGGCGATGGCAAAGGAGAACCAGCAACGCCCAAAGGCTCTAGGGCCCCCCAGCACTGAAAGGAAGGCCAAAAAAATGTCGTGGCAATTCACTGTCGGACTTAGAGTGCAAGGAAAGGCAGACCGAATTGTCGTTGACGCCGAAGACGCGCTCGTTGCGGCGTTAAAGGTCAAAGCTGAGCGGCCCGAGGTCGCAATCATGTATATACGCCGGTTGAACCGACGCGGCGACACACGGCACCCGCCTCACACTCTAACCGGAGGCCGTTGACGGGCCAGCCTGCCGGAAGGAGGCTCAAGTGACCTACATCGTCAACGAGAGCTGCATTCGCTGCAAGTACACGGACTGTGTCGAGGTATGTCCGGTGGACTGTTTCTACGAAGGTGAGAACATGCTCGTCATCCATCCAGATGAGTGCATCGACTGTGGGGTCTGCGAGCCAGAATGCCCGGTGGACGCTATCAAGCCAGACACAGAACCCGGCATCGAAAAGTGGCTCGACCTCAACCGCCAATACTCGGCAGTTTGGCCCAACATAACGAGGAAGAAGCCTGCACCGCCCGATGCCGACGCTTTTGTCGGCGTGCCCGACAAGTTCACTAAATACTTCAGCCCCAATCCCGGCGAAGGGGACTAGGCTGGGCCTTCGATCCACTCAGGCGCGGAATGTCCGCTTCGGGTCAGAAGCGGACCTCACGTTCACCGGCTATTCATGTCCGGTCTGCAGCCAGAAGCGGACCTTGCCGCAGCGCTCGAAGAGCGCCATGGCCGAAGATGCTCATCGGTCTCGAAGGTGCTCATGCTTTTTAAGTGAGCGTCTTCGCTGGAAGTTAGCACCTTCGCGGCGAGGTCCGAAAGGAGCCTGGAGGCGCACAAGGCCACGGCTACTCGCCATCGACGGCCAACGCGCATGTCGCAGTGAACACGTCCCCAAATCCCGTGCCCTAGACGGGATGAGCTGGTTAGCGCCAGTCCGACATCGGAGGTCGCACGTCGCGCCGCTTTTGCCTACGCTGTCATCTGCCTTACGAGCCGTACGATCAGAAGCAGAATGACCGCTCCTATTGTGGCTGCAATAATCGCGCCGATAACTCCTCCGCCAAGCGTGAGACCCAGACCAAGGCGCGGGAAGAGCACGCCAGCGATCAAGGCACCCACAATGCCGACGATAATATCGCCTATCAGGCCGTAGCCTGTCCCTTGCACCATTTGCCCGGCGAGCCAGCCAGCTATAGCACCAATAGCCAAGGTCATAAGCAGAGCAGTAGCGGTCATGTTTCCCCCCAATATTAGAGTGTGATGCCCTTCATAGAGTGTGATGCTCTTCCCTAACATGAGTCTCAGGGCATCGTCATCTCACTAGGGATAGGGGGATTACAGCGAAGGGCGGCTCCTTGCGTAGGCCGCTCCCTCTCGAGGTTGAGCGGCCCCTTCCCTTCCCAAAAATAAAGAAAGCCGGAAACTACGGAAGGCGCCTCAGGTGTTGTTTATATCCTTACCTAGTGCTCTCACTGCTGCCGCGCGATGGACAGGCTTGATGTGTGAGGCAAGTCCGAATAAGGCGGTGACCACAGCTGCGTCATCGGTAAACGCAAGACCGCGCCAAAGCCATGTCAGGGGTCGATAGCGCCATCGAACGATGAAGTAGGCAAGCGCTGCAAGCAGGATACCGCGCACTCGCATAGGTGTCGCAGGATCGAGGGCGCAATAGTAAGACGCCACCAAGTCCTCGACGAATGGCAATCGTCCGGCGAACTGCTTAAGCGCGGTCCAAAAATCTCGGCGTACCGTTCGCTCGTGCTCCTGAAAGCTCAGAGCGGAAGCTCTATTTAACGTGGCCATAACGTCAACCTCTGGCGATAACATCTCGAGACCCAGATATGCGGCCAGCCCGCCATCTACAAGCGGTAAAAGGCCCTCACTGCTTGGCTCGCGGCGCGTCGTGGGTACTGGGGTCAGTTGCAAGTGGCTTGCTAACAGAGAGGTGGCTGACGATCTCACGAGCGTCGGCTAGCGGGTCGCGCCCAACGATAGCCGCGAGCGCGCGGTAGGTTGAGGAGATGCTGCCTGCCTCCTCCGCATTAAATTCGTGAATGGCCAATTTAATGAGACCGCCGAGTGGAGTTGGCGCGGGTGTGCCAGCGATCTCCCGCTCTATTTGCGCGCGCCGGTTTTTAGCCCGTACAGCAGTCTGCTCAAACCAAGCCGAGCGTTGCTGTATGAGCGCCAACTTCCATTCGGTCCAAAGCGCGGCAATTTCGACGAGTTTCTTGTCCATAGAGAAATTCATCTCCAGCAGCCCGCATCTTGTCAAGCCTGGGCAAGAACACTCGTACCCAGGGGGTCAGGACGCCGCCAAGTGTCCACCACCAACTGGGGTAGCGCTTGTCTCACTGAAGATGCTGATCGCCTCGAAGATGCTCATGATCGGTGCTGAGCCCGCAGCCAGTCCCATTCTTGTTGCCTAGCGAGGCACCTGCTCGACTTTGCACTGGGCTGTGGCCTGAAAGATTGCGGTCCACTCGCGCACGAATGGCGCGATCCTGACCATGCTGGAGATCAGATCGGATGCGCAAGTGGATGTCATGCGACTCACGCGCGGGCATGAAAGAAATGGCTCGCGGCAGGGCAGATGCGCAAGTGGATTGCAGGCAACCCACGCGGCATGAAGTGGCTCAATTGTCGGGCGAATGCGCCAGTAGATTGCCGGCCACTCACGCGCGGACATGAAGTGGGCTCAACTGCAGGTCCGAGATCGGCGCGACCCGGCCAGAGAGTTACAGGCCACTCACGCGCGCATTGAGCGGCGCGGTGCCTTGCCACACCAAGAGATTTCGATACTTCAAGTGGCGAAGCGTTTGAGTACATTTCGCACCGACGAGTGATCCCACCGGCCCCCGCGAGGCGTTGGCACCTTCCGCTTATTCAGCTCACTGGCGATCCGCGCCAGCGACAAGCCGTTGCCCTTCAGCTCGGTGATGACAGGCTGAAGCTCCATTGCCCTCTGGTGAGCCTCTTCCTTGAACTTGGGTGCGAGAACCTCCGCACCATGACGGCCTAACCTCACGCCACGCGCTTTGGCGGCTTTCAGCGCCGCCTTAGTACGCTCTGAGATCAAACCCGCCTCCAGCTCTGCCACGTTCGCCATCGTGATCAGCACGAACTTACCCATCGCACCAGTGAGGTCTGGGAGGTCGGCAAAGAGAACCTCGACGCCCGATCCGATCAGCTTGTGAATGAAACCCACATCCCGAGAGAGGCGATCGAGTTTGGCGACAACGAGCTTGGCCTTATGTTTCTTGCAAGCTGCAATCGCCGCTTCGAGTTGAGGACGTGATGCACGCTTGCCGCTCTCGATCTCGGTGAACTCACCTGCGATCTGCCATGGGCCACCGTTGAGCCGCTGCTGCACGGCCTCCTTCTGTGCGTCGAGGCCCAACCCGCTCTTGCCCTGCTTGTCGGTCGAGACGCGGTAGTAGCTGACGAACTTTCCGCTGTGTGCTGGCATCTTGGTGCCCTTTCTGGGAAGGGAATTGGGGGCAAACTTCAAACAGGATTTCAGGCGTTGCACATAGACTCTTTGGTTCCAGAATAGTTAAATACCCCCGATAAGAGATGGAGGCCGAGATGCGGCCAGCCCTTCTCATACTAACTAGTGTGGCGGCGTTATTGCTGACGCGCTCAAATGCTGGGGCAACTTTCAACTGCTTTGAGACCCCCCAGCGCGAACGCAGGTGTGCCTGCGTAGGGGCGGACGATTGCAGCGAAATGCAAAAATCTGACAACTGCAAATCGGGTCCTGAATGCGATAATCGTCAGCTTGGCGCTATTATCTGCAGCTGCAAGGCGGCGCGGACTTCAAGGACGGGTCCTTGAGCGAGCGGTCAGCAAGCCTTCATCACCCGACTACGCCGAAGCAACACCTGATTACCTCGGCGACACTTCGCGCCGCCGATAAGAAGGCATCAAAATGGGCGTAGAAAGATCGCTGCCACTGAGTGTCAATGATGGCACCCGAGGCTTCTAAGGCAACAGTCCATACGGTTCGGGGCGGCGGCTCCAATGACGCTGCATCTGACTGAGGTGAAACTCTGCGTTTTGGCGCTTCAGATCAACACCCGCCCACAACTCACTTTCTTGCATGTTGCCCCGTTAGCTGGGCAGGGGATTGGCCCACAGAAAAGAAAAGGGCCCCTTTCGGGGCCCGCTAACTCATACCCATACTATACCACACCGCGCCATGCCGCGCCCTCCTATACCGAACAGGCCGCGCGCCATGCCCCCGTTACTTGGGGATGGGGACACCGCTTTTCAAGCGGTGAAGGGAGCTGCTTATGGCAATCGGGAAGCGGTCTCAGGAAGGTGACAGAGATAAGCCCTGGCACAAGAGCGCGGAGTCCGGTTTGGTCGCAAGCCTCTTCTCGTCTCCGAGACGATCCAGCAAGTGAGGAAGCTGAGGAAGGCTGGCAAAACAGTGCCAGAAATCATGCGTCAAACGGACCTCAGCAAGGCAAGCGTGTATCGGGCACTTGGAGCGGACAAAGCCTCTCGGGCGAACTAGGGGCCTGTAATCATAAATGCCTACTTGAGTAGCAGCGCCTTACATGTCCGCTTTGAAGGGTATTGCGGACGAGTTGGGGAAAGCGGTGCATGTCCGAAAAGTGCCACTAGCGGACATAGGCGATGACTCTGGGACGGGTTTTGGGTAGCCCATGTCCCTTCTTTGCCCTTATTCGCTGGTAACCCAACGGCTCCTTACAAAAACGGGAGTGTGTAATGCAAAGACACGCTGTTGCGCTGGCCTTAGCGCTTCTTCTGGCTCCATCGTTCGCGCCAATCAGCACGGCGGAGCCGGCGCCGATTACTAAGGACGAGGCGCACGCCATCGGCGTCGACGCCTACCTTTATTTCTATTCACTCATTACCATGGACGTGACCCGGAAGCAGCTTACCAATCAGGAGCCAACCCCTGGGGGCATCGGTGGTCCGATGAACCGCTTCGCCAATATTTCGGCCTTCCCCACCGCCGACATGCGCGTCGTGGTCAGGCCCAATTTCGACACGCTCTATTCGAGCGGCTGGCTCGATTTGACCAAAGAGCCCATGGTCGTCTCAGTCCCTGACACTGGCGGCCGCTACTATTTGCTGCCGATGCTCGACATGTGGACCGACGTGTTCGCTTCGCCCGGCTGGCGCACCACCGGAACTGGGGCCGGAAACTTCCTCGTTACGCCTCCTGGATGGAGCGGCACGGTCCCCGCCAACTTCACACGCATCGATGCGCCCACGCCTTATGTCTGGATCATCGGCCGTACGAAGACTGATGGTCCTGCCGACTATGACGCCGTGCATAAGGTCCAGGACGGCTACAAGATCACACCTCTATCACAATGGGGAAAGACGCCCGTGCCTGTCGAGGTGAAGATTGATCCCTCCGTCGACATGAAGACGCCGCCTAAAACTCAGGTCGATACGATGCCGGCAGATAAGTTCTTCGCCTACGCGGCCGAGTTGCTCAAGCTCCAGCCGCCGCACATCACGGATCAGCCGATCATCGCGCGTTTGAAGCGGATCGGCTTTGAGGTAGGCAAGAGCTTCGACCTTAATGCGGCCGATCCAGCCGTCAAGAACGGGCTCGAGAGCGCGCCGCAGGACGCGCAAGCACTGATGGCGTGGAAGCTAGCGACGCTCGCCAAGGTGGTTCATGGCTGGTCGATGAACACCGACACCATGGGCGTCTATGGTAATTATTATCTCAAGCGCGCCATCGTCACCCAACTGGGTCTCGGGGCCAATCTGCCAGAGGACGCAATCTATCCCCTCAATCTTGCCGATGAGACCGGCAAGCCGCTGGATGGCGCTTACGCCTACACAATCCATTTTGACAAGGGAGCGACGCCACCCGTCAATGCTTTCTGGTCGATCACGCTTTACGATGCTAAGGGCTTTCAGGTTGCCAACCCTCTCAACCGCTTCGCCGTCTCAAGCTGGATGCCGTTCGTCACCAACCCCGACGGCTCACTCGATCTTTACTTCCAGAACGAAAGCCCTGGCGCGGACAAGGAAGCAAATTGGCTGCCGGCGCCGAAGGGCCCCTTCAACCTGACGATGCGCCTCTATGCTCCCAAGAGCAACGCGCTCACGGGCAAATGGAACCCGCCTCCAGTTAGGGAGGCTGGTCCAGGCTTCGCTGCGCAGTAGTAATTGCAGAACTCGGAAGCGGCCGGACTTCTTGGTCGGCCCCTTCGTTCCGAAGTCCCTCCCCAACGCGTCGGTTTCGGCCGGCGCCCTTTTCTTGGACTGTTACCGGTTCCAATCGACAACGTGAAGGTCGAAAGTTATGCCCCGCCAACGTACTTTTTATGTGTTCGACGTAGCTGAGTTGACGCCGCAGATGTCTGCTTTGGGTCATTCTGCGACATCAGTGCGGCGCTGGGGCATGTCCGCTCTTGGGGCATTTCCAGACATTCGATTGTCCCCTCGAAAGAGCCCTCTAAAAGCAGCCGCTGATTTATCCTGACGGCATGTGTGGACGTATCATCCAAAGTTCCCAACCCCTTCGCCTCGCCATAGTTGAAAGGGCTCGACATCAGCGACAGCCGGATGGGTAACATCCGCCCCCGCTACAATGCCGGGCCAAGCCAAGAGCGCTGGTCATTCGGCAGGACCAAAAGACGGGCGAGCGCTCGCCCGATCTGATCAAGTGGGGCCTGGTCCCCCATTGGTGCTGAACTCCTGGACGAGCTTCTCTAATGCTTCGAGGTACTCCCTGCAGAATTGGATTACGCTCACTTCCTTATCGTCGACTCTGAAGGAATACGACCTTCTCCCAATTACGGGCAGTGGAGTTCCAGGAGGCGCGAAGAAATGAGAGCCAAAGGCGGGATGATCACCACGTTTATGCGATTCACTCAGGGGAACGTGTACCCAAATTAATTCCACATCGGGACTCCCTTCTCGATGCACAACGACCCGGCGCTGTTCGTTCATGAACTTGAAGACGCCGCCCGCTTTGCGCCTCTCGTATCCATAGTCCTCTTCTAAAAAGCATCTGACGCTCTCTCCCGCGGTCACAACGGCGTTCAGGTAGAAGAGGAAGGCCTCAGGCTCGCTTGGGGCCTCCTTGTCGTTCTCGCGGACGAGCTTCCGAAAAAAGAACTTAGTCTCGCGGAGCTTTGTAACCGACCTCTCACTCATTCACGCCCTACCGAGGCACCTCGACCGTCCTGAACAATGGTTTCGCCATCAATGGATGCAGCAGAGCGTCGATAGCGTCCTCCACGGTTCGGGAGTGCTGGGCGACTGCAGACGGACGCGAATTTATCACGTCAGTAAGTTGCCTTTCCGGGGATCACGCCTCTGATGCCCCCTCGGGGCTCCTCTACGTCCCCCTTTCGGCGCGGGATGAGGTGGACATGTGCGTGCGGGAGCGTCTGGCCTGCAACCTCGCCGCCGTTCATTCCGACGTTGAAGCCCCCGACGGTGTTGTCAGCGGCCAGGATCTCCTTCCTCACCGTATCCAGTAGTAGGCTTATGGCGCGCTGCTCGGGCACCGAGAGATCGAACCACGTATTCGCATGTCGGCGAGGGATCACGAGCGTGTGCAGTGGTGTGACTGGATAGGCATCTCTCACGGCTACCGCCAAGCGGTTCTGGCCTATGATGCGGTCAGCGTCGATCTCGCAGAAGGGACACCCGGCCTGTCGAACATCCAGAGCCGCACGAATAGCCCGAAAGTCAGTGGCATCTCGGGCTCCTTTGTTTGCGTTGCAGCGCCAACACAGTGCCTGGAGGTTCGTCTCATCGTCCTGACCCCCGTAACGACGAGGCATGATGTGGTCCACCTCCAGAGCTTGCTCATCAGCCGGAGCGCCGCATAGCTCACACCTGAAGCCTGCCCTGGACAGCACCTGATACCGAACGGTCCCTGATAGCTCTCCCAAGGCCGTCCTGCGGTGATCGTAGGCCCGCGCACCGCGACGCTGGAGGTAGTCGTCCACCTTAGCATCACAGATGCGGATCAACTCATCGCGTTGCGCTTCGGTTAGATCACTGAGCGGCAGGGTCAGTCGGTATCCATCTCCCTCGCGCTCTACCAAGCCGTGGTTCTGCAAGACCCTACCCGGCATCCGCTTTGTGATCTCTTCGTAGTATTCCAGCTGCGCCTGATCATGGGAGAGGAAAGCTGCTGCGATGGCACGAAGATGGGCCTTACCGTTGCCCTCGATCAGCACCTTCAGCATGACCGGCTGGTAGACATGAGACATCCTCATGTGGCTTATGAGAAAGTCTCGCAAACGCGCGTAGGTGTCCGGGCCCTCCGTCATGCCTATCTCTACAATATCTCCGGCAGACGAAGAAAAAGAACGTCGCCTGAGTTTATGGCGGTCCGCAAAAAGCCTCGGCTCGGACGACGTTTCCGCAGCGTCGCTCCGAGACCTTGGAATATACGGCGGTGCCCAGGGAATTTGGGTGGACAAAGTACGGACGGGGCCGATTGCCGCTAACGGCTGTGGCGTCACCGTCAGCCTGCTCCACACGGGAAGACATTATCCAGACGATGTCTCCGAAGACGGGCTGATTTATCATTATCCCAGCACTGCGCGGCCCCCTTCGAGAGATGCCGCTGAAGTTGAGGCGACGAAGAACGCCTCCCGCCTTGCTCTTCCGATCTTCGTCATCTTGCCAGGACAGACGGATCGCACCAGACGAGTGCATCTCGGATGGGTTGAAGATTGGGACGATGAGGCTGCGCTCTTCCTCGTGTTGTTTGGCGACAGGGCACCGACCTACGCCGCTCCTCCTGAACAGGATGGGCCGTTCTCGCTAACCGATGATGCGCCTATGCGGAAGGCAATGGTGAATGTCAGAGCCCGTCAGCAGGTGTTTCGGTTCCAGGTGCTCGCGCAATACGGAGCCAAGTGTGCCGTCTGCTCGATCACGCATCCGAGCTTAGTTAAGGCTGCGCATATCAGGGGGAAGCGGGAGAAGGGGTCAGATGATTGGCGGAATGGCATCCCGCTATGCTCCACGCACCACGATGCCTACGATGCCCAACTGTTCGCGATCCACCCTGACACCCTTTCCATTATCACGGGGCCAGACGTTAGCCCGACTGCCATCGGCCTCGGTACAGATGTTCTCGCGGTGAAGCAAAGGAGGCCTCACCGCGAGGCGCTCGCATGGCGTTTCAACTGACCCAGTCTAAGTGGAAGACGAAGGTGGGTGTTTAAGACCTCTCCTTCAGCATGTGCCGTCTCGATTAGGTCGTATTGGTCGCGCTCAAAACGTATACATTTTGCAACTAAGGCTTGACGTGTCTCAAAACACGTCTCTTAATGCATTTCTCACTGCCTCATAGGGAATAAGGAACCGCTATGACAACGGTAGGATACGCTCGGGTGTCGAGCAGCGGACAAGACCTCGGGGTGCAGCTTGAGAAGCTCAAAGGCTGCGACAAGGTATTCAAGGAGAAGCGCTCGGGCGTTGATACGGGGCGTCCAGAGCTAAAGCGTTGCCTTGAGTATCTTCGGGAAGGCGACACGCTGCTGGTGACAAAGATTGACCGGCTAGCGCGATCCACCTCTGACCTCTACCGCATCGTCTCTCAGCTTGCGGAGAAGGGCGTTAGCTTTAAGGTCATCGATGACCCGACAATCGATACAAGCTCGCGTACCGGCAAGCTCGTCATGGGCATCCTGGCGCTCATTGCGGAGTTCGAGAACGACATTCGGCGCGAGCGGCAGATGGATGGCATCAAGAAGGCGCACGAGCGCGGAGTTAGGTTCGGTCGCAAGCCTCTTCTGGTCTCCGAGACGATCCAGCAAGTGAGGAAGCTGAGGAAGGCTGGCAAGACGGTGCCAGAGATCATGCGGCAAACGGACCTCAGCAAGGCGAGTGTATACCGGGCACTTGGAGCGGACAAAGCTGTTCGGACGAGCTAGGGCCTGTAGCGCCTCCACATGTCCGCTTTGGAGGGTATGGCGATTGAGTTTGCTCAGGCGGTGCATGTCGCAGATGTGCCAAGAACAGACGCTCGAATGTCCGGGTGCGAATGCTTTTCTTCATCGGTAGGTTTTTAGGTGCGAGTGGCTCACAGATGGCGGTAAAGTTTCCAGTTGCGAATGGCTCGCAACGGGGGTCTGCTTAGCCCACCGAGAAAATATTGCAAACAGATCGCTAAGCGGAGAGGCCGTCGGACGTGAGGCTGGTTGGTGGCGCTGTTGTTGTGCTCCTTGCGCTGACGGCGGCCGGCCGAGCCGCGGATCTGTCGATCACGACGACAAGCAAAACAGACCAGATTGGGAATTATGACTGGGCCGGTGCCTATATAGGTGCTGAACTCGGCTATGCCGCGGGTTCTTCCGGCTGGTCGGCCGTTTCGGCGGGCGCAGCTGCACCAGCCTTGACCGGCTCGCTTGATTTCTACAAGCCCTTCAATGCCTTCACGGGAACAGGAAGCTACTTTGGAGGCTTCGAGGCAGGCTACAACTATGTGTTTCCGTCGCACCTCATGCTCGGCGTCGAAGGCGACCTGTCGTTCCCAAGCGATATCTCAGGGAACCAGACTGTCTCTTCTGTCTCGACTGGACAAGCGAGCTACTCTGACACGGTCCTGTTATTCGGTACGGCCCGCGGCCGCATCGGCTATGCATTCGACAAATGGCTAGTGTACGGGACTGGCGGATTTGCGTTCAGCCGCGATCAACTAGAGCGCACGCAACTGAGTGGCACCCCGATTGGAGGCACGGCGGTCGCGGGCGACGTCGACGCTGAGTTCCTCACCCGTTTGGGCGCGACGATTGGGGCCGGCGTCGAGGTTGGACTGACGCCGAGATTGAGCGCCAAGCTCGAATATCGTTTTTTCGATTTTCCCAGTAGCGGTGTCTTCTTTCCGCCGGCGGCGGAGCATTACAATTCCGATTTGATGCTTAGCACCCTAGAACTTGGCCTCAACTACAAGCTGGGGAATGTTAGCGATGATCAGTCCCAAAGCGATAAGCAATTCGACCTAAGCAACTGGGCCATTCACGGCCAAACGACCTACGTCGAGCAATATGCCCCTCCATTTCGATCACCTTATATCGGCCCGCAAAGTCTTGTACCCAATCAGGCCCGTGAGACCTGGAGCAATACGCTCTATGTGGGGTTGCGGCTCTGGAATGGCGCCGAGCTGTGGGTTAATCCCGAGATCGATCAGGGCTTCGGGCTCAGCGGCACTCACGGCATTGCCGGCTTTTCTAGCGGCGAGGCATATAAGACGGGTGCCGACTATCCTTATGCCCGGCTGTCTAGATACTTCATCAGAGAGACGATCAATCTCGGCGGCGAAACCCAGAAGGTCGAGGCTGATGCGAACCAGTTTGCCGGGTCGCAGTCGGCCGACCGCCTGGTCATCACGATCGGCAAATTCGGAGTTGCGGACGCTGAGACCAGGTCTGTCTTCGACGCCAACATATATGCCCACGAGGCGCATGATGACTTTCTGAATTGGGCGTTGCTCGACACCGGAACGTTCGACTATGCGGCCGATGCGTGGGGCTTCACCTACGGCGCAGCCGCCGAGTGGTACAAAGGCGGATGGACCCTGCTCGGAGGCATCTTTGATCTCTCTATTGTCCCCAACAGCACTGAGCTAGATCCGACGTTTGGGCAGTTTCAGTGGGTTGGCGAAATCGGAAGGAGCTACGAGCTCTGGCAACAACCCGGCAAACTCGCGGTCACTGCATTCCTAAGCCGCGGCCGGATGGGATCTTTCGAGGATGCCATTCAGTTATCAGAGGTGACGGGGGAACCCGCCGATATCGCGGCGGTTCGCAATTATACCAGTCGAGGCGGGATCAGTCTCAATCTCGCGCAGCAGATGACGCCTAACCTGGGTGTCTTCGCGCGTGCCGGGCTGGCGAACGGTGACATCGAACCTTTTGAATTCACCGACATCGACAGGACGGTCGCGGCCGGTCTTTCGGTTTCGGGCAAACCATGGGGCCGACCGGACGACACTTGGGGAATCGCCGGTATCATCAATGGCATCTCGAGCGTGCATCAGGCCTTTCTCAATGACGGCGGCCTCGGGATCCTCGTCGGGGACGGGAAACTACCGCACCCCGGTCTCGAGCAGATCATCGAGACGTATTACAGGCTGCAGCTCGCAAAGGGTTATTGGTTCAGCCCCGATTATCAGTTTGTAGTCGATCCTGGCTACAACCGCGATCGCGGACCGGTTTCCGTGATCGGAGCGCGTCTGCACGCCGAGTTTTAAGCGGAGCAAGGTTCTTCCCAACGTGCAAGGGCAAGGGGCCACTAAGTTCAAGGAAGCACGTCACTGGCGGTGCCTCGTGTAGGGATGGGTTTGGTTCGGCTGGCTTTTGTGCAATGTCCGCTTTGGGTCATTCTGCGACACAGTGCGGTGCTTGCGGATGTCTGCTCTTGGGGCATTTCCAGACATTCGATTGTCCCCTCGAAAGAGCCCTCTAACAGCAGCCGCTGATTTATCCTGACGGCATGTGCGGCCGTGTCATCCAAAGTTCCCGACCCCTTCGCCTCGCCATTGTCGAAGGGTTAGACGTCAGCGATAGCCGCATGGGCAACATCCGCCCCCGCTACAATGCCGCGCCAAGTCAAGAACTCCTGGTCATTCGGCAGAACCACAAGACGGGCGAGCGTTCGCTCGACCTAATCAAGTGGGGCCTGATCCCACACTGGTGCGACGACGGGAAGGGTGGACGCAAGCCCATTAACGCCAAGGCTGAGAGCGTCTCAAAGCTCCCCATGTTCCGCGATGCTTACGCTTTGCGGCGTTGCATCGTGCCGGTAGATGGGTTCTTCGAGTGGCGGGCCGTCAAGGGTGCGCGGGCCAAGCAGCCCTACGCCATCGCCATGAAGGACGGCTCACCCTTTGGTCTAGCTGGGCTGTGGGAGAATTGGCGCAATCCGACGACAGGCGAGTGGGAGCGGACATTTGTCGTCATCACGGTGCCTTCCAATGACTTGGTGGGCCAGATCCATGACCGCATGCCCGCAATCCTTGAGCCCGCGACCTACGACCGCTGGCTGGGATTGGAACCTGATCCGCGCGATCTCCTCATCGCCTATCCGTCTGAGCCCATGACCATGTGGCCCATCTCCACGCGCGTGAACTCGCCAGAGAATGACGCTCCCTCACTACTAGATCGCGCTACTGGCATATTCGACGTGTTGGCTCCCCTGAGATCCAAGGGCACAGTGTAGGAAGCGCTCAGCGGGGGTGTGGTCCGTTTGACCATCAGGACTTTTCCGATGCCTGCGTGGGTAAGGACACACGGACGACTGGGAAGCCGAAGCCCGTCCGAGGATCTTAAGAAAAGGGTGGTCGTGGGGCTGGGGTATGGACCCCTTCGGTGCTCGCCTCGCTTGGATTTGGGGCCGTCCACACTTCGTTTCCGCACACAGCCCCGATAGTCGCGAAAATTTTTATGTAATTTTGTGAGGCCCCTCTGGGGCCGCTCGCCATAAGAACAGAGGCGCGGTCACACCGTATTAGATCAATCACGGACGCCTAGATGAGACCGAGGGGGGCGGTTCCTGCCCTCAGAGCCTCTAGGAAGCCCAAGGACGGGCGAAAGCTATATTTGGATGAGGGGGGAACATACCATGAACAGCGACCGCCGTCAGCGGGCAAATCTGGGCTTTGGTTCCGATAAGACTTCTTCCGTTCACGCCCGACGCGAAGCGTTGGAACCGAGCCACGCAAGAACAGCGGCAATGATGCAGGCGACCCAACTTGCCCAGAGCGGGAGAAATTGTGCCTGCAGTCACCGGCCACCCGCTGAGCGCGCGGGTTAGTTGCAGCGCGGCGACGATGGCGAATATCAATCCCGCAAGGCGCGAATAATTTTCAGCGGTCATGCAGCCTCATCAAATCGGCTTGGACGCCCGAAAGAGAGTTTGGGCCGCTTAGCCTGTATGACGACCGGCGGTCGTCGGAGGCGGCTCGTGCTCCGGCTTGCTCGATTGCGGGACTTCGGGCTCAACACCGCCAGAAGAAGCTTTTTCGCCAGATCGTTCGCGTTGATTAGGGGCTTCGCAGCCGCACTTGCCAGGCAGGAGGCTGCACAAGAAACGCATCAGCGTCATGGGCGTATCCCTTTTTGTACTAGAACAGTAGCAGAGATAGCATGAGAAGCTAGGACTTCTGGGTCGGCCTCCATTCCCGGCAGACGAGCGCACTTCTGTCACTGCCCAATCGCAGAACTATTCGCACAATTAGCTTCGCAAGCGTCGCATTGAGCTAACCCAGAAGGGCTTTTGGTTAGCGCAACCGCAGAGCGGGAGCCAACGAAACAGTGACCGATACAAGAGAAGCAATAGCCTATCACGAAGCCGGGCACGCCGTGATCTCCATGAAGCTTGGCTACACATGCCTCTACGTCACCATCATCCCTGACGGCAGCAGACTGGGACACGCCTGTTGCGAAGACCCCCTGATTGGAGGGCACGACGACAAGATCAAACACGCACCGAAGGTACTCCTCGGGGCCAGACTTGCCGAAGGTAAGCACGTTGGTTCCCCGACGTGGGGTGATGCCGATGATCGGGTGAAGGCAACAAACCTCGCGCTGATGGCTACTGACCACGACACCCAGCGCGCCGAAACCCTAATTAACGAAATGATCCATGAGACGCGAAAGCTCGTGGAGCAGCATTGGCCAGAGATCGACGCGCTGGCACAGCGGTTACTTGTCAACCAGCGGGTCAACTTCTTAGAGACCTCAGAGAACCTCGCCTCCTGATGACAAAGAAGAAGTGCGCGAGCCCCCAATCTGGTCTCCGGCTATCTCCTTAGCGGAGGACTACCATCACCCCCGGCGCACCACCAAGACTGCCTCAAAACACCCGAGCATTGCCGACCCTGGGCTTCCATCTACCCGCACGCGACTTCTCCTTCTGCCTCCGGTGCATCGTGGCTCTGTCGCGGTTAGGTCTCATTAGTCTGACCAAAGTAGTGGCTTGCCGAGCATTCTGAGAGCGATGCGACGGCCCAACTTCATTAGCGGATAGAGGAACGCAGCCCTTGTAGGGTTACGAAGCGACATCGCTACGACCCGACCCGCCCAGTCACGGTCGCCCGCCAAGGATGAAATCAGAACTACCGCGTCTTTGCCGTGGTAAACCTTGCCCCCATAAATTGCTGCCATTCCTTCGTTCAGATCATAACCGAGCCCGACGAGCCTCCGAACGAGTGGTGCTTGAGTTCTCGCATCCACCAGTTCAACGTCCCCGACTGCTTTCCTGAGTGACATCAGTTTGACGTAGTTTCTGCAAAATGGGCATTCCCCGTCGTAGACAACGACCATTTGGTCGTTAGTTATTGGGCTGCCCAGTAACATCGATCCTGTGCTCCGCGCGGTAAACCCCTGCGCTGCGATATGCCAGCATCCAGCGAAGGACAAACCGACCCTCGACGATAAATATAGGTGACGACGCGGCGCTTTACTCCCGAGGGGAACCAAAATGCGCGCATCATCTCGCAGTGGGCCGAGAAAGGCGTGGAGTTCAAGGCGCTCGATGATCCTGCAATCGATACAAGCTCGCGAACCGGCAAGCTCGTCATGGGCATCCTGGCACTGATCTGGTCCCGAACCTGACCCGCGCGACCTCCTCATCACCTTCCGTCTGAGCCGATGACGATAGACCAAAGTATGGATTCACCGGTCGTTTCGGTGGGTCACGCCATACCCACGTACAATGGAGATCACGCCCCCTTCCCGATAGCGTTTTCCCAACGTCCGAAAAGCAAATTCACCATGACAAGGACGGGAGACGGGGAGATCTCTGATGAAGCTCTTGTCCCAGAGGGCAGCCATTCATTTCGAAAGGCCAGGGCGCTGCGGCTCCTTTGAGATAATCGCGTGTCTGGCGGGCGCTAATTCGGCCAGAGCTGCCCTCAGCCGACTCCAAGCACCTGATCAAATTGTCGCGGACGCCATCCGCTGCGTCCTCGTCCTGCTGATCACAGGTCTCTCTATCCTCGTGGCGCGGCTTCCCTACGATGCGCCGGTGACCCAGACGCGGGCGGGTGCGGCACGCATCGAAGCGCAAATCCACGTGTCCCGCGAAACGCCTTCCTTCATGTTTGCAGGCATTCGAGGGTGAGTAGCAACTTTTAAGCGTTGAGTAATTCAGCGAGGAATATGCCATGGACAATAAGCAACCGATTGAATTTCGTTCGCCGCTCGTGCGGAGGGAACCCGATGATGAAATCGCAAAGCGGGCACTCAGTCTTCTTCGATGGAAGATCCGTTACAATGCTATCCGAGTTAACGCTGAAAACGGCCACGTGACTCTCTCAGGAGAGGTGAGTTGGGATTTGGACCGCGAAGCAGCCGAGCACACGGTACGCAGGCTGAGCGGAGTCGTTGGAATTACTAACCTGATTACCACCAAGCCTTACGCCGTCCATCATCTCAAAGGCGCGCAACAGCTGCTTCGAGCCGCGGGAACGCGGAATGTAGATCCAAGTTGGACATGAGCGCTGGGAGCTAACAAATGGGGTAAGGCTGAGGCCAAGTATATTCTGGCCGTGAACTGGACCGACCAGGGCATCCGCAACATCGAGAATTCGGTTAAGCGTGTTAATGCCGGCCGGGCGTTGGCTAAGAGGCAGGCTGCGGCGAGTTCCGGTTTTGGGACGGTGAACACTGCGTGGGCGTGCGCTTCAGATAACCAAGCTCCGTTCGGTCTTATCTGAGCGGCAGCATGTGCTCCTCAATGTCCGCTATTGGCACAAAGCAGACATGCTCAACGCGCTGACGAATGTCCGCTTTGGGGGGCAAAGCGGACATTGACCGCCCGCTGCTTACCAATCTCGATTTATGAGTACACGGTCTAAGAGAATCGCGTGCCTCGGTCAGCTAACGAAGTGTGATCCAAAAAGAGATGAGCAAAAATGGCGCCGGTCATCGTTCATTCAGCGCAAGCGTCTTACGACGAGGGCCTGTATTGTAAGCATGGTTGCAACATCTACCGGACGCCGGTATCGAGAAAAGGAGACTCAGATGGCCAAAGAGTTCGAAGAGTTTCAGAAGGCGGGTGAACAGTTTCAGAAGGTGGGTAAGGACAGCTTCGATGCGGCCGTCCGCTCGATAGGTGAGGTGAACAAGAGGCTTGCAGGCCATTGTTGCCGAGGTGACCGACTACTCGAAGAAGGCGGTCGAGGAAAGCATGCGTGCCTTCGAGCAAATGATGGGCGCAAAGTCGCTTGAGCAAGCGATCGAGATCCAATCTCAGTACACCAAGCAGGCCTATGACAGCTACATGGCCGAGATGTCGAAGCTCGGCGAGATGTACGTCGGCCTCGCGAAGAACGCCTACAAGCCCGTCGAGTCAGCTTTGGCCAAGAAGACGGTCTGAGAGACGCGACGAGATGTAGGCTATAGTCACACATCGAAGGTACTCCAATCTCTGCGACAGCTAGAGCGGTAACCCCCGTCACTATTATACTAGCCGATCAAAACGGCGATCTCTTGTCTGTCGCACGATCCTCTGACCATGAAATCCTCCGCGCCATGAGCGGCGCGATGCGGCAGATCGAGGATGAGCTGACCGAGGGTCACGAGGTCCTGACCCCCGAACCCGAGCCGGGCTTGATCGGCTCCCGATGGTTCTTGCGCGCCGGTAGCGGCGCAGGCTGAGGCTCATAGCTCGCCATGTGCTTGAGCCACGCCGAGAAATACGCGGCTGCAGACAGGATGGTGAGCGCGCCCGTGACCCAGATGCACACGGCCACGAACGGCTCAAGCTCGAGCCCGAGGCCAAGCTCCGCCAAGACGAGACTGGCAAGCACGAGCTGGGCAAGGGTATTGGCCTTGCTCACGAGGAGCGGATAGACGGTGACTGGGCGCGACAGTATCCACGATAAGATGAAGGCTCCGATGATGAGGATGTCGCGGCTGACGACGGCGATCACGAGCCAGACCGGCAAATGGTTGGCAAAGCCGAGCGTCACATAGATGCTGACGAGCAGGGCCTTGTCGGCGATCGGGTCGAGATAGGCGCCAAGCTCGGTGTGCCAGCCAAAGCGCTTGGCAAGATAGCCATCGGCCGCATCGGAGAGGCCCGCAAGCAGGAACAGCACGAAGGCCGCCGCCATCTCATGGGTGATGATCAGCCACACGATGAGCGGCACCAGGATGATGCGCGCCAGCGTCAGCGCGTTGGGGATATTCACGAGGGCTCAAACTCCAGGCTCGCCGCCCATCAAACACCGACCCAAGCTATTGAAGTCCTAAGATTTAGCAGATTTGTGACCGCTTGGCCGCACCCTGGGCTCTGGCGCGCGCACGGAAGCGAACCTGATCCCCGCGATCTCTCATCATCTATCCGTCTGAACCTATGACCATGTGGCCATCTCCACACGCGTGAACACACTGGCCAATGATGATCTCCTCGACGCCGCACATAGCGAGGAGACGACAGAGGTGACCTGGCAGGCGCACGCCAGATATCTGGCGTGCGGCGGCCTATGCCGCCGCTTATCGGGAGATATTATCGCTCAACCATCAGCTTGAGGCATACGCCCCGTCATCGGTCGCTGCTGGCACCCGAGTCCGCTCATGTTCGACAATGCGGAAGTCCATGACCAGCGGCAGGTGATCCGACGCCGTGCGGACGAGCTGGCTTCGCGGCACCTCGACGCCGAGCACGTCGACCGATCGGCCGCAGAAAATATGGTCAATGCGCAGCATCGGCATGCGCGCAGGAAAGGTTCGTCGCGCCCGCTTGTGCAGCAAGAGCTGGGCATCGCGCAACCTGGCCGTGAACATGCGATAGACGACGGACCGGCGCCTGGCATTGAAATCGCCCAGCAGGATAACAGGATCGCGGCAGTCCGGGTGGCCGAGCCAGTTCTCTCCCAGCAGGGTCTTGGCCTGCGCCATGCGCTCGTAGGCCGGCAAGCCGAGGTGCGTGTTAATAATCTGAATCTCGGTGCCGTTCGCCTCGACCGCCGCCCAGAGCGCCGCGCGCGGCTCGAAGCCGACGCTTCCAGGCAGAGGCCCAGCCTTCACCAGACGCATCGGCAACGCGGTGAGGATGGCATCGCCATAGAGCTCTTCCTCGACCTGGAGCGCCGGATGGAAGTGAACGCTCATGCCGAGCAGATGAGCGATGGCATGGGCCTGATCAATGCCACCGGTACGAAGGCGCCCGACATCGAGTTCCTGGAGCGCCACCATATCGGGTTGGCAAGCGGCGATTACCTCGGCGATCCGCTGTGGGTCTGCTCGTCCGTCTGCGCCGACGCATCGGTGGACGTTGTAGGTCATGATGCGCAGCGGAGTTGGCCGCCCACGCTGGTTCCGGCGGTCGAGTGGATTCACAGGCTCCTCTAATCCATGCTGGCGCACTTAGGCGTTCAGAATCTGTCGCCGTTCCTCGAACTCCTCCTTGTCGGGCTAGCGGGACCACTCTAACACATCCTGCTGGCAACAGGAGGCGGCCTGGTGTGCGGCTGACGAGCCAAACCAGCTCTTTGTAATGACCCAAGAACAGCCAAATGCGCTACCGTCGGTCTGTCCGCTTTGGGTCATTAGCCGACATAACGGGACGTTCGCGTCATGTCCGCTTTACCCCCGATAGCGGACATTCGTCAGTGCAGATGTGATGTCCGAAAAGTGCCAAAAGCAGACATTCACCGATTGCAGCGCGCCAGCGCTCATTACCACCTCGATGGTGAAGGCGCGGTGGATTTCCTCGGTCAAGAAGCCAGTGGCCGAGTTGATGGGCGTCACCAATAACGCTGCCACCTACGATACGCATAGTGTCTGCGGTGCGGACGGTACCCGTAGTACCCGTACGGACGGTACACGTAGTACCCGTAGGGATGATACCCGCGTCACGAGGCAGCGCGTCACGAGTTTGTCTTAGAAGCGTGCGACCGTACTCGATGGAGGTTGACCATGCTATTCATGGTGATTAGTCGGCCCAAGGCGGGGGCGACACGGGAAAAACTCATTGAGCACCTTACCCGCCGACTAAACCCTTCCACTTGGGATCTGATCCGGCACGGCGTGCTGTCCCACGTTTTGTACAAGGTAGGGGATGAACCGGGCTTCTTTGCGGTTCTCAACGCGCCCAGCGTCGAGGAGGCGAAGGCAATGGTCGAACGCGGTGTGGAGAGGCTCGAACTGTTTGATCTGGAAGTCGTTCCTGTCAACCAGTTTCCGCACTTCGCCTGAAATACAATCTGCGCGCTCCTGGTCTTGGCCTTCAGGGGAGCTTTCTGCCTTTACTCATTCGGTAGGGCTTGCCGCACATCCCTTGGGCCGACCGACTTCAGTCACTCAACCCCTCACCGAGAAACGAGCGGCCCCGGCGCCACCTGGCAAGAGGCTAGGGCACCGGAGCCGCCGAGTGGGGTCGAAAATTCCCCCGTATCGACCCCAACTCAAGTCGACAAGTTACCGAGCCTTAAACGCGGAAAACCGCGCGGCGCATGTTGTGCGACGGCTCGCGAAACCACCATTAGAGCCACCCTAATGTTTTCGCCTTGGCGTGGGCGGCTTTCCACGCCTCCGCCAGAAACGCCAACGTGTCTGCATCGGGATCGCAGCGCATTGAGCCAAGCGCTACCAGCATGGGCTCATTACGCTCTCGACGATACGTTACGGAAAGTCCGGTTCCTGGCTTGGAGACGACAATGTCCTGGCAACGGACTTCGACAGACAAATCGGGCATCTTCCTACTCAACATCGTGTTGTTGATCCATCAACCCCGACGACAGTGATCGGCGAGCCCTGCATATAGACAACTCGGTGCGCAAAACTTGCTATTATGTGCCAAAGAATTGTTCCGGCTGGTCAGTCCGAGGTCGGATGGGATGTCGATGTAGGATCGTGACGTGCGTGCTTCCGACGCTGATCATCCCGACTCATTTCCCATGGCCACGGGCGGCATCACGCGGCTCGCCTGGGCGCACGCGATGAGGAAAGGAATCGACGTAGAATCGCTGTTGCCGAAGGCCGGTCTGACTCTTCAGCAGATCGATGACCCCAGCGCTCGCCTCAACGTCAAAACTCAGATTAAGTTTTTGGAGCTCGCCGCCACAGAACTCCGCGACGCATTTCTCGGGTTTCACCTCGCTCAGAAATTCGATCTTCGAGTGTTGGGGTTGTTCTATTATGTGTTGGCTTCCTCTGACACTCTAGGCGAGGCTTTGCGGCGAGGCGCACGATACAGCAAGGTCGTAAATGAAGGCATCGCGCTGACCTTTCGTGACGGAGAGGACATCGGGATTAGTTTCGACTATGTCGGCGTTGCGCGACATTCAGATCGACATCAGATTGAGTTTTGTATGGTAGCGCTCGTTCGTATATGCCGGCAGTTGACGAACCGTCGCTTGCTGGCGACCCACGTCAGCTTTACCCATCGTCGTAGCGACGACGTCTCAGAGCTCAATGCCTTCTTCGGTAGCAAGGTCAAATTCGGGGCAGCGGTGGATGAAGTAGCGTTCCCGACGTCGATTAGACAGATGGCGGTGGTCGGCGCGGACTCATACCTCAACGAGCTCTTGATCAAATATTGCGAGGAAGCGCTTGCCGCCCGGCCAACGAACCGCAGTCCGTTCGGATTGAGCGTCGAAAACGCGATCGCGCTACTCTTGCCCCATGGTAAGCCGCGAGCGAGTGAAATCGGCCGCAAACTAGGCGTAAGCCAGCGGACACTGGCACGGCGTCTTTCATCTGAGGGGTTAACGTTCGCCGGTGTCTTGCAGAGTGTCAGGTCCGATCTTGCCAACCGTCATCTCGCGGACGAGACCTTGTCAATTTCAAAGATCGCTTGGTTGCTTGGTTACCAGGACGTCAGCTCGTTCACGCATGCTGTTAGGCGTTGGACCGGTAGAGCACCTAAAGAAGTACGACGAGAATTGCGGTGATCGAGGTATTGCTATCCGCGCTTGATCGAGCTTTGGGGAGTGTCCGCTTTGGGTCATAAACAGACATCCCGCGATGTCCGCGTCACGTCCGCTTTACCCCCGATAGCGGACATTCAGCGGATGAGCTGGCATGTCCGTTTTGTGCCATTAGCAGACCTGCGCTCAGCGCCAACTCGACGAAGAACGGCCGGCCGCAGCCACGCCGCCGGGAAATCTCAGCCCCCACGAAGCGTGATGGGTTGCTGAACTCAGTATCGGTGAACCCAAAGCGCTCGGGCACCTCAGCGAGAAACTGCTCCTCGTTGGGATGAAACACTCCGTCCGGTAGGGCGATGTGGAAGAGACCTTCAAGCACATGGCCATCCTGGAATCGCAGACTGTGATCTTTGGGCACCGCCTCTTCCAAAATTTTGAGCCGTCTACCTTGAGGAAGACCCGCATGAGGCGCGGGCTGCTATGATTATGATGGGGGTCGACCATGGTTCGAGTTGGTTCCGAACCCGTCTGGCCATTAAGGCGCGGACAAACGCTCTCTAGTCGCATCTCTGATCGGGAGTTGCTTCTACAAGCGGAGGCCGGACACCTGCAGCCGGGCGACCTCATATGGAGGCTTGGACTTGGCGGTAGGAGATCAGCCGAATCCTTGCCAGACGTAGGTGATCCGCCTCACCAACCGCCCGGTCAATCGCTCATCGCGCAGTTAAAGCCCCGCCTGATGCAGCGTCAGGGGGCCTTAATCGGATTGCTGATAGCGGCAATTTTCGTAGGATCAATTGACGTCGCCATGCGGACCCATTTTGCAATAGGGGCTCAGCCTCAGACAGCAAAAATTCAGGACCGTCTAATCGCGGCAGATTTGGCAAAGGCAGTTCAGACGTCCATTTCCCTAGCTGCGGCGAAGCCCCTTCAAACCTCCGCCCCCTCAGCGTCCAACCCCGGAAGCGATGTCACAGGGGTGGACGTTTTCAGCGTCAGCAACATCCACCCAACGGACGGTTTTGTTATAGCCTCTGCGACGCACCCTGCATCAGCGATCCAGCCGGATTCAGCGATAAGCTCAACTTCTGCGTCGCAATCGATAACTGCTGCGGAACCTCATTTAGTTCCACCGCCTAAGAGAAAGCCCAAAAGGCCGATAGCTAAAGAGGCACAATCGAACACGGCCAAATCAAAGCCAATGGCCGTGCGGCAGGAGGAACAAGGGCCAAAGCCAATGGCATTTGGCAGCATTGGCTACAACTACAACCCCCAACAGTAAGTGGTTTGCCGCAAATCACCCGCCGTATTGCCAGCAACATCGCCAAGCTGCTGGAGCTACTTGGCAAGCAATAAAGGGGCGAGGCCGTTCGAGAGTTAGTGTGGTGGCTGAGGACAGGGACAAACCGATTTACCATGCAGCTTGCAACAAGCAGGCGCTGGCGGATGAGCACACTGTGTTCCGCAAGACCATACGCCACCAACGGAACAACATTTCGCAAAGAGTTGCGCTTCCGCATTCCCAGCCAACATTCCGGCAAGTAGGAGCGTGACCGCCCCAATAACTACCTTGTGCATACTTACCCTCCTACGGTTCAGAGACCACGCGTGAGATTAACACAAGACAAGAGGCTTGAAAAATCGTGGTGCCACCTGGCATTGGTGCTATCGGTGCTCGAACGCTATTCCAATAGCTAAGCAGCGTCGGCTCCATCACTATGCACTCTTTCAGCGGCAAGTGCCACATCGTAGGCGTCATCCGGCTTCTCGCGTGAGTAGACATATGCGAGTGATTGCTGATTGGCGTCCAGGGCCTTGAATCCACCCGGGATTCGCTTAACGGTCCCAACCCCTGAAGCCGATCAGCTGCGCCCTTGCAGCCCTCCTCCAAGTTGACTGCATGTTACTTCCTCCTTTGGACTCTCCAATCGTCAGCAAAATTATGCGATGGCTAGCCACGCGATGTCCGCTTTGGGTCGTTAGCGGACATTGTCCAGCGTCCGCGTCATGTCTGCTTTACCCCCGAAAGCAGACGTCGGCTCTACCCCACAAGCGGATGAAGACTGAGGCACGGGGCAAGAGGCGGGGCGTGGCTCTCTATGGCGACATCACCGCTGATCGGGCGTGTCGACTTCGTTTCGATAAGCTCCCCTCTCTGACTAGTTCACCGGTGAACTTTGAAGGCGTCTTTGTCGGGCAAGCCGAAACTCTCGATTCTGACAACGGAGCACGGCTGTCGGCGGTAATAAGGGCGCTACGCGGGGTAGCCCCGGCCTCGTCCAGCAGAAGATCACCAAAACGGTTTCCACGTCTCTGGCGCCCTTGGAACCCCGGTTCCGCGTCGCTGAGCGCGGTCCCCCCAAGTTCACCGGTGAACTTTTCTCAAAGCTGTGGTGCGCCCGTCAGCAGTGGGATCTCGTGTGCGAGATGGACCACGGTTGCGCTCCGATTCCGGTTACGCGCGCCATGAGTGGCGCTTTGCAAAGAACCGATCCCCGCTGCAAGACCCAGACAGTCAGCCCCGAAGATGCCGAAGCACTAAAGCAGCTAAACGAACTCCTGAAACCCTCTGGCTCCAATGCCAAACAGGACTGACAAGCGATGTGGATGGTCCGGTAGGGGAGCGACAATGCGATGCAAACTGCATCGGTAATAGTTCTGCTTCTCGTCATCCTGGCTGGAGCGGTTTTCGTCGGCCATTATGGATGGGTATCAGCAGGCGGCGTCGCTATGCCTGCATGGGGCTGGCTAATGATGGGTCTCGGTATCTTCTTTACCCTTCTGGTTGGCGGCGGTCTTATGGCCTTGGTGTTCTACAGTAGCCGTGCCGGCTTCGATGAGCCGCCTGAGATCGTGCAAGAAAAGAAGCAGCGACCAGCCAAGTGGGCGAAAATAATACCGAGGCGCAAAAAGCAGCGTTCGTCATAGTGCCCCGCCAGGATGTCAGTCGGTCAGCACTTGCGTTGTAAATGTCCGCTATGGGTCAGAAGCGGACGCGCATTTGGGACGCTACTGGCACTTCTGAGACATTCAACGAAAGGTGAGGGAGGTCCGCTTTTACCACTAAAGCGGACATTTCGCGGCTCTATCTGTGCGCATTAGCGGGTTCACGCTATGGCAACAGTCGTTAAGAGGCGAAGCTGCAAATCAAGGCGGTTGCGGGCCCAGGGTTTGGACCTATTTCTGGGCGTTTCGCTCGTAGTGGACCAACGTTCGGTATAGGTGGCTTCGAGTCCTCGCAACCACTGTCATTTGTTACGAAGCGGACGTCAGCCGATGGATTGCCCGAGCGTCAATGAGCGGATTCAACATTGTCGTTTGCGCGAAGCGGGTTGGCCGAAATGCGATGACCTGATCCCTTATCCTCGAGGCAGCTTCTTCCCCTTCTACGCGGCGCTGATGAAGCGCTCGCGCATGAGACTGTTTAGGATCTGCAGCTCGCCTGCAAACCCCCGCGACCCGCTTTCGCCGGCGCTACACTGTAATAAACCAGTCGCCGTTGGGATCTCGGTGAAACAAATCTATCCCAGACAAACCTGCGGCAGACGAACGTACTTCAGCCCGGTTATATATAGTGGTCAGGGAGCCTCTCCTTTGGAGAATGGGGGACTAGCCATGATTTATTTCCTCGGCTGTAGTGCTCAAGGCATCGCAGTCGCCAATGGTGTGACTACGCTCGCCCTTCTCAAGCGCAAGTTGAACAAGAATTTTTACTCGGGCTGACGTGCCTACAGCGGCACGGCAGCGGGTATCAGGAGCCGAGATCGTCGGAGCAAAGACGGCGAGCCGGAGCACAGGATCATTACGGCGTGGGGTACGGCAGCATGAATGTCTTAGAACTCAGAAACCGTTGTACGCGCACGATTCGAATCCTAACCGCCTCGGCAAACTCAATGAGATTAAGCGGTTAGTTGGAGAGACCCTTGGTCCCTCCCCAACGCCCCGAATAAGCTATTTCATTTTCGCTAAGACAGTCGTCCCATATTGATTTGGAGCTGCGCAATTGGATCATCTGCCTCCGACCGTCACCGACGACGAACTGCTTGCGCTCCTCGGTAGGGTCCTTGAGAACGATCCCACGCCTGAGTCGACAAGCGAGCTTCGTTTGCGCTTTTTCCAGCCCGGCTTTTCATGGCAAGCGCTCGTAGACCTTACGGCCGCCCACGAGGTGCTGCCGCCTTTCATATTCGCCTCGAATCAGCGGTCTCTCTTGCCGCCTTTGGCTGCCACGCTCAGCGATGAGGCGCGGGTGGGCCACGTGACGAGCCGGCTCGCCGCCGCATACCGGCAGCATCTGGACCGGCAGGCGGACTTGCGGGCCCAGCTCAAGGTCGCGCTCACTGCGCTGAACAGGGAAGGCATCTTTCCTGTCCTGCTCAAAGGGGCGGTGCATCTCACCATGACGGAGCCCAAATGGCACGAAGCGCGGGGAATGCGCGACCTCGACATCCTCGTACGCGCGTCAGAGGCGGAGACGGCCAATAAAATCCTGATGTCGCTGGGCTACCGTCCTGATCACGACCCGCCGCCGCTAGACCGCCATTTGCCCGAGCTGCGGCTGCCTGAACGCGCGGGGACTGTTGAAATTCACATTGAGGCGCTTTCCTTCCCCGCCCGCTACGCTCTAACTACGGATGAGGTCTTCGCCCGCGCGGAAACGCGAAGCTTTGCCGGCACGACATTCCGGCTCCTCCCGCGGGAATGGCATCTGCTACACGGCCTGCTTCACCATCAGCTTTCCGATCGCGGACACCCCCGACGCATGCTGGCGATCAAAGGCTTATGGGAATTTTCCCAAGTCGGCGCGGAGGTGTCTCCTCAGGGCTGGCGCGCCATCGTCGCGCATGCCGAGCAACGCGGGATCATCGACATGCTGTCGAGCTGGTCCATTCAGGCGAACCGGCTGTTCGGGCTTGAAGCCCCGAAAGACCTCTTGGCCTTGGAGGCGGGGCGCAAACATTCCGACGCCACCTTCAAGCGCGCACGCGCGCCTTATCGGATGAGGCAGGTCCTGTTCATGGCCGACAAGCTACGCTTCGCTTTTGCCCCCGAAACCCTGTTGCTCCGCTACGGCCAAGGCGGAACTGTGGGAACGGCGGCCCTTCGCCATGTGGCGTTCCTTTGGCGTCGCCGCGGAGATATGGCGCGACGCTGGCTTGGACGCTGATTCAACCTAACTGATCAGGGGCAAGCAGGCTTGCCCCAGCCTTGGCTTCGGCGAGCTGGGCCCTGACCTCGCAGGCGCGAGGATCAGGGGCCGCGGCGGCAGCTCTGCGATACCAATGCGCAGCATGCGCGTATCGGCCCGCGCGGAAATGACAGAGAGCCAAGGTTTCCCGGCAGGCATGGGAAAACAGTTTTTTGTTGTAAGCAACCTCCGGATCGTAAAAGGCGTCAGGGTCGATTGCTGCGAGTTTCTCCAATTGACCCCGCGCCGTCTCGCCATCGCCGCGCTCAAGAGCAAGCTGACAGCGGAACCATTGTAGGTACAAATGCTCGGGGAAGAGTCCGAGCAACTCTTCAATGAGGTCGTCGGCCGGGATGCCCCGGCTGCACCGCAGTGAAATGAGCGACAAGAAGGGCAGACTGTTGCTGATCGGATACGGCCGATTGGTTTGGGCCCGGGCCACTTCGATGCCCTTGCCCCAGGCTTCTGCGGCGCCGGCTTCATTGCCGGACATTTGGAGCATATCGCCGAGATGCCACCAGCAATAGACCCGCTCCGGATCCTGCCTGACGTAGGCCTCTAATAGAGGGATGTTGCGCGCAAGCTTGTGCTGTTGGTCCTGCTCGTATCCGACGTGATGCAGTGCGATGTCGCAGCAGTCGATCTCGCTTTCGTCACTCTCGCAGACAGCCCTGACGCCGTCCTGAACACGCTCGTGGATTACGCCATGAAAACGAATGCGCGGATCATTTCGAAAGAGACGAAGCTCGGCATAAGGCGTCCATCCAACGCGGGGATAGAAGCGCAGCTTCCATGCCGCCTTGCGGCTGTCCGCAAGCACGTTATTCCAGAGCTGCCGGTCTCGAACCTCTAGCCGTTCGTCGGCGTCGATGTAGAGGATCCATTCGCCGCCCGCCTGGGCGATCGCATAATTGCGGGCAGCCGAAAAATCTTGGCACCAGGGGAACGAGTGCAGCTTGATCGGGAAACGGCGAGCCTTCTCGAGCGTGTCGTCGTGACAGCCGGTATCCACCAAAACAATTTCGTCTACGAAGACTTCGAGCGAAGCGAGGCACTCTTCAATGAAGGCGGATTCATCCCGCACGATGAGCGTCGCTGAAACCCGCATTCAACACCGGCGAAACGCAGATTGTATGCCTATTCGGGCTGCGTACTATTGGGGTGCATGTGGTGCTTTTCTGGCGGCTGTTCTGGGACGACACCGGAGCCGTTTGCGGATGCGGCGTGTACCTTCGAGATCGTCAGCCCCTCCATCGAGAAAGACGCGACGATCGGAGCCACGAAGGCGGCCCCCAACCCAAGCCGCACCAATGTGCGCCGTTTGGGTTCGTCAATCCCCTTGAGCCCCCGTTCCAACTCGCTTTCGTCGGCCATATCCCGCCTTGCCCCCCTGATCGTAAACAGCTTCTATCACAATCGCCTGAATTGGGACTGCCTTCAAGTGTTTTTGGCTTTTTTGGGTAGCTTTCTAGCCGCTGCGGCCCCTCGGCAACAGTTTACGCAAGCTCCTCACAGAGCCGGTCGAGGCAGGCCACGGCGCCTCTGAGCTCGCCAAGCGACAGCTCAAATCCCTTGGCGTTACCGATTGCCTTGGCGATAGCGCCAACTGCCTTGGCGCGCCCGGTTTCGGGCAGTCCGCACTCCTGCATGACATCGCGCACCAGGTCGAGCGAGGAAATCGGCCGCATGGATGACGAGCCTCCATGGTTGGGTCGCAAGAGCACTACCGCATCCACGCGACCACGCTCGATCCGCCAGCACGAAGCCCCAGCCTCGCGGGGATCGAGGTTGTAGATCCTAGGGCCCGAGAGGCTTTCGTAATAAGGAGCAGCATCCAATATCTTGGTGAGATGCGGCAGAAGGGGCACCGCCAATTCCTTCACCCTCAGTCCGCGCGGGCGAGGCACCACCCCGTCGGGCGTGACGAAGGCATTTTCGTCGCCCTCGAAGTCGTAGCCTTCCCGAATAAGATGCAATGTGAGCATCGTCTTGCCGCCGCCCTTGGGGCCTACCAACAGGAGCCGGCGTCCTTCACGCCGCACCGAGGCCGCATGAATGATCGGCGCGGAGGGGAAATCGGCAAGCGATAGGAACATCAGCTTGGCGTGCAACGACTCGGTCACGCCCTGCGCCGAAATCTGCTCGCCCATGACCTCGCCGTTCTGTACGATCCGGTAGGAGGACCGATAAGGTTCTACTGAGATAGTCAGATCCTCGGCGCGTTCTGCGGCGACCTCTGGGTCGCATTCAAGATACCGAATCGCTTGGAAGATTTCCGCGTCGCTCGTGCAAAGCGTTACGCGGTGGAACCAGCTGCGCGCGATCACTTCGAAAGCGATAGGACCAGCCCCTCCTTGAGCAGAGATTGGATGCAGGCTTCGATTTCGGTGTCTGCTTTTCCTTCGAGCTCGAACATTTGGCTCACGCGCGTCACGATGTCGTCCGCGCCACGTGCGCCGTCGCACAGCTCGAAGACGATGGCGGCCGTCTTGTTTCCCTTTTTTCCTAACCGTCGATGATCCAATGACTGGGAGATCCTCGATTTTCCCATAAGGATACATCGTCCGATCGAGGGAGTATCTCTCGCATGCAGTGCTTATGAAGTGGTCCGGATCCGACACAATGTCCTCGTACTTGATTGTCAGATAGTTATAGTTCCCTTCCGGATAATGCTTCTTGAACGCGAGGCTCGACAACGACGTCGATTACCTAAGGGAAAGGTCGTGGGAAGCGGAGTGGGCTTCGCAACAATTCGTATACCGGCCAGAGCATGGAGACGCGTTCGCCTCTTTTCTGAAAAGTGTGTCGTAACGCGAGCGGCACCGACAATGGATAGGGCTGCGCGGCATTTGGTCCGATTTTATTGGCATCGAGTTACTCGTCCATCGCCGGGTGGAGCCCCTCAATGTCCCTGAACAGATGTCCGCTATGGGTCATTAGCGGACATCCTGACAAGTCCGCGCCATGTCCGCTTTACCCCCAATAACGGACGTTGGGTCGGCACATCCAAGTCAACATCTGGCTGTGGGTTTATGAGTACACGCCCTAGTCAGCGGTGTCGTGGAAGCAGCGCATCCTGTTGACGAACTCTTCATCAACTTGATGATGTTCGCCCGGGTGTTGGGGAGTCGATCGCGGATATTTCCACGGAGTTCGGATTGCCATGAAATGGCGGTGGGCTACATCGGTCGACGCTTCCTCGTCAGCTCGCATTTCAGTCACGTGATGAACACACCATTGAGAGCTTACAGGACATCGCGATGGTACCACGGACCATTTCCTGGTCGCAGGCCGGGGGGGTGATTGTCGGTGAACGAAATCACGGTGTCGGCCCATGCCGACGACCTCTCCAACGGACACGTTTTCGATCATGATGCCTGCATAGTTGAGGTATCCGGTGCGGCTGTTGCCGACGAGATCGAAGATCGATCTGCCACTCTTCGTCACCACAAGCTCGTCGATGTCCGAATTCACGACTCCGTCCGCCCTCGACAGAAATCGATGTCGCGCGTGTTCAAGCATCCCATACTGGGCGAAATTGGAATCCCAAATCTCGTTTGGGCCAGCCAAACAGCCCCATTTGTAGGGCCACGTCATCACCAAGATAACGTCGAGACCACTGAGCGGTGAAAGAGCCTCGTAAATCTGTTCGACGCCATACTGTGTCGAGGCGTTATCATAGAGCAACACTGCGTTGCAACCATGACTGGAGACGTAAAACCATACCCAATCGCGGATCCACGAGAGCTCGTTGTTCTTTGAAATTCCAAGTAGTACACGTTTGCCTCGAAATAGCTCGCATCGATTGGGCTGGACGACGAGCTCCTCCTGGTTGAAGTAGCCGCCCTCAAGCATCCCGCAGTTCCTGCGTAGCTTCATCCATATCTGCGCATTGCGATCCAAGCGGCGGATATCGCGGCGCGAAAAGAGGGCCTTCCGGAAGTAGCGCTCGACCGCAGGCACGACAACGGGCTCAAGGTTCCATAGCGGAGGTCCGAGACAGATCAGCCCGCGCCCATCGAGGGAGGCGAAGCAGTCGTAAAAAACATTCAGGTCGTCGAACTGTTCATCATAGCCTGGCTGTCGGTGCTCAGTGGGCCGCGGGCGGTGACGCCGCAAGTCTTTGGTTTCATCAAGGTCCAGCCGCGACAGTTCAACCCGCATCATCGCTTCAAGTCTCACGTGAGATGGCCGGCAACTCCTGCATGACATCGCGCACCAGGTCGAGCGAGGAAATCGGCCGCATGGACGACGAGCCTCCATGGTTGGGTCGCAAGAGCACTACCGCATCCACGCGACCACGCTCGATCCGCCAGCACGAAGCCCCAGCCTCGCGGGGATCGAGGTTGTAGATCCTAGGGCCCGAGAGGCTTTCGTAATAAGGAGCAGCATCCAATATCTTGGTGAGATGCGGCAGAAGGGGCACCGCCGATTCCTTCACCCTCAGTCCGCGCGGGCGAGGCACCACCCCGTCGGGCGTGACGAAGGCATTTTCGTCGCCCTCGAAGTCGTAGCCTTCCCGAATAAGATGCAATGTGAGCATCGTCTTGCCGCCGCCCTTGGGGCCTACCAACAGGAGCCGGCGTCCTTCACGCCGCACCGAGGCCGCATGAATGATCGGCGCGGAGGGGAAATCGGCAAGCGATAGGAACATCAGCTTGGCGTGCAACGACTCGGTCACGCCCTGCGCCGAAATCTGCTCGCCCATGACCTCGCCGTTCTGTACGATCCGGTAGTACGACCGATAAGGTTCTACTGAGATAGTCAGATCCTCGGCGCGTTCTGCGACGACCTCTGGGTCGCATTCAAGATACCGAATCGCTTGGAAGATTTCCGCGTCGCTCGTGAAAAGCGTTACGCGGTGGAACCAGCTGCGCGCGATCACTTCGAAAGCGATAGGACCAGCCCCTCCTTGAGCAGAGATTGGATGCAGGCTTCGATTTCGGTGTCTGCTTTTCCTTCGAGCTCGAACATTTGGCTCACGCGCGTCACGATGTCGTCCGCGCCACGTGCGCCGTCGCACAGCTCGAAGACGATGGCGGCCGTCTTGTTTAGATAGTGCACACGGTCGGCGGCGGTTTGATAGATCACGTAGCCATCGGGCACCTCGTTTATGTCAAGACCCACAGCTCTCATCAAAACTTCGGTCTCCATGATTTACTCCCGTTTTAAGATGCGTTCGATTTTGCCGATCAGGCGCTGCGAACAGCAACCGGGATCATACTCGCGGAGTATCCTCCTTCGGGCGCAGGCCGCGAGCCGCGATGCTAGCGTGAAGTCGGTCAGCAGTCTCGCGCAGGACGCGGCAAAATCCCATTCATTATCAGCCAACAGAAGCTCATGGCCAGACTTGAAGCCGGTTCCACTTGCACCGAAACGCGTGGCTACGACCGGAACGCCATATTTCGCGGCTTCGATGAGCTTGATACGAGTGCCTCCACCCGCCCTAATGGGGATAACCGCGAGCGCCGCACGTCGGTAAAGTGACGCTACGTCATTGAACCTACCCGCGACCATAATCCCAGGATGTCGGGCAAGGTTAGTGACTTCGCGTGGCGGATTATCGCCCGCGATGACAAAACGCAGCGGAAAAGATGAAGCGCGGCGGAGCCGCGGCAAGATGCGCGAGGCAAACCACTTCGCCGCGTCGACGTTGGGGAGGTAGCTCATGTTGCCGACAAATAGAATGTCGCGGCAACCTCCCTTGCGTCCCAGACCCTTAAAGTCTGTTCTCGCTATGACGTTGGGGACAGAGGTGGCTGTAACGCCCTTCCCGCGGCTCAACAGAACACGCGCTTCATCCGAGGAAGAAGCGAGCACAAGATCGAAGCGATGCAGCCACTCACCGGCAAGCTTCTTAAAGGCTTCCGCCTCGGCCTTTGCCCACTCTGCGCGCTCATCGCGTCCCCACTTTCGGTTGAGTTGAGCTAGACGACGATAGGCGCTGACGTCATCCTCGTCGCAATCGATGACGAGGGAAGGCCTTCGCGTGCCGGCCGCTTCCATCCATGGGCGGGCGAGACTCGCGAGATAAAGCCGGGAGACATGCACGAGCGTATAAGACACGTCACCCGCGAAGGCGTGTAGGGCCGATCGAATATTGGAGGTCAGCCCCGCGGCAATTGATGGTCGTCCGTAGTCGCGAAAGGCCGCTAGGCGAACCTTCGGATCAACTACCGCGCTTAGGAGAATGAATTGGGTATCGGCAGCGGTGACCGGTAAAACAATCGAGCGCCGGACGTGCTTGGTCGGGAACGAGCCCAATCCTCTTGTCGTTCCCGCGATTGGTATGACGGCCAAGTCGACTACGAATCGCTTGGCGTATGCGCTGAGGAGAAATCCAGTCCGCATAGCAAGACCGTTGCCGCGGTCGCTCGGCATGATGGGCGCGATGAAAAGCGCGGCTGGCGGCTCGTCGCTAACTGAACGGGCGGCTAAGTGCGAAGTCAGCTGTGAGCATCCAACTGGACGACCCTCGCGTTGCGCCTTGTTCGCCAGCAAGGCAGCGCCTGGCATACTCAACCGAAGGTCCGATCTCACGTGACGCTGCGGCAACCGCCGTCCACTATCCGGTAAAGAGCCCTGAGTTTGGCAATATCCACGTTGAGGGTCGCCTGAAAGTTGTCGCCGTCGGCGCCCCGACAAAACTGAACCGCATGCCTCAACTCGAGCCCCTCAGAGATCAACCAAAAAAAGGGGCGCATCTCGACCGCGGGCATGAACTCAAGAACCTTAGTGCCCGGCTCGCAGAACAGGAGATTGGTGAGACCTGCGCCGTGAGCGCCGATCACGAACTCGGCGTCGCGGAACAGCGAGATTTGATCTTCAATTGCAATGCGTTCAAGGAAAACCGTCTCGAAGCCCTCCTGGGCAAGAAGTGATTGCACCTCATCAAAATTCTGGATCCTGCGCGTGGGGCCCTTCCGCTCGATTAGCAGTCGTCTGTTTCGTAGACCGGAGCTCCCCGGATATCTCGAGGCTATCCTCCGCTGGAAGCTCTTGAGATACGTCGCCGGCATTTGCTCGATGAGGTCGCTTCCAACCCAGATTGCCTCTGCTACTTTGATGAGGTTATCTCCCACCTCCGTGATCTCGATGTGATCGAAACCGAGCGCGCGGAGCGTAGCTCGATGATCGAAAAGCGCGGCGATGCCGATCGACTTCGGGAGAGCGACGTGCAATTTATCGTGTTTAGACATGACACTCGATAACACGTCGAGCGGCAGCAAGGCCTCAGCCAGCCAGTGGTAGTAGTTGTGGAGGTTGCCGTTGTAGAAAATGAGAAAGGATTTCTCGTGGAGCGGGGGCTTGGCGAGGGAGTTCTTCGTAACGGAGACGCCGCTTACATCTCTGAGGAGCCAAGGGGTGTGCGACAACGGAGCGCCCTCGAGAAATCCAAATCCTCGCCGCACACCGGAGCAATCAAAGACTACGCCTTCGGAACGCCTCGACATCGACACATATTGCTCGCCGCGACGTAGGACCGTCATGCTCCTTTCGACCTCTCCGAGGGGAGGTCTCTCTGCGTTTCGATATCGCGAAAAAAAAATGGCTTCGTCGGCGCTATCGGCAAAGATCGGGGGCTCGTAATGGGTGACAACCGGTGAGACCATCCAAAAACGATCTGTTGATTTCAGAAACGTAGCGCGTGTCTCGACGGAGCCAATTTCATCCTTTGCCTCAACCGGCGAAAGCTTGATACGGCCGAAGCGTGGCGGCTCCACGGGCTCGGTCGATGGAGCCTTGCGCCCCTGAATTTGTGGCAACGCCGCCGCGATCCCCTGCGGTTCAAGGTAGAGAAGGCCTTTGAGGCACCAGTAAGGACCGTCCCTGTTCAGTGCCTCTGCCGTGCTTAACAAAGCAAGCGACGCCGTGACCAAACCATCGCAGTCGACCTCGCAGCGTAGGGTCGCTACTTTGTCCACTTCGCCATCGAGGGATACGATGGTCTCTGCGCCGGAAGCTGACGAAACGCGAAGGCGATAGTTTGCCCCCTCCAACCCAGCCAATCGAAGTATCAGGTGGATCTTCGAGCCTGGTGAGCACGTGGCACGAAATCGGAGCGTTGCCTCAAATTGATCGGCCCATGCGCCCCAGCCCTGCGGCGCCCTCCATCCCGTGATGCAAGCGACCTCAGCTGACAGCGAGCCATCTTCTCCATCCAACGGGATTACCGCGGCGTTGCTGCCGATAGGAATGAACTTGTTGGCCGGGAGCGTGATTGCGGCGAGTTTCAGTTCCGGAGTTTCGCTGGCCATCGATCGAATGAACTTTGTGAGCTCTTCGGCTACTTGGCGCCAAGATCGCGGCTTGAATTGATCGGCGATCTGCTCCTCGCGGCGGCGGCGAAGCTCGCAATTATCCAGGTAGCGCAAAAGCTGCTCGAGGCCGCTGCGCACGTTGTAAGGGTCGACGTAATCCGCAAGGGCTTTGCCGACTTCCGGGACCCCGCCCTCGGCGGCGCATATGCTTACCTTGCCGTGCGCGAGGGCTTCGCCTACCGGCAGACCCCATCCTTCGGCGAAACTCGGAAACATCGTCAGCAGGCACCGCCGATAGAGCAGATCGAGCTCGACATCGTTTACGTTGTTCAAAATCGTGATTTTGCCCGCGAGGTAACCACAGATTTCGAGTTGCTCGATGAAATCTCGCACCAGCCAGCCAGTTCGACCGGCAAACACCAGCGTCGGAATTTCCCTCCGACACGACTGCGTCATCAGCTTCCAGATATTGAAGAGATATGTCGGGTTCTTGCGAACCTCGATCGTTCCCACACATAGAACAAATTCTCTATCAGCAATCTCGGCGACCTCGTCCGAAATCTTTGACGCAGAGGTCGAAAGACGCGCAAGTGCGTGCGCCAAAGGCACGACATGGATTGGACGCGGCGCGAAGCCGTGGGATGTGCAGTGACCGCCGATCGCAGCCTTGTTGTATGCCGAACTCGTAAGTATAAAATCGGCGAAGGTCAGCCCCTCCACCATCGCCTTTGCGAAGACTTTGACGTCTCGCGCCAGAAAATACTCAGGGTGGGTGATCGGAATGATGTCGTGGATAAAGAGGCCGATGATGACCCCAGTATTCTTTAGTTGCTGCAGCAACCTGCCTATGCCGCGAACCGCCCAAAATGCACCAACTGTGAGAAATACGTCGCCAGCACGAAGAGCGCACGGCAGGGAGCGGTTGATGAGGTCTTGGACGCTTGCTCGAATTTGTTCCTGTGAGAATGCACCGGAGCTAAAGAGATCGATGGAACTCAGTAAAGCTGAGCTCTGAATAGCGGCGAGGCCATATCCGTCCCGTAAAGTAATGAAGCGAACCGGGTCGGCCTGCGGATGCTCAATCAGTTGCCTAATGATTTCACACTGAACTCTTTGGATCCCGGAGAGGGTCGGATGGTCGGCGATGTAGAGAAGGAGATCGGAAACATCAAAATAGATGGTCGACTCCGCTCCCTGCATACGATCTTCGTGCTTTCCTGAAATCACCTGCCTCTTCGATGAGGTGGCATCCGGCCTTTCGGCGAATCGCGCCCAGAAGCCGCGATCGATCCACGGTTCGTAGGCATCAAAGCCCTTCGTTTCGAAGGAAGGAATGAAGCATAGCTGGATGGGAGAGGCGAGAATGGCGGCCATGCGAGAGAAGCTGCTGTTGCAGATGGCGAGGTAGTGCGCCTGCCGGAGGATCTCGAAATCGGACACGTGTCCTGGAAGGCCATCGAGCGCTGCCGATTTTGCGATTGGCGCAAACTCTTGAAAGCGCGGCACAATCACATCGGGCTCGTCGGTCGCAATGAACAGCAAGGGGTCGCGGAGTGTAGGCCAGATAGCCCGCAGCCAATCGATGTAGTATTCCTCAGGCACGAGGCGAAACCACGGCAAATTTAGCTCGCGGTAATCTCCCCGCCGCACATGCACCGCAACGAGAGTGCGCTCGTCGCCGCGGGTGAGATCTTCACGCCAAGCAGCGACTGCGCTTCGGTGCTCGACGGGAAGTTGAACCATATGCTGCAAAAAAGATCGGTGGCGTCGCCAGCAGTGTGGCACCTCCTGGAAGTAGCCCCACACGTCGATGTCAATCGGTGGGTCGTCGGCTTCCCAGAGGAGGCGATCGTGGTCGGTGAAGCCGTTAAAGCTCACCCTTGGCAGAGCGTCAGCTGAGCAGAAATTATCGTCAAGACCGAACAGCCTTCTGCCTTGCCAATCTGGTAGCGAGAGCCTGAGACCGTGCCTCAGGGCATAGAGCTTCACGAAGGCATACTGAAACAGTTGATTTGCGAAGCGGCCGTTTTGCCCAAGGGTGGTCATAGTGACCGATCCGCGCGTCGCCGCACCAAGTCGATCGAACGAGGTCACAGCGTCGCTTGCCAGGAAGCAGCTTGCGCTCGCGCCTTGAAAACGAGCTAAGCCGACGGCGACCAAGCCGTTATCGAACAGCCTTCGCTGCAGTCTCCAGGCCTCGACGTCAGGCGCCCCGAATTTGGCTTGGCTGGATAACAGAGCGACAGCTCGAAAGCCTATTTCGGAGCAGGCGGACGGCAACATTGCAGACAAGAGGTCTTGAGTGGTGAGAAGTAGGTCGTAACCAGGCGCGGCTCGACAAAGGACCTCAGCATCCCGCGCAAGCGCCTTAAGCGTGTCGTCACATAGGAGATCAGAGGCGCGAAGGCGACGCCCGGAAATCGCCGACACTCCGTGCTCCCTGAATGCTAGCCGAAGAAGCGTCGGGTCTGTGCCTCCCGATAGAGGGATCCCAGCGGTAACAACTGATCTCACCGGAAACGACTGTTGACGGAATGGTTGCAACAGGGCGTCGAGATCAAGATTTACGTCCCACGCCACCGCAACGCTATCGGCGGCGGCATTGCTTTCTGTTTGATCGGCAACGATGTGTCGCATCACCAACGAATTTCGACAACCACGTAATCAACCGTTGCATCGAGATTGAGGGCGACTTAAGCGGAGGCTTAAGCGATTGAAGCGAGCTTCCCCCCAAATGGCGAGCATAGCGACCGGGCGTAGTGATCGGAAGCGAAGACTGCACACTCGACTGGCGCCCCCTGGAAAGCCAAGATTTGCAGGGAAAAAAGCCGAGGTTTACATTCCCTCGTCACACCAATGACGGAGGCGCAAATTCGTCGGATTGTCCTCTTCTACAATGCCCCCTACCCCGGGATGCTCGATGGCATAAAGGAATGCATCGACGGCTACATACTGACGACCGACCTTAGCCTCCTGTCAAAGGCTGCCGCCCTCGTGTTCCATGTGCCGACATTAGGCGTCATCAGTTTCCCTCCGAAGCTCGAAGGACAAAAATGGGTGGCTTGGTCGATGGAAAGTCGCGCCAACTACCCAATCCTCGGGGATCGCGATTTCATGGGCCGGTTTGAACTCACAATGACTTATGAGCGAGACGCGACAGTATGGTGCCCCTATTTCAGCCCAGATCTCGCCGAGACGATGCTGCAAGCGACGGAGCCGAGGACCGAGGCGTCGCCAGTCGTCTATTTTGGGTCGAGCCCATTCGACCTCAGCGGAAGGCGTCGCTACGCTTTCGAGCTAATGAAATATGTGAAAGTGGACTCCTACGGCCGAATGCTAAGGAACCGTGAGCTTCGTGACGACTGCGGCCAAGAGAGCAGACTTGCAACACTTGCCCGCTACAAATTTACCCTCGCCTTCGAGAACTCGATCGCGCCCGACTACGTTACAGAGAAATTTTTCGACCCCTTGATCGCCGGCTCGGTACCAGTCTACCTCGGCGCCCCTAACGTCACGGATTTTGCACCAGGAGATCGCTGCTTCATTGATGTGACCGAATTCGCAGGACCTGCGGCGGTTGCTGCTCGCCTTAACGCTCTCGCTCAGGATGACGACGCCTACGCCGAATATCTGTCCTGGAAAGCAAGCGGCCTTCGCCCTGAGTTTCGCGCGTTACTCGACGCGCTTCGGGACTCTGCGTTCTCTCGCCTCTGCAATGCGCTTGGTTGAAATTGAAGCCGCACCCGGTCCTTTATTGGTGCCCTCGATCAGCGCCTGCTCTGACGAAATTGGCTGGCATCGATTTCAGTTCTAGCAAGTCTAGAATTTATGCGTCGTTCGAGGCCATTATTATTACCAATTAAAGTCTGCACAATATGCCGTCTCAACAAGGGCCTTTCCGGCAATGTCCTTGAAAACTCTCTTCTGCCGCGAAGACCAGTTTCCCCATTGACCGACCGGATTGAAGTCCTTGGGTTTGTTAACGCCTTTCCATACCACCTCTTTCCCTTCTTTCCCAATCGTCGATGATCCAACGACTGGGAGATCCTTAATTTTCCCGTAGGGATACATCGTCCGATCGAGGGAGTATCTCTCGCATGCAGTGGTTATGAAGCTGTCCGGATCCGACACAATGTCCTCGTACTTGACTGTGAGATAGTTATAGTTCTCTTCTGGATAATGCTTCTGGAACGCAAGGACCATGTTCGCACTGTCAGCCCACGATCTACAGACATCTGCGAATCTTTTTTGCGGCCAGGTATTGATCGTAGACGTCACTAGATCCCTGCCATCGCGGAGCAACAGCAAAGGCGTTTCATAGGGAAACATCGAGAAGAAATATTTGAGGTACTGAACATCAGGTACCTTGAGCAACATCCGTTTTCCGGCGGGCACAAAGGAATATAAATAGGCGATGAAAGACGCGCCAAACAACGGAAGGAAGTCCTTGTTACCGATCTTATCGGAATTCTGAATGTAGATCTGAAAGAAGTGATTCTGCATGTGAAGGATATCTTTCGTTAACTGGAGAAAGGGGACTTCCGCAAATTTTATTCGGATAGGCATATAGATTGGGGTGCAGACGCAACAATTGCCCCGTGTAGTTTGTGCCCGACCTCTGCATGACCCCATGGATGATGAGTGTTGGAGGCCTCTCGCCCCTGATTTCCCTGGCAACCCTGAGCGCCTCTTCGGAAACTACAGTGTCGCTAAAATCCAGGTTGAAGCCGTCGTTCCTCCTCGAAGAGACACCTAGACCGCGCCTGCCAAGGGCCATGATCGTGCCAATACCACGCATCTTGCGAATATCCCGCCGGTGAACGCCGCCTACGATGGATAGAATTCTCTCCTAATTACTTTGCGGCGAGGCAAACGTCTAGGTGGCTCCAATTCGCGAAATAAGCCTGTGAGCGCGTCCGAGCCACGTCGCGTGAGAAATAGTTCGCCACCAACTCCTTACCTTTTTGCGCCAGCCGTTCCATGCAATTCATCGCAATACACTTCATCAAGGCGTCCGCAAACGACATGGCATCCTCTGCAATCACATTCGCGCCGCGTTATGATCGGATCCCTTCTGCCGCGATCGAAGTCCCAACGATGGGCACCCCGTATCCCATGCTCAACAGCACTTTACCTTGACGCCTGAGCCATATCGTAGCGGTGCCATCGACAGGCGACACTCGTTCAGCAGCGGCGCAATATCGGGATTCATGTGCCACAACGAAATGCTCGCTGTGCATGTCCTGCAACCATCTGTGGCTGAGTACGGACAACGTATTTTCGTGTCGCCACCGTTCGCGTAAGTCCGGCAAAATGCCGTTGCAGAAAAACTGCATCGCGTCGGCGTTGGATGCTGGAATCGAGATAAAAATAATGCCGTGGCGCTCCCGACGGGGTTGAGCGATACACGGCCGTTGAATATTCGAACCAACGTCCGCTCGAAGCGGATGTGTCCTGTTGTGCTTCTGACACGAGGTTAATCACGGACGTGCCGCACCTCCGTGAGAACTAACTCATCGATGTCGGTTTGCAGCACCGAATGAGCCGTCGCGAGCCAGCGAAGCCGGCATGTTCCAGAATGCCGTATTGACAGAAATCCGAGCCCGCGACGCAGATGCGGCCCTCCCGAGATAGGCCCAACATTCATGCGCATGGCCATTGCTCGACGCACCACAGCTGTCCAATACCGTGAACGGAGGCCAGGGTTTTCTGGAGCTCCCCGATCCGTAGCCGTTGGAGCCGATGTCGTAAAACAGGATGGCATCGCTGCCATGACATCTCTGCGAGGAAATAAGCCCACTCCCAGATCCACGTGGGCAGGTCGTCCCTGGATTTCACGAGAGCGAGTTTCTTGCCATAAAAGAGAGCGTGGTGGTTGGGTTGCAGCTTCCAATTTGGTCTGTTTGAACAGGCCCGGTGGAAAAGCACCGGAGGCGCGGCCGTGGCTAAACCGCAGCTGCGAAATTCGGTCAAGCGAGCGATAGGCGGGCAGTCCGGACTGGTGCTCCACAAACGGGCCAAACACCAGTCGTCTGCGAGATTGGCCAACGGCGACCCTATACCGACGATCATGCTGCCATCGGCGGACCGAAAAAGATCGTAAAGAATAGTTTCTCGATCAAATTCCTCATCTTAGCTCGGCTTTCGTAAATCGTCGAGACGAGGAGAAATCCTGCTCAAGCCAGACCGTGGGTCAAGCTCGAGCGGAGAGAGCTCGATGGCGATCATCAGCTCAGGGTCTGATCGAGCTGCCCGCAAATCGGGTGTGCGAAACCTCGGCGAACTCGAGCGGCTTGCATCAGCAGAATGGAACTGTTCGGTCGCTTTGCTGGGTGCCCTTCATAAGCCCTCATTCTAGACTAGGGCCTAGTAGCTTTTCTATAGTTGCCAATGGGAACCGATCGCACAATTTAGAGCGTGCCCTAGGCAATTGCTCTTGACCATCAACTTTTTGGATCGCGAGAGTCTCGACGAGTTGCCCTTCGCCGGTCGAGCGCGCGCTTGAGCACTGCGACGTTGTCACGCCGCTGCGCGTCGCGAGCTACTACTCCAAGATTGGCGTTGTGCTGCCGTCGCAAGGCAACAACCTCAGGCAGCATATGAGTACACAGCCCGTGGTCGAGCGCACGCGCGTACCAATCAACAAAATCGGCATTACGCAAGCTTTCGTCGAAGGTGCCAACACGGTCAAAGGCGGCACGACGAATTAACATTGTTATCTTCATGACTCCTGCCTGTGGATCCGACGGGCAGAGGAATCGACTTCGGTCGTTTTCGTTCAGATCCTCGCTGACGAACTGACGCACATGACCGAAAACAGCTTCCGTTTCAGGATGCTTCGTCATCCACTCCATCTGCTTTTCCAGCTTATTCGCCACCCACAGATCGTCGGCATCGAGAAAGCAGAGAAATGATCCGCTCGCTGCCGTCACCCCACGGTTATTGGCAACGGCGATGCCGCCGTTAGGTTGCGTAATGACATTAATCCGGTCGCCATAACCGGCAAGCACGGCAGCGGTGCGATCAGTCGAGCCGTCATTGACGACAATCACCTCGTCTGGCTGCAAGGTTTGGTCGAACACGCTGTCGATGGCCGCGGCAAGATAGCGCTCCGCATTGAACGCAGGAATAATGACTGAGATTCCACGAGCCTCAATCATTGATCGCCTTGGATATGCGTCTCCCAACGCGGCAACGATGTCGCTCTTCCAGCCGCGCGGCGACGCTCGATCGATAATTTGAGCGTCTCAAGCAGCGCCGACTGCGTGAAGCTGGGTGAGAGCGTCATATTTGCCTTTATGCCTACGATAGATCAGTGTGACCGCGTTGACGGCTGAGATGGAAACACCTTGCTCCCGTGCCCGCATGAGCCAATCCCCGTCAACATCATATTTAACCGAGGGGTCGAGGAAACCGATTTCGTCAAAAACTTCACGACGGATCACCGAGCAACCAAACATCAACACAAACCCTTCCATGTCCGGCGGCGCAACCTGCGCGCCGCCGAAGGGTAATGGTCCGCCGATCACCTTAATACGGCCCATCGCAATGGTAGGAAAAGGCGCCTCGGCAAGACGGGGCAGGAGCAGACTCATTGCCCTTGGCGGCCACAAATCGTCAGCGTCGATGAAGGCGATGACGTTGCCGGTTGCGCTCGCGATGCCCGTATTTCGCGCGATCGCCAAGCCCTGATTTCGGCCGTGGCGCAAAACGCAGATGTCATTGCCAAGACTCTCTGCAAGTTTAGCCGACTCGTCGGTCGAACCATCGTCGACCACGATGATCTCGGCTACAACTCGGTCCTGGGCCCGAACACTGGCAACCGCCTCGGCGAGAAATTCCGCCGCGTTAAAAGCCGGAATGATGACAGAAACGCGTAGATCGCTAGAACTCATGAGGGTAAGGTCTTTAGCAAAAACTCTATCGCCATGGGAATCCGATCGATATCGGTTCCGAGATCCAACCTAAAAGCGGGAAGCGCATTGACCAATTCGACGATTCGCTGGAACACTTTCGACGAGTCGGCATAGAGCATCAGCAAAGTGGTGGGTGCCAGCGCAATCATGGCTTGTGCAGGGGATGCCGGCCGGGTAGCGGTCCCGGACGCCCCCGTGATATTCGGCAAGAGGATCGCACGCAGGGGAAAGCCAACAAAATCCTGCCGCGGCACGCAATCGGCGAGCCGAAGATCTGCCTTTTCCTCGGGGCCTGCATTGGGATTGGTGAGTGTCCGCTGGAGCTCGGGAAAGCGGAAGAGCATGTCGTCCCACAGTCGAGCGCTATTGAATACGTTCTCAACTCGAGGTTCCGGTCTCGTGTTGACGAGGACGTAGTCGTCACCGGCGTAACGCCAGCCGGCCCTGAGACATGCGAGCGCTGTCGTGGACTTACCGACGCCACCCTTGCCGCCGAGCAGGACCCCACCATGAGCGCCGCACACTGCTCCAGCATGGATCGGCTGCCAGGGTCCCCGCGCCAATGACCAATGTAGCGCCTGCAAAAGCGGCTTGCAGCGATCCCAGGCCGGCAATTCGCAGGCATCGCTGATCCAGAATAGCGCCCGCTGATGCGCCGCATCGAAGGTCTGCACAGTTGGAGCCGGGCCGCGTTGGTAGAGCAGGTGCGAGCCGTGTTCGCTCCAGCGCCAGATGGCCCCATCGGCGGGGGCGCGTTTGCCTAGAAGATCGACCAATGCAGGCCGCAGACCGGTCGAATGAAAGTCGAACAGGCCGATCGTGATGTTCGGGTGGTCATGTTGGGGGACACGCCGATGATCGAGCGCCGTCATGATCGGCTCGACGAGTGCGTCCCCCGCGAAACGCAGTCGCACGCGACTGTCGGCAATAGCGACGTCGATGCAGATTTCTCCGACCTGTTCCGCGGCGCTCAAATATGCCGACCAAGCTTCGTCCATCGCATCGCAGGGCCGTTGCACATCGGACGCAATGACTGGCGGTAGCACGTCGCATTTGGATATTTCAATCATGTGGTCAAGTCAGTTCCTGAATGCGGCCAGCCCTCCTCCGAAACGTCATGGATCGGATCAAGCAGCAGCAGGCCCTGCATATCATTGAACTCATCGATCAGCGGTTCGGCGAAGGCAAGTTTGACGAGGCTCGAGGTCGGCAAAGACTGCGCGCCACCGTTCGACGGCGTTTCGCGGATCAATCCCTTCGCCGTGAACTCGGTCAGGCAATAATCCACTGCCGCGACGATCGTCTCGGGCTTACCGTCATACTGTTCCGCGAGTGAAGTTAGAATTGCCTCCCGAGACGCGCGGGCTTCAACGAGCGACCAGATAACGGCGGCAGAACCTCGAAGGCTAAAATAGAGTCCGGATTTAGTGTCCAGGACGACGACTTCGTCTTCGAATTTTTGGCTATGGACGTTCCCCGATGCAATACAGAAGCTACTCTGGCTGACCATTGGCGTACCCCCCGCACCCTCATCTTTGACCCCAGATCTGACCGGAGTCCCATCTGCATTATTATCGCGCCCGCTCGCGGCCGATACAATCCGAGAAACGGGGGACCCCGACGTTTTTTCGGCTCGATCACTCGAAGTCGACTATCCTATCTCCATGTATAACTTGCCCCTGATCAAGCGACGGCAAAAGTCCAGGCTGACGGCTTCGCGGGTATGATGAAGCACACAAATGTCTTACTCCTAAAGGCCGCACTTCTGGATGGCGATTCTGCGCTCGCAGCATACTCGGCATGGCGCGCGACGCTCGATCTCAACACGATATCGATAGGCGAGCAGCGTCTCATACCGCTCTTGCACCGCAATCTTATGCGTCTCGGAGTTTCGGATCCTCTGAGCAATCGGTTCAGGGGTGTGCGCCGCTTTTATTGGGTGGACAACCGAAAGAGAATAATATTTGCCCGCGAGATCTTCGAGGCGCTCAATCGGGCTGGAGTGCCATTTATCGTTCTCAAGGGCGCAGCACTCGCCGCATGTTATCTTGACGACCCTAGTCTGCGCCCGATGTATGACGTGGACATTCTCGTCACCGAGGAACGTTTGGCTGACGCGGCAGCGGTGCTTGCGGAGAAGCAGCTCCTTCCGCGCGGGTTACCCCTCGGGTACGTTGTCACGAGCGACCGATTGCGATCGTTCGTTCCTGGATGGGCCTTCGGTGATCGTGAAAAAATCATAGACCTTCACTGGAAGGCGCTGCATTTTGACCTCAGACCTCAAGCCGATGACGAATTCTGGCGGGCTGCCCGCGAGGCCACTTTGGACGGGACAGCGTTCCGAGTATTCAACCCCGCCGACCAATTGCTTCACATCTGTGGACATGCGGCTCAACGGGGGGGCGCCGAAGCAATGCACACGTGGCCGGCCGATATGGCACTCGTCATCAGGGGAAGTCCCGATCTTTCATTCGAACGACTGGTCGCCGGGGCAGCTCGACATCGAATTTCGGCGATCATGGCAGATGCCTTGTGCTTACTTGCAGACGAATTCGATCTGTCGGTTCCGCGCAGCGCCATCGCGAGTCTGCGCCGTGCTGCAACCTGGAGCGAGCGGCTTGAGATGCGGCTTGCAGATCGGCCGTATTCAAGTCTTTCCGCTCCAGCTCGGATGCTTCTCGAACTTCAAGATTTCAGGCGCGGTAGCCACAACCCCTGTCACGGCATAGCCAGCGCCCTAGCGGAATTCCCAAAAAGGAGGATGGGCGTCGCCGGGATCGGGTACGAGCGTCATCATTGGCATTCAGACGAGCCTCGGAAATCCGGGCTGGCTGAGACGCCTCCTTGGTCGAGACCGCCATCGGAGGGTTCCCGATCCTGGTCGTCTGCCCAAAGTTGGCGATGAGTTGAAGTTGGCAGGTTTCTCGATCGACGAATCGCCACTAGTTTCCGGATGGTCCGTCCTAGAGCCCACAGGGTGTTGGACGCTCGGGCGCGAGGCGACCATCGCCTGGTCAGTCAGCGGACACGAGGGTGAGCTTGAGCTTCGGGTCGACGGACACGCGTTCCTGCACAAGAACGCGCCCGCGCAATCAGTCCAACTATGGGTGAACGACAGGCAAGCGGCGCATTGGCGATTTCGAGCAGGTGGCGACAGCCCGCTGCCGGCGCGGATCGCAATCCCCGCTGCTTGGGTGGGCAATCGCGATGTCCTCATGCTCACATTCGTCATCGAGTCTCCTTGCTCCCCCGCCGCGGCCGGTGAGTCGTCTGACCCGCGCGCTCTAGGCCTTCATCTGCACTCCATCTCCCTCACCAGAGCTGCAGTCCTCGATACGGCGGATGGGATCCTTGCGAAGCCAACCTGGCTGCAACGAACGCTTGGGCATGACCGCTACCGGGTAATACCGGCGCTAGATCGGCTGCCGCGGGTCGGCGACAAACTCAACCTCGTCAGTCCTAATGTCAACGAGACGCCTCTAATCGCGGGTTGGTCCCATTCAGAGCCCACAGGTCGCTGGACGCTCGGGCACGAGGCTACCATCGCCTGGTCAGTCCGCGGACACGAGGGTGAGCTTGAGCTTTGCGTCGACGGACACGCGTTCCTGCACAAGAACGCGCCCGCGCAATCGGTCCAACTGTGGGTGAACGACAGGCAAGCGGCGCATTGGCAATTTCAAATCGACGGTACCAGTCCGCTGCCGGCGCGGATCGCGATACCTGCCGCGTTGGTACGCAATCGCGATGTCCTCATGCTGAGATTTGACATCCAGTCTGCTTGCTCGCCGGCCGAGGTCGGTGAGTCGCCTGACCCACGGGCTTTAGGCTTTCATCTACGCTCCATCTCCCTCACGAAACCCGCCTAGTCAGCGGTGTCGTGGAGGCAGCGCATCCGAAAGTGGGAACTGCGCAGCTCTCGGAACAAAAGCGCTGCTCTCTCAGGCGAACGCAGCTGACGAGCAAACAGACGTCATTGGTGACATTGACGACGATACTGCTAGCGCACTCTCGCGCGATGCGAACCGGAGCAATGTGGCCCCCGGACTTTCGGCCTGGTCTTGCGCCCGCTTCCGGGGTTTCATGCCCTTAGCGCTTCATCAGCTATCGTCTTCGCTTGCCTTTAGTGGGGGAAACGTCGCGCAATCGGCCGGTGCAAGCTTCGAAAAGGCAAATGATTTCGTCGAAGCGCTCCGTAAGGCGATGAGTGAAGCTCAAGACATCGAGCTCCTATTCGCAATTTGGGAACAGAACGTCGAGACTGTGCGCGCTCTGAATAAGTGTCTTAGGCAAGAGGCCTTGCCAGGATCGGGCATCGCTGCCCAGTTGGTGGCCCACCTAAAGCACTGTGCCAGCGCACTCGTGAAGCCTGGCAATGCCAACGATACATCTCAGGATCCGAAGAGCGAAGTAACGCGACGGAGCCAAAATCAAAGTCTACGATCAAACATTGACAAGAGCGCGCTCACCATCAGCGAACCAAAGCGGATCCGGCGTGGCCATGCAACTTTCCTCCGGCATCCTTTAGGGCGCCCGCTGGGCTAAGGCTTGCCGCTGAGCCACCAAGCCCATCTACAACAACCTGTTTGTTGACGGCCGGAATGCTGTCGTCGTGAGATCTGTCAGGGATGCCCCGGCCCAATGATTGAAGGTCTGGACGGGTTGGCTGGCGACGAAGAAAACTCGCGCGCCCGCGGGCAAAGGCAATCCTGGCCGTATTCATCTTGGCGTGAACACGGATTCGCGCGATAGTTGTTCCATTTCTAGGGAACGGAGACGGTCCACAGACCCAATCTAGATATTTTTCAAACCTTCAATGAGGTTGGCCTCGCGGTCAAGCGCGCCACCGGCGGCTCGCAGCAACCATGGGTGTCGAGCTCGCGCCTTGCCGGTAGCTTCTATTTCGCGGAGCGCTCAGTTGATAGCCCGAAACCGTCAGAGGAGGGGTCAGGGAAGGGGCAAGCGGCTCAGCCAAATTCCCAGGATGCAATTGAGCTCGCCTTTTGGAGCAGTATCCAGAACAGCGACGATCGCGCGGCGTATGAGACCTATTTGCAGCAATTCCCGAACGGCACATTTGCCGCGTTGGCACACATCAAGATCAAAGAAATAGAAAAACGTGAAAACGCTGAGACCGCAAGAGCCGCGGCAGACAAGAAGGCGGCAGACGAAGCTGCGGCACAAGATAGAAACCGTTTCGCCCAACTCTCTCAACCAAACACCATCAGCGCGAACCTGAGCGGCCGCAGTCAGCGGGCGAAGATTGTACCCGGTCGCCCGGAGTGCTCTATTGTGCGAGTTCCGTCTTGCCTCCTGAGAAGGGCAATAGCTACGGAATCCGCAATCTCACTGATGGGTCCGATAATACGGCCTGGGTCAGCAGTCAGGGTATTGGTGAATGGATCGTCTTTGAATTCGACAAGCCTCGCTTGATACTGGGCCTTACGATCCGCAATGGCTACGCGAAGAATGACGATATCTATCGTAAGAACAGCCGCGTAAAGGATGTGCAGCTAACATTCTCAAACGGCGAGTCGCTGAAAGCGACACTGGAGGACCGCGCCGATGAGCAGCATGTGACTTTGAAGAAGCCCGCGGTCGCCAAGTGGGTACAACTGACAATCCGTTCCGTTTACAGCGGCTGGAAGTACTCCGACACTGCGATCAACGAGGTCCGTGTGGATGGAAACTAGGTTTGAGGGAAAGAGCCGCGCTTTGAGCTGCTCGCCTCAACAGCGCTTGTCGCTAGCGCTGAGCTTAATTGCAACTTTCCTCTCGCTCGCGGCCGACGCAGGCGAGCTTTCCAACGGCTTCGTCTATCTGAGGGATATCGATCCTTCGATTGCGCAGGATATGCGATACGCTACCAGCAACAACTTCGTGGGTCACGTGGTGCCTGGCTACGACGCGCCTGAATGTGTGCTCGTAAAGCAGGCAGCAGAGGCGCTCAAGGCCGTGCAAGAAGAGCTTCATGGCAAAGACCTGTCGCTCAAAGTCTATGACTGCTACCGGCCCGCCCGCGCGGTGGCCGCCTTCGCTAGTTGGTCAAAGCTTCCAGACGAACCGACAGCCAAAGCCGCCTACTACCCGAACCTGGAAAAGAACTCTCTCTTTCCCAGGTACATCGCGATGCGCTCGAGTCATTCGCGCGGCGCCACGGTCGACCTCACGCTGGTACCATTGAACGCATCGGCGGACGCCCCGTCCCCGCCTCGCGACACAATCGCGCCCTGCACGGCGCCACGCGATCAGCATGCTCCCGATGACAGTCTCGACATGGGGACGAGCTTCGACTGCTTCGACGCGAAGGCCCACACTCGCATCTCAGGCCTCACCGAAGAGCAGCGGAAGAATCGCGGATTGCTCGTCGACGTCATGAACCGCCACGGCTTCCGCAATTATGAGAATGAGTGGTGGCACTTCACGCTACATCAAGAGCCTTATCCGGACACCATCTTCGATTTTCCCATCGCTCCGCGGAACCAAGGCAACAACTCGGAGAAGCTGGGACGTCCGCGCACGGCCAACCCAACTAGCGGGCTCTCCGACGGATAGCTGTCGCGGTCAAAATTGTACCACGCATCCTCAATTTCGTAGGCTGGTGAGGTTCATTAAAAAAGCGCTTTCGGGGAAGGCCCCGGGCAACCGCTGCTGAAATCTGGACGACAGTCTGCTCGAGGGATTTGATTAAGCGGATGGCCCGCTCCGTCCGGGTCCAAAATCTTTATTACCTGCTCCTGGTGGAGGGGCCGAACGAATGCGCAAGATACTCGCCATCACCGCGATCCTGGCAATAATGCTCGCTGGATCGTCAGACGTAAGAGCGTTGACCGAGTTAGCGAGCCCGGCCATTGCAACGAGAAAAAGTCCTATTGAGCGCGTCACTTGTCCAGGTGCCGGACGTAGAGATCGTTGCCCGGCCGGGCTTTATTTGGCCTGCACTCCCGATAAGTGGTGCGCTTGCATTAGTTGCTTCGCCTTTCGGCGCTACCCTCGTTATGACTACTGGTATCGCTGGCGTTAAATACCCGCATAAGGAGCCAGGACGATGAACCTGTGCAACCGGAACGAATTCAGCGCGATCAAAACTGGGATGCTCGGCTAGGTAGGATAGGATCGCCTCGATGAAGTCGTTGAAAGCTTCATGATCGTAAGCGGCGCTGTATCACTTTGATCCTGAACGTTTCCCCGCACGCGGTAGGTACGGTCTGGACAACTCTACTCGGGAAAATGCCGCATGGTGAACATTCTGATCCACCAATTTCAACCGGACGGTGGGGTCGTCGACGAAGCGGCCCTCGAACAGTTCCAAAAGCAATGGGCGACCTACCAGAAGGTGGTGGATGCCGACGGCCTTTCACATAAGGCGGTAGGGAAGATCCTCCACGACACGCTTAACCAGACGTTCGCCAAGTCGTTTTCCTTTCTCGACATCGCCTGCGGCGACGCTAGCCAGATGCCGCAGGCGCTCGCAGGCACCAAGTGCCGCCACTATCACGGCATCGATCTGTCCGAGCCCGCGCTAGAGCTCGCGGCGAAAAACCTCTCTGGGATGCCATTCGAGGTCGAGCTCGACCATCGCGACTTCGTGGAGGCTCTGACCCACCATCCCGAACCCGCCGATGCAACATGGTGCGGTCTGTCGATCCATCACCTGCAGACGGAAGAAAAGCTCGCCCTCCTAAAGGCCATCCTAGGTTCGACGTCGCGCTTCCTTATGATCTACGAGCCTGTACTGGCGGCTGGCGAGACGCGCGAGGGGTATCTCGAGCGCTTCGGGCGCATCAACCGGCCAGCCTGGAAGATGTTGACCGCCGAGGAGTGGGCGCAGGTCGATAATCACGTGACCACCTGCGACTTCCCCGAGACCGCCGCCGAATGGCTGGACCTCGGTCGCAAGGCAGGATTCTCGACCGCTCGCGAGCTCTTCGCCGACCCAAGCGGCTTCTATCAAATCTTTCGTTACGACCGATGACGAGGGGCTGGATGGGAGTGGGCTGGTCTACGAGTTTACTTTTTTCTGCATAGTCCTCTGAAATTGCCAATCTCGGTCGGGTATCCCCGGCCGGGGCTTTTGCGTTAGGCGGCGCCACACAAATAAGCGGCTTCGCCGGCCAGCGGCGGCTATGGACTCTCAGCGACCGCTGTTCTTGCGGCGGTCCACTTCGCCTCTCGACACCTCCCCGGCATCAATGAGTGCACCGATGCAGTCATGCGGCAGCGCTCGACCGTTACGGTCCATGCAATCGCGCAGGGCGGTGCTGTCCAGCCCGTACTCTCCGCAGAACTTGTGATAGGCCTCTGCGCAAAACTTCTTTTCATCCTGGGTGATTTTTCTCGGTTCCGCATCAGACACGGAACTCCACCACACCGCCAGAGCTGCAAACAAACCACATAATGCAGCGTGCTTTTTCATCGTTTCCCTCCGGGATTCTTAAGCCCCCACAGAATATTCCGCTGTGGGGGACCGGGTTTGCGACCATCCGGGCCTGATTCAGGGGTAATCTTTCTCCGCGTGTGCTTCTGATTCGGTTTCAGGAGGCTGAGGTGTCGGCGGCGGTGCTATCGGTCTGTCGCCAGCCTTTCTTGATCTCGACGTTGCTGAGCGCTGGGATTTCGTGCCGCGCACGTGGTCCGGCCTGCCTTTCTTTCTGGTTCCGCGTTTGCGCTCCTCCTGCGGACCAACCTCGGGAGAAGCGGCGGGCCCTCCGGGAAGTGGCGTTGCGACTTTATCCTCCGATCCGCTCGCGGGCCCATGAGACCACCCGAACAGTCTAGCGAGAAATCCTGGTTTCCAGAGTTTGTTCATCCCAGAGGCCCCCCAGCTTGTCGCGGCGTCAATGATCAACGAGCAAGCGGCCAATTGGTTCGTATCCCTTCGAAAAATAGGAGGTGATCGTTTTCCGGGCAGTCTGCGGGCAGCCTAGGGGCTGTACTGAGTCGCCTGCTGGTTATCTGGTAATCCTTTAAATGCTTCTAGCCCCGTCGCCGCAATTCGCCGTATCTGTTCGAGAATGATGTCGTGAGCTTGTGGCGGCAGAATAGAGGCGAGTATGCCATAGTGGCGCGGCGATCGCTTTGAGCAAAGCAGGCAAGAGCAACAAACAGAGCAGGCGAGGCAAGTGATAGAGTTCCGCTAAGCGCGCAGAGTTGGGAGCATGGCTCCGTGGTCTCGGAGAGGCCCACTGAGCTCATACGAGGCCTTTTTTACTCAAGCACGTTTCGTTTATACGCGTCCCGTCCTCCCGCTCGACACTGCGGGGCGAGCTACGAGCGCCGAGAAGCCCGGGCCCCCTAAGCACAGCTAGGGCTTTCTTGGTTTCCAGCTTCAGCTTCGGGCAGCGTATCGAGCTGCCGGCACGAAGCCCGGCGCGTCACCCTCACTACTAGAAGAGGGGCAGACATGCATGCGGCGGAAGTCGGAGACGTGGTAGCCGAGGCCATTACGAACGCGGTGCTTGAATGCCGGGAGGGCGGAATGGCGCTTCCGCTCTTCGTTATGATGGTAGGGCGAAAGGGCGTTATGTCGTATTCTTGCGTCGAGGACATAAACGGCGACGACGCATTCGTAAAGCTCTCGGCCCATGATGGCGAGTGGCAGATGCCCTTAAACCTTATGATCATAGATGCAGATGGTGAAGCCGTTAGGTATCGATTCACGTCGGACGTGGGTTTAGCCAGGGTGGTTCACTGATGCCGAAAAGAGTAAGGTCTGAGCCGCAGCAGCTTAGGTTCACAGAACCGCCCTTGCGCGGTTTCCTCATCCATCTTTCGATCTTTATCATCGTTATATGCGGGCTTGCAGCCCTCAACTTAACTAGAAATCCTGCTCATCCTTGGTTCCTCTGGGTGCTTTTAGCCTGGGGCATCGTCCTTGCCGTCCACGATCTCGTACTGCTCGTGAAGAGTCGACCAAAAAAGGGTGATACCTCCTCCGCCAAGCAGGCGTCAGGAATTTCAGAGCAAAGCCCTCCGACACTCCCAAAACACCATCGAGCCAGCACGTGACACGCGCGCCATCGGGCAATCGCTCGCGTACCTCTATTGCAGAAGATGGTCGTCTCAAGATGGAAACGCATGTCAGTGAAATGGAGAAGTTATCTTATGCGTGAACCATTTGAACCCTCGCCTGGTCATGCTTCGCGAGATCAGCACGAAGCAATGACTCGCGCATACCTGGAAGATGTGTTCAACCGGCACAACCTGCCTGGGCTCGATAAGTACATGAGCGCCGATATGATCTCCCACTGGCTCGGCGACCGGACCCTAAACGGAATGCAAGCGTGGAAAGAGGGAATGGAAGGCTTCTTCACTGCCTTTCCCGACGCGGCCTATACCTTGAACGATCTCTTCTTCGCCGGTGACAAGGGGGTGTGGCGCGGTACCTGGCGTGCGACCCAGCGAGGCGACTGGGAGGGAATTGCCCCGACTGGTCGCAAGGCAACCTGGACCGTCATCATAATAGGCCGTTTTGCTGGCGGGAAGCTGGCTGAGGATTGGGTCGAGTATGATCGGTACAATCTGTTTCGCCAGCTTGGAGCGGCATGAATGAGCTTCATGTCGAAGCCCCATGCGGCCTCGTTGTCGCGCCATGCGGTCCATGAGGGGATAGTGCAGCTCGTTGAAGACGGCCTTGAGTGCCAGGAAAGGCACGGTCTGGAAATCGGCCAGTGTTTCCTTCGCCTTTTTGTACTGCGTGTCTTCGGTGCTGAGATCCTTGAGGACCTGGCGGATCGCGCACAGACGCTGCGCCTTCTTGTTGACGGGACGACGAGGTTAAATTCAAGTTTTAGTAATAAGGCCCGGCCAGGAACCCTTTGAGCGGCGCTCAGTTATCCACGAAGCCCAAAACAAAAAGGGCGCCAGGCCGAATCGGAATCTGATGCTGATACGCTTCATGGCTGAATACGACGACGGGTCAAAACAGCCCCTTGATAATCTGGCTTCGAGCTATTTGGCCTGTCCGCATTCGGGAGCAGCCTTCTTGGCTGCTCTCGCCGCATCGAGCGTAGGATATGAATTTGTTCCGACCATAGTCCACTTCGTTCCGTCTGGCTTTTCGTCAACGACTTTGCAGTGCTTGGTCTGGGCAACGTAATACTCGTTCGCGACTGCGGGTGTCACCGCCAGCATTGACAGGATAATTACGACCAACCGTCGGCGCATGTCTCTCTCCATGATTTTCGTGAGGACAGTCAAAAACGGCCTCCCTAGCGACAGAAGTAAGGCTGGCCGTCTGGCCCGAGGAAGTATCCCGTGTGCGGGTTGAAGCTGCGATATGTCTGGGCGCAATAGCGGTACCACGCGGGTGACCATGCCGGCGGCCCATAGGCAGCTGGGCCATAGGCAGGTGGCGGCCCGGCATAGACTCGCGGAGCAACTAGCGCGCTGCCGACGATGGCCCCAACGCCAAGGCCGATGAGGCCAGGGCCCCATCCACACCCCCACCCACATCCCCATCCGGCTTCCGCCGGGGATGGTAGCGAGAGCATGCCAAAGCCGATCAATACTGCGGCGGTTATAGCCTGCCACGTCTGCGTCATGAGGCACGCTCCCTAGCTTGTGGTGCTCGCCACTCTATTGGTCGTTATGAATCTGACGACTAACCCCGTTCTCTTGCTGGTTCAGCGTGCCTTGCTCTTGTTTAGTGATATGGCCACCGTTTTGGCTTGCCATATCGCGTTCTTCCTGGCGGATCTGGTGATCCTCGTGGTGCAGTTCCTGCGCCTGGCCTTTGGTAATATCGCCTTGTTTGTATTCTTTATCGATCCGTCTGTTTTGATTCTCCAGACGACCATTGACCTCGGCGCGTCGTGGATGGTTGTTCGCCCAGGGGCCGGCCATGGCGCTAGCAGAAACGCCGAACGCGAGAGCTGCTGTGAAGACCGTGGTGAGAATCTTGCTGGTTGCGGACTGCATGAGGTAACTCCCTTCTTCCCGTCTTAAACGAACCTGGTGACCAAGTGGGAAAAAATCCCACGTCAAGGGAACTAATAAAATCTGGCATTAAGATGGCGGTACGCTAAGGCCGTTGTTGATGCTGCGATTGCACCAAAGTGAGGGCGCCGACCGAAGCCGGACGCCTTCCAGGCGGCTTTAATAGCGGCCGTCAAAGCACTACGATGCACGGGTCAGAGAAGTTAGTAGGAGCAAAACCATGGCTGAGACATGCCAATGCCCGCGCCTTTCCGACCGATCAACATCGGCGACACGAAATGTCCGCTTTGGGTCATTAGCCGACATAACGGCCCGTTCGCGTCATGTCCGTCTCCCAAAGCCCAACTGCGCGAGCCAGTTGCGACCTGTTTCCGGTCATTGCCCCGACCCGGTTTTATGACTAGGCTCCCCACTCACGGGTGTTGCAAGGCTCGCGCGTGATGACTAATGGGTCGTAATTTTGAGACGGCGGGAGTTGGGGGAAACGCATGACTTACAACCAACGTCTCTTATGGAGGGCGTGTTTTTCTGCCCTGGCCATAGGAATTGTCATGGTAAGCGGGAGCGCCTGGCTTGAAGCCGGCCAATATGAAGCCCCACCCGTCTTCACGGCGAGCCAGGCGTTGCCACCTGATCTTGCGCATAGCCCTAATTATACCGTGGATGAGCGCGTAGGCCTCGAAAACTTCCAATACGTTTATCAGCTGAGGACCAAATGGGGTCCCTTCAACGTGAAAGGCTCCGACCTGTTGCGCGTGCGCGCAAGAGAGATCGCCGCCACCGCCAAGCTCGAGACCGTTGCCGGTGCTAAGACTGCGGTGATCGCGGCTGGCAGCACGGCCATGCGGCCGGTCGAGACGGCCAAGGACCTCGTCACAGCGCCGGGCCAGACTATCGGCGATACTGTAAAAGGGGTGGGCCATATCTTCAGCAGCGCCGCCGCCACCATGCATTCTACTGACCCGCACAACGAGAGCATCCTAGCCTCGGTCACGGGCGGCGCCACGGCACGGCGCAAGCTTGCCTTCGATCTCGGCGTCGATCCGAATACCAGCTTTCCACCGCTCAGCAACGAGCTGAAGCGCGTTGCCACGGCGAGCGCCGTGGGAGAGACCTCGGCGAATGTAGGGTTGAGCTTTGTGGCCGGTCCTGCCGGTTTCGCGATCAGCGCGGGCGGCACAGCTACTCAGGTCCGGGAGATGCTGCGCGACAAATCAGCTTCGGACCTCGAAAAGGATGGGCGCACGTCACTCACTGCCATGGGCGTGTCAAAGGGGACGATCGATGCCTTCTACGCGAGCCCCAATCTCAGCCCGACTGACAAGACAGTCATCGTGGAGGTACTCGAGAGACTCGGGAGTATTGACGGGCGGGAGCTCTTTATTGCCGGCGCAGCGCACGCCCCCTCCATAGAGATGGGCTTTTTTTACCGACATCAGGCCATGCTGATCGGGGCCTATAATAAGAAGATTGCACCGGTGCGCGGCTTTGCGCGGGTAGGCGGCGCGCCCATGCTAGCGACAGGGAAGGGAACAGTGAGCATTCTCCCCGTCGATTACCTCATCTGGAGCGCACCCATCGCCGAGCTTGCGGCCAAGGGCGAGCGTGGCGGCGGGGAGCTGTGGATCACCGGGAGAGCGAGCCCGACTGCCACTGCTAAGCTCGCTGAGCTCGGCTGGAAGCTGGTCCCCAATGCCGGCGCACAGCTTGGGAATTATCCGCAGCTCGCCGGCTGGTAGTAACGTTTGCGGCACCAGGTGCGGCGCATGGACGGCTCGGGGACGTAAGATGACGATAGCTCCGTCCGGCTGCTTGATGCCAAGTGAAAAAGAGGCTCAATGAACCTCGCGCTTATGGGTTGCACGATTACGCCGGAAGCCATAATCGGCCTTGTCGCTGGCGGGGTTACTGGCGCTTTCATTGCTGGGCCCATAGGCGCCGCCGTCGGCGCGGGCGTTGGCGCAGTCGCAGCGCCGATGGTGGGTGTGGCCAGCAGCTAATAAGTCTGTGTCGTGGACTTTTGCCGGCCTTTCCCTGCTTTGGGGTGTTTACAAGACCCTCGCCACGCCATACAGCGTTCCAGTAGGTAACCGGTCGCAACCAGCCCCCCGATAAGAGAGCCATGACGCTGCCGAAGACCCTGGTCGAAGGCTATCGGCGCTTTGTACGCGATCGCCATGCGCCAGAGCGGGGCCGCTACATTCAGCTTGCGGAGCGTGGCCAAGCCCCCACCGCCATGGTCATCGCCTGTTGCGACGCGCGCATCGACGTGTCGGCGATCTTCGACGTCGAGGCGGGCGAGTTGTTCATTCTGCGCAACGTCGCCAATCTCGTGCCCAACTACGAGCCCGACGGCAAACATCACGGCACGAGCGCGGCGATCGAGTTCGCGGTGCAGGAATTGAAAGTGCCGCACCTGATCGTGCTCGGACACTCCCATTGCGGCGGTATCGAAGCCTACCGGCAGAAAGTCAGAAACAAGGTGCCTGAGCGAGGTTTTCTCGGCAGCTGGCTGACGCTGCTCGATGGCTTGAAAATCGTCGAAAGCGATGGGTTCACCCATGGCGACGAGACTGCGTTCGAGCTCGCCGGGATCAGGTCGTCGCTGGTGAAGCTCCGCAACTTCCCCTTCGTGCGCAAGCGGGAAGAGACGGGGCTGCTCGCGTTGCACGGCTTGCATTTCGACCTGGCGACCGGCAGCTTGCTCGTCCTCGATGAGACGGATGGCGGTTTCACCGGTCTGGGCGATGTTTAGCTACAGGAAAGCGCTGCCCAAAGGACAGCACCAATTTCTCAGGCACGCCAACTGCTCGTCGCCATCTGAGAAGTTAGGTTGTGCGCCGCCGTCTCTTGCTTTGGCCAAGAAGACGGTCTGACGAGCGGACGGCCGCATCGAAGCTGTCCTTACCCACCTTCTGAAACTGTTCACCCGCCTTCTCGCGATCGCAATTTTTGCGTCAGGCAGTCGAGCGCAATCTGCGGCATTACCAGAATGTCGAGCGCGCCATCTTCCGCCGCATCTATCAGCAAGGCATGAGCTAGCACCTACAAACGCTGCAAGCAGCCTTGAACGATTCAACGTCCGCTTATCGCCTAACTTCAGACCTTAGACCGTAAGGGCAACTTGGTCCGCTTTGTGCCAGAAGCAGACGTAGAGCCTGAGGACTATTGACCGCCAAACAAGCGCCTGAAAAAGCCGCCTCGCCTCTGGGGTTGAGCGCCGGACTCGGCATAGTAATTGTCGCCGGGCGTGAACGAGCGGGGAGCAGCCTGACGATAACGAGCCCGAGATTTCGCTGAACTTGCCACTTTACCCTCGCTGCCAGGCGCCTCGCCGCTCAATACCACCTGCGTGTTCCCCAGGCCGTTCTTTTTCACCAAGTCATAAAGGAGGGTGGCATTTTGCGGCGCGATGCGCACGCAGCCATGCGAGACAGGTTTGCCGAGATGCTTCACCTCATAGCTGCCGTGGATCGCATGCCCGTCCTTCATGAAGAAAATGGCATGCGGCATGGGGGCGTTGTCCCATTCCTTGCTGTACCAGACTTCATTCATGGAGATGGGGGTGAAGCTTCCTGATGGAGTGGGATATTCAGCCCGCCCGGTCGATACGGGCCAGTTATATCGCTCCACACCATCCACCAAGACCGTCATTTGTTGTGTGGATTTATCGATCGTGATGAGGATCGAAGACTTAGCCGGATTGGCGGCCTTCGAGTTGACCGCCGTTGCCGATTTATCGGATTTTTCATCGCATACAAGCGCCCTGTCGTTCCACGACATGCCGGCGAGCTCGCAATCGTTTCGCGTGAGGGGCTGCGGCTTGGACGCCGTCGGCGCTTGCTGCGAAGAGATTTTGCAGACATTGGCGGTTTCGTTCCATGACCATCCCGACGCGGCTTCGCAATCGGCTCGCGTCAACGGTTGAGGCATGGCGTCTTCGGCAAAAGCCTGGCCTGCAACCGCACTGCCGATGATCAGGAAAAGCACCGCCAACGATTTCACGTCTCATCTCCCCAAGGCTGACGCGGAAGCGCGTGAGGGCGCCGCAAGAGCTTGAACTCCGATCCACGCCAGTAGGTTACCACGATTGACCGCGGACGCGCGCATTCCCTGTCAGCCCCGATCCGCGAGCGTCATCAAGCCTGCATCTGGCGCTTTCTTGGCTTCCTGGCCAGAGCAAGAAATGGATATCTCTAGAGCGTCCGTGGCCATTTCGGTTCGTGCCATCGTGGAGACGCCTCCATTCGGCGCGTAGAAGGTATGCCGGCCGATCGGCTGCCCCTCGCCGCGCGCCCATTCGGGCAGAGAGCCTCCTCGCCGTTTCCGAACAATCGTCGGATTGAGGAAGTGCGTGGCGCCCGCGGTCGGATCGGGAATCTGTCCAGTAAGAACGGCATCCGCAATTTGAGCTGCATTCTGATAGCGAGGATCATCTGAAGACAGCTTTTCCATCTCCTCGCGCCTCGTCATCCATGGCTCAAACTGCCACGGACGGATGACCACATCCTTAATGCTGTCGCCCCATCTGCCGCTTGTCGTGCGATTGAGAATGACATGGGCGACTGCGGCCTTGCCCTCATCAGGCTCATCGGAAGCCTCAAAGGCTATCGTCCTGATCAGGTAGTCACGATCCTCCGCATTGTAGTTTGGAACCATCTGACGGCGATCGGTGAAGGGCGATTTGGCGTCGACGGTTTCCGCCGCTTGCGGGGCCAGTTGAAGGCACTGGGGCGCAACGTCGAGCGAGGCATGAAGAGGTGTTGCGCCGCCCAAGAGGACAAGCGTGAACAACAAGCATCGAATCCGCACTCTCGTCTCCTTCAGTTCTCGGGGAAATTTTGGGCTGAAGGATGTGGATTCGCCGCAGGAAGGCGCTCATTTCATGACGATAATGCAACGACCTTGGGATCAATTGAGGCACTGAATGCGCCCGCAAAGGGGAAATGGGGCACTGTCACGTTAATCGGAAATTTGCAGGCCAAATGACCATGGCCGCAACGGTTCACGCTGCGACTGTCGCTTGGCGCCATGTCAGCATAGCCTGATCGCGAAACACGCGCAGGGTTCGGCGGGAGGTCAGATGGCGTTGGATGTTGAACACATTGTAGACGGCGGCGTGGATTGAGAGAAAGCGCTGTGCCGATCCGGGGGACTTGAAGCGCTGCGGCCATCTGTAAGCTGAAAGACACCGAAGACATCGCCGGTGCGTTCGGGCGAGGCCACAATCATCGAGCCCCTTAATTGATACCCGGCATAGGCAATCGCCGCTGCGAGGATGCTTGCCGCAACTAAGACGGTTCGTGAGGATATTCCCCCCTCCCTTCGGGTGGCTGGTTCAGCTATGAACAATAGCACCGCCGTGTTTTGTTCGACCTGCTCGCCCGATGCGCTAAATTGATCGCATGGAAGAGATCACCGCAGGACGTCTCGCGCAGCTTCTTGGCGTGACGCCGAAGACCATTACCGAGCTTGCCAAGGACGGCGTGCTGATGCGCGGCAAGAAGCGCGGCAGCTACGATCTACAAGCCTCTGTCAGCGGTTATTGCCACCACCTCCGGTCGATGGCCGCTGGCCGGGGCGGTGAAGCCGGGCAGACAGCAAGAGAGCGCCTAGGCAGCGCCCAAGCGACCCTAGCCGAAGCCAAGGCAGCGCAGATACGCGGTGAGACGGTGCCGGTGGCCGAGGTCGAGACTTTCTGGCGCTCTAAGCTCAAGGCGTTCCGCAATCGGGTGCTCGCCATCCCACATCGGGTCGAATACCTATCGGCGCGGCAGACGCTGACCTTGACGCAAGAGCTTCGCGCCTGCCTCGACGAGCTTGCCGATGGTTAGAGTCCAAATGGCGGAGGCGCAGCTTCTATCAACTTTGACCTGCCCGCATTGTGGGCATCAGGCGACCGAGCATATGCCAACGGATGCCTGCGTCATCTTCTATGACTGCCCAGACTGCGGAGAGAGGCTGAAACCGCTACCCGGCGACTGTTGCGTGTTTTGCTCATATGGCTCGGTGCCGTGTCCGCCGATCCAAGCGCAACGTGCCGAAGCACGCTGACCCTTGCCTTCCCGCCGAGCGAGCATGTGCGCTTGCGCATTTGGCTCGTGAAGCGGAAGCTCAATCTCAGAACGCGCGAGCTGGGGTGGATCGTGTGTCGACCGCTGATACCCCCCCACCATCGTTGAGATTATCCGGGTCCTTCTAGGCTTGCACGGGGAGCGGGGGAACGCAGCCGCCCGGAATTTCGCTCGCTGCAAGATTTTTGGGGCAGGGTGAACGCGGGCATTTTGAAATCCGGGGCGTTATTCAATCATCCGACTGCCAAACGAAGTGGCCCACCACAAACGCTACTGCAATAAGTGCAAGTCCGAACCACGCCACGATGGAGGCGGCTATCGTATTGATGCTCAACGCCGCCAATGGATCGGGCGGAGGCTCAGGCCACGCCAAGAGGATGTGGAGCGCGTAGATCAAACTCCCGACGCCAGTAGCCAGACACATCCAGAATATGACCCGCCCCACGGAGGCCATTTGCACACAACGCCCTTGCTTCCAGAACTGAGTTGATGCCCGGGCACAACGCCTAGAAGGGCTAAAGATGGGCTCTCAACGTTCCGCCTGGCGCCGCCTTTGAAATGCTTCGTAACTTTTAAATCTAGAAGGAATCAAACGGCACTGTCACGTTAATTGGAAATTTGCAGGCTGACCATGGCCGCAACGGTTCACGCTGCGAGTGTCGCTTGGCGCCATGTCGGCGTTGTCACATTAAGTTAAATTGGCCCAATTTGGACGATCAACCAACCGGCTAAGTCTTTTAAATTCCTTGCGTCAACATTGGCGGTTGTCGGCAAATTCCGCTCAGTCTGACTTAATGTGACAACACCCTGTGGATCGCTCCGTTCGTCGCACTTCTACTCAAACAGGTCACATTTCGCGTCATCTACGCATTGGATGCGAAGATCACATGGATTCCCGCTTGGCCCTTAAGCTTGTCGGGAACGCAGTCGGCACTGCAGACGATCATCACCCTGATGCTCTCCTTTATCGTGTTCACCTTTGGCTCGTTGCTCGTCGCTATTCAGGTCGCGAGCGGGCAACTGACTCCGCGGATCATTGCGACCACGCTGCTGCGCGACAACGTCATTCGTCGCACCGTGGGGCTGTTCGTTTTCACGCTGCTGTTCGCTCTCGGAACGTGGCGCGCATCGAGACGACCGTTCCTCATCTCGTTATGTGGGTTGCGGCGATCCTAGGGCTTGCGTCGCTTATGGCCTTTCTGTTTCTCATCGACTACGCAGCCCGGCTCTTGCGCCCGGTTAGCATCCTGTGGCGCGTGGGCGAGGAGGGCCTCGCGGTCATCGAGAGCGTGTACCCAAAGCCAATCAGGGACACCGACCCGCTCCCTGTGCGGCACGCTCAGCTTGGCGCCTCCGACCGGATCGTTAGCCATAGGGGTACCTCGGCTATCGTGCTCGCCGTGAACCTCGAGGCGCTGGTCGCCGAAGCTAACCGCGCTGACGGTGTGATCGAAGTCGTGCCCCGGGTCGGCGATTTCGTCGCCGTTGGCGAGCCCGTTTTTCTGCTCCATGGTGGCAGCGGCGCATTCGACGAGCACAAGTTACGGGGATCGATCGCATTCGGGCCCGAACGTACCATCGAGCAAAACTCCACCTTCGCCTTCCGCGTCATTGTGGATATTGCGATTAAGGCCTTGTCCAAGGCAATCAATGATCCGACGACCGCCGTGCTCGCCATCGACCAGCTTCACCGGTTGCTGCGGACCGTCGGCGGGCGTCACCTGCACAATGAGCAAATCATGGACGACGCCGGGCGCCTGCGGGTGATTTTCCCGACTCCGAATTGGGATGATTTCGTACAGCTTGCTTTCCGGGAAATTCGCCTTTACGGCGCGGAGAACTTTCAGATCGCGCGGCGCCTGCGCGCCATGCTCGACAATCTGATGAAAACTTTGCCGGAAAGTCGTCGGCTCTTCGTCTGGAACTCGACCTACTCGATCGCACCGTCGAGAAACTTTATCCTCTCCCGGAGGATTTGGCGGTGGCTCGCGTTGCGGACACGCAGGGGCTTGGCGGATCATCGGGTACCGCCTAAGGGGATGATCTGAAGCTCGCCTAAGGGGCGAAGGGGAGCCATGCTCGATATGCACTGAGGAGGAGACCCTTTATGAAGAAATTCGCAAGCTTGATCGTTGGATTGGCATTCACCCTGATCGCAAGCTCAGCAGCCCGAGCGCAAGTGACGCTCGATGTCAGTAAGATCACGTGCCGTCAGTTCGTGACTTACAAGATTTCCAATCCCAATTACATTGCCATGTGGATTAGCGGCTATTACCACGGCACGCGGGGAGACCCGATTGTCGACACGCAAGCGTTGATTGCGAATGCGAAAAAGCTGCAAGATTACTGCTTGGGTAAGCCCGACGAACTGCTCATCAAGGCGGTGGAAGGGGGTGTCGGGACCAGGTAAATAGGCCCTCGGTTCGGCGACGACAGCAAACAGCCGGGCAACGCAATTTTTTCAGATTGCGATTGCTTTTACTCCGCTCCGCATGAGGCGGCATTGGTTGCGCCTTATTCAGGCGATTGCCTCATTTGCGACCAAAACTCGTAGAATTTGATCTATACCAAGTTCAACGTGAAATCTTCGGATTTTTTCAACGGGCTATCGATTTGTAATCAGGCGAGCCGACCTAGCTTGCGGCGTGAACACGACCGTCGCGCGCCTGCAAGCCGAATTGGGAGAGGCGCAGTATAATCTCGAGCAAACCGTCGTGCGGGCGGCTGGCCCGGGTTATGTCACGCAAATTGCGCTGCGACCCGGCATGTATGTCGTGCCTGCGCCGCTACGCCCCGTCATGGTGTTCGTCCACACGGACGATCAGACACTCGCCGCTGGATTCCAGCAAAACTCGCTTCAGCGAGTGCGTCCTGGGGATGAGGCAGAGGTCGCTTTCGATGGCATACCCGGCCGCGTCTTCAAGGGTAAGGTGAGACACGTGCTCGATGCGATCGCGACCGGACAATTACAGCCTGGCGGCGTACTACAGGACTTGGGAGCGGCGTTGCCGGGTGGGCGGGCCGTTGCCACCATCGACATTGAAGATGATACGTCCGGATACAATATTCCAGGCGGAGCGGCGGCTCAGGTCGCTGTTTACGCGCTCTATGCGCACCACCTCGGCCTTCTCCGGCGGATGCGGAGTTGGGAGAATTATGTGTTCCTCGAAGGCCACTAATTGCGCTGGACCAAAGTCCGTGAAGTCGGCCCGCCCGACTGATGCCCGGACAGCTGTCGACCGAGCACATTTGCTAGACTGATTTGATGGAGAAGGCCATGGCTGCCGACAAAGCGAGTTTTTCGCTCCCCTCTGCCCAGAAAGTGATGGAGAAAATCGCACTGGCGGAGGCGGAGAAGGCTTCCGAATATGTGCGCAAGCAAGCCGAGGCGGAAGCCGAGAAAAAAATGCTGCTTGAAAAGATCACCAAGCCATCGGGTGTGTCCGAAGAAGAGCGGATGAAGCGCGCCGCAGCGATCATTGAGCGGGCGGCGGCGAACGGTCTCACCGAGGTTGAAGTCTATCGGTTTCCGAACGCGCTTTGCACCGATCACGGCCGCGCCATCAACCAGCAAGAGCCTGGCTGGGAGACGACACTGACTGGCTTGCCGAAAGAACTGTACGAGTTTTGGGATCGGCAACTTCGGCCGCTTGGGTACAAGCTTAGAGTCCAGATTGTCGACTATCCCGGCGGGATGCCTGGAGATGTCGGCATCACGCTGAAATGGGCCTGAGTAGTTAACTAGGCCGCCTGGGTGGCGCACCCACGCGGCGACGCCTTGTTCGCAAGAATTATCTGGGGAATGGGGGGCTTGATTTCGATCAAGGCACCCATGGCTCGCCTGATCGCATATTTGGTGTTTCGAGGAGGAATTACCCGATGACCAGTCAAAAAGCCCCATACAGTCCGCAATCTGTCCCATGGACGAATCCCGTATTGGACGCATGGTCGTACTGGATTGATGCTTGGCAGCGCGGGGTTCTTTTCCTCGGCGTCATGCAGCAAAGAAGTAAACAGTACGAGGAGCAGGCCGCCAAGGCTGCGCCCCACGTCCTCAAATTCGGCGCCGAGCTCGTCATGGATGGGCGCAAGCTGCCGCGTCCGGTGAACTACGTTCTAGCGCGCATCATTCCGCCGGATGGCGTCGAAATAGATGAAAAGAAGCGGCCATTCGTAATCGTCGATCCACGCGCCGGCCATGGACCCGGCATCGGCGGCTTCAAGGCGCAGAGCGAGATCGGCGTGGCGTTTCAGGCCGGCCACCCCTGCTACTTCGTCGGCTTCCTGCCCGAGCCGGTCCCTGGTCAGACCATTGAGGACATTGTCGCCGCGGAGGCGGCGTTCCTGGAGCGCGTCATCGCCCTTCAACCGGAAGCCGACGGCAAGCCCGCAGTCATCGGCAATTGCCAGGCAGGCTGGGCAGTGATGATGGTCGCAGCCAAGCGGCCCGAGCTCTTTGGTCCGATCATCGTTGCCGGCTCGCCGCTGTCCTATTGGGCTGGCGTGCACGGCGAAAATCCCATGCGCTACACCGGTGGCCTACTTGGAGGCACTTGGCTGACGGCACTGATGGGCGATCTCGGCGCCGGCACGTTCGACGGCGCCTGGCTCGTCAGCAATTTCGAGAACCTCAACCCCGCCAACACCTACTGGACCAAGCAGTACAATCTCTATTCCAAGGTGGATACCGAAGCGCCCCGCTACCTTGAATTCGAAAAATGGTGGGGTGGGCACATCCTTCTCAATGCCGAGGAGATGCAGTTCATTGCCGACGAGTTGTTCATCGGCAACAAGCTCGCCACCGCCGGCATCGTGACGTCGGACGGCCAGAGCGTAGACCTGCGCAGCATCCGCTCGCCGATCATCGTATTCTGCTCAAAGGCTGACAACATAACGCCGCCGTCCCAGGCGCTCAATTGGATCCTCGATCTTTATGGCAACGTCGAAGACATCCGGGCCCACGGGCAAACCATTATCTATGCCGTGCATGAGTTGATCGGCCATCTCGGGATTTTCGTCTCAGGCTCGGTGGCAAAGAAAGAGCACGATGAGTTCGCGAGCAATATCGACCTCATCGACGTGCTGCCGCCGGGTCTCTACGAAGCGGTGATGACGCCGAAGGAGGCGGGTAGTCCGACCGCCGAGTTGGTCGGTGGCGACTATCTCGTCCGCTTCGAGGCCCGGACCCTCGACGACATTCGCGCACTCGGTGGTAACAGTGTCGAGGACGAGCGTCAGTTCGCGGCAGTCGCTCGCATCTCGGAGATCAATCTCGGCCTCTACCGGGCCTTCATGCAGCCTTGGGTGAAGGCCTGGGCCAATGCGGGATTTGCCGAATGGATGCGGAAGATGCACCCCCTTCGCCTTCCCTACGAGATGTTCACGCCGGCCAACCCCTTCCTCAAGTCCGTCTCCTCGATGGCCGAAAGTGCGCGCAAGAACCGCCAACCGGTCTCGCCGGACAATGCCCTGTGGCAGGCACAGGAGCGGACGGGGAAGGCAATCGAAGTCTTCGTTGAAGGCCTACGGCGATATGCGTGACCGGTTCCTGGAGACGGTGTTTCACGGCGTTTACGGCTCGCCGCTGTTGCAGGCACTCGTCGGGCTTAAGGCCTCCGACGCGTCTCCACGTCACCGGCCTGGTGTCGACGCGGTGTATCGCGCCTTCGTGGCCCAGCGCATCGACGAGTTGACACGAAACATTACGCAAGGCGGTCCGCGCGAGGCGGCTATCCGCGCTCTTCTCTATATCCGCATTCCGGAGGGCGTCGCCGATGAACGCGGATTCCGCCTGCTCCAACGGATGCGCGAAGAAGCCGGAACTGGCCTCTCGCTCGCCGCCTTCAAGGCGATGGCGCGCGACCAATTCTTGACGCTGCTACTTGACGAGCGCCGCGCGGTTGAAGCTATACCGGCCATGCTCGACACAGACCCTGAACTTGCCTCGCGCATGGGGAGCACCTTGCGCAAGCTGATCGAGGTTCTCGGCGCGGAAAGCAAGGTAGGCAAGGCGCGTCTCGCCGAGATTACCGCGATGTTCGAGTCTAGGAAGGCGGCAAAAGCCCCCAAGAACGGTGCGCCGACGGAGGATCGTATGCAGCCTACTCGCCCGGCGAGGGAGCCGGCTGCCAAGCCGCATCGGCCCCATTAGCGCAACTTTAGCTGACGGCAGTCTGCCGTCTTACAGCCAACTTCACTGATTTAGCCACGGCCACTGGCCACGGAAGGATTGAGCCATGAACGAGAATTCGTCTGCGGCCCCATTGCGCCGCCACGAAAAATACGATCGCCTTATTGCCACAGCGAAGCGCCTCGCACCGCTCGCTACCGCTGTGGCGCACCCTTGCGACGAGACCTCGCTCAGAGGCGCCGTCGAGGCAGGCGAGGCCGGACTGATCAAGCCCATTTTCGTTGGTCCCAAGAACAAGATCCGCGCGGTCGCCAAGGAGTTCTCGCTCGACCTCGGCAATATCGAGATTGTCGATGTGCCGCACAGCCAGGCCGCTGCCGCGAAGGCCGTTGAGCTCGTTCGCGCCGGCAAGGCCGAGCTTCTCATGAAGGGGAGCCTGCACACCGACGAGTTGCTGAGCGAGGTGATGAAACGGGAGACGGGCCTCCGCACCGGACGACGCATCAGCCACGTCTTCGTCATGGACGTTCCGGGCCATGCGCAGACCCTGTTTATCACCGATGCCGCGGTAAATATCGCGCCGGACCTCGCCGCTAAACGCGACATCATCCAGAACGCCATCGATCTCTACACCGGGCTGGGATTGGGGACCCCGAAGGTCGCCATTCTTTCCGCCGTCGAAACGGTAACTCCGAGCATTCCCTCCACCATCGAAGCCGCGGCGCTTTGCAAGATGGCCGACCGCGGCCAGATCACCGGCGGTGAACTCGACGGTCCGCTCGCCTTCGACAACGCGATCAGCCCCGAGGCAGCTCGAATCAAAGGGATCAAATCGCCGGTTGCCGGTCAGGCGCAGATTCTGGTGGTGCCGGACCTCGAGGCTGGCAACATGCTGGCCAAGAACTTGACCTTCCTCTCGCATGCCGATGCAGCCGGCATTGTGCTCGGCGCGCGCGTGCCGATCATTCTCACCTCGCGGGCGGACCATGTGAGGACTCGCTTGGCCTCCTGCGCCGTGGCCGCACTGCTGCGCCACAGTCAAATGGTGAAAGAGCCAATCGGGGTCTAAAGCGGTGCCGGACACTATCCTCGTCGTCAACGCCGGCAGCTCGAGCATCAAGTTTCAGCTCTTCTCGGTTGCTGCCGAGGACCAGCTGCAACGCCGATTGAAGGGGCAAATCGATGGCATCGGCGTGCGCCCCCACCTGATCGCGCGCGGGACCAGCGGCGAAACCTTGATCGACGAGACTTGGCCTGCCGCGGAAGTGGGCGACGTTCCGGCGGCGCTTGATAAGGTTGTTGCGTTTCTCCGCGCTCAGATCGGAAGTTTGCCGACGGCGATCGGCCATCGTGTGGTTCATGGCGGCCCGGATTATAGCGAGCCGACGCTCATCGACGACGCTGTACTCAAGCGACTCGACACCTTCTCTCCGCTGGCCCCGCTCCATCAGCCAAATAATCTTGGTCCCATCCGCGCTGTGCGGCAGAGACAGCCGCAACTGCCGCAGGTCGCCTGCTTCGATACGGCGTTTCATCGCGGTCATCCCGAGGTCGCCGACCGCTACGCACTCCCAGAGCAGTTCTACACCGAGGGCGTGCGCCGCTATGGGTTTCACGGGCTGTCCTACGAATACGTTGCGGGCCAACTTCCAAAGCGGGCGTCTGATATTGCCCAAGGCCGTGTGGTCGTCGCTCATCTTGGCAGCGGGGCCTCCATGTGCGCTATCTCCGCCGGCAGGAGCGTCGAGAGCACCATGGGATTCACGGCGCTCGACGGCTTGCCCATGGGAACGCGTCCAGGCCAGTTGGACGCTGGAGTCGTACTCTATCTCATCAGCGAAAAGGGCATGAGCGCGCCCGAGATCGAGCATCTTTTCTATTATGACTGCGGCCTCAAAGGCCTTTCGGGCGTGAGCAACGACGTCAGGGACTTGCTTATGAGTTCCGATCCGCGAGCCAAATTCGCGCTCGACTATTTCGTCTACCGCATCGCCTTATTCACCGGAATGCTGGCGGCGGCCATGGGCGGGATTGACGGATTCGTTTTCACCGCCGGTGTCGGCGAGAATGCACCAGCCATTCGCGAGGCCGTGGCCAAACGCCTATCATGGCTCGGCCTCGAGCTTGACCCTGAGGCGAACAGACAGGGCGACGGGCGGATCTCGAGCAAAGCATCGCGCATCGCATGCTACGTCATCCCCACCGATGAGGAACTGATGATCGCCCGCCACACTTTGCGTGTCCTGCGCGCGCAACCGGCAACGCTGCTCGAGGAGAAGCCCGCATGATCGATCTTTCCACGTTGCCCCTGCTCAAGGGTAAGAAGGCGCTCGTCACCGGCATTGCCAACGACCAATCGATCGCTTGGGGATGCGCCAAGGCCTTTCGAGCTTTCGGCGCGGATCTTGCCATTACGTATCTGAATGACAAGGCGAAGCCCTATGTCGAACCCCTGGCCAAGGAAGTTGAAACCTCGATCTTCATGCCGCTCAATGTTCAAACGGAAGGTCAATTGGAGGCGGTTTTCGACGCCATAAAGAAGCAGTGGGGCAAGCTTGACATTTGTCTCCATTCCATCGCCTCAGCTCCAAAGGCCGATCTGCAAGGCCGCGTGGTGGACTGTTCGAGGGAGGGCTTCCTGTTTGCCATGGACGTCTCCTGCTGGTCGTTCATCCGCATGGCGAAGCTCGCCGAGCCGCTGATGAAGGATGGCGGCACGCTTTCCACCATGACCTATTACGGCTCGCAGATGGTGGTTGAGCATTACAATATGATGGGCCCGGTGAAGGCGGCGCTGGAATCGGCGGTTCGCTATCTCGCGGCGGAGCTCGGTCCCAAGGGCATCAGGGTGCATGCCATTTCGCCCGGCCCGCTCAAGACCAGGGCGGCCTCCGGCATCACCGATTTTGATCAGCTGATTGCGAAGGCTGAGGCAAAGGCGCCGGCCCGCAGCCTCGTCTCGATCGAGGATGTCGGCGTCGCAGTGGCGTTTCTGTCGATGAACGGGGCAAAGCTGATTACGGGCGAGACGCTGTATATCGACGGCGGCTATCACATCATCGACTGAGCAGGATGGATCCGCAACACTACTTCGCCAACGAAGTTCTGAAGGATGGCGCTCCCGTCACGGTTCGGGCCATTCGGCGAGACGATCAAGGCCGCCTTCTAGAAGCCTTCAAGAGCCTCGACCGGGAATCGATCTATAGGCGCTTCTTCAGCCCCAAGAAGGAGCTGACCAAAGGCGATCTCAAGCAACTGACCGACGTCGATTTCAGCGACGTTGTCGCCTTGGTGGTTGCCATGCAAACGAAGGATGGCGAGAGGCTGATCGGCGGAGGACGTTATGCGACCGAGAATGCCGGTTCGGGTCAAGCCGAGATCGCCTTCATGACCGACGGCAACTACCGGGGTCTCGGCATCGCGTCTGTCATTTTGAACCATCTCACGCGGATCGCTCGTGATGCTGGCTTGTCGCGGTTCGAGGCGGAGGTGCTTGCTGAAAATCAGCCCATGCTTGCTGTGTTTCAACGCAGCGGCCTGCCGATGAGTCTGAAGCGGGACGGCAGCGTCCTTCATGTGACTCTTTCGCTGGAACCGGAAGCAAAGCCACAGAACTGACCGCACCCTCACGCGTCGATACGGCCATCCGCCGACAGCAGAACTGCTACGCACCGCCAGCTTGGGATGTGCGCGGACACGATCATCACCAGGACCATGATCGGCACGCTGAGAAACATGCCCACGATGCCCCAGATGGTTCCCCAGAAAGCCAAAGAGAGGATGATGGCGAACGGGCTCATATTGAGTGTGTGGCCCATCAGCATAGGCTCCAACACGCTGCCGATGGCAATTTGAATGGCGATCAGGCAGGACCAGCACGACAAAAGGGCCGAGCGGGTCGAACTGCACCAAAGCCACGAGTGCTGGAAGCGAGACGGCGACGATAGAGCCGATATTTGGAATGAAGTTCAGCAGAAAGATCAGGAGCGCCCAGGTCGCGGCAAAGTCGACGTCCATCAGCCTTAGAATTGCATAGGATGCGATGGCCGTAAGCGTGCTGACCACCGTCTTGATCCAGATGTAGCGGCGTAGCTTTCCGATACGGCGGTAAGAACCGAGTTCACTTCGCGCGCGCGTGTCTCATCGGGGAACATCGCGGCGATTTTCTGGCATATGGGCGCTCTCCACGAATAGGAAGCTCACATAAGCAAGGATGAGCAATAAGCTCACGAAGAAGAACTGCGCGGACGAAACCACCCCCGCAATGCGCCGCGTGAGATCGATCCCCATTATTGCCTGTTTGAGTTTCGCGGACTGCTCGGCGCCAAGCCACTGGGTGAGATCGCCGACGATCGACTCCAATCTGGACATGTATCGCGCCCAGGCCGAGCCGACGGCATCGATTTGGCCGAGGAGAATGGACTGGATGACGTAAAGGCCGAGAACGACGACCACAATTCCCAGAAGCGCAGCTAACCAACGCGGCAACTGGAACTCCCCGATGCGAATCCGCGTGAACCGCTCGATCACGGCCTCGAGCAGGTTCCAGAGGAGAATCGCGATGGCGAGTGGTATGAGAAAGGATCGTCTGTAGATAAGGCCCGTAAGGATGACGCCGAGAGCGATCACCGCGAGCGCGGCATTGCGAAGCCGGTCGGCATAGTCGGTCTCTCCCATGGGACCCCACCGGGCCCCGAGCTTGGCCTGAGCCAATGCGCTCAGTACTTTTCTTCTATCCAGTTCCGATCCTTGATGGTCGCGGCGTCATCATACGCGCTCTTCTTGTCGCGGTCAGGCAGCTTGACCTTCTTCTGGCTCTGAACCTCGAGGGAAGCAAGCTCAGGAAATGCGAAATGATGTTCAGCCGTGCGCGCCGCTTGTCGTCCGAACGCACGATATGCCAGGGCGCAAAATCGGAGTCGGTCGCCTCCAGCATCACGTCCCTGGCGCGTGAGTAGTCGTACCATCGCTCGCGCGACGGAAGGTCCATATCGCTTAGCTTCCACTGCCGTAAGCGATCCTCGACGCGCGCTTCGAAGCGCCGTTTCTGCTCTTTGTTGCTGACCTCTAGCCAGTATTTGATGAGACGGATCCCGTTATCGACCATGTGCTTTTCGAATTCGGGACAGATCTTCAGGAAGCGCTTGTGTTGCTCCTTGGTGCAGAAACCCATGACATGCTCGACGCCGGCGCGGTTGTACCAACTGCGGTCGAAGATCACGATCTCTCCGGCAGCCGGGAAGTGCCCAATGTAACGCTGGACGTACATTTGCGACTTTTCACGGTCGGAGGGGGCCGGCAGGGCGACGAGACGGAACGTCCGCGGGCTCACCCGCTCGGTCATCGCGCGGATGGTTCCGCCCTTGCCCGCGGCGTCGCGGCCCTCGAAGACGACAACAATCCGCTGGCCTGTCTGCTAGAACCCAATCCTGCACCGAACAGAGCTCCGTCTGCAGCTCGCGCAAGACCTTCTCGTACTCCCTGCGCTTGAGCTTCGGCTCTCCACCGTTGCCAACTGATCCCCTTTCCTCGTCAAACTCGTCATCCATGCGACCGTGCTCTGCCGTGTTGCATTCCTCATTCGCCAAAGGCGCCCTACCATTAGCTAATTTCTTCGCTTAGCTATTCCTGGCGAAGCAGTATGCGCAGGTCGGGGGCTGATCCCAAGCGGACATGTGAGAGGCAAATGACCGCGCGTGGTTATTCAGAACTCACCTCTAGTCAGCCAATTCAACGGTGCGAGGCCTGACGGCGTTGCTGCTCGTGGCTTAGTGTTGATGCAGCATGGTCAACCCTAACGCGGGTTTTCGCGTCCAAACCGGACTGCTGCAGGTGCGCACAGGCTTGCCGTGCAGCGGTCAATTCCTTGTCGGAAACGTCTCCTCCCGCATCGAGCGTTGTGGACGGGTCTAGGCAAGAGGACAAATCGCTACCGGCGATTGCGGCATTTATAGCGAAACCCGAAAGCAAGAGAGCTAGACCAAGGCGCCTCACAGCTTCCTCGCCAAATTCTAGATGTAGCGGAAGACGACGCCGACCCTCGAACCCACGCAATTGGCACTAGCTAAGCTACAGCGTCACCTTCGGTCGGCCCCGAATGGGCACGCCCTGCCGCCGTGCTGGTCCTAAGTGCCAGAAGCAGAAAATCTCCTCACCAGTGGCTTAAAGGCAGGCTGCTTTCGCGTCGTCGTGGGGAGTCTGTGATAACGTTCAGGTGCCCGTCAGTATGAACGCGCGTCGCGTTAGCCCGAGAGGAGGCCTCCTTGCCAGCATCGGATAGCAACGAGCTTTCCCTACGATTGCGGAGGTTGCCACGCCAAATGCTAATGGCGTTGATCAACGGGACCGCCATACTGGTTATCGTCGCGGCTATTCTTGCCCTGGTCGCGACGTGGAAGGTCACGCATCTTGCCGAAAATGTCGCCTCGACGATGACAGATGCGGTACTTTCCCGGATTGATGTCGAGCCGCAACAACTCCTCGCCGGCATCCACAGTGTCGGTGACGATGCCGGTGCTGGCGAAAACACTGAAACAGGCCGGGGCCGAAGGAACCTTTCGGCAGGACCCAGAGATTGAACGACTTAGCGAGAGGCTGGGTACACTGCAGGCAAGGATTGAGCGGCTTGGCGATGCCCGGTCACAGCTCGTCGAGGAAGCGATGGCTCGAGTCGCCCGCGCCGTAGCCGAAGGTCTTGAGAATTCAGGGCGTGCAGCCCGACGCGATGAAGCCTCTGTCCACGCCCGCGATTCATGCTCGGCTTCCAACTCTTGTTCTGTCGTTACTATCACCGACCCGAGAATTTCGGCCTCCTTTTTTCTTTAAAGGCTCTGATTCCCTCCGCATAGTCATCGCTATCATAGACGATGCGCCTCAATCCTTGGACACGCTCAAAACGTCGTGGGCTCATCGGGTGAGCGCCTGCGAGCATCCGCAACTGCTCTTTCATCACGGAGATTGAGAGAGGCGCATTTTCAGCAATGTCGCGGGCGAGCTCATAAGTAAATGGTTCAAGCTCGCTCCACGGCAACGATGCGATTGATGATGCCGAGACTTTCGGCGCGCTCGGCTGAGATCGGCTTCGCCGTAAAGGCCATCTCCTTCACGATGCGGAGAGAACATGCGTTGAGAAAGGTGAGCATGCCGGAAACGTTGTAGGGAATGCCAAGCCTGGCGGGCGTCACTGCAAACGTAGCGTTCGGCGCGGCAATGATCAGGTCACAGGCAAAGGCTACCTCACAAGCCCCACCCCAAACTCCACCCTCGATCATGGCAATCACGGGGCGGGGCAATTCCTCAATGGCTCGCACGAGGTACCGCAAGGGATCGTCCCAGCCCAGCGGGTCTCGACCGCCTTCGGGAAGTTCAGCGACATCGTGTCCAGAGGACCAAACATTCATTCCCGGCTGGGCTCGCAGTACAACGGCGCGAACGCTTTCGCGGGAGAATCGACTTAGTGTCTCGACAACGCCTTATAGCTGGCCTTGATAGCGCATTCCGTTTTTCTGGATGGTCCAGGATGATCGTGCCTATCGCACCATCGATCTTTGTCTCCAGATATTGCAAGTTGTGCTCCGGATTATTGCGTGATGCTGCATCACATTGGCCATCCCGACTTGATCTAACAACATAGCAAAGTCGGCCGGTGCCCGCCTAATTCACCCGCGTGACTTGGCCTGCTGGTGGCGTCGCGTTTTGCCTCGGCCATGTACAGCCTGTCCAGGGCGTCGGAGACTGTCATGAACCGGTTGATGCCACCGAGCGGGCGTCGAGCCCCTCGCCATGCAAACGATCTCTCACCCCTGAGCGGGCTTCCACCACCTGAAAACCGCTGCCTGCCTTGCCGAGTTCGTCGGCGAGCCCCGCAAGCGCGTGTGCACTCTGTAAATCGACGAACGACTGCTCGTAAAGAGCCGTTCGATATCGAATGTCTGGAGTTGCCCAAAGAGCAGACATCCCGGAGCGCCGCATGGGCGTGGTTTGCGAATTCCTCAGAGCGACGGATCCCGACCAAGAGTCCCGCTTCGTCGGGCGCATTCGTGAAGGCACAGTCATTGGCGAGGTCGGTGAGCCGTCGCGCGCCGATGCGCGAGAGGGCCTGGGCTCGATCACGTGGCATCGTGAAACCCCAGCACCTCCTGCCAAGTTTTCTAAAGCGCCCCATGAAGGGGATCGGGAACGGCGGAAACATAAGCACCAGTTCCAACGCCTGACTCGCGATGGTATAGATCAAGGCTGATCACCAATCCGCTTGGAGCTTGCAGGCGCGTGTAATTGTGTACCCATGTAAAGCCCGGATAGTAGACTTTATGGAGCTTCATCAATCCGGCATCGGCCAGGATCATTAGGTAACCCGTTCCGTTGAAGGCCTGATCTACACAATCTTGCAGAACGGGATCGTGAGAGGCATTGGTGACCATGTAGGCATGGATTTCAGAGTTGTTCATTCTGTCCAGCTTCTGTCGAAATTGAACCTCCATGATGGTCATGGCACGTTGCAGTCCCTGGAGTTCACATGGGGCTGATTGTGGATCACAGCGGGCCATGGCGTCGCCCATTATCGCCGCCACTCGATCCAACATGGGCTTGGTCCAAATCACGGGAATGCGATACTGGCAGCCAGTTCCCGTGCATACCATCATCAGGTACCCGGTGGCTCGGTCCCTCATAAGGACCCAACTGGGAAGCCTTCCATTGGCGTCCACGAAACGGGGTAATTCCATCTGATTTATAGGGAGCAGGGGCCCTCCGTTGGCGCTCTTGACCAACCGATCGCCGTAGGTTGGAGAGTGATTGCGAGTAAGATCAATGTCGTGATAGCCGCGATCATCGGCGAACCGGCTCAACTGGGCACGGTCATAAAGGTGGCTGTTTTGGCCGCCGAAGTCATAAGGCAGCGGCGTTGCCTGTGCCGGCGTAAGCTGAAAAGCTAAGGATGCGATCAACAGAAATACCAACGTTCTCATTTTTCGCTCCGTGAAGGCCATTTGCCTCTGATGCCACGGCGGGAAATTTACCATGGTCCCTAAACATGGACAGGTAATGAAGAGCCAACTTGGACGATTCTGCAATTCGATTCGGCGATTGAAGTCCGTTGTGCCCGCGTGATTCAAGCTCCTAAAGGGGGGCTTGGAGCATGCGATATGCACTCACAGGCAGAGAACTGTGACCCGCTTTCGTTGGAGTAGCGTCGAAGGCGGATGCGACGACGTTGACATGCGGTGTCGCTCGTCAAACCAAAAACTATTCAACCCATTGAAAAAGTTAGCTGTATCTCCGGAGGGCGTCCGTGCGTACTAAGCTGCCAACCTCTGGTTGATTGCTTCATGGCGTCCCCTTTGGTGGGCAAACCTTTTAATAGTGCTGCCCGGCGTTTCTTCCCGCATTGCGTGGCCAAAGTGTCACAGTTCTTCATGCCCGGTGTGCTAGAGTCATTTCCGGAAAGGCTACCTTAAAGGGGGAATGATCCATGCGTGTCTTTATGGCTTTCGCCATCATAATCACGGCTGCCGTCGCTCTTGGCGGCTGCTTTCACCATCAGCAGGCCGTCGTCGCGGAGCCGATCGCGCACACGCCACTCAAATAGTCTAGCCTTTGGAGGCTGCAGTGCCAGACGCGCCGGCCTTCGGGTCGGCGCTCTTTGTCGTCACCGGCAAATGCTCGATCCTAGGCCGGCCATTGCACAGCATGAGGTAATATTCCTACCCGCACAGCTGAGCGCCGGAGGTGCAGACCACTGGCGACACCACGCCTGTCCAGCAGATGGTATACGCCGAGTCGCTTACGACATCGGGTGGAAGCAACAGATAAGACGGAACTGTGTTCCGCCAATAGGGGTGGGGCGTTGGCTTCTCCGCGGTTTCGCTCACCAGACCGGTCACGCTGTTCTCCGTTTTCCACTTGTCTATCGCCTCGCGCAACGATTTAAGCGACTGCTCGACGGCATGGCTTTTATCGACGCCGTCGGCCGTGCCAGAGACGAAAACGCACCGCGTTTGGGCAGCGGCAATCCTGTAGGCCGTGCCCCAAAAGGCTACGGCTATCAGGGCGAGTAATATGCTTGGGCGCATCTATGCGTCTCAGACTCGGCCTACGCTGGGAGCGTTACCATCAGGCTCGTCGACGACGATCAATAAATCCCCAAACCAACAGTATGAGCACTGCGCCCACGATCGCTCCGATAAAGCCGGCATTCTGAGCCGGCCCATACCAGCCAATGGCCTGCCCGAGGTAGGTCGCTGCGAAGGCGCCAACGATGCCAAGGATCGTTGTTAATATGAAACCTTGCGGCTCTTTATCGCCCGGCGTGACAAGCTTTGCGATCACTCCCGCAACAAAACCTATAATGATAGTCCCGATAATGTGCAGCATGTCCTCCCCTCCCATTTGGCAGTAGTTCCGCCCTATGCTAGCAAAATTTCCATGCATGCGGGAGTCGAGCGTGCGGAGGCCCGCGGGGCTGGCATCAACCCCACCAGAAGATGGCCGCGATGATGACGTAGAGGCCGACGAGCGCAGCTCCGTCGACCACGTCGGCACTGCCGTCGACTGTCACCACCGTGACCACGAGAACTGAGAGAAACGGCGCGACTGCGAGGATAGGCGGGATGGCCAGCGTAAACGGCGCATCGCCGACGGCAAAGCTAATGAGTATGAGGATCGGGATTAAAGCCACAGCGACCTGGAGCGCACTGTTCAGCACGATGCTGAGGGCGAAATCCGCTTTACCCTCGGCAGCGAGTTGGATGCCGACGACGCTCTCCACCGCATTGCCGGCGATCGCAACCACGACGAGACCGGCAAATGCCTGGCTTATGCCGAGTGCCTCAATCGCTGGCTTGAGCGCCTTGACAAACCAATCAGACACCAGCACCGCGGCGACCCCGCAGGCCATTAGAACGCCCACAGCCGTGGCAAGCGGCGAGGCATGAGCGCGGGCATGCGCCTCGGCAGGCACGGCACACGCTGACCCTGCATCAGCATCGCCCGGGTTAGGACCCAGAAGACCATCAGCAGCACTGCCGCGGTTGCTCGTGAGCGCTGGCCGGTAGGTGTAGCTCGCGGAGACAGCGAGCAAAAAGAGTATCGCGATCATCCGCGGCGTCTGGCTCTGGAAGACCAGCACCCTATGCCTTCTGCCCCCGGCGATGAAGGCGAGCCCAGACCAGCAGTGCATTGCTCAGGATCGAGCCGATCAGCGATGTCTGCACCACGGTGACGAGGCCGGCCTGCAGTGGATTACTGCCGAAGGTGCAAGAGGCGCAACGTGCAATGGCGCAAGCTGAGGCAAACGGTCTCCAGGTCCGAGTGGAGTTGCAAGCAGACTGCTTCGCGGGAGTCTGGGCGAACCGCGCGCAGGCTATGTGGCAATTCATTGAGCCCGGAGACGTGGAGCTGCAATGCAGACGGCTTCGGCCATTGGAGATGCTCGGTTGCAGCACCAAACGCAAGGCCGCGTCGTGCCGGACTCATTCACCCACGGCACTTCAGCACAACGTACGCAGTGGTTTATGACTGGCTTAAAACCGGGCAATTTGGCGAGCTGCGACACCCTTCGTGCTCAAGAGCCTTGATACGGCCCGAAGCCCCTAGGAAGCTGCTGGTCGAAGCACAGGCCCCACGTTTGGCAAACCAAATACAAGGAATGCAAAAGCGACGCTCGGTAGCACTATCCGACGACGCTAGACTTGTCCCTTGGTTGAGGCCGATTTTGGCACCTCGGTGTAATGTCCAGTTAGGGCACTTCTCTGACAATGGCGGCTAGCTCGTCTTCGTAGTATCAAGTTCCCCATTTGCGCTCAGCCGCGAGTTCGGTGCCTCTAACTCAACTCCCGGCTCGTCGGCAGGTCGCGTTACAGGCGCTTCCGAGGCGGAAAGTCGGTTCGCCGCTTTCCCGATGGAAGCGCGCAATTCCGCCCAAGCCCGAACCAGACCTTCGCCTACGTCTCGAGCACCCTCGCGCAAAGGTTCGGAACGTTCCCACATTTCAAAGGCGGTTGCTTTCGACCGTGCTCGCATGTCGCCGAAGGTTCCTTGTGTCTCGCCGCCCTGCCTGGCTGTCTTCCTGATCTCGATGATCAGCTGGTCAGTGGCATGCTTCCAAGCATTCGCGCCGGTCCTCACCTCCCCATATTGCGCTTGAAGGGTTCGGACGAGGTGCTCACCCAGAACTGCCTTATGTGACCAAAGTTCTGAGAGTTTATGGCCAAGGGTCTCAAGATCACGTTCGAACTCCGACCATTTGTCCTCGGGACAGGGGGGTACTGCGCCTTCTGCCTGATCGCTCGGTTGGTTTTGGTACTCGTTCTCCATGGCTGGCTCCATAAGCGGCGAAATGCGGACGGTTGGGGATCACATCAAAAAGCGGAGATATGCAGGTTATATAAAATTTTCTAGGGATGCAGCGGAACTTAGCCCACTATCGAACAGATGTTTTGCCCCCCGTTATCGCATCGGCCATGGAACGTGCCGCATGCCCAGCCGCCGATTTTGAGTTGTAGTTGTAGATCCGATCGACACAAGCTCGTGCGAGGCTGGCCGCCCGATCTCTTGAGCGACCGCTAGATCGATCGCGGCGTAGCCTAGTCTACGCTGGCTCCCGTCGTCGGGTCTCCTTTGCCACGCTCATGCAGACCTCGAGCAGGCCAGCAGTCACCTCGCGCATGACCTTCCGCATCTCGTCGTACGGCGGATGAAACGGCGTGGAGGCACGGCTGCGCCCCCACTCCATCGTGTAGGCGATGATCTTTCCCTTGCGACGATCCACCAGGTGGCGGCTGTAGGCATAGTCGTCGGAGGCGCCCGCAGTTGGGTAGAGCCCGACCGACTGCTTCACCTTGTACTCGCGCCCCCGCACCCGCTGGATGGCGTCTGCCATCCGCTTCCCCAGCCGCGCCGCCAGCTTGGCGTCCGCCGCGGGGAGGTATTCCCGGTAGACATGGTCGTTGATCCGTCCCCGCATCCCGTCGTAACGCGGGTTTCGGAAGTTCATCCGCGGGTCGTCGGATTGGTTTTCGTCGGTGCCCCAGTTGTGCAGGATGGTCTCACCGTAGCTGTGCAGGTCGACCAGGTATCGGATGTTCGGAAAGCGATCGAGGAGCCAGATCACGTTCCGCGTCTCGGGCTCGGAGGCCGGGCGGGGGCCCACGTAACTCTCGTAATCACTCGGTTTGAAGGAGCTGCCCACCGTATTGGGAGCGAAGTGCCGGTCGAAACGCCACAGGAAGGGAAAGTTGCGGTTGATGTCCACGCCGATGCTCTTCGACCCGCGCCCCTTGGGTGCCGGCCGCCGGTTCTTCCGCCACCACGGATACCGCTCCATGCTGAAGTGACGGCCGTCGGGATTCACCTGGGGAAAGACCACGACATCCACTGTCTCCACGATCGTGCGCACCTGGGCCGGGGTGAAGACCTTATGGCCCAGTCTGATGCTCTTCCCGTCGCGGTAGGCGCGCAGGAGACGCATGCCGAGGTAGACCAGGATGTCCGGTCCGCCCCATTCGCGTCCGTGCAGCCCGGCAAGAAAGCAGACCGCCGGACGCTTCTTGCCGTCGCCCGTGCCGATGCGGAAGGCATGGCACCGGCGCTTCTCCCAGGTCAGATGCGGGAGCGGGATGCGCTCGAAGACCTCGGGATGGTTCTTCTCGCCCAGCACGATCGCGGCTTCGACCTCGTCTACGGTGAGGTACCCGCCGCCCCAGATCACGTCGCCGTAGCGTCCGCGCTTGAGGCGGGTCTCCGCCGCGGCACGGCCTTCGGCCTGGCGCGCGCGACCCGGGGCCTCGATCTCCTCGAGGAGCTCGACGCCATAGCCCTTCTTCCGGAGCCAGTCAACTCGCTCGGCCGGGATGTAGGCATCCACAACGATGCAGCGGCGGGTCTCCCGGGCCCCGACGACGACCACCCGGAACTTGTTCCGAAGCTCGGACAGATGACGCCGATCGCGTCCGGTAACGGCGACGTGGAGTATGGCCATGGTTCCGCTAGCGTTGCCCGAAGGAGAGCATGCCCGCAACCCCCCAGATCGTGAGCGGGCAGGCCGTCAAAGTCTCGCCGGAGGCCGTCATGGCGACCCGGCAGGGGTTTTGAGGAGCACCGCGATCCGCTCCGCCAGGGGCCCTAGGTTGGGCTCGTCGAAGAACTCGCCGTGGGCACCGGGGATCAGGCGCACGTCGGGCACGGCGCTACGGTCATTTGCGGGAGATCAATAAGCGAAGCGGTTGTTAATCCTATGTCCGATGGCTCAGTCTCTGAGACGAAACGAACCTCTCGTGGGCGTGGCTCTGAATGTTGCCGCCGGCAAGCAAAAAAGACCCCGCGTACTCAGCGGGCATTTGATCTCAGTCTTGCAGCGGGAGGTCACAACCAAGTCATCCACGAACGGCACGCGCCTGAGGAAATGTTTGAGCGAGTCAGGCGCGTACCGGCAAGAGAGCAATTCGCGCAAATTAGCGTACGCTTTTGGGGAACTACTAGCCGCGCGGTGAACATCGGCAACATCTGCGAATGTACGCATGCCGAACACCACGTCGCTCGCGCGATCTCGGGAACGTCGCTAGTGGAGTTGCGCGATACCGGCAAAACCCCAACTCTCGCTGATCTATGACGCAAAGCTTTCCCACATCGAGGGACAGCTCACGCTCATCGAAAAGGACATTAGGGTGCCGCTGATCATTGACGACCAAGTGGTTCAGGTCCCAGTCGTACATGCTTCCGGCACTTTCACCGGGGCCGGCAGAGAGCGGAACTGGCGATTTCTATTTTCTCGACAATAAGAACAACCCAATGATGATCCAAAGCACGATCCAGTTCAGCTTCGAAAAGGATCCGCGCACGGAGAGAATCGTGGGGAGTTGCTGCCGGCGCCTCGATGCGGTCTGCAATGGAGCAGTCATTGAGCACGCTGCGCAAATATGACCTTTACGGCATTCACTTCGACTTCGATAAAGCCACGATGCGACCGGAGTCCACTGCGTTGATCAAGGACATCGCACTTACGCTGACGCACAACCCAACTTGGACTCTTCAAATCAACGGTCATACCGACTCAATCGGAGATCAGGCCTACAATCAAAAACTTTCTGCAGCGCGCGCCAAGGCTGTAGCCGATGCGTTGATTAAGCGAGGCATTGCTGCGCGCCGCCTGCAGACAGCAGGTCTCGGCTCTACCCAACCGAAGGGTGATAACTCGACGCTACAGGGCCGCGCGCTCAACCGCCGCGTCGAACTGGTTCGCACTGATCGGTAGGCAGAATTTGATCACGCAGGTCTGCGAAGCTACGTTTATCGACTAGCGTTACTTCGCTATGCCTCGGACATTCGCCTTTGAGCGCTGCTCATGCGCGAGTAAATTGCGGCTTGCAGGCCTAGGCGTCATGCTGGCTTTCAAGTTCAAGAGTTACGAGTTGGGCGAGTAGCGTTGCCGGATAGAGCTGGCCAATGACGGCCTCAATACTGGCGAGACCACGCGCATAGGGATGCAGCGGGACAATGTCCCCATAGCCGGTCGTGGTCAGCGTCACGAAACTGAAGTAGATGAGGTTCCCGGTAAAATTATTATTTAGCGGTTCAACATTGGTGACCGCATTGGGCTCAAGAAGGGTCACCAAACCGATCAGTGCAGCGAATATCTGTCCGATAATGAGATATAAAAGGACCCCGCCGATGATTCGATGGAACGTTACCTTTCCTGGTGTGAATACGGCACGGGCAACAACGGCGCTTAGCGTCAATCCTGCGATCAGCCAAGCTACCGCGTCGAGGAGTTTGTCCATAACTGAAGGCTGTCGCCAGCCCATCACTACAGCGACTGCGACGAGGGCCATAGAGACCAACATCAATACGACGGCGAGCCGGTTGTCCGATACAATAAACACTGCAGGGATAAGCACGAGTCCAAAAAGAAGGCCGAACGAAGGTGCCGACAAAACTCCGTTCGCTTGCAGCGGAGCCGCTACAAACAGCAGGACTGACAGCAAGATCGTCAGTGCCGTTAATAGCTGATCGCCGAGTTGCTCTTGGTGGGATTTTCTTGCAGTCATACGGCCCGACCCGCTTGGGAGGAAGATACTTTTACGTTACCCGACAATTCCTCCCAACAGTCTGCGCTTGTAGCACACCATAAACTCAGCCGCGACGCCATGGGTCTTCTGCGAAACCTCTTTAATGTACAATGTGTCCCGACAGCATCGGGCAGTCGAGAGTTTTTTCAAATGCGGCGATCAGCTCCTCCTCGGTTCCGGCGCTGGTATACTCGAGGACGCTTTGTTCGCCCGTCCAGGAGTAACCTTTCACCCGCAGGCGGCCAGTACGCCCATGCGCACCCAATCGCGGAGCTCGATTTGAGCGCGTCGGGCGCCGTCTCCCCCCGCCATGAGGGTCACATAGCAATAGATGCCCTGGTCGACCGGCGCAGTGACTCAGCAACCCCTGAAGCGTGGATAGATTTAGACGGCGCTGATGCCGTCTTCAATTTTTCCGCAACTATCTCCGCGCAGTTGCCAGCCTCGTCGAGCAAGCCTCGATCGAGGCTTTTGTTGATTTCGCGCATCAGCACGATGCTCGACGGAGGCTATCCCTCAGAATGGAACCACTAAGCAGGAACACCCAAAGCGGAAAAACCAGGAAGCTCCAGCTGATATAGAAGCTGCCGAACAGAAGGATCAGAGCCAGCGCAAAGCCGAGAAACGCCAGCCAACGCGGCGCAATCCCCGTGTAGATCGTGACGGTGGACGTCGTGATCATGAAAACACTCGCCATCTTGATCATGTACACGTTCACCAGGCTGTAGGCGGTGGCGCGTGCGAAATGAAACGTCGCCGACCCGATTAGCTCCTGAGGTTGCGTGGCAAAGGCGATCACGATGGCGCCCACGATTGCCGCGGCGGTGAACAGCATGGCGAGGAACAGAAGTCCGCTTCCAAAAAACACCGTCGCGAAGAAATGGTCTTCCTGTTGCCCGAGGCGCTCGCGCAGCACGCCGATGAACCACAAGAAGGCAATCCCCGCGAACGGCACCAAGTTCAGCGCAAGCGCCACAGAGCCCGAACTTCTCTGGAGCCAGGAGCCGGGTTCCTGAGGATCAGCCGGGATCGACGTTCGCAGCAGCCAGAAGGCTGCAATCAGCAAGACGGAAAAGAGCATTCCGGCAATAGCCGCGGCCTTCGGCGTCTTCAGATTCGCCCGGGTAAGAGGCTCGTTAGGCATCTGCATGGCCGTCACTCCCAAATGCCAATCCTATCGGCTCTTCATCTGGTCAGGTAAGCTGGGCCGTTTCACTTTTGCAATCATGATCGTCGCGTGCGATCCCGGAGAGCTGGATGAATTGGAACCGCTGGTACGCTTTCAGGAGCTACCTCAGATCCTCACTGTGGATCGTTCCGTTCATTGCGCTTCTCTTGGAACAGGTGACATTTCGCGTCGTTTACGCGCTCGACGCGAGATTTACGTGGATTCCTCCCTGGCCCTTGGGCTTGTCAGGAACCCAGACGGCGCTGCAGACCATCATCACGCTGATCCTTTCCTTCATCGTGTTTACCTTCGGCTCGTTGCTCGTTGCCATTCAGGTTGCGAGCGGGCAACTGACTCCGCGCATCATCGCGACCACGCTGCTACGCGACAACGTCATTCGGTTCACTGTCGGCCTGTTCGTTTTCACGCTGCTGTTCGCCCTCGGCACCGTCGCTCGCATCGAGTCGACCGTTCCTCATCTCGTCATGTGGGCGGCGGCGATCCTTGGGTTGATCTCGTTAATGGCCTTTCTTTTTCTCATCGACTACGCAGCCAGGCTGTTGCGCCCAGTCAGCATCCTATGGCGCGTCGGCGAGAAGGGCCTTTCGGTCATCGAGAGCGTGTATCCTAGGCCCATCAGGGACGCCGACGCACCGCCCGCGCAGCGCCGTCAGCTCGGCACTGCCGACCGTATCGTGACGCATCGGGGCACCTCGGCAATCGTGCTGGCCGCAAATCTTAAGGCACTCGTCGCCGAAACCAGCCGTGTCGACGGCGTGATCGAAGTCGTGCCCCGGGTCGGTGATTTCGTCGCTGTCGGCGAGCCGGTCTTTCTGCTCCATGGCGGCAGTAGTGCGTTCGACGAGCGCAAGCTGCGAGGGTCGATTGCCTTCGGGCGTGAGCGCACCATCGAGCAGGACTCTACCTTCGCGCTCCGCGTCATCGTCGATATAGCGATCAGGGCGCTCTCCAAGGCGATCAATGATCCGACGACCGCGGTGCTTTCCATCGATCAACTTCACCGTTTGCTTCGCACTGTCGGCAAGAGGCACCTGCACGACGAGCAAATCATGGACGACGCCGGGTGTCTGCGGGTGATTTTCCCGACTCCGAATTGGGATGATTTCGTGCAGTTGGCTTGTCGGGAAATTCGCCTTTACGGAGCGGAGAACTTTCAGATCGCACGGCGTTTGCGCGCCATGCTCGACAATCTGATGAAAACTTTGCCGCAAAGTCGTCGGCCAGCTCTTAGCCTGGAGCTCGAACTACTCGATCGCACCATCGAGAAACTTTATCCACTCCCGGAGGATCTGGCGGTGGCTCGCATTGCAGACACGCAAGGTCTTGGCGGATCGTCCGGTGCGGGGTAACAACCAATCGCGGGAAGACGAGCGACCTGTGAATTGACCTGAAACAGGGTAAGTCGTCGCGACGAGCTTAGCCGGTGAAGCAAATTGAGGAGCCATGCTCATGCGGAAGGCCATGCACTGCATCTTGGGATTGGCGCTATCCTGGCCGCGAGTTCAGCTGCCCAGGCGCAGGTTATGCTCGACCTCCCCAAAGTAACCTGCGATCAGTGGGTCAAATACCAAGTGGCCAACCCAAAATTCATCGCCATGTGGCTCCGCGACTACTTTCACGGCAAGCGCGGAGACACCATGATCGATACCCAAAAGCTGATCGCAGATGCCGATGACGTGGAAAGGTACTGCTTTAAAAACCCTGGCGCGCTTCTCATGCCCTCCGTCGAAGCGATCGTTGGCGGACAAAAATAGCACGCCGTTTTGACACGGTCGCGGCTTAGACAAGAAGTGCCGTAGCCAGTTGTGTTTTCATGCCCTGACCCCGATATGCTATGATTGATTTGATCGGCATCAAGGGCCGCATCGGCAGTTAGATTTTTCTCGCCGGTGATGTGACCGCGTTGAGCCGATCCTGCACGTGCCTGGCCTCTCGGTTCTGTGGTCTTGGAGAGGGACGTATGTCAAAAGACACCGTTGGGCGCTTCACCCTATCCTTTGTCTGGTTCGCCAAATGGGTGCTTGCGCCGCTCATCTTGGGCGCTCTCGTCATCGCTGGCGGCGTCGCCCTCTACCAGCAAGGCATCGATTTCGACACCTTCCTCAATTATTTCGCACTCGGGCTTCTGATCTTCGTGGTGATCACGCTGTTTTACGGAATCATCGCCATCCATGACGTGCCCTACGAGATTGCCCACAGACGCGACCATCCCCATCAAGATGCGATCCACGTCGCAGGTTGGGTGAGCCTGTTCACGCTGCATGCTCTTTGGCCGTTCCTGTGGATCTGGGCGATGCTGTACCGGCCTGAGCGCGGCTGGGGCTTCAGTCATGGCACTAGTCATGGCACTGCAGAGGCTGGCGAGGCGAACCACTCCGACGAGCTCGATGATCTGCTACGACGGGTGCAGGAGCTCGAAGCACGCGCGAAGCATGCCGAACTCCCGCCAAAGCCGGAGCGCGTCGAGACACGAGCCAAGGGCCCGGACCTCGTGGCAAGCACGCCGCTTGAGACCGGCATCAAACGCGGAGCAAAGTAATGGAGCTCCTGCTCATCGCCACCTACACCGCGATCTGCTACGCGGTGTTCAAGATCTTCCGCATTCCGGTCAACAAGTGGACGATACCGACCGCGGTGCTCGGCGGTATCTTCATGATCGCCGCGATCCTACTTATCATGAACTACAACCATCCCTTCACCGCCACCGCGCGCATCTATTTCGCGACGACCCCGATCCTGCCGACGGTCAAGGGGCGCGTGATTGAGGTGCCCGTCACGTCGAACACACCTCTGAAAGAGGGCGACGAGCTGTTCCGCATCGATCCGCGGCCCTACCAGTACGTCGTCGACAACAGGAAGGCTCTGCTCGCCGAGGCCGAGCAGACGGTCAAACAGCTCAAGGCGGCGCTTGATAAAGCCGTGGCGGCCGTGGAGAGAGTGAAGGCTCAAGTCAGTCTGGCGCAAATTGAATATGACAGACAGTCAACGCTCTTCGAAAAGAAGGTCGTCGCTCAGACGGTGCTCGATGTCGCGACCCGCAATCTGGATTCTGCGAAGCAGGCTTTAGCTGAGGCAGAGGCCGCCGCGGAGAGCGCGCGGCTTGCCTACGAATCAGAGATTGGTGGAGTCAACACCACGGTCGCGCGCTTGCAGGCCGAGCTCAGCGACGCACAGTACGACCTCGATCAAACCGTGATGCGGGCGCCAGGTCCCGGTTATGTGACACAAATGGCGTTGCGTCCAGGCATGTACGTCGTTCCCGCTCCACTACGTCCCGTCATGGTCTTCGTCCATAAGGACGATCAGGAGTTAGCCGCCGGCTTCCAGCAGAACGCGCTCCAGCGTGTTCGCGCCGGTGACGAGGCGGAGATCGCCTTCGACGCTCTGCCCGGACACATCGTCAAGGGTAAGGTGAAGCATGTGATTGATGCCATTGCCACTGGGCAGCTTCAGGCGACGGGAGTTTTGCAGGATATGGGCGGTGATATTCCGGGCGGCCGGGCGGTCGCCATCATCGACATCGAGGACGACACCTCCGCCTACAACCTTCCCGGCGGAGCGGAGGCGCAAGTCGCGGTCTACACGCCGTTTGCGCACCACTTCGCCATCATCAGGCGCATTCTGCTGCGCATGCGGAGCTGGCAGAACTTCGTATTCCTCGAAGGCCACTAGAACGAAGGAGCGCGTTGATCACTGTCGGTTATCCCGCGCCTTTTGGACCGTTGGTCCTAGTTCCACAGTCATCATGACAGCAACCTCGCCGCTATGTTTGCGCTAGCCCTGCTGCCCGCTATGATCTTAGACTTCCCAGGTCAGGTTTGCACTCCCATCCGGTGATATCGATGAAGCCCTGCTGCCGATCTCCCATCCTCCCCGTTCCGAAAGGCATCGCCCCATGCTGAATCCCACTGCAGTCCCACTGCGGCCGCGCGTCCTTGTGGTCGACGACGAACTGGCGAAGCTCGATACGGCGCTTGGGCGGGCCGCCGAAAGCCTCGCGGCAGCGCTCCAGGCGCGTAACATTGACGTTGTGAGGGCGCTCTCGTACGAGGATGGTCACGCGATCGTAGGCTCCGACGCCTCATTACGCGCCGTGCTGCTCGACTGGAACCTCGGCCTGAACAGCGAAGGCACGCATGCGCAGGCGACTACGCTGCTGCACAAGCTGCGCGAGCGGCATGCTGCGGTGCCGGTGTTCCTCCTCGCGGACCGCGAGCGCACCCGGGGAACCATGACGATCGAGGTCGCCGAGATGGTCGACGAGTTCGTTTGGCTGCTCGACAACTCGGCCGACTTCATCGCGGGCCGCGTGATGGCGGCTATCCAACGATACGAGGCGCAGCTTCTGCCTCCGTACGCGCGCGTGCTTGCAGAATATGGGAGGCTCCGCGAGCATTCGTGGTCGGCGCCCGGTCACCAGGGCGGCATCGCATTCACCAAGCATCCCGCGGGGCGCGCATTCTTCGACTTCCTAGGCGAGAATGTGTTTCGCATCGACATGGGCATAGAGCGCGGCGCACTGGGATCGCTGCTCGACCATACGGGACCGGTCGCCGAGAGCGAGAAGTACGCGGCGCGCGTGTTCGGCGCGCACCGCAGCTACTCGGGTGTTGTCGGCACATCTGGATCGAACCGCAGCATTATGCAGGCGTGTATGAAGGAGGACGACTTGGTGGTCCTGGACCGCAACTGCCACAAGTCGATCGAGCAGGGCCTGATGCTGACCGGGGCGCGGCCGGTCTACATGGTACCGACGCGCAACCGCTACGGCATCATTGGCCCGATCTCGCCGTCCGAGATGGATCAGCAGACGATCCGCGCGAAAGCGCAGGCGGGCTCGCTCACGAAGGCCATCGCCGACCAGAAACCGGTGTACGCGGTCGTCACGAACTGCACTTACGACGGCCTGTGCTACAACGCCGTGCGTGCGGAGGCGTTGCTCGAGAAATCCTGCGACCGGATCCACTTCGACGAGGCCTGGTACGGTTATGCGCGCTTCAACCCGATGTACAATCACCACTTCGCGATGCGCGGCGACCCGGCGGCGCACCGCGGCCCCACGGTCTTCGCCACGCATTCCACGCACAAGATGCTCGCGGCGTTATCGCAGGCCTCCTATATCCACGTGCGCGACGGTAAGGGCGCGATCGACCACCATCGCTTCAACCAAGCGTACATGATGCACACTACCACCTCGCCGCTCTACGCAATCGTCGCGTCAAATGACATCACGTCGGCGATGATGGACGGAAGCGGTGGACGCTCGCTGACGCAGGAAGCAATCGACGAAGCGGTCGATTTTCGGCAGGTGGTGGGCCGCCTGTGGCGGACGTTCGCGGACAAGAAGGACTGGTTCTTCAAGCCGTGGAACGCCGAGACGGTGAAGAACCCCGTCAACGGCCATAAGATAGCGTTCGAGGATGCTCCAGCGACTCTGCTGTGCCAGAACCAGGAGCCCTGGCTGCTGAACCCCGGCGACAAATGGCACGGGTTCGACGACATCGCCGAGGACTGGTGCATGCTCGATCCGATCAAGGTGAGCCTCCTTACGCCGGGGATGGGCGACGACGGCAAGCTGGAGAATAATGGGGTTCCGGCGGCACTGGTGAACGCGTGGTTTAACCGCTTCGGCATCGTCCCAACGCGCGTTACCGACTTCCAGGTGATGTTCCTGTTCTCGATCGGCATCACCAAGGGCAAGTGGGGCACGTTGCTTACCAACCTGCTCGCATTCAAGCGAGCCTACGACTCGAATCGTCCGCTCGCCGAGGTGCTGCCGGAAATCGCGGCGCAATACCCGGACCGCTACCGTAACGTCAGGCTGCATGACCTTGGCGACGAGCTGTTCGAGTACTTACGCAAGAACCGTCCGGGCGACCTGCTGAACGCTGCCTTCGAGCGTCTGCCCGATGCGGACATGACGCCGCGCGAGGCATATGAACGCTTGGTTACTGGCGAAGTTGAATCCGTGCCGGTTGACAAGCTCGCCAAGCGTATCGCAGCGAATGCGGTGATGCCTTATCCGCCGGGAATCCCAATGCTGATGTCGGGCGAGAACTTCGGCGACGCCGATTCACCGCAGATCGGTTATCTGCGCAGCATGCAGAACCGGGAACAGCAGTTCCCGGGGTTTGCAGGCGTGATCGAAGGAGCGGAGTTGATCGACGGGAGCTATCATGTCCTATGCGTGAAGACGTAACCGTAGGATCGTAATACGTTCAGCTTTTCCTGTGCCAGGCCCATTCGAACTGTCCCGACGGTCGGCAATCTCGCTAAGGCAGAAATTCCCTGACCGAGCCGCCGGCAGATTAGTAATTCGAGTTGGTCCGGACGTTCATTCCGACAGAGTGCTCAGCCTGAAGAACGTGGCTGCGCTTTCGTCGGGCTTCCCAAACCATTTCACGTACAAGCTGTGGAACTCATCCGATCCAAAGAACTGGCTCAAGGTTCGATCCACAACGAGACGGAAGTCTGCGTCGTTCTGCTCGAGCGCAAGTGCCAAAGGGGCGTAGGTGAATTGGCGCTCAAGGACCATCAAATCACCTGCCGACGGGCTGCGCTTTGCGGCGTCTAGAACGATGGAGCGGTCTGCAAAGAAAACGTTAGAACTTCGATCGAGCACGCTTTGAACACCAGCGTCGTATCCTTCCACAGGTACGACCTTGGCAGTGAGCTGGAATTCATTAAGTCGGTCGTGAAGCCACTTCTCGCTGGGCGTGCCCGCAACGACCGAGAAAACCTGTTTCTCTAGAACTTGCGCTGGGTAACCGCGCCACAGAGGCCCAGAGGCCGGCCGGCCGGACAGGACCTCCTTTAACCCGGTGGGAGCATCGGCACGGAGAAGTGCTCCGATTCCACCCGGGAAAATTGGGATTGAGAAATCGACATCTTTCCGGCTTGCTAAGGTTTCAGCCGCTCCGCATAGCAGGTCAATCTTGTTATCCTGCACCGCTTTAAATTGATCCTCGCCGGTAACCGGAGCCCACTCCACGGCCAGGTTCGGGGAGCCTGTGATCCGATTTCAGTCTGCTCGGCCACATTGTTTGCACAGTGCGACCGAATAGCCGTCTGGATTACCAGACTCATCCCGATAGGAGAACGGGCGCGCATCGGTTCGATAGCCAAGAGTGAGCTTGCCAGTTTGCCGTACCCGGTCCAGGGTTGCCGCCGATGCTGTCGCTGTCCAAGCGATCTGCAGCACAGCAGCAGCAAGAGACGCTATAGCGAGGGTCGCGATCCGAACACGAAACCCATGCGGGCGATCCAACCGTGCGCATTGCATGTTAGCTCTCCTTCTGACAGTGGGCGTTCGCTTAAGCCGCTTTGGCACTTTTGCTCACATTTGCTCCCGCTGGCGTGAAGCGCGGGGCAATAAAGCCCCAAATTATGAAAGCGATCGCGGTGACCAGCATGCCCCCCAGTACCGCATCCTTACCCGAAGCATAGAGGGCGTAGGTGCTGTAAAGCATCGCAACCAGGGCCACCACCATGTTCCGCCGGTATGTCGACTCCGGTACCTTCGCTGCCTGCATCATCACCGGCAAGGCGGAAAGGGCGATGATGTAGGGAATGACGTTGGTGACGACAGCGAGATTGACAAGCGCCCCAAATTGCTCACTGAGGCTTGGTGAGATCGTTGACAACGCCAGTCCTGACTGCACAATTCCCAGGACCACCATCCCGATGACCGGTGCGCCCAGACTATTTACCTTGGAGAAGAAGGTGGGGAACATGCGCTCGTCCGCCGCCGATTTCCCAGTCTGCGCGATCGTGAACTGCCAGCCCAGTAGCGAGCCAAGGCAAGCCATGACGGCTAGCGCCATGATGATGGAGCCAACCGTCGGATTGAACATTTGTGCGTAGGCAAGACCAAATGGACCAGTTGATTTCACTAGGTCTGCGTTCGGCACGATACCTTGGATTACCGTGGTCGACAGGATGTAGATAACGGCGGCACCCAGCGTGCCGAACAAGCATGCCAACGGCACATCGCGTTTTGGATTCTCCACTGCGGCTGAGTTTTGCGCGGCGGATTCCATGCCTAAAAAGGCCCACAAGGTAAGCGCGATGCTGGAGCCCATGCCTTCCAACAAACTGAGCCCGTGCGGATTCCAGGCTGCCGCGAACGTCGCTGGTTTGAACCAGAACCAGCCGATGAGCGAGAGCAGCCCGACCGGAATAATGACTCCCCAAACCGTTATTGAGCCGATGCGGCCGGTCCAGCTGGGTCCACCGAAATTCGCGACCGTTGTCAACCAAAGCAGCCCTATCACCCCGATGCAGGTGGCAATTGGCGTCGATGAGAGCCACGGAAAGAACGATGCGAGGTAACCCACCGCTGAGATTGCAATGGCCACGTTCCCGATCGCCAAAGAGAGAAAGTAGAGAAGGAACACCAGAAAATAGCCAGGCTTGCCGTAGGCATCCTCAGCGTAGGCCGACATACCTCCGGGACGCTGATTGAAGAGGCCGGCCTGCGCAAATCCGTAGGCGATTGCCATTGAGCCTAACGCGGTCACCACCCAAGACAGCAGGGAAATCGCACCGACTTTTGCCATGTTCGTGGGCAGCATGATGATGCCCGAACCCATCATGTTCACAGCGACGAGGAACGTCAGCTGCATCAGGTTCATCTTCTTCTGCTGTTCCATCGGCGCCCTCCTGAATGTCCTCGTCGCAGTCACTCGCGAACCACGTAGGTGTGAAACTTGATGCGGCCATTCACCCGCTCCTGGAACACACCCTGCACCTCGTCAGTAGCTTGTGAAAGGGAATCGGCGCGGTAGGGGCTTTCACATCGCGCGGGATCGTCGCTCGCTCCTTTAGGCGATGCAGTCCACAAGATAGCGCCTTCCATCGGCGGTAGATTCAAATCTCAGACCGTGAATATCGGTTTCGAAGCCCGGGAACCTTCTGTCGAATTCGCGGGCATAAAGCAGATAGTCATAAATCGACTTGGTCGCTGCAGTGATGCGCTCGCCCGGCATGATCAGGGGAATGCCGGGCGGGTACGGCACCACCATCACGGCGAGCGTGCGCCCCATGAGTTTGTCGATCTCAACGCTTTCCACGCGTCCCCGAACAAGATTCTCATAAGCATCGGCCGGTCGCATCGCCATCTCGGGAAGCGTCGTGTACATATCCTTCTGTGCCTTGGGGACATTATCGTCCTTGTACACTTGGTGCACTTGCTCGCAGAGATCTCGAAGGCCCATGTTCGCATATGCCGCTGGATGTGCCTCGACCAACGCCGGCAGCACGCGCTTGAGCGGAGCATTGGTGTCGTATAGATCCTTGAAGTTCAGGAGTTCGGTGACCAGCGTGCTCCACTTGCCCTTGGTGATCCCCATCGAGAACAATACGAGGAATGAGTAGAGGCCAGTCTTTTCGATCTCGATTCGTCGGGAAGAAAGAAACTTCGTCACCACAGCGGCTGGAATGCCATGTTCCTGCATGCTGCCATCCGCCGACAAACCAGGAGTGAGGATCGTTACCTTTATCGGGTCGACCAGGACGTGATTTTCGGCGAGTCCTGCAAACCCGTGCCACTCATCGTCCGGCTTCAGCACCCAAGCGGCTCTGTCGTCTGCCGGCTTTGCGGCTACTGCCTTGGGTTGCCAAACATCGAACCACCAGGAGCCCTTAAGATCCTTTTGCACGGCCGCCATCGCCCGACGGAAGCTGAGCGCCTCTTCGATCGTCTCCTGCACGAGAGCCCGACCAGCCGGTTGTTCCATCATCGCAGCAGCTACGTCGCAAGAGGCAATGATCCCGTACTGCGGTGATGTCGAGATGTGCATCATGAACGCGTCGTTGAAACGCGGCATATCCAGCTTCTGCTTGTCGCTGTGCTGAATGTGGATCATGGATGCCTGTGACAGCGCGCACAGTAGCTTGTGCGTGGATTGCGTGGCAAAGGTTATTGAGTGCGGCGAGCGTGCTGGACGGGCGGACGAGATGGCGTGATAGCCATCATAAAACTCATGGAAATTGGCGTAGGCGTACCAAGCCTCGTCGAAGTGAAGCACGTCCACGTTATCGCCGAGGAGTTGCTTGATAGCATCGATGTTGTAACATAATCCGTCGTAGGTCGAATTGGTCATCACCATTAGGCGTACCTTGCCGTTCGACTCCTTCGCGAACGGGCTCGCAGCAACCTTTTGGCGAATAGATTCTGGTGTGAACTGCTCTCGTGAGATCGGGCCTATGATCCCGAGCCCATTGCGCGACGGCACAAGGTAGATTGGCGTCGCTCCAGTCATGATCAGCGAGTGCAGAATCGACTTGTGGCAATTGCGATCGCACAGCACTAGGTCGCCCTTGGCGACCATCCCGTGCCAGACAATCTTGTTTGATGTGGATGTGCCCCCGACCACGAACAATGTTTCGTCGCTGCCGAAGATGCGCGCGGCATTGCGCTCTCCTTCTGCAATGGCTCCCGTGTGATCGAGCAGTGAGCCAAGCATGCCCACCGATACCGAGACATCGGAGCGCAGGGTGTTCTCACCGAAGAACTGATAGAACAGGTGCCCTACCGGGCTCTTGCGAAAGCCGACCCCGCCACCGTGGCCGGGCGTATGCCAGGAGTAGCTGGCGTGAAGGGTGTAGTCCATAAGCGCCTTGAACATCGGCGGGGGTAGCCGTTCCAAATAGAGATTCGCCGAGCGGGCTATGACGCGGGCCAGGAACTCAGGCGAGTCTTCGAACAGACGCATAAAGGCGTTGGCATGCTTCAGCACGCTCGCCGGAACCATCTCTGCGGTGCGCTCATCGCCGAAAAGGAAGATCGGTAAACGGTCATTGCGGCGTCGCTTTGCAGCTAGCACTTCCTCAAGGATCTGCCACTGTGTGGCGCCGGCTTCGGCGCCGTCCACAGACACGAGCCAGCACGATTCGCTGTTGAACACTTCGACCAATCGTTGTGCGTCGGCGTAACTGAGGCCGGCAACGACCCGAAAACCCTCTTTCTCGATCGCCTCGGCAAGCTGGCGCATGCCGCGCCCTGCCGCGTGCTTGCCCTCGTAGTCTTCATCGATGATGGCGATGGGGAACGCTTTGATAAAATCCATGACCCCCCCTGACGACACTAGGTGCGCAATTTTCTTATGTAGGTTACAGTATGAGCAATCAAATTGATATGACTCAAAGCTGCTCGACAGTCGCTGTCGAACATTTTTTTTGAAGCGCATAGCCGTTGTTCGTGGCGCGGCAGATAATGCGTTGGTGACCTGACCGGCCTTTTCTGAACCAGGCGCTGTGAGAGGATAAGCCTGGAGAGGAGAAGGAAGATGGCGAAGAAGCGACTTGGGGCTGAGCAGATCGTCACGAAGCTGCGGCAGATCGAAGTTCTGCAAGGCCAGGGCAAGAGCCTGGCAGTGGCGTGCAAGGAGATCGGCACGACCGAGCAGAGCTATTACCGATACCGAAAGGAATACGGTGGCCTTGGTGTTGACCAGGCGAAGCGGCTCAAACGGCTCGAGGAGGAGAACAACCGGCTTCAGAAGCTGGTTGCTGATCTGTCGCTCGAGAAGCAGGTGTTGAAGGACATTGCTCGGGGAAACTTGTAAGCCCCGAGCGGCGCCGGCAGGCGGTCGAGACGGCTCGTCAGAAGTATGGGCTGAGCGAACGACTGGCCTGCCGGATCGTCGGGCAACCACGGGGAACACAGCGCTATGTTCCCACGCTCAAGCCCGATGAAGATGAGCTGACGCGGAATATCGTCTTCCTTGCCTCGGAGTATGGCCGTTACGGCTATCGCCGGGTGACGGCCCTGTTGAACGCAGGCGGCATTGAGGTTGGCAAGGATCGGGTTCAGCGCATCTGGCGCCGCGAGGGGCTGAAGGTGCCGAAGAAGCAGCCAAAGAGAAGCAGGCTTTGGCTCAATGACGGATCCTGCATCCGGCTTCGGCCTGCGTATCCCAACCATGTCTGGAGCTTCGACTTTGTCGAAGCTCGAACCAATGACGGCCGGCGCTTGCGGCTGATGACGCTGATCGACGAGTTCTCCCGCAAGTGCCTGGCCATCCACGTCGCCCGCCGGATCAATGCCGTTGACGTTATCGAGACCATGGCCGACGTCATGTTGTTTGACGGCATCCCCGCCTACATCCGGTCTGACAATGGTCCGGAGATGGTTGCGAAGGTGCTGCGGCAATGGCTGACGGGATTGGGCAGCAAGAGCCTTTACATCGAGCCCGGATCGCCTTGGGAGAACGGATATTGCGAATCGTTCAATGGCAAGCTGCGAGACGAGCTGCTCAATGGCGAGATCTTCTACAGCCTTAAGGAAGCCCACGCGGTCATCGAGAAATGGCGCATCCACTACAACACCCGGCGACCCCATTCGGCGCTCGGTTACAGACCTCCGGCACCACTCACCATCGCGCCGTCACCACCAACCCTCGACGGGGCGCCGATCGTGCAATAACCTCTCACTTCGCCTGGTACAAAATATCGGTCAGGCCAACTAGGCGCAGTATTTTGGGGCTCGGAAAAAGCAGACAAGAGGAGGCCCGCAATGGCGGAGAAGGTCGATACTTCCTTGAGCTTTTGGGCCGAGCGAGCCGTCGGCCTCCTGGCAATAGGCGCCATTGTCTTCGCCTGCTTTTGGATCGCGAGACCGCTTTTAGGGGTGCTCGCGTGGGGCGCGTTGATTGCGATTGCGCTTGCTCCGCTGCATCGGGTGCTTGCTCGCGCCGGCGGGAATCGCCCGAAGGCAGCGGCGACGCTGTTGGTACTTGTTCTTCTGGCACTGATAATATTTCCGCTGTCCTTTCTGCCTGCTTCTTTCGAGGGTGCGGCGAAGGGTATCGCGAGCGTGACGAACAATTGGACGGAATTGAAGCTGCCGCCACTGCCTTCCTGGGTAAGTGGTTTTCGGCCGTTCGGACCAACTATCAACGAAAGATGGACTGCTGTGGCCAGTAACTCGCGCGAGTTACTGGCAGCCGTGAAGCCCTATCTCGGTCCGGCATTTCAATGGCTTGCGGTACAGGGGGGGTCGCTTGGCCTTGGGATTCTCGAGATGTTACTTTCGATCATCCTCGCGGGAATTTTCCTCAGCACGGAAGCAGGCACTACGTCGGCCTTCCACAAGATCGCAAACCGGCTGGGAGGGGCGTCTGCGGAGAATCTGCTCGAGGTCGGCGTCCGGACCGCGCGCAGCGTTGCACAGGGAGTGATCGGGACTGCTCTCATTCAGGGCTTCCTATCGGGGATCGGTTTCGTGATTGCCGGAGTTCCGTTTCCAATCACGCTCGGCGTGCTGAGTTTTGGCACTGCGATGCTTCAAATCGGTACCTGGCTGGTGTGGATACCGACGGCCTTGTGGCTCTTCTACCAAGGCGAAACCGGCTGGGCGCTATTCACCACAGTGCTCGGCATCATAATCAGTCTGCTCGACAATCTTATCAGACCCCTCTTAATGGCTGGCGCCGGTGTTCCACTCTGGATCATCTTCATCGGTGTGACTGGGGGTATATTGACGCTAGGATTTATCGGCATCTTCATCGGCCCACTGGTCATGGCGGCGGGCTATTCGATAATCACCAGTTGGCTAAGCGAGGAGCAGGGGCGCTCAAAAAGCCTGATACCAAGCTGAGTGAAGCACCATGCTTGTGCAGTTCAGCATGGCTGCCGGCTGATCGCGGCCGCCATCGCTATACAGGGCTCGAGCGATAGCTGTCGCAAGAAACGCACCCTTCAGGAGAAGGCGATGACTGTTAGCAATTATTCGCTTCTTTCCGCCTCATCTTTACCCGCCCCACAGCGGGTTTTCCCTACTCATCCGCCGGATTAGATCTCGCAGGCCACGATCAATCCTCGGCAGCCCTGCCCTATGACGCGATTTCCAACGCCAAAACATTTTGAAACCAGCGCGGTGCCAACGCAGGACGGTCTCCGGCTGAACCACCCGCACCGCATCAAGAAGGCTCGGCCAAAGCCGCGTCATCCATATGAGCAGCCGCGCGATCACTGCCAAGCAGTCGGAGCCGAGGTGATGCCCGCAAAGCGATGGTCAACTGATGGCGGAGAAGCAAATTCTCAGCCTAAGCCGGCACCGCGATTTGAATAGGTCGGGGACGAACCCTCCGAGTGCGTACAGGATCACAAACATCAGTGATAAGGATGCGATGATTCTGCCTTATGATGCGAATCAACGCCGGATGGAATTTTCGGAAAGGACAATGCCCTCAATGCGGGTAAGGGTGCTGTCGCAGTCGAAGCACACCGCATCAAATCTCGGAGGCTGTTCCATTACAATGTGAACTGCACGACTTGCCGGAAGGCTGGCAGCGCGCGAATCTCTGCGATTGCTGTCTCAGACAAGGGTGCGGAAATGCCAATCAGTGCGATCCCTTCAGACTTCCCATTGGCATTCCCGACCTGCATCCGCGAAATGTTGATATTCTCCCGGCCAAGAATGCTCGCGAGTGCGCCGACAACTCCCGGCTGGTCGGCGTGGCGAGTGAAGAGCATGTGTCCCTCAGGCACCGCTTCGACATCGTATTCATCGATGCGGACGAGACGCGGCAGGCGTTCCCCGAGCAGCGTTCCCGCCGCGCTTGTGATCCCGGCGGCGGTTGTCACGCGCATTTCGACAAGGGCGAGGTAATCATGAGTCGCATCGGACCGGATCTCGCGCACGGAAATTCCTTGCCGCTGCGCTAATTGCGCGGCGTTCGCCTGGTTGACCGTTACTGCCAGCCGCTTGCCCAGCAGTCCGACAAGGGCATGCGACGTGATTGACCGAGGATCGAGTTTGGCCGCGCGCCCGAACAAGCCAATCTCAAGCTCGGTGATAGGGCCTAGCGTGATTGCGGCGACAAAACCGCCGAGCGCATGAGCGAGATGTTGATAGGGCCCAGAGCGGTTGAGTTGTCTGGCAGGAATTATCGGCAGATTGACGGCACTTGCTGCCTCACCCGTGGTAAGATACGCAGCTACATCTTCTGCGATCCTCATGCTCACCGCCTGCTGCGCCTCTTGGGTCGAAGCGCCGAGATGCGGCGTCATAACAACGGTGTCGAGCGCCAAGAGGCACGAACCTATCGGCGGCTCGTGCCCAAAGACATCGAGCGCCGCACCGGCGAGATGGCCACTTAGCAACGCTTCGCAGAGAGCCGCCTCATCGACAAGCGCCCCCCGCGCGCAATTGACCAATCGCGCGCCGGGCTTCATTTGCGCGAGGCGCTGCGCGTCAATCAGATGACGGGTCTGATTGGTCAAAGGGCAATGCAGGCTCACGTAGTCCGCTTCTGCCAGCAGTGCATCAAGCGTGACGGGCTCCGCATCAGCCTGCTCGATGATCTCCGGCGTCACGAATGGGTCATAGACGAGGACGTGCATTTTGAGACCGAGGCATAGCCGGGCGAAGATGCGGCCGATCGTGCCGAACCCAATCACGCCGACGCTTTTGCCCGAAAGTTCTGCACCAATGAACTTGGCGGGCTGCCACTCACCTGCGCGCATCGAGCGATCGGCCTGGGGAAGGTGGCGGCTGAGTGAAAGGAGATGCGCAACCGCAAGTTCGGCGGTCGTCGTTGCACTGGCGTCGGGCGTGTTCAGAACGACAATCCCGCGCTCGGTAGCGGCAACCACGTCGATATTGTCAACCCCGATGCCGGCGCGGCCGATGACCTTCAGCTGCTTACCGGCGGCAACTATCGGTGCGGTTACGCGGGTCTTGGAGCGCACGATGATTCCGTCGTAGGCTCCAATTTGCTCAGCCAGCTCCGCCTCGTTCAATCCCGTTGCGACGGCCACCTCAAATCCAGGCCGCGAGGTTAAAAAGGTCTTCGCCTGCTCGTGAATCGGGTCTGCGATGAGAATCCGATGCACAGATGACATCAAGGCTGCTCCTTTTAGGGATTTGCAATCACTGAAGCAGGGGCGACATCCAACCTTTCCAGCTGAGAAGCTGGCGACACAAGCCTTTTGGCTATTCGGCGGCCTTCACATACATGTCGATGGACGGGCAGGCACGCACAAGATTTCGGTCTCGACAGACATTGATGGATCTGGCCGATAACGCCACACTTTTGTACTAAATGTCCGAAGAAACCAAAGAAGGCCACAACGCTTTCTTGGAGCGGCGTTCTCCGGACTTCAGCAAGTTTCCTCGTTTGCCTTGAGCATGGGGCTGCTCCGGAGCTGTCTCCTTTCGCGCTGACACATCCGTGCGAGGCGAGCCTCACGAAATGTCATCCAGCAGGCCCAAGCCCACGAGTGGGTATGGGGTCCGTCGGGTGGCGGTTGATGGGATGACGGCCTTGATCTTTCGTCGCTTGAGCCAGTGACGAAAACTGTCGGCACATCATAGGCCTTATCGGCAAGCAAGCGTTTGGGCTTGTCCACGGCGCCCAGGAGCGCAATGGCCATGGTGATGTCGGCGACGTTGCCGGGCGTCAGGGCGAAGGCGACCGGTCGGCCACGATCATCGGCCAAGGCATGGATTTTGCTCGTTCTTCCGCCACGCGAGCGCCCAATCGCTTCCGCGTACTCCCCCTTTTTGAGCCAGCCGCCGAGCGGTGCGCCTTGACATGACTGGTATCGATGGAAAGCTCTTCAGGCACTGGTCCTGCCGCAGCCATCTTCTCGAAGATCCGCTGCCAAATACGGCGCTTCGACCACCTGTTGTAGCGATTATAGATCGTTATATGCGGTCCATACTTAGAGGGGCAATCGCGCCAGCGGCATCCGGTCTTAAGGACGTGCAGGATGCCACTGATCACCCGACGGTCATCTACTCGCGGCTTGCCAGGTTTGCCCTGCGGAAGATGGGGCTCGATCGCTGCCCAGGCGTCATCCGACAACCAGGCGTCATAGCGGCCTCCTTGTCAGTCAGACCCAATGAAGGCCGCGATTCGCCAAAATATTCAACGTGCTGTATGAGTTCTCAACCATTAGCTTGCGACCTCAGGACCACTCCCTTATCCTAAAGTTCGAAGCGGCGCGCCTCAGGCCCACCTTGGTGGGGCGAAGGATGGGCCGACAGGGGGGGGCGCCATGCAAAAACGACAACGACAATGGCAGGACTTCGATCCGGCATTCAATCTCTCAACGCCCGCATAATGATGCGTCGGGCGACGCGTGAGATGACCGGAGCCGTTTCCGATAGGGCAGACCGCGTGACCGCGCGTCTGGGGTCCTCGCGTCACGGCCTACCCGATCAGCGCCGCGATGGGGACCATCGGAATGACGCACCACTCGAGACAATCGACGTCCACGGGGATGCTGCGCCATGATCATCGAGTCGCCCTTAGACATAATTTTTCGCGACCTGTTCTATCGTCTCCGCTCCTTTGCGCGGGGCCACGACGTATTCCTAAAGCTCGAAGGGTTCAACGTATCCGGCTCGATCAAGGTGAAAACGGCAATAGGTCTCATCGAGGATCTAGAGCGGCGCGGTATCGTCAGGCCGCATGAAACCGTCATCGTGAAATCGTCGTCGGGAAACCTTGGAATAGCGCTCAGCCTCGTCTGCGCGATCAAAGGCTACAAGTTCATCTGCGTCACGGATTCCAACTCCACCCGCGCCAACATCAGAGGCATGGAGCTCTACGGGGCAACAGTTCTCGTCGTCAACGACCGGGACGCCGACGGCGGCTTCCTCACCAACCAATTCAGGGCGATAGACGACATCTTGCAATCGGAGCCGAACGCCGTCTGGCTCAATCAGTACGACAACATAGCCAACAAGAATGTTCATGCCGCGGAAACGGCAAATGAGATCGCCAACGAGTTCGAAAAGGTCGATTGGATCTTCGTGGGAGCCGGAACCACAGGCACGCTCGCCGGGATTTCAGAGCGCCTTGGTCACGAGTTCCCAAAAATCAAGATCGTGGCCGTCGAGCCTGCCGGCTCCGTCACGTTCGGCGGCAGGCCCGGTAAGCGAAACATTCCCGGTATCGGAACGAGTTTGCGGCCGAAGCTGGCGGACTTGTGCAATCCGGACCGGATCGTCGCGATCGACGAAGCGACGACCGTCGAAACGTGTCTGTCGTTCGTGCGCGATTACCATCTGCTTGTTGGCGGAAGCACCGGAACCGTCCTCGCCGCCGTGCAGAAGCTGGCCTCGGAGTTCACGCCCGGCGATACCATCGTCGCCATCTCCGCCGACCTCGGCGACAAGTATCTGGACACAGTATACAACCCGGCCTGGGTACAGAATGTCATCGCACCTCAGGCCAAGCTGCTCGCAGGGGAATAAGGCTTGGCGACCGCTCCGATCTTCCACGTTGTTCCCGGCTCGGCAGTTAAGAGTGCAATCGACGGCAACCGGCAGAAAGTTTTTGAAGCCGTCGAGGCGGCATACCGTCTCCACGCCGCCGGCAAATCCGTAAACCCCAACAGCTACTTTCTTCGCTATCCGGACAACCCTACCGCCCGCATCATCGCCCTGCCGGCTCATCTCGGCGGCGAGGTGAACAAGAGCGGCATCAAATGGATATCGAGCTTCCCGGCCAACAGGGCCGGCAACCTTGCCCGCGCGTCGGCAGTCCAGATTCTGAACGACGCCACGACGGGCTATCCGCTGGCCTGCATTGAGGCGTCGCTGATAAGCGCGACGCGTACCGCCGCCTCTGCCGCACTGGCGGCCGAGCATATGTCCCCTGCGCCTTTTGAAGGCACGCTGAGCGTTATCGGCACCGGGGTGATCGCCCGCCACACGATCGAGTGGCTGCTATTTCGAAATTGGAAGTTCCGCAAAATCAGCTTGTACGATGTGGACCGAAAAGAGGCGGAGCAATTCGCGACGTGGCTCCGCGATCAGCAGGGCCTCGAGACGGAGCTGCATAGCAGCCTAGAGGGCGCTCTCCGGGATGCGTCTCTTATAGTGTTCACCACCACGGCCCTCGAGCCCTACCTCGCCGATGAAAAGCTGTTCGCGCACTCGCCTACGGTCTTGCATCTATCGCTGCGCGATATCTCGGTGAACGTGATCTTGGCGTCGCAAAACATCGTCGACGATGTCGAGCACTGCCTGAAAGCCAACACGTCACTGCATCTGGCGGAGACGGCGCGCGGAAGCAGAGACTTCATCGGCGGCACCCTGGTGGATGTTCTGGACGGGAAGCTCGAGCAGGACCCCGGCAAGGCGCGCATCTTCTCGCCCTTCGGGCTGGGCATCCTCGACATTGCGGTGAGCGATTTCGTGCTTCGGGAAGCCGTAACGTCCGGCACGGCGCTGGCCCTGGCTGACTTCTTCAGCAACTCCGTCCGATGGTGAGGGACTAAAGAAGCTCAGTGGCTCGTGCGCAAACACGGCACGCCGGGAGCGCAGCATCTAGTTAGAAGAATGATCTTGAACCGGCCAGGTTTCGCAATACCGGGGGAGGCGTCGTATCTATGTCACTTGTCTGGAGCTGCAACGAGTGGGATCCGCTCGAGGAAGTCATCGTCGGCAATCCGCTGAACGCGCGATATCCGACGCCGGACCTAAGCACTCAGCTGGCAGAATTCCCCGACCGTTCACTGGCTGACATTCCACGCGGCCCTTTTCCGCAACGGATCATTGAAGAGACGGACGAGGATCTAAACGAGTTCGAGCAGATCCTGGAGAAGGCCGGCGTCACGGTAAGGCGCCCGGACACCTGGCCCCACGAAACCACGTTCTCGACCATCAACTGGGAATCCCAGGGGTACTATAACTATTGCCCGCGGGACATCATGCTGGTGATTGGTGACCAGATCATTGAAACACCCAATGTGATCCGCAGCCGCGCCCAGGAGACGTTCAGCTATCGCACGCTGCTGATCGACTACATGAAGTCGGGCGCACGGTGGTATAGCGCGCCGAAGCCGATGCTTTTAAACTCGCTGTTCGAAGGCGTCGATCTGGAGAAGCCTACGCCGCGCAACGACGAGCCGGCCTTCGATGCGGCAAACGTCTTGCGTTTCGGCCAGGACTTGATCTATCTCGTCAGCGCCACCGGCAACGAAATGGGCGGCCACTGGTTGCAGGGCATACTAGGCGATAAATACCGAATCCATTTCCTCAAGGACGTATATTTCGGCAGCCACATTAACTCGACCCTCGTGGCCCTGCGTCCCGGCTTGATCCTGTGCAATCCCGGTCGTCTCAACGACGATACGCTGCCGCCGGTCTTGAAACAGTGGGAGGTCATCTACAGTCCGCCGATGGAGAATACGGACAGACATGATGCCGATTACATTTCCAAAAGCATCGGTAGCGATTGGATCGATATGAACGCGTTCAGCATCAATCCGAATCTGGTTGTCGTCGACCGAACCCAGCCCTCGCTCATCAAGCTTCTCGAGAAGCACGGCCTTGACGTCATCCCATTGAAATTGCGGCATTCCAAGCTGTTGGGCGGCGGACCCCATTGCGTCACCTTGGACATTCGCCGTCGAGGCACGCTGCAGCGATACTTCGACTGAGCGCTGCCGGCCATGTTCGGTCGACGCGGGGTTTGACGCCTGGAGGGCAAGAAGCCCAGATACGTCAAGGGTGAGAAATTTCGGAAATGTGAGGAAGAGTTTTGGCGCTCGCAGCTACCCTCCTGGCGGCCTTCTTTGTTCTGACGTTTGCAGCGTGGCGGCGGTACCTCTGGGCGGCGAAGAAGGCGGCGCACGAGCCGAAGGACACGTGTCCGTACAGCTTGGCGGATGTCTTCGGCGACCGCCCGTTCGCGAACGTTCCGCATCAACAGGGCATTCGGTGGCTCACGGAGGTCTTCAGCCGTTCCGCCGAGAAGTATCCCAATTTTACGGCCTTGCAGATCCCCCACAGCGGAGGGTCACTTACCTTCGCTGAGCTCGATGCGCACGCAGAAAACGTGGCCGCGGCCGTACAGCCGTTGCTGACGGGGCAGGACCAGGTGGTCGCCGTGGCCATGTCGCAGGACAACTGGCAGATCGTCGCCGCGCACCTCGGCGTGCTTAGGGCCGGCGGCACGCTGGTGGTGCTCGATACCACCCTGCCCGACGCGCTCATTACCCACATGATCAACGACGCTCGGCCGGTAGTCGTTCTCACGCGCGGACAGGGCAAGTTTCGCGACCTGCCGACACTCGACGTCCTGACGTTGCCGGAAAGAGCGCCCAAGAGAAATCCGCCGTCCTGGCTGGACGATCCGACCCGGCGCCTCGCGACCATCTTCTATACGAGCGGGACCACCGGGATGCCGAAGGGTGTCGAGTGCCCGCACGCTGGCTATGTAAACCTCGCTCTTACCTACGCCGATTATTTCGCTCTCATTCCGGGCATGGACGCGAGTTCGCTCACCTCATCGCTGGGCTACGACGGCTGCATTTCCGAGATGTACAGCGCCTGGGTGTCGGGCTGCGCCGTCGTCATGCTGACCAAGGAGGAGATCAGCTCCGGCCCGGACCTTGTTCCCGTGCTGCGCGAAGCCGAGGTCACGGTACTTTTCTGTCCGCCGGTGCTGCTTTCCACGCTCACATCAACACCCGAGGTGGATCTTCCATATCCCTTGTGCCGCTACATTGTGCCTGCAGGCGAAGCCTTTCCCAGCGCGCTCGTAGAGCCGTGGACGCGGTGCAGGCGCCAGGTCATCAACACCTACGGCCCGACGGAGGCGAGCAGCGACACGAGCCGCCAGAATTTGCGGCCGGGAGAGCTGATCACCCTCGGCTCGCCGTTCGCCAACGTCACCTACGTCATCCTCGAGATCGGCGAGCTCCGACCACTGCTCCACGGTGAGGTCGGAGAGCTTTGCATCGGCGGCGTCCACCTCGCGCGCGGTTATCGAAATTTGCCGGAGCAGACCGCGCAGAAGTTCATCACGCACCCTCAGTTCGGCCGCCTCTACCGCACCGGGGACAAATGCAAAATCGACGTTCGAACGCAGCGCGTGCACTTCCTCGGTCGGATCGACGCGCAGCTCAAAGTGCGCGGACACCGCGTCGAGGCACAGGCCGTCGAGGACATCTTGCAGACGCAGTTCAGCGAGATCGAGGCCGCTGTGCTGGACTACCAGAACGAGGCGCTCGTCGCCTTCGTCATGGCACCGTCGATCTTCGCAGGAGAGATCTCGGTGGTCGCACCTGCGCCAGCGGAGTGGACCGCTCGGGTGACGGCGACGCTCGCCAAGCAACTTCCGGCGCCGTCGGTCCCGACCAAAATCTTCCTCGTAGAAAAATTCGTTATGAAGCCGGTGTCGGGGAAGATCGACCGCAAGTGCTTACCGGACTTATCGCTGCTGCTGCGGAACGGCGACCTCGAGACACCCCCTAGAGCGCAAGACACGGAGCTTGGGGAAGCGACGCCGACTGACGCCGACACGGGACTGGAGCCAGGCGCCGAGGAAGTGCTGGCGATCTGCAGGAACGTGTTCGAGACGCCCATCGGATGGGACGAGGGGTTCGCCGAGGCCGGCGGACACTCAATCGTCATCGCGCGCCTAGCGCGGCGCTTGCAGGCCGCGGGATGGGCGGTCTCGGTGCGCGCGCTGCTCAGCGACTGCAATACGGCACGTAAGGTAGCGAGCCGAATGCGGCAGGTTCAGTCGCCCACCGCGGCGGCAACGGTCGCCGCAAAATCCGCGCAGACCAGCGCTGCACGCGATGAGAGCGCGGCAAAGGTACTGTCGGTCGGACGCTTCACGATCCTGCAGATCCTCTTTGCGACTTTGCTTTATTCGCCAGGCTTGCTGGCGTCCCTAGACGTCTTAAGCACCGTCGAAATAGGAACCTTCTTCGCGACCGCCAGCATTTGGACCTTCATCGTCGCCGGCATCGGCCTGTACCTGCTCAGCCTGCTCCTGCCCTTCGCCTGTCTGCTCTGGGTCATGGGCATCAAGTTTCTCCTGGGCGGCGATATCTATCGCAACAACGTGACGCCGGGTGTCTACCCCAAGTGGAGCAAGATGCACCTGCGGGTCTGGTGCATCGGACGAATGGAGAGCCTGGTGCTCCTGCCCCTGCGCGCCATCTACCGCAGCGCGCCGCTCATGGCATTCGTGCTGCGGCAGCTCGGCGCCACAGTCGGCAGAAATCTTCAATGCGCGTCCGACGCGTATTTGTCGGGGCCTCTGGACTTGATTGCCATCGAGGACGATATCGCCATCCAGACCGGCGCCTACGTCCAAACGACGAGATGGTCCGGGCAGAACCTGCTCGTCGGCCCGATCCACCTTGAAAGCGGTTGCAAGATCGGAATGCGCGCCGCCATCGCCAACAATGTGAGGATCGGCCGCGGCAGCTGGATCACTCCGTTCACACCCATCTTGCGAGACGTCGGCGCGCATGAGATTTGGGAAGGGGCTCCGGCACGCCTTGCCGGCCGTTGCACGGAGCTGCGGCGTACGGCAAGCGCCTGCCGGGACGCTCACCCGATCTGGCTACTGGAGGCCTGCAACGTCTTCATGCAGATCGCAGTGTTCTCTGCGATCAGCGTGGTACCCGCCGCCGTGATCCTGTGGTTTGCCCGCGATTTCACGCCGCTCGCAGATGCCGACGTATCCAGCAATTACTTCAGCGTGACGCCGCTGTACGAAATCATTGGGTACCTAACGCTCTACACCTTCATTACCGCTTGGCTCACCATCGTCGTTACTTCGTTGCTGGGCTGCCTCTTCATTCGCTACACGGCCGCATCGCCAGGGCTGCACAGTGCGCGCGGCCTCAGTGGCGCGCTCCTCATGTACCGAATGCGCAAGCTCAACAACATCCAGCTGCTGTGGACCTGGACCATCACAGGGCAATACTTGCGCGCGCTCGCCGGCATGCACTTCACGCGGTTGGGCGCGTCCGAGTGCGACGTGATGTTCAACCTCGTCCCCGAGTTCGCCACCGCCGACGCGCAGGTGTTCTGGTCAAACGGCTGTTTCACGAACATGCTCGACTACGGCGCCAAGCACCTCACGTTGCGCCATCTCGACATGCCGCGGAATTTTTTCAGTGGTAACAACTGCGTGGCGGAATATGGCCAGTTGCCGACGAACTTCCTCCTCGGCGTATCGACGCCGTGCAGCGACATAGACTTCCGGCGACAGATGCGGTCGCAACTCGGCGAGCCGAGCGCTGTGGCGGGAAACCCGCCGCTGAAGTTTGCCAGCACCCAGGCCGAGAACGACCAACTGCCGACCTTCCCGCTCTTTCTGACCCGCGTCTTCCTGAACGACTTCTTCAGCATCGGGATGCTGCGCGTCACCGATGGGCTGATCTTTACAATCCTGTACATCTGTTCGCTGCGGATGGGCTTCGGCCCACTCATCGGCGCGCTGCTGGCGCTGTTGCTCACCGAGGCCCATCTGATCTTGCTCAGCGTCGCGATCAAGAAGGCTCTCGTCGGCAGGGACTGGGGCGTCAATCACGCGACGCCCTTCTGGTCCTTGCGGCACTTCGCCTACTTTTTCGCGCAGGACTGCTTCTTCGTCTGGTGCCAGAGACCTCTGAACTTTTGGGCAGGAACGATCCTCGCGAATCCGATCTTACGGTGGATGGGATGCCAGATCGGACAGCGGACGATCATGACCGAGCCCATGCAGTGCTCCGACTGGAACGCGGTGAAATTCGATGACAATTGTGTCGTCGGCGGCTTCCTACAGTTCCACACCTTTGAAAACATGATACTGAAGGTGAAGCAAACCCACATCCAGGACGGGTGTGCTATATGCTCCGGCGCAACGGTGATGGGTGGCGTGGTTATCGAGCGGGACACGACGGTCTTGCCGTTGTCGCTCGTCCTCAAGGACATGAACCTCCTCTCGGCCACCTACCAGGGCAGCCCCGTGGAGCCCGTGGCCGGGTCAACTGCTTGCAGAGGCTTACGGTTCGGATGACATGGGACGCTAGCGCACGCGTCAACGACCTATTCGCCGCAAGCGCGCGCGACTGCACCCCGGCGCCGGCACGTCATATGGCGAGCGTTCTATTTGCGCCGGTCTCGCGCGATCCGGAGGCAGTTAGCCGTTGCGCGTCCGTCCTCTCGGATGCGGAGAAACAGCGGGCGCAAAGCTTCCTGGCGGAAGGCGGCGAAGCACACTTCAAGCAGCAGCGTGCGTTTCGCCGCTACTGCGGCGCCCTCGCGGTCGGCTCGGCGTTGCCCTTATCGCGCATCGCTTTCGAGGCAACGGAGAAAGGGCGTCCCTACCTCCCCGAGCTGCGGGGTTGCTGGTTCAGTTTTTCCTCCTGCCGGCTGGGATACCTCGGGGCATGGTCTTCGACACGGCGCATCGGTGTCGACATCGAAGATCAGACAAGACACCTCGAGGCGACCGAGCTCGCGCAAGCGTATTTTTCAAGAGCCGAGGCAAAGACCGTTGAAGGCGCCGGCGAACGGACCCGCATGCAAACCTTCTTCCAACTCTGGACGCTCAAGGAAGCAGCCCTGAAATCCATCGGAGAGGGATTGCCCTTCGGCCTCGACGCGTTCCAATTCGAGCTGGACCCGAGCATCCGCATCGTCGATGCGCCACGAGCTTACGGTGGGCCGGAGCGATTTTGCGCCTACGCGATTGAGACGGCCGGTAGCTGCGCAGCTCTTGCCATCCGCAGCGATGGCTGACTATCCCGCGCATGCGACGCGAGTCAGCTGAAATCACGCTACCGGCCGCTTCGACTTCAACACCTCGAGCGCGACAGTGATCAACGGGTCGGCCCCGTTCTCAATATCAGCGGTGCTGTTGAACAGCTCGATATCGGCGGGTACGCCTTTGCCTTCGTAACACACCATGTCGGCCGAGAAGTATTTCTGGTATGACAGGCAGTACTCCCAGCCGTTCGGAAGTTTCTTCTTGAGTTGGTAGGAGAATATGCCGTTGGTATGATCGCCCAAGATCGTGACGTAGGGCAGCTGCCGTATCGCTAAGGCGAACGCCTCGGCGCCGCTGAAAACGGCATCGCAGGTCAGCAGCACTATCGGCCCTGTAAACTGCACGTCACCCTCAGGCTCAATGTGCCAGGTCTTCAACGGTGTGAACGCATCCTCCCCAGGACCGATCTTTGTCCTCCTGTGGAACGCCACTCTCACGCGGTCACAAAACCGATTGATGATGGTGACGGCGGTGCTGTCATCGCCGCCGGGGTTGTCGCGGACATCGATGATGAAGCCCTGCAGATCCGTGAAGTCGAGGGCGATCTTGTCCAGAGCGGCTGTCAACTTGCTCTTCTTGACGCCCTCCAGCTCGAGGATCCGCATGTAGCTAACGGTCTGTGACCGGCAGTACCGAAGCATCCAGGCGCCGGTTTCCGCGAGGCGCCCGAAGCCGTTTGCAACAAGCGTTTTCTCGGTCGTCTTGAAGAGTTCCTTGATCTGGGGCTCCGTGAACTCCTGATAGAAGCGGGGCCTCTTCTCCGCGGTGAAGTAGCGCTTCTTCCCCTTATCACCTGCTTTTGACTTCAGCTCGACATGCCCGTCATCCAACGGGTCGAGCATCTGGCAAAAAATATCGAAGAGCTCATCATCGCTGGTTTTACTCGTGACCTTCGGCCTGTAGATGTCGTACTGCTTTCGCCAGTCGACCTTTCGCAGCTCGAAGAAGGGATACCTGTGGTGAAAGGTCTCCCACAGCTCCTCGAAATTCTTTTCGGGATCGCGAATGATCATGGGCTGGGCGCTGTCACACTAACTCTCAGAGTTGGGCCGGCGATGAATCGCCCGTGTACAATCTCTCATACCGCCACCGCTTTCCAGCCGAGGTCATCCAGTATGCCGTCTGGTTGTATTTACGATTTCCTCTGAGCTTTCGGGATGCCGAGGATCTGCTGGCCCAACGTGGCAGCGATGTCTCCTATGAAACCGTCCGCCGCTAGTCGGTAAAATTTGACCTTGCCTTCGCCAGAAAGCTCAGAAGATCGCATCCACCCGCAGACACACGCTGGCATCTCGATGAGGTATTCGTCTCGATCAATGGCAGGAACTATGGCGCGCCGTAGATTGTGAAGAAGAGCTGCTTGATCTGTCGCTTCGTGCATTCCTGCCAGAAAAGCAGTATCATATTTATATGGCCCAAAGTCACAAGTACGACCGGCGATGACGAGGTCTTCGATATCATGTGCCAGATGCTCGCCCCGTTGAATGACGGGCATGTCGAGCTGGAGGCCAAAGTTTCGGGGTCTCGAATGGTCATGGCGGTGTGGGTCTTAGCTCGGCTGCGCCGCTGAGTCTCATTTTGGACAGAGCATCGGATAAACCGCTGTCGCCACCCCAAAGGCACAACTTTGAGCGCAGAATCGCACGGCGCCACGCGTTCTACTCGCCCACCTCCCGCCGTTGACAAGACCGACTGGCTGAAAGCCGCCGCGATCGTCTTGGTCTCGGTTGACCACTTCGGCTACTTCTTCATGGAAGACGACCTTTGGTCGAGCGCTTTCGGCCGCCTGGCGGCTCCTATATTCTTCTTCCTATTGGGCTTTGCGCAGGCCCGGACCGTCCCGCTCCACTGGATCTGGCTCGGTGTCGTCCTTACTCTGCTTGAAAGCTGGAACGCCGACTGGACCTGGGTGGTGCCGAACATTCTCTTGAGCTTGGCACTCATCCGCAGTGCACGTCCCTATGTGCAAATCCTTGTGCAACACGACGGATGGGCCGGCTTCTTCTTCCTCGTCTGCGGGCTCTTGGCGGTGCTGCCGATAACGTCGAAAATAGTCGACTACGGCTCGGAGGGATGGCTGTGGGCCCTGTGCGGCCTATGCCAACGCATGTATGTCGACGGCAGAACAGTTGTCGATGCGCACGGCGCAGCCCAAAACTCGCCACCGCTCGTGCGCGCGATGACAGAGAACGCGGGGCTGATGCGCCTGCTGGCCTGCGTCGTCGCTGCGGTCGTTTACGTCTGGCAGGAACAAAGGGAATTCTCGTTTCCTCAATTCCATTTCGCCGCGTTCATTCTCGGCATCGGTGTTTTGTCCGTCAGCCTGTGTCTGTTCCAGCGCGGCCCGAGCCGCATCCAACCGCCGGAAGCCATAGCCGGCTTCCTGCGTTTTATCGGCCGGCACACTCTGGAAATCTATGCCATCCAGCTTGCCGGCTCCGAACTCCTTATCAAGTTGGTGCCCGATCTCGCTCCCTGATCGAGTTCAGCTAATTGGCGAGAAGTGAGCTGAGCCGACAGCAGTTTCGCGAGCAGGATTTGAACCTGCGGGCGCAAGTGGTGTTGCCGCCAAACAGCGAGTCCTGTTAATTGGACAAGGGTTCGCTGTTACCCGTCTCAAGGTCCCTGATCGCCTCCAAATTTTCCCCGCTTAGCCGCCTCGGGAATTCTGTTGGTAAGCGATTTTCTTCGGAAAGCAGAGGCGCCTTGGCTATATCAAGCCCCGAAACCAACCCGTTGATGCGGAACTGATACCGTCGCCCCGATGGCTCAAGGGAGCCGTCCCCATAGTTCGCGTAATCCCTAAGCCCCGGTCGCGCACCCCGCGCTGGGGCTCTTTCTTAAGGGAAAATGTAGCTAGGCGCGATTGATGTGGTGCAGGGCGTCGGCTTCGGCCGGCGCCCTTTTTCATTCGGCCTGTGTCGAAAATGCCACCATTCTTCTTCCAAAAGCCCTTATAGTCTATTGGATTATTATAACGGGGGTCGGATCATGCGCCTTTTGATCGTTTGCGCCATCATCGTCACAGCGGGTGTCGGTCTTGCGGGCTGCTTTCACCACCAGCAGGCCGTCGTCGCGGAGCCGATTTCTCACCCGCCACTCAAATAGCTTGATGAGGTGATCGTAACGACGACAGGCTAGCGGTTCGCCTGTTACTCTCCTGCTATTGCCAAGCCTCGGTCAATTCCCTCGGCCGGGGCTTCTTGCATCTCTAGTCCGTTGTCGAGTGCGCCTCGTTTTGAAGTGTGGGCAGAGCCACGGCAATTCGCTACGGATCGGGTGTTCCTGGTGTCGGCTTCGGCTGGCGCATGAAGAAGCCCCGCACGTGCTTGGGGAGGGAGCGGGGCTTGTCCGGTTCC
>CAWDRM010000025.1:0-165555 GCA_963804705.1 uncultured Alphaproteobacteria bacterium
CGCAGCTGAAGGCGCTCAATGTCTCGGTGCCCATCCTCGTTATGACCCATTGCAACTCCGCCAGGTTCGCCGAGACGCTGGCGGAGGCTGGCGAATATGCGTTCTGCGCCGGCCAATGGCATGCATCGCTCAACTTCAAGGACGAGTGGCTCGGCTCGATCGCCGATTTCGCGGCGCTTTACAACCAGACCTTTGGTGAGGAAGCGCCTGACCAGGCCGCTCAATCGGCTGCCGCCGTCCTCGTATTCGCCGACGCCTTTGCCCGGGCCCAGAGCCTCGAGGCGGCGATGGCTCTGAGCCAGCTGCGCAAGGGCAAATATGTCGTCGTCTCGCCCAAGGAGTGGGCGGGCGGCGAGCCGGTCATTCCACGGCCCCCACGATGCTAAAGCGCGTCGCCCGCGAACACCGTCGCCTCACACGGCATGCTGGCCTTTTTGAACAGCGCGCAAGCCTGCATCGCCTCGGCGGCGCTGGAGAAGGGGCCGGCGATCAGTCGCCACTTCTTGTCCGGCGCGATGATGCGCCGCGCCTGCAGGCCCGCGACGAGCGCCGCGTGATTGGTCAGCAGGTCGCGCCACATCGGCCTCACCTTATCCTGCTTCTCCACGCTGCCGATCTCGATGCCGAACCGGGTCGTGCCGGGCGGTATGGGTGGCGGCGCGCCGAGATTAGCGGAGTCGGTCGAATCCGCAGGCGGCGTCGAGGCCGGCTCGTTAGAGGTGACTTGCACCGGCGCCGAGACCTTCTCGCTCGGCTTCTGATCCTTGGAGCCAGGCGTGCCGGTTGAGTGCGGCGAAGGCTGCTCCATAGATATGGATCTTTCGCTCGTATCTTCCGATGCGGACGGTGAGGGCGCCTCATCCGCATCGTCTTGGTCTGCGCGGGTCTGCGTCGCCTTGGCCTGATCGGTTGGCTTCTCCGCAGGCTTGACCGGAACGGACGGCTTTTCCATTGCCTTCGCTTGCTCGACCGGCTTCTCCGAAGGCTTGGGAGAGCCGGTTGGCCTTTCCGTCGTGTTGGCTTGCTCGGGCTTCTCAACGGGCTTCACCGGAGCCGGGGGCTTTTCGATTGCCTTGGCTTGATCGGATGGCTTCATTGGAGCCTCGGGAGGACTGGCCTTTGCTTCTGGTTTCGGCGGCTCCGCCGGCCGTATCGGCTCTGGGGACGGCATCGACGTCGTGACGGAGGCCGAGCTCGGCAGTGCGGCCACGGGTCCAAGCACCTTCTCGAGCGGCCTCAAGCGCGTATTGAGCTCGCTCACTTGGCCGGACAGGTCGCGCAGCTGAGATTTCAGCTCGGCGAGCTCCCGGTCCTTGGCCTCATTGGCGCGCCGCAGCGCCTCGGCCTGCTCAGATGACAGCGAAGGCGGCGCCGCTGGCGCTGCACTCGCCGAAGTGGTCTCAACCTGATGCGCGCCGGGCTCTGGGCTCGGCGTGGCCGATGCGACGCTTGGGCTTGCCGAGGCAGTTTCAACCCGATGTGCGGCCGGGTCGGTGACGATGCGAAACAGATAAGCGCCCGAGAAGACCGCGAGCAGAACCCAAAAACCGGCGAACAGTCCTGGGACCCAGTTGCGCTTTCCGGCGCGGCGATCCTTGACGACCATGGCCCTCGCAAGCCTCCCCTAGACCTTACGAATATACGCCGAAAAGCGCTAGCAATATGGCTCCGCAGCAGTCTGCCAATCGGCAATGAGAGGATGACTCGCTTCTACCCTCTGGGTCAATTTCGGCGTGCAGGCCGCCGGATGGTACCCGTCTTGTGGCTCTTGCCCCGGCTTTCCACTAAACAGGTCTCCGCAAGGGGCTGACGGCGGCGATTCGTGACGTGCGAAAGACAAGATTAGCGGGTTTCACTCTCCTTTGCAGGAAGACCAACAGGGCACGCTTCCTGTTCGATCTTAGGTGCATTTTGGCAGCGACCAAAGAGCCATGACGCAAGAACTCAGTTCTCGCCATCGTCCTTGCCGCTGGCAAGGGCACCCGGATGCTCTCGGATGTGCCGAAGGTGATGCACGGGCTTGCCGGCGCGCCGCTGCTCGCCCATGTGCTGACCTCGGCCAAGGGCGCCTCGATTAGCCGGCTCTGTGCCGTGGTCGCTCCCGGGATGGAGGAGGTCGCGGGCGTGGCGCGGGCCTTCGATCCCGAGCTTGCCGTGTTCGTGCAGGCCGAGCCCAAGGGCACGGGCGACGCGGTCAAGGCAGCGCAAAGCGCTTTTGCTGGGCATCCAGGCCCAGTGCTCGTGCTGTACGGCGATACGCCGCTGCTCCAGCCAGAGACGCTGGTTCGGCTTCACCGCGAGCTCGATGACGGCGCCGATCTCGTCGTGATCGGCTTCGAGGCCGACAATCCTAGGGGCTATGGCAGGCTGCTGTTCGACGATCGCGGCCGGCTAACGGGCATTCGCGAGGAGAAAGACGCGAGCGAAAAGGAGCGCGCGCTCACTCTGTGCAATTCGGGCCTCATGGGATTTCGCAGCGGCAAGACCTTGACCGATCTCTTGGCGCGCATCGGCAACGCCAACGCCAAGGGCGAGTTCTATCTGACCGACGCGGTGGCGCTGGCAAGTGCCGACCGGCTCGAAACGCGCGTGCTGCGGTCCGAGGCCGAGGAGGTGCTGGGAGTGAACTCCCGCGCCGAGCTTGCCGAGGCCGAAGCGGTGATGCAGCAGCGGCTCAGAGCCAAAATCATGGTCGGGGGTGCCACGCTCATCGCGCCCGAGACGGTGTTTCTCAGCCATGACACCGAGGTGGGCAAGGACGTGATCATCGAGCCCAATGTCATCATTGGTCCGGGCGTTGTGATCGGCGACAATGTGACCATCAAGGGCTTCTGCCACATCGTCGGGGCGCGGATCGAAGCGGGCGCTGTGGTCGGACCTTTCGCCCGCCTTCGCCCTGGTGCCGCCCTCGGGCCGAAGGCCCATGTCGGCAATTTCGTCGAGATCAAGCAGGCCGACATCGCCGAAGGCGCCAAGGTCAACCACCTCACCTATATCGGCGATGCGAGCGTGGGCACGGGCGCCAATGTTGGCGCCGGCACCATCACCTGCAACTATGACGGCTTTGCCAAGCACCGCACCGAGATCGGCGCCGGGGCCTTCATTGGCTCGAACTCATCGCTCGTGGCGCCGGTTAAGATCGGGGAGGGGGCCTATATCGGTTCCGGCAGCGTCATCTCCAAGGATGTTCCGGCCGACGCGCTGGCGCTCACCCGCGCGCCGCAAGAGGAACGCCTGGGCTGGGCCGCGCGGCTGCGCAAGCGGCGCCAGCGTTGGCCCGGAAACAATGGGACATAGCTTATGAGTTGCAAGCGTTACGCCGTGTGCAATTGCCGCGGCCGGAGTGTGGAGTAGATCGGATGTGCGGCATTGTCGGCGTTCTCGGCAGGGGCCCGGTCGCGGGGCAACTCGTTGACGCGCTGAAGCGGCTCGAATATCGCGGCTATGATTCCGCGGGCGTTGCCACCGTGGAGCATGGCGCGCTCGGCCGCCGGCGCGCGGAAGGGAAGCTGCGCAATCTCGAGGCTCGGCTCAAAGCGGCGCCGCTGCTCGGCGAGATCGGCATCGGCCATACCCGCTGGGCCACCCACGGCAAGCCGACCGAGGCCAATGCGCACCCGCATATGACCGACGACGTGTCGGTGGTGCATAACGGCATCATCGAGAACTTCCGCGAGCTGAAGGAAGAGCTCCTGGCCGAGGGCGCAGCCTTCACCAGCGACACCGACACCGAGGTCATCGCCCATCTCATCACCCGTGAGATCAGGGCAGGCAACGATCCGGTCCGCGCCGTCTATCACACGTTGAAGCGGCTGGAAGGCGCCTTTGCCATCGCCATGATCTTCCGCGGCTATAACGACCTCATGATCGTGGCCCGCCAGGGCAGCCCGCTCGCTATCGGCTATGGCCAAGGCGAGATGTTCGTGGGCTCGGACGCGCTGGCGCTCGCGCCCTTCACCGACGAGGTGGCCTATCTCGAGGATGGCGACTGGGCGGTGCTGACCCGCGAAGGCGTTGCCATCCGGGACCGCGATGGCAAGGCCGTGCACCGAGCTGTCACCAAGTCGCTGGCCACGGCCCTCCTCGTCGATAAGGGCAACCACCGCCACTTCATGGCTAAGGAGATCTATGAGCAGCCCGAGGTCGTGGGCCACACCCTTGCAAGCACCGTCGACTTTTCTTCGAACCGCATCGTGCTGCCGGAGCTGCCGTTCGATTTTGCGCGTCTGCCGCGCCTGTCCATCTCGGCCTGCGGCACGGCGTTCTACGCAGGACTAGTCGCCAAATATTGGTTCGAGCGCTGGGCGCGCCTGCCCGTGGACGTCGATATCGCTTCGGAGTTCCGCTATCGCCAGGGCGGACTTGATCCCGGCGGCGCGTCGCTGTTCATCTCCCAATCCGGCGAGACAGCGGATACGCTCGCGACGCTCCGCTACTGCCGCGAACAGGGCCAGCGTACTTTGTCGATCGTCAATGTGCGGGAATCCTCTATCGCCCGCGAATCCGACGGCGTGCTGCCGACGCTTGCGGGTCCGGAGATTGGCGTTGCCTCCACCAAGGCCTTCACCTGCCAGCTGACGACGCTTGCATGTCTCGCCATCGCCGCCGGCAAGGCGCGCGGACATATCGGCGAAGCGCTGGAGGCCGAGCTGGTTCAGGCCTTGGCCGAGGTCCCACGCCATATGGCGACGGTGCTCAGGGACGAAACCCCTTACGAGACGCTCGCCCATAGCCTGTCGAGAGCGCGCGACGTGCTCTATCTCGGTCGGGGCCAAAGCTATCCGATCGCCCTTGAAGGCGCGCTGAAGCTCAAGGAGATCTCCTACATCCACGCCGAGGGCTATGCGGCCGGCGAGCTGAAGCATGGGCCGATCGCGCTGATCGACGAGAACATGCCGGTGATCTTCATCGCGCCGCGCGACGACCTCTACGACAAGACCGTGTCCAACATGCAAGAGGTGGCGGCGCGGGGCGGGCAGATCGTGCTGGTCAGCGATGCCGAGCCTTCGAGTACGGGCTGCGCCGTCCGCACCCATCTCAAGGTTCCGGCATTGCACCGCTTTGTGACGCCGCTGGTCTATGCCGTGCCGGTGCAGCTCATCGCCTATCATACGGCGGTGTTCATGGGGACAGACGTGGATCAGCCCCGGAACCTGGCGAAATCCGTGACCGTGGAATAGGCTACAGCCTCGGATTTGCCTGATTTCTTTGGTTGAGCAAAGACATGGCGGTTCATCTGAAACGCCCGTTGCCGCGCTACCCCATTTCAGGCACGCGCTTGCGCCGGCGCATGATCACCCTCGGTGCTCTGCTCGCTCTGTCGAGCCTCGCGCCCATGGCGCTGCATGCCCAGGAAGGCCCCGCCGGAACGCTGAGCGGGGGCGCCTCCGCCTTCGCCGCCGGAAAATACGACATAGCAGTGAGACAGCTTACCGCGGCGCTCGGCTCCGACAAGCTTTCACCGACCGACGCGGCCAAGGCCCTGTATTTCAGGGGCCTCGCCTATCACAGGCTCGGCCAGTCGCCCCGCGCCATCGCCGATCTCGGCGCGGCGATGTGGCTTGGGATTTCCCCCTCCGAGCGCCTTTCGGCCATGGTCAACCGGAGCCTTGCCTACCGCGTGGCGGGCCAGAAGACGCAAGCGGATGCCGAGCTGGCCCTCGCCCGGAAAGCGGACAAGGGCGGCGAGGTGGATCGGCTTCTCGCCGACAATGGCGGTTCGGCTGGCGATTCTGGGGCGATCGCCGCTTTCGCGACCGAGGTTCATACGGAAAAGACCGCAGCTGCGGGCGGGACAGCGGCCCCCCCGGCCCGCACAGCGGATGCCACCACGCCGAGCTCATGGACCACCACCACGCCCGATACTACCCCGAGCGGCAATCGGGTTTCGCGCTGGTGGGGCTCGATCCGCGGCTCTTCCGATGAGAGCGCCCCAGCACCGGCAAATGAAGCGAGCGCCAAGCCTCCGGCCGTTTCCCCAGCAACGACCTCGGCCTGGACGACGCAGACCCAACCGGCAAGCTCCGATGCTGGAGATCAAGGAACGCGAGTCGCGTCGGCCACCCGCATGGCGCCGGCGCCCATAGGTGGCGGCGACTACCGCCTGCAACTCACGCCCACGCATTCGGAGGACGAGGCGAAGGCGCTGTGGAAGAAAGTCGTTGGCCAGAATCAGCAGCTTGCCAGCATCGAGCCCCGAATCGAGAAGACCGATATGGGTAATCTCGGCACCTTCTATCGCCTGCAGGTCGGCCCCTTCCAGGACAAGGCGGAAAGCCTTAAGCTTTGCAACGCGCTGAAGCGCAGCGGAGTTGATTGCTTCCTCGTCAACCCCTAGGCACCTCAATCGCCGAATGCGTTACGCCCGTCGAGCGCCAAAACGGCGGGCGATGTCGCAGTAATGTAAGCAACAGCACGTATCGATCATCCAGCGCTTAGCGGCGCACCGGAAAAACCCATGAACGCCCCCAGCGACCCGAACCCCACGCCAAAGAGAAAAGCACCCGCCCAGGACGGCGAGAGCCTGCGGCAGCTCGTCGTTGTCGACGAGGAGACCACCTCCTCGCATCTCGGGGCGCGGCTGCGCGGCTATTTCCTGACCGGGCTCATCGTGGTCGGGCCGGTCGCCATCACCATCTACGTTGTCTGGTGGTTCATCACGCTCATCGACAATTGGGTAAAGCCCCTCGTGCCGCCGCAATATCTGCCCGAGCATTATCTGCCCTTCAGCGTGCCGGGGGTCGGACTGATCTTTGGCATCACCGGCCTGATCGTGATCGGCGCGCTCACCGCCAATTTGTTCGGGCGAACGCTGGTCGGCTACAGCGAGAGGATGCTTGCCCGCATGCCAATCGTGCGGAGCGTCTATCGCACCTTGAAGCAGATCTTCGAGACGGTGCTCTCCAAGAATGGCGGCTCTTTCAAGCGCGTGGGACTGATCGAATTCCCGCGGCGTGGGCTCTATTCGATCGTGTTTCTTGCGGGCGACCCGCCGCCGGAGGTCGACGAGAAGATCGGTGGCGGCAATCCGCTGATCACGGTGTTCATGCCGAACGGCCCGAACCCGACCACGGGCTTCATCCTGTTTGTGCCGGCGAACGAGGTGATCGCGCTCGATCTCTCGGTGGAGGACGCCGCCAAGCTCGTGGTGTCCGCCGGACTGGTTGCGCCCGACCAGCAGGATCGCTTGCGCGAGCTCGCCAAGCGCAAGGGAGCGAAACAGGTGCCCGAGGAAGAGCCGGCCGTTTGATCGCGCACAGCTCTAGCCTGCCCGCATCAGCTTGATCGCGTTGTCGCGCTCGAACAGATAAAGCAGGAGCCTGAGCGGCTCCGAGCGCATTGCTGTGAGCTCGGGATCGCGCGTAAGCACGAGCCGCGCCTCGTCCCTGGCCGCTTGCAACAGCGCCTCGTCCTCGGGCAGCCGCGCCACGCGAAAGGCCGGCAGCCCGCTCTGCCTGGTGCCGAGCAGCTCGCCGCCGCCCCGGAGCCTCAAATCCTCCTCGGCGATGACGAAGCCATCCTCGGTGCTCCGCATCACCGCGAGCCGCGCCCGGGCGGCCTCCGATAGCGGCTTGCGGTAGAGCAGAATGCAGGAGGATTGCTTGGCTCCCCGGCCCACGCGGCCTCGGAGCTGGTGGAGCTGCGCGAGCCCGAAACGCTCGGCGTGCTCGATCACCATGATGCTGGCGTTCGGCACGTCGACGCCAACCTCGATCACCGTGGTCGACACCAGGACCGAGAGATCGCTTGCGGCGAAGGCGGCCATCACGCAATCCTTCTCAGGTCCCGGCAGCCGTCCATGCACCAGGCCGACTTTGTCCCCGAAGCGTTTCCGCAACTCCGCATGGCGCTCCTCGGCGGCCGCGATGTCGAGCTTTTCGGATTCGGCCACCAACGGGCAGACCCAATAGATCTGCGCCCCATCGGCGATGGCGCGCGCGAGGCCGCCGACGACCTCCTCCTGCCGCTCGCTCGATATGGTGCGGGTCATGACCGGCTTCCGCCCCGGCGGCTTTTCATCGAGCCGCGAGACGTCCATGTCGCCATAACTGGTCAGCAGCCGCGTGCGCGGAATAGGCGTCGCGGTCATCACCAGCAGCTCGGCGCCGGGTCCGCTTCCCTTCGCCTGCAAGCCAAGCCGCTGATGCACGCCGAAGCGGTGCTGCTCGTCGATGACGACGAAGGCGAGGGCATGGAAATCGACCGGCTCCTGCAGGAGCGCGTGCGTGCCGATCAGGATGTCGATGCGTCCCTCGCGCAAGCCGGCGAGGATCCCCTCACGCTCGCGGCCCTTCTCCCGCCCGGTCAGCAAAGCAACGCGGAGACCCACCGGAAAGGCGAAGCCTTCGATGGTTTTGAGGTGCTGCCGCGCCAAGAGTTCGGTCGGCGCCATCAGCGCCGCTTGCACTCCGGCTTCAACGGCGGTGGCCATGGTGAGCAGCGCGACGACGGTCTTGCCGCTGCCGACGTCGCCTTGCAGGAGCCGCAGCATACGGTGCGGGCTCGCCAGATCGGCGTCGATCTCGGCGAGGGCACGACGTTGCGCGCCTGTGAGCTTAAAGGGGAGCTTGGCAAGAATCGCCTGCCGCAATCTGCCCGGAGCGGCTAGCCGCCGTCCGGCGCTCCGGCGCAAGCGCTGACGGATGACCGCGAGCGCGAGCTGGTTGGCAAAGAGCTCGTCATAGGCAAGCCGGAGCCGTGCCGGTGCCGCGGCGCCAAGGTCGGCGTCCGTGTCTGGCGTATGCATCCGCCGGAGCGCGTCGGCGAAGGTCGGCCAGGCATTCCGCTTGCGCCAGCTTGGATCGATCCAGTCGGGCAGGGCAGGCAGCCGGGCCAGGCCCTGGGCGATCGCCTTCCGCAAGGTGGTGGTGGTGAGGCCGGCGGTGAGCGGATAGACGGGCTCGAGCAGCGGCAGCGACTTCGTCGGCAGCTTCGCTGCATCACTGGCGCTTGCGCCATCTCGATGCGTGGCGTCGACCGCCACCACGTGATCTGGGTGCGGTATCTGCAGGCAGCCGTCATAGGATTCGATCTTGCCGGAGATCAGCCGCCGGCTTTTTTGCGGCAAGAGGCGCTTCAGATAGGCAGGATCGGCCTTGAAATAGACCAGCTCGAGCGCGCCAGAGGCATCCTCGACCAGGATGCGGTAAGGAACTCGCGCTCCGCGGCGCGGGCTACCGGGCCGGTGCTCGGCCACAGTCACCTCGAGCGTCGCCAGCTCGCCGATACGGGCATCGGCGATGCTCGGCGTCAGTTGGCGGTCGAGGATTCCGACCGGCAGATGCCAGAGGAGATCGATCACCCGCGCATGGGCCGATTGATGGCGCGGGGCCACGAGCTTGTTCAACAGAGCTTCGATGCGGGGCCCCACGCCGCTAAGGCTCCGGGCCGGCGCGAACAAGGGATTGAGGAGAGCGGGGCGCATGTCAGATGCCAGATATCAGCTGTCGGGCGTCGGATACAATTCAGGCTTGCGTCGATGACGGCCAAGCCCCTGGGCTTGACAGGGACGAGTGCCCTTCGCTCTAAACCGGGCTCGGACAGGCTAGCCGAAAGGCGAGCGCCTGCCGGGCGCGTTTATGTGCCGGTCGAGGACACCGTTCCATGGAATCTCCAGCCGATGATCTTGCCATCCGGCGGCGCCGGGCGCTCTACCGTGCAACGCACCGAGGGAGCAAGGAGTTGGACTTCCTGCTCGGCCGCTTCGCCGAACAAACGATTGAGACGATGTCCGAGGCCGAGCTCTGCGTATTGGAGCGTTTGATCGATGCGCCCGACCCAGACATCGCCGTGAGCCTGTTTGACGGAAATTCGCTCGGGCAGCCGGAACTCGACGGGCTCATGCAACGCTTGCGGCATTTTCACGGCATCGTGCAGGGCCGCGTGAGCAGCTGCTAAGTGCATCCCATGGCAGACACGCCGAAATCTCCATTGCTGCCGGTCGAGCGCCTTCTGAAAGGCGGCTCTACGATCGCGAGCGGGGTTCCCGAAGGCCTGGACGCTGCCGTGCTCGGCGAGCTTGCCCGTCAGGCTGGGCAGTTCGATGTGCCAAGGCCGATCCTGCATATCGCGCGCGACGGCCAGCGCCTGGCGACGCTCGACGACGCCCTCCAATTCTTCGCACCGGAAGTCAGACGGCTGAACTTCCCGGCCTGGGACAGCGTTCCCTACGACCGGGTCGCCCCCAATGCCGAGATCGTGGCGCGTCGGGTCAGCACTCTGGCCGAGCTTGCCGGCCGTGATGGCAAGAACGCGAAGCCCCTGATCGTGCTGACCACCATCAATGCCGTGTTGCAGCGCGTGCCTCCGCACGACTTCTTCGCGAGCTCGATGCAACGGCTCGCGCCCGGCAACGTCGTGAGCATGGCGAGCCTCGTCGAGCGCTTGGAGAGCCTCGGCTATGGCCGCGCCGGCACGGTGACGGATCCGGGTCAATATGCGGTCAGAGGCGGCATCCTCGACCTCTATCCTCCCGGCGGCCAACCCATCCGCCTCGACTTCTTCGGCGACGCGCTAGAATCCGTGCGCGCCTTCGACCCCGAGACGCAACGAACCCAGGCGCGGCTCGACGGAATGACGCTGCTGCCGATGAGTGAGACGCCGCTCGACGTTGAGGCGCGGAAGCGGTTCCGCTCCCGCTATGTGGAGCTGTTCGGTGCCGTCCGGGGCGACGACCCGCTCTACGAATCGGTCTCGGCGGGGCGCCAGCATCAAGGCATGGAGCATTGGCTGCCGCTGTTCCATGAGCGCCTCGAGACGCTGTTCGACTATCTGCCGGATGCGCTCGTCAGCTTCGATCCGCTCGTTGAGGATGCGAGGGTGAAGCGGCTGGAGCAGATCAAGGACCATTACGAGGCACGCGAGCAGGCGCTGGAGCGCAAGGCCTTCGGCGCGCCGCCCTACAATCCGGTGCCGCTGGAGAGCCTCTACCTCACCGAGAGCGATTGGCGCAACGCGCTTCAGGGCCGCCAAAGAGTGGCGCTCGACCCGTTCGAACATCCCGAGGCTGCGCGGCAGGCAACCATCGTGTCCTTCGGCGGCAGGCAAGGGCGGTCCTTCGTCGCGGAGCGCCAGAGCGAAGGGGGCAAAGTCTTCGACGCCGTGGTCGCCCACGCCGGACGGCTCAAATCCGAAGGCAAGCGGGTGCTGATCGCGTGCTGGAGCAAGGGCGCCAAGGAGCGACTGGCGACCCTCCTCGCCGAGCATGGCATTGGCGACACGCTGCGGGTGGATTCGTTCGAAGAGGTGCTGGCCGCGCCGCAATCCGCCACCGCGTTTGCCGTGCTGTGCCTGGAAACTGGCTTCGAGGCCCCGGACGTCGCCGTCATCGGCGAGCAGGATATCCTCGGCGACCGGCTAGTGCGCCGCACCCGGGCAAAGCGCGGCAGCGACGTGCTCACCGAGATTTCGAGCCTCACCATCGGCGACCTCGTGGTTCATGCCGATCACGGCATTGGCCGCTTTGCCGGGCTCACCACCATCGAGGCCGCTGGCGAGCCCCATGACTGCCTCGAAGTGCTCTACCAGGGCGGCGACAAGCTCTATTTACCGGTCGAGAATATCGAGCTGCTCAGCCGCTACGGCTCGGATGAATCGGGCGTCCAGCTCGACAAGCTCGGCGGCGTCGCCTGGCAGTCGCGGAAGGCGCGGCTCAAGAAACGCATTCGCGACATTGCCGAGAAGCTGATCAAGGTGGCTGCCTTGCGCCAGCTGCGCGAGGCGCCGGTGATCACGCCGCCCGACGGCGTCTATGAGGAGTTTGCCGCGCGCTTTCCTTATGAGGAGACCGAGGACCAGGCCACGAGCATCACCGCCGTGCTCGACGATCTCGCCAGCGGTCGCCCCATGGACCGGCTGATCTGCGGCGATGTCGGTTTCGGCAAGACCGAGGTGGCCTTGCGTGCGAGCCTGCTTGCGGTACTTGCCGGCAAGCAGGTTGCGGTCGTGGTGCCGACCACGCTGCTCGCCCGCCAGCACCTCAGCACCTTTACCGAGCGCTTCCGCGGGCTTCCGGTGAAGATCGCGCAAGCCTCGCGCCTCGTCACGGCCAAAGACCTTGCCGAGGTGAAGAAGGGCCTCAAGAGCGGCGCCATTGACATCGTCATCGGCACCCACGCGCTGCTCGGCAAAGGCATCGAGTTCGCCAATCTCGGCCTCCTGATCGTCGATGAGGAGCAGCATTTCGGCGTCGGCCACAAGGAGCGCCTGAAGCAGCTGCGCGAGGACGTGCATGTGCTGACGCTGACGGCGACGCCGATCCCCCGCACGCTGCAATTGGCGCTCTCCGGCGTGCGCGAGATGTCGTTGATCGCGACACCGCCGGTCGATCGGCTCGCGGTGCGCACCTATGTGACGCCGTTCGATCCCGTGATCCTGCGCGAGGCCTTGTTGCGAGAGCGCTACCGCGGCGGCCAGACCTTCTATGTCGTGCCGCGTATCTCCGACCTCGACGACGCGGCCGCGTTTCTCGCCGAGCATGTACCAGAACTGAAGATCGCACGCGCCCACGGCCAGATGGCCTCGCGCGAGCTCGACGCGGTGATGAACGCCTTCTACGACCGCCAATACGACGTGCTGCTCTGCACCTCGATCGTGGAGTCGGGTCTCGATATTCCGACCGCCAACACGCTGATCGTGCATCGCGCCGACATGTTCGGCCTCGCCCAGCTCTATCAGCTCAGGGGCCGCGTCGGGCGGTCGAAGATCCGCGCCTACGCCTATTTCACCATTCCCGCCGACGCGCGCCTCACGCCAGCGGCCGAGAAGCGGCTGAAAGTGTTGCAGTCGCTGGATACGCTGGGGGCGGGCTTCATGCTGGCGAGCCACGACCTCGACATCAGGGGCGCCGGCAATCTGCTGGGCGAGGAGCAGTCGGGCCATATCCGGGAGGTGGGCTTCGAGCTTTATCAAGCCATGCTCGGAGAGGCGGTGATGGCTTTGAAGGGCGGGGAGGGCGCGGTGATCGAGGATCAATGGTCGCCGCGCATCAATCTCGGCACCGCGGTGCTCATCCCCGAGGAGTATGTGCCGGACCTGCAGGTGCGGCTTGGGCTCTATCGCCGGCTGTCAGCGGTGGAAAGCCACGACGCCATCGAGGCCTTCGCCGCCGAGCTGATTGACCGCTTCGGGCCGTTGCCCGAGGAGGTCCGGCACCTCCTCGACGTGGTCGAGATCAAGGCGCTGTGCCGGCAGGCGGGCATCGAGCAGATCGACGCCGGGCCGAAGGGCGCCGTTATCGCCTTCCGCAACAAGAGCTTCGCCAATCCGGAAGGTCTGATCGCCTTGATTCGCGAGGAGGGGCCCGGCGTCAAGCTGCAGCCCGACCACCGGCTCATCTATTACGCCGATTGGGAGACGCCGCAGGAACGGCTTGCCGGCACCCGCGACCTGCTCCGCCGCCTGGTCGAGATCGCGGGCGCTGTGAAGCAAGCCGCGTAAGCCCCGAGGCTGCAGCGGACTCCACCTCTCCCCTGGGGGAGAGGTCGGCTCGTGCAACGACCCGGGTGAGGGGGCTCGGGCCGACGCGGAGTTTTCCCCCCTCACCCCAACCCTCTCCCCATCGGAGATCGGGTTGAAACCCACCATGAACAATAAAATTAGTAAGTTCAGGCAGTTGAAGGCCTGCCCGGTATACTCGCCAACGTAGGCTGCATATAGGTGGGAACTCGAAGCCACCTATACCGAACACGCTTCCATGCCGACCGGACCCGAAAATGGGTCCAAAGCCGGACCCGCAACCAGCGTTGTTTGCACTTGAGTATGCGGCTCTTTAGGTCGCTATCGGTGGTTGCGGGGCACGCATCGGCCTTGATTCGCAGCTTCGCCTTTTGACGAATGTTGCCCTGGAACACGGTCTCGAAAGCCGACCGTGGGTTTCAAACTCACCTATCGAAGGCGACTTCTATTTCGCAGGCAAGTAGGTGCCTGTGGCTCCTTGTCTACCGAGCGCTCTACTCCAAGACGCACAGAGAGAGGAAACGCCGATGCGCCGCGTGTTCCCGTTTCTGCTCAGCCTGAATGTTGACTGCTGGGGCCTGGGTGGGCGCGGCCCGCGCGACGGTCTGGACAAGCCCGCCGTCGCCCGGGCCGAGGCGGAGCTCCGTCGATCATGATCCGATTCTCTTTTCTGCTGAAATCCAGCGGATGAGGTTTTCGGAAGGCACACCGCAGAGACTTCGTCTGGACGGGGTGCCCCGCCTAGAGGATCGCAAGCTTGTTGGACCACGGAAGGAGATGACAAGGCCGCCTAAGATTTGATGCGGGGCATGTTCGCTGCAGCCGCTTCGCTCCTCCATGCGACGGGGATCCATCCTGGATGTCGCCACGTTCGGCCAGTAAGAGCTTCCGGCTCGTAAAGAGTAAGGGTCGCTTCCGCAATGAGGAGCAAAGAATGTCAAACCGCTCGTATTTTACCGCCATACTTTGCGCAGCTTTGGTCCCCGTATTTGCGACGCAAGCGATTGCGCAATCTCAACCTCTTTACACAGTGACCAAAACTGTCCCGTTGGGGGCGCCCGACCGGTGGGATTTTGTTGTATTCGACGCGACCTCCAATCGTGTGTTTGTCGCTCATGGGGATCGCGTCACGGTCGTCGATGGTCGCTCCGGGAGGATCATTGGGAACGTGGGAGGTTTGCCAGGTGGCACCCACGGTGTTGCTATCGTGCCTGGAACCAACCGCGGCTATACCGATGATGGGCGTGCCGGGGTGGCTGCATCATTTGATCTCGAGACGCTCAAACTTATTAAGACGACCAAAGCCGACGCCGACGCTGACGCCATCGCGTTTGACCCCAGCAGCGGCCACGTTTTTGTTGTCGACGGCGATCCGGGCAAGGTCACAGTCATCGACCCCAAATCAGATTCCTCAATTGCGACCATTGACGCAGGCAACAAGCTGGAATCTGCGGTCGCCGGCGACAACGGGAAACTCTATATCAATGGAGAGGCGAACAAGGAGATCGTGCGCGTCAATACTACGACCAATCAGGTAGATGCCCATTGGCCCATGCCGAACTGCACTAGCCCACATGGGCTGGCCTTTGACCCCGGCGCACATCGTCTTTTTTCAAGTTGCGCGAACAATGTGCTCGTTGTTGTCGATGCCGACACAGGTGCGACCGTCGCTACGTTGCCCATTGGTGCACGGTCAGACACGGCCGCTTTCGATCTTAAGCGCAAGCTCATCTTCAGTTCCAATGGTGACGGAAGCCTTTCCGTCATCGCAGAAAAGGATGCCAACACCTTTGTAACGGTCGCAAGCGTTCCGACCTTGCTAAGTGCGCGGACGATGGCAGTCGATTCGGTCAGCGGGCGCCTCTATTTGGTAGCCGCTGACACGACGACCGACCCGTCCGCTGATCCGTCGGATTTTAGGCACCGATTTGTAGTCACACCTGGTTCCGCGAAATTGTTATTTCTTGATCCAACACAGTAGGGCGCGGACGCGAAAGACTGCCCCGGCCTTACGTCCGCTTTTGGTCATTCGCGGACATTCCACACGTTGGTTAGGCCTGTCCGCTTTTCGGCCGGAACCAGACCTCGCGACACGATCGGCTGAACGTCCGCTTAGTGCCAATCGCGGACATGTCACGGCGTGCGCACGACTGGCGGCGGTGTCCAGGTTTCGCCATCGGAAATACCGCCAACTCGCTCTTATGCAGATCGCCCTTGCCCCAGGCCACAGCGTCATAATCCGCATCGTGTTCCGGGTCGGCGGGATCGAGGACCTCGCTCCAGTCGGCAGCGCCGTTCCCCTTGCCGGATATCAGCACGACTGTCGGAGATCCCGCGCCGCGGCACTTGAGATAAGAGACTCTATTCGCGCCGGAACTCATAAGCTTGACCGTCCTCCGTGGAGAGCCGCAGCAGATTGAGCTTGCCGTCCTTATCCATTTGAAACTGGACGAATCCCTTGATCATGTAGCCCAAATCGACGATGGGACCAAACTGATCGGTCGGCATAAGCCTCGCGATGAAGACGTCGCCGTCCCAAGGCTCGAGCTTGAACGTGGCGCGGTAGCATCAAACTCCATAACGAGTGCATCGACATTCGACACCACCGTCGCCGCGCCGAAGTTCGGATTGACAAAATTGCCGGCAAGCGGTGTGAGCGGCGGGAACGGCCGCGGGTTGGCGGGCTTGGCAAACAGTCCCAAGACCCCCGAAGACAAATTTGCTTTTGACCTTTCAATCTCCCTGAACTACCGGAATTGGCTCAGAAGAGGATTGCTTCGTCGCGCGACCGGATGGCCGCTGCAGCCGCATGAGTCCCCAGATGACGATGACTGTCAGCAGATAGACAAGTAGCTGCGCGCCACTCGGGCGGTCCGTGTAGCCGATCAATGTATGCAACAACCGCCCGGGCACGGTGTCATCCGAGAGCAGCCAGGAAGTATCCCAAACGCTGGAGGTGAGCACCTCGACATAGCCGGCCTGTTGCAGGAAGGCGATGGCCTGAGCGGCGAGGCCTGCGGCCAGCAGCGTGATAAGCCCCGAGGTGAAAGAGAAAAGGTAACGGGCGGGTATGGTCAAAAGGCCTAAATACATCAGCGTAGACACGCCGGCGCCGGTGAGCAGCCCTAGGACTCCGCCGGCCATCATGCCGAGCGCCGAGGTCCCGCCCGAAGCGGCGATGCCATAGAGGAACAGGACGATCTCCGAGCCCTCCCGTAGCACGGCCACGCCGCAGACGATTGCCAAGGCAGCAAGTGGCTCTCGTCCAGCAACAACGGCTGCACCGACTTGCCGCATTTCCTGGGCGATGGCGCGGCCCTGGCTTGCCATCCAGACATTGTGCCAAGTGAGCATGCCCACGGCCAGAAGAAGGATGCTCGCATTGAAGACCTCTTGACCCGAGCCTTGGAACAACGCTCCGATCTCGCTTGCGAAGGCTGCAACGAGACACGCCCCAGCGACGCCGGCGATCACGCCATAGCTCACCCAAATGCCGCGACGCGGGACGCCCTTGGTCGCAGCGAGCACGATTCCGACGATGAGTCCGGCCTCGATGACCTCGCGGAAAACAATCAGGAGCGTGGCAAGCATCGGGATCTATTCAGCGATGACGACGCCCTGCGCCGTGTCGGAGTGGTATTCGCCCATGAACGGATAGCGGCCGGGCTCAAGCGGGCGGAGTCGCACGGTGCCTTCGTTGCCGCCACCGATCACCTTCTCGATCTTGAGCGCGGAGGAATCGAATTCCTCCGCCGTCGGATCTTCATTCTTGATGTTGAGAACAGTCAGCTTCCCAGCCGGCACATGGATCTCGGCCGGGGTGAAGCGATGGTCCTTGATCGTCACATCGATCGCGGTCTGCGCCTGCAGGGGCGCCGCACTCGAGAGCCAGAGACCGGCCATCATGACAACGCCAGCCACCGCGCGGCCCAATGGGAAATGCGCCACCGCCCTCACCCCTTCGCCTTGCTCGGATAAGTGAAAGTCCAGTGCGCGGTGGTCGGCTTCCACCATTCGGGCACGCCGGTCTCGTTGTCGATATGGCGGATGAAACCGTTCGAGGAGGGCGGCAGGATCTCATAGGTAAGATCGTAGGTGCCAGGACCATCCACGGAGACATTGTTGGCGTAATGCGGCCCGTCATTTGCCGTCATCGTCGCCAGCGTACCGGTCTTCCTGAACGTGCTCCCTTCCTTGGTGACCGTGTAGTGGATAGTCAGATAGGGGATCCAGGCATCCTCGGAGAAGCCGTGCTTCTCATCCTTGGTGGCATGCACGTCGGCTTCGAGATGGATGGCATCGGGGCTCATATCCATCCCCTTAGGCATCGGATCCATTTTGATGCCGGTCAGGTAATTGGGCACGATTTGCAGATTGTCCTGCACAATCGGCTCGCCGACATAGAACTCCCCAGCCTGGGCAATGACCGGCAGGGCAGCCCACCCGACAAGGGTGAGGGCGGGAACAAGTTTATGAATGCGCATGGCTCCGCCTCATGGGAGAAAACCATTGAAATCGGTGTTCCTCGGAGACTACGTGAATCTACAATTTGCAGAAAATGAATGGTTCTCAGCTCAATAGCTGAGAATTTTGCATGTTGCATGGAGCAGGCATAAGTACGTTCGGGACTGGAATCCGACGGAGCGGCTCGGCAAGCTGAAGGGGTGGAAAGGCCCGATGCCTCGACTGCACTCTATGAGGTCTACGCTTCCGTTCGCAGCATGGCAGCCATTGAGAAGCTCAGTTTCCATCAACCAGGGATTTGTCGCAGAGCATTTACCGATCGAGATTGAACTGATCGAGCAGTCGCTTGCCGAGGTCCCCGGCTGCAGCGAATGGCAAGCGCGCCGGCTTCTTGCCGGGGCGTTGCGCGGTCGGAAGAAGGCGTTCGTGTGATGAGCGAGGTCCGATTCGGGCGCGTCCTCACTTGGAACGCGGTTGCTGGTTGGGGCGTGATCGAGCGCTCCGACAGCGGCGAGCCAGTCTTTTGCCCGCTCGCTTCCGTGCACGGCGGCCAGCCTTTGGCTCGTGGTCAAGGAGTGCTGTTTACTCAGACTATGGATCACAGAGGACGGCACCTTGCAAAGAACGTGCGCTTGGCGAACCCCGAAAGTTGAAGGCGAAGCACCTGGGAACTAGGGCGTGTACTCATAAACTGACAGCCAAATGCTTCTTGGATGCGCTGCGTCCGTTATTGGGGGCAAAGCGGACATGGCGCGGACTTGTCAGTATGTCCGCTAATGACCCATAGCGGACATCCCTTTGGGCGCAAGCAAAGAGGTCGGCGCAAGGCGGGCTTCAACAGGCCAAGGGACTCCTATCGTGTGACCCCCGTGGCTGCCCCGCGGCTCGTTACCCTGTATGTGAGTCTACTTGCGCCATCATGCGGCCAACACGAGATGCGACAGCGATGCATGCCTTGATGCTTTTTTAACTCCGTGGGCGATTACATTGCTGGCTCCGCGGTTCATGCGATGCAAAGGCGTCGACAGGAAGAATTGATCCCATGCGACTGAGATTGCTTCTTCTGAATATCGTCGGCTTTGTCATTGTCGTCGCCTTGTCGGGCTGGCCCCGATCGTTTGCGGCGGAGCTGCCGTGGTTGGCTCCAGGTTGGCTGCAGAACCATGTCGGCGAAGGCGAAGATCAGATCGCCCCAATGGTCTTGCAAAGGGCGCGCGCGCTTTATCTGAAGAAGGTGAGCGAAGGCGCAGTCAACAATCCCTGCTACTTCGCCATGGACGCCACGCGTCCCGGTGGATTGGGGCGCCGGTTTTACGTCATCTGCGAAGCCAATCGGACGTTTCGCGCGCTTCCCTCGGGGCACGGCAACGGCCTCAACCTGACAAGCATCCCGGATTTCTCGAACGGCATCCGTTGCGCGAAGAACTTCAGCAATGCGAGGGATTCCCAGCTGACGACCGGCGGGCCTTATGTGACGGCAGAGATCAGAACGTCGTTCAAAGGCTATTATCGTGCCTCGGGGGGAGAGCTCGTGCCCCTGACGCGCTCTTTCGTGCAGTTCGACGGCGAGGGCGACACGGCGAACGCCAGACCGCGCGCCATCGGTGGCCATCCGGGTGTGATCGTGTCGGCCGTTTGTCGGATGAAAGCTCCGGGCAATCCTTACGCGGACGACGAGGGTTATGTGCCGTTCGGCAAGCTGATCGATTACGGCGCCGGCCGCAGCAATGGCTGCACCAGCTGGCCTCCAGCGGATTCCGAGTGGATTTTGGCGTTGGTGGAGGACAAGCCGACGACGCTCTACATCTACCCCGAATCGACCGACATCGTCGCCGTCGCACGCGCCGTGAAGGCGGGCCAGTCGCCTGCGCGCGCGGGTTTGTATTGGAACGCGTCCTGCCTGAAGGAAATCGGCTTTCCAAACTTCTGGCCGAGGGAAACGCTGGAGCCAGCCCTCATGAAATACAGAGAGGATCATCCGCCGCCGCCGCCGCAGCCATTGCCGCTTTGCAGCGAACAGTACGTACGGCTAGGCGATTGAGTTTATCCGCAGGATTGAGTCCCCTATCTGGCAGCCCCCCGTGGGGTACCTCGCAGCTCATTACCAGTACCAAACTGCCTTTGCCCGAAGCCCGTCCGCTAAGCGGCATAAACCAGACATGCTCAAAAGACGGGTCTGAGGTCCGCGACGACGGCGTCCGGCAGCATGAAACACCGCGTCCAGGAACCCGGGAAAGGTTTGATAGAGGTGGTCGGCATCGGCGCGGCAATGTCGAGACCGGAATGGTGCAGGAGCTCGGGATCGCGCTCAGCTTGAGCAAATCCTCCGATCCTTCCACCGGTAAGGCCCGTGAGCCCGAAGCGACGAAGCCCTGGCCGTCTGGCGAGAGCGGCCCTCCGGCCGATCCGTGTGGCACCACAGGACCGCGGCGCTTCAGTCCTTGTCCCGGTGCATTGCCGGGGCCGTCGCCAAGCGCGGTCTCGAGGAACAGCGCGCCGTCGCCACCTTCTCCGGCCACAAAGATCTCGCCGCGGCGGCGAGACTGCTCATGGTCATGGCATCAGGGCTGAGCAGGGGCCGAGCCGGGAGCTTCCGGCGGCTTGGGCTCCATCCACCAAGTGTCGAGCTGGTAGCCGTAAAGCGGGGTCTTGGCCGGCCGCCTGAGCTCGCTCCAATAAGCGAGCCATTGCCGCGGCAAATGGAAGAGGGGAATGACGTAGTCGCTCGACAAGAGGACGCGGTCGAGCGCGCGCACCGCCGACACGAAGCTCGTGCGATCCTTTGCCTCGAGCATCGCTTTGATCATGGCGTCGACGGCTGGGTTCTTGACGCCGGCATAATTGAACGAGCCCTCGGTCACCGCAGCCTCGCTCCCCCAACGAAACGACTGCTCATTCCCCGGCGACAGCGAGACCGGCCAGTCATATTGGATCATGTCGAAATCGAAGGTCTGCTTGCGCTGCTGATATTGGGTCGAATCAACTTGACGAATTCGCGCATCGATTCCCACCTGTTTCAAGGCGCGTGCATAGGTCAGGAGCAGGCGTTCCTCGGCTCTGGTCGTGGCCAGAATTTCGAAGGCGAAAGGCTCACGCGTGGCCTGGTTGACGAGCGCGCCGTCGTCAAGCCGGTAGCCGGCCTGCTCGAGCAGCGCGAGCGCCTCTTTGCGCCCCACGCGATTCTCGCCCGACCCATCGCTGACTGGCAAAGCGAACGTGCCGTCCATGATCTCGGGTTTGACGTCTCCGGCGAAAGGAGCGAGCAGTGCTGTCTCCCGCGCATCGGCGCTGCGGCCATTCGAGCTCAGCTCGGAGCGTTCGAAGTAGCTTTGGGTGCGCGCATACTGGCCATGAAAGAGCGTGCGGTTGATCCAGGCGAAGTCGAACAGCTTGATCATGGCCTCGCGCACTCGCGGATCGACGAACAGCGGACGCCGCGTATTGAACACGAGTGCCGACATGCCGGCCGGCACCTCAATCGGAAACTCCTCCTTGACCACCCGGCCATCGCGGAGCGCGGGGAAGTCGTAGCCTTCCGTCCAGCGCGTGGGGTCGTCCTCGGGCCGCACGCTGATCGCGCCCGACTTGAAGGCTTCGAACATGCTGCCGCTGTCCCGGTAATAGTCGAAGCGGATCTCATCGAAATTGAAATGGCCGCGATTGACGGGGAGGTCGGCGCCCCAATAATGCGGGTCGCGCTTGTAGCTGATGCTCTTGCCCGGATCGACCTTATCCACGAGGTAAGGTCCGCTGCCGATGGGTGGCGCGAGGCTCGTCTTCTCGAAGCTGTCCGGGTCGATCAAATGGCGCGGCAGCACCGGCATCAAGCCAATGATCAAAGGCATCTCCCGATCGCCGCTGCCGTCGAAGGTGAATTTGACCTTGTACTCCCCGGTCTTGTCGACGCGCGTGACCTTCTGATAATAAGAGCGGTGGTTGGGGCGGCCATGGTCGCGCAGCAACGCATGCGAGAAGATCACGTCCTCGACTGTGATTGGGGTGCCGTCCGAGAATTTTGCCGCCGGGTTGAGCGTGAACACCGCGAAGCTTCGGTCTTCGGACACCTCGATACTCTCGGCGATCAATCCATAGAGACTGAACGGCTCGTCATAAGCGCGCGCGAGCAGGCTCTCATAGACGTAGTCGCGGATGCCCTCCGCGCTGACACCTTTGACGATCAGCGGGTTGAGGCTGTCGAAGGTGCCGCGCATGGCGAGCGTCAACCGTCCGCCCTTCGGCGCGTCCGGGTTCGCGTAGGGAAAATAAGCGAAGTCCTTAGGCTCGAGCGCGTCCCCATGCATGGCGATACCGGAGCGAGGCTCGCACCGGCCGCTGCAGGGAAACAGCAAGAGGGTCAGAACCAGCAGCGAAATGGGGACTTTCAACGATGAGCGCGTGTGTCTATAGATGCTTCCGCGACGCAGCATGGTCCAAGGGTAGCATGACCGGGCAACGCACACAGGTGAGGGCGGCGCTGGTTTTGTGGGGATTGTGACGGAAAGGGCGCGGAGCCGCGTGAAAGGCTTGGTTGGAAAGCCTTCCGCCGTCCCACCTAGCCACGTCCATGCCTCAATTCGGGTATTGACCCTAGTGCAGGGACGCGGGGGCCAGGTTCACATGGCAGCTGAATCGGGGCCCGCAGAAACGAGGAAAGGCCGATTATGATCTCGTCGATGGATCGATGGAACACGCTTCGTGGCATGGCCCGTCAGGGGTTGCTTGCGGTAGTTGCTTTGGGGCTTGGCACGTCTTTGGCGATGGCGCAGGACCCCCAAGTCGTGCCCAAGACCACGCCGGCGTCGAAGGCCGCTGCGCCGGCAGCGCCGAAGGCCGCTGCTCCGGCCCCAGCGCCGGCAGCGCCAGCTCCCGCAGCTTCTGCGGCAGGGGCGGCGCCCGCGGCCGGTGCAGGACCTGAGGAGAGTGCGTGGGTCAAGCTCTGTCTCAAGAACGAGCAGACCGGCAACAAGCAGATTTGTCTCGTCAATCACGAAGGGCTCGAGCCCAATACCGGGATGGTACTCGTCGCCGCTGCGGTGCGCAGCGTCGAAGGCGAGGACAAGCAAAGCCTCCTCGTCAGGTTGCCGACCGCTTATTCGCTGGTGATGCCGGCAGGCGTGCAGATCAAGATCGATGATGGCGAGCCGATTTCGCTACAATATGCCGTCTGCTTCCCCACGAGCTGCCAAGTGCAAATGGACCTGACGAAGGAAATGTTCGACAAAATGCGCAAGGGCAAGCAGATGGTCGTGGCTGCCATGAACATGCAGCAGAAGACGATGGCTTTTCCGGTGCCGCTCACCGGCTTCAGCAACGTTTTCGACGGACCTCCAGTGGACAACGCCAAATATGAGGAAGCCCGGCGCGCGCTGATGGAGAAGTTCCGTCAGCGCCAGATCGAGCTCGCCAACAAGGCTAAGACCGAAGGCGGCGACGCGCCGCCTGGCGGGCCCCCCCCGGCAGCGCCCAACGCCACGGTCGCGCCACCGAAGACGGCTCCGGCGCAATAGGCAAAGCGCGATCAGCTTGGAAGGCTTGAATCAGGGCCGCGCCGTCAAGGGCGCGGCTTTCGTTTGCCCGCGTTCGGAAATCCGGATTGCACTGATCTCGATCAGTGCTCCTGGACGAAGCGGAAGCGGAAGATGCCGTCCTTCAAGTCTTCGAACAGCTCCGACACTTGCGGGTGACGCAAGGGCTCGTCTGAGACATCCGGGACGAGGTTCTGCTCCGAGACATAGGCGATGTATTCGCTGTCCGCATTCTCGGCGAGCAGATGATAGAAGGGCTGGTCCTTGGGCGGCCGCACCTCCTGGGGAATCGAGCAGTACCATTCCTCGGTATTCGAGAAGCTCGGGTCGATGTCGAAGATCACGCCACGGAACGGATAGACCCGGTGGCGAACGACCTGGCCGATCTGAAACTTGGCGTTGCGGACGATGGACATAATTCGGAAAGCCTTCCCCCGAGTTTTGCTACGATAAGACTGGCTGGCACACTGTCAACGACAAATGCGGCCCTGCCCGGGGGTTACGACCAGCGGCGATTTGACCACATGAACTGTTCGGGATTTTCGCGGATCCAGCTCTCGAAATGCCGCTGGATCGCCGCGGTAATGTTGCGGATGTCCTCGGCCTGATTGCTGGTGCGGGGTATCCGCAATTCATTCACATTGACGTCGAAGCAGGCGCGATTGCCGATGCGGATGCAGCGGCCGATCCAAATGCGCGCGCCGACCCTCCGCGCGATCATCGCCGCGATCGGCATGCTCTTGGCCGGATAGCCGAAGAACGGCACCGCGATCCCTTGCGCGTCGTAGAGGTCGGAGATGAAGCCGAGACGTCCCCCCTGGCGCACATAGTCCATGATCAGGCGCGCCGTCTTCTGGCCTTCGTCCTGGCCGGCCGCGCGGCGACTGCCGAACAGACCACCGGGATAGAGTTCCTTCCGCTGCGCGCGGAGATAGCGGTCGACATAAGGGTTCTTGACCAGACGATAGACGCCGGCTGGCCTGACGCCGGCCAGCATGATCGGCCACATGCCGAGCTCCCAATTGCCCATATGCATGGTGACGATGAGAACCGGTCCCATCTTGTCTTTGTAGCGGGCAATGACATGGCCGTTGGTCACGTGCAGCCGGTCCGGCTGTTTCAGGATGCGGTCGATGTTCATCGTCTCGGCCATCACGCGCCCGAGATTCTCCCACATGCGGAGCGCAATCTGCCTCGCGCTCCTTGTCGGTCTTATCGGGGAAGGCACGCTCGAGATTCGCGAGCGCGCGTTTGTGCCGCCGGTTATAGGGCGCGATCAATCGCCAGAGTTTGGCGGAGATGCTGCCCGCCACGTCGATCGGGAAAAGACGCACGAAGCCGATCAGCGCCCGCAAGACGACATATTCTGCCCGGTAGCGCAGGTCGCGTAGAGGCGGAATGGCTGAAGGCTCGGCCATTGGCTTTGAGGGTGCCTGTTTCGGTGCGTGCAGGGTGAGGGGCTCCTCGTGGCAAATCGCAGCCTAAGCGTCAAGCTCCCAAGCCCTGGACGTCGCACCCCGGGCGAAGCCCCTCAATGGGCGCCGGGCCGCATCAAGCTCGGCAGGTCCGTGGGCGGCATCATGCCGATGCGCATCACGAGGCGACGCAGCGGCGGCAGCACGTTTAGGCCATGGGAGACGATGCCACGGGCCGCCTGCAAAGGCAGGAAGCCCGAGAGCAGCGAACGGCTCAACAAATCGATCCCATAGGTCCGCGTGAGCACATCGACCTTGCGGGCACGGTCGTAGGCGCTCAACACATCATCGCTGCCCGGGTCGTCTCCCTTGCGGATCGCCGCACTCACGCAGTCAGCGAGCGTCGCGGCATCGCGCAAGCCGAGGTTCAATCCTTGCGCGCCGATGGGTGGAAGAATGTGGGCGGCTTCACCGACAAGGGCGGTGCGATGCCCGGCAAGGGTCTCGGCCGCCAACCGTGTCACGGGAAACTTGGCCCGCGCGCCGACCTCGCGCACCTGCCCAAGGAGCCCTTCGAGCCGGTCTTGCAGCGCGTGCTCGAAGCCTGTGGCATCGAGACCCATGACTGTGTCGACCTCCGCCGCGTCATCAATCCAGATCACGCTCGAAGCAAAGGGATTGGTGAGCGGCACCGTAGTGACGGAACCACCCCGCCGATGCAGCTCGGTCGAGACGCCCCGATGCGGTAGGGCATGCGCGAAGCTCGTGGCGATGGCGGCCTGTTCGGTGCGCTTTTCGGAGGCGCCGATGCCGGCCGCTTTACGGCAAATCGAGTTCCTTCCGTCGGCGCCAACCACAAGTCGCGTGGCAACTTGCCAGCCGTCCTTGCCGCTCAACAGCGCGCGGTCCGGCGAAAGCTCGATGTGCTCGACATTCGAGGGCTGCAGCTCGCAGAGCATGGAGGCAGCCTGGGCGTAGAGCATCTCGACGAGCAGGCTGTTAGCGATGTTGTAGCCGAATGCCTCAAGACCGAGTTCGCTCGCCTTGAACTCGACATCCGGCGCTCGCAGCGGTCCGCCTGAGGCATCAATGATGCGGATCGACTTGAGGGGTGCGGCGTGGCGTGCAAGCTCGTCCCAAACCTCGAGGGTCTTCAGTAGATCGACCGAGCTCGAGAGAAGCGCCGCCGTTCTCGTGTCGGCCCGTTGCGAGCTTGTAGGCAGCGGCGGTGGCCCAATCAGGGCGACCTCGGCGCCGACATGGGCAAGCGCCAGAGCCACGATCAGTCCTGTGGGACCAGCCCCGACGACAGCGATCTCGCAGCAACGGTTTAAACCCTTGATTTCGATTTGTTTGTCCATTGCTGCCCATTCCGCGACATCGTAGCTTGATTAGTTAGCCCATTACCGTCTCGTCTCGTGATTCGGGCACCAAGGCTCCCAAGCATTCTTGAACTGACATTAGGTTAGCGTGACACGCGACGCTCACTGGGGGAATCCGCAAAAGCAATGCCCATGGACGAATTTTTTTCGTGCTCCCGCTGAAATTAAGAAACAGCCCGTTCTTTACTCGACTAATCGTATAGAGTATATATAGTTAAGGTACGACGGGGTATGGTCGGGGGTTGAGGTTACAATTTCCGTGTTTTATGGGCGCCCGGACCATCCAACCGCCCTCGTGGGTATCCTTAAAAGGGGCTGCGGCGAGTTGCACACTTTGTGCGGATCAGTGCAGCGATTTCGGGAATTGGATCGCCGATCTCAAGGCGATCCGGAAGGACAACCAGAGTGTCTCGGTGACCATGCATGGAGTGATCATAAAAAAGAAGTGCACTTAACCTCTGGCCAGTTTTCACAAGTACACGAGAGGATCCAAGACTATCAGGTGACGCAAGGAGAAGGAAATCATGACCACTCTGGCATTCGGCGGAAACCGTGTCTTGCACTGCATATTGGCAGGATTCATATTGTGCACGACTCAACCGGCACTGGCGCAGAGCAGTTCCGATCTGGCACAACAAATTAAAGCTATACAGGCTCAGTTGCAATCAATTCCAGCTCTACAGGCGCAGTTGCAATCAATTCAGAAACAACTCGCCGCCCAGCAAGCCGCGACTAGACAGGTACAAGCGGAAGTCAAGACCGTGCCTGGCATCGCCGTCGCAAACCCGCCACCGGGTGTGCAGTACGTGGAAGTTACGCCAAACGGTGGAATGAGGATCGGCCCGGTGGCGCTTAAGCTGGGGGGCTTTGTTGAAGGTAGCATGATCTTCCGCACACGAAATGAGGCGTCCGACATCGGATCGTCATTTGCGCAGATTCCCTTTCCGCAAGTGCCAGCCTCGCATGAGGCTGAATACCGCCAATCGGCCCGCAATAGCCGGCTAAGTCTGTTAGCGGAAACCTCCTGGAATGATGACACGCTGCTATCCGCATATGTGGAGACTGACTTTAAGGGCATTGGCGTTAACACCACAGGGGGTCAAAACAACTCCTATGTGCCCTCATTGAGGCAGGCCTATTTGACCGTGGACAAGACCGTGAACCACACAGACGGTTGGCGTTTCGAAGTCGGGCAGGCCTGGAGCCTGGTCACCGGGTTCAAGGATGGCCTGGTGCCACGGGATGAGAATATTCCATTGACGATCGACACCCAATATGTACCTGGCTTTAATTCTCGACGCGATCCACAGCTCCGAATAACTAAGGTCTTTAGCCCCGCACTTTCTGTCGCGCTATCCCTCGAATCCCCTGAAGCGAATTTTGCAGGGGATGCACCGGGAACAGCTCAAGGGGTGGACGAATTGGTTACCTCAACTCCCGGAACCGGCAACGCAGGAGGGACACTCAATCCAGGCCAATGCGTCAAAGGAGGGGGAACAGCCCCCACCGTCGTCACGACCAATTGCGCAAATTATTCCGTTAATGTGGCGCCCGATATGGTCCTCAAGGCAGCATTTGACCCAGGTTGGGGCCACTATGAGGCTTTCGGCCTTGGACGGATCTTCCAAACGCGGACCGGAGTTTTTACCGGAGCGGCAGGGGACTCCCCGATTTCCGGCAACAACAACACGGCTTTTGGTGGTGGCGTTGGTGGAAACTTCATTCTGCCAATTATCCCAAAATACCTTGATTTCCAGGCCAGCGTATTAGGCGGCTACGGCATCGGGATGTACGGCGCAGCTCAATTCGCCGATTTCACGGTGAACCAAAACGCCGAGCCAAAGCCTATTCCGATGATCCAGACATTAACCGGTGTCGTCGCACACCCTACTCCAAAGTTGGATCTCTATCTCTACGGAGGATATGAGGAAGCTTTCAGAGATACTTTCAACGACGGCACTCTGATCTTCGGCTATGGCAGTCCGCTAGATAACAACAGTGGCTGCAATATTGAAGGCTCAGCCACCTTCACCCCTGCCGCAAACGTACTCCCATGCAATGGACAAAATAAGGATATTTGGCAGGTTACAGCGGGTCTTTGGGACCGGGTGTACGAGAATAAGGTTGGCAAAATGGCAGTTGGGTTACAGTACTCTTATACGCAGCGCCAGCTATTTGATGGTGTTGGTGGGTCCCCAGCTACCAATGACAACATGGTATTCGCTTCTGTACGCTACTATCCATTTTGAGGTGTCGAGAGGGGTATGGTAAGCGAGAAAGTTTAAGGCGGTACGTCAAACTTATTTGGGGTCTACAGCTCGCGAGACTGACTTGCGGGAGGGACAGGGGTTGGCTCAGCCCCGGCCACCTGACTGAGTAGTCGGCTAAAGTGTTGTCAAGGGTCAAGCTGCGCGACTCTCAATTGTTGTAATTGTGACGGGCAAGGCAGTCCTCAAATCGCAACCAAGATTCTGTGTTGCGGTGTCTTTGGAGCCGCAGTGACCAGCAAGGGTCCGCGTGACCATCCCCGCGTTCGTTTGCGGCGCTGACACCTTTAGGGCCGGACGTGTCCGCCGCCTCAGCTGAGCCGGGCATGAGCAGGGCTAAAAGCAGGCTGCCCCAAATGGCCGTATATGCAGCATTCGTTTTTCGCATGACGTCTCTCCTTCTTGGCTGAAACATTTCTCATTTTCTGGCCGTGCTGACGGATCGCATACTGGCTCATTGCCAATGAGTCAGTGAAAAAATTATAACGGTACGACGAGCAAAAAGGAATGTTTGGGGCAGGTCAGGCTAGGCGATGACGGCGTCATGGATGCCAGGGTGATCGCCAATTTGCTTTACCGAGACGAATGATCCCCAACCTCTATCTGTCCTCGCCCGGGAGCACGGCGGCATGAATATGGCGGTATACCTTGCCTTTCACGGTCGGCGACCCGTACCTTCTAAATATCGTACTACCGCGAACTTTACCCACACACGCTTCGGGTTGATTTTGCAAATTTTTCGGAGGGCGTGGAAGTCCTCGCAGTGCTGGGGCACAACGGGCGGCCTGTAGCGGGGCGGGAGAATCTGCGACGTGGATAACCAGGTTCAGTAGCTGGTTTCACTCCGATGATAAAGCCTCCAATGTGGGAGTGGCAGTCTTATTCGTATAAGAATGCAAGCCGCGGGCGGAAGGCTGCAGCAGTATCAGCGTCAAAAAGCTCGCCGCAATCGGCGAAGAACGGCGCGGGCGGTTCAGCCGTGCGCTTCCGCGTCACAATCGACGGCGCTCCGCCCGGCGACAATCACGGCACCGATGTGAGCGCCCATGGCTCAGGCGTCGTAAACGAGCAACGGATATATCAGTTTGTTCGGCAAAGCGGCACTATCAATGACCACATCTTCGAAATCGAATTCCTCGATCCTGGTGTTCATGCCTGCTCTTTCACCTTCGGTTAGTTCGGGTATCCTTGAACTCCTGTGAGCGGGAGTAAGGCTGAGCAGCATGTTCCGAAGGCGAGAAGCTCAACAACTTCTGAGTTCCGCGCTCGCGGTCGTGTCCGTAGCGCTGGGCTTGGTGTGGCAAACGCCCGTACGAGCAGAGGATGCTGGCGGCTACTGCTGCGCTGACCTTGAGAGTCGCGTTAGCGATCTTGAGGCGGCAACCGCTCAGAAGGGCAACAGCATCGTTTCGGTGACCGTCTATGGGTTGCTCAACAGGGCGGTTTTCTTCTGGGATGACGGCCACGAAAGGAGCACCTACGTGGTCGACAACTACTATGCAGCCTCGCGCTTTGGCTTCAAGGGATCGGCGAAGATCGGCGGTAATTGGTCGGCGGGATATCAGCTCGAAGCCGAAAGCAGGAATGCCGCCTCCGATAGGGTGAACCAGTTTGACGACGACAATGCGAATGACCCTCAAGGGCCTATGCACGTTCGCCAATCCAACATGTATCTAGCCAATAAAGTATGGGGACAGCTGCGCTGGGGGCTAACCAACACGCCCAGCTACAACGTCACCAAGGACACGAACGTGTCTGGTCTCGAAGACACGATGGATTCCGACAATAAAATGAACCGGTCGTTCTTCTTACGACCAAGTGGCTTTAACAACGCCGAGGGGTTGTCGACGCTCAAATGGTCCGACATCTCCCGCTGCTATAACGCAGCTAACGCTTTCGGATGCTCCGGGCGTCGCAGTGGGGTTGCTTACTGGTCACCCGAATGGGCCGGCTTCACGCTGTCAGTGGGTTATTTCGATGACACCTGGGGCGCCGCTTTACGTTATCAAAAGAAATGGGGCGAGACCTTTGAGGCTGGTGCTGGCATCGGCTACGAGAAAATTTTTGGAGCGGGTGCAAATGCCGGCTTAACCGACATTGATGAGACGGCAGGCTCGGCTTCGATCAAGCATCTGCCGACTGGCGTCTACGCCTTCAGCGCTTTCAGCATATCTGACAACCATAGCCCCAACACTCCGGATGCGGGCATTTTCACCGGAACCAGTGACCCGCAAATGACCGCCTGGGACGCCCAGATAGGCATTCAGCGCACGGTCCCCTGGTTCTCCCTTGATAGGTTCGGTGAGACCTCGTTCTTCGGCGGCTTTGTCAACATCCATGATGGACTTGGTGGCGTCCCCGCCAACCGCCTAATTGTGGCCGGTACATTTGCCAACGTTCCAATCAATACAGAAATTACAGGATCTGACGTCGACAAATGGTATCTAGGGTTCGATCAGGCGCTCGACTCGGCCAATATGCATCTCTACGCGGTGTTCGAGCACCTCACGCCCGAAGTCAGTCTGGTCGATCAAAACCTCCAGCATGTCTCAGCACCGCTTGACGACTTCACCCTCTTCTATACGGGCGCGCGTATTTACTTCTAGCCTTTAGGTCTGGGTGCATCAGCGTTAAAGAGAACGATCCATTTACGCTCATACGCAATCGCCTTGCCTATCTTCTACAACCGTGCAGACATCCCTCACTTAATCAAGGGGTTGATCATGTCTCTAACCTCAATACGGCGCCGCTTGTTGCTGGCTCTCCTCTGGGGCTTCCTGGTTACGCCGTTCATGATTTCGGCTAGCTACGCGGCCGATATCACTGTCTTCGCTGCTGCGAGCCTGAAGAATGCCTTAGATGACGTGGCCAAAGCGTATGAGGCTAAGACGGGTGACAAGGTTGTCATCAGCTACGCGGCATCGTCTGTGCTGGCCAAGCAGATTGAAGGGGGTGCCCCAGCAGACATCTTCTTTTCAGCCGATCTCGATTGGATGGACTATCTGGAAAAGAAAAACCTGATCGATACCGCGTCTCGAAAGACCCTTCTTGGCAATGCGCTCGTGCTAATAGCGCCGAAGAATGCGACTGTTTCACTGTAACGTCATGAAGAAGCTCAGCGCGAGAAATCAGGGAAGATTTTGGAAGTCCGCGAGGGAAGACGACCTCACATGCCAGGATTGACATCGGAAACGGCGTGGCCGTCACGTCGGCGATAACCAACGAAGCAGTGGATGATCTCGCTAAAACCAACGAAGCAGTGGATGATCTCGCTAAAACCGAAGGCGACGAGGTTATCGCTGTCATCAAGGTTTCCCACGTCATGTTGGCCAAGTGACAAAAATCGTCGTCATTGCTGCCGCTATCTGCTTGGCGACCTTGACGGTCAACGTAAGTCGCAGCGAACCAACGGCAACGCCTGTACTTCAAGGCGCAGTGCAGCAACGGCTTGTTCTTGATGACACGCTTCTAAAGTCTTTGCCCGCCGTCTCTATCGACGTGACGTTCGAGACCGGAGAAGGCAAGAAATCGGGACACTACACCGGAGTGCTGTTGTGGTCTCTGATCGAAAAGGCGGGGCTCGTTGACGAACCCGGAAAGAACAGTGCCCTAAAGCACACGCTGATCGTAACCGGACGGGATGGTTATGTTGTTGCACTCGCCGTCGGCGAACTTGATCCTCACTATGAGGGAAAATCGGTGATCATCGCTTACGCTGGCGGCGAACCGCCGGCCTCAAATGTGGCGCTCAGATTGGTGGTGCCAGGCGACACACACGGCGGAAGAAGCGTTCGGGACGTGTCGACCATCGAAGTTCGTTAGTGCTGTCGAAACAAGCAACACGCCTTAGTTTATCGCCGCCACGCTGTTGTGAATGAGAGGCTTCAAAACGCTATGCGCGACGTGAGGAGCCATGCACGGTCGTACATTGGTGTCAGAGGGTCAAACGTCTGCTTTGAAACCGTGAACTGGTAAGCCACGCCGACGATAAGCTTCGCGCGTCCGGCAAGGGGGAACCGACCGAAAATGATCCCAGGTGTCAGGAATAGTTGGTTCTTTCCCTCTCGCTCGCCATCGAACCAATAGGTGTCGTTGAACTCAAACTCCGGCCAGAAGTATTTTCCGAGGTGATATTGTAAGGCAACATTCGTGGCGAGCGAGGTACCCACCGTGCCTTCGAGGTTGGTCGGGATGGGTACGCCGACTGTCGCCTGAATGTCGAAATTGCCCCAGCCTTTACCCCCCGCAAGCGTCGGCGTGACCACATAAGTATGGTTGGTAAAGGGGCTGGCGCCGACCGGAGCCTGACCCGCTAGGAATGCGGTGAGGATGTAATTTCCATTTTCCTCATTGGCGCTCAAGAGCCGTTGCTTGACCAAAAAGAATGGCCAATCTCCGAGACCGTGAGCCTGCTCTACGTCTGTTCGATCCAAATAGGGCGGGAGATTAAAGATCACCTCGTTGGTGGTGGTTGGAATGAGTTCAAGTCCCTTGCCGCCGTCGAAGTTATAGAGATTGGCGTCGTTGCCAAGATGCTCAAAGAACTGATCGTAACGGAACTCCTGCTCAAGTCGCGGCGTAACCGTCACCACCGGCGTCACCCAGTGCGGCTGGCTCGCTTGGGCTTGATCTACACGGTCGTACCAATGCGCAAGCCAGTCCCCGAAAGATGAATATCCGTCGGATCCTGGCGCGAGTAGCTCGGGTTGCGTAGCGCCCTGTACGGTCTGCTGATCGATTTGAAGGTTTAGATCGGCCGCGCGAGCGGTAATCGAAAAACAGCAGAAAGCCGTTACCACCAATCCCAAGCACACGCCGCGATTCGGCACCCCAAAAGTTGCGTTTGGCTGCATGCCGCCCCCCTGTGCCTTTAATTGTCGAATTTTGTACACAGTTCGGCACACAGGAAGCTTTATCGGAGGCCGATGAAAAATCAATGCGCTCGTGGAAATGACCTGATTGGAAATGTCTATCAACAAGCGCGCTATTTCGCTGTGAGGGCGAAGTGAGTCGGCCAGATCCTGAGTAAGCTGCACCCCAGCTACTGGGGTAGAACGATGGTTGCCCTGAGCCCGCCTCCAAAACGGGCGCTTAGAAGCACATCACCCCCATGTGCCAGCGCAACCGTCTTGGCAACGGTTAGACCGAGGCCAGTGCCGCCACTATCGCGATTTCGGGAACCTTCGACTCTAAAAAAGGGGCGGAATACCTGTTCTCGGAGCTCATCGGGTATACCCGGACCACGGTCATCGATGTGGATCATGACCGCTGTTCTGCTAACATCGAGGCTCACCTCAGCCCGCTGACCATATTTGACCGCATTTTCAATTAGGTTGGAAAAGCACCGTCGGATGGGAATTTGTCTGCACGGGTAGGGAAGTCGCGTCCCTCCGAAAAACGAGACATCGAATTTCCTGTCTGCGAATTCGTCGCAAATGCTCTGGAGCATGGCCACAAGATCAACTGTGACTGTGGGCTCAGAGAGGGCATCCTCTTTGGCGAAGGTGAGGACACTGGAAATCATGTCCTCCATTTCCCTCAGATCCGTGAGAAACTTGGCCCCCTGCGTCTGATCTTTGACGCACTGTGCTCGTAGGCGCATGCGTGTGATGGGCGTGCGCAAGTCGTGGGAAACGGCCGCGAGCATTTGTGTGCGATCCTCCACGAATCGTTGCAGCCTACTCTGCATGCTGTTAAACGCCCGTATGGCCCCTCGTACATCTGACGGGCCGTGCTCCTCGATGGGTGCTGCGTTTACGTCGGTGCCGAGGCGTGTTGCTGCCGCGGTGAAAATTCGAAGTGGTGCGGTGAAGCGCCGGATGGCCCAAATCGATAGCGAGACGATGCCCACGACGGACAACGAAAGTATGGCAATGGTCCGCGCCGGCCAAAAATCGATGGTTTCGAGGTAAGCGGCAACAAAATTAAGCCAGGAGCCGTCCTTCAACCGCACCGACACTAAGAAGGTCGGTTCGGCGGCCAGATTGTCGATGATGTCTCCGATCGGCGCCGGATATGGGCCGGCCCTTCTCCAACGCATCGCACGTTCAGTCACCTCCGGTACCGTAGTGCCACTATCTGGGCGATCATAGCCAACGCGCATGTCTGTGGGGGCTATCGCCGGCATCATCCGCGTTAGGAGATCGTGAAGAAGACTAGTCTCGCGGTTTTGAGCCGATTGAGGTCCTAGCAGCGGTTCTGGCGCCCAAGACACGTACAGATCGGATCCCCTGAAACGCCCAACTCCCTTAGGCCTCTCTTGGGGAGCTGTGTTCTCAACGATGGAAGTGATGACCGCAACATCATCGGCAATTCGCACTGCCTCGAGGGCGGTCAGCGCCCCGGCTCGGTCGAGATAGCGGTACCCAAGGTTTACTATTTCCAACAGCGTGAGCGCAGCGACGAAGAGAATGATCAGCTGAACAGTCACGCTCTTAAGTCGAAAATGCCTCACGAGCGCTCCACCACAGGCGTGAACTGATAGCCCGCACTCCGCACCGTCTTAATAAATTCTGGGGCTCCAGAGTCGCGCTCGATCTTGCGACGCAACCTGCTGACCAGCACATCGATGCTGCGATCGAACGCTGTCGCATCACGTCCACGAACAAGGTCCATTAGCTGGTCGCGGCTTAAAACGCGCTCGGGCCTTTCGACAAAAACAACCAGAAGATCAAACTCACCGGAGGTGAGGTCCACCACGAGCCCTTCGGGTGAGAGAAGTTGACGTAGTCGAACATTTAGTTTCCAGCCAGCGAACGTGAATGTGGATCCGAGATCGTGATCGGAAGTCGTAATCTCGGCAGACGACCTGCGCAGAACGGCCCGGATGCGGGCCTCAAGCTCATGGACGTCAAAGGGCTTTGGCAAGTAGTCATCGGCGCCGATCTCTAGGCCAACGACGCGGTCAGTCGGATCGCCTCGAGCCGTCAGCATTATTATCGGTATCGCCTTCGATGCCCGGAGTTCTCGACATATCGTGAGACCATCTTTGCCGGGTAGCATGAGATCGAGAATCACGAGATCGATCCGCGATGAGGCAAGAGCATGCCGCATCTCCTGCTCCTCGCGCGCCGTCGTCACCCTATAGCCCCTGCCGGTGAGAAGCGTGGAAAGAAGGCTTCGAATCTCTGCGTCATCGTCGACGACGAGCAAGTGAGGCGTTCTTTGCATTTTCAAACCCGAAAGGCCTGGAGAATCACAAGCATAATCATCCGCCCGGAAAATAGGAGAGCGGAATTGTATCAATTGGTGTCAAAATGCCAAACCGACACAAACGGTTACAAAAAGCTTCCACCGAGACATAAGGCTGAAACGTCACACGGCTAGGTCCTGGTCCCACGGCTGAACGAAGACGGAGGACCGACATGACATGCAACTCGAATGGCTTTGCTGGCTCGGCTGGCTCGATGAAATATCACGGAACCGCCCCAACGGGAGAACTGAGGCGACTGCGAGACTGCAAGCGCCGACTTGGTGGCGTTCCCGAAAAAGAGAAGCGGTTGACGGGCCGAAGCCTCGCCGAGATAGTGAACCTGCTGGAATGTAAGTTGGCCTGGTACGGCTTTCGATCCGTCGAAATAGGCCCATTCGTAAAGGTCAACCGACACACTATTTCGATAGACCTTTCACAACGAGGAGCGTTCTTGGGTCGTATCGAGGTCGACCGTGAGTCGGGTGCCGTCACAGCTCCGGCCGGTTTGCCACTTAGCCCTGAAATATCCTAATAGTAGCGCTGTTCGTCCTAGAGGCGTGGGTGGTTGGTAGGGCGATGGTGCCACGAGTGCAGCGATGCGGTCTAACTCGTATACGCCCACGAGCGTCGATGAAAACGTTCCAGCTTTGATTGAAAGCTGCCTATGTGCCATGGGGCTCGGCATGGCCCCGAGTAAGCTTAGACTCAAATGCGATGGGGATGTTGACGGCGTTGCTCCTGACCGCTGTCATGAGTTGGTCGTTCTCCCTCCGAAGAGTTCAGATGTATGTCCGTAGCTGGCTTCAGCCTCAGGCACCCTTATACCGTTGTGGCACTTATCATGCTGGTGTGCGTGCTGGCTGCTGGCGCGCTCATGCGCATGCCAACGGATATTTTTCCCGAAATCGATATACCGGTCGTCAGTGTCGTCTGGACCTACAGTGGGATGAGCGCGCCTGAGATTCAGGATCGCATCGTGACGTTACATGAGCGCCAGCTGGCGGCGCTTGTCGACGACATTTCTCGCATCGAGGCTAACAGCTACGCCGGAGTGGGCGTGATCAAGGTCTACCTGCATGAGGGTGCAGACGTGAGCCGCGCCGTGTCGCAGTTGGCGAGCAGCGCGTTGGTGGTGCTGAAATATATGCCGCGCAATATTACGCCGCCCCTCATCCTCCGCTACGGGGCGACCGACGTCCCCATCATCCAACTGAGCATGTCCAGCAATTCGCTCTCGGACACGACACTCAATGACCTGGGGCAGAACATCATTCGCCCGGATCTCGCGGTAGTGCGAGGTGCGTCGGTACCCTATCCATACGGGGGCAAGCCTCGCGTCATCATGGTGGATCTCGATGCCGAGGCTCTGCAGGCGCGTGGGTTGACGCCAGCTGACGTCACCGAGGCACTGTCACATCAGAACGTCATCCTGCCTTCCGGAGACGTAAAGATTGGCAGCAAAGACTACACCGTGGCGATGAACAACAGCCCTGATGCGATCGCCGCCATCAACCAGTTTCCTATCAAGCAGATCAACGGCAAGACGGTGTTCGTCCGGGACGTAGCGCATGTGCACGACGGATACCAGGTTCAGACCAATTCGGTCAGCCAAAATGGCCTGCCGGGTGCGCTGATGCTGGTACGTAAGACAGGCGGCGTGTCGACGTTGGCGGTGATCGATGGGATCAAGGCTGTACTGCCCGAAATCCGCAAGCTGATCCCTGAAGGCGTGACCTTAACGCCGATTTTTGATCAATCGATCTTCGTCAAGGCAGCCTTGAATAGCGTAATCATGGGCGGTCTGATGGCTGCCGGGCTGACAGCGCTAATGATTCTGTTGTTCCTCGGAAACTGGCGGCTGACGTTGATCATAATGGCGTCGATACCTCTGTCCATCATTACTGCGGTTCTTCTACTCTATCTCGGCGGCCAAACGCTCAACACCATGACCTTGGGCGGCTTTGCGCTAGCTGTGGGGATACTGGTCGACAACGCTACGGTAGTGATCGAGAACATCGAAAGGAACGTCTCCCTGGGGAAGCCCCTAGAGCAGGCGATCCTCGACGGGACCGCCGAGGTCGGGCTTCCTACCTTTCTGGCTACCTTGTCAATCAGCGTGGTGTTCGTCCCGGTGTTCCTGCTGACAGGGACAGCTAAGTATCTGTTCTCGCCACTCTCGCTTTCGGTGATTCTATCGCTCGGCGCGAGCCTGTTGCTTTCGTTCACGTTGGTGCCAGTATTGTTCAAATACCTCATGCGCTCGCAAGTGGCGGCGCACCCCGTCGGTCATGGCGGCGCTGGCGTCGCGGCAACCGGCGAAGCAGGCGAGGCGTCACAGGTTCAATCTGTTGAGCTTGATCCACGGCGAGTTTGAGCGCGGGTTCGAGCGCTTTCGCGAGATCTATCGCGATGCCCTGGCCTGGTCCGTTGGCCGGCCGTTGGTCACCGCCGCGTTTTTTGTGCTGCTGATCATCGCGTCGTGCTTTCTGTTTCCCTTGCTCGGGATGGATTTTTTCCCACAGGTCGATGCTGGCCAGATGCGGCTGCATGTCCGTGCGCCGCCGGGGACGAGGATCGAAGAGACCCAGCGATACTTCGCGCAGGTCGAAGCGGCCATTCGCCAGATTGTCGGCAACGATCAAATCGATGTCATTTTAGACAATATCGGCTTGCCATATAGCGGCATCAACATCGCGCTGAGCGATACGGCAACCGTCGGCCCGATGGATGGCGAAATCCTCGTGTCCCTCACGAAAAACCACACGCCGACGCGTGACCATATCGCCGATTTACGCCGCGAGTTGCCCAAGCGCTTTCCGCAGCTGCAGTTCTTCTTTCAACCTGCAGACATCGTTAATCAGGTGCTCAATTTCGGGCAACCGGCTCCGATCGACATTCGGATTTCTGGGCCGGACAGCGCGGCCGCCTATGCGGTCGCTGCCAGGCTCGCGCGCGACCTTACGCGCGTCCCTGGGATTGTAGACTCGCACGTATTCCAAGTTCCGGACGCACCGGCTCTAACGGTCAATGTCGACCGGACACTCGCCCGCGAAGTCGGACTAAACCAAGAGACAGTTGCGGACAACCTTCTGGTCTCGCTCAACAACAGCTTGCAAGTTTCGCCGAATTTTTGGGTCGATCCTCGCAACGAAGTCTCCTATCCGCTAGTGGTGCAAACGCCGACCTACAGGATCAGTTCGACGCAAGATCTGTGGACTGAGCCGATGACGGCGCCGCAAAACGAAGACTCACAGGTGCTCATGAATGTTGCCCAATTCGGCCGAAAAAATGTGCCGATGATCGTGTCGCAGCTCAATATCAGACCGGTATTCGACGTGCACGCCGACGTGCAGGGACGAGACCTGAACTCGGCTGCCGGAGCGATAGACAAGGTTATTGACGCTGACAAACCGGACCCCTCAAAGGCGATCTCGGTGGTGCTCAGCGGACAGGTCGAAACCATGAGGGAGAGCTATTCTGGATTGTTTTCGGGTATGGCGCTCGCAGTCGTTCTGGTGTTTCTGTTGCTGGTCATCAACTTCCAGAGTTGGATCGATCCACTGATCGTGCTGATGGCGGTGCCGTTCACCCTCGGTGGGGTGATGTGGATGCTGTTCGTCTCGCAGACCCACATCAGCGTTCCAGCCCTCATGGGAACGTTAATGGGCATCGGGCTCACCACGGCCAATAGCATCCTAGTTGTGACATTCGCCAATCAGCGCAGGATGGCCGGTTCCGATGCGCGGACTGCCGCGATCGAAGCCGGGTATACGCGATTGCGTCCGGTTCTCATGACGGCTGGCGCAATGATCCTTGGAATGATACCCATGGCACTTGGCGTCGGTGAGGGCGGCGAGCAAAATGCTCCGCTGGCCCGGGCTGTCATCGGCGGCCTGCTGTTCGCGACCGCCGCCACTCTGCTGTTTGTCCCCACGATGTACTCCCTGCTTCGGCGTGAGCCTAGGGGTGTGACTGCAACAGCGAGGCCTACGATTGCACCGACCTGATGCCCAACAAGCGGTGGACAGCGCCGACGACGCCAACCTTGCGCTCGATGGGTTGGATGAAGTCTGTCAAGAGGACACTAAGTTTGAAGGCCGGAGCCACGCGCCCGTAGCGACCAATTACGATCCTAGAGCGGGGCGACGGCTGCTAATGCTGGCTGGGACCATCGCAGTTATCTTGGCGGCCGCGTTCTTCGTGGTGAGTCATGTTAAGAGCCGGGATGAAGCGTTGCTTGCCACAGCGACGGCCGCGCGCGCCGAGCAGCCGCCGCCGGTCAACGTCGTGAAGGTTCAATTCGCACCGCCGCGGCAAATCCTAACCCTCCCGGGAGCAACCCGTGGCTGGTACACTTCGATTATCTATGCGCGGGTGAACGGCTATCTGGCAAAGTGGTTCGTTGATATTGGCGATCACGTGAAGACCGGTCAGGTTCTGGCGACGATCGACACGCCGGAACTCGACGCTCAACTCGACGCCGCCAAAGCTCAAGTAAATGCCTCTGAGGCCGAGGCTAAGGTCAAGGAAGCAGATGCCGAATTCGCCAAGACCACCTACGAGCGCTGGCAAGGCTCGCCCAAGGGGGTGGTGTCCGAACAGGAGCGCGAAGACAAGAAGGCGCGCTTCGATGCTGCTGTCGCGGCGTTGAACGCGGCGCAAGCCCGGGTCAAGCTCGACAAAGCCAATGTCGATCGCCTGACGCATTTGACCGAGTTCAAGCAAGTAACCGCACCATACGATGGTGTAATCACCGAACGCCGCGTCGATATCGGGGACCTTGTCACAGCGGGCAGTACGACCAACACTAGTCCGCTGTTTGGGATTGCGCAGACCGACAAAATTCGAGTCTTTGTGAACGTCCCTCAAAGCGCCAGTGTCCAATTGGGTGTAGGGAGCACCGCTAAGGTTACCGCAAGCGAGTACCCGACCAAAACCTTTGAGGGCAAGGTGACCAGGACAAGCGAGTCGATCGACCCCAGGGCGCGGACGCTTCGCGTCGAGGTTGATCTGTCTAACAGCGATCTGGCGCTTCTTCCGGGCATGTACGTCAAAGTGGCGTTTAGCCTCAAGCCGACGACTTTCCTGCAGGTGCCGGCAAGCGCGCTGCTGTTCCGGGCCAGCGGTCCCCAGGTCGCGGTGATCACCGATGACGACAAGGTGAAGTTCCAGGACGTCACCATCGCTCGCGACAACGGCCATTTGGTCGAGATATCTTCTGGGCTTGCGGAAGGTGACCGCGTCGCGCTCAACATCAATAACCAGATCGCCAATGGCGAACGGGTCACCATAATGGAAGAAGGCGGAGGGGAGATCCCGACCGCTAGCAAGTAGTTTCGAGGGACTGGGGCCGATTTGGCTGCGGGGGTCCCTGCCGGGGGGCTAACTGATGCAGATATTGCGGCCTGCGCTCGCCATCGGCGCTGCCATCGCTTTGTCTGGATGCGCCGTGGGTCCCAACTATCTGCCGCCCCGTTTTCGGCTACCGATCAACTTTGAGGTGTCACGTCAGCTTGGCGCAGCCGAGACCGCGGCCGCACAGGAAAACGTTTCGCGCTGGTGGAGAACGCTGAACGACCCGGAATTGAACACGCTCGTTGAGCGTGCCATCTTGGCCAATCCAGACATCGAGATCGCACTGGCCCGTGTGCAGCAAGCAAGGGAGCAGGAGTCCGTAATTGCGGGCTTGGCCTTGCCCGAAGGCAACGCCGATGCCGCTGTCGCGCGCGGCTCAGGAACCGATCCCGTCAAGGGGCGGATTCCGCAGTCATTGGATGCCGGGGTCAACCCGACCGGATTCAAGGAGATATCGCGCGTCGTCGGCTTCGATGCCGGCTGGGAGCTTGATCTATTCGGGAAATATCGGCGTGAGCTCGAAGCGGCGCGCTACGATACCGGAGCTGCCATTGAAGCACGCAATGCGGTGCTCATCACGGTCGTGGCCGATGTTGCCCGCAACTATGTGGAGCTGCGCGGCCTACAGGCGCGGGTCAAAGTGGCGCATGAAAACATCGCAGTGGCACAAAAAACCGTGGATCTCGTCCAAACGCGGTTTGATCGAGGACTTACCAACGAGTTGGACGTCACCTTAGCCAAGCGGGAACTGGCAACGCTTCAAGCACAGTTACCGCCGCTGATCGCGGCGATCCCTGATGCCGAAGGCCGGATCGCGCTCTTGCTCGATACCTATTCAGGCCAGGTCAGCGGCGAACTCGATCGACCCCGCGATGTACCTCATAGCTCAGCACGACTTCGGTCGGGGCAGCCAGTGGAACTGCTGCGGCGACGACCGGACATTCGGCAGGCCGAACGCGAACTCGCTTCGGCGACCGCCCTCGTCGGCGCGTCGATTGCGGATCTTTTTCCGCGGGTGCTGTTAACCGCTGCCGTTGGTGCACAAGGCGGCCCGTCGAGCGGCGGAAGCACGAAACAGTTCCACGGGACGATCTGGTCGGTCGGTCCGGGAGCCTATTGGCCGCTACTCGACTTCGGTCAACTGGACGCCCAAATCGACGTCCAGGAGTTCCGGGCCCACGAACTATTGGTACATTATCGCAAAACCATTCTGGCAGCGATCGAAGACGTCGACACCGCGATCAATCGCTATCGTGCGGCTTTGCAACAATTGCATAGTTTTGAGGATGCCCTCGCCGAGAGCGAGAAAGCTGTGGATCTTGCGAAGGAGCGCTATGAACGCGGACTAACTGATTTTCTCAACGTCCTCGACGCCCAGCGCGAAGAATACGGTCTCGAAGACCAGGTTGTGACGGCTAAGCAATCGGTCGCCATTCAGTTTGTCGCGCTCTACAAGGCGCTCGGAGGAGGCTGGGAACTGTACGAGACACTGCCACCGGTCCCCAAACCCCAACCCGCAATCCTAGCCACCTTCCGCCGGTTGTCCCAGCCGGGACAGACGTGGCTTTCTGCGGCTCCGCCGCAACCACGCTGATAAGCCGGAGGGTGCAAGCTTCTTCGACGCACTAAACTAGACTTTCGAGATGCGGTTCGGATGTTGGGCAACCGACACTAACTAAAGGACCAACGTTGCGGCCGAAAGGTACCCTTCACGCTCGTCGGTGCATAACTCACAGGAATTGTCAGCCCTTCGCCTTCCGTCCCGATGATTGAGCGGTCGATGATAAAAAGTGAAATCCCGCGGCGCCTGCGCGCCGTCGTGCGGGCTCGCGAATCGAGCCTTCTCATACTCGCTGCCCTAGTCGGAGCGATTAGCGGGATTGTCGTTGTGACTATGGCTGCGGGGGTGGATCTGCTCCACACCCTTTTTTTCGGCCTCGCGCCCGGTGAGCGACTTTCCGAACTGACGCTGATAGACCCGCTACACGCCTTGTTAGTACCCTGTATTGGAGGGCTCCTTTTCGGACTGGCGCAGAAGGCGAATGCGCGTTGGCGCGCCGCGCGGATTGATGATCGAAACGAGGAGCGGCAGAACGCAGATCACGGCGCCGTCAGCAAGTGACGAATGATGAGTCGCTCAAGCCTTGCTGGCACGCGGCCCCTCCAGGTACGCATTCACAGTCTGTCCTCCCGACTGAATTGGCGAGGCTGCGCTAAGGTGAAGAGTATCGTTTTCGATCCTAACGACTCGTTGCTGATGTCTGCCCGATCCAGTTTGGGAATAGGGCCACAGATACCGAATGAATGACTGTCTTCTTTTCCTCGTTGGTCGCGCAATTTCTCAGCTATCACGACTTCTCCTTTGTGGTCTGCAAGGGACGTCGCGCGGCAAATCCGAACCGCTAATGTGTCTAGCCGCGCAAAATGCCGTCGTCAGTCCACATGGGCGCGACACGTGCGCAGGCTTGGCCAGGCGATCGTCATGGCGTCCACAACCCGGCGCAGCTAACTTTTGTTTTTGAGAAAGGTAACCCCCGCCTATTGTCCGAGACGCGCGTTACAATTTGACACGTTCTCGTAACACGCCCGAAACAACGCGGTGAGATGCTTTTGGGGTCGACCTCTCTGTCCCTCGGAGAGCACGAAAGCCCAGGAGTGGGCACAGACTATGGAGTACGTCCCATGAAACAATATGCAATCACGGTTCTCCTGCTTGCGAGTCTAACGGTGCCAGCGTTGGCTACCAATCTTGGCATGCGCGATGCAACAGATACCGCTCCGAACTATAGCTACGATGCCAAGGACCACTGGGCCGTAGACGATACGGTCGGCAATTGCGCGGTGATCGAACTCGAAACCGAGTCCCTACAATATCAGCGGCCTGAAGATTGTCGGTGATAAGAGCGGTTATCCGAGCCTCTCTGCCGCCGAGAAGGAAATCAAGTCAGACAGCAGCGCCTGCAAGGGCGTCGTCTCAAGAGCATAGGCTAGCATGAAGGATGCCCAGTCCTTGCTGGGCATCCTTCCATTACCAGAAGCGGAAGTCAGGATCGTGCCGGGCGCGAATACGGTGAGGGTGCCGCCGGGTTCACAAGTGGTGACAGTTTCCCCAGATGGTGGCGTGAAGATCGGCGCTCACCGGATTACGACCTTACTAAGGTGATAGATGCCGACGACATTGCGGCATGGGGTAAGACAACTACCGCGGCCAAAATCCTCTCCAGGCCATGGCACCGGCAGCGGAAGTGTTAGGATCATCCGAGGTCAATCTGCCTCCTGCGCGCTAGCCTTGTGGCATGGTGGCCCTAAAAGGGCGCCAGCCGAAGCCGAGGCCTTGCCAAACCAGAGAACCCGAGCTGAAAAATGCGGGTGGAGGACATCTCATGAGCAAGTATCTTATAACCGGCTTGTTGGTCATCGGCCTCGCCGGCCCTGCCTTTGCAGGCGACTCGATGACTTCCCAGCGCGTAGATCGCCTACCTGTCGGGAATTATGGCCACCCGGACCCTTGCTGGTCGCTGCGGCTCCGCAGACACATCAACCGCTATTGGTGGTGGCGCTTTGAAGATTGTTTGCGCTATTACAACTACAACAACTAAAGGCGCTGGTTAGCGTGAACTGGTTGGCATCAATCCGGTTCGGCCGTGGCGACGCGTCACGCCACTGATCGCTGTGGAACCCTCACTTTTAAGTCATCAACACATGGCGGTTGCCGCGACAGCACTGAAGAGTGAATTGCCACCCAATTGCCACCGACGCGAACAGCCCGGCGTTATTCCATGCGCGACTTGGCGAGCGCTCAGCGATCTGCGCGGCGCGGTCATCGCTGTTACTAAAAAGATGACCATGGACACCCTCATTCGAGAGGATGGTCTCTAGCCTGGAACTGCCGAGCTTCGGAAATGGCAGGACGTCTACCCGATACGGCTTACACGCGTGACATCCGGAGCGGGCACCGGGGTCGATAATGGCGATTGACACTCAGTAAGACAGGTTGAGGCGTGCTTCGCTCTTAAAGTTGTAGACCGGGTAGTCGTTGATCATCGGCACGCTAACCTCAAGCGAAGCGACCCAATCGCTTGTCAGCTTACGGCCGACCAAAACATCGAACGGAAGAAACAGCCGCCCGGTCTGACCAGTCACCGGATCGCCAAAATTTATTCTGATGTCTGGGCTTGGGTAGAAGGTGATGAACCAACGATCGGGAAGGTCGAGGTTCAACATGGGCGCTAACTGCAGGTTGCTGATGTTTTTTCTTGTGGGATCGCCCGCCACGCTGACGTCGTATCTGACCAAAAAAGCAAAATAACTGTCGGCACTGATCTCAGGTAGTTTCTCGCGGATGCCAGCGATCGGCATCAACTGCCATTTGCCGCTACCAAGACTGTCCGTGCCTATCGGGACGATGAGCCGGTCCCCAAAACCTCCGGCCCAACGTGCGTTAAAGGTGTAAATGAGTGCCGCCTGGAGATCCGCGTCACCCAACCCGTAAAGGAAATGCCCATCGGGATTGTCGGAGGTAATTGGATCCTTCGCAAGCATCGGCAAGTCGCTGCGCAAAGCGAGCTGCCATCGTGGGGTGAGATCAAGCTTTTTATCCGCGCGTAGGGTGACGATATCGCTTGTGACCTCACGTGTCGTCCCGGGTGTGGTTCTATATTCGTAGCGGAGCTGCAAGAGGTTCTGCGGGCGGGTGAAATCCTGACCGTTAGATGGGGCCTGCTCTTGCGCATCCGCATCTTGTGAAGCAGCCGACTGAGCGGCAGTCTCATCTTGCGGAGCGGCAATTGCCGGCCGTGGCGAAAGCACGGCGAAAGTCCCGCACACGCCGAGGACGAACAGGCAAGCACACGCGAGACATGGACCAAACCGCCGGCTCGCAATAGTCTCCCTTAATCCGTGCCTCTGATTACGAACCACGGGCGATCCTATCCTCGTTCGAGCCATATGTCGCAGGATGAGGCTTCTCAGTGATCAAATGGGGTTGCTATTATTGTTGCTTTTGGGCAACGACTGAGTTTCCGTGCTACCATGAACGGATCGGGAAACGCAAAGTCGTCGCTGACCGGCGAGCCAGTGAATAAGGCGCGAGGGCGATGTCAGTGCTTAAACCCCCCCCACCGAAGGCCACGGTCAACACGTTGGCAATCAGAACAGGTGCCATCGCCTGAAAAGAATGATGGTGTTCCACTCGCTTGCTCCAACATAAGCTCGGTCTCTTTTATCTCTCGCGGTTGACGCCGTCGGAGGTATCGGCTGTGCCAGTAACCGGCACTGCCGGCTTGCAATCGTCGTTTGCTTGAGCGCCTTCCGTACGGCAATCGGCTCTTTCCTCCGGAGATTTCGGGGAGTCAACTTCAAGCGCCGTAGGACGTCGCTCACGGCTCTGTTGCCAGAGGTCCTTTGCAATTACCAGGAGATCGATATTGCGCTCCCACCACTCGCGTTCCTTGCCAGTGGTATGGATGTGGTGGTGGTGGATGGCACATAGCGTAACGGTGAACTCATCGCTCACCTTCAGACTTAGCCCTCTGGATTGCGCGTAGCGGACGTGGTGCGCGTGTGAGGGCGGGCGCCCGCAAATGAGGCAAGGCTGACTGGCGACGGGGCGCAGATGCTCTTTGCAGCGAATGCGCTTCGGCTCACTGATGGTTAGAACGCTCTTATCAATCTTACGACCGGATCCTTTGGGTAATCGTACATCGGGCGCAATCTCCCGATGATCAGAGATTTCCCAATGGCGCGAGCCGTTAGCTCGGTTGGCCAGTGAAAACAGCGCACTGCTTCAGATGGTTTACGAGCTGAGGTGCAATCCGTGACTCCGGTAAGTGATCCTGTTTTGAGGCTCCTGTTTAGAGCCCGCACGGTTTCGACATTCTGCTCCTAGACGGCAAACAGTATCTCCATATCCTGCACTTCGGTCATCGCCTTGCGGAGAGCGCCTGCAAACTCACTTGGCTGGTCGAAGCTTGCGTCGTCGGCTCCCGATGCCGAGTGGAGAGTCCACGGGGCGATCGGCGGCGAAGCCTTCTCGCTTCGAGCCTTACGCACGCCACTGCTCGCGGTCATAAAGGGCAAGACCGAACGGGTTACCAAAGGTGGCTAGTGCACACCGTCCAGCATCATTGGAGAGCCGAGCCGCGGCAACCAGCGTAGTGGCTCCTGTAAGACATCACACAGTTCGGGTGCCTTTTTGCCGTATTCCTGCGTACTCGCCTCAAGAGAGGGTGTGGCCACTTAGGCTTCCTTGAGGTCGTTTGCTTGTTGTCCTTTGTAAGCGCTGTTGCCTCCTTTTTTAACTTGTGTCCTGTCTCAAGCTCGTCACGTATTCTGAAGGCTAGCTCCATAAAACTTGAATCCAATCCAACCAGGATTGATTGATTTCCCGTTTGTAACTCGCCGTTATATGGCTGCCCATTCTTGGCACCTAGGGCTGCGGCGATCACCATTGCCCTCAGAACAAGGCGTTCATCGTCGCCCACTTCCAAATCTCCTTGTCGATTAAGAGCAAAGATTCCACCCCCGGAAGCTCCGCTGGCGGTATCAACGTCAGTCCAGTACATCGACGGTCCACCAAATGCCCCTTCAAACACTTGTTTAATCTCTCCTTTTGCAACGACGGGTTCTTTGCTGCTTATTGGATTAAGCATTCCTATTTGGCTTGCGGTAACAGAGAGCACTTCATCCCCGGTTTGCAGCGAGGACGCAGATTTATCTATGCCAAATGCATTGCAGCCGCTTAATGGTGTCTTCAAATGCAACGCCACATAATCAAAATTATTTAACTGGAAGCTTGTCCTATTTTGATTAAGATAGACGACAAACGGTATTTTATTCCCTGGCTTAAGATAATTGTGAAACGTACACCTCCCAAGTGACACCTCAGGTTTCCCGTGTTTAGAAAAAAAATCGTGCCTAGTTGTTACCAATATATCCGGTCGAAGCACGCTCACGGCCGTTGCGAAACGTTTAGCGCTACGGTCAAGAGTCACACACGTAATTTCCCCCACGCATGCCATTAACTGACTAGCTTGGTCTTTGGTAACATGGATTCCAAGCCTGCTGTCACTTTGAGTAAGGTTCCAACGGCCGTCGCTGTTTCTGAGTGCACTGATGTCTTTAGGGTTGATATATTTCCCAGTTTTGGAAAATATGTAAATACGGTGAAGTAGTTCTGATTTTAAAGGGAGATTTTGTAATAAATATATGGCGCCAGCAGGTTCTATTGCTCCAGTGAATGAAGCCAGGAGCATGCTTATAACAGCCAATTTCCCAGATTTAAGGTATCGTTTCATAGATCTGCGAAGGCAACAACTCCACAGAGCGTTAGCCCTGACGGCGCCGAATGACGTACTGACGATAAATGGAGGACGCCGACCGAAGTCTGACAGTCGGTGTGGCGCAATCAGTGTGGCGCAATGATTACGACTCGCTGAGCTTCAATAAGTTGCCAGGGCCGCTACCCTATCAGCGTCTTTTTTGACGGAAGGACCGACCGATTTAACCATTCGTCCCTAGGAAATCCCTCCTTGAAAGCTTTCACCTATTCAGGGAGTGTTGTTACGGGGTCGTAGGTTTCTTTTGTGCGGTTGTGTCAGCCGGTGGCTGGGCAGGGACCTGCACGCCCGCCTCCGGCTGCGCTCCGGCTGGAGCCTGTTGCACGCCTTGCTCTTTCTGTTGCGCGGCAATTTTGTTAGCGAGCTGCTCCATGATTTGGCGCTTAGCCTCTTCATACTTGGCAGTATCCACTGGGGGACCATCATAGGCTTTGTTAAAGCTCGTTAGCGGCACAGAGATAGCCATCGTCTTCTGCATGTTCAAGGCAGCGACGATCATCTGCTTTCCCTTGCGCAGGCTTTCGAACATTTCCTTCGTTAGCTCGATTTTAGCCTCACAGGCAGTGGGGAAGCAGACGGTATATTGCAGCGCGATCGGCTGGCCGTCATCGATCTTGATCTGCGCACCGGGCGGAATCAGCAGCGAACGGGCGGTCGCCAGTCTAATAAGAAGATGTTGCTTGTCCTCGCCGTCGACGGTTTGTACCGCGGCGGACATAAGAACCAAGCCGGTGTCGGGCTCGAGCCGGTCCTGAGTGACCAGGCAATTCTGTTTATTGCCCGTCAGCTCGCTTTTCGTGCAAAGCTTCACCCAATCCCCTTCGCCCTGACCCGCGTCAGTACCTGTCGCAAGCACGCCAGCGGGTGCAGCCGCCGGCACCGTCGTCTTCGGTGCTTGGGCTTCCTGCGCCATCGCCAAAGATGTTCCGAGCGCGAGCACTAGCACGCCCGACAAACCTAGGTTACGGAACGCGCTCATCGAGCCAGCCGGCCGAATCCGACCCTTCTAAGCATTCCACAAGCTCAAACTGGGGCCGATACCGAGCCTTAAGTGTCCGACCAGCGCGTGCCCAACTCCCCCACCGAACGAGCCCGAGAAACTTTCGAGTTGCGTTTCCGGAACCCATCGGCCCAATTATAATCGATACCCTCCCTCGGTCCCACGGGGTCCGATTCAAAAAAGTACCATATCGGGCTCCTGCTCTCAACAAAGGTCACCTTCGGGAAGCAGAGAGACCCGTCACCCCGGTTTCTACGACGCTGAGAAAGGACTCCCGAACGCCGGAGGGGACATCGAGTCTGGGGTGGACCCGCGTGGGGGGAAAGCTTGCGGTGGGTGCTTGAAGGGCCGCTGCCACCGCGCTCTTTCCCTAGCGGGGAGGTGCTCTTCATCCGGCGCGGCAGAGACGCAACCATCCGTGATCTAGGCAACGACAGCCAGGGTAATAATAATAGCCATACCAGAAGTCGAAACGAGGGGTGCCGCAAATGGAGGAGGTGGGCCCGTAATGCAGTTGCCTATGACGCCCGTTTCCATGAGAATGAGCATGCGCTGGCGTAAGGGCGGCTAAGAGCAGGGTGCCCACAAGAGCAGTCACCACGGTTCTACCAGCTTGCATGAAGACCCCCTCCTTTTTCTCGTGAGTTAGCGGTTCGTCGGCGCAGTACCTTGGGCGCTTATCCATCTTCTAAATATTAACCGGCTCGCGTCAACGCAAGCCACCCGGGCGCACGCCACGGTCGAGGAGACGTCGGGCTGTTGAACGCGGTCCCCTCCGCTTTTGGCAAGGGAAACAAAGCGACCAGCAAGGGTCGGGAGGCCGTATCCGACAGATACACTGCCTAAGCGCTGATCAGGTGATTGGGCAGTCACTCCACGGGCGGCAAATGCCACCGGTTCCCAAAAACCACAACCCGCAATTCAGCGACCTTCCAGCGGTTATCTCAGCCGGAGAGACTTGGCTTTTCGCCCGCGAGTCGCGTGCCCCCGATAGTTTGTGGCATTCTAGCCACATTAGTGGAATTTTCGCCAAGCAGGCGGTTACAGACGCGCGTTGTTAGAAAAGGTTCACAACCCTCTTCTAAACAAAGCATCGGGCTGAAAATCGGGGGGCGGAGAATGCGTCGCGCATCTAGTCGCCTCAATCGCGTACACAGAAGGAGGACGGCTATGTCGCCCAGGTACCACATACTACCGATCACGTTGGTAGGATTGCTGTCCGCGACCGGACCGGCACTTGCGCAGGACTCCCAGCAAGACTTACAGAAGCAAATCAATGGCCTACAAAGCCAGTTGCAAGCAATTCAGAAACAGCTTGCTGCTCAGCAAGCAGCGACCAGACAGGTGCAAGCGGAAGTAAGGACCGTGCCGGGTGCAAATACGGTGAGCGTGCCGCCCGGTGCGCAAGTCGTGACAGTGGCCCCCGATGGTGCGGTGAGGCTTGGCGCCATTACCGTTAAGCTAGGGGGCTTCATTGAAGCGGCAGGCATCTACCGCTCGCGAAATGAGGGCTCTGACGTTGGCTCGTCATTTAACAGCGGTCTGCTTTTCCCGAATGTACCCTCCACGCACTTAACTGAGTTCCGCGGGTCAGCCCGCCAAAGTCGCCTCTCGCTTTTGATGCAAGGCAATTGGAATGAGTACACACATCTTTCCGCATATTTCGAGGGAGACTTTCTCGGTATCGGCGTAAACTCCAAGAATGACGAAAGCAACAGCTACGTACCAAGGCTGAGGCAGGCCTATGCAACTGTGGATAGCACTAGCGGCTGGCATTTTGAGGCCGGGCAGGCTTGGAGCCTCGTCACTCAGTTCAAGGACGGCCTCGTGCCCCGTGATGAGAATATTCCTTTAACCATCGACGCCCAGTATGTCCCGGGCTTCAATTGGCGCCGCGATCCGCAAGTCCGGTTGACCAAGACGTTCAGCCCTGCATTTTCCATGGCGTTCTCGCTGGAGGGACCTGCAGTTGACAGTTTTGGGAACGCCAATGCCACAGGGTTAACAGAACTAGTCACCACGATTCCCGGAATTACCGCGTCAGGAGGCACGCTCAACAGCGGCACCTGCTTTAATAATGTCGTAAACGCAAACGCAGCAGCCGGCACCATCCCCCCAGGCTTTCCAGGGACGCAGGCTACCTCAACTACAAACTGCTTCAGCTATGACGCCACTGTGGCGCCCGACATGGTGCTGAAGGCGGCCCTCGATCCTGGTTGGGGCCATTATGAGATGTTTGGCCTTGGGCGATGGTTTCAAACGCGATCAGCTTTGGCGACGAGCATCTTAGACAGCGCCGGCGTGTTGGTTCCCGGGCAAACGGCGCCGCAGAATAACTTCGCGTTTGGCGGCGGCGGCGGTTTTAGCGCCATTCTCCCAGTCGTGCCGCATTGGCTGGATCTCCAGGCGAACGGGCTTGGCGGCTGGGGGGTCGGAGACTACGGTTCGGCCCAGATATCAGATGTAACGACCAACCAGCTCGGCGAACCGAAGCCTATTCCAATGCTCCAGGGAATGGCCGGAGCCGTGGCGCATCCCGCTTCAAATTGGGATGTCTATTTCTATGGCGGCATTGAGAAAGCGTTCGCTACGACCTTCGAAGACCAATTTGGCCACGAGTTTGGTTATGGCGTGCCGACCGTCAACAATACTGGGTGCAAACAGGAAAACACGCCGAACGCTCTTTGCGCGGGAGTAACTGGACTCGTATGGCAGCTTACCGGAGGGTTCTGGGATAAGATGTATAACGGACCGGCCGGTACGGTCCAATGGGGCGTGCAATATTCTTTTACGGAGCGCGAGCTGCTTGAGGGTGTTGGGGGCAGCCCAGCCGCCGATGATCAAATGGTATTCCTCTCCTTCCGCTACTATCCATTCACCGGCCACTCGCCGGCCCCTGAGGCGATTAAATGACTTGCCAGCGGGGAAATTATGGCCATCCGGACCCTTGCTGGTCGCTGCGGCTCCGTAGACATATCAACCGTTATTGTTGGTGGCGCTTTGAAGCTGGATACGACCGGCGCCTGATGCGGCATCGATGGGCGGCAAAGGCCGTGCCGGCGAGCCCAACGCTGGATATGAAATAGGCATGGAACGATCTGGTGCGTTCAGCAACGAGCAGCTCTTGCTCGTTGCTGAGAAGCAGCTTGGAGCCGCGCGCACCATCATTCCTGAGGTCGAACCTAGACGAGCTAAAACCTGGACGAGTTATAAGTGGGCGTAGTCACTTGGCGTCGACAAGCAGACAGGTCCTCACCAGGAAGGGTATTCTCCGTGCTTCCTCGCCACGTGAGCATCGGCTTTGGGGGAACTGGCTCTCGGGGGTGAAACTGCCGGTTGCCACGCACGGGCCAGAATTATGGCAGCTGGGATGGCGCGGCGCTACTTTGCATGAGGTTGTTTTCTTAAAATCTGCGGTCCGGTTTCGCGCCATGGATTGAGCACGTGGCACAGCACGCAAGCTGGTCTCGAGCTCCTGGCACGCCCAGATCAACCGCTCCCCGCATCGCTGCTTGTAGTATCCCGATGGTCTGCTAGCGGGGGAAGGCGTCAATTGTGCCATTCCGCTCTTCCTCAGAACGCCGTCGGTCTTGCAACATAAGCAGCTAGTGTAAGGTTCGGGAAAATAGAAGCGGTTACTACCAGCTTTCGCGGCGAGCCCGGTATCGGCTTTTCGCGCGTCGGCTGCGGCCGGCAATTAGTTGTTGTAATTGTGATGCACCAGGCAGTCTTCGAAACGCGACCGCGACTCGGTCGTGTGCAGCTTCATGTCTTGAAGGCGCAATGACCAGCAAGGGTCTGCGTGATAGCTGTCTTCATCTGATACATCTTTGGCACCGGCGACCGGGCCGTTAGGGTCAGGCTCCTTCTTGGGCTGCTGTCCCTGCTCGGCTTGCTCGCGCGCTTGTTGAGACTTAGTTGCCGCCTCGAGATCGCTCAGTAGGCAATGCCCACGGTCATCCGGATGGTAGCCAGGCGGGCAGGTTGCTTGATCAGACTCAGTTGCCGCGTTAGCCGCCGCATCAGGATCGGTCAGTTTGCATTGGTAACCAGGCGGACACTTTGGCGACGGAATACACTCGTAACCGGCCGGACAGTTTGGAGGTGATGTAGTCTGAGCGTGAGCCGCCGTTGTGATACCCAGGATTGTTGCAACCAAAATAGCGGATTTCTTCATAGAAGTGACCATCACGGATAATCACGAAGGCGTCCTGTCGCGGCAATAGGTTAGGCCAGCCTTTTATTGGCGTCACGCAGCAATCTTCTCTGCGGGAAGCGGCGGTGCCATGTGCTACGGCGGAACGGCATTCGTTCGCACAGCCCAATCGAGGGGCTGGACTTCAGCGCCGCGGCCTCCCGCGATGACGGTCTGGGCCACGGTGGGTCCTTGGACTGTCGTTTTGTCACACTAATCAGCTATTTACCAAGAAATCCACATCTCAAAGCACCAAAAAATCCACATCTCAAAAAAGGAGAGACAAATGAGGGCAGCACTGTTGGTCTTGATCCTATCGATAGCCTTTGCGTCGCCAGGCTTTGCCAAGCCCAAGTGCGCACCGCGGGGGCAGTGCGCCAAGGACTGGTGGAAGGGGGACCAGTGGCCGCACATTCACAACGGCAAGGCACGGCATTAGGTTAGTGCACCGTTTGGGCAGTTTTTGCCTTCCCAGGACCAATCGCCAAGGGGTGGGTAACTCGCGCAGATTTGCAACCCGCCCGGCCCGTACGCTGGCGTTGTACTTGCTTGCAGCGCCGAGGAGGCTTCCATCAGGTCGCTAGGCGGAGAGGCTCGCAAGGAGCGGGGAATGCCGTCGTATTCCTTGGTCATAAAACAGTGCGGCAAAATCAGCGTGTCTGCTGCTGTTGCAGGCGCAATCAGTTTGAGTGCCGCAGGGGCAATACCGATCAGCGGCAGCCATATGTTGCATGCTTTCCGGGCGCGTCCATTGCTCCAACACGTGTACATCATCTCGAAGACCGGAAAAAATATAAAGCCCAATGACATTATGGATCTCAGGCAAAGCGACGGCCGTTGGAATCTCAGTCAGGGCGAAAGTCAACTTGGGGTGAAGCTCAGCAAGGAGCAGGCAGACCAATTGATGGCTTGCGTGGGGAAAATCACCTGTCGAACCTTGCATGGCAAAAACCAAGGAACGGCGGTGAGCGTTCTCAGGCCGGACATCCTTGTGACGGCTAGGCACGCCTTCATTCAACGCGACGGCAAGAGTGAAGCGCTGCCAACCAGATGCACGTTCCACAACTATTCGGACCAAAGAACGGAAATTCCTGTAATGGTGAGCCGGGATCAGGCCAAACCTGGTCCGTACTTCAATAACTTCGATTACGCGGTCGTACGCTTAAAAGCGCCTTTGAAGGGATGTAACTCCAGCGCCGCCGGTTGAGGCTGCTCGGGTGCAGTAGGCTCGGTTTGAGCCGCAAACCATCTCGCACGGGACTTCAGATGAAGGACGAGCGAGATTCGGTCGGTTCCATCCCATCCGGATTGACGTCGGTAGAGCCGGTGCAGAACCCGCACGGTGCCGACATTGTGCTCCCAAATCCCGAAGAGCTCCTCAACGCTTGCCGCCTCCTTCGGCACCTTGCGGAGCGCCTCAGCAAAGATGAAACTTGATCGACATCAATTTGAAGCAATATCTTCTTCTATCTCTACTATTGAGTATCCTGGAACTGCAGCCAAATACTGCCCTTCGGGGCGGTATTTTTTCCGCCCGCAACAGCAATGGGGATTAAATCTGTGACTGTCACGCCACAGGCGTAGGCTACGGGGTCGGGATTGTTCAATTTTAACAGGCCATTAAAGGCATTTGCGACACGCTTGAAATCCTGCGGCCCTGCGCTCATCTTGTTGGTGGAGAGTAGAAAATGCGGATTTGTGTACTCGCGGCTGGCGTGACGGCTGCTCCTATTGGTAGGGGCTGGGCCAGCACTCGCGTTTCAGGAGAGCCCGGCAGCGCCGCCCCAAATCTTGCAGGTCGCGCCGGATGCGAAGGATCCGGCCATGCAGTTGGTGACTCCAGCGCCGGCGCAAGCACCGGCACAAAATTCAGACAACGGCGGGACGAAACTGTTCGGCTTTAGCCTCTTTCCCAAGCTCAATTTCGGCCTCGAGTTGCTCTACAGCTCGCCCCGGGCGATGGACATGCAGCAGGGCACGCTCCCGGAAGACAATGAAGACCTTACCGTGCTCGGCAAGGTCAAGCGTCAATTCTAGGACCCCCACGCCATATCGCGGCGCTTTACCGTCTTCGGGACATCTCGCCAATCGTTTCACGCAGCGTCAATGCGAGCGGAGGCCAGATGAGCCTGCGCCTCCGCGCCGCTTCGGTTCACCTTCTGACTGCCACCGGCGCTGCTTTCGCGCTTCTTGCGCTCCTCGCCGCGGCTCGAGGCGACTGGCAGTCGATGTTCGTTTGGCTTGGCGTTGCCCTCGTCGTCGACAGCATTGACGGGCCGCTCGCCCGCCGCCTCCACGTCACCACGGTCTTACCGCGTTGGAGCGGCGAGCGCCTCGACCTGATCGTCGATTTCCTGACCTATGTGGCGGTCCCGGCCTTCGCCGTGAGTCAAGCTGATCTGTTGCCACAACCATTCCGCCTGCCTGCCGGCATCGCGATTTTGTTGTCCAGCCTGTTCCATGTGGCCGATCAAGAGAGCAAAACAAAGGAAGGCTACTTCGTCGGCTTCCCGGCAATCTGGAACGTCGTTTGCCTATACCTCTTCGCCTTCATGCCTTCCCCCGTCGTTTCGCTCGTCATCGTCGCGGCCTTCGTCGTGTTGACTTTCGTGCCGATCTTCTGCGTGCATCCATTTCGCGTTGCGGAGTTGCGTACCTTCACTTGGCTCGTCACGGCACTGTGGGCGGTCGCCGCCATTGGCGCCGTCGCCAACCCATTTCCATCACCGCTATGGGTGAAGGTGCTGCTTGTCGTGACGGCGGCCTGTCTCACCGGAGTCGGCGCGCTGCGCGCCCTGCGCGATAGCAAGGCAGGGTGACGCTGGTCGACCATGGACCTCCCTTGACCTCTACGTTATTAGCCGTGATCTAGGGCAGGGCGCTTTTTCCACAAAACGGCACTACCGATGTTTGAGTGGCTGACCGATCCGCATGTCTGGGCGAGCTTCGTTGCTTTGAGCGCGATGGAGGTCGTGCTCGGGATCGACAACGTCGTCTTCATCTCGGTCATGATTGCGCGCATGCCGCCGCCCCAGCGACTGATGGCGAGGCGCGTTGGGCTGTCGCTGGCCCTCCTCTTTCGCGTGGCCATGCTGGCCGGCATCGTCTGGTTCATTCACCTCACGAAGCCCGTGTTCTCGCTGTTGGGCTACGATTTTTCTTGGCGCGACCTCATCCTCATCGCCGGCGGTCTGTTTCTCCTGTGGAAGGCGACCACTGAAATCCATAAGGACATCGAGGGCGACGCCGGCGACGACGGTGAAGCGTCCGCCGTAGTCGACACCATCGTGGCCGGCATCCTTCAGATCGCGGTCATCGACATCGTCTTCTCGGTCAATTCGATCATCACGGCTGTCGGCATGGCCGATCATGTCGAGGTGATGATCGCGGCCGTCGCGGTCGCCATCCTGGTCATGTATTTCGCGGCGGAGCCGGTGGCGGCTTTTATCGAGCGGCATCCAACGACGAAGATGCTCGCGCTTTCTTTTCTGTTTCTCATTGGTGCCGCGTTGATCGCCGACGGTCTCGATTTCCATATCCCGCGCGCCTACATCTATTTCGCCATGGCCTTTGCCGCCTGCGTCGAGGCGGTTAACGTCGTGGCGCGCCGCAATAGGCGCAAGAAAGCCAACCAGCGCCGGCGCCCCTGAGCCACCGCGTTTGGACTTAACCTCGTCACTCAACTTCCTTGGCTTAGCCCCAAATTGACCCTTTTTGCGCGGCGAAATCGTTCGCTCATGTGTCGGACATAAAAGGGGAAGCGATGAAAATCGGAGCACTTGTAATCGCGGCGGGCTTCGCCCTGCCGGCGCTTCCGGCGACAGCCGAGCCCATTTCACTCGCGGGTGATGAGCTGCGTCAGGCTCTCAGCGGCAAGACGGTCTACCTCAACGTTTCGGGCTTCGAGCTGCCCATCCGGTATTCGTCGAATGGCCGCATGAGCGGCACCATCGGCGCCGTCACCGCGAGCTTCGGACGGGGAGATGGCGCCTCCGACCGCGGCAAAATGGTGGGTCGCTAACGACCAGCTTTGCCAGAAGTGGACGAGCTGGATGGACGGCCAGTCCTATTGCTACCGCCTCACGCGCGACGGCAATATCGTGCAGTGGACAAGTAACGACGGCCGGTCCGGCACCGCGCGCATCGGCGGCTGAGGCGTGAGGACCATTGGTGAGAGCCACCTTCGGGCGGCTCTTCACAGGTCCAACTCGAGAGCGGGTTTGAGCCGGCTACTGCCGGTCAGGGTGACGGGCGGCTCGTCGCCGAAGTCGTCGCGAACAGCCAGCCAGCCAACCCCGCCGCCGCCAAGGCGCCGAGAATTTCCGCAACGATAAAGCCAGGCGCGTCCGCAGGCGCGATGCCCGCGAAGGTATCGCTCAGCGATCGCGCGATCGTCACCGCAGGATTGGCGAAGGACGTCGACGCCGTGAACCAATAGGCCGAGGTGATGTAGAGGCCGACGGCGAAGGCGACCGCCTCCGGCTTGAAACGTACGCAGCCGAGGATCGTCATCAGCAGCCCGAAGGTGGCAACGAATTCCGCCAACCATTGCGGCCATCCGGTGCGCGCCGTGGTGCCGAGCTGGAGCGGGCTCAAGCCGAACATCACATGGGCGAACAGGGCGCCGAGGCATCCGCCGGCGATCTGCACCAGGATGTAGGCGAGGGCTTCCCGCCGGTCCAATTCGCCTCTGAGCCACATCACCAGGCTCACCGCAGGGTTGAAATGGGCGCCCGAGAGCGGCGCGAAGATGGTGATGATCACGACCAGCATGGCGCCCGTCGCGAGCGTGTTGCAGAGCAGCGCCAGCGCGTTGTTCCCGCCCGAAAGCCGCGCGGCCATGATGCCCGAGCCGACCACGGCCGCGACCAGCAACGCTGTACCGAGAGCCTCTGCCGCCAAGCGGCGCGTTAGATCGAAATTTTCCATGGCCCCCGCCTGTCGTGCCGATGCCGCCGATGTCAGCAGCAGCCCCCGCCGCTCGCCTTCGGCGCTGCCGTTGGGGCGAAGGGGATCGACGTCCCGCAGCCCGGAAAGATCCCGTAATGGGTCGAGACATCGCCGATGAAATCGAAATGCTGGGCAAACCGCGTCTCGGCCAACATGCGCCAGCTATTGCCGCAGACCGGAAACACCTTGCCGCGTTCCATCAGATGATGACCGTCGAGCTCGAAGGCGTCGGGTTGCTCGGCGACGGTCCCCCGGTAGATGACCGCCTGCCCATAGTCCTCGCAGGCAGGTTCGAGACCGTCGAGCTTGAACATCCGATAGGTCGCCGAGAAGAAGCTCGCCACGCCCAATTTCCGTCGCACGGCCTCGTTGGTGATCTCGATCGGACGACTGGTGACGAGGCGCGGATCGAGGAAGCCGGCGGCCTTGGCCATGGGCAAAAAGTCGTTCCAATACAACGCCCCGCCGAGACATTCGCCGTACAGCACGGGATCCGCCTTCACGCTGTTCCGAAGCCGCCGATCACAATAGACATCGGAGAAATAGAGCTCCCCGCCGGGCTTCAACAGCCGCAGCGCGCCGCGCAGCACGGCTGGCTTGTCCACGGAAAGATTAATCACGCAGTTGGAGACGATGACGTCGAAACTTTCCGGCTCAAAACCGAGCTGGTCCAGCCTTTCGATATAGCCTTTGAGGAACCGCACATTGCTGCGCGCATAGCCGAACCGCTCCTGGTGCCAAGCCAGATGCGCATTGGCGGTTGCAAGCTGCTCGTCGGTCATGTCGACGCCGACGACCTCGCCAGACGCCCCGACCAGCTGCGCCAACATATAGGTGTCGCGGCCCGAGCCTGAGCCAAGGTCAAGCACGCGCAGCCCGCCAAGCTCTGTCGGCACGACGATGCCGCAACCGTAATATTTGGCGGCGACCTCGGGATGAACATTGGCGAGCAGCGGCTGCAAATGAGAGGGAAGCTCGCCGCCGTCGCAACAGGCGGAGGTCTTCAGGTCCTTCGAGCTCTTGAGCAACTTCCCGTAATAGTCTTTGACCATTTCGAGCTGCATCGGCCGGACCCTATCCTTACGACGGAGAGGCAACTCTCCGGGCTACCTCATCGGAAATCAAGGGGAGTTCAACCAAGTGTGTGGGGATGGGCGGGGAGGGGCGGCCCGTCGGTGAACGGTGGATGGCCCGTCCGGGTCACTTGCTTGAGATTCGCCTTTCGTTGCGAGCAGGCAAACAGGCGCATAGGATCGTCTGAGGGAGATTGACGAAGGAGCTTAGAATGCGTCATTTTCCCATCAAATTGGGCGCCGCCGTGTTGACTGTCAGCCTCTTTGCTTGTTTCAGCCAGGCCGGCGCCATGCCTGTGCTCTCTTCGAATGTCTCCCCCAATATAGCCTCCCCGGTCGAGAAGGCCAGCTATTGGCGGCACGGCTATGGCTATGGGTACTGGGGGCACGGTTATTACCTTACCGGCCGTATTACCGACCTTACGGCTACGGCTATGGGCCCTATCACCGCTACGGTTACAACTGGCGCTACTAGCAAGCGGCGCGGCCACGGCCAGGATCGGCGGAATTCATTCCGCCGGTCCTGACCGGCGCGCGACGTTCTCACCTCACTCTTCTCACTGTGGCTTTCCGGTCGACCACCGATCAATTTTTTAAAAGAGAGGCGCGCGAACCTCCGAGGCTCTTGCCGAGAATGCGCCGCTTGATTTAGGGTGATGTCTGGTCCTGAGTTTTTGTAGCCGTTGCGTGTCTAGCGTTGTCAGACAATTCTGATCATCTGGACGTCTTACGCCGCGGCCCCCGGTTGTGGAACGCTTGGCGTCGCCAGCATCCAACCGTCGTTCCCAATCTGACCAGAATTTTCTTGAGCGCGAGCGAGCGCCAGATGGGCCCGATCAATGGCGGGCCGATCAACCTTGCGGCGGCGCGCTTGCGGAGAGCGTCCTTACGCTTTGGGACACTGTCGGGAGCGAATTTCGAGGGCGCGGACTTGTCCGGCGCCGATCTTTCCGATACCCGGCTTGACCAGGCAAATCTCGCCAACGCCGATTTGCGGGACGCCGTGCTCGACCGCACGGATTTTGCCGGCGCCAAGCTCACCGGCACCACTCTCAGCGGCGTGAACCTCTCGAAGGCTCGCAACCTGACCCAGGCTCAGCTTGCCGAAGCCTTGGGCGATGCGTCCACGATCCTGCCACCGCATCTGGAGAAGCCGTCGTTCTGGCTGGCGACCGCAGTCGACCTCGCCGAGCTGCCAGCGCCCGCACCTGTCGAGGTTCGTGCCCCGGCGAAGGCTGCGAGAGTGTCCTGGCTGGTTGGCGGCCCTCTACAGACGGCCTAGCCTCTCAAAAAATGCGAGTATTATCAGGTTATAGCGGCCCCGGCACGCCCGTCAGTTATAGGCGCCAACCCCACAAATCTGGTCGCCGATCTTGGTAACAAAGGCAACTTTCTGGATCGGCTCGTCGGAGCCAGGCCGGGGATACAAGACCTCGCTGATCTTCCCCTCGACGGCTGTCCTCATCATTTCTTGGCCCGCATCGACCGTGAAAGGGCTATCGGTGATGTCTGGGCGGTCGGGATCAAACTCTCGCATGCAATCCGATGGGGTCGGAGGCGCGGCAAACACTCGATCCGCCTCGTTGCCAGGGCCGTCAATCTAGCCCAGGATCATATGCGTTGAAGGCGCGCCTCGGCGCCAGTCCTTGTTAATGTCGTGCAAGAGACATCCGGAAATCAGTCCGCCGATGCCGCTAAAACGGCAGCCACCAGTCCGCGGCCGCTGCTGGTCTATGACGGCGATTGCGGGTTCTGCAGCTATTGGGCACGTTACTGGCAGAAGCTCACAGGCGACCGCGTCGAATACCGGGCCTATCAGGAAGTAGCGGCGCAATATCCCGCCATCTCCCCAGCCGATTTTCAGCGCGCGGTGCAATTCATCGCGCCCGACGGACATCATGCCAGCGCCGCCGAAGCCAGTTTTCTGACCCTGAGTTACGCGCGCGGCAAGGGATTCTGGCTCGCTCTCTACAGGAATCTGCCCGGTTTTGCGGCCGTCTCGGAATGGGTTTACGCCTTCATCGCCGCGCACCGCCCGGTCTTTTTCCGCGTCAGCCTGCTGATGTGGGGCAGGAACCACGAGCCGCCGCGCTACGATCTCGTCTCGTTGCTATTCCTCCGCCTGTTCGGGCTGGTCTATCTGTCGGCCTTCGTCTCCTTCGCCGTGCAGGCGCAGGGGCTCATCGGCAGCCATGGCATCCTGCCGGTGGCCGAACTGGTCGATGCCGTCGCTGGCCGTCTCGGGCCGGAGCGCTTCTTCCTGGCGCCGATGGTGTTCTGGTTGAACGACAGCGATGTCGCCGTTCAGGCCGTGTGCTGGGCGGGGGCCGGGCTGTCGCTGCTGCTGGTCGTGAATCTGTTGCCGCGCCTGAGTCTGTTTCTGCTCTATGCGCTCTACCTTTCGCTGTTTTATGCCGGGCAGGTCTTCATGAACTTCCAGTGGGACACGTTCCTGCTGGAAACTGGGTTTGTCGCGCTTCTGTTGAGCGTCGCCACGGTGCCGGGCATCTGGTTGCTGCGCTGGCTGCTGTTCCGCTTCATGTTCATGTCGGGCGTGGTCAAGCTGCTGAGCGGCGATCCCAACTGGTGGAACCTGTCGGCGCTGTCGGATCACTTTCTGACACAGCCGTTGCCCACGCCGCTCGCGTGGTACGCCGCGCAGCTGCCGCCCGGCCTATTGAAATTTGCCACCGGCGGCATGTTTTTCGTCGAGCTGATTCTGCCGTTCCTGATCTTCTGCCCGCGCCGGCTGCGGTTTTTCGCGGCCCTCGGCATCCTGCTACTGCAAAGCTGCATTCTCATCACCGGGAATTACAACTGGTTCAATCTCCAGACCATGTTGCTGTGCCTGCCGTTGTTCGATGACGCGGCGGTGCGAAAGATATTGCCGCGTCGCCTGGCCCGGCTTCTGCCGGTGAGTAATCAGGCGCCGCGACGGGCGGTGACGGTCGTCGTCAGCGCATTGGCGCTACTGATCGTGTTCTGCAGCCTGGTGCAGATGGATGAGCGTTTCGGCGGCAACCCGCCGGTGGTGGCGCAGGCGATCGACGGTTTGGTCGAACCGCTGCATATCGTCAGCGCTTACGGCCTGTTTTCGGTCATGACTACGAAGCGCCACGAAATCGTCATCCAGGGCTCAAATGACGGAGCCGAATGGCGCGACTACGAATTCCGGTACAAGCCCGGCGATGTCGGGCGCCCGCCGCTCTGGAACATCCCGCATCAGCCGCGCCTCGACTGGCAGATGTGGTTCGCCGCGCTCGACGACCCGCGGCGCCTGCAGTGGTTTTCGCGTTTCCTCGAACGGCTGCTACAGAACGAGCCCACGGTGACCGCGCTACTGGAAAGGAATCCCTTTCCGGACAAGTCGCCGATCTATGTGCGCGCGGAATTTTACGACTACACCTTTGCCGGCAGCGAGGAAAAGGCGAGGGGCCAATGGTGGGACCGGCAATTGTTGGGACTGTATTTCCCCGCGGTGCATCTGAAAGGCCAATGAGTCTGTTATCGGGAGCGAGTGTCCGGCTAAGATCAATAGTGAACAGCACCTCTGTGTGTGAACCCTATTCGCGATGACAAGGGCTACCTTGACTTTGGGCAAATCAGAGGCCACGGACCCGAAGCGCCGAACAGCAACCACAATGTCTTGGGGCGTGACTGCTCATCGAATACCGCAAGAAAAACGCTCCCTAAGCGGCTGCGCGGACCCCGCGACATGCTCCGTCTCGCGGGGAGCCAAGGTCCGCTTATGGAGTGAGGTCACTATCATTTGCCTCGCTAAAGCCTGCACTTGCGCTCTCAAGGTTAGGGTTTTAACCGCAGGCCGCGCTAAATCGTTTAGGGCCCGACTGCGCGGGACGCGGGCTCTCAGATGCCACTCCATGTTTGGCAAAAATTCAGCTGGTTGGCCTCAATTTTCTTGGCGGGGAGAATGTCTGCTTTTGGCACTAAGCGGACGTTCAGCCGATCGCGTCGCGAGGTGTGGTTCCGGCCGAAAAGCGGACATGCTTAATCAGTCTGTGGAATGTCCGCTTATGACCCACAGCGGACGTCGCTAGAGTTGCGGACTTGGACTCTCGTCAGCTTTCAGATTCCGTAAGAGCACGTCAATTTCTGGGGAGATCGATGTGAAGCGGATGGAGACGCCCGTGCTCTAATCCCGCAACGGACCCAGGACCTTGCCGTAGACAGTTCCGGGAAGCTGCTCGCCGCCGCTTCCGATGAGATGCATCTTGAGATTGCTCAAGGTCGGGACAGCGCTTTCCAGGCGCGCTTGTGCATCTGGGAGGTCAGGCCCCAGGGCAGCCCTACCATGACCTACGCGATCGCAACCGGTGAAGACGATCGAGGACGCTTAAGATAACTTCGTGCAGTGCATCTGTCGGAGGCGCTCATGAGCTATCTCAAGAATGTCCTGCAACCGGGCGAGACGGTTCGCTATCAAGGAAGCGTCCATTGGGTCCTGTATCTGCCGGCGATCATTCTCGCCATCATCGGGGCGGTTGCAGCGAGCCTCGGACCAATGGGCTGGATCGCCGCACTGGTCTGCCTCGCCATCGCCTTGGTACTCGCGCTGCGCGCCTGGTTCATTCGCTGGATGACTGAGATCGCCGTCACCAACCTCCGAGTGATCTATGTTAAGGGCTTCATCCAGCGCCACTCAGAAGAAGTAAACATGGACCAGATCGAACGCGTCGATGTCGATCAGTCGATGCTTGGACGCCTTTTCAACTATGGTGACGTGACCATCCATGGCACCGGCACGACGCTTGAGCCGCTGCGGGATGTGGACCGGCCGATCGCTCTTCGTAACAAGATCACGGCGAGATAGACAAGCCTCTCAAGGCTCGTGTCGCCCGAGGCAGTCACGGTCGACCTTCTTTGCCGCCCTGGTCAAAGCGTGGTGACGCTGCTCACTTTAAGCAAATCAGAGGCCACGGACCCGAAGCGCCGAACAGCAACCACAATGTCTTGGGGCATGACGGCAAGTCCCTCTAGATGTTACTCATGCGGCCACTTTTGGTCTGCAGTGCTGCTCGGTCTCTCTCTGCAAGAGCGCGGCTTCCATCTCAGCCAGGCGCCGTTCAAACTCTGTTGTCTCAAGGCATTTGGCCATGACTGACAGCACAGTTGCCAGCCTGTAAGCCTCGATGGAATCACGGTCTTATTGATGACATTGGCGGATGGGGTGGGATTTGAACCCACGAGACGCTTGCGCGCCTGCCGGTTTTCAAGACCGGTGCCTTCAACCGCTCGGCCACCCATCCGTCTTGAGAGATCAATTACATAGCGATTGTCGCTACTGCCCAAAAGGGTGAATTGCGCTCCAATTGCCACCGAAGCGAGCACCCCGGTGTTCCTATTCCGTGCGTGCCTTGATGAACGTCTCCTCAACGATCTGGGCGGCGCGATCATCAGTATTGCTAAAAAGATGACCGTAGACACTCAGCGTGATCGCTGGCGAACCGTGCCCCAGTCGGCGGCTCACGGTCAACACGTCCACACCCGCTGCGATCAGTTGCGAGGCGTGCGTGTGACGCAACGTGTGCAGGGTGATGTTGGGCATCCCGATTGCCGTCATCGCGCGCGACCATTCTTTCGTGACCCCCGCCGGATGAAGCGGCCCACCGTCACAATTCCCAAAAACGGTTTCTTCGCCGACATAATGGTCCTCGTCTGCGACAGCGGATAGAGCTTGATGCGCTTGGCGTAGTCGACGGCCTTGGCGACGTCGGCATCGCTGCCGCTTCGGAGAATGGAGCGCAGCAGCGCGTAGCCCTGGTAATTCGCCGACGGGAGAGCAATGTAGCCGTCTGGTGTTGCGCCTTGGTGGCCGGGCGGCAGGATCAGGTATTTCCCGCCCTTGCCTTTGTCGACGCCGGCCGGACCGACATCCTCCAGCGGCACCTGCCAGGCGTCAATGATGGTGCCGTTGATCACACCGTCGTCGGCGGGCGGAATCTCCAGCACCATGGGCCCGACATCCTTGGTGTTGAAGAAGGGCATGAGGTAGATCACGTCGGGGTTGGGCGTGAGCGTCTGGTTTTTCCAGTCCGGCAGACGCGACCAATAGACGATCTGATTGGGCTTGCCGTTGGCGCTGCCGATCATCGCCTGAAGCATCAGGTCAAAATTCACCGCCGGCATGCCCCATATGACGGCTTCCACAGCGCGCCGCTGCATCATGCGCTCGGCGAGTTCCCTTGCACTCAATGCGGAATTGGTCTCTGCCGATGCGAGCGACGACACACAGGAAGAGAGGGCTAGTGCAAGACAGACAAGCGTTCGCTTCATTGCCATCTCCCTGAGGCTAGAGATAAGATCATACTTAGAACTTGAAGCTGGCCGAGGCGACGACGACATCGCCCTCTAGCGTATTTTCCGCGTCGAACTCATGATACCACTTGGCGACGAGCGTGAGGGCCGTCACTGGGTTGTTACCGAGTGTCAGGGTGACGATCGGTCCCGCGCCATAGACGCGTGACTCGTTGGCGCCCAGCTTTGCTCCAGGCCCACTGTCGGGGGTGGTCTGGATCATCGCAAAGCCAACGGCACCCACTGCCAACGGACCGAAGTTCTTAGTGATCGAGCTGTCATTGTGAAAGATGTTGCCGGTCTGATAGTCGGTGACTGGGTTCTCAAAACTTATTGCGTAAGCAAACGCACTCGACACCTGCCACTGCGCTGTCGGGTCAAGATACGTAATGCCGAAGGTGGGGATCACACCCCACCGATTGAGGCTGGTGTTGGCCAGATCGTGGATATTGTAATCGCCAGTCGGAATGACCCCGAGCACGCCGGCAGCCCAATAGAAATTTCCTGCATGCCAGCCGAGAGTGATCGGCGAGATTGCCGTGTCGCCTAAAGCGATTTTGTTGTCGCCGGCTACGATGCCGAAGGGATTGAGGGCCGGGTTGACCGGGTTGATCTTGAGGCCGACCGTGGTCTCGGCGGACATCAAGCTCGGGGCGAAGGTAAAGGAGTAGCTGCCACCAAAGATCTTCCACTTCGGGACATAGGCTAGGCTCAGGAAGTCGGCTGTCTCGTTCGCCTCGACACCGGCTTGTACGGCGCCATTGAATACGACCGCCCTTGCAGTGCCATCGAAATGGTAGACATCTTCGGAGACATAGAGACCGGGAACCTCCGGGACGATGCCGGCGTAGATGTCACGAAAGCCGTTGGGATAGATGCTTGCCCCGAACTCGGCTGCATTTGTGATCTGCGGCGCACAGGTGAGCAAGCCTGTAAGGAGGATTGCCCTTAGGGGCCTCAGGGCGCGTGCACCGAAGGTCACCGTCCAAGGACGACGATCCTGCATCGGCGTCACTCCCGATTAAGGATCAGTCTATAACGCTTGATGGTCCGAAGTGTGGCACCCGAGCCTAGAGCCGTTTGGAAGAACGACCACTGTTGCTTCAGGGCGACAAGCGACGACTTTGGTTCATTTTGAGGACGATTATCCCGAACTCGACTTTACGAGCAAGCCATGCTCGCGGGTAGCTGATGAGCAACGGAGATTGGAATTGGAGGCATTGGATAGGTCTAGTAGTTGTTTTCTTGGTAGCGAGTGCGTTTTACGGCTACTTCAATGCTGACGTTTCGACGTTTCGTTGCCCCTCACAGCCTCCACAGTTGGAGAGTGTTGAAATTCCCACATCTCCAATAGGGGGATTAATCATCCAAAAAAGCCCATTGATTACGCAATCACGACGGCCAGAAATTTCGGTCGATGAGGCTAGTCATGTGGGACATGTTATTTATGACTATATCGATGATTTTGGTGAACATTTTGGCCGTAACGTGATCCTAGTGCTGGTTGCCGCTAGTTTGGGTAATTATCTAGGATATCCGCTCCGCTATTGGCTATGGCAATTAAGAACCTGTGGGAAAACTAGCTGGTCATAGCGTTTTGGGGCAGGACGGGCCAGGCGCAACTCTGCGAAACCCGAAATGGTATGTCAGCTAATTCGGCTTCGCGACGCTTATTTGCCGGCTCGGCGGCGTCTCGGGCGGAATGTTGACCGGCCGTTTCGGCCAACCAACATTCTTGGGCTTTCCGGTCGGGAGAGGGCCGACGTCATCCCTCCGCAATAGGTCCCGGCGTCGGTCCTCGCCGAAGGCAAAAATAATGGATGTGAGTTCAGTGCCGAGTTGGCGACCCTCATGAAGCGCGCTAAGAGCATGAGCATCCATGACCGCCTCGAAGTGCTTGAGGCTGGTGTAATTACCTCATCGAGGTTGAGGGAGGCGGCGGGAGCGGGCCGAGTTGCCCCTGATCTAAGAGCGGGCTGGACCAGCATGGCAAGAACCGTGATCACAGACTCGGTGGTGCGGACTGGTACCGCAAGGGCGGTTGCCGTGGTGTCAAGGCTGGCCGTTTTCGGCATGGTCCTACTGGTGCTGGGAGTGCCGATAACGGATCTCTGGCGTTTTCTCTTTCTGGTAGCGGCCGTCGTAGCAATTTGCTTCGGAAACATCCGGCATTGGGGACCCCGTTGGCTCATTGCTCTGACAATCGCGATTGGTGGTGCGGCTGCAGCATGGCTTATTCAGGGACCCCAGATTCAGGAAGGCAATAATGTCTACATCCCAGTGGGGGAAAGCCTCAAGGTTTTTGAAGCGGAGCTTCCCCAGCAGGCGCAGGCAGCGATGAAGAGTGTATTTGAACACGCCTATTTCACTAACACAGATGGACTCCCGGGTTCGGCAGATTGGTGGCAGTACCCCGCTTTCGCGACGCCGGGGTACTTCACGAAACATGCCTTTGCGCCCTCCGCTGATGCCCTTTGGGAGCAGCCCAAATACTCACGTATTGTGGATACGATCGACTTCAGGAATCAGGACCAGGCTCGAATCCGAGCCATAAATCGTGCACGGTACAACTTTTACCATCGACACAGGTCTCAGCCACACGATTTTGATACGGCTGCACGAATCGACCGGAGCGCAATGCCATACTTTGTGATGGCTGAAATTAACAGTGAACTTTCGGGGGGAAAAGCTTGCTGGCGAGGCGACGTCTTGTGGGAGGACGATGATGGAAAATTCTCTCTTGCTGGAAGGGATGCTTGGGGTTGCCAGTCGCTTGGGGAGCGGGATATAGGCAAGCGCGTTTTCGCCCTTGCTATCAGAAAGCCAGTCGAATTCGCTGTTTACCCAAGCTTGCAACTGAGATTCTTGCTATGGATCAAGCAGGCAATACGGAGTCTCGGCGTAATCGCCGTAGTAGCGACACTTGTCAGGCTCGATACCTTCTATCAGTTGCTGCTTCCAATTGGGTCTGCTGTCTCAACGATAGTCACTACCGCCGTCCTCTCGCCCCAATTCTTGATAGGATTTCGGACGCAGGACGGGGGAAACGACGGGCTTGTCCACCAGTCATTGGGTTTCGACATTTTTCAGGCGGTACGCCATGGCGACTGGGCCGATGCTCTGCGAGGCGGGGAGGATATCTTTTATTTTATGCCAGGCTTACGCTATTTTAGGGCCTTAGAGGATTTCATCTTCGGAGACACGAATTTCGGCATTGTGCTTTGCACAATGTTTTTACCTATTTTTCTATATTATTTTCTATGCCGGCTGCTACCATTACGCTTGAGCGTTATACTAATCCTCATATTCATCTTCACTCCAATCTTGGAGCATCTCGGGTTCGCCCACTTCCTTTACATCAGGGAGATGATCAAGGGTTTTCCAGAGCCAATCGGGTACGGGGCTTTTCTGGGCGGGCTCGCCCTATTGGCGCGGTACGTCCCAACTTCGATTGCCCAACCACTATACGGAAAGATGCCAACCGTTTCGATCGGACTTGCCTTCGCGCTCAGTGTTGTTATGCGGCCAAATCTGGCCGTTCCCGCTACGTTCCTCTTGGCAATGGTGGCACCCTGGTTGTTGGTTGGAAAGAGATGGAGGGAACTGGCTGGATTGGTATTGGGGTTTGCCCCGGTTCTTCTACTTACATTCCATAACTGGTATTTCGGGCACCAATTTGTCCCATTAACTTCGAGCGCTTTTGCACCCGACAACCTTCTCACACCGCCATCAGTCTACATAGCATCATTACAAGAGATACTTAAACTCAATTTAAGCGGCGATAATTTAGCGCTGGTTATACGCCAAATTGTGAGGTGGAATGGTTTAAGTGACTTTTACAGGGTATTTGCCGTTATTGTCGTTTTCTGGGTAGCAATCCGCGGAAATACCGCACCAGCCCTTCGGGCTTTAGCTATAGTAGCACTATCAATGCAGAGCTTGCTTCTGTTATATTTTCCGACAGGTCGGTACGCTTATCTTGCGTGGTTGATGGTGTTTGTTGTTTTTGTCGTGACATTTAGAGAAGTTTTCTTGCCATGGATGCGGCAGAAGTACCCCGAAAGTTGGGAGAGGTTTACTTTCTTACCTGGTTCGCCAAATTGAATTGGATTCGCATTTGCGTCGCAACTCCCTTCAGCCCGACGCGAGCTTTCGATCCGTTGAGCCATTGTGTTGAGCCATTGCACTCGGCCCCTCAACCCCCGCGACCAGCGCACCTGCTCAGCCTACATCTTCGGCGCCATCTGTCCCAAAAAGGGCAAGGACGCCGGCCTTGTCATGCCGTTCTGCAACAGCACCACCATGGAGAGGCATCTGGCCGAGATATCGCAGGCCGTTGCACAAGGCGCCCACGCCGTCCTGCTCATGGATCAGCGCTGGCGCTGGCAAGCTTGACGTCCCCGACAACATCACCATCGTCCTATTCCCCTCCCGCTCGCCGGAGCTCAACCCGGTCGAGAATGTATGGCGGTTCCTGCGCGACAACTGGCTGTCGAACCGGGTCTTCACATCCTATGACGATATCGTCGACTACTGCTGCGAGGCTTGGAACAAGCTCGTCGCAGGGAGAGTCGTGCCAATCCTGCTTCCTCCGCTAATGACAAGGAGGCTCCGTACCAAGCCTCAGATCGTGCCTTTGCTCGCCATTTCCAGCTTCATAAGCCTGGAACTGCAAGCACCGTGGCATCATTATGCGCTAGTCTTTGTGCGTTTCCACGATCTCCATCCGGACATGAGCGGCAAGAAAGACCCTTACGGCCGCGACGCGAGGCGTCCATACCACATCCCCTTGCGAGGCTGGTGGCAAGTTGCCCAGAGGGTATGGACCGAAAGCGGGCGCGACAATCTCTCCGTCGTGGCGGCGGGTTGCGCCTTCTTTGCGCTGTTCGCCATCTTCCCCGCCCTGTCGGCGCTGATCTCTCTTTACGGCCTCACCGCCAACCCTGCGACGGTTGAGCAGCAATTCGGCATGCTGGCCGATGTGCTTCCCGCTCAGGCCTACGACATCGTTATCGAGCAGATCCGCCGAATTGCCGAAGCGTCCAGCCAGTCGCTCGGCTGGAGCCTCGGCTTAAGTCTCGGCCTTGCCTTTTGGAGCGCCACGGCCGGCACCCAGGCGCTGTTCGCGGCCCTCAACATTGCCTATGAGGAGCTCGAGCGGCGCAATCTCTTTCAGTTCTATCTCAGCGCCTTCACCTTCACGCTTGCCGGCATTCTGGGTGGCGTGGTGATGCTGTCTGCTATCGTCTATGTGCCGATCCTGTTCGCGGTCACCGGGTATTCCCACGCCTTCGGGCTCTTGGTCAGTGTCGCCCGCTGGCCGTTCTTGGCGCTCCTCGTCCTCTGCCTGCTCGCGCTACTTTATCGCTACGGTCCCTGCCGGCGAACGGCCAAATGGCATTGGGTGAGCGTGGGTTCCGTGTTTGCCGCCACGGTATGGCTGATCGCCTCCGCGGCCTTCTCTTATTACGTCTCAAACTTCGCCCATTACGACAGGTTCTACGGCTCGCTCGGCGCTGTGATCATTCTGTTGTTCTGGCTTTACATCTCCTTCTACATCGTGCTGCTCGGCGCGGAGATCAACGCCGAGCTCGAGCTGCAAACGGCCATGGACACGACGGCCGGTCCGCCGCGCCCCATCGGCGAGCGGGGCGCTTTTGTCGCCGACCACGTGGCCGGAGGACCGGCAGGCGACAAGCGGCCATCGCGTCCGTTGCCGAAGCAAAAGGGCGGAGAGCCCGGGACCTCCTGACGAACGCAGCAGCGCGGCAAGGCGCAGACCCCGGTGCGACCGGGGTGGGCCGATGCGGCACGGCCGGTTTTGCACTAGCGTGGAAACCAATTTGGGCTTTAGAGCGATTGGGCTTGCCGGCCCCTGGAACGAGAGACGGAGTGACACGATCGTGACGGACGGCAGTCAGACGCAGTCTCCTCCGCCTTCGCCCGCAGAAAGAGAGCGCAGCCGCATGCGGCAACACCCCAGACGGTTGTTTCCCGGGGGGCTGCGGGATCTTTGGCATGGCTGGCGCGACTACCGGGAACTCTGGCTGACGGTCGGCTACTACGACATCAGAAAGCGCTACCGCCGGTCCCTGCTGGGCCCCTTTTGGATCACGATCAGCCTCGGCGCCTTCATTGCCGCGGTGACATTCTTCTATGAGCCGCTGATCGGCGGCGATGTGAATGGCTATTTGAGCTTCGTCTATTTCGCGGCAATACGACCATGACCGCCGCATTCGGGGCGGCCGCGCGCGAGATGGCGGAGACATCGTTTTCTTTGCGGGCAACCTTGCCCAAGATCGCCGAGATCCTGCAAGCGGCAGCAACGCTCAGGCCATCGGCCCGCCGGACACCGTCCCGCACCGCGCTCAGATCCGGTCTGGCGCGCTCCGCCGAGTCCAGCGGCGCCGCACCATCCCGATAAAGACGACGAGCAGCGCACCCAACACCGACCCTGCGAGCGCGGCCCTGTGCGCCGTCGCCGGATCGAGAGAATGGGTGAAGACCGGATCGCCGACGATGATCTGCCCCGCGATCCAGCCGAGCAACGCAGCACCGGCCCAGACGATCACCGGAAAGCGCTCGAGCAAGGCAATGACAGCGGCGGCGCCCGCCATGATCAGAGGAATGCTGCAGGCCAATCCGAACATCAGCAGCGCATAGCTTCCGCGCGCGGCGGCGGCGACGGCGACGATATTGTCGAGGCTCATCACCACGTCGGCGATGGCGACGATCTTGACGGCTTGCCACAGACTGTCGACCGGCTCGATCTGGCAGTTCCTGCCATTCTCGTCGGAGCCGAGTAGCTTAACCGCAATCCAAAATAACGCCGCGCCGCCGACCAGCTTCACATAGGGCATCGTCATTAACGACGTCACGATCCCGGTGAAGCCAACGCGCAGCGAGATGGCGACCAGCGTCCCGAGCACGATGCCCCACAAGCGCTGGTTCGCGGGCAGCTTCCGGCAGGCAAGCGCGATGACGACGGCGTTGTCGCCCGACAAAAGCACATCAATCCAGATGATTTGCAAAACGGCGAGCCAGAAGCCAGGTTCATCAACGGTCATGCTGCTGCTCTCGCCCCATCCCCTGCGCGCATTGACCGGTGCTGAGTCCGGCCGATGTGCCCTACCCTTTGCCGCCAAAAGCGGCAAGGGCAAGACGCATATAAGCCTTCCGCGGTGAGATTGAAGGAGCAAGCGCCGACTTTGCCGTGAGGGCCGATGCCTTTCCGCCGAGGACAAGCTATCCCCAATGAATTATGCTGAATCGCTCGGTCTACGAATCGGGCGTAGTGAGCCCAGCTCATGGGGGAAATGATGAATCTTGATATTCAGGTGGTCAATCCGCTTGTCGCTCTCATCGCGGGCATTCTCATTCTGCTCATGCCTCGACTGCTCAACTACGTCGTGGCGATTTATTTAATCGCGATCGGCGTGCTCGGGCTCGCTCAGCATTTCCATTCTTAGTCAGCAGCGCGCATGGCGGCCTCAAGACCCCCAATTGAAATCGACAGACTAGCTGGAACCATCCGATCGGATGGCCTATAGTCGCGTTCTCACGCTCAAGACCAAAGGGGGAGACGCTCCCACGGGGGCAGGCCTTAAATCCTCGCAAGCGTCGACGCGCGCGAGGCGTAGATTGGCGAAGTTTGGCCGGCGACGCATCCATGGTCCGGTCTTGGCCAACGCCGCGGCGGGATAGTGATTAGGCGCTTTGGCCGGGCGGGGCGCCCGAGCCAGGATAGGCCACTCTAGAAGGATGAGAATTCCATGTCGGAATTCCGGCCGAGAGTCTTGCTAATTTATGGTGTTGGCGTCCTGGCTTTGACCTTGGTCGCGGTCCTTGGCGCGCGCGCAGGTCGAAGCGTTGACGGTGCTTCGGGCGCCGCACGCGCTGCGCCGGCCATGCTCGCCGAGATGGCGCCGAGCACCAATCAGGAGAGCGACGCTCGCCCGCAGCAGACGCCTTATGTTTGGTCGGCGAGCCGAATTGGCTCGACACTGAGGCTCAGGGGTTTCGTGCCCTCCGAGGAGGACCACCGCACGGTGCTCGGCATGGTGAAGGCTCACTTTGCCGATCTGGAGGTCGAGGACCGTCTCAAGATTGCGGAAGGCGGACCGCCCAGAGAGCAATGGCTTGGGGCCGTCAGCTTCGGGCTCAAGCAGCTGTCGCATCTGAAGCAAGGCTCGACGAGGCTGTTGAATGCGGGGTTGAAGGTCGAGGGTGAAGCGAGGAACGGCGCCAACTACGACGAGGTGAAGAAGGCGCTTGCCGGGCCCATGCCAACCGGTCTCACCCTGTTGAACGACAATGTACGTCCTCCAGTGATGGATCCTTTTGTCTTCGTGGCCGCGCTGGACCCTAATGGGCTGACCTTGAGCGGCAGCGTGCCGAGCGAAAACATGCGCAGGCAGATCAAGGAGTGGTCACGGCGCCTGTTCGAGCGTCCGATGCTTGACGACCAGCTGCAGCTGGCTTCCGGGGCGCCCAAGGATTGGAAGAACGCGGTAGAGGCGTCGTTGCGGGCTTTGAGCCGGCTCAACTCCGGCAAGATTTCCCTCTCGGGCCTTGTGCTCACCATTGACGGCGTAGCCCCGGACAAGCGCACCGCGATCGCAGTGTCCTCCGCGCTCAAGCGGGATCTGCCGGCACTCTTCTCGTCCACCGAAAGCATCCGCTGGAAGGAAGCGATCATCTCGCGCAACGTGGGAGAGCTGCTCGCCCCGCGCATCAAGGACATCGATCGCACCGAGGGCGGCCTGACGACCGGGGCGATCCCACTGGAGGATCTGCCGCCGCTTGCGCGGCCGTAAGCTGGCGTGATCTGCGTATTGCCGATCCAGTGCTGATGATCCTCAGGCCGATGAGCTAGTCGTTCGCGGCGAGAAACATCCCGATGGTCTCCACCGATTTAAGCTCATTCAGCAGCGGCGCGTGTCCCTGGCCCGGCATCGTCAGCGTGCGCAAATTGGGATGCCGCGCAACCATCGCCTCGAGGGTTTCGGCGGTCAGCAAATCTGAATTCGCCCCGCGGATCACGAGCGCTGGGAACTGCCCCAGCGCAATGAACTGAGGCCAAAGGTCGGGAACGGGCTGGCTCAAATCGATGCCGCCCATGGAGCGCGCGAGCCGCCGGTCGTAACCTTGCGCCGGCCGCCCATTGCGCTCGTTGAACACGGCCCGCGCCATCTCCTCCCATTGCCATGATTCAACGGCAGGGAAGGCGCGCTCGTTCATCTCGCGGAGCAAGAGAGCGGCGTCGTCCCAGCTTCGCGGCACCTTCGTGCGCCCGACATACCCCATGATCCGCGCCAACCCCACCGTCTCGATCACCGGACCGATGTCGTTGAGAACGACGACGCCCATCGCCGTCGGCCGGACCGCCGCCATCATCATGGCAATGATGCCGCCGCGCGACGTGCCGATGATGGCCACCTGATGCAGGTCCTGGATGGTCATGAAATCGAGCGCGTCGATCAGCTCGATAAAGGGCGTGTAGTTGCGCCAGTGGCGGTCGTATTGCGAGCCGCCACGGCCACGATAGTCGACGCAGTAGACGTCTCTCGGCCGCTGCGGATGATGTGAGAGGTAGCTCGCTAGGTAGTGGAAGTCCCGGCCGTTGCGGGTCAGGCCGGGCAGGCAGACGACGGGCCGCGCCTTTGCGTCAGCCGCGGGATAGTGACGGACATGCAGGCGCAAATCGTCGAACGACGCGTAGTAGATGTCTCGCCACAGCTCGCCGTTAAGCTCGGGCATGTCTCGGGATGACGCCTTGGGAATGGTTCAAAGGTTGCGAGCGTGCCGTGCGCGCGGCTCTCGCCGTTCAGTGTGCATAGAGTTTCGATGCGAGCAAGCCCGTCGGGAGGCTCAGTCCGACTTTGCCTGCACCGCGAGCGCCGCCTTGGTCTTGGTGGCCCGGCCGCGGTTAAGGTCCTGCACCAGCTGAAGCGCCTTCTCGCTGCCGGCGAGCCGCGAGCGATAGAGCTGCAGCGTCTCCATGATCTTCTTCACGTAGTCGCGGGTTTCGGTGAAGGGGATGCGTTCGATCCAATCGATGGGATCGACGTTCGGGTTGCGCGGATCGCCAAAGGCCTTCATCCACTCCTGCACTCTGCCGCCGCCTGCATTGTAGGCGGCGAGCGCAAGAAAATAGGAACCGGAATAGCTGTCGATAAGGCCGCGCAGATGCGCCTCGCCAAGCTGCACATTATAGGTCGGGTTGGTGAGCTGGGCCGGCTCGAACTTCACCTTGTATGCCTTGGCAATGGCCTTCGCGGTGCCGGGCATCAGCTGCATCAGTCCGCTCGCTCCGACCGGGCTCTTGGCGGCGGCATTGAACTCGCTCTCCTGGCGCGATAGCGCATGGACGAGAGCAGGATCGACGCGATCGGCGAGGAGGCTCTTGAACTCCGGCAGCACGCCGATGGGCAGAGCGTAGTCGCCGACCGGGAAGATCGCGATTGAAGGCGATCTTGGCCAGTCTCAGCGCGATCTGCGGGTTGCCCGAGAGCTTGGCGAGCTCGGCGAGCAGCACGACCTCTCCGGGGCTGGTCAGCCGCCGCGCCAGCGCGAGGTAGAATTGCGGCGTGACACGATCCATGTCGGTCGGCGAGCGCAATGCCGATCGCGCGCACCGCATCATTGGCGAGGAAGTGCTGGATATCGCTATCGCTCGGCAGCGGCGTGGGGGTCACCGCGAGATTGGCGGGCTTGGCATCGAGAGCCTGGCGGCCGAGCTGGCCGTAAAAATATTGGGGATATTTGGCGGCGGCGTGGAAATGCACGAGCGCCGAGCCACCGTCGCCGAGAGCGAGCGACGTGCGGCCGAGCCAATATTCGGCAAGGGCGAGACTGCTTCGAGCCCTTGGCGGCAGCGCGCAGCGCGAGGAGATGCCCCAGCGCCGTTTGCGGCTCGGACAGGAAGCGCAGTGCGATCCAGCCGGCAAGGAACTCCGCCTCGACATAATCGTCGCCCGAGATCGGACCGTGCTTGGCCGCGATCATATAGGCGATGCGGGGCTGCCCGGCATTGAGCGCGATACGGCAATTGAGGCGCCGTTCGCTCCACCATGCGTCGGGATCGATCAGCTGGGCCTGCTCACTCGGCGCATCGAGTAGCATCTTCCAGGCTTCCTCGTCGCGGTCTTTGCGCCGAAGCCATTGAATGCGGTTGTACAAGAGCCCAACGTCGCCGTCGGTCACGCTTGCCGGCAACGCTGCGAGCAGCTTTCCCGCATTCGCTCCGCGTTTGACCACGGCGATCCTCGCCGCGATCTTCTTCTGCTCGGCGGCGGGGAGGAGCTTTGCGATCCGCAGCGCCGCGTCGGCGGTGACGTTGCTGTCGGGAAACAGCAGCTTGTCGATGCGCGCCTGGTGATCCTCCGCGGTCAGCATCGAGCCGAACCGGGCCAGGATCTTTTTCTCCACCGGGGCATTCAGCTGATAATCGCGCCAAGCCGAGACGACCAGCTCGCGCGCCGCGGCCTCATTGCCGTCCTTGAGGTAGGCGCTCGCGAGCGCGGCCTTTCCGGCGCCGGTGAGTGGCGAGGCATCGCCGAAAAAGGCCCTCACTTTGTCGGGGCTCGCATCGGCGAGAAAGAGAGCGATCTCGGCCCGTTCGCGGAGCTCGTCTTGACCTGGCCAATCGGGATTGGCGATGCGGAAGGCCTCGATGGCATCGGCGGCAGCGTCACGGTCGCCGTTCCGATATTCGTACCAGGTGGCAAGCTTGCGCGCGGCGGTGTCGCTGATCCTCGCGGTCGCCGCATGCGACCCGGCATCGTCGCCTCTGAAGCTTGCGCCGAGGGCGTCCTTGAGATTGGCCGCGTCCGAAGCGCTGAGCTGATAGGCGAGCAGCGGTCGTAAAATCGAGGCATAGGCCAATTTGGGCGCCGATGCGCCCGACGGGGTGGGTTGGTCGTTCGACGGGGTCGGAGTGGCTTGCTCGTTGTCGTTCGATGGAGCGGCTCGGTCATTCGACGGGGGCTGTAGCGTTGCCGCTGGACGCTCGGGATTGCGCGCGGGGAGAACGACGTCTGTCGTGTTCGCGTCAGGCGGCGTCAATGCTGCCGTCGGCGCCACCGGCATTGCCGATGGGCGCTCGGGCTTGCGGTCGGGGAGAGCAACATCGGTGGTGTTGGCGTTAGGCGGCGTCAATGTTGCCGTCGGTTGCGCCGGCATTGCTTGACTCTGGTCCGGCGGCGGCTCGCTCGCGAGAGCACCCGTCGCCTCGACCGCGGGTGCGTTGGAGTCGGTCTGGGCGGCGGCCGCCGGGCGCATAGGGTTCCGGTCGGGTAACGGAATGGCGGACGGCTTTGCCAGCTTTACCGCAGCGGGTTTGGCTGCATGCGACTTAGCCGCATGCGGCTTAGCCGCCAGCGGCCCCGGGGCCAGGACTGGCGGGGCGAACGACGCACAGAATACAAATAGTGATACCGCCGCGTTTAAGCGTTTCATTCTCGTCGATCGGTCCGGTTTCGCGATCCTGCCAAGACTAAACAGTCAGGATTTCCCCCTTGGCCGGGGCGCCGCGACGATAGTCGGCAACTATAGGCTACCCTTTTCAACAATGTCTGAAAAAATCCGGCGGAAAGATGACTGCTAATCCCTCGATCGGCATGGCAAAGTTTGTGAACGGCGGTTCCCAACATATGGAAGAAGCTGACTTTTGACCCGAACGGAGATTGAATCCCCATGGCCCTTCAAGGGCGAGACGACGCGGATGACCGGGGATAGGCCTCTGCTTGCCCGGCCAGCCTCAAGCTCCTATTGTCCGCCACCTCTTTTTAAGGCTGAGCAAGCCTCCGCCGCCATTCCGGGAGCCCTAATCTCGTGCCCATGCCGCCATTTCAAGGCTCGATCACGGCGCTGATCACGCCCTTCAAGGATGGCAAGATCGACGGCAAGGCGTTCCAGCGACTCGTCGAATGGCAGATCGACCAGGGCACCCATGGCCTCGTGCCGGTGGGGACGACTGGCGAATCGCCGACGCTCTCCCATGAGGAGCACAAGCGCGTCATCGAGCTTTGCATCGAGGCCGCTGCGGGCCGCGTCCCCGTGATTGCCGGCGCCGGCTCGAACTGCACCGCAGAGGCCGTCGAGCTTACCCGCCACGCAAAGCAGGCCGGCGCCGACGGCGTGCTGGTGGTCACGCCCTATTACAACAAGCCGACGCAAGAGGGGCTCTACCTCCACTTCAAGGCCGATCAATGACTGCGCCGATATTCCCGTCCTCATCTACAATATCCCTGGCCGAAGCGTCGTCGACATGTCGGTCGAGACCATGGCGCGGCTGTTCAAGCTCGCCAATATCGTGGGCGTGAAGGACGCGACCGCGAATATGGCGCGGGCGAGCCAGCAGCGGGCGGCGCTCGGCGCCGATTTCGTCCAGCTCTCGGGCGAGGACGCCACCGCGCTCGGCTTCATGGCCCATGGCGGGCAGGGCTGCATCTCGGTGACCGCCAATGTGGCGCCGGCGCTCTGCTCCGAGTTCCAGCTCGCCTGCCTTGGCGGCAATTTCAAGCGCGCGCTCAAGCTGCAGGACCGGCTGATGCCGCTGCATGACGCCCTGTTCGTCGAATCGAACCCGGGTCCCGTGAAATACGCAGCCGAAAAGCTCGGGCTCTGCTCGAGCGAGACGCGGCTGCCGCTTGCGCCCATGACGCAAGCCTCGAAGGCGAAGGTCGACGCTGCGCTTGGCCAAGTCGGCCTCTTCCTCGTCTAGCGCCGCAAGGTCAAGCCAATGGCGCAGAAGCGCGAGAGCGGCAAGCTCGTCGCCGAGAACCGCAAGGCCCGCTTCAACTACGCGATCGAAGATAAGCTCGAAGCGGGCCTGGTGCTCACCGGCTCGGAGGTGAAATCGCTTCGCGCCGGCAGAGGCCAATATTGCCGACGCCTATGCCTCGGACGGAGGGAGGCGCGCTCTATCTGATCAACGCGCATATCACCGAATATGCGCAAAGCGGCCGTGCCACCCACGATCCCACGCGGCCGCGCAAGCTGCTCGCTGCATCGCCGCGAGCTCGACCGGCTGATGGGCGCGATCCAACGGGAAGGCATGACGGTCGTGCCGCTCAAGCTCTATTTCAATGCGCGGGGGATCGCCAAGGTCGAGCTGGGGCTGGCCAAAGGCAAGAAGCTGCATGACAAGCGCGAGACCGAGAAGAAGCGCGACTGGGAGCGGCAGAAGGGCCGGCTGATGCGTGACAAGGGGTAGCGAGAGTGGCGAGCCGTCCTCTCATCAGCGATGGTGAGGCGGGCCACCTCCAGCCGGGCATGGCAGTGCCGCGCGTCACGCTTCCCGCAACACTGGGCTCCGATGTCTGCCTTGCCGCGCATCCAGGCCACAGCGTCCTCTTCATTTATCCTTGGACCGGACGGCCTGGTCTTCCCAACCCGCCAGATTGGGACGAGATCCCGGGCGCCCATGGCTCGACACCGGAGATCGAAGGGTTTCGTGACTTGGCCGCGGAGTTTGCGCGGATTCGCGGTCAGCCTGTTCGGCCTGAGCCGGCAGACGCACCGTCTATCAGCGCGAGATGGTGACGCGCCTCAGCGTGCCGTTTCCGATCCTGAGCGACGCGGAAGGGCGGTTTGGCGTCCGCGCTCGCCTTACCCAGTTTCGCAACCGGGGGCGAGACCTATCTGAAGAGACTCACGCTCATCATCGATCAGGGCCGCATCGAAGCCGTGTTCTATCCGGTGGCCGACCCCGCGGCGCATGCCGGCGATGTGCTGCGCTGGCTTGGGTGCGAGACGGCTCCAGCTCGACCGGACAGCCGCGCCTAAAGCGCTTCGCCCTCGGCGTCCTCGACCGAATAGCCGAGCCGGTCCAACCCTTCTTCGAGATAGTCGGCGAGCAGCGGCATGCCGAGCAGATAGTCCTCGGTACGATTGACGTGCTCGGTGCGGGCCGTGTCGAGCGCCTCGTCAAGCTCCTCCGGGCCCAAACGAGCCTCTGCCGATCCAGGCGAGCGCTACGAGGCTTGCCTGCTCGTCCTCGTTCATGTCGCGGATATAGCCTTTGAGCTCCGCGCAAGCGTGCCATCCTCGCAGAACGATTCGAGGATGGAGTCGGCGTCGTGATCGGTGGTGGCGCCGTCGTCCCAAGCCGCCACCTTGGCCGCGCATTCGCGTGCCTTGACAATTACATAACCGACTTTCGTCGGCGAGATCTCCAACGCGGCCATCAGGCCTCTCCTCGCGGACATCGGCCCCGCAACCAAGCCACAGCATGCCCGAGATGGTGGGCGCCAGCAAGAATCTCAGGAGCCTTTACCGGCGGCCAAGTTCACTCGTGATGTTGGCGAGAACGGTCTCGAACATCGCGGTGGTCAAGCGTCCGGTATTCGTGTTCTGGCGCGAGCAGTGGTAGCTGTCGAACAGTACGATCCCGCTTTCAAGCTCATGCCGCGCGCCATGGGCGAAGGGATAGCGGCTCCGCTTCAGGGAAAGCGCTTCGAGCGTGCTGTCATGCGCGATGCGGCCAAGCGCGAGGATGGCGCGCAAAGCCGGGACCGCCGCGATGCGCGCCACCAGGAATTGACGGCAATGGGCGATCTCGCTCGTGCTCGGCTTGTTGGCCGGTGGCACGCAGCGCACGGCATTGGTGATCATGCAGTCGACGAGTTGCAAGGCGCCAGGTGCGCTGAGGTCATGCTGCCCGCGGGCGAGCCCAACCTTGAGCAGGGAGCGGTAGAGCAACTCGCCTGCGTGATCCCCGAGAAAGGGACGCCCGGTACGGTTGGCGCCCTTCAAGCCTGGCGCAAGCCCGACGATGAGGAGCCGCGCGGTGTTGGGCCCGAACGAGGGGACCGGGGCATTGAACCACTCGGGATGGGCCGCCCTGTTGCTGGCACGGAAGGCGACGAGGCGCGGACAGAGCGGGCAATCGGAGGCCGGTTCGGCAAGAGGCATGGGCGTTGCCGGGTGTTCCGCGGGCCGGGAGGTCAGGTCTCGATGAAGTCCTCGGACTCAAACTCTTCAAGCGGGTCGGGCCTTCGGCGCTGCTCGCGCTGCGCCCGCTCGGCCGGGTCGCGGCCGATCTCATTTTGCAGATGCGCGAGATCGATGAATTGGTCGGCCTGCCGGCGCAACTCGTCCGCAACCATAGGCGGGTTAGTGACGAGCGTCGAGACGACGCTGACGCGCTTGCCCTTGTGCTGCAAGGCCTCGACCAGCGAGCGGAAGTCGCCGTCGCCGGAGAACAGCACGATATGGTCGAGATATTCCGACAGCTCCATGGCGTCGACGGCCAACTCGATGTCCATGTTGCCCTTGATCTTGCGTCGCCCGGCTGCGTCGGTGAACTCCTTGGTCGGCTTCGTCACCATGGTGTAGCCGTTGTAGTCGAGCCAATCGATCAGCGGCCGGATCGAGGAGTACTCCTGATCCTCGATCAGCGCCGTATAATAGAGCGCCCTGACGAGGTGCCCCTTGCTGCCGAACAGCGCCAGTAGGCGCTTATAGTCGATGTCGAAGCCGAGAGACTTGGCGGACGCGTAGAGATTGGCGCCGTCGATGAAGAGCGCGACGCGCTCGGTCGGGTAGAAATGCATTGCGGGTCCTATCACTTGCAATATGCACGCGGGAAACGAAAGGGCAGCATGCACAAAACGCCATCCGCAGGCTGCCCATGAAACATAGGAAGGACAAGGTGAGTCCGCAATCGGTTGCACGTGGCAAGGTGCTGGTAGGTCTTGGTGCAAATTGTCCCGGTCCATGGGGGAAACCCGCCAAGACTCTGCACTGCGCCCTTCGGGAGCTCGAACGCTCGGGCGTGACCGTGCTAGCCGTCTCGGACCTCTACGAGACCGCCGCCATGGGGCAAACCCGCCAGCCGCCCTACCTCAATGCTGTCGCGCTCGCGGCGACAAGCCTGCCGGCACCCAGCCTGTTGCGGCTCTTAAAGCAGATCGAAGCCCAAGCCGGACGCCGCGGGGGCAGGCCCTGGGGCATGAGGACGCTCGACCTCGATATTCTCGACTATAAGGGGCTGCGCCTGAATTGGGCGAAGGCCAAGCGGGGCCCCCCGCGGCGGCGGCATCCGCTCATTTTGCCGCACCCCGAGCTCGATCAGCGGGCCTTCGTGCTGAAGCCGCTACTCGATGTCGCCGCCAATTGGCGCCATCCGGTGCTGAAGGTCAGTGCGGGGGAGCTGTGGCGCCGCGTGTCGAAGCGCAGCCAAGGCCGCGTGCTCAAGCGGCTCACCTAAAGTCGAGAGCCTTGATTCCTTCGCTTTGCCTTGCCAGGCCAAAGCGAAGCGCCTAAATAGGGAACAATCTTTCTCTAACCTGAACAAGGATTTGCTGATGGCTCGCGTCACCGTCGAAGATTGCATCGACAAGGTTCCGAACCGCTTCGAGCTCGTGCTGCTTGCGAGCCACCGGGCACGGACGATTTCCGCCGGCGCCCAGATCGTCGTCGATCGCGACAACGACAAGAACCCCGTGGTGGCCTTGCGCGAGATCGCCGACGAGAAGGTCGACTGCGACGACCTTAGAGAAGACTTCATCCACTCTATGCAGAAATACGTCGAAGTCGATGAGCCTGAAGCAGAAGCCGTGCCCATGCTTTCAGCGGATACGAGAATGCCGATCCTCGGCCAGGACGATCAGTCAAGTGACACTGCGATCGACAAGATGAGCGAGGAAGAGCTGTTGCGCAGAATGGCGAGCCAGGCGCCGTCAGATGGCTCCAATGCGGGACCGCGCTCGCGCTGATTTGACTCCGACGCAAGTCTGCCGCAGACGCGGGGGCTATCGTTTTGCCTTAGCGAGGCGTCGTCTCGCTCGTCATACCGGCGCAAGCCGTTATCTAGGTTTCTTGTTTGCGCTTCGCGCGCTGGATTCCAGCTTCCGCCGGAATGACGGAGACCGGGCAACTCCATGACCCGCCAATACGAGCTGGTCGAGCGGGTTAAGAGCTACGAGCCGAACGCCGACGAGGCGCTGCTCAACCGGGCCTATGTCTATGCCATGAAGGCCCATGGCAATCAGAAGCGGGCCTCCGGCGCTCCGTTCTTCTCCCATCCCCTCGAAGTCGCCGCCATTCTTGCCGAGATGCGGCTCGACGCCGCCACCATCGCCACGGCGCTGCTCCACGACACGATCGAGGACACCGGCGCCACCCGGCCCGAGATCGACGCGCTGTTCGGTGCCGAGATCGGCTCCCTCGTCGATGGCCTTACCAAGATCAAGAAGCTCGACCTCGTCACCAAGAAGGCCGAGCAGGCCGAGAACTTCCGTAAGCTCCTGCTCGCGATCTCGAGCGACATCCGCGTCCTCCTCGTCAAGCTCGCCGACCGCCTGCACAACATGCGCACGCTCGAGCACGTGAAGCCGGCCAAGCGCAAGATCATCGCCGAGGAGACGATGGAGATCTATGCGCCGCTCGCCGGCCGCATGGGCATGCAATGGTTGCGCGAGGAACTCGAGGACCATGCCTTCCGCTGGCTCAATCCGGAAGGTTACGCCGCCGTCGTCGATCGCCTCAAAATACTGCGTGACCGCAATCAGGGCCTGATCGAGGAAATCGAGAACGGGCCCTGACGAAAAGGCTGGAAGAAGCGAAGGTACCGGCGCTCGTCGCCGGCCGCGAGAAGAAGCCCTACGCCATCTGGAGCAAGATGGAGCGGAAGCAGATCTCGCTCGAGCAGCTCTCAGACATCTATGCCTTCCGCATCGTCGTCGACGAGGTGATGGATTGCTACCGCGCACTCGCCGTGGTGCATACCAGGTGGCACGCCGTTCCCGGCCGGTTCAAGGACTACATCTCAAGCCCCAAGCAGAACGACTATCAGTCGATCCACACCACGATCGTCGGGCCCCGTCACCAGCGCGCCGAGCTGCAGATCCGCACCGAGCGGATGCATGAGGTCGCGGAATATGGCGTGGCGGCGCATGCGCTGTACAAGGATCGCCAACGGCTCTTCCGGAAGCGCCGTGCCGAAGCAGGAAAGCAACGCCTATCGCTGGTTGCGGCATCTCGTTGGCATGTTGCTCGAAGGCGACAACCCCGAGGAATTCCTCGAGCACACCAAGCTCGAGCTTTTCCAGGATCAGGTGTTTTGCTTCACGCCGAAGGGGCGCTTGATCGCGCTGCCGCGCGGCGCCAACTCGATAGATTTTGCCTATGCGGTGCATACCGACATCGGCAACACCTGCGTCGGCTGCAAGATCAATGGGCGTCCCATGCCGCTCGTCACCGAGCTCAGGAACGGCGATGAGGTCGAGATCGTCTGCTCCGACGCGCAAGCGCCGCCCTCGGCATGGCAGAGCCTCGCCGTCACCGGCAAGGCTCGCTCGGCGATTCGCCGCGCGACCCGCGATGCCGCCCGCGCGCAATACGGCACGCTCGGCCGCGAGATCTTGGAGCGGGCCTTTACCCGGCGTGGCAAGGCTTTTAGCGAGGAGGGCATCGGCCAGGCGCTCGGCCGCCTCTCGCAGAAGACCACGGACGACGTCATCGCCGCGGTCGGTCGTGGCGAGTTGAGCTCGGCCGACGTGATCCGCGCGGTGTGGCCGGGGGAAACCTCCGCCGAGACGCCGAAGCGCCGGCGCATGGTCAAGCGCACGGAAGAAGGCTGGTTCGGCCTCGGCAAGGTGATGGGATTGAAGTTCCGCTGGCCGGGATCAAGCGGCCGCAGCCGCCCGGCGGGGGCAAGCAGCATTCCGATCAGGGGTCTGCACGGCGACCTGCCGGTCAGCTTTGCCGATGACGGCGCGGTCCCCGGCGATCGCATCGTCGGCATCCTCAACCCAGGCCAAGGCATCACCATCTATCCCATCCATGCCGAAGCGCTGAAGGCCTTCGACGAGGAGCCCGAGCGTTGGATCGACGTGACCTGGGACATCGACGAGGACAATCCCCAACGTTTCCCGGCGAAGATCGCGGTCGTCGCCCTGAATGAGCCTGGCAGCCTCGCTCAGCTTGCCGCGGTCATCGGCGAAGCCGACGGCAATATCGACAACATCAAGATGACGAAGCGGGTCGCGGACTACACCGAGATGGTCATCGATCTTGAAGTGTGGGACCTGAAGCATCTGAACGAGATCCTTGCCGGGTTGCGTGCCAAGGATGTCGTGAGCAGCGCCGCGCGGGTCAGCGGCTAAGGGTCGAGGCGGAGCGTCCCGTCGCCACTCCTGCTTGAAGCGCTGGCGTGCAAAGGAATTTACCTAGAAGTTGCTAAAGCGTCCCTGGCCCATAGAGTGCCACAGTCGAGTTAAAGCGTAGCGAGGGTTAATGCTGTTCAGGCGTCGCGAAACGGAGAGTTTCCTGGAGCGTATGCGGGTCCATATGTGGCCCCGCCGCAGCTGGGGGCGCTCGAGCCGCTATGTCGTCTATCGCCTGCGGCGCCTGAGTGCGACCCCCCATGCGATCGCCCTCGGCTTCGCCGCCGGCGCATTCACAGCGGCCACGCCCTATCTCGGCACCCACATGGTCATGGCCGCATTCATCGCCTGGGCGATCGGCGGCAGCATCATTGCCTCGCTGCTCGGCACGTTCGTTGGCAACCCTATTGACCTATCCCTTCATCTGGTTCGCTACCTACAAGGTCGGCAACATCCTGCTCGGCGCCCATGGCGCGAAGAAGCAGATCGACCTGTCCAGCGGCCTTTTCCAGAACTCGCTCGACCATCTTTGGCCGATCCTAAAACCCATGACGCTTGGCTGCATTCCGGTCGGTCTCGGGGTCGCGACGCTCTGCTATGTCCTGGTCAGGCCGATGGTGGAGGCCTATCAGCATCGCCGGCGGCGCGAGCTGCGGTTGCGTCATGACCGCCACGCGATCGGCGCTTGAGCTGTCATAATGAACCTTAGACAGGGCCCCATGGCGTTCCCCATCCGCCTCGGTATCAACATCGACCATGTCGCGACCTTGCGGAATGCGCGGGGAGGGCGCCATCCGGATCCCTTGCGCGCGGCCAGGATCGCGGTCGAGGCCGGCGCCGACAATATCACGGCGCATCTTCGCGAGGACCGCCGGCATATCACGCGATGACGACATGGCGAGGCTCATGACGTCCTTGAACGCCCCGCTCAATCTCGAAATGGCGGTGACGCCGGAGATGCTGGCGATCGCGCTCCTGCATCGTCCCCACGCCTGCTGCCTGGTGCCCGAGCGGCGCGAAGAGCTCACCACCGAGGGCGGCCTCGATGTTATTGCCCAGACCGCCGCGCTGAAGCCCTTCGTCGCCGCACTGAGACGCGCCGGCATCCAAGTCGCGTTGTTCATCGATCCGGATCAGCAGCAGATCGATGCCGCGCGCGCGGTCGAGGCGGACGCCGATCGAGCTGCACACCGGCACCTATTGTGAGGCGGCTGCCGAGGGCGACGCGCCGGCGCTGTACCGCGAGCTTGGGCGCCTTCAGGAGGGGGCCGGCACTGCCGCCGCCGCTGGGCTTGAGGTCCATGCCGGCCACGGCCTCGACTTTGAGAATGTCCGCGCCGTGGCGGCGATCCCTGAGATCGTCGAACTCAATATCGGTCACTTCCTGGTCGGCGAGGCGCTGTTCGTCGGCCTCGGCGAGAGCGTGCGGCGCATGCGCGCCACCATGGACCAAGCGAGACTGGCCTTGCGGCAAAGCGACACGGAAGCCTCGATGAGCGACGGCACGCGATGATCATTGGGCTCGGCAACGACATCATCGATATCAGGCGCGTCGAGCGAACCATCGAGCGTTATCGGCGAACGGTTCTTGTCCCGGGTGTTCACCGACACGGAGCGCCGGAAGTCCGATGGCCGGGCGGCCAGTGCCGCCTCCTACGCCAAACGATTCGCCGCCAAAGAGGCTTGCGCCAAGGCTTTGGGCACTGGCTTCCGGCAGGGGGTGTTCTGGCGCGATATGGGCGTCGTCAATCTGCCCTCCGGCAGGCCGACGCTCGAGCTGACGGGCGGCGCCGCCTGGGCGCTCGCCAGCCTCACGCCGGAAGGCTACGCGGCGCGCATCGATCTCTCCATCACCGACGACTTTCCCACCGCTCAGGCGATCGTCATCATCTCGGCGGTTCGCCTTCCCCTGCGCGACTGAGCGATTTGCCTCGTCATCGGGGAAGGGCTATAGGGGCCGGGGCCCCGCATATCGGCATGCAAACGGAGAGCTTGCGCATGAGCGTTGAGGTCGAGGAAACGCAGGAGAAGAGCGGGGTCAAAGACACCGTCCGCGTCGTCATTCATGCGCTGATCCTTGCGCTCCTGGTCCGGGTGTTTCTGTTCCAGCCCTTCAACATTCCCTCCGGCTCGATGATCCCGACATTGCTCGTCGGCGATTATCTGTTTGTGGCGAAATACAGCTACGGCTACAGCAGATATTCCTTCCCCTTTGGACCCAATTTGTTCTCGGGGCGCATTTTGGCGAGGAAGCCGGACCGCGGCGACGTGGTGGTGTTCAAGCTGCCGCGCGACAACGAGACCGACTACATCAAGCGCGTGATCGGTCTGCCCGGTGACGAGATCCAGATGATCCACGGCGTGCTTCAAATCAACGGGCAACCGGTCAAGAAGGAGCGCACCGACGATTTCGTCATGCGCGACGCTTCCGGCCGCGAGCGGCATATGGCCCGCTACCTTGAAACCCTGCCCAACGGGGTGATTTATCCGGTGCTCGACATTATCAATGAAGGCATCGGCGACAACACTGAGGTGTACAAGGTTCCCGAGGGCCACTTCTTCATGATGGGCGACAACCGGGACAATTCGACCGACAGCCGCTTTCTCTCCGAGGTCGGTTTCGTGCCCTTCGAGAACCTGGTCGGCCACGCCAAGCTGATCTTCTTCTCCATCGACGAGGGTGCGAGCTTCTGGCAGATCTGGAAATGGCCGGCCGACGTCCGCTGGTCGCGCTTCCTGCAAGTGGTGCATTGAGCTTGCCCAAGCGGCGCGACACGGCACTGCAACATCTTTCCGAACGCCTCAGCTACGCATTCAAGGACCGCTCTCTGCTCGAGCTCGCGCTGACCCATGCGAGCGCGCGGCCCTCGCTCAAGCCGAACGAGGACAATGAAAGGCTCGAATTCCTGGGCGACCGGGTGCTTGGGCTCGCCATCGCCGAGGTTTTGACCGAGAGCTTCCCGACCGCGAGCGAAGGGGAGCTGGCGCGCCGCTTCAATCAGCTCGTGCGCGCCGAGACCTGCGCCGAGATCGCGCTCACCTGGGAGCTCGGGAAGCTCATCCTGATGAGCGGGGGTGAAGCCGAGAGCGGCGGCCGGCGGAAGAAGACCATCCTCGCTAATGCTTGCGAGGCGGTGCTCGGCGCCATCTTCCTCGATGGCGGCTATGCGGCCGGCCGGGAGGTCGTGCATCGCTTTTGGGCGTCTGAGCTTGGCGGATTCGACCTGGCCACCCCCGACGCGAAATCGGTACTACAGGAATGGGCGCAAGGCAGGCGCTTGCCGCTGCCGGTTTATCTGGAAGTCGCCCGCGAGGGGCCGGATCACGCACCCCGCTTCACCGCCGAGGTCCAGATCGACGGCGTGGCGCCAGAGCGCGGGCAGGGGGCGAACAAGCGTGCGGCCGAGCAGGCAGCGGCGCTCGCTATGCTGATGCGGGAGGGGGGTTTGGCAAGCGCCTCATGATGGCTGAGCCTCAAGACAAGCACGCCGATGAAGCCCGCAGATGCGGCTTCGTCGCCCTGATTGGCGCGCCGAACAGCGGCAAGTCGACGCTGACCAACGCGCTCGTCGGCACCAAGGTCGCGATTGTTACCCACAAGGCGCAGACGACCCGGGGGCCGGTGCGCGGCATTGCGCTGGCCGGCAACAGTCAGATCATCCTCATCGATACGCCCGGCATCTTTCAGCCAAAGCGGCGGCTCGACCGTGCTATGTTCGGGGCTGCCTGGGACCGTGCGGGCGACGCGGACCTCGTGGCGCTGGTGATCGACGCCGAGCGTGGCCTCGATAAGAGCCTTGACCCTCTCCTCAAGCACCTCCCAGAGGTGAGGCGGCCCATCATCGCCATCCTCAACAAGATCGACCAGGTTTCGAAGCCCGACCTGCTGCGCTTGGCCGCCGAGGTCTCGGCGATCAGACCGTTCGAGTGCACCTTCATGCTTTCGGCGCTGACCGGCGACGGCGTTGCCGATCTGAAAGCTTATTTGGCGGAAGCGGTCCCCGCGGGCCCCTGGCTCTTCCCCGAGGATCAGCTGACCGACGTCTCGCTCAGGCACGTCGCCGCGGAGATCACCCGCGAGAAGCTGTTTATGCGGCTGCATGACGAGCTTCCCTATAGCCTGACCGTCGAGACCGCGGATTGGAAGGAGCTCAAGGACGGCAGCATCCGCATCGAGCAGACGATCTATGTGATGCGGGAAAGCCAGCGCAAGATTCTGCTCGGCGCCGAGGGCGCAACCATCAAGGAGATCTCGATGGCCGCCCGCGAGGAGATCGGGCAGATGGTCGACGCGCCCGTGCATCTCTTTCTCTTCGTCAAGGTACGCGAGCGCTGGGGCGAGGACCCCGAGCGCTATCGCGAGATGGGCCTCGACTACCCCAAGGAGTGATAGCCTAAGGCGATGGACTTCAGCGACGAGGGCATCCTCCTATCCGCCCGCCCGCTCGGCGAGGCGAACGCGATCGCCGAGCTTCTCACCGCACATCATGGCCGCCATCTTGGGCTCGTGCGGGGAGGGCGGTCGCGGTGCCTGCGCCCCTTGCTGCAACCGGGCAATGTGCTGAGCGTTACCTGGCGGGCGCGGCTGTCCGAGCATCTCGGCGGCTTCACCGTCGAGCTGATCGACCCGCGCGCGGCGCGCGTCCTCGACGACGAAGCAGCCCTTGCCGCCATCGGCTCGTTCACCACGCTTTCCAAGCACCTGCCCGAGCGCGATCCGCATGCCGAGCTCTATCGAGGTTCGCTTGAAGTCTTGCGCGCGCTCGATGATTCAAGCCTCTGGCCGGCGCTCCTCGTGCGCTGGGAGCTGATGCTGCTGCAGGATCTGGGCTTTGGTCTCGATTTAAGCGAATGCGCCGCAACCGGCACCGAGGCAGACCTCATCTTCGTCTCGCCGCGCTCCGGCCGCGCCGTGTCGCGCGACGCGGGCCAACCCTATTGCGACCGGCTGTTAAAGCTGCCGCGGTTTCTTGTGGAGGAGGGGGCTGTGCCGGCGCCGCAGGATGTCGTGGCGGGCTTTGCGCTGACCGGCCATTTCCTCGAGCGCGATGTGCTGAGCCCGCAAGGGCTGGCCCTGCCGCAATCCCGCGAACGCTTGGTCCAGCTCCTGGCGCGCGCGCTGGACCGCCTGCCGCTTGAGCCAAGGCAGCCGATGCGCTAAGCGCGAGTCATGGGAAAGCGAATAGCGCCGCCCGATTCGGGTGGCCCGATCGAACCGGTCAATTTGCGCGAGGCGCTGGAAGAGCGGTACCTCGCTTATGCGCTCTCGACCATCATGCACCGGGCGCTCCCCGATGTGCGCGACGGCCTGAAGCCGGTGCATCGGCGCCTGCTCTACGCCATGCTCCAGCTCAGGCTCGATCCCCAAGGCCCGTTTCGCAAATGCGCTAAGATCGTTGGCGACACCATGGGCAACTTTCACCCGCACGGCAACCAGGCGATCTATGACGCGCTGGCCCGGCTCGCCCAAGACTTCTCCGTCCGCTATCCGCTGATCGACGGCCAGGGCAATTTCGGCAATATCGACGGCGATAATCCGGCCGCCGACCGTTACACCGAGGCACGGCTGACGGCGATCGCCGCTCAGCTGCTCGACGGCATCGACGAGGACACCGTCGACTTTCGCCCGAATTACGATGGCCGCGAGCAGGAGCCAGTCGTCCTACCAGCCAATTTCCCGAACCTCCTCGCCAATGGAGCCTCGGGCATCGCCGTCGGCATGGCGACCAACATCCCGCCCCACAATGCTGGCGAGCTGTGCGACGCGGCGCTGCATCTCATCAAGTTTCCCAACGCCACCGTGGAGAAATTGGTCGATTTCGTTCCCGGGCCGGACCTGCCCACCGGAGGCATCCTCGTCGAGCCGCGGGAGCAGATCGTCGCGGCCTATAAGACCGGGCGGGGCAGCTTCCGGCTGCGCGCCCGCTGGGTCCAGGAGGATACCGGCCGCGGCACCTACCAGATCGTCGTCACCGAAATTCCCTATCAGGTGCAGAAGGCCAGGCTTGTCGGCCGTATCGCCGAGCTGCTCCAAGCCAAGAAGCTCCCGCTACTCGCCGATGTCCGCGACGAGTTCGACCGAAGAGGTGCGCCTCGTGCTCGAACCGAAGAGCCGCGCCGTCGATCCGATCCTGCTCATGGAGCAGATGTTCAAGCTGACCGAGCTTGAGACGCGGCTGCCGCTCAACATGAACGTGCTGAGCCGCGGACTGGTGCCGAATGTCTTGAGCCTCCGCCAGGTGCTGCGCGAATGGCTCGATCACCGCAAAGACGTGCTGGTCCGCGGCGGCAAGCATCGCCTGGCCAAGATCGACCATCGGCTTGAGGTGCTCGAAGGCTTCCTGATCGTCTATCTCAACCTCGACAAGGTGATCAAAATCATCCGCGAGACGGACGAGCCCAAGCCGGCTCTGATGCGGGCCTTCAAGCTCACCGACGTGCAGGCCGAGGCGATCCTCAATATGAGGCTCCGATCTTTACGCAAGCTTGAGGAGTTCGAAATCAGGCGCGAGCACGAGACGCTGACCAAAGAGCGCAAGGAGTTGAACGCGCTTCTCGCCTCCGACGACAAGCAATGGAAGCGCATCGGCGACGACATCAAAGAATTGAAGGAGCGCTTCGGCCAGAAGACCGCGCTCGGCCAGCGCCGCACGAGCTTCGACGTGGCGCCGGAGGGCGCCGAGGCCGAGCTCGCCGAGGTCATGATCGAGAAGGAGCCGGTGACCGTGGTCCTCTCGGAGAAGGGGTGGATCCGCGCCATCCGGGGGCATCAGACCGAGCTCGACAGCCTGACCTTCAAGGAAGGCGACCGGCTGAAGCGCGCTGTCAGAGCCCAGACTACCGACACGCTGCTCCTCTTCGCCACCAATGGCCGCTTCTATACGCTGAGCCCCGACAAACTCCCGAGCGGCCGAGGGGCGGGCGAGCCATTCCGCCTGATGATCGACATCGAGGAGACCGCCGACGCGGTCGAGCTGTTCATTCACGAGGCCGGCCGCAAGCTCCTCGTCGCGAGCACCAGCGGTCATGGCTTCGTCGTTCTCGAGGACGAGGTCGTGGCCATGACCCGCAAGGGCAAGCAGGTGTTGAACGTGGCCGCAAATGAGGAGGCGGCCATTTGTGCCCCCGCTGACGGCGACAGCGTCGCGGTCATCGGTGACAACCGCAAGCTCCTGCTGTTCCCCTGGAAGGAGCTGCCCGAGATGCCGCGCGGCAAGGGTGTGCGGCTGCAACGCTACAAGGACGGGGGACTCGCCGACGCTAAGGTGTTCAAGAAGAAGGAAGGCCTCATCTATACCGACTCCGCCGGCCGCAGCTTCACTGTGACGGAACTTAGGGAGTGGTGGGGCACGCGCGCTCAGGCCGGGCGCCTGCCGCCCAAGGGCTTCCCGAAGTCAAATTCCTTCGGCCCGAAATTCTGAGCCGGGCGGACGTCGCGGCTCAGCGCTTTCCGCATTCGGAAGTCAAATGTTCGGTCTCGGTCCGCACCCAGCCCTTGGAGGTGAGGTGCTCTTGCGGCTGGAAGCGGTTCTTGTAGCGCATCTTGCGTGAGCCATCGATCCAATAACCGAGATAAACGAAGGGTAGCCCGAGGCTCCGCGCATACTCGACCTGCTCGAGGATCATGTAGGTGCCAAGGCTGCGTGTGGGCTGCTCCGAATCGTAGAAGCTGTAGACCATGGAGACGCCATCGCTGAGGCGGTCGCACAGCGACACCCCGATCAACGGCGCGTCTCCCGTGGCGGGGTCTGGCCTCAGGCGATATTCGGTCACGCAGGTCTCGACCACGCTGTCCTCGACCATGAGCGAGTAGTCGAGCACCGACATCTCCGCCATGCCGCCGTCGGCGTGACGCGCGTCGATATAACCTCGGAACAGGGAATATTGCTCCGACGTCGGCGTCGGCTCCATGCGAGCCGCCACGACGTCGCGGTTGGCGCGGGCAATGCGCTGGAGCGAGCGGCGCGGCCTGAAGGCATCGACCAGAATGCGGACCGGCACACAAGCCGAGCAGGCGTCGCAATAAGGCATGTAGGCGATGTTCTGGCTACGCCGGAAACCGCCCTTCAACAGATTGTCGATGAGGAAGTCGGGCTTTTCCCGGGTGAGGTGGGTGAACAGCTTCCGTTCGAGCTTGCCCGGCAGATAGGGGCAGGGCTGCGGCGCCGTAATGTAGAACTCGGGAAAGTTGCTTTTGTGCTCTGTCACGGACCACCAGCCAGGACCGAATCTCCCCCCATCTGTCGATGAGATTAGGCGATAGGAGGCAGAAAGTGCAAATGCGGAACGAGCAAGGATTGGGATGCAGCTAATGCTGGCAGCAAGGCAGGCAGGCCGTGCGCCCGCAGCTCCAAGAATTCCTTAAAACTGCGCAGATCTTATCCCGACCTCGGGGCCGAGGCGCAGCGGCTCGACGCAAGCTCCCGGACAGGAAGCGCTTTCGCCCTAATCCCGGTTGATCACCACCACGCCCGCCAGAATGTCATGCAGACAGCGCTTCTGCGGGTCGAACAAGGTCCACAGCAGAATCGGGCAGAAAATGGCGAACGAGAACCAGAAGAGCAACGCGTGGAAGGCGGCCACGAGCGGCGATACCTTTCCCCCGAACCAGGTGGGTACCTCAAGGCCCATCATCCGCTGACCAATGGTCGCGGAGTTCGGGCCGCCAATGGTGAGCGCGTTGTAGCCGAGGCCGACCGCGGGAAAGACGAGCCCGAACAGGAGCCAGGCGAGGCCGAGCGTGAAAATTCCGAGCACGGCGATGGCCACATATACGGCCACCGTCAAGACCGTGATGACAATGGCATCGACGATGAAGGCGATGACGCGCTTGCCGATCACGCCTTGGAACAGCTGCGGCCGGGTCACCGGATCATAGGCCAGCAGGCGATCGGCGAAACTGTGGCCTGAACGGGGCGGAATGGTTCTCTGCTCTGACATCTCTCTCGCTCCGGTCATAGGTTGGCGTCGCGCCATGGCTAGATGGTGGTTGGCCAAGGCCGAAGCAAGCGGGAACTTGCGGCGGCCCGCGATTCTTCTCGCTCTTGCAGGTCCGCCTTCGGCACGCGTCGCGGTTGCCGGGCCTGTGGCGACACGTTAAGAACTTTTTCCGAGGGAATTTGTCTGAGGCCAGCTGACGGGGAAACTACTCATGGTGAGGCTACTAACATTGCTCGGAGTGGCGATTCTTTTCGTCGCCGGCTCCGGCTGGCGAGCGTCCGCCTGCGAAGGAACGGAAATCGTGTTCGAGGACAATTTCGCCGATGACGCAGGCGGTTGGGCGATCAATCGCGACGTCGAGGTGAAGAACGGCAGCTTCGTCTTCAAGCTGACCCCGGACGCCATGCAATCCGACCTCAACGTGACCTACACCGTCAAGGATGCCGATATTTGCTCGGAGGCCGTCTGGCCGGAAGGCGATCCAACGACGCTCGGCGCCGGGCTGCTGTTCTGGGGGGAGGACAATAAGAACTACTTACAGTTCGGCGTCCTCAACAACGGTAAGTACTGGATCGCGCGGCGACAGGACGGCAAATGGCACACCATCGTGGAGAACGTCGATTCGAGCGCCATCAACACCGCGCCGGGCGCCGCTAATAAGCTTCGCGTCAAGGCGAGCGGCAATTCCGTGTCGTTTTTTGTCAACGATACGAAGCTGCGCGATCTGCGGGGTCAGCCGCCGAAGGGTGACTGGCGCTTCGGCCTCTCGGCAGACAATTTCGACAAGCAGAAGGACGCCCGCGTGGTATTCAGGAGCGTGAAGGTCACACCGACTGACGCTGACGGGACGGCCGGGCCTCAGGGCTTGGCGCCGAGCAGCTTTCCCGCCTCAAGCGCGAAATAAGTGAGAATGGCGTCGGCGCCGGCGCGCTTGCAGGCGATCAGACTCTCCAGGATGACGCGGTCCCGGTCGATCCAGCCGCGCTCCGCCGCCGCGACGATCATCGAATATTCGCCGGAGGTCTGATAGACGAAGGTCGGCACGTGGAACGCTTCCTTCACCCGGCGCACGATGTCGAGATAAGGCAGCCCCGGCTTCACCATCACCACGTCCGCGCCTTCGGCGATGTCCTGGCCGACCTCGCGGAGCGCCTCCTCGGCATTGCCCGGGTCCATTTGATAGCTCCGCTTGTCGCCACGGAGCAGGGCTGCGGACCCCACTGCATCGCGGAACGGCCCGTAAAACGCCGAGGCGTATTTCGCCGCATAAGCGAGCAGCTGCGTCTGGATGAAGCCGTTCGTCTCCAGGGCTTCCCGGATGGCGCCGATGCGGCCATCCATCATGTCGGACGGCGCCAGGATATCGCAGCCGGCCTCGGCCTGGACGAGCGCCTGGCGGAGCAGGACCTCGACCGTGCGGTCATTGTCGATCTCGCCGTTGATCAGCAGCCCGTCATGGCCGTGGCTCGTATAGGGGTCGAGCGCCACATCGCAGACGATACCGATATCGGCCACGCTGGACTTAATGGCCCGCACCGCCCGGCAGACGAGATTGTTGGGATTGAACGCTTCGCTCGCCTGCTCGTCGCGGCGCGAAGCCTCGGTGAAGGGGAAGAGTGCAATCGCCGGGAGCCCAAGGGCGGCAGCGGTGCCGGCGGCTTTCACGGCAAGATCGATAGAGAGCCGCTCGACGCCTGGCATGCTGTCGACGGAGGAGCGCGCATTCCTGCCTTCGATCAAGAAGATCGGCCAAATCAGATCGTCGGGCGACAGCGACGTCTCGCGGACCAGCCGGCGCGACCAATCCGACCGCCGGTTGCGCCTGAGCCTGGTCGCCGGGAATCCCGGCTGCGCCTGCGGCGGCGCCTTTGCTCTTTCGCGTTTGACGCGCAGGGCGCGCAAGGCGACCGTCTTGTCTTTGGGGGAGGACATGAGCCGATTGATCTCGCTCGCCTTTCAGAGTGTCGGCACGCTAGCACCTGGCATGACATGGTGCCAAGCAACTCCAGAGCCTAGGGTTTCCGCCCGATCTCTCACTCGCAGAAGCTCGAGCGCCGCTTTTTCATGTCAAGGTGGAAATGGTTCTTATGGGCGTCATTCGCCTCGGGGCCGAGCACGGTGCCGAAGTCCTTACAGGCGGCATCATGCACATGCTTCACGAAAAGGCTCTTGGGGTCCGTGATGACCGGCTCTGTGGCGACAGGAGGCGATGAGGGCGGAGCGACCGCTACCGCCTTTGCCTTGGTCACCTCCATCTCTTTGTCGCCGGCCGCCTTGCCGTCTGGGACAGAGCCGGTGCTCGCCGATTCTTGCTCGGTCGTGGGATTGGGCGTGCGAGCCGGGGACGCCGCGACGACGGGTTTGGGCCAGCTCTCGAGCACCGTGACGCGCACTCCGGAGGCGAACACGAATTCAGACACGTCCAGCGCATTGGCAAGGGCGTGCTCGCTCAATGGCGTATTGGCGGCGCCATAGCGATTACGGCAGGCATAGGAGGTCGCGTTGTGCAAGCCGACCACGGCAGAGTCGAGCCGGGCCTTGGCCTCCGGCTGAACCGTATCGTTGAGCCAGTCTCTCAGTTCTTTCACCATCGGGCAGCTGAGGGTCGCGGGCGGATCGATCACCACCTTCGGATCTTTGCCGATCGAGTGCAGGAGAACCGGCGCCGGCGCTCCGCAAATACCCTCCTTGATGGGCGGGAGCGGCTGATAATCGGCGGTCACCTGGGCCAGCAGCTCGCTGCACGTAGCTTTGGCGGCCGTCACCTCCGCCTCGGTCCACGGCTCGGACGGCACCTCGCTTGGAGCAAGCGGCTTTACTGGCACCGGCGCGCCGGTTCGCAACGGATTGCGATCGGGCAAGGGCGGCGCTGGGTTGGACTGTGAAGCGTCGGACTGCGCCCGAACGCCTGAGGGCACGAGGCATGTGCAAAGCATCAGCAGTGCAAGCGCTCGAAGTCTCATTCCCGTATCCAAGGCCTTCCCGTCGCCGCTTGTGGTTTCCCAGATTGAATGTTAGCTGCCCGCGCAGCCTCGTGCTTCCGGGGGCTTACACGAATTCCGTCGAAGGGGACATCAAGCCGTGAGCGAGCCGCTCGGCATCGACTTCGAGGAGCATGATCGCGCAGGCATCGTGACGCTCAACCGGGCCTCGCGGTTAAACGCGCTCAGCCGGGAAATGTTCGATGCTTTGACCGAGCAATACCGGCGCTGGGCGCCCAATCCTCACATCTATGGCGTGGCGATGCAATCGACCCACCCGACGGTGTTCTCGAGTGGCGGCGATCTCAAGACGCTGCATGAATGGAACGAGCAGGGCGCGCTTGGCGCCATCCGCGCGTTCTACCGTGCGGCCTATACCCATGTCTGGGTACTCGAGAGGTTCATCCGGCCGAACGTCCCGCTGATCAATGGCCTGGTGCTCGGCGGCGGCATTGCCATCACTTTGTACGGCACCCATTGCGTCGCCGGCGAGGACTATCGGCTGGCCATGCCGCAAGTCGGCATCGGCTTCTTTCCCGATATCGGGGGCACCTATTTTCTCTCCCGCCTCGAACGGCAGGGCGGCCTCTATCTCGCTTTGACGGGGCGGGCCATCGGTCCTGCTGACGCCTACCGGCTCGGTTTGATCAGCCACTATATTCCAGCGGCACATTTTCACGTCATCACCGACGCCCTAAGCGACAACCACCCCATCGATCGCTTGCTCGACGGGCTTCACCGGGACCCCGGCGAGGGCGAGCTCGCCAGGCTGACCCCTGCCATCGACCGCATCTTCCGCGCGTCGTCCGTGGAGGAAATTCTGGACCGACTCGATGCTGAACGCGGCGCCGACGAAGCCTGGGCGAAAAGCGCGGCGGCCGAGATACGCAAGAAGTCGCCGACCTCGCTTAAGATCGCCTTCGCGCAAATGCGCCGCGGCAAGTCGCTCAGTCTGGCCGAGGCGTTGCGGCTGGAGTATCGGATCGCCTCCCATCTGGTCACGCGGCCCGATTTTGCCGAAGGCATCAAGGCGAGGATCGCGGACCGGGGCAGGGAGCCAAGCTGGCAACCCGCTACTTTGGCTGACGTCGACGAGGCTGACATCGAGGGCCTGTTCATGACGGCGGCCGACGGGGAGCTTGAATTGGACGACAGGCGTTAGAGTCTCTGCATGGCCCAAGACAAATCACCAAAACTTAATCATGGTATTTCATGCAATCTTAAGCGTTCTCATTAAGCGGATTTTAGGTAGCTTTACCTATAGTCACCATCAAGTTGGGGTTTAACAACGACTAATGAGGGTAGGCGATGAATGTAGCCCTAAATATAGGGACTCGTGCGAGCGCTGAGCAGTCCGAAGATCTCAAGGGGGGGTATCTCCTTTCCTTGAAGCTCGTCGAAAGACTCTATCGGTTGCTACTAGACGTGATCAAGGATGAGTTCGAACGCTTGGGCCGTTCCGACGTGAACAGCATCCAGGCGCTGCTCTTGTACAATATCGGCGATGCCGAGTTGACGGCTGGAGAGCTCACGAGCCGCGGCTACTATCTCGGTTCGAATGTGTCGTACAATTTGAAGAAGCTGGTCGATGCAGGTTACATCAATCATCAACGGTCGAGCACCGACCGCCGCTCGGTCCGGGTGCGCCTGACCGACAAAGGCCAGGATGTGTGCAGGGTGGTGAATGCGCTTTACCAACGGCAGCTCAAATCGCTGCAACAGGTGGGCGGGATCGATGCCGACGATCTGGAGACGCTCAACAAGTCGTTGATCAGGCTTGAGCGCTTCTGGACCGATCAGATCCGTTATCAGCTCTAGCCTCAGCTATAGCGCTACTAAGGCAGGCTTTCCGCCCCGGTGCAGGCTGGCCGGGGCAGTTTCCTGCGACGCTCAAAAACGCCCCATTCACCCTTTACCCCTTGAAACGGAGCCTCAGTTGCAGCATCTTTAGCTTGCAGTTGTGGGCCCGGCTGCGGAGGGGAACTTATCGTCCATACCCTTGTCTTGAGGTCAATTCCTCGGTCTTGCGTTAAGACTTGCGAGGAACATGACAATCCGAGCGGATGGGTTTGACGCTGCTCGCTCTGCGACTGGCCAGAATAGCCAAGGCATAGCGCCAAGAGATCGTGTCGATGGCGCGAAGCCGCAGGTGACGGGAGCGGCGCATGGTGAGGTGGAAACGTTTCTGGGGGACGGGCGCGGCAACAGCCACCCTAGCCTTGATGGCCGACCCTCCTCATCGCCAACAGCCGCCCCGCGGACGCCGGTTTATTTTCCTGGTTGGGCGGCAACGGCCAGGGCCAAAGCGACGATTCACAACCTCAACCCAGTCGCGGGTTCTTCGGCGGCCGCGGCGGTAATCCAGGCGGCTACAGCGGGGGTGGTCAGTACGCCGCTCCTCAGCCCGGTTCCGCCGCCTTCCATGGCGACGAGCTTCCACCTGCCGAGGGTAACGAAGCCACGCGCGAATGGATCACCAATCCGGCGCTGAGCACTCCGACGCTTTCGACACGAAACATCGAGGCGACCAAGGTCGCGATCCAGCGCTACCAGACCATCGTGGCGCAAGGGGGCTGGCCGACCGTGCCGGCCTACGCCATGCGGCCGGGCTCGCACGGCAATGAAGTCGAGCTTCTGCACCGGCGCCTTGAGATCAGCGGTGACCTCGTCGGCCAAAGCATCCCCGACGAATACGATGCCGCGTTGACGCAGGCAGTGAGGAAATTCCAGGCGCGCCACGCGCTGCCGCCCACTGGCGTGATCGACCGGGCCACCATCGATGTGATGAACGTGCCCGCGACCATACGGCTGCACCAATTGCAGTCCAATTTGGGGAGGCTGCAGACCTTGGCGCCCGCGGCCGCCAATCGCTACGTCGTGGTCAACATTCCGGCGGCGCAGGTCGAGGCGGTGGAGAGTGGCCAAGTCGCCTCGCGCCACGCCGCCGTGGTCGGCAAGTTCGAGCGGCAGACGCCGGAGCTCTCAAGCAAGATCCAAGAGATCGATTTCAATCCCTATTGGTACGTGCCGCGCAGCATCATCTACAAGGACCTCGTGCCGAAGGCCCGCGAGTTCGCGCAGCGCGGCCAGGACATGCTTGCCGCCTACCACATGGAGGCGTTCGACGCCGCGGGGAACCCGATTCCCGCGCAGTCGATCGATTGGAACGGCGACCAGGTGTACGGCTACAATTACCGCCAGCTCCCCTGGGAGGAGAACTCCCTCGGGTTCGTGAAGATCAACTTCCCCAACAAAGACTCGGTCTACATGCATGACACGCCGCTCAAGAGCCTGTTCGGCCGCAATGTGCGGTTCGAGAGTTCAGGTTGCGTGCGCGTGCACAATATCGAGACCCTGGTGACGTGGATCTTACGCGACACGCCGGGTTGGAACATGCAGCACGTGCTGAGCATGAAGCAGACCGGCGAGCAGATTGATGTGAAGCTCGCTAAGCCCCTTCCAGTGTATTTCGTTTATGTGAGCGCATGGGCGACGCCTGACGGCGTGGTGAACTTCCGCCCGGACATATACAACCACGACGGCGCCGCCGAGACCGCGTCGGCCTATTAGCCAGGCGCTGGAGCCAGAGGTTCTTGCTCCGCAGGTCGCGTGGCGCCTAGCCGTTGACCCCTCGTCTTGGGTGTTGCTGGCGCCTCCCCGCGACATGTGGTAAGGGCAACAAAATCTGCTTCAGCCTTGCGCCGGCTGGGACGTTTGCCCAGATAACGCTTCACCAGCACAGCAGGGCCTGCTTGAAGTTCGCGAGGAGTGATTAGCGATGGCGGCAAGTGACGCAAGGCGTGCCGAGGCGCGCGATTCGGGTTTCTTCACCATGCATTTGGAGGAAGCCGATCCGGAGATTTCGCAGGCGATCAAGAACGAGCTGCATCGCCAGCAGGATGAGATCGAGCTGATCGCGTCGGAGAACATCGTTTCGCAGGCGGTGCTCGATGCCGCTGGCTCGCTCCTCACCAACAAATATGCCGAAGGCTATCCGGGCAAGCGCTATTACGGCGGCTGTCAGTATGTCGACGTCGTCGAGCAGCTCGCCATCGACCGCGCCAAGCGACTGTTCAATTGCGCCTTCGCCAATGTGCAGCCCCATTCGGGCTCGCAAGCCAATCAGTCGGTCATGCTGGCGCTGATCAAGCCCGGCGACACGGTGATCGGCATGTCGCTCGCCTCAGGCGGCCATCTCACCCATGGCGCGCCGCCCAATCTCTCCGGCAAATGGTTCAACGCCGTGCAATATGGCGTGCGCAAGGACGATCACCGCATCGACTATGACGAGGTCGAGCGGCTCGCCCATGAGCACAAGCCCGCCCTCATCATCGCCGGCGGCTCGGCCTATCCGCGCATCATCGACTTTCCGCGCTTCCGCGCCATCGCCAACTCCGTCGGCGCCTATCTCATGGTCGACATGGCGCATTTCGCTGGTCTGGTCGCCGCGGGGCTGCACCCGAGCCCGCTGCCGCACGCCCATGTCGTCACCACCACGACGCACAAGACCTTGCGCGGACCGCGCGCCGGCATGGTGCTGTCGAATGACGAGGAGATTGGCAAGAAGATCAACTCGGCGGTCTTTCCCGGCCTGCAGGGCGGCCCCTTGATGCACATCATCGCCGCCAAGGCGGTGGCCTTCAAGGAGGCGCTATCGCCGGCGTTCAAGCTCTACGCCCAATCCGTGATCGACAATGCCAAAGCTTTGGGCGAGACCCTGGTCAAGGGCGGCGTGTCGCTCGTCTCGGGCGGCACCGACACCCATTTGATGCTCGTCGATCTCCGTCCCAAGAAGCTCACCGGCAAGGCCGCCGAAGTGGCGCTCGGACGGGCCAACGTCACCTGCAACAAGAACGGCGTGCCGTTCGATCCCGAGAAGCCGATGATCACCTCCGGCATTCGCTTGGGCTCGCCGGCCGGCACCACGCGCGGCTTCGGCATCGCCGAGTTCCGAACGGTCGGCAACATGATCATCGAGGTCCTCGACGGGCTTGCCGCCAATGGCGAAAAAGGCAATGGCGCCGTCGAGGCGAGCGTGAAGCAGCGCGCCAAGGAGCTGTGCGGGCGTTATCCCATTTATCGGTGATTGATCGGCGTGACGGTGGAACAGGGAAGGGCGGTCGCCCATGCGGTGCCCCTATTGCGGCAGCACCAACACGCAGGTGAAGGACTCGCGGCCTAGCGAGGACCACACCACGATCAGGCGGCGCCGCGTCTGCGCCGATTGCGGCGGACGCTTCACCACCTTCGAGCGGGTGCAGCTGCGCGAACTCACCGTGGTCAAGCGCAGCGGCCGCAGGATGCCCTTCGACCGCGACAAGCTGATGCGCTCGGTGCAGATCGCGCTGCGCAAGCGCCCGGTCGAGCCCGAACGCGTCGAGCGCATGGTGAGCGGCATCGTCCGCCGGCTCGAGAATATGGGCGAGAACGACATCAAGTCGGAGACGATCGGCAGGCTGGTGATGGAAGCGCTGAAGGCGCTCGACGATGTGGCCTATGTGCGCTTTGCGTCCGTGTACAAGAACTTCCGCGAGGCCAAGGATTTCGAGGCTTTGCTCGGGGAGCTTTCCGGCGGCGATACCGCCGACGAGGAAACGGCGTCGGCCGACGATTAGCGTCAAAACCCTTATTGGCACATGAGCGTGAGCGACGAGGACCACATGGCGCAAGCGCTCGCGCTTGCCAGGCGCGGGCTGGGGACCACTTGGCCCAACCCCTCGGTCGGCTGTGTCGTGGTGAGCCAAAGCGGCGAGATCGTCGGGCGCGGGTTTACCGCGCCGGGCGGACGCCCCCATGCCGAAGCCGTAGCGCTGGAGCGAGCGGGCGACCGCGCTGCCGGCGCGACGCTTTACGTGACGCTTGAGCCTTGCGCCCATGAGGGGCGGGGGGCCGCTTGCGCCGATGTGATCGCCGCCGCCCGGCCGGCACGCGCGGTGATCGCCATGGCCGATCCCGATCCCCGCACCGCGGGCCACGGGCTTAAACGCCTGCGCGAGGCCGGCATCGAGGTCACGGAAGGGGTGCTCCAAGCAAAGGCTCTAGCAGTCACGCTCGGCCATGTGCTTCGGGTCACGCAAGGACGGCCTGCGGTCACGCTGAAGCTCGCTATCGGCAGCGACGGTCTCGTGCCGAGAGGCCAGCACGGCACCCTGACCTGGGTCACGGGCGAATTGGCGCGCGCCCACGCCCATCTCCTGCGCGCCCGCTCCGACGCCATCCTTGTTGGCCGCGGCACCATCATGGCCGACAATCCAAGCCTCACCTGCCGGCTTCCGGGCATGGACTGCCGCTCGCCGGTGCGGGTCGTCTTGGACCGGCGCTTGCGAACGCCGACGGATGCGCGGCTGTTCGAGGATGAGATGGTGCCGGTCTGGCTGATCTGCGCGGCCGAGGAGCAGGCAGCCAATGCCACCGCCTTGCGGGAGCGCGGCGCCGAGATCATTCCCGTCGGGAGCGATGCCCACGGCCTTTTAGCCATCAAGGAAGCGCTCGTGCAGCTCGCCAAGCGCGGCATCACGCGGTTACTGGTCGAAGGCGGCCCTTCCGTGGCGGAGGTCTTCCTCGACGCCGACTTGGTCGACGAGGCCGTGATTTACCAAGGGCCCACGCCGGCCGGCGGCGATGGGCTGCTCCCCTTTGTCAGCGAAGGACTTGATCGACTGACTGAATGCGGCCATTTCACCCAAACTCGGGCGCGGGACTTTGGTCCCGACCGGGTGACATGGTGGCAGAGAAAGCACAAATGTTTACCGGCATTGTCAGCGACATAGGCACGCTTGCCGCCCGCGATGGCTCAAGGCTTCGCATCGCCAGCACTTATGCGCCGGCAAGCTTGGTGCTCGGCGCTTCCGTCGCCTGCGATGGTTGCTGCCTCACAATGGCTCGCCTTTGCGAAAGCGTCGGTGCGCACGCCGCCTTCGAGGTGGATGTGTCCAACGAGACCTTTACACACACCATGCTCGGCGCCTGGAGGGAAGGCACCCGCATCAATCTGGAGCGATCCCTGTCGCTCGGCTCCGAGCTTGGCGGCCATCTGGTGACAGGTCACATCGACGGGCTGGCTCGCATCACCGAACGGACGCCCGACGGCGAGAGCGTCAAATTCGTCCTGGAGGCGCCGGCGGACCTCGCCCGTTTCATCGCAGCCAAGGGCTCGATCGCCCTTAACGGCGTTTCCCTCACGGTCAACGAGGTCGAGGATAGGCGTTGCGGCGGGACCGTGTTCAGTGTGAACGTCATCCCCTACACGCTGGTCCATACCACTTGGGGCGACCGGACGCCCGGCGATCTGGTAAACCTTGAGGTCGATCTCCTGGCGCGCTACGTCGAGCGTATCGCGGCGGGACGCATCGGCGCCGGACCCCTCGCATCGAGACAGGACCATTGAATTGAACGGTGTCAGCCAGGCTCGCTATCACCCGGCGCTCTCCCCCATCGAGGAGGTGATCGAGGACGCCCGCAACGGACGCATGTTCATCCTCGTCGACGCCGAGGAGCGCGAGAACGAGGGCGATCTCGTCATCCCGGCGCAGATGGCGACGCCGGACGCCATCAACTTCATGGCCAAGCATGGCCGCGGCCTGATCTGCCTCACGCTCACGCCGGAGCGCGCCAAGCAACTTCATCTTGAGCTGATGTCGAGCTCCAACCGCTCGCGCCACTCCACCGCCTTCACCGTGTCGATCGAGGCGCGCGAAGGCGTAAGCACCGGCATCTCGGCCCACGACCGCGCCCACACCATCTCTGTCGCCATCGACCCCACCAAGGACTACCGGGACATCATGACCCCGGGGCACGTTTTCCCGCTCGTGGCCAAGGAGGGCGGCGTGCTCGTGCGCGCCGGCCATACCGAGGCCGCGGTCGACATCGCGCGGCTCGCCGGGCTCTACCCGGCGGGCGTCATCTGCGAGATCATGAACGATGACGGCACCATGGCGCGGCTGCCAGACCTCATCGCCTTTGCCCAACGCCATGGGATCAAGATCGCCACCATCGCCGATCTGATCGCCTACCGACTGCGCTACGATCATCTCGTCAGGGTGGTTGCCGAGACGGCGATCGACAGCGCTCATGGCGGAGCTTTTGCCGTCAAGATTTATGCTACGACGGTCGATCCTGCCGAGCACGTGGCGCTGGTCAAAGGCGACGTGGCGACGGGCGGCCCCGTGCTCGTGCGCGTGCATGCGTCGAATACCCTCGACGATGTGCTGGCTGCCGGCGGTCATCGGGAGACCTTGGTGCACAAGGCCATGGATTTCTTGGGACGCGAGGGCAGGGGGGTGATCGTGCTGATCCGCGAGAGCCGGCCGGACGCGATTTCCTCCCGCCTGAAACAGGGTGAAGGCACGGACCGGACAGGTCAGCAACGGCTGATCGAATATGGCATCGGCGCCCAGATTCTCCTCGACCTTGGCGTCCACGAGATGGTGCTGATGAGCAATTCTCCGGCCCGCAAGATCGTGGGTCTCGAGGGCTACGGCCTCAAGGTGGTTGGCCATCGCAGCCTCAACCCTAAAGACGTTGGGGCGCGAGAGCCATGAGCCTCAAACCCCCGCGCTCGGTGCTCATCATCGAGTCCCGCTTCTACGAGGACATCGCCGACGAACTCGCCCGCGGTGCGGTCGAGGAGCTCGAAAGCCGGCACATGGAATATGAGCGGCTTGCCGTGCCGGGCTCGCTCGAGATCCCCTTGGCCCTCAGTCTCGCGCTGGCCAATGGCTTCGTGGGACGAGCGGGACGGCATCGCGGTTGCGTGGCGCTTGGCTGCGTCATCCGCGGCGAGACAACCCATTACGACATCGTCGCGCGGGAATCCGCGGCCGGCCTGCATGCGCTGGCCGTCCAGCATGCCGTGCCGCTTGGCAACGGCATTCTCACCTGCGACAGCCGCGAGCAGGCTTGGGCGCGCGCCAGCGTGGAGGGACGCAACAAGGGCCGCGACGCCGCCCGCGCCTGCTTGGATCTGATGCAGCTCGAGCAGCATTTCTCCTCGGCAAGCCGGCGCTGATCCGATGACCGGCAAAGACCATAAAGGTGGCCCTGCATCGTCACGCGGCGCCTCCAAACGAAGCCCCTCGCCACGCAATGCCTCGGCCCGGAGCGCCGCGCGCCTTGCTGCCGTGCAGGCCCTCTACCAGATGGACATGACCGCGATCGACCTTACCCGCGTTATTGCCGAGTTCGAGACGCATCGTCTCGGTAAAGAAGTCGAGGGCACTCAATATTGCGAGGCCGAGCTTCAGTTCTTTCGGGACATCGTCGAGGGCGTGGTGCGGGAGCAGCTCCGCATCGACCCTCTGATCGACCGCCATTTGGCCGAAGGCTGGCGGCTCAACCGCGTCGACTCGATTCTGCGCGCCATCCTGCGCGCCGGCACCTTTGAGCTGCTGATGCGGAGTGACGTGCCCTCGCGCGTTGTGATCAGCGAATATGTCGACCTCGCCCACGCCTTCTTCGAGGGCGAGGAGCCCAAAGTGGTGAACGGGATCCTCGACAAGCTAGCCCATGAGGCTCGCCCGCATGACTTCGCCCGCCAAGGCTCGAACGATGGCTAAAGGCGCCGAGCGCGTCCTGAGCGGGCCGCTCGGCGAGTTCAAGATCATCGCCCGCTATTTTGCGCCGCTCGCAACCAACCCCGCGGCGCTCGCGCTACGGGACGACGCCGCGGTTCTGCCCGTGCCCGAGGGGCAGGAGCTCGTGCTCACCTGCGACGCCATCATCGAAGGCGTCCATTTCCTCTCCGGGGACCCGGCGTCCTCGATCGGGCACAAGGCGCTCGCCGTCAATCTCTCCGATCTCGCGGCAAAAGGCGCAAGGCCCCATGCCTATTTGTTGAGCCTCGCGCTGCCGGAGCCGCCTGTTGCGGCGTGGCTTGAAGGCTTCACCGAAGGCCTCCGGAAACTGCAGGAGCAATCGGGCATCGATCTGATCGGCGGGGACACCTCCGCCACCCCCGGGCCTGTGACCATCTCCATCACCGCACTTGGTCTCGTGCCGCAAGGGGAGGCGGTGCTGCGCCGAGGGGCGCTTCCCGGCGACCGGCTCTATGCGAGCGGAACCATCGGCGACGCCGCTCTCGGACTGAAGCTCTTGAGGGACCCTCGCCTCGCGGCGGATTGGGGATTATCCGAGGAGGAGGGCGATTTTCTGGTTGAGCGCTACCGGCGCCCGTCGGCCCGGGTAGCACTTGCATTGCCGCTTCGCCAATACGCTCACGCCGCCATCGACGTCTCCGACGGGCTCGCCGGCGATGCGGCGAAGCTCTGTAAGGCCTCTGGCGTCAGCGCCGTGATCGAGGCAGCCCGCGTGCCACTCTCGTCTGGCGCCGCCAAGGCGGTCGTACACACGCCGGCGCTATTGGCAGAGCTGCTAGCGGCCGGGGACGACTATGAGGTCCTCGCCGCCATCGGGGCCGCGCATGCTGAGGCCTTTGCCGCCGAGGCTCAAAGACACGAACAGGGCGTTACCGCGATGGGTTCGATCACCCCCGGCGACGGTCAGGTCGCCGTGAGAGACGAGGGGGGCCGGGCGCTTGAGCTTGGCCGTAAAGGCTTTGCCCATTTCTACACAAGACAAGCGCTGAGAGGCATGCCAAAGACTTAGGCAGTCTGTTGCGTAGCCGCTCCAACTTTGGCATTTTCCAGCCCGAGTTCATCCGGGGGACGAAAGGATGCGACACCAAGCCGGTGCCGCGCGCCTTGGCCCCATTTCCTGCCATTTCAACCGAACGAACGGGGATAGTTCCGTCATGACCACAGTTCTTTACCTTATCATCGCTTGCGGGGCGCTCTCGATCGTCTACGGTCTGTTCACCACCAGGGCCGTGCTCGCGGCAGATGCGGGCACCGCACGCATGCAGGAAATCGCGGCGGCCATCCAGGAAGGCGCGCAGGCCTATCTTGCCCGCCAATACACGACGATCGCTCTGGTCGGCGTCGTTATCTTCGTGATCCTCGCCTTCCTGCTCGGCATACCTCAGGCGATCGGCTTCGCCGTCGGTGCGCTGCTGTCGGGCGCGGCCGGCTATATCGGCATGAACGTATCGGTGCGCGCCAATGTGCGGACCGCGCAGGCCGCGACCAAGAGCCTGGCCGACGGCTTGAGCATCGCCTTTCGCGCCGGCGCCATCACCGGCCTCCTCGTCGCCGGCCTCGCGCTGCTCGGCGTCTCGGTCTATTTCCTCATCCTCACTCACTTCATGGGGCTGGACCCCGCCTCGCGTGAGGTGGTCGACGCACTCGTCTCGCTCGGCTTCGGCGCCTCGCTGATCTCGATCTTCGCCCGTCTTGGCGGCGGCATCTTCACCAAGGGCGCCGACGTTGGCGGCGACCTGGTGGGCAAGGTCGAGGCCGGTATCCCCGAGGACGATCCGCGCAACCCCGCGACCATCGCCGACAATGTTGGTGACAATGTCGGCGACTGCGCCGGCATGGCCGCCGATTTGTTCGAGACCTATGTGGTGACGATCGTCGCCACCATGGTGCTCGCCTCGATCTATTTCGCCGGGACCGACCGCGTCATGCCGATGATGATCTATCCGCTGGCCATCGGCGCCACATGCGTGATCACCTCCATCATCGGCACGTTCTTCGTGCGGCTCGGCAATAGCCAGTCGATTATGGGCGCCCTTTACAAGGGCGTGCTGGCGACCGGCGTGCTGTCGCTGATCCTGCTCTGGCCGCTCACCTCAAGTCTCGTCGGCATGGATACGGTCATGACCGTCGGCGCTCAAAGCTTCACCGGCAAGTCGCTGTTTCTGTGCGGCGTGGCCGGTTTGGCGGTCACGGCCCTGATCGTAGTCATCACCGAATATTATACCGGCACCAATTACCGCCCGGTGCACTCGATCGCAAAGGCGTCCGTCACCGGCCATGGCACCAATGTCATCCAAGGCCTTGCCGTTTCGATGGAGGCGACCGCGCTGCCGGCGCTCGTGATCATGGCCGCCATCATCGTCACCTATACTTTGGCAGGTCTTTTCGGCATTGCCATCGCCGTTACCACCATGCTCGCGCTGGCCGGCATGATCGTGGCGCTCGATGCCTTCGGACCGGTCACCGACAATGCCGGCGGTATCGCCGAGATGTCGGGCATGCCGAGTTCGATCCGCAAGACCACCGATGCGCTCGATGCGGTCGGCAACACGACCAAGGCGGTGACCAAGGGCTACGCCATCGGCTCGGCGGGTTTGGGCGCGCTCGTACTGTTCGCGGCCTATACCGAGGATCTCAAATATTTCGCGGCAAATGCCGACATGTTCCCCTATTTCCACGGCGTGGATCCCACCTTTACGCTGTCCAACCCGTATGTTGTGGTCGGCCTCTTCCTGGGCGGACTGCTGCCTTATCTGTTCGGCGGCATTGCCATGACGGCCGTCGGCCGGGCGGCTTCCGCCATCGTCGAGGAGGTGCGCCGGCAATTCAAGGAGAACCCGGGCATTATGAAGGGCACGTCGCGGCCTGACTATAAGCGCGCCGTCGATATGCTGACCCGCGCGGCGATCAGGGAGATGATCGTGCCGTCCCTGCTGCCGGTGCTAACGCCCATCGTGTTCTACTTCATTGTGAACGCGATCGCGGGCAAGAGCGCGGCATTCTCGGCGCTCGGCGCCATGCTGCTCGGCGTCATCGTCACGGGCCTGTTCGTCGCCATCTCCATGACGGCGGGCGGAGGCGCCTGGGACAACGCCAAGAAATACATCGAGGACGGGAACTACGGCGGCAAGGGCTCAGAGGCCCACAAGGCCGCGGTGACCGGCGATACGGTCGGCGACCCTTACAAGGACACCGCCGGTCCCGCCGTGAACCCGATGATCAAGATCACCAATATCGTGGCGCTGTTACTGCTCGCCGTGCTCGCGCATTAACGCCTGATCCTGGCACCGGCGATGGCCGAAAGCCGCGCTAGCGATCAGGGGGTTGCACCCGGGATGCCACTGCTGGCACCCTGCTTTTGGTTCTTGAACATCGAGCGTTGGGAGATGTTGCCGAAGATCTGATCCAGCACGCTGAGGTCCTTGCCGCGCGCAGGCGTCTCGTCCTTAGCGTAGTGGACGATGACACCGTCCTTCAAACCATATTGCTCGACCTGCTGTACGGAGCCCTTTTGATCGAAATAGACGGCCACCACCTTGCGGTCGATCTCCCAGGGCTTGAAGAACGCGTAGGATTTCTGCGTGGTCGAGATATAGTAAAAGGCGCCGCCACCGACCGTGCTCGTGGTATCGGGCGAGCCGAAAGCGAGCGTCACCTGGTCCTTCGTCATGCCGGGCTGGATCTGGGCGAGGTCGACGTCGATGAAGACATGGCCATGGCGGTCGATCTGCGTGCCGCAGCCAGCAAGCGGCAACGCCAACAACGTGACCGCCAGGCAGGCAGCGCCCGACAGTGTCGATCGATTGACCGGCTTGTCCCTACTCACCGCAAACGCGCCCCTCAATAACCCGTGCAAAACCTAACCTGCCAGATGCTGCCAACCCACCAAGTCCGGCCCGCTGAACGCCGTCCGAGTGCCCTCCTAAGGACCGCTCGCGTGCGTCAAGGCCGCTGAGGTTAGGATGCCCCCTGCTTCGAATCCTCTCAATCGCCTGATGCGATGGCGCTCGGGGACGAGCAGCACTGACAAACTCTATGGCGCGATTGTGGCGCAGGCACGGCTCCCGGTTTTCTACCGCCGTCTAGGCATTCCCGACAGTTTGCAGGGCCGCTTTACGCTGTTGTCGCTGCACCTCTTCGCCGTGCTGCACTGCCTGAAGGGCGACGGCGCCCCGGCTCTTGCCCTGGCTCAAGAGCTTATGGACCGGTTCAGCAAGGACATGGAAACGGTCTTAAGGGAGATCGGGGTGAGCGATCTTCGCATCCCGAAAAGGGTAAGGGGCCCTACCGCCTCGAGCCATGCCCTGCTCGAGGGCTATGAGAGCGCTTACGCGGAGGGCGATGCAGCCTTCGCCGCGGCAATCGCTGCAAGCCTGCGGCTCATCAACCCCGAACGCGCCGGTCTTAGCAGCGAGCGTCTCGCTTCCTATTTAAGGGCGAGTGTAAAGCAGCTTGAGCAGCAGCCGCTTGCGTCCCTTCAGGAGGGGACGCTCGATTTTCCAGAGGTTACGACAGAGCGATGGACAGAGCGCGGAAGATAAACGGATTGAGCGGAGGAACAGACCGGCCGCCGCTCTCAAGGACCGTCCGCATCGAGGAAGTCAAGGAGGCGAGGAACGCGTGATCGAGGTCAATCCGGCCGAGCGAGCGGTCATCGCCGTCCTGCTCGATCTCGTGGTTCTCGACCAGCTTAGCTTCGCCTGCAGGTTCTATCGGCGGGGTGAGGGGCGTTTCGTCATGCTTGGCACGCTCACCGCCTCCGTGACGCAGACCTGCGTCGTTTCGCTCGAGCCGGTCGCGAGCGCGCTTCAGGTTGCCGTTGAGATCGAGTTTTGGCCGGCGCCGCTCGTCGATCAGCTCACCGCAAGCGCCGACGAGACGGCAAGCCATGGGATGGTTGACTGGCCGGAGCCGATCGTCGAGGGGAAGATCGACCTCGGACCCGTCATTTACGAGACGCTAGCGACGGCGCTCGATCCCTATCCCAGGCGCGAAGGCGCCAGCTTTGAGTGGTCGAACGAGGCAGAAGCCCCCGGCACGGAGCAGGCCCTCAATCCCTTTGCCCCCCTGGCACAGCTGAAACAGCGGTAATTGGCCGAATTTCAGCTCGCCAAAATCAGGTTGTCACTCGGTCCTAATTGGGTATGTTCGGGTCCGCTCCTGGGGGCTCTCCCGGCCATCCAGCCGAGACCGGCAAATTTTCTCCTATCGGCACATAAATGGCTGCGACAGTCACCATAGCGCTCGACGCCATGGGCGGGGACCACGGACCGAGCGTGATCGTTGCCGGGGCCGCGATTGCCTTGGTCCGCCACCCGGATACGCGATTTCTGCTGGTCGGCGACACAGCCCGCATCCAGGCGGAGCTCAAGACCCATCCAGCTCTGGCCGCCAAGGCCGAAATCGTCCACAGCGATGTGGCCGTTGCCATGGACGCCAAGCCGAGCCAGGCGCTGCGCAAGGGCCGCCGGCATTCCAGCATGTGGCTTAGCATCGAAGCGGTGAGAGACGGCCGCGCCGATGCCGCCGTGTCCGCCGGCAATACCGGGGCGCTGATGGCCATGGCCAAGTTCTGCCTGAAGACAATTCCCGGCGTGGACCGGCCGGCGATCGCCGTCATCTGGCCGACCGTCGAGGCTGAGTGCATCGTGCTTGACGTTGGCGCCAATGTCGGCGCCGATGCCCGCCAGCTTGTCGAATTCGCGCTGATGGGTGCGGCCATGGCCCGGGCCTTGTTCGGGATGGACCGGCCCACGGTCGGGCTCCTCAATATCGGGACCGAGGAGGTCAAAGGCCTCGACGAGATCAAGAGAGCCGCGGCCGTTCTCAAGGCTGCCCCGCTGCCCATTGAGTATCGCGGTTTCGTGGAAGGCGACGATGTCGGCCACGGGGCCGCCGACGTAGTGGTCACCGACGGTTTTACCGGCAACATCGCCTTGAAGACCGCCGAAGGAACAGCTAAGCAGATCGGTCAATATTTGCGCGCCGCCATGGGGCGGTCGCTACTTGCTCGCATGGGTGCCTTCCTGGCGCAGGGCGCATTCCGCGCCCTCAAGGAAAAGATGGATCCGCGCCAGCTGAATGGCGGCATTTTCCTTGGGCTTAACGGCATCGTCGTCAAAAGCCACGGCGGAACCGACGCTACCGGTTTCGCCAGCGCCGTCGATACTGCTTACGACATGGCGTCGAGCGGCGTGGTGAAGCGGCTTGCGGACGACGTTGCCCGCTTCCATGCCGAGCTTGAGCTTAACGGTGCGGCGTAGGCTTGGGGGTGAGTTTTGGTGAGCGTGTTGAGAACCGTCGTGAAGGGTTGCGGTGGCTACCTGCCTGAGCGGGTAGTGACCAATGCCGACCTCGCCAAACTGGTCGACACCAGCGACGAGTGGATCACCGCCCGGACAGGCATCAAGGAGCGGCGCATCGCGGCCAAGGGCGAGCTCACCTCGGCCATGGGGCTAGCGGCGGCGCGGGCCGCCCTTGCCAATGCGGGGATGGGTCCCGAGGACATCGATCTTATCGTCCTCGCCACATCAACCCCGGACCAGACCTTTCCCGCGACCGCGGTTACCATTCAGGCCGAGCTCGGCATAACCCAAGGGGCCGCCTTCGACGTGCAGGCCGTCTGTTCCGGGTTCGTTTTCGCTCTGACGACCGCCGACAACTATCTAAAAAGCGGCGAATTCCGCCGCGCCCTGGTGATCGGCGCCGAAGCCTTCTCCCGCATCCTCGATTGGAACGATCGCTCGACCTGCGTGCTGTTCGGGGATGGCGCAGGCGCGCTAGTGGTGGAGGCCGAGATGCAGAATGGCGCCGCGACCGACCGGGGCGTCTTGGCGTCGTCTTTGCGCTCCGACGGCCGCTACCGCGACAAGCTCTATGTCGATGGCGGTCCGTCATCGACCGGCACCGTAGGCCATGTCCGGATGGATGGCCCAGAGGTCTTCCGCCACGCGGTCACCAACATCAGCGAAGTGGTCAAGTCGACCCTGGCCAAGGCCGGCTATCGGGCCTCAGACGTCGACTGGTTCGTGCCCCATCAGGCCAATAAGCGCATCCTCGATGGTGCGGCGCGGAAGCTGGGGCTCGACCCCGAGCGGATTATCATCACCGTAGACAGGCATGCCAATACCAGTGCCGCCTCCATTCCCTTGGCGCTCAGCACGGGTTGCGAGGATGGCCGTATCAAACAGGGCGATCTCGTGCTGCTGGAGGCCATGGGCGGCGGGTTCACCTGGGGAGCCGTGCTTCTCCGCTGGTAATTTGAGCGAAAACTGCCGCGCTAAAGTCACACCTTGGTAGAAAATGATGCAATATCAGGAATTTGATTGCTACAGCGATTGACCGAGTTGCGCCTGCTCGTTTAGCATCTTGGATTATCCCGCGACCGGGGGAGCAGTCGTACGATGGGCGGGAAGACATTGACGCGCGCCGACCTCGCCGAGGCGGTGTTTCAGAAGGTAGGCCTACCGCGGAACGAGTCCGCCGAGATCGTGGAGCTTGTGCTCCATGAGATTGTGGCGAGCCTCGAGCGTGGGAAGACGGTCAAGCTGTCCTCATTCGGCTCTTTCGGCATTCGCGACAAGGGCCAGCGCATTGGACGCAACCCCAAGACGGGCCAGGAAGTTCCCATCACGCCGCGGCGTGTCCTGGTGTTCCGGGCGAGCAATATCATGAAGCAGCGTATCAACGAGGCGCTGTCCCGGAGAAAGGCGGCCGAATAGACGCGGCCAGAGTTACGACGCTGCAGGACATTAAAGGCGGGGAGTTTGGAGCGGTGGACAAAGCGCCCGAAGCCTTTCGTACGATCAGTGAAGTGGCGGACGAGCTCAACGTGCCGAAGCACGTGCTGCGTTTTTGGGAGGCCAAATTCGCCCAGCTCAAGCCAATGAAGCGGGGCGGCGGCCGGCGCTATTACCGGCCTGAGGACGTCGCCTTGCTACGCGGTATTCGCTTCCTCCTCTACGACGACGGCTACACCATCAGAGGCGTGCAGAAGATCCTGCGCGAGCAGGGACCCCGCTTCGTCATGGAGCAGCGGCCTCACGCCGCGGCAGACGAGGTGGCGGGAGTTCCGCGCGACCGCGAGATTCCCGACGTTGCCGCCGAGGCGGCACAGAGCCGCGGCCTGAACCACACGCCGGACTTGGCGGAAAGGGTGACGCGGCTCGATGCCGACGGCCTCCGCGCGGTGATCGAGGAGATCGAAGCCTGTCATCGAATCCTGGCCACCGCCAAAAGGCCAGAGCCCTCGCCAGGGGCGTAACGCTTGTTTCAGGGCTTTGAGGTGTATAATCCAAGCCCATATTGGCACCATGGCTTCGGAGCGTAGCGCAGCTCGGTTAGCGCACCGGTCTGGGGGACCGGGGGTCGGGAGTTCAAATCTCCCCGCTCCGACCATTTCTTCCTTTGGTTTTCGAGAGTTGCCGAGCCCAAGCTACGACGGCATACCAAATCAACACGGGAACGAAACAGCACCAAAGGTCCCGAAGAGGCGCGAAAAGTCCCGAAGAAATCCCGAAGGATGTTCGTGGTCCGTTTCGGCGCGTTCTCATTTAGCCGATAGACAAGTTCTTCACTCATGATCGGCGCGTGGCTCGATACACTCCTCGTTGTCATTCTTAACGCTGTTGACGACGCGGCTCACTGCATACGCTTCCATCAGGTCGGCATCGTAGGGCTGCAGCAGAGCGCGAAGCTCGTCCGTTGAGCCGAAGCCGAGCCAGCGGTCATAGTCCTCGGCCAGCAGCATCACGGGCATGCGGTCGTGCACGCCGCCAACGAGAGGATTGGGCTCCCCGACGATTATAGCTGCGGACAAGATTTCCTCACCGCTGAGACGGGCGAACTCCCACACACCTGCGAACGCGAAGGGCTCAAGGTCTTTGCGACGGAAGCGATAGGGTTGCTTACCGTCGTCACGCTGTTGCCATTCATAGAAGCCCGTAGCTGGGATGAGACAGCGGCGTTTGACGAAAGCTTCGCGGAACAGCGGGAGCTTATGCACCGTCTCGGCACGCGCATTGATATGCGGCACCTTCGGCTTCTCTTTCATCCAGAAAGGGATGAGACCCCAGCGCGCCATGACCAGTTCACGCTCGCCATCGCGAGGGTCGATGCGGATGATCGGTATATGATCGGTCGGTGCGATGTTGTATCGGGGTGGGAAGTTCGAGCGGGGTATCCGTGCCGCTCGAAACAGCCCACATAGGCATCACGAGGGATCAGGTTGTCGTAACGACCGCACATATCCTTGGAGGAGACCTTGTTGAAAACCGTCTTCACCCTTTTGCTAGCATCGATTTTAATCCTTAGCATGAGAGTTGGCACCACTCGGGTGCCGCGGAGAGCGCGCACGTTGAGACACCGAGAGGACGACACGTGAAAATCTTAGCCCTAAGTTTCTTGATCATTGCTAGCATCGCGACAGGACCCGCTTTTGCCGCCGATGGTTCTCCCCAACCGTTGACACGTGCCGACTGCGATAAAAGCGGGATGGCGTGGAACGACAGCGCGAACGTATGCGACTCAAATTCGTTGTCCTCCAAGGCCGCACCGGAAGGTGCTGCCGCCGATGGTTCTCCCCAACCGTTGACACGTGCCGACTGCGATAAGAGCGGGATGGCGTGGAACGACAACGCGAACGTATGCGACTCAAATTCGTTGTCCTCCAAGGCCGCACCGGAAGGTGCTGCCGCCGATGGTTCTCCCCAACCGTTGACACGTGCCGACTGCGATAAGAGCGGGATGGCGTGGAATGACAGCGCCAATGTATGTGCGTCCAAGCTGGAAACACCCTCAGTACCGCCCGCGCCTAGGTCGATTGAGGCCGCCACGCCCGGCCAACCACTCACCAGAGCCGACTGCGGTAAGGCGGGCATGTCGTGGAATGATCGCGCGAACGTCTGCGGCCCAAGATCAGAAGTGCCGAAGGCGCAGGCGGCACCCAAAGTTGAAAGTGCCGCACGGGCTGAAAAAGCTAAGCCCAATGAAGCCGGTGTAGCGAAGCAACGCCCCGAGAAGCATGCTCACACAAAAAAGAAATACAAATACCGGCGGAGGTCGCATACGCAACCGGCCCAACCTGTCGAGCGCCGTCCCTTTAGACTGTTCCGCAATCTGAACCGACCTGCCGGAACTTACTAGGGTCGTGGCACGGCACTAACGCCGTCCACTTTCCCCTAAGATGCCCGACTAGCGGCGCGGAAGCGGCGGTCCCGAAGACGCTCATCCCTCTCGAAGGTGCTCATGGTTTTTATGTGAGCATCTTCGGTGGAGTTGAGCACCTTCGGTAGCGAAAAGGGCCGGGAAGCGGACGCTAGTGGCTGCGCTGGACGAGCTGTCGCGAGTGGGGCGGCTGGCCCCCCGCTCCCGTCCTCCTCGACTGCCGCATGCCGTCTCTACCTCTGAAGCCTTGTTCGGCTCCTGCGCGATCACGTGCCTAAAGGTCACACGAACAGAAGGTGGGGATAAGCCTCGTCGATTTAGCAATCAGCCGAGCTTAATTTGGGCATGTCGCGTCTCAGGCATGTCAGCACCGCTCAGGTTTCGGCTTTTCAGCGCCTTCTCCAACTGTCTCTCAGAGACCGGCTTCTGCCGAAGGATGCGGTCCAGGAGCTTTTCCAGGGCTTCTACCCTGGCTGTTAGCTTCTTCAGCTGGGCAGTGACGACCTTCAAGTCTGGGTCACTCATACTCCCTTTTAGCAGACCCCCCAGCCAAATTCAGGTGGAGGAGCTTCCCAAGGTAAACAGCCAGCTAGCCTCAGAGCCTCTAGGCAGCGCTAGGACTGGCGAAAGCCATATTGGGGATGAGAACATAAAGGGAACATCCTGGGGCCGTCAGTGCGCAAATCTGGGGCTTAGGGAACCGAAAAAGAGCAGTGCTTAGTGTTCTATTCCTAGTAGCCCCATCGGCAACCAACGCCCCACCACCAGCAACCTCCACAGGCCGCCGCAACCCCCCCACCAGCCTCCGCAGCCTCCGCAGCCTCTATGGCAACCTCTGTGCAGCCTCTGCAGCCGTGGCATCCTCCGCAGCCTCTATGGGCTAGTTGCACGCCCGGCTCGGATGTTCCGACGTTCTCCTTGTCGAAGACATAGAACGTCGCCAGGCTGACATCGGCGATTTCCTCTTCACTGAAAGTTATTTCGTGGCTCGCTGCGGTGTTACGCGTCGGGACATCCGGCGCGGGCGACTCGGTTGCAGCGGACGCGCCGCTCGCCAGCGATAAGGATAACCCGGCGGCTCCCAACAACGGCACGGCGCATGCTCGACTCTTCGGCTTTGAAGCTTGCTTTGCGCGTGACATGGCGGAGTACCTCCAAATTGGGGATTTTAACCAAAACTCAGAACTGTAACTGGTGTTCCGGCTCGCCCGTGATCGAGGCCTTGCGCTACCGCACAATTAGGGGCGGAGGATTTCGCCTCCAGCAGGCAGCGGCGGCCTGCCTCACCGATTATGTGCATAGAAGGTTTCCCAGGCCGTACTCGGACAATCTTCCCTGATTTTAACTGTCCGGCCTTCTGTTGTTCTAAGGCAATGATGACTGCGATGTGATCGCCACTGAGGAGCGTGGTGTTATCAATATCAAGGTGCTCCTTGGAACCGCCCTCATATTCGACGATGAACGCCACGGGGCCACCCTTGCGACGCGTTGCCGTGGAAGAGCTATTTCAGGGGCGCGTGCGAAATCGGTTGCTCGACGACAGCCTGATGGTGGTGAAAGCAGCCCCCTAGTCCGATCGCCGCCGTAATGACGACGGTGCAAGCCAGAACGATGCGCATTGATCCGGTCCCCCGAATTTGGCCCCGCAGAAGCTGGGGGGCGACTGCGGGGCCGAGTTGGCAGTTGGGTTTGTCCGAGCGGACGCTGAAATCCTCTCGCAAGATCGTGGTTGCCGTGTTTCAGACCGTTACGAAGTGTGTCTGATGCCTGCGGCTAATTCGCCTCCTGCGTGCGCCAGTCGAACTCTGGTGCGCCAGCCAAAGCGGCGCTTTAGGAAATCGCGCCGAGCAGCACCGGACGGAACGTCGATCGACTTCGTGGACGCATCCATCGTGTAAACGAGAGCCATAGAAGTAGGCGAGCGACTGACCGTTGGCGTCGATCACCTTGAAGCCTCCGGGCAAGCGCTGGACGGTCCGCGGCGGCGGGAAGTGGCGCTCGGTCATCCACGAACCCTAAAATAAAAAGGGGCGCCGACCCAAGCCGACGCCCCTAACTAGCAAAGCGCCTTACCACTTTTGGGCGTTATACCAGGCGTCTACGTCCTTGCGGGCTTGATCCTTCGCTATACCATAGCGCTCCTGGATCTTGCCTTCGAGCTGTTCGCGGTGTCCGTTGATCGTGGTGAGGTCGTCGTCAGTTAGTTTTCCCCACTTCTCCTTGACCTTGCCTTTGACTTGTTTCCAATCTCCTGCGACACGATTCCAATCCATGAAGCTCTCCATTTTTGGTGTTAGGGGGATCGCTGGCGACTTAACCAGTACGAACCTAACGCATTTGAGCTGAGTTGGTTGCAAGTGGTGCCAGCGGCACGGCAGGATCAGTTGTCGAGAAGCGCCGTTGCCGCGTCCAGTAGGGCTTGTGCACGGATAACGTCCCCTAAGGTTGCTTCTGGCCAGATGTCTTTCACGACCTCAAGCACGGCCTGCCCGTATTTAAGCGTGGCCTGTTCGTCGTCGGCGTCATCGCCTTCCTTACCGCAGACAATATTTTGGAAATGGGCGTCATCAACAAGACGTGCCGCCAGCTCGCGGACCAGCGTCGGTTCTCCCGAGGCGTCAATTTGCTTTAGTATCGCTGCCCTCGTCATTTCAGCATCCCGTCGAGGCAATACAGGTAATGAGGGGAGTGTGGCTCAAGTGACGCCATAGCGTGACTTAGAAAGACAGGTTCTTGCGCTACACTGTGAACTATGATACAAAGAACAAACTGGCAACATTTCGTTTACCAGAAGTCATCTGCGGAGATGACTTAAAACTCTCCGCTGCGGTCTCGCCCCCCGTCAGCAGGGCTTACGGATTTGGCCACGTGATAGGCCTCGCATCTCGCGCGCTCCAGCGAATGGACAGCGCTCCGATTGGACCCCGTTAACGGCCCGCTCTCCGCTCATCGAGTGTTATCGATGTTCTACGCAGGCACCACGTTACGGATGCCGCCTACCTCAGGTGTAATGCGAGGACCAACCCCGACTGATGGAGTTGCTGCTATGCAAGCACAAGAGGAATTGCGCCCAGCAATGCCTGGGAGACTGACATGACCACGCCCAAGAGGGACAAGCAGACTGAGCCCAAGATGCATACTCGATCCCTGCCTGGACCATTCGTCTCCGAGGTGAGGAGAGGAGCACCGGCAGGCAACCAGAACGCCGCAGGCAACAAGGGTGGAGGCCGAGAGCACACCTATAAGTCTGAGTATGCGCAGATCGCCAAAGGCATGTGCATCATGGGTGCTCTAGACGTTGATGTAGCTAGGCATTTGGAAATCGGCCTCACTACGCTGTATCGCTGGAAGAGCACAATCATTGAGTTTTCGGAAGCCATGAAGTGGGGCAAGGAAGTGGCAGACGACGCAGTAGAGGAGGCGCTGTTCAAACGCGCGACCGGCTACAGCTACGATACAGAGAAGGTCTTCCAGACTGGCGTACGCATGGAAGTAGTTCAGCATATACCGCCAGACACCGCAGCAGCCACATTCTGGCTTAGCAGGCGCAGGAAGGAAGTCTACGCAAACACGAGCAAGCACGAGCGCGGCCCAACTGCAGGCAACCCATTTCTGAAACTACTGGAGCGTATGGAGGAGAAGGCCGAGCTTGAACGAGCAGACAGCGCACGAGTTATCGAGCATGTCCCTGCCCAATCCAGCCCGACCCTGTCGGCACCATCTTCGCTACGGAAGATACCCTGATCTCGTCAACGCGGTACGCCATCATGATACTCCGCTTCGCCGGACAGCGGCCTTCTGTCGAGAAGTGGAAGCCGAAGCCGATGCGTGACCATTCGGGATGGGCGGCGTGAAGGCCCTGCGCTTCTTTTCTTCACGTAGCCGTGATAGTTGCTTGTCGGTGGTGGCGAGCCTCCCCCGGCTCCATCACTGCGTGCAGGGAGCTGCATGAAATTGCCCCAAGAAACTTAGGGAGGATTCGGATGCTCTTCCAAGGAAACTTCAGCTTCGCCAATTTCCTGACGGATGTCCTCGCGGTGTTCCTGTTTGTCGTCTGGTTCTGGCTACTCGTTGTAGTCTTTGCCGACCTATTCCGGCGTCATGACATTTCCGGCTGGGGTAAGGCGCTCTGGGTGATAGCCCTTCTGTTGTTTTCCTACATCGGCATCTTTGCCTACCTGATCACCCAAGGCAGAGGTATGGCCGAGCGAAACAGCCAGCAAGTGCAACAGGCTCGCGATGAGCTTCGTCGTGTCGTCGGGTTCAGTGCCGCCGACGAGATCGAGAAGCTTGATCAGCTTAAGAAGTCAGGGTCGATCACTGGTGACGAATACGCGCGTCTGCGGGCAAAGCTGGTTCAGTAGGTTCATCTAACAGGGAGGGTTTGGGCGTCGTCAGACTGATCTTGGCAGGTTCGGTCGTTGCGGCGGTGCGCGGGCATTCCTCAGCCGAGCCCGCGGCGAACCTTCCCAAGGTAAATAGCCCACCTGCCCCTCAGAGCCTCTGGGAAGCCCGAGGACGGGCAATAGCTATATTTGGAGTAGAACATATAGGGAACAGCCTCAGCCGTCAGCGGCCAAATCTGGGGCTCGTACCCCGTGATCCCTCTGCTCAGTATCGTTCGGCTATCTGTTCCCTTCACGCCCGACGCGAAGCGTCGTAACCGAGCCACGCAAGAACAGCGGCAACGATGCAGGCGACCCAACTTGCCCAGAGCGGGATTGAAATAGTCCCCACATGGAGCGGCCAGCCGCTGAGTGCACGAGCTAATTGCAGCACGGCGACGATGAGGAAAATCGATCCCGCAAGACGGGAATAATTATCGGCGGTCATGGACTTTCCTCAAATCGGACTGGGACGCTCCCAAGGGACATAGGCCCGCCCCTCTAACTCCTCCTCACTCAGCCAAGCCCATATGCCCGACAGCACATGGTTCGCATTGCAACGAGGGCAGCGAAGCTCTGTGGTGTGTCTTGGCAAGCTCTTAAAGCTTGAGCGGTCGATTTCGATGCCGGTCGAGACTTGCTGACCGGTAGCCGGGCAGACAAATAACAGCGTGCTCATCTTCTCGCCGCCTGACTGGTACGCCGCAATACGCTTAGTCGTAGGCAGAGTTAGATGTTCAGCAGAGGTCCGTTCCAATCAGAATGCAAGACGGTAGTCGTGCACCGCAATAAAACTGAGGGCGCTGCAATATGGAGTATGCTGGCGCTTGCCTCTTGGAAGCGCCGGATCATCCCCGCTCGCGCGGGGAGCGACCGCATGGCAGCCACGAATGCGTCATTGCATGACTTGTTTCAATCCACGCTCCCGCGCGGGGAGCGACCACCCGCACCGTTGGCGTCTGGTCGCCGAGATACAGTTTCAATCCACGCTCCCGCGCGGGGAGCGACGTTCGGCATGGTCGCCACTGACTCGATCTGCACTGGTTTCAATCCACGCTCCCGCGCGGGGAGCGACGAGGCGAATCCGGCGATCTGCAGTGACTCTGACGATGTTTCAATCCACGCTCCCGCGCGGGGAGCGACGCTGACCGACTCGACCGCGACTGCACGACTGGCATATGTTTCAATCCACGCTCCCGCGCGGGGAGCGACGATGCGTTCAGCCAGCGATGGCCACCATGCTCCGTGTTTCAATCCACGCTCCCGCGCGGGGAGCGACTCGAATCTGGCGCTTGAGCGTCAGCACATCGTGAATGTTTCAATCCACGCTCCCGCGCGGGGAGCGACCCGCCCAATCCTATTGAATTGTCAAAGAACGGTAAATCGCCGTCGCTGCGCGAATGTCGTCCTTAGGATCGTCCGTGACGCCCAAAACTTTGACATCAACAAGCTAACTCTTTTTGATGTAACGGTCATCCTCGATTGCGAACGATGCTGGATTTGCGCCGCCGCTTATGGTTCGCACTCGTCTAAACGAGAAGCGGCCCGCCGAGATCGATAGTTGGCCTGTGGGCCGAGAACCGGTTCACTGCTGAAGCGAAGCGCATGAGCCGCTACCAAAAGGCGTTTCTGCAGACCTTAGAGGGACATGAATGAGCTGCTAGCGCGGCGCGACCTCCGTGGTGTGGCGATCTACATCCCGCGTCTGCATGGTTCGCAGTCAGATCATATTGAGAACCTCCACGTCTTTGGGTAGCGCATCGCTATTTGTGGTCAGCCGGTAGTCGGACCAAGCTCGCGCTGGGGTGCTGGGGTCGGTGACACGTTCGACCTTCACCACATCCGATAGCTCTGGCGTGTTGGGAGATCGCATCTCGCCGGGATGCTTCAAAGCAATAAGAAGCCGCGCCGACATTTCGGAACGGGCCGCGCTCTTGTCGTAGTGCCACATCTCCTGCAAAGCGTCCCAGAGTAGGGCGAGGTCGGCTTCCGTGGCTCCGCTCTTAGCGGCCAGAGGCGCATTGATGTAGCCATGCACGCGGTAGAGTCCGTAAGGGACGATCCACTTGTTGCCCATCGTCTTGTTTTCTTTCTCGCTGGCCTTCGTCGCGGCCATACGAGTAATCGTCATCTGCACTGGTACGATGGGCTCAACCGAGCGAGCCTGTCCCAACTGCAATGGCCCTCGAACCTTGCCGCAGTTGAGATCGCCCACCATTAGCGCACCCATCACGCGCACATCGTAGTAGTGCTTGCACATCCATGCTGTCAGTTTCTCGCTTGTGTTATTGACCTTGTCCTCGCCATCGTCAGCACTCTCGCTGGCCTTGGCCTTTTTGCGGCTTGGTTTGTCTTCAATGCCGAGCGCCTCATAAGCCTTCGCGTGCTTATCGTCCAGAACAGCCCCCTCAGTGACGTAAATGGCATTTGGTGTTTTGCCACCCTTCATCTCGACATAATTCCTGATCTTGCGCTTGATGCAGACGTCCGACACGAGCCCCATACCCGTCTCGTAGTCCTGCCGGGGTGCGTTGGCAGCATCCGGGTCGCCGTTCGGATTGCCGTTCGTCACGTCAAACAAATAGGCAAATTCGATGTAGTTGCTGATTGTTGTCATGGCTTTAAGCCTCTTGAGCTTCGGTGTTGGTGTCGGCGGTCTTTGGCTTGCGATATTCTCGTTGGTGGTAGTAGCCGAGCGCAAATTCACCCTGTTCTGCGATGTTGAAGGCTCGTGGGAACGTCGCGCCGAGATGCGCGGTGATGCCCTCGATGTCTTTGCCGATGACGTGCGCAAGCCCGCCCTTGTCTGCGCGGCGCATCGCGGAGAGGTGGTGCTGTGCCGTGGCCAGCAAACCCGGGAACGCGGCCCCAGGTTGGGTGGATGCCATCCGGTAATGTCCCTCCGCGAGTGTGCGCTCGCTGCCGGGATTGGCGAGCCGATAAGCGTTTTCCAAAACTGCAAATAGACGCCCCAACTGATAAGCCGGGCGTGGGTTGTCAGGATCGAGTGCCATAGGTGCTCCGAAGGTCAAAAGGCCGAGACGACGATCGCGAGCGAGGCAAGCCCGCACCATGGCGATGCGGATGCCGGAAATGTCGCGATCTGTTGCGAGACGCTGCATTAGTGATTGTAAGAGACCCGTCGGGTAACGCTGTCCGGTGAGGATTGCCCGCAGGATGTCGCCGGGGAGAGTTGGGTTGATCGCCTTCTCGTCGCGGTCATAGCCGCCCTTCTTGTTGACCCGGGCCGGGACCGTGTGCAGAGCCAGCCACTGAACCGAAGGCGGCGTGCGCCAGGGCACGGGTTCGAGGTGCATATCCTGCCAGTGCTCGCCGATGCGACGAGCGAGATCGCCCAGCGTGCCGACAAGATACCAGCGCACGACAAGGCGGGCAGCGGACGGACCAAAGGCAAGAACATGATAGCGCGTGCTGGGATCGAGGCTGGGATCCGCTTCGGCCAAGGGGCGACCGGCTGCGATCTTGCGCAGTGTCTCGTTGAGGCGCTGCGCCTCGGCCTCCTCGCTCGGCTTGACGGTGCCACCGCTGAGAAGCGTAGCCAGCAGAGCTTCGGCTGGACCGGGATCTCCCTCTGTTTCGACCCAGTAAACGGCAGTCGCATCTCCAATCCTGATTTTGCGGTTCGGGTCCGCCAGCATCGCGTTCAGCACCGTGGCATAAGCATGGGCGGCCTTAACCGACGTAGGGCCGTTAAGTCCCTGACTGTCTTTGCCGAAGTGCTCGACAGCTTCACAGTTATACGACACGAGCGAAGCCCCGCTGGATTGCGCTCCCTTTACGCCCTTGATGCTTGGATGGAGGCGAGCGAGAGGTCCCCGGGTTCCGGTGACGAGACACACGCCCTGGGATGCATCATCTGGAGCCGACAGACGATCCCAAATCGCCTTTGCTGCAGGTCTATCGCAGATCAGCCTAGGTCCGCCGCTGCTGTCTGTGTCGCCATCGAGCCGCAGAGCAATGGTGGCGCTAATGATTTCGTCGAGGTAGCGCAGCTGAGCTATCTCGCCGGGAGACCATGCTTTGCAGAAGGCCACCACGGCCCGCAATCCAGCATCCTTGGAGCCCGAAAGGTGCTCCTGATTAAACGCTAGCCATCTCGCGTGTTCATCAGCGCAGCGCTGGGACTTGCCCTTTTTCCGCCTGCGCTTTTGTCATCACCCCCAACACGTAGGCGCTGTTTCCGTAAAGAAAGCGAGGCGCAATGTTTCCCGTGCTTTTTGGCGGCACAGGCAGAGGAATGCGATGTGCCCTGTTTCCCGCACGCAGATCCTCGACATCCACCACGTGCCCGTCCTCACCGAGTACCAGCATGAAATCAACGCGCTCCATGCTGTAGCCGTAGGGCAGCGCGCGTCCGCGAGCGGCTTCACGGTCATACAGCCTGACAAGGTCCTGTAGGATCACGACAGCACCGCCGGAGATCCGAGCGCAGGGACGTCGATAGTCCCGTCGCACATCTTGGCGTTGAACCAATTTGGTCTGCCATTGTCGTAGTCGATGGAGTGCAGCATCAGGCCGAGGTGGCGCTCTCCCAGCAAGGATGTATCCGGTTGCATCAGAGCGTCCGGCACGCCCCATCGGTCGGCGATCATTTCGCGCAGTCCGAGACTGGGCCGCTGCCAGCACTGGCCGCGCGATGCGCGCCGATTGAACTGATCGAGGTGCTTGCCGGGACTGTCGTCTGGTCCCGCCTTATCAGTGAGTTCAAAATGCGCCTCGATCACGTAGGCCACATCTCGTAGCGCCAGCGTCGTGCGTTGTATCCGGTTGTCGGATGCGCTGATCCTCGGACGCCCGGCAGATGCCCGGATGGCCACCTCGTTGGTTCTGCGCTGTACATACCGGATTGGCTTCAACACCGTAATTCGGTCTACGTGCCAGTGGATGGCTTGCTTCCAATAGATCGCCTCAAGCACCCCCACGGCGGCGCTAGGCGTCATGGCATCATAGCTGACCCGCTCTACGCTCAACTCGGGGCGGCTAAAGCAGGCGAGTTCTCCAGAGATGTAAAGTTTCACTCCCATCGTGGCTCTCCTTGGGTCATTAGGCCCACGTCGTCGCGATAGTAATCAGGCTGGGCCAAGGTCCAGAACTGCTCGTCGTCGGTTGCCGGGACGATAATGCCAGCCGTCCGTAATGCCTCGAAATCCCTCGGGTAGACACCGACTGTATAGGGCTGGAGCTGGCGCGCGATTGGACCCAAGTTGTCGGCGGTTGGTAGCGCAGCGATGAGCCGCCGGGCGGTGTCATCGAAGGGGATCAGGATCGCCTCTTCCTGATCATCGATCAGCCGCATGTCCCGCGCGATATCTTCATGGGGGAAGAGGAGATCAGAGGCTCCTGCATTTAGGCGAGGAAGGATGCGTGGGGCATCCAGGCCATCTCGTCCAAGTTGGCGCGCCCAATAGAGCCGTCGGAAGTACGCCTCCAATGCAGCGAGGCTCAGCGGGTCCTCGTGGTGTCGCATCACATCGCGCGCAGCATCAGCTGGAGCGCGCACATAGCGCGGTTCGCGATGCTCTGGCTCAAATACGGTGACGATGCTGCGGGATGCTGGTTGCCGCCCCTCACGGTTGCAGCGACCGGCCGCCTGTGCAATCTGATCGAGCCCCGCCATTGCGCGCCACACAGCCCCGAAATCGACGTCTACACCGGCCTCGATCAATGAGGTGGATACTAGACGCACGGGCCGATCCTCGATGAGACGTTGGCGAATTGCTCGCAATCGTCGGCGACGATGTTCAGGGCACATGAGGGTCGAGAGATGGGCAACGCCTTCCGTGTCGCCCAGGGTCTGATACAGCGCGTGTGCGTGACGGCGTGTGTTGACGATGACCAATGCGTGCCGCTGGGCCAGCATGCCCTTTGCCACTTGGTCATCCGTCAGCCGACCTGCGTTGCGGATCGTCACGCGGCGCAGACTGCGATAAAGACGCGAGGGTGCGGGCGCAATCTCGCGTACGTCACGCAGACCGCCAACAAAGGATCGTTCGGGGTTGTCCGGGCGTTCGATCAGCGCAGGCTGGGTCGCTGTGCAAAGGACAATCGTGGACCCGTAGTTGCGCGCTAGTTCGTCGAGGATGGCCACGCATGGGCGAAGGAGATCAATCGGCATGGTCTGAGCTTCGTCCAGCACGATGACGCTGCGAGCGATATTGTGCAGCTTGCGGCATCGGCCCGGGCGATCCGAGAATAGACTTCTCAAAAAACTGTACGGCAGTGGTCGCGATTATGGGCGCGTCCCAGCCCTCGGCTGTCATTCGTTGCCGGGGCGTGCGCAGCTCACGAAACCCGATATGATGCTCGACGATAGCCTCGCTGTGTGGGGACAGGGCGCGCCGAAACACGTCAGCCGTCTGGTCAATGATCGCGCAATAGGGTGCGACATAGATCACGCGATCAAGGCCGTGGGCCTCGGCGTGATCGAGAGCAAAGGCCAGCCCCGCAAGCGTCTTGCCGCCACCCGTGGGCACGGTCATGGTAAGACACCCGGGCTTACTCGCGCGAGCACGCCCGGCGGATAGGATTTGGGCGCGTGTGCGGTTTAGGCGAGTAGGCGCGGCTTCCATTTGGAGAGTATCGAGATACTCGTTCAAGCTCGCCCTGAAGGTCGCTAATGAGGGCGGCTTTGGGACGGGCTCTGAGGTGCCCGACGCCGCCTCGTAAAACGCCCAGGTGTCGCTCCAGTCTGCATCAATCAAGCAACTGAAAACCATGCGCGACAGCGTGGCCAGCTGTAGGCCGAGCCGCTTACTCCCCACGGTCGGGTGCGAGTTAAATGGGGGCCGTGTCAGCGCAGGCAGTGTGATCTCGCCGCGCCAGGACGAGGCGTCCGGCACCGTCAGGCCCAGACGGGCAACAAGAGCCGTCCGCTTGCCGTCGCCGGTTCCGTTTGCGAGGCCAGCATGATGGCCTGCGACTGCCGCAGCCAGGATCCGTCCTCTCAGTTCGTACTTCTGGACGGCGACTTGTGCCCCCGCTGAGGAATGTTCGACCTGAGGCCCGCCTAACAGGTAGCCCTGCCATTCGGCCGCATACTTCCCCAAGTCATGTAGCAGGCCCGAGCCTCGCCCCACGCTCCCGCGCCGAATTTGTCGGCGCGCGAACGGGCTGCTGCGGCAACCGCTTCAAGGTGATCCCGAAGCCCTTGCCAATGTTCGCAGGGTGCCCCGGGGATGCTGTGCGCAAATTTACTCGTAACTAATGTCTGCACTGCGGACTCCGCGCCCTCTGCGCCCATGTTCCGCAACGGCCTGACATAGGCGGCCGACAACGCATTTCTCAATTATCGCTTTGTAGCGCCGCCTGGGATCCTGCTCGAAAGTAGCATGGCTGCATCGGAGCTTCGTGACTTAACTCTCTGGCTTTGCCCAGCCGCTTTTGGATCAAAAAGTACACATTCTGAAACTAGCCCTTGACGTGTTTCAAAACATGTCTCTTAATGTGGTTCTCACTACCTCTAAGAGGAAAAGGAACTGCTATGACGACGGTCGGATACGCCCGGGTGTCGAGCACCGGGCAAGACCTCGGGGTGCAGCTTGAGAAGCTCAAAGGCTGCAACAAGGTATTCAAGGAGAAGCGCTCCGGCGTTGATGCAGGGCGTCCAGAGCTAAAGCGTTGCCTTGAGTACCTGCGGGAAGGCGACACGCTACTGGTGACGAAGATTGACCGCCTAGCTCGATCCACCTCTGATCTCTATCGGATCGTCTCTCAGCTTGCGGAGAAGGGCGTCAGCTTCAAGGTCATCGATGACCCGGCAATCGATACTAGCTCGCGCACCGGCAAACTCATCATGGGTATCCTGGCGCTGATCGCGGAGTTTGAGAACGACATTCGGCGCGAGCGGCAGATGGATGGGATCAGGAAGGCGCACGAGCGAGGAGTCCGGTTCGGTCGCAAGCCTCTTCTGGTCCCTGAGACAATCCAGCAAGTCAGGAAACTCAGGAAGGCTGGCAAGACGGTGCCAGAGATCATGCGTCAAACGGACCTCAGCAAGGCAAGCGTGTATCGGGCACTTGGAGCGGACAACGCTTCTCGGGCGAAGGGCCTGTGATCATAAATGCCCTTCAGTAGCAGCGCCTCACATGTCCGCTTTGGAGGGTATTGCGGAAGGTGGCTGAGGCGGTCATAGCGGAGGCGGATGCTCGTATGCGCTCCGCACTTGCACGATCACAGCTAATCAATAACTTCGTTTGTGCCCTCTTGTTGGTCTAGTTCCTTTTGCTCTTGGGGGTTGAGTTTGGCTTCGCCGAGATTAATCACAATTTTGTTGAGCGTGCCATCGAACTTGAACGGCACACGGTAGTCTTCGCTGACCGGCGTGCCGGTGTCTTCGCCGATATCAAAGGTTTCATCCGCCGAAACACGGAACGGGATTGTTCTCGCCAATTTGCCGTCGGCGACCTCTTTGCCGTCCACCGTCAGCGTGAGGAGACCACCCTTCCCGATACCGCCACCGTCATACTTGAAGTCGAGCGCGATGGTGTGCTTTCCCGGCGTTAGAGCGTCCTTAGCAGCGAGGGTGGTCCGGTCAACCCCAACGAGGTTGTAGCTAAAGACCGGCTTGCCTTGCAAAAGGTATAGACCAAGGCCGTTGAAACGACCGCCCTGTGTCATCAACACGCCTTCCGCGCCACCCTCAGGGATATCCACCTCGGCGGTGATGCGATAGGATTTATTCTTAAAGTCTGGCGCAGCACCCTCGGGAATGCGCACCATGCCGGGGTAGTAGGTGAACTCGGTCCGCCCTTGCGTCAGGCTTGGACGAAGGCTCACATCAAATCGTTCGGCTTTGCTGTTGTCGAGTGGCAGCACGTTGTATTTTCCCGCTTCCGCCCAAAACAGGTCCTGAAGCTCGCGCAGCTTCTTTGGTTCTTTGGCTGCGAGGTCATTGGCCTCGCTGAAGTCCTTCTCAACGTTGTAGAGTTCCCACTTGTAGTCGTTCACATCGACAGCCTGGCCCATGACCCATGGTAGGATGGGTGGCGTCGTGGCGGCGATCCAGCCGTCATTGTAAATGGCGCGGTTGGCGAACATCTCGAAATACTGCGTGCGGTGCTTAGAGGCGGCCTTTGCATCATCAAAGGTGTAGGCCATGCTCACGCCTTCAACGGGCTTCTGTGGTACGCCGTTCAACATCGAGGGCGATTGAACCCCGACGGCTTCAAGGATGGTCGGATAGATATCAATCACACTACTGAATTGGGTGCGGATGCCGCCTTTGTCCTTGATGCGCGCGGGCCAGGAAATCACGAGACCGTTGCGTGTCCCGCCGAAGTGCGACGCTATCTGCTTGGTCCATTGGAAGGGAGTGTCCATGGCGTGGGCCCAGCCCACGGGATAATGGTTGAATGTCATCGGTCCGCCCAGGTCGTCCATATGAGCCATCACCTGCTTGAAGTCTTCTGGAATGTTGTTGAAGACGGCCATTTCGTTGAGCAAACCCTGCGGCGTGCCCTCGGCGCTCGCGCCGTTGTCACCTTGGATGTAGATGACTAGCGTGTTGTCTAGCTCTCCCATGCCATCTATGGCGTCGAGCACGCGCCCCATCTGCGTGTCGCAGTATGAAAGTGCAGCCGCATACACCTCCATCATGTGCGCGTAGACTTTCTTCTGGTCGGCATCGAGTGAGTCCCAAGCCGCGATGTCTTTTGGCCGAGGCGTGAGTTGGGTGTCTGGTGGAACAATCCCCATCGCTTTCTGACGGGCGAGCGTTTCCTCGCGCATCTTGTCCCAACCCATGTCGAACTGGCCTTTGAATTTGGCAATCCAGTCCTTGGGCGCATGATGGGGGGCGTGGGCAGTGCCAGGTGCGTAATAGGCTACCCATGGCTTGTCTGGCGCGACCGCGTGCAACATGCGGATGCGAGCGATTGCATGATCCGCCATGTCCTTCTCAAAAAAGTAGTTAGGGTCATCGTGCGGAGGCTCGATGGGCTTATTGTTCTCGTAGAGTGCTGGTGCCCACTGGCTCGTGTCGCCGCCGATAAATCCATAGAAATATTCAAAGCCTAATCCGGTCGGCCAGAGATCGAATGGTCCGGCCTGGCTCGACTGCCAGTCAGGGACGTTGTGGTTTTTTCCATACCAGGCCGTATTGTAGCCGTTCTGCCTGAGCACCTCCGCGAAGGTGCCGTTGCTTTTCGGCATCAGCGAGTTGTAGCCGGGGAACCCTGTGGCGAGTTCCATGATCACGCCGGTAGCGTTGGAGTGGTGATTACGCCCAGTGAGTAACGCCGCGCGCGTGGGCGAGCAGAGCGCGGTGGTGTGGAACTGCGTGTAGCGCAGACCCTCCTTCGCCAGCCGATCCATGCTCGGCGTTGGGATCGGTCCACCGAACGTGCTGCTTGCTCCGAAGCCAACGTCATCCGTCAGGATGAGAAGGATATTAGGCGCGCCGTTCGGCGCTTTGACTTGCTGGGGAAAGTCTGGTGTTGAGTTTTGGACGGTAGCGCCGATATGGCCTTTGAAAGGTGGTTCGGGCCGTGGAAGAACCTCCTGCGCGGCACTAATGCCAATCGTCCCAAACAAAGCGGCTGCCAGGACGGCAGTTGCTGCAACGATTGATGGATGTATCATCGCCCTCGATCCTCCAGCCTACATTTCTCAGATTAGTCGCTACCCAAGTTCAATAGAGCGGCCTTTTTGCGACAACCTCATAAAGAACCCAAATGTCCGCTTTGGGTCATTCTGGGATATCAGTGTAGTGCTCGCGGATGTCTGCTCTTGGGGCATTTCCAGACATTCGACCCGGTGACGCGGCGAGCGCATCAACGGGCTTGCGATGTCTCCACCCGCTATCGAGCTACACCGCTCCTGCAGGCGGTCGAGGACAGTGGCAACAGGACACTGCCGATATGAACCGCTATCCGAGCCGAGGGCTGTGTGAAATTCCTGTCGGACACGCCCTACAATGTTTGACATGCAATGCGAACTATTGAAGATTCGACTTCAAGCCAGCCACCCGGCCTGGTACCGCCCTTGTGCATGTATGAGATCAAGCAGCACTGGCAGGCCGACCAAAGGAAGGAGGACGCATGCGAAGCCAACAGATGATAAAGGAGGCCTTGCATGCTTCTTCAGGAGAAGGACCGCGCGCTAACGCTCAAGCGTTATGTGGCGTGTTGGTACTACGGTGAGGGCAATCTCACCGTGATGCGCAACAGACGGCGTCGCATCGCATCTAGGATTTTCGTCTCACTCAACAGCATCAACGAAGTTCTCGCCAATTGTGCGGCGGGAGGTTTCGCATGTTGACGCCGCAGGAAGTCGCCCGCGCCCTTGACGGCGAGGTGAGCGGCAATCAGGTTCTGGCTCCAGGACCTGAACACGGCTCCAAAGATCGCTCGCTCAGCATTAAGTTGGACGCGAACGCGCCTGATGGTTTCCTGGTCCACTCCTTCTCAGGCGACGACGCGATCCGCTGTAAGGACTACGTGCGCGAGAAGCTCGGTCTCCCGCCTTGGCACGGGAAGCCGAAGGGCTCTCCGCGAAGCAAGACAATCGTCGCGACCTACGACTATACCGACGAGGCCGGAGTGCTGTTGTCCCAGGTCGTGCGCTTCGAGCCCAAGGGTTTCCGCCAGCGTCGTCCTGACGACAAAGGGGGTTGGCTTTGGTCCATAGGGGGAACGCGTCCGGTCTTTTATCGCCTACCAGACATCATCGAGGCGGTCGCCTTGGAGCGGATGATCTTTATCGCCGAAGGCGAGAAGGCGGTGGATGCGCTTGCTAAGTTAGGAATGCCCGCCACCTGCTCCCCCGGTGGTGCGGAGAAGTGGCGTGATGAGTATTCGCAGTACCTCGCCGACGCCAATGTAGTGATCTTGCCTGACAACGATGAGCCTGGAGAAAGGCATTGTAAGGCCGTGGCGAAGTCACTGGCGGGCGTTGATGCAAGTGTGCGCGTTCTCCGCTTGCCGGGACTTCCGGCCAAGGGCGATGCTTATGATTGGGTTCGGGCCGGTGGCACCGCTGAACAGCTCTGGCAGCTTGTCGAAACAGATGCCGTCGATCCCCAGACACCTCAATCTCGTTTGCGCCCACTCTGCATTCATCGACTGTTCGAGATCGAAATTCCCGAGCGCGAAATGATCCTGGAGCCCATCATCCCTCAGAAGGGTCTCGCAATGCTTTACGCCTCGCGCGGCATTGGGAAAACCCACCTCGCTTGCGGCATTTCTTACGCCGTGGCGACGGGAACGAGATTTTTAAAGTGGGAAGCGATCAAGCCCAGGAAGGTCCTTCACTGCGATGGCGAGATGCCAGCTGTCGCGCTTCGCGAACGCTTTGCTCAGCTCATGGGCAGCGCAACCGTCAGGCCAGAGCCTAACATGCTCAACGTTCTGACGGCAGACCTCATTAATCTTGGCATCGGCAATGTCGCCTCGGCAGAGGTGCAGGCCGAATTGGACCCACTCCTCGATGGCGTCGAACTGCTCATGCTCGACAATCTTTCAAGCCTTACTAGCGTTGTCCGCGATAACGATGCCGAGAGCTGGGGTCCAATCCAGGAGTGGTTGCTTCGTTTGCGGCGGCGCGGCGTCTCGGTGCTGATCGTTCACCATGCAGGCAAGGGCGGCGCGCAGCGTGGCACCAGCCGACGGGAGGATGTTCTCGACACGTCGATCTCGTTGCGGCGACCGAATGACTACACTGCATCGCAAGGCGCACGCTTTGAAATTCACCTCGAGAAAGCCCGAGGCGTTCACGGCGACGCAGCCAAGCCGTTCGAGGCGCAGCTTGAGGTTCGCCACGACGCAGCTCTGTGGACGTTGCGCGAGATCGAGGACGTGAACCTCTCGCGCGTGAAGGCGCTGCTCGAAGACGGCCTCTCCATCCGAGACATCGCAGACGAGACGGGTATCCCAAAATCGACTGTTGGTCGCCTCAAGAGGCAGATCGAGGCGGAAGCCGCCGCGAAGGAGTCATTCGATGCTGCGGCCTGAATGGGACGGCCCCAGCTTGTCCCACGCCAGACGTGAGATGGTTGTCCCATGGGCTAAAGTTCAGTTTGGGACAGGATACATCAACGTCATCAACGACCTAGATCGTTTGTCCCACCGTCCCACACCTAGGGACTGGGACAATGGGACAGAAGGAATGGATGTCGTTCCGGGCACCGCCGAAGGGGACTCAAATCGACCGAAGTTCTCTTCGGGTACCAACGCACCCCATGGACGCGCCTAGCGAAGGCGAAATGCCTGACCTTCCTGAATTTTTGAACAGGAGATCGGGATCGGACGATCCTTCCGATAATAACAATTACCGGGAGCTGACCCAACGGAAAGATGATGAGTAACACCACTCTTCTGACCTCAAAGGAGGTTGCCGCCGATCTTAAATGTGCAGCGAAGACTGTGCTGGGTCATGTCAGGGACGGGAACCTTCGCTATGTGAATGTAGGTCGTGGCCGGGCGAAGCCCAGTTATCGGTTCTTGCCTGCGGACGTTGCCGATTTCAAAGAGCGCAGAGCTAAGAGGGATGCGATATGTCAGTCTACCGGCACAAGAACACGCCGTTCTTCCACTTCGACTTCCAGGTGCGGGGTGTACGATTTCACGGCTCTACGCGCTGCCGGAATAAGCGGCAAGCGCAAGAGGTAGAGAAGACCGAACGCTATAATGCCAAGAAACGCTTGGCGGCAAACCCCCGTGGCCCGGCGCGCCTCACAGTCGATGCTGCAGCTGGGCGCTACTGGACTGAGGTCGGGCAGCACCATGCATGCAGGGCCGAGACGTGGGCCAACCTTGAGCGTCTCGTCACCTACTTTGGCGAGGACAAGCCGCTCGACGAAATTACTGATGATGGTGTGGCGCGGCTCGTGGCTTGGCGGCGCGGACATCGGCGTTGGGGCCGGAAGTCGCAGTCCCTCGTCGCACCCGCCACGGTAAACCGCTCAACCACGGAGGTGTTGCAGAAGCTCTTCTGCCACGCTCGGCGGACATGGAAGATGAGCTTCGACAGCGAACCTGATTGGGGTCGGCATATGTTGAGGGAACCCCAGGAGCGCGTGCGCGAGCTGAGAGCAGACGAGGCCGCACGGCTGGACGCGACCGTTCGTGCCGACTACGAGCCGTTCCTGAGCTTCGCGCGAGCGTCAGGACAACGCTTCAAGGAATGCCTGCTTCTCAAGTGGTCCGACGTTGATTGGACGGAGGTTGTCATCACGACGCAAGGGAAGGGGGGTCGAGCCATTGTTATTCCGATCACCTCCACGATTGCCTCGATCCTGTGGCCGCTGCGCGGTCATCACCCGGAGCGGGTGTTCACTTACGTCGCACAGCGAACCCGCGCTGGGAACGTCAAGGGGCAGCGCTACCCCCTGACCGTCAGCGGAGCAAAGTCCCAGTGGCGGCGGCTCTGCAAGAAAGCAGGCGTTGAGAATTTCCGCTTCCACGACATTCGACATGACGTGGGCACGAAGCTCCTTCGCGATACCGGCAACCTCAAGCTCGTGCAACGAGCGCTCAATCACGCTGACATCAAGACGACGACACGCTATGCACATGTCCTCGACGAAGAGGTGGCCGAAGCGCTTGAGCGGGTTCAAAACTCCCGAGGTGCATCGCGCAAGGCGGGCTAAGGTCATGTCATCGCACCTGCCGTTACCTGCATTGTCCCGATTGCACCGCTCTGGCTGCCGACCCCGCCAGTTGAACCAGCATTGCTATCGCCCAAGCCCATTAGTGCTTCTGGCGACTATCCGCCAGCAGCCGCGGCTTCTGCCGCAATGTGACGATCCTGCCTGGTCGCGCCTTCTTGAACACTGCCACTGCCATCGCATACATCGGTGTGGGGGAGGTCCGTGGGCGGAGCAGTCCCCCTAGTGGAAAATCGCAGTAGAAGTGAACAGGAAGCCCTGGCAGGGTCCCGCTTGCTGCCCCACCTAGGGGCTTTCGAGTGAGTGCGTGCCCCGAGGGCTCTTTCCATTAGGTGTCATATGCTTGACCGGCGGCGCTCAGGTGTTTTATCATGGTCGCCACCTTGCCCATTGTGGCGTATGTTGGGCACGGTGGTGTAAGTTGTGGGTAAGTTTTAGAGGACCCGGCGCCGCCGCGCTGGGTCCTCTTTCTTCGGGGCCCTGCTTCTTCCTCACACAGTGAGGCAGCTAGCGGCAGGGCCACCTGAGGCAATTTGGCTGCGTGGCTGCGTGGTGCGCTTCGGGCAGACCAAAAAATCCCGAAAAAAGTCCCGAAATGTGCCTCGCAAGCGGACTAAACATCCGAAGAACAATCGAAATTCAACTCTTGGCTCTAAGTCTGGGGGACCGGGGGTCGGGAGTTCAAATCTCCCCGCTCCGACCATTTTTCCCTAAGATTTCAGCGGTTGCCGCGCCAAGGCGTGACGCCGGACCGGCGGCGATGAAGCTCTAGCGGATGGCGGTCCGCACAACAACACCGCCGGTGCACGGCGGGCACTTCGTCCCTGATCGCAGGGGACTTCAGACCGCTCGAAAGTGCGGCGCGCGCTGAGAGAAAACGACGGCAGACTGCCCCGCTCGCATCATCTACGGGGTAGGCACGAGCATTAAGGGCTGCCTCGAACTAGGGTTAAGAAACGGTGCTCGCCGGCTGGGGCCTCGGCGCGGCGCCGTCACCAAGCACTGAGAGATAGAACTCGACGACATCGTTCGTCATGCGCTCCACGGTGAGGCGCTTCGCGACATGCGCCTGCAGCCGGACGGCCCGATCGAGGAATGGCTTCGGGCTCGCGAGGAACGCCCGCATTTGGCCTGCGAGCGCGGCTATGTCCCCGGGCCGGACGAGCGGCGTGTCGGTGCCGACCACGATCTCCGGGATCCCGCCGACATCCGTGGCGATCAGCGGCATCTGAGCGGCGGCGGCCTCAAGCACTATATAGGGGAAGGACTCTGCCCGCGATGGGACCACGACGCAGCGGCCGCGGGCAAAAGCGGTTCGTGCCGGCAACGGCCCGGCAAAGGTGACTTTGCCCTCGAGGCCAAGTTTCTGCGCCAGGCGTTTGAAGTCTTTTTCGTCGGGACCGGACCCGACGATGGCCGCCGTCGCGGGATAGACGGTTCGCTGCGCGGCTAGCGCGGCGAGCAGGATGTCGATGCCTTTCAATTGCCTAAGCTCACCCACGAAGACGAAGTCGGCGGCGTCGTCGGCGAGCCTCGCCTCGTAGAACTCGTGGCGATAGAGCCCGTTCGGCACGATGCACACAGGGCAGCGCGGTTCGCCGATCATCTCGTTATAGCGGCGCGCGGCGAAGAGGCTTTCGAAGATGAGGCCGTCGGTCATGGGAGCGAGCCTGCGCTCAGCCTGCATATAGAGACGCCCGGTAAGCGTTGCCGAGGAATAGTGCAGACTGCCGCCGTGAGGCGTGTAGAACGCCCCCACCCTCTTGCCTCTCCGTTTCAGCCCCCGAGCTGCGAGCCGGGCATAGGCACCGCCTTTGGCGCCGTGGCCATGCAAGACATCGACGGCACGACGTGACGCAAGCTGCTTGACCTTGCGGTAGCTCCGCCAGTCGCCGAGCCCGACCTGACGGGGCATGGGACAGCGCGTGACGCCAAGCACACAGAAATCCGCCAAGCTGCTGAGAGCACGCGCAGCCTCCCCACCGCCCGTCTCTGAATCGCAGATGATGCCGACCTGGAGCCCAAGCGCGGCTTGACCCTTGGCCAAATCGTGGACGTGGCGGAACAGACCTCCGATCGGCGCTCTCAGGCAGTGGAGAATGCGAAGCGAGGAGCTCACGATGATGGAAAACGGGAGTACAGGGTGACGGTTCCCTGTTGTTTAGATGAACCGTTCAAACACGTAAATAGTATCGCCCGGCTGCACGGGATAATCGGGCGACACCTTGCAACCGCACAAAGCAGGGGCGCAATGAGCGTGATCAGCTCATATCGCGTGACTCCGGCCTGCACGGTTCGCTCGGTGCGCATGCTCCGATTTACGGCCTTTTTGGTTAAGGAATGCTGACCGCCCGTGCCGAAGCGAGCCGGACCTTAAGGACTTAGTTACGAGCAAGCGCTTTAATGCCGCTTCCAGGTCACGGAGTCCGGTCGTTCGATGCCAGTCGGAACAAGCTCTGCCCCTTGCCAAGAACGTCGATCTCGGCGCGCTTGGGCGCGCCCTCTGGCGTGCCAAGAGCTGGCCTGTTGCCCTCACATCCACGCCTCCAACAACTCAATTCGGAGCTTGCCGACGTGCGCAACCAGATCCGCCAAGAGGCGACCAAGATCGTACACGGGCTGGAGAACCAAGCCGAGGTCGCCAATGCGCGCGAGACCTCGCTGCGCAGCAGCCTCAACGAGGTGCAGTCGCAAACCTCGGGACAGAGCGATGCGGAGATCAAGTTGCGCGTGCTCGAGCGCGAGGCCAAGGCCAATCGCGATTCGCTCGAATCCTACCTGGCGCGTTTCCGTGACGCGAGCGCCCGGCACGATATGGCTGCCGTCCCGGCGAATGCCACGATCGTCTCGCATTCGCATGTTTCCTCCAAGCCGTCTTTCCCCAAGCGCGGTCCGATCTCGGCGCTCTCCGCCGCGGCGACGGCCCTTCTCGCGCTGGCCTTCGTTCTATCCCGGGAGCTGATCGAGGGCCCCGCAGCAACGGGCTCCGCGTCGCCCGGGACCAAGCCTCAGGCGAAGCGCCAGAAGAAGCCGAGCGGTCCTGTGCCGGTCCCTGCAGCCCCAGAGGTGGCGCCAGTTGCAGCAGCAGCGGAGCCCGCCGCGGCGAATGAGCCTGTTGAGACGCCCAGGCGTGTGGAGAAGCCGATGCGAACCCTTGAGCAGCCAAAGCAGGATCGGATGCCTGTCGCCTCTTCGACAGCGCCAGAACGGTCGCTTCAGTCCGAAGGCGCGACAGTCGACAAGCCGTTGGCGGCATCAGCGCCCGTCACAAGGGGCCTGTTCGACAGAGTGCTGGGGGCAGGGGCTGCCAGCACGAGCCAAGCTCGGGAGCAAGGGAGCAAGCTTCCACCTGTGCCGCGGACCACTTCAGAGGCTGACGCCGGAGCACCAAACGATCTTCGCAGCTATTTGCAGCGAAGGGCCGCCTTGCAGACACGGGACCAGACCAAGGATGTGCGGCGCAAGGATGTAGCCGCATCAAGCGTCAAGGGCCGGGTCAGGCCCGTGCTGAGGTCGCTCGACGCCGTGCTCAACCATGTCCACGCCCGCTCGGCGGGGAACCCGCCACGCGTGGTTATGGTGGTCCCGGTTTTGACCGATGTCGATGCCACCGTCGAAGCGATCCGGATCGCGCGGGCGCTTCTCGTGGGCAAGCAGCGCACGGTCCTCGTCGACCTCACGCGTGGGGCCGCGGCCGTGTCGGGACGCCTCGGCCTGCCCCGCGCACCGGGCTTCACCGATCTCGCTGCTGGTCGCGCGGATTTCGAGCATGTGGTCCATGTCGACGAGGAGACGCCGCTGCAGGTCATCCCGGCGGGGAACCCGACGGTCAAATCCGACGGCGACGACACCGAGCGCACGACCCGCATCTTCGAGGCTCTGGCCCAAGCCTATGACTGTATCGTGCTGCACGCCAACCGCGAGACTGCGCGGAAGCTCAAGCCGGCGCTCGATGGACGGCTCCAGGTGGTGGTTGCCGTTCTCGCGCCCGGCGAAATCGCCAAGGGTGGCGAGGACCGCTTGGCCGAGCTCACGGCGTTCGATTGCTTGGTGGTGCTCTATGAGCAGGCAGACGGGGAAAGCCGGTTAGGGCGATCGGGGTTATTTGGCCGCGCCGCGGCGATCTGAGGCCGAAGGAGGACCCGCACGTGGCCGGTGTGAAGACTGCAATGATGAAGGCAACCATGTCGGGGCTTTATCATACCGGCGCCCATCGCCTGCTCGCGCCCTATACCCAAGGCTCCGGCGTTATCTTCACACTGCACCATGTCCGGCCGCCGCAAGCGAAGGCGTTTGCGCCGAACCGCATCCTGGAAGTTGCGCCCGAGTTCCTCGATGCCGTGCTCGACCAGGTCGAGGAGGAGGGACTGGACGTCGTCTCTCTCGACAAGGCTGCCCAGCGCCTCAAGGACGGCGAGGGAAGGCGCTTCGTCTGCTTCACCTTCGACGACGGCTATCGGGACAATCTCGCTTACGCCTATCCGTTGTTCAAACGCCGCTCCTTGCCGCTCACCGTCTATGTGCCGACCGACTACCCGTCCGAACGGGGCGAGCTTTGGTGGCTTGCGCTGGAGGAGGTCGTCGCCAGAGCGGACGAGATCGAGCTTTGCCGCAATGGCGAGCTCTGGCGCCTGCCCACCGCGACGGTGCAGGAGAAGGAACGAAGCTTCGATCAGATCTATTGGTGGCTCCGCTCGGTCGACGAGCCCACGCAGCGGCGGGTCGTGCGCACCCTGTCCGACCGCTACGAGATCGACACAGCCGCGCTCTGTCGCAACCTGGCAATGACTTGGGATGATATCCGCGGGCTTGCCGCCGATCCGCTGGTCACCATCGGCGCCCACACCAAGGGCCATTATGCCATGGCCAAGCTGTGTGCCGAGAAGGCCGTGGACGAGATGAAGGGCAGCGCCGATGTGCTCGTGCGCGAGTTGGGCGCAAGGCCCGCTCATTTCAGCTTCCCCTATGGCGATGAAGAAAGCGCGCGAGCGCGCGACTTCACGCTCGCTAAAGAGCTCGGCTTCAAGACTGCGGTGACGACGCGAAAAGGGGTGCTGTTCCCAGCGCATAAGCGCTATCTCACCGCGCTCCCCCGGGTCTCGCTCAACGGCGACTATCAGTCCCTGACCTATACGGCGCTCTCTCTGCCCGGCGCGCCCTTCGCTCTGTGGAATCGCTTCCAGCAGGTCAGCGCCGCTTGAGTGGGGCTTAGGCGTCGGGCCGCTGCATCCAGCGGATCAGCAGGCCAGCCGGCAACACCCAAGCGAGACCGGCGAGAAGCGCGTAACCAAGTGTCGCGAGGGGCCCTGATCCGGCGATGCGACCGAGCCCGACCGCCCCGGCCAGCGCCACATAGGCGGCGAGGAAGGCGAGCAGCAATACCGTGCCGACAAGTTTGCGGGTCCTCCTGCGCATGCGAGGACCATAGCCGTCCGCACGCATCCTGCAAGGCCGGCCGCCGCGATCGCTGTAGAGGCTTTCAATTGAAGTGGTAAGTTACGCGCGGCCCGCCGGCCGTACGGTTCCAATGCGAAGGGACGCCATGCTGCTCGGCTCCGAACAACTCGTTACCTCTCGCCGTCTGCACGGGCTGCGCGTCGGCGTGCTCGCCAATCCAGCCTCGATCGACCATGGCTTTACCCATGTAGTCGACCGGCTCGGCCAATCGACTGATTACACGCTCGCCGCCATTTTCGGGCCGCAGCATGGCTACCAGTCCAACCTGCAAGACAACATGATCGAGACTCCCCACTCCAAGGACCGACGCCGCAGCGTGCCGATCTTCTCGCTCTATAGCGAGACGCGGGAGCCAACCCGGGAGATGCTGGACCTGATCGACGTGCTGGTCATCGATCTCCAGGATGTCGGGTCGCGCATCTATACCTTCATCTACACTATGGCCAATTGCCTGCGCGCCGCGGCGCGGGCGGGGCTGCCCGTCATCGTCTGCGATCGTCCAAATCCGATCGGCGGGACGCAAGTGGAAGGACCGACGCTCGAGACCGGATTTGAATCCTTCGTGGGTCAGTTCCGCATGCCCATGCGACATGGCATGACCGTCGCCGAGCTCGCGCGCCTGTTCAACGAGCATCACGGCATCGGCGCCGATCTCGAAACCGTTCCCATGGCAGGCTGGTCGCGCGAGATGTATTGGGATGCCACTGACATCCCCTGGGTGATGCCGTCGCCGAACATGCCCACGCTCGACACGGCCATCGTCTATCCGGGTACGGTGCTGTTCGAAGGCACAAAACTATCGGAAGGCCGGGGCACGACGCGGCCCTTCGAGCTGATCGGCGCGCCCTGGCTCGACGGCGAGGCATTGGCCGAGCGCATGAATCTCGTGGGGCTCAAGGGCGTCTATTTCCGCCCCGTGGGCTTCGAGCCCACCTTTCAGAAGCACGCACGGGTTCCTTGCGGCGGCTGCCAGATCCACGTGACGGCCCGCCGAGACTTCGCGCCCGTGAAGGCCGGCGTGTCGCTCCTCCGCGAATGTTTCGGCTCAGCGCCGGACCGGTTCGGATGGCGCGACCCGCCTTACGAATATGAACACGACAAGATGCCCATCGACATTCTGGCGGGCTCTCCCGAATTGCGGGAGCAGATCGAGCAACAAATCCCTCTCGACGACATCGCGGCGAGTTGGCTGTCGGGCGTGAGGGAGTTCGAGGAGATAAAAGAGCTATATCTCCTCTATTGAACGCAGAAATCTCTCACTCGAAGGCGATCTCCGCGAAGCGCTCGGGCTGATGGAAGTCGAGCCGGTCACCAATTTCGGCCCAATAGCCCCAATGCGGATGTGACGACTCATCCGCGCATTTGTAGAAATTCGCCCACCAGGTCTGGCCGTTCAGGTCCCCAAGCGGACCGGTGAAGGCTTCGAACAGCGCCAAGGGGATGCGAGCGGAGACCGTCCAGACCAATGGACCGGGAACTTCATCGCAGATCGGATCCGTCAGCGACGCGCGCACCTCGAGGGTAGCGGCGATGCCTGCTGGCACCTGAACGTAACTCTCGAAGCTGCCATCGGGCCTGCGGGGCTTGTCGATGTACCACAAGAGCAAAGTGCCGATCGCGTTGAACTCGAAATTGAAATAGCCGCGATCGGGCAGAGGGCGCACGAAGAACTCGACACAAGACTCCCTATGCGTCGGCGACTGGTACGCCGTGCTGGGCGCCACCACGTAACGGTCGTCAACGCGAAACATGAGCGCAAGCGTATGGCCGTCGTGCAAGATACGGGCCTGCGTGACCGGTGCGTGGCTGCTACTGCGCGGATGAAAGCTTGAGATGGTGAGTACATCGGCGTGGGCCCAGGCGGGGTCGTCGAAAGCCGCTGACGCATCCGGCAGTTTGTCCGCGCGGCGGACGATGTAACGCGGCAGGCCGGGCAGGGACGCGGATCGCGAACGGCCAGGACTTGACCCAGCCGCTCCGTTAGGCGGCATTGCTTCCGGCTTCGAGTTCGCCAAGACTGCCGCCTTATTTGCTACAACGCTTGGGCTTCACGCCAATTGTGGCACGCCTCCCCGTGAGGCGCCACGCTGACGGTCCGCCTCGGGATTTTGACCACCATGATCGACGCGAAAACGCTGCTGTGGATTACGCTCGTCTGGGCCGTGGCGGCCTATTTGATCGTACCAAGGCTATGGGCGCTTTACTTCCGCCGTTACCCTGTTCTCGCGGACCTCGCGCGCGTCACCCAGACCTCGGACGGCCACCCCGGCGATCCGATCAACATCGCCCTCATTGGCAGCGACGCCGAAATCGTGCGGGCGATGACGGCGGCGGGCTGGTTCCCGGCCGACCCGATCACCTTGGCGAGCAGCGTGCGCATCGCTGCGGACACCGTGCTGCGTCGGTCCGACGACGATGCGCCGGTGAGCAATTTGTTTCTGTTCGGCCGCAAACAGGATCTTGCCTTCGAGCAGCCCATCGGAGGCGGTCCGCGCCAGCGGCACCATGTACGCTTCTGGCGGTGGGACGAGCTGTATGAGGGCAGGGCCGCTTGGTTCGGCGCCGCGACCTTCGACGACGCTGTGGGCCTCAGCCACACCACCGGTCAGGTCACCCACCACATCGGTTCCGATGTGGATGCAGAGCGCGACCGCCTCGCCCACCAGCTGCAGCAGGCGGGAGTGGTGGAGTCGATTGAATGGAACGACAGTTTCCACGCCACGCTTGAAGGGCGGAACGGCGGCGGCGATCCGTGGCATACCGATGGTCGCTTAGCGATTGTGGTGTTGCGTGGTTCTGCGGCTACGGGCTGATCAGCTGGTTTTTGGGCTTGATCCGGATCCGGCCCCCATTTTCGAGGATCGGAAGCCCTCCCAGTCCTGCTCGGTTGCCTTTGTCATGGCCTGCGCCGCGCAGATAAGCCAGTCTGCTGGCCGCTCGGTCAGGTCGCGCAACACCTCAGTCCGTTGATCGAGGGTCGCCAGATGCAGATTGGCTGTCTCGCGCCCCATGTCCCTCAAGAGGAGCCGTTCGTCCCGCTGCTTCGGACACTGTGCCAATTCGATTCGTCCGCAATGCGGGCCTAACCGGCGAATGACCCACCCGTCATCGACCACATAATAGGGGTCCGGCTGCCGAACCGCATGCTTAAGCAGGCGGAGGGAGTTGGCGCGCTCCTTCGGCCGTCCCGTGGCCCAGCCCCAAGCGGACGGCAACCACGCTTTCGCTTCGCGCGCGGCCAGGCCGCCATTGCAATTGGCAATCGCCACGTATCGGGGGCGCCCAAGGCTACCCACACCTGCGGTGCGGCAAAAGAATGCGGTGTCCGTGACCCCATCAGGTAACCATCGCTGGAGCAGCCGTTGAATGCTTTTGGGCGGCGTCGCCGGTGGGAGTTTGCCGAGCTTGGACCAGAACTGATCAGGTGCGCGCTCCGCGCCGGTAGCCATGGCGCGCAAGCCCGGGTGACTCTCTTCGAGAATGAACGGATTGCCGCCCGCTTCGAGCGAGGAGGCATAGCCCTCGAGCACGGCCGTCGCCGCGTCGCCCGGATGGATGGCGAGATCGTTCTCGCGTTTGGCGAGGATGGCGCTTGTGACCAGCCGAACGAGATCGATGGCGTATGGCATGCGAGCGACTTCATCGAAATCATTGACGCCCCAGACCAGCCGGCCCTCGGCATCGCGCCAGGTCCCGAAGTTCTCGACATGGAGATCGCCCACCGCCAGCACCGGTGGCGTTTCGGCGAGATCCGGGCAGACCTCCTGCCACAGCGGAACCCAGCGATAGAAGGTCGCTCGCAGAAACGCGAAGAGCGAGCCCGCCATGTCCTCGTGCTTCTGCTTGAGGTCCTGTTTAACGACGTCGAGGCGCTTATGGAGCCAACGCTCATAATCGTAGGTGGCCGCGACAATCGGTGGAGCGTCGGGCGTGGCCTCCGGTCGGGGCGCCTTGGCGGAAGCGCGGGCCTTCTTTGACTTTGACCGGACCATGCGTCACTGCTCCGCGAGGGGGCTACCACCGAGCCATGTGTACATGACCGAGGATGACAGTTATCCGGGCAGAAGTGAAATGCCTCGGGGAGGCTATGGGCCGAGAACAACGGGAACGATGGGCTGGCTCGATGAATTCGGCCATGATCGGCTATTCTCGCCAAACGCACCTAACCGACGGAGCAGAACATGTGCCTAAATCGGACATCGTGGATCAGGTTGCTTTTGAAGGGCGCAGTGTTGCTCCTTGCAGCCTCTAGCGTCGCCAGGGCCGACGATCTCGATTGCGTCAGCACGACATTCAATTTGCTCTCGCCGAACGACAAAGTGTGCGTCAGCGACTTCGATGACCCCAAGGTGCCTGGCGTCACGTGCTTCATTTCACAAGCGAGAAAAGGCGGATGGGGTCAGCCATTCGGTCTCAATGAAGACCCGTCGAATTTCTCGGTCGCCTGCCGTCAAATGGGACCGATTACCGTCGACATCTCGCAGCTGCCCAAGAACGAGGAGGCCTTTAGCGAGAAGACGAGCATCTTCTTCAAAGCCACGCGCATCTACCGGCTGCCGGACGTGACCCGCAATACGTTGATCTATCTCGCCGTCAGCTCGAAGATTGTGAATGGGTCGCCGGCCAATGCGATCAGCGTCGTGCCGATCCAGCCTTGGGCGCCAAAATGATCGCGGGGGAGCGCATGGCCGTTCAACGGTGGGCCGGGACGTACTTCGTTCTCCGGACAAAAAACAGCCGATAGAGTTCGTCCTCACCGATGTCTCGGCCAATCTCGCTGAAGGCGAAGAATGGCATCAGCACGACAAACATAATGAGCCCGACAATAAAAATCCTGATCGCCGTTCCGCCTCCGAGATCGGACACGCTGCTAGCGAAATTGCCACCGTGCCAAAGCCGAACGGCGATTTCCTCTAGGGCATGGCAGCCCATCAACAAAACGGCGAACACAGCCGATTTGAAGACCACAGGATAAATGATCGGCTTGGATTTCAGATTATCGGCAAGGTTGAACGCCTCGCCGAGTAGCATGATCTTGGCGAGGACGAGAGCATTCACGATGGCAAAGCCTTGGCCCAGAATGAGGCTGGGTTCATTTAAGATAATCGATTTGTGTAGGGCGAAGAGGCTGAACAACACCCACAGATAGAGAAAGATGATAACGAACCGCTTGGCCTCATTAACGGCTCGCTCCTTTAGTTCCGGCTTAGTCAGCATCGTTTCCCCTGCAACTTATGAGTCTGTTAGCGCCGTCCGGACCGCTTGCAGGTCGCGCAGCGCAGCGTCGTCGAGCTTCGGGAACTTCGGATTGATCTCCTCCAGCCGCTCGACGATCGCCGCGGCGACGACGAGGCGGGTGAACCATTTATGGTCGGCGGGCACGACATACCATGGTGCGTCCTCTGTCGCGGTCGCGCGGATCATGTCGCCATAGGCTGCCATGAACTGATCCCACAGCTTGCGCTCGCCCACATCGCCCGCGTTGAACTTCCACTGCTTGGCCGGATCGTCGATGCGTTCGAGCAGCCGCTTCTGCTGCTCCTTCTTTGAAACATGCAGGAAGAACTTGATCGGCACGATACCGTTGCGGGCGAGATGCAGCTCGAAGGCGTTGATATCCTCGAACCGCTCCTGCCAGATTTTATCGGTGACAAGATTCGGCGGCAGGTTTTGGCGCTCGAGCAGCTCCTTGTGCACGCGCACCACCAGCACCTCCTCGTAATATGAGCGGTTGAAGATGTCGATATGCCCGCGCCGGGGCAGCGCTAAGCTCGCGCGCCACAGGAAATCGTGATCGAGCTCGAGCTGGCTCGGCACCTTGAAGGGATGCACCTCGCAGCCTTGCGGATTGACGCCGGATATCACGTGCTTGATCACGCTGTCCTTTCCCGCCGCGTCCAGCGCCTGCAGGATGATGAGGATCGCGTATGTGTGGTCGGCGTAGAGCCGCTCCTGCAAGGCCGACAGGCGCTTCACGCCTTCGGCGAGGAGCGCCTTGGCCTCGGCCTTCTCGATGTCGATCCCACAAGTGTCGGCGGGATCGATATCGGTAATGCGGAAATTGGCGCCTTTGCGAACGCGATAGCGCTCGAGGATTTCGGATGGGAGCATCGTTCCGCCATGAGATTAGCCCGGTATACCGCTCAGGCTAACGCATCCTATTGGGCCTTGGCTACGCTGCCGGTCCTGCGCCAGGGCACTGCGGCACTATCGCCGCGCCGTGCCATTGAGTTCCCGCTTGCTGCCGGGTATCAGACCCCATGTCTTTAACCCCTGTCCTAGGCCTTGCGGAGGAGCGTCCCGGCGAGAGGCAGCTGACCGCCAAGCATGCGCGTGCCTTGCGCCTCTGGCTTGGCGTCATTGCGCTGTTGGTCGTCGCGATGATCTTGGTCGGGGGCGCCACGCGTCTCACCGATTCCGGGCTCTCCATCACCGAATGGCAGCCGATCATGGGGGCCGTGCCACCGCTCTCGGACAGCGCCTGGCAAAAGGCGTTCGAAGCCTATCAGAAGATCCCGGAATATTTGGAGCTGAAGCGGGGCATGAGTCTCGATGAGTTCAAGGCCATCTATTGGTGGGAATGGGGGCATCGCTTCCTTGGCCGCCTGATCGGCGTCGTCTTCCTCATTCCGTTTGTCGCCTTCTGGATCGCGGGTTTCATTCCCCGCGCATACTTGCCTCGGCTGCTCGGCCTATTCGTGCTTGGGGGGCTGCAGGGGGCGGCCGGCTGGTACATGGTGAAGAGCGGCCTCGTCACCCGCGTCGATGTGAGCCAATACCGGCTCGCCGCGCATCTCGGCATCGCCGTGCTGATCCTGGGTTACACGCTCTGGCTCTTATTCGATCTCGGCACGGAGGGAGAGAAACGGACGGGGCCGCCACGGTCGCGGCCCGCAGCGTGGATTGCCGCCTGCGTGCTCGCGCTGATCTATCTCCAGATGCTGGCCGGCGCGCTCGTGGCGGGCCTCGACGCCGGCCTCGGCTTCAATACCTGGCCGCTCATCAACGGGGCCTTTGTGCCCGGAGGTCTTGGCGCGCTGTCGCCCTCATACCTCAATCTGTTCGAGAACCCGCTCACCGTCCAATTCGACCACCGCATGCTCGGTTATAGCGTGGTGCTCGCGTCACTCGCTCAAGCCGCGTGGCTCGCTGTCCGCAGCAAGTCGCCGGCCCTGATCGCAAGCGCATCGGCTGTGGCCTGCCTTGCGCTGCTGCAAGCCACGCTCGGTGTCTGGACGCTGCTACTGGCCGTGCCGATTCCGCTTGGACTTGCCCACCAGGCTGGCGCCATCGCGGTCTTTGTCGCCGCGCTGCATCATCTCTGGCTTGCCAGCAGGCCCTTCGCCTCTGCGCGCGAGGCTCAGACCGCCGCGAGCGCCTGATCGAGATCGGCGATGATGTCGCTCACATCTTCAAGCCCGATCGACAGCCGCACCACGTCAGGGCCTGCGCCCGCCCGCACGCGCTGCTCATCGGAGAGCTGCCGGTGCGTGGTCGAGGCCGGGTGGATGATCAGGCTCCGCGTATCGCCGATATTGGCGAGATGGCTGAACAGCGTGACGTTGCTCACGAGCTTTACGCCTGCGTCATAGCCACCCTTGAGCCCGAAGGTGAACACCGCACCCGCGCCAGAACGGCAATAATGCCGCGCCAGCGCGTGAAATTTGTTGCCGGGCAGCCCCGCATAATTGACCCAATCGACCTTGGGGTGGCCGGACAGCCACTCCGCCACCACCAGCGCATTGTCGCAATGCCGCTGCATGCGCAAGGGCAGCGTCTCGATCCCGGTCAGGATGAGGAAGGCGTTGAACGGCGAGATGGCCGGGCCGAGATCGCGCAAGGAGAAGGCGCGGGCCGCGATGGCGAAGGCAAAATTGCCGAACGTCTCGGCAAAGGTGACGCCGTGATAGCTCGGCGACGGCTCCGACATCGTGGGATAGCGGCCGCTCTTCAGCCAATCGAAGGTGCCGCAATCGACGATCGCCCCGCCGATCGAATTGCCGTGACCGCCCAGGAACTTGGTCAGCGAATGCACGATGATGTCGGCGCCATGCTCGATTGGCCGGATCAGATAGGGAGTGGCCAGCGTATTGTCGACGATCAACGGCACTCCCGCTTCCTTGGCTATCGCGGACACGGCGGCGATGTCGGTGATGATGCCGCCCGGATTGGCGATCGAACTCGACGAAGATGGCCTTGGTCTTCGACGTCAGCGCCGCGCGGAAGCTCTCCGCATTGTCGGTGTCGGCAAAGCGCACGTTCCAGTCAAATTTCTTGAATGACTGAGTGAATTGGTTGATCGACCCGCCATAGAGCTGGCGCGCGGCGATGAACTCGTCGCCAGACTCGAGCAGCACGTGGAAGATGAGCACTTGCGCCGCGTGACCCGAGGCCACGGCAAGCGCGGCGGTGCCGCCCTCAAGTGCCGCGACCCGCTCCTCGAGCACGGCCTGGGTCGGATTCGTGATGCGCGTATAGATATTGCCGAAGGTCTCGAGGTTGAACAGCGCCGCGGCATGATCAACGTCCTCGAAGACATAGGAGGTGGTCTGATAGATCGGCGTGACCCTGGCGCCGGTGGCGGGGTCTGGATGGGCGCCGGCGTGGATCGCTAGGGTGTTGAAGCCGGGCTTGCGTTCGGCTGACATCGTGCTCATCTCCGGGCTGATGGTCGTGGGGCGCAACTATAGCAAGCACGCCGCCAAGACGCGCGAGCCGATATGGGCCACGTTCAATCGCTATTGTTGATGGTGATGATCTCGTATTTCGGCTCGGTGTCGGCGCCGAAATTCCGAAGCCAGATGTTGCGGCTGCCTTCGCCGACCATAATCCCTTGCCAATTCTCGAAGATGTCCTCAGGGTCTTGCGCGAGGAGCGCAGCTTTTAGCTCCGGACCGATGACGATTGCATAATGTTTATTGAACCAGGCCTTGCTGCAGATGAGTTCGTCCTTTCGTCCGTAATAGCGGACGGGATAATGGAGATGCGCGGCAAGCCAAGTTTTGTCGTCCGTTCTGACGGCCCCTTGCAGCTCGGCGACAAGAGCGCTTTTTGGGTTCGAGGCGGGCTCGGCGAGCGCGGCGTCGGCACCAATGGCGATCAAAACGACCAGGGCACCCGCCAGGCAACGCCACACCTGCATCCTCACGCTCTATGTTTCAGCGTGCCGCCCTTGCCGAACAACAGCGGCTTGCGGTTGTCGATCAGTCGGCGATTGACCCCGACCCAGCCGATCTCGCCAGAAAGGCGGCCATACTCGATCTTCGGGCAGCGGTTCATGACCACTTTCAGCCCGGCATCCTCGGCGAGCTTCGCTGCCTCGTCGTTGCGGACGCCAAGCTGCATCCACACCACTTTGGCGCCGATGGCGATGGCCTCGCGTGTGACGGGGAGGGCGGCGGCCGAATTGCGGAAGATGTCGACCACATCGACCGGCCCTTCAATGTCCGCCAGCGACGCATGGATCTTCTGCCCGAGGAGCAGCTTGCCCGCATGCGCGGGATTGACGGGGATAACCCTGAAACCCTTGGCCATGAGATACTTCATGGCGAAATAGCTCGGCCGCGACTCCGTCGGGCTCGCACCGACAAATGCAAAGGTGCGGCAGCTTGTGAGAATGCCCCTGATATAGGCGTCACTGTAGGTGTCGTGGTTCATGCCGCGCGAGGCCGCGAGCCGCTCGGGCCCGCCCGGTGCCAACAAGCCAGAGAGCGCATGCTTCATGCGTATAAACTCCAATGCTTCCGAAGCAATGACGGGGTCCATACCCGAACCGGCGATTACAAAACAAGGCGCGGAATGGCAAACGATGGGGCACGGCTGTCAGGTGCGCCGGAATATAGGTGATCGAAAGAGGCGAGACTAGGTCAATGCTTGCGCAAGGAAATAAAAGTCAGCGCGGCCAGCGTGGCTGCCGCTTCTCCAGAAAGGCACCGATGCCTTCCTCGGCCTCGCCATGGAGCATGTTCTCCACCATCACGGCGGAGGCGTAGGCGTAGGCCTCTTCGAGCGGCATCTCTAACTGGCGATAGAACGCCTCTTTGCCGATTTTCAGCGTTGCCTTTGGCTTGGTCGCGATCAGGCGGCCAAGTTCGATCGCCTCGTTCACCGTCCGATCGGGCTCGACCACCCGATTGACAAGCCCAAGCGCCTTGGCCTCGAGCGCCGTTACCAGCTCGCCGAGCAGCAACATCTCCATGGCGGCCTTGCGCGAGAGATTGCGGCTGAGCGCCACCATGGGGGTCGAGCAGAAGAGCCCGATATTCACCCCCGGCGTGGCGAAACGCGCTTTGCTGCCGGCCACGGCCAGATCGCACGCCGCGACGAGCTGGCACCCTGCCGCCGTCGCAATCCCGTTCACCGCCGCGATGACCGGCTTCGACGAATGCACGATCGACAACATCAGCCTGGAGCAGGCCTCCATGATCTTGGCAAAATAAGCGCGGCCGCCATCGGCGTCGTTGCGGTGCCCGGTCAGCTCCTTGAGATCATGCCCCGAGGAGAAGGCCGGCCCCGCGCCGGTGATGACGATGGCGCGAACAGCGTCGGCGTCGCCCAACGCGGCTAAGGCAGCAGAAAGCTCCTCGATCAGCTCTTCGGACAGGCAGTTGCGCGCTTCGGGCCGATTGAGGGTGAGCAACGTGACGGGCCCATGGTCCGCGCGCAACAACGAGGCGCGGCCGAGATCGCGTTGCGGCGCCATATCTTTCGTCCCAACCTGTTCCATGTTTCAGTTCCTGCACCAGTTCGAAGTTCAAAGGGAAGCTCGAGGTGGCAGCATTTCTGCCATAGAGAACTTTTCCAACAATATCAAAGAGGACCAACTGGAACCCATGTGGTATCGTGATACCACTTAGATAATCATCGGAACTAGCACGATATTTCCGCTTCCATCTTGACCCTCAGTTAAGGAGCGGATAGAAGCCGCCAACCCGGTCGGGAGAGCGATACGCCATGAAAACCTTCTCAGCGAGACCCAAGGACATCGAGAAGTCCTGGATTCTCATCGATGCCAATGGCCTCGTCGTGGGCCGGCTTGCGGTCCTGATTGCCATGAGGCTCAGGGGCAAGCACAAGCCGAGCTTCACGCCGCATATGGATTGCGGTGACAATATCATCGTCATCAATGCCGATAAGGTCGTGCTGACGGGCAACAAGCGCGCTGACAAGGTCTATTACTGGCATACCGGCTATCCGGGCGGCATCAAGGAACGTACCGCCGCAAAGATCTTGGACGGCAAGCATCCCGAGCGGGTGCTGCATAAGGCAGTGGAGCGAATGGTCCCCCGCGGCCCCCTTGGCCGCAAGCAGATGAAAAACCTGCGCATCTACTCCGGTGCCGAGCATCCCCACGAGGCGCAGGCGCCGACGACGATCGATGTTGCTGCCCTCAATACCAAGAACGCAAGGAGCGCTTGAAGCGATGGCCAATCCTGAGGTGAGGACGCTCGAGGACCTGGGCCCGCTCAAGGGCGATAGCGCCGCGACCGCAACTCGCGTCTATGAGCGGAAGGTCGACGTCAAAGGCCGCGCCTATGCCACCGGCAGGCGCAAGGATGCCGTTGCCCGCGTTTGGGTGAAGCAGGGTCCAGGCAAGATCACGGTGAACGGCAGAGATTACGTCGCTTATTTCGCGCGTCCCGTGCTGCAAATGATCCTGAAGCAGCCTCTGGTCGCCGCCAAGCGCGAGGGCCAGTTCGACGTCGTTTGCACGGTGAAGGGCGGCGGCCTGTCGGGACAAGCGGGCGCGGTTCGCCACGGCATTTCGCGGGCGCTCACCCATTTCGAGCCCGAACTTCGCGGCGTGCTGAAAAAGGGTGGGTTCCTTACCCGGGACGCGAGGACGGTCGAGCGAAAGAAGTATGGCAAGGCTAAGGCCCGCAAGAGCTTCCAGTTCTCGAAGCGCTAGCGCGCGTCTCGAATCCAGCCACGCTCAGTCGCAAGCATGCGGATGCGCTCGCGCATCACGCCTGCTTTCGCAAACCTCCGAATTCGGCTAAGCCCGCGTGAAGCGCGCCACCCGCTGGGGCGGTTCCAAGAGTGTCGACCATGGCTGCAAATACCAAGATCCGGGCCGCGGTGCTCGGTGCCAGCGGCTACACCGGCGCCGACCTGATCCGGCTTGCCGCCCGCCACCCTACCATCACCATCACCACGCTAATCGCCAAGGGCCATGCCGGCCAGACGCTGGCGCAAGTCTTTCCGCATTTGGCAAGCCTCGACCTGCCTCCGCTCGTCACCTCCGATCAGGTCGATTGGGACGATGTCGACGTGGCCTTTTGCGGCCTGCCCCATGGCACCGCCCATAGCGAGATCGCGAAGCTCCCCGAGCGGGTCAAAATCATCGACATGTCGGCGGATTTCCGGCTGCGCGACGCCTTCGTCTATGCCGAGTGGTATGGCGGAGAGCACACCGCGCCCAAGCTGCTTAAACACGCCGTGTACGGACTAACTGAGCATTACGCGGATCAGATCAAGGCCGCGCGCCTCGTCGCCTGTCCCGGCTGCTATCCGACCGCCGTGCTGCTTGCGCTGCTGCCGCTCTTGCAGGCCAAGCTGATCGAGGCCGGCGATATCATCATCGACGCGAAATCAGGGGTATCGGGCGCGGGCCGCACGCTTAAGCAGAACATCCTGTTTGCGGAAGCGGGCGAGGGGCTCTCGCCCTACGGCATCGGCAGCCACCGCCATGTGCCGGAGATCGAGCAGGAGCTAGGGCGCGTCGCGGGCGCAGCCGTCACCGTCAACTTCACCCCGCACCTCGTGCCCATGAGCCGGGGCGAGCTGTGCACCTGCTATTTCCAGCTCGCCGGACGCGCCAAGGCCGCCGATCTCAGGACGGCGCTCGTCAAGGCTTATGCCGCGAGCCCCTTCGTGCGCGTGGTGGACGATGGCGTGATCCCGGCCACGCAGCATGTGCGCGGCTCGAATTTCTGCCATATCGGCGTGTTCGCCGATCGCCTCAAAGGCCGCGCCATCGTGGTTTCGGCCATCGACAATCTGGTGAAGGGCTCGGCCGGTCAGGCACTGCAGAACTTCAACCTGATGCATGGTTTCGACGAGACGCTCGGGCTCGAGCAGCTCCCGCTGTTTCCTTAGCGCGTCTTCACGCCGGCGATGTGTGGGCGAGCACGTGCGAGCGCCGAAGCGCGACGACCGCCCAGACGGCCTCAACCAGACCGAACGGCCAAGCTCCCTGGAGGAAGCCGTAGACCGAGCCAGCCGCGCAGGCCCCGGCGAAGGCGAAGACATACCAGGGACTGTGCTCTCCAGCGTATAGAACAAGAGTATCGCCCACCGACAGCAAGCCCAAGAGCGTTAGTCCGCTGCATCCTCGCCGCTTAACCGCCTAGATGCGGCTCCTGACATAGGACCCTGGCGCGTCCTCGATCGGCGGAAGCGGCCCGGCTGACGGATCGCGTGCCGGCACCTTCGGTCCGGACAGGGCGGCGAGCCAGCCTGCCCAGTCGGGCCACCATGAGCCCGGCATCTCGGCCGCCTTCACCATCCAATCGATCAGCGATGCCGCGGGACCGCCACTCCAGAACTGGTACTTCTTCCTGGCCGGCGGATTGACGACGCCCGCGATATGCCCTGAGCCCGCCATGACGTAGCGCACCGGTCCACCGAACAGCTTGGAGCCGCGGAACACCGACGACGCCGGAGCGATGTGGTCTTCCTTGGTGGCAAGCTCGTAGATCGGCATGGTGACGCGGCCAAGATCGAGCTTCACCCCATCGAGCACCATCTCCCCCTTGCTGAGGCGGTTCAGATGATAGAACTCGCGCAAATAGAAGGCATGGTTGGCGGCCGGGAGCCTCGTCGAATCCGCATTCCAATAGAGCAGATCGAATGGGAAGGGCTTCTTGCCGAGGAGGTAGTTGTTGACGACATACGGCCAAATCAGGTCCCGCGGCCTGAGCATGTTGAACACCGCCGCCATGCGCGAGCCGTCGAGATAGCCCTGCTCGGCCATCATCTCCTCGAGCGAGTTGAGCTGTGCATCGTCGATGAAGACGAGAAGGTCGCCCGCCTCGCTAAAGTCGACCTGCGCGGCAAGGAAGGTGGTCGACGCGATCCGGTCATCCTTTTTCGCGCTCATATAGGCGAGCGTCGAAGCCAGCAGCGTGCCGCCGACGCAATAGCCGAGCGCATTGATTTGCTGCTGCCCGGTTTGCCGCGTGACGGCGTCGAGCGCGGCGAGGATGCCCTCGCGCATATAGTCCTCGAAGGTTTTCTGCGCGAGACGTCCGTCGGGATTGACCCAGGAGACGGTGAACACCGTGAAGCCCTGATCGACCGCCCATTTGACGAAGCTTTTCTCCGGGACGAGATCGAGGATGTAATATTTGTTGATCCACGGCGGCACGATGAGCAGGGGCCGCTCATACACCTCGCCGGTGGTGGGGCTGTATTGAATGAGCTGGATCAGATCGTTCTGGAAGACGATCTTGCCCGGAGTGACCGCGAGGTTCTTGCCGACCTCGAAGGCCGACAGATCGGTCTGGCTGATGCGCAACAGGTCCTTCGAATGCTCAAGGTCATGGGCCAAATGAGCCATGCCCTGGACGAGGTTCGCGGCGTTGGTGGCAATCGTGGTGCGCATCACCTCCGGATTGGTCAGCGCGAAGTTCGAAGGCGATAGCGCCGCGAGCATCTGCTCCAGATAGAAGAGCGCGCGCTTGCGGGTCTTGTCGTCCACGCCCTCGGTATTGCGGGTCAAGTCTTCGGCCCAGCGGGCGGTGAGCAGGTAGGCCTGCTTGCAGAAGTCGAAATATTGGCTGTTCGACCAGTCGGGGTCTTTGAAGCGGTTGTCGCCGGGGGCTGGCTCGATGACCGGGGGCACCTCTTCGCCAAGGAAGCGGCGAACCGAGCGACCCCAAAGGTCGGCATAGCCCTTGAACAGCTCATTTTGCGCCGCGACCAATTTGCCGGGCTCGCTGACCCAATGGCGCGCGATCTCGCCGAGCAGTTTCGTTGCCTCGCCGGCCTCCGACGCAATGCTGTAGGGGCCAGAGCCGTTGCCCCGCTCGGCCAGGCTGCCAAGCACCTTGGCGCCTTCGTCGAACAGACGAACCATGTTGCGCGCCAGGGTATCGAATTGTCCGAGTTGAGGTTCCTCGGACTTGGCCCCGGTCATTGTTTTGTTGCTTTCCTGCATGAGTGGTCGCGCCCCCATTTTACCCCCGGTTAATCACAATGATGCCAAGGTAAACGGAGCATCTAGTGGTGTTGATGACTTTCGTTCGGCGGCTCATTGTGCTATGCAATATAGCAAGAGGGTTAGCGATTCCAATCGCCTGGACGCCGGGAAGCAAAATATCGAGCCGCCCATGCCGCGTTTGCTCCTAAAACTTGCCGTTTTCGGCCTCTTTGCCTTGCCGGCGGTCACGTTGGCTGGCTGCTCGGATTACTTGATGGCCGGCAAATCGGACCCAAGTTTCGCCACGTCCCAGAAGAGCTATGACAAGACCTTGACCCCGGAACAGCGAAAGGCCGCGATCTCGGACCTGCAGACCGAGCAAGCCAAACGCCAAGCCGAGGCAACTGGCGATACCGCGGCCCCGCCGCAGCCGGCTCAGTCGCAAAACTAGGACTGCCCTTTAGGTTCGGGGCTTCTTGCCCCGAGGCCCGCATTTGTGGTTCAAATGCCCACCCGTTAGGCAAAGGGGCCCCGGTCGGGACAGCGGGACTAGAAATTCGTGAACAATGACTTCCACAGAATCAAGCGGCTGCCGCCTTACGTCTTCGAGCAGGTGAACAAGCTCAAGGCGCAAGCCCGCGCGCGCGGCGAGGACATCATCGATTTCGGCATGGGCAATCCCGACATGCCGACTCCCGACCATATTGTGCAGAAACTGATCGAGACGGTGCGCGACACCCGCACCAGCCGCTACTCCGCCTCGCGCGGCATCCAGGGTTTGCGGCGGGCGCAAGGCGCCTATTACGAGCGCCGCTTCGGCGTGAAGCTCAATCCTGAAACGCAGATCGTCGCCACGCTCGGTTCAAAAGAGGGCTTCGCCAACATGGCCCAAGCCGTCACCGCGCCGGGCGACGTCGTGCTCGTCCCGAACCCGACCTATCCGATCCACGAGTTCGGCTTCATCATGTCGGGCGGCGTGATCCGGCATTTGCCGGCCGCGACCAATTCCACCTTCATGACCTCGCTTGCCCGGGCAGTGAAACATTCGGTGCCGAAACCCTCGGCGCTGGTTCTGAACTATCCGGCCAATCCCACTGCGGTCGTCGCCAATCTCGATTTTTATCGGGAGGTCGTGGCCTTCGCCAAGAAGCACGATCTGATCGTGCTGTCCGATCTCGCTTATGCCGAGATCTATTTTGAAGGCGAGCCGCCACCCTCGATCCTGCAGATTCCGGGCGCCATCGACATCGCCGTGGAATTCACGACGCTGTCCAAGACTTACGCCATGCCTGGCTGGCGCATGGGCTTTGCCGTCGGCAATGAGCGCCTGATCGGGGCGCTGACGCGGGTGAAGTCTTATCTCGACTATGGCGCCTTCACGCCGATCCAGGTCGCGGCCACCGCGGCCTTGAATGGACCGCAAGAATGCATCGAGGAGATCCGTCGCATCTACCGCCGCCGCCGGGACTGTCTCGTCGACGCCCTGAGCCGGTCCGGCTGGGCGATTCCTTCGCCGGCGGCGACCATGTTCGCCTGGGCGCCGATCCCCGAGATGTTCGCGCATTTGGGCTCGCTCGAATTCTCGAAGTTGCTCTTGGAGAATGCCGGGGTCGCGGTGTCGCCGGGGTTGGGTTTTGGCGAATATGGCGAGGGTTACGTGCGCATCGCGCTTGTCGAGAACGAGCAGCGCATCCGCCAAGCGGCCCGGAACATACGAAAATTCCTCGCCGAATCGGCCAAAAGTCTCCACAACGTCATTCCTATTGCGTCGAAGGCGACGAGGACGCTCTGATCTTCCAATGACGGAGCCTCTGAAACTTGGGGTCGCCGGGCTTGGCACGGTGGGCGGCGGACTGCTGCGGCTGCTCGCGGCGCACGGACCGGCGCTCGGCGCGCGTATCGGCCGGCCGATCGAAATCGTGGCCGTGTCGGCGCTCACCCGGCGCAAGAAACGCGACGCCGAAATTTCGGGCTTCCGCTTTTTCGACGACCCCGTGGCGCTCGCGCAGGATCCCGGGATCGACACGTTTGTCGAGCTGATCGGCGGCGAGAGTGGCGTCGCGAAAGATTCGGTCGAAGCCGCGCTCCGCGCGGGCAAGCACGTCGTCACCGCCAACAAGGCCTTGCTCGCCCATCATGGCGCAGCTCTCGCCGCGCTTGCCGAGAAGCACGGGGTGGCGCTGAATTTCGAGGCGGCCGTGGCCGGTGGCATTCCCGTGGTCAAGGTCATGCGCGAGAGCTTGCAAGGCAACGCCATCACCCGCGTCTATGGCATCCTCAACGGCACCTGCAATTACATCCTGACCTTGATGCTGAAAGAGGGCCGGACCTTCGCCGACGTGTTGAAGGAAGCCCAGGACCAAGGCTATGCCGAGGCCGACCCCACTTTCGATATCGGCGGCTTCGACACCGCCCACAAGCTCGCGCTGCTCACCACGCTCGCCTTCGGCACACGCACGTCGCTTGAGTCCGTCTATGTCGAAGGCATCGAGAACATCACCCCTGCCGACATCGAGGCGGCCGACGATCTTGGCTATCGCATCAAACTGCTTGGCGTGGCGCTGCGCACCGATGGCGGTATCGAGCAACGCGTGCACCCGACCATGGTGCCGAAGCACACGGCTATCGCCGACGTCGATGGGGTCTCCAATTGCGTCGCCATCGACGGTGACTTCGTGGACGACGTCATGCTGATCGGACCCGGCGCGGGCGCCGGACCTACGGCCTCATCGGTGGCGAGCGACCTGATCGACATTGCCAGGGGCCAAATCCTGCCGCCTTTTGGCACACGGGCGAAGGATCTGAAGCCTTACAAGAAGGCCCAGATGCGCACCCATGAAGGCGGCTATTACATCAGGCTGTCGGTGTATGATCGGCCGGGCGCCTTTGCCGCGATCGCGAGCCGCATGGCCGAGCAGGGCATCTCCATCGAGAGCATCGTCCAGCGCCGCCGCCGCGCTGAGCTGCCAGGGTTCAGGCGCCAGAAGGCGGGGTCGCCCGCGGCCGTGGTCATGATCACCCATCAGACGACGGAGGCCGCCATCCGCAAGGCGCTGGCGGCCATCGAGCGCGACCGCCACGTGGATGCCAAGCCCCAGATGATCCGCATCGAGAGGCTATGATAAACATGGCTTGGGCACGTCGAGTTGCGCAGGGTGAGGGAAGGACCCGCATTGGCAGACGCTCAAGAAAGACCTGAGCTCGATCGCACCCTGAGCCTTGAAATCGTCCGGGTGACCGAAGCGACGGCGATCGCCGCCGCGCGGCTGCGTGGCCGGGGCGACGAAGCCGCCGCCGACTCCGCTGCTGTCGTCGCCATGTATCGCGAGCTTGCCCGCCTGCCCCTTCAAGGCGTCGTCGTCGTCGGCGAAGGCGAGGAGAGCGAAGCGCCGCTCCTCTATATCGGCGAGACGGTCGGCGGGGGATCGAGCTCCGGCCTGGTGGTCGATATCGCGGTCGATCCCGTCGAAGGCTCAACGCTGGCCGCCAAGGCGCTGCCCAACGCGCTCGCCGTCATCGCCATCGCCGAGCGCGGCAGCCTGCTGAAGGTGCCGGTCATCTATATGGACAAGATCGCCATCGGGCCTGGCTATGCTGATGGCTTGGTCGATCTCGACGCTTCGCCGGCCGACAATCTCGCGGCGCTCGCCAGGGCCAAGGGCGTGCCGGTCACCGAGATCGCCGCCTGCATCCTCGACCGCCCGCGCCACGCCAAGCTGATCGAGGAGGTGCGTGCCGCCGGCGCGGCGGTGCACCTGATCGGTGATGGCGACATCGCCGGCGTGATCCAAACCACCGAGCCGAAAGACACGGGCATCGACATCTATATGGGCGTGGGCGGCGCGCCGGAGGGCGTGCTCGCGGCGGCGGCGCTTTGCTGCATCGGCGGCCAGATCCAGGGGCGGCTCATGGCCACGAGCGAGCAGCAGCGCGAACGTGCGCACGCCGCCGGCATCGTCGACTTCGATCGCAAATATAACATGCGCGACATGGCCTCCGGCGATGTGAGTTTCGCCGCCACCGGCATCACCGACGGCTCCTTGCTGGAAGGGGTACGCTTCACCCGGAACGCGATCCTCACCCATTCCGTGGTGATGCGGGCCAAGACCCACACCGTGCGCTGGATCAGGACCGAGTATCGCGACGCCGGCAAGCTCGACTGACCGGGGGACAGCCTGCGAATCAGCTAGACTAGGCACCAAACCCGTGGATATGGGCAGGCGCTCCGAGCGTGACGGCAGTTCTCAGTCATAGAATGGTGCAGGGCGCGGCTTCGCCTGCGTTCCTCGACGTGGAGCATTCCGCGCGGGGCCTGCGCTGGGTCGAGCGTCTTGAGCCCTCCCGCGCCTCGGCGGCGACGGCCATTGCGCAGACGAATGGGCTGCCCGAGCTGCTTGGCCGGCTGCTCGCCGCACGGGGCGCGGAGGCGGCGACCCTCTCCCACTACCTCGATCCGTCACTCCGCCATCTCTTGCCCGATCCTTCGAGCTTGCAGGACATGGAGCGGGCAGCGGAGCGTTTCGCCCAAGCGATCCGAAACCACGAGCCCATCGCCGTGTTCGGCGACTACGACGTTGACGGCGCAGCCTCGGTGGCGCTGATCGAGCAATTCCTGCGCGCGCACGCCCAGGGCGTGACAAATTACATCCCCGACCGTCTTACCGAGGGCTATGGCCCGACGGCCGCGGCGCTCGCCGGGCTGGCCGAGAATGGCGCAAAGCTTATCTTGACCGTCGACTGCGGCACCACGGCCGCGGCGGCGATCGAGGCAGCCGGCGCGAGCGGGGCGGAGATCATCGTCATTGACCACCATCAGGCCGATGACGCGTTGCCGCCTGCCTTCGCGGTGGTGAACCCCAACCGGCAGGATGATCTTTCCGGCCAGGGCCACTTGGCCGCGGCAGGCGTCGTGTTCCTGTTCCTGGTCGCCGCCGTCCGGGCACTCCGGCGCGACGGGTTCTATCGTGACGAAGCCGAACCGGACCTGCTCGGGCTGCTCGATCTCGTGGCACTCGCCACTATTTGCGATGTGGTGCCGCTCAAAGGCGTGAACCGCGCGCTGGTGGCCAAAGGGCTCCAGGTCTTACGGCTCAGGCACAATGCGGGCTTGCGTGCGCTTGCCGATGTCGCGCGCATCGATGCGGCGCCGACCTGCTACACGCTCGGCTTCATCCTGGGCCCACGCATCAATGCCGGCGGCAGAGTGGGTGCGTCAGGCCTTGGCGCCAAGCTTCTCGCCTCGGATGACGAGATCGAAACGCGAATTCTCGCTGCCAAACTCGAAGAGTTCAACACCGAGCGGAAGGCGATCGAGGAGCGCATGCTCGAGGAGGCCTTTGCCCTCGCTGAACAGCAGCTTGATACCGGTAGGCCCTTCATTTGGCTCGGCGCCGACGGCTGGCATAAGGGCTTGCTCGGTCTGGTCGCCGGTCGCGTCACCGAACGATTCAACCTGCCGGCCTTCGCGACCGCTTGGGACCCCGACGGTCAGGGCGTTGGCTCGGCACGCTCGATTGCCTCCGTCGACCTTGGCCTCGCCATCCGAACCGCCGTGCAGGACGGCCTGCTGACCAAGGGTGGCGGGCACGCCATGGCGGCGGGCTTCAAGCTCGAGCGGCGCCGGCAGGATCAGCTGCTTGCTTTCCTCGTGGAGCGTCTCTCCACGCCCGTGGCCGCCGCGACTACCTTGCGCATTTTGGCGATCGATGGCGCGCTCTCCGCCGGAGGCGCGAACAAGGAACTCATGGAGCTGCTGGAGCGGGCAGGGCCCTATGGACCGGGCCATCCGGAGCCCCGCTTCGCCTTTCCCGGCCACCGCTTGGCCCGGGTGCGAATGATCAATGACAAGCATGTTCGCTGCTCCCTTGTGGCCGCCGACGGCTCGCGCATCGCGGCTTGCGCCTTCCGCGTCGGCGAGACGCCGCTCGGGAGGCTGCTGCTCAAGTCCGAGGGCTTGCCGCTCCATGTCGCCGGACATCTCCGGCGCGACACTTGGAATGGACGGGACGGCGTCGAGTTCGTGATTGAGGATGCGGCAGACGCCCAGTCGCGCTAGAGCATTTTCAGCTTAGTCCGGATCATAGCCTGCGGCGGCGAAGTAGTTGGCGCATTCCTGCGGACTGAAGGCGTCGAGGAGCTGAGTTCCGGGACCAGCACCTGCTGCACGTAGGCGAGGAAGGCGGCGCCGTTCATCGGGCCGTCAAGCACCATCGGCGCGGTCATGCCGGTGAGCCTCAAGCCGGCCACGAAGGTGGTGGTCTTCCAATGGCCTTGCGGGATGCCGGCATGCAACCGCTCGCCTTTCGCCGCCCGGCCGCGCCGGCGGGCCATGTTGGTCGCCGCGCCGGTCTCGTCGATGAAGACGAGTTTGCTGGGATCGAGTTCGAGCTGGTCCTCGAACCAGGCCTCGCGCCGTTTCAGGATGTCGGGCCGATCCCGCTCGGTCGCGTGCGCGGACTTTTTTTGAACGTCAGGCCGCAGCGGTCAAGGAAGGTCCAGATGGTGCCCACGCTTGCCTTGATGCCGCGCTCCGTGGCAAGCTGCTGTCGCATCTCTACGATCGTCATGTCCGGCGTCTGTTCGACCAGACCGAGCAGAAAGTCGCGCTGCGGATCGAGCTTGGAGCGCCGCGGCTGGCCCTGACGGCGCGCTGTCCGCTCACCGCGCGCGCGCCCCCGGCGCACCCACACAATCGCCGTGGCAACCCCGATCTCGAACTGGGCCGCCGCCCGCCGGGCCGGCATCCCGCCGAGCGCCGCATCGATCACACGATCACGCAAGTCTTGGCTGTAAGCTCGCGCCATGGTCCCCCTCCATTCCCCAAGGAACAGAGGACTCGCACTGTTCGCCCTATTTGCGAATCCCCTCCGGGAATCGGAAAAGCCTGAATTTGCTCTAGCTTGCCGGAGCCTGCAAAGCTTTCTATATGACCGGGGGCTTAGGAGGCCCCCTTCGTCTAATGGTTAGGACGTCAGGTTTTCAACCTGAAAACAGGGGTTCAATTCCCCTAGGGGGTACCAGCACTTAGCATTTCGGGCCGCAAGCCCTACCCGCGTGACCTTGGCGATGGCATCGTGCCCATTGGCGGCGCTGATCTCGATGAAGCCGACGACGGCTAAGCGCCGCGATATCCGCGACGCTCTGTCTTTGCGGAGGTGAGGGCTCAGCTTGAGAAACTGAAAGGGGCTGGTGAATGCCAGCCCCTTTTTGTGACCCAGTTCTCAGTAACCGCAAATCCAAACATAGCCAGCGGGGTCCATCGCCAACATGAGCCTACGCCATAGCCCCAATAGCGACCGTGATACCAGCGTCCGCCATGGTAGCCGCCATACTGCCGTGTCCGCCACGGCCGTGACCGGCAAACGCCGATATTGGAAAAAACAGAGCCGCCGCTACCGCGCAAGTGAGAGAGATTTTGCGAACCATTGAGTCCTCCTTTTTGTTTTCGTTGGGCAATTGAGCGTCGACGCATATCAATGCGGGGAGGGCTGAACGTTCGGCCTGTGCAATTCGGGGTCGCCTGCCGCGAGGCAATGGAATGTCACATCGACGGCTCCTTCGTCTGCGTTGGAGCCGATATTTGTGGCACTGCTCAGGACAAGCAGTTGCTTAGAGAGCCGCGCACATTGTTGGCCTGCTGCCGAGACCGCAGCTTCTCTCGCAGGAGCAGTGCCGCCGCTGGATGTGCGCGACGACACCGTGTAGGTGTCGGGACCAACCGGCAAGGGCTACGTTACCCGCGCAGCAGTCATGCAACCCGCCACGAAGGCAGCGATGCTAACTGCCAATCCTAGCGCGAACACTGTTCTCATGGGTGCGCCCACCCCCTTTGCACGCCATGCTACCGATTTTGCGCTGTGCTACCTGGCAACCTTCACCCTGCTAGATTTTCTTGCGCCGAGCGATATTCCGGGCGGCTGTGTCCCCCGCATTTGGACGAGATAAGAAGGACCCGACGCAGCCGTTCCTTAAAACTTAAGGGGCATGGTCCCTACAGTCTCCGAACCGCTCAAGGACGCTCGAGGCCTCGTATTGGGCGTGAGGTTTGCCACTCGCCATGCAAGCCATTGATATGATTTGCAGCGATTTGCGGTCCTCAGACTGGCAAACCGTTTCAGGCGTAACATAAGTTTGAGGCGCAATATAAAAAGTGTGCTTTTCAACCTAAAAACAGGGGTTCGATTCCCCTTGGGGGGTACCAACGAATCGTCCCTACGGCTGGCAAACTCTTG
>CAWDRM010000026.1:0-72260 GCA_963804705.1 uncultured Alphaproteobacteria bacterium
GCCTCGAGGTGATTGATATCGGTTCGCTGCAATGTCTGCTTTGGGTCATAAACGGACATCCCGCGATGTCCGCGTCACGTCCGCTTTACCCCCGATAGCGGACACTCAGCGGATGAGCTGACATGTCCGTTTTGTGCCAATAGCGGACATCCTGAAACACAGGGGGTACAGGCAGAGTGCGCGGCTTATCTGACTGATGAGCTCACCACTGGCCCAGTTCAGCTAATATGAACCGCGGTCGTGCGCATTTGCTGGGTGTGTTTCACGGCGGTTGGTATCTCAATATCGATCTCGAGCAGAGAGACCACGTCACCGCGTTCGACCCTCACCCGGACCTTGTCTGAATCCACAGTGACGTGTTTGCCGATCGCGGCGAGAATATCCTCTCGAAGAATGGGAATGAGATCAGGTTTGCCTCCGGCACTGCGCTCATGCATTAGCAGTACCTGTAACCGATGTTGAGCGGTGTTAGCTGATCGCTGCCGACCAAATAGATTCGCCAACCTCATGCCGCCCTCCGCCCCAATAACTTGCTGAGCAACGTGTTCCTATCGCTTGGCACGATCAACGGCACCTGCTCACCTTTAAGTCTGCGAGCAGCGTCGTTGTACGCGCGTGCAGGAGCGCTCGTCGGATTGTTGAGCGTGACCGGCGAGCCCGTATTCGAAGCATGCAAAACTTCTTTGCTTTCAGGAATGATTCCGAGCAGAGGTATGCAGAGAATGTCCAGAACGTCGTCTACGCAGAGCATCTCACCGCGTCCTGCCCGAATTGGATCGTAGCGGGTTAAAAGAAGGTGCTTTTCCATTGTCTCGCCGCGTTTTGCCTTATCCGTGGTCGAGTCAAGCAACCCGATAATTCGATCAGAATCACGTACCGAAGATATCTCCGGATTTGTTACCACCACTGCGGAGTCAGCGTGGCGCATTGCAAGTGATGCTCCCCGCTCAATGCCCGCGGGGCTGTCACAGATTACCCAGTCGAACGACGGTCTCAGCTCGCGGATCACCCGTTCGACGCCATCATCAGACAGGGACTCTTTATCGCGCGTTTGCGAGGCGGCGAGCAGGAAGAGCGTCTCTATTCGCTTGTCGCGAATGAGGGCTTGGGAAAGCTTTGCGGTTCCCTGAACGACGTGAATCAGGTCATAAACCACTCGCCGTTCCGCCCCCATAACGAGATCAAGATTGCGCAAGCCCACGTCGAAATCGATGACGACGACTTGCTCGCCCTCACGCGCCAGAGCCGCACCAAGCGCGGCGGTCGATGTTGTCTTACCGACGCCTCCCTTTCCGGATGTCACCACCAGCACCTGGGCCATTTGAATGCTCCTTTGCTTCAGTCCATTGTTATGATCTTAAGCGCATCCCCGTCGAGCCAGGCTTGCATTGGCGCCTTGCGAAGTTGGGGCTCTATTTCGTCGGCCACGATGTAGTGGCCATCAATCGCCATGAGTTCGGCCTCTAGCCGACGACAAAAAATCCGAGCTCGTTGGTTGCCGTATGCGCCCGCCAAGACTCTTCCGCGCAGCGTTCCATAAACGTGAATGGAACCTGCGGCGATTATTTCTGCGCCCGAAGCCACTGAGCCAACAATAGTCACATCGCCGTCCGGGTGGACGATTAGTTGGCCCGAGCGTACTGGAGCATCGATAAGCAGGGAGCCAACCGGCGCTGGTGCGGACGATGGAATCGCCGGCGCCGTGGCCGCCTCAGACTTGTCGGTTTGGCCTCTCGCCAAGAACGGAACACGCCCATCAACACAGGATGGATTTGCTCCTTCGACACCGAGAATGCGGATTTCACGTTTACTCAATTCGTCCAAAAGGCCCAGAAAGTCTTGTTTTGTCAGCGAGAGATCTGAAACATCGATCACCACAGACTTTCCCGCGAAAAATCCGGGCGACCGCGAAAGCAGTGCGTCTACGTCGGCCAACCAGGCGTTGATAGGAGTTTCGGGCTTGACCACGAGAGCGTGGAAGGATCCACCGCGAAACTTGAAGGACGTGGTTGGCCGTGATGTTGTCATTCCGTTAACCCTCACGCCGATAGGACGTCTTTGTGGTTAACGGGTGGTTAATTTCCGAAAAAGGCAACGGAAAAAGCGACCCACTCATTACGTCGCGGCAGCTAATTGTCCGCTTTGGGTCAATCTGAGAAGTCTCCGCGGCAGCCAGTGAGGTCCGCTTCTGGGGCAATTCCGGACGTTCCCGTTTCCAGTTGATGGTCAGCGTGGTTGCGTGATTGAAGCTCCCAAAAGGAGCTCGGCTTGACCTAGCGCTTCGATGATGCGGGCTTTCACGGGAGTTCTCCGGGTCACGCGCACCAGCTCTTCATTCGATATTTGGGCGGCAGGCGTTGGTAGTGTCGACGAAGCATCGTCGGCGGCAAATGCCACCCCCTCGAAGGCGCCCAAGGTCGATATTGTCGCCAACAGTATCGTCGACTTCGACGGAAGTCGGACGACACCGAATAAATCCGCTTCGGCGAGCGCGTCGCGAAGCTCGCCGCACGCTACCGCGATACACTCTAAAGCAGCCTTCCAGTTCAAACGGCGGTAGAGATTTTGAACGATCGAGATGCAGCCAACCAGGACGCCTGCGCGCACGCACACTTGCTCGCCGACAACCATGAGTTTCTCCCCCACTAGCCGATGTTAAGAGCCCCGCCATCAAAGACGACTGTCTGCTGGGAACTCTTGGACAGCCAGCTGCCATGCATCAAATGAAAACTTTTCATGATCAAAAAAGATGCATGCAATGCAATGATGGGTCGAGCGGCGTGCGGCCCAACGGCGCGTCGCGCGACGGCGCAGTGCCCGGCCACTGTGAAAGCTATTTCATTGTGCGAATTGAAATGAGCTTGATTAGATCGTCGACCACAAGGCGGGACTATTAGGCATGTCCGCTTTTCGACCGAAACCAGACCTCGCGACGCGATCGTCTGAACGTCCGCTAAGTGCCAAAAGCAGACATTCGGATTCTGCTGACTCTCAGTATGCCGCCGTCTTCAGTTGACAAAATCTGTCTCACAAGTGCTGACGCCGGACAGCACTTGCATGGTCTCCGTAGATGCACAGAGTGCAGCTATTAAGCTGAAAACATTGCCATTGATGAAAGGCAGCGGATGCCGCAACAGTCGCACGCAGTCAATTGTAGCGGAGGCCTTGGGGGGAATCACAGTGGTTGTACGGGTATCGCGCACATTGGGGGGCGTGGCGCTTGCCGCTGCTATTCTGTCGCCGCGTTTCGCACTGGCCAACGATGCCAACGTCGTTTTGTACAACCAACACACTGAAGAAAAGGGCGAGACCGAAATCGAGGTCTTCAGCGATTTTGCGAATGTCGGGAGCGGTGAGCCGAACTATACGGCTCAGCTTCTCGAAATCGAACATGGCTTTACGGACTTGTGGACCTCGTCCCTCTACCTGGAGGGTGCCAAAACCGAAGGTGAAAGCTACGATTACGCCAGCTTCCGCTTAGAGAATCGCGTTCGCCTGTCCGAAAATGCCACGTTTTTCAATCCCGTCCTCTACGCCGAGTACGAGCAAAAAGAGCCAGCGTCCCGGTTCATCACAGCCGTCGTTGGCAGAACCGACGAACCAGGAGGCCAGCCGGAGACGGAACACGAACTCGAGACGAGGCTCATCTTCGGGCACGATCTCACCGATCGGCTGACGGTCGCCTTCAACTGGATCAACGAGATCAAATTCGACAACGGTCTCTGGTCGTTCGGCTATGCCGCCGGGTTCAACTATGCGCTTTTCAAAGCCGAAGGCAGAGAAGAGACCGGGGAGAAGGCGGAGAACCGTGGATTGGAGGCGAAAAGCTGGGATCTCGACAAAATCACGCTCGGCGTCGAATTCTACGGCGGCGCCGGCGACGCCGACCTCGGGTTGACGCTCGATCCTAACAAAACCGAGCAATACGCGGGCATAAATCTTGAATCCGAATTCGACAACGATTTCCATGTCACTATCGGGGGCGCATTTGGTCTCACCCAACCCAGCCAGGACGCCATTCTGCGTCTGAGCGCGGGGTATGAGTTCGAATGAGATGAATGGAAGCGCAAGGGCTCGGAGTTCAAGTCCGCAGGAACACAACAAGGGCGACTCCGGTAGTGCCTCAGTTTGAAATCCGGCGCCCTTGACGCTGGCTTCGCATTCGGCCTTCCGTCGGCCTTCGGGTTGGCCCTTTGTGGGTCACGCGAGGCGCGGCTTGTTTCGCTCCTCGCGTGCCATTTTCAAAATCTCGTCAGGGCGTTTGCCCTCCGTATCTATCCCGACGCGCTTTAGCTCAGTCTTGGCATCAGCAACAAGCTGACCGATTTTCGGCAGCGGACGCCGGGGAATGTCTTTTGTGTCCATCGTATGAATATGCGCTCGCTGCCGTCTCGTTTCCAGCGGCGTCCGAGACTACCTACGAAAGCCTGCGGCCAGGTAGGCAATAGCCAACAGCCATGGCGAGGCATAGCCTCCCCCCCCACAATCAACCCTGGGAGGATCACATGAAACGTCTAGCTCTAGCGCTCTTGCTGTCCAGCTTAGCCCTCAGCGGAGCCATGGCCGCCGATCAAGGCTGCAAGGCTCGTGCGACGGACAAGAAGCTCGCGGGCGCAGCCCTCAATAGCTTCATGACGAAATGCACGTCAGACGCCACGGCGTCATGCGACAAGGCGGCGGCGGATAAGAAGCTCTCAGGAGCCGCCAAGACCAGCTTCACGACAAAATGCGTCAAGGATGCCTCTGGCAATTAAACAGGCGCCAAGGAAAAGGCGTCGGCTTCGGCCGGCGCCCTTTTGCGCGCACCACTAGAATGCTAAGAGTCTTTCTACTTGGCATCTAGAAAACCGGGGGATCATATGGACAAGACCGCTCTTTTTTTGGGGCGCGGTAGTAGTCGGTCTCGCGTGCCTACTACGCTAGATCATTCTTAGACTCGATCTTAGCAAAATGCGCCAGCGGCTCAGGAGCGTCCGTTAGACCGCGCGCGCCTAAGCGAATCCGACGCTGTGGGGCGGTAACGGACGTCACAACGCATGGTCAAGCATCCCGGGCACACGGCACGCCGGGCTCAGGCGGACCTCAAGTGAAGGGCGCTACGTCAAGCGCCCTCAGACGACGATATCAGCCCGGGTGCTGCCGACAATGGATTTGATCTCTGTCTGCTCGGCCTGGGGCACAGCGAATTTATCAAGCGTCTGCTGGAGATCGTCGAGAAAGGCTTCCCACGCCTTGCTGCTCATCGCCGCAAAGGCGGCGTTCAGACCCTTCCGCGTCACCTGCTTGTCGCGGAGCAAGGTCACGTCGACGCCGTCATAAACTTCGCTGCCGCCCTTGGTCAGAGCATCGCGAGCGACTGAAACGAAAGAGGCCGCCGGTGAGGCGGCCTCCGTGGATCTTTTACGGTTTCTTGGCCCCGCATTTGTGGGTTGCGTCTATCCAGACGCCGCCAGCCTTCACGCACTCAGCCTTGTCTTTTGCGTTTAGCACCGAAGCAAAGGCGGGGGCGGTAAAGGCCGTTGCAACGGCCAAAGTAACGAACGCGAAGAGAAGTCTCTTCATGGTAAACTCTCCTTTTGTGATGCTGATGGATGGGCCAGAATGGCTCCAGGCGCCTGATTTCGGCGCGTCAGTAATTCATATGTGGGGCTTAGCTAACGGTCTTACAAGCTTAGCGCGCTTAATTGTTATTATTGCCCGCAAAAGTTGTACGCGTGCCTCTAGCCTAAGCAGGGCAGAACGTCCGCTTTGGGTCATTCGGCGACATAAGTGCGGTGTTCGGTGACGTCTGCCTTCGGGGCAATTCTAGACATCAATTCTGCGATGCCGACCGCAGAGGAGCGGCATCAGCCAAGCATTTCGCTCTGGCTGAACCGGCAGGAGGAGCCGCCGCACTACTCAGCCTCATGGCCGTGGTCGCTTTGGTTTAATTGTACTATAGTTGCTGAGTTCTTTGCCGGTAGCGCGGATCACCACCAAACGATCCGTGCCGGATTCAGCACCCCACACCTCGCCCGTACGCCCGTTGAGTTGACGCACCGCGGCGTCAGGCTTGTCGCTCGGGAAGCTATCGAACGCCTCGCTCGTGGGATCGAAACTGAGAATGGCGTTGGCGCCGAAATCGGTCACCCACACCTTGCCCTTGTCATCCACATAAACGGCGTAAGCATGCGGCCCATCGCCAGGAAGCTTGTGGACGGTCCAGCTCTTCGACGCTGGATCGTAGACGCTGAGATTTCCGACGTTCCACTCGCTGACCCAAAGGCGCCCCTCGGAATCCGACCAGACGCGTCGCGTGCCGGCGTCCTTCGTCTTCGGCTCGATGACCGTGGTCTCGCCGGTCTCCATGTCCGGCTTGCCGAGAAAGCTGCCGGCAAGCGACACGTAATAGATGTCGCCGGAAGGCGTGGCGGTGATGCCGTAAGGACCGACGCCCTTGGGGGCATCCCAAACATCCATCTTTCCGGTCGCGGGATCAAGCCGGCCATAAATGCCGGTTTGTCCGGTGAACCAGATGCGGCCCTTACCGTCGAAGGCAGCCGTGTTGAGATTAGCGCCGCCGCGTGAGGCGGGCAGCGGCCAAGCCTTCACCTCTTTGCTTATGGGATCGACGCGGACGATGGCATTTTGCCCGCCATCAGTGACCCAGGCCGCGCCGTCCGGACCGATGATCACGCCATGCGGCGCCGAACCCTTCCCAAGCGGAATACGCTCGACGCCACCCGTTTTGGGATCCAGCCGACCGAGCACGCCGGTCCGCTGACCAGTGTACCAGACCGTGCCGTCCGGCGCGGGCGCCACGTCATGTGGACGATCTCCTGACTGCACGGGAAAATACTTCGCCTCAGCCGCGCGGGCCGAATGCGACTGCATGACCAGCAGCAAAACGAGAACAGCGATGGCAAAAGGCTTGGCCCACATGCCGCTGACCTAGGGCCCCGCTATGAAGAGATGAAGGCTGCGCCGCCCTCAACCTCCCGGCTAAGAAAAGCTCGGTCTCTCGCTCGGCCGCTCGTTGGACTGCTGCGAAAAGACGAAGCCCGATACAGGCTACCGACAGAAATAGGGCTGACCGTCAGCGCCGATGAAGTAGCCCGTCTGCGGGTTGAAACTGCGGTAGCGCTGGGCGCAATAATTGCACCAAGCAGGCGACCAGGCAGGGGGCCCATAGGCAACCGGACCATAGACCGGCGGCGGTGGCGGGCCGGCATACCGTGGGGCCACGAGCGCGCTGCCGACAAGGGCGCCAACGCCGAAGCCGACGAGGCCTGGTCCCCATCCGCATCCCAACCCGCTTTCGCGGGCGCCGGCATGAAGAGCATGCCAACGCCTATCAACGCCGCGGCAGTGATGGCTTTTAAGGGTGCCTGCATCATGACAATTTCTTCTTCGGGGGCCGGCCCAAGCCGACGAGTTGCGCCTCACAGATCGGTGTTGGATCCGTCCTGCTTCGGGCCATCACGCGAACCACCGGGCTCACGCTCCTGACCGCGGCTATCATGGCCGAACCAGCCACGCCCCTGCCAACCATCGAAGCCCATATGATGATGCGGTCTAAGCGCCTGCGTCAGGATCTCGAAGCGCTGTTTTTGCGCGTCATCGAGACTCTTGTAGAGGGGCTCCTCGGCGTCGGCGAGCTTCTTCAAGCCCGCTGCCACCGTACCAAGTCTTTCGGCGCGCCGGTGTAGACACTCGACCGGATCGGATGGTGGCTGCTCATTGGCGCGCGCAGCCATGCGGTCGGCACGGGCCTTGGCCATATCGCGGATCGCAGCCTCAACGGCAGGCCAGTTTTTTTCCTGCTCGGGCGTGAGCTCGAGTCCCGCCTTGAGCGCCGCGACGCGAGCGTCAGTGAACGCCTTGATGTCTTCGGCCGACGGTTGCCAACGCGGGCCACCCTCGCGATCAGACATCTGATGGGCAAAAACCAAGCTCGAGCCGCCAACCACCGCTGCCACCGTCCCAGCAAGCACTGCTTTCCACATGAACTTCCTCCATGAGTCATTTGACATTGCTCTAACCATTACAGGGATTGTCTCGCATGGATAGGACGAGACAATGGCGGTGAGGTTGCAAGTTGTTACGAATTGTATCGGTTCGTGTATGCACTCACGGCGGCCACGCAGCGTCATACGCACCGTTCCGCTCGAAAAGACGCCCCGCGACGGTGAATTCGGCGCTGAAGGCAAACGCTTCTACTTTACCGAAGCAGGCGTCGCAGCGGTTCAGGTGCTGGATCCGGCCTCCGACAAGATCGTCGCCGAGATCCCGACTGGGGCATCGCCCCATTTCGTCGATCTCTTCGACGGCACCAAACTAGGACTTGTGGTCGTGCAGGGGCCTGGCCAGTTACTGCTGTTCGATCCGGAGACCAACAAGGAAGTCCGCAGCATCGCCGTCGGCAAGCAGCCGCATTGGGCAGCGCTCTCCGGCGACGGCAAGACCGCCTACGTCACCAATGAAGGCTCCAACGACGTGTCAGTTGTCGATCTTGGGAGCGGCAAGGTCACGGCAATCGGTGTCGGTCAGGGGCCGCGCAAACTCGTCGTGCAGGGAGCGGCCAAGCGCGCCGCTTCTGCCAGTGGCGGGCCGAAGGTCTCGATCGCGAATTTCGCGTTCAACCCAGGCTCGATCACGATACACCCCGGAGAAAGCGCTACCTGGAGCAATGATGACGGTTCACCCCACGCGCTCGTCTTCAACGATGGCGTAGGCGGCACAGTGTCGCTCTCTCCTGGGCAATCGTTTACCCGCACCTTTGCTCAAGCCGGGACATACGAATATTCATGCTCCTTCCATCCCTACATGACCGCCAAGGTGGTGGTGGCCTAACGCTCGTCGCCATGCCCCCGGGCCATCCTTCGTCCGCAAATTTGGCAGATGCGGGTAGACTGGCGTGGGAGGCATTCGACCGGCTTGAATGCAGACGACCAGACCGATCAAGCACGTTTCGCCGAGGTGTTCCTGCCTATTTCAAGCGGCGAAGTCCTGAACTCACTCAGCCACTTTCAGGATGATTGTCCTTCGCGGATGCCCACATGTCACGCGAGAACATGTCCGCTTTGGGTCATAAGCGGACATCCCACACACTGATTAGGCATGTCCGCTTTTCGGCCGGAACCAGACCTTGAAAGACGATCGGCTGAACGTCCGCTTTGTGCCAATAGCAGACGTCGAGCACCTCGCCACCCTGCCCGTTGCCATCGTCCGCCGGGGGGCTCGGCCCTCAGCGCGCGAGTTGCGTAGCGCAACGGCTCACGGCGAAGCCACTGAGGTGAAGCTAGGCGGCTTCACTGCGCTGACGCAGGATGTGTCAGGGGCGGCGGGATCGGCGAGGAACGACACGACTACCGCCGGGGCGCAGGGAGACGCAGGGGAGACAAAATGCCCGACGCCCGGGGGCAAATATCAGAATCAAAAAGCTGTTCTTCCGGGGCAGGGATAAGCGCGCCCCAACTGGCGTCGGCTCAACTCGGGGCGTGCGCAAGAAATGAGCTCGCCACACAAGTCCGAGCGCGATGATCGCGCCGCGCCAAAAAAAGAATGCAAAAACCGCTTCCCCATTGCTCGAAAAGATGGGCAAGTCGAGCCCGCTCAAAGCGATCGTTGGTCATAGGAGCGGTGCATGAGCGCATTGGTCATCGGCGGGATTGTGTTCGCATGCGTTTTTGCTGGTGCATTGTTTGGGATGTTCCTTGGGACCGTTCTACCCAAGGACCATCTGAGCCCCGACGCCAGGGACGTGATCAAGGTGGCGATGGCCATGATTGCTACGCTGGCGGCGCTGGTGCTGGGTTTGCTGCTTGCCTCGGCCAAGAGTTCGCTCGATGAAAAGGAGAGCGAATTAAGAAGCACCGCGGCTCAAGTTGTCCTACTTGATCGCACAATGGCTGAATATGGAGCGGAAGCCCGGGACGCCCGCGATCTCCTTAAGCAGATTTTGGCTACGAGAATTAGCCAGATCTGGCCCGAGGAGAAGGGGAATATCACGCTCGGCACGATCGGTCACGGCAGCGGAGTTGAAACACTTCAGCATAAGCTGCTCGATCTTTCCCCTCAGACCGACGCCCAGCGTTGGCTTCAGTCGACCGCGCTGCAGATCAGCAGCACTATTGCGGCCGCGCGCTGGTCTGCGCTCCAGCAGATCGGTAGCTCTATTCAGTGGCCGTTCATGACGATCCTAGTGTTTTGGCTCGTCATAATTTTCGCGAGCTTCGGCCTTTTTGCCCCCCCTAACGCCAGTGTAGCCGTCGCGCTCTTCGCCGCTGCGCTGGCGGTGGCTGGTTCGATCTATCTGATCCTCGAAATGGACCAGCCGTATAGCGGGCTCATCAAGCTCTCCAGCGCTCCGCTCCGGGTTGCTTTGGAGCACCTCGGCCAACCGTAGGCGTATCGAGATCAAGCGGACTTGGATGCTTAGACTGGCCGGACGTCCTCTACAGGATTGGGACTGCCGGCCCATGGTCATCCTTGCGCTGCCGTGGGGGACTCCACGCGCTCACCGAGATGTCCGCTTAGGGGTCAAAAGCAGACATCGCGTCGCGTCCGCGTCATGTCCGTTATTCCCCTCAGAGCGGACATTCATCAGCGCGAGTGGCACGTCCGCTATGTGCCACAAACGGACATGGGCGGACGATTACGCTCACCGTGACCGGAAAGCGACTCGCGACGGTCGTGAGCGGGGATAGCTATCCTAATACCGGCGATATCGCCTCCGTGTCTCCGTAGCCCATTCGACGGGCTCGGAGAGGCTCCTCGCCCGCGATCAAGCACGCAGCTACTTGTCCGCCGAGCTGGCACAGATCAAAGGAAACCTTGCGCCACCATGGTTCAAACGGCCCTTGCCGTGACTTGTGCGCGAGGGCCGACAGGCTTGGAGAGGGAATGAGTGCTGCGATCACCCCACATGATGCATGGCTCTATATGGAATTTTTTAATCGCGGCGACATCCGCCTTATTCGGGCCTCGGCTGGCTGAACGCCCTTGCAAATCGGTGTTGGCCGCGGTGGCGGTGCCGGATGATCCTTCTTGTATTGAGCGAGGATCGGCTCGAGGGTTTCTTTTGGCCAAAATTTCGGAGAGCCGATTTCTTTCAAGCAGGACGCGTTCCAATATAATCCGGCGCGCAACGGCGACCGGCCGGCCTTCACCGCTTGCGCGACGGCGTCGATGTCGTGTGATTCAGGATAAATGTAAAGCGTCGTCGGCTTGTCCTGCAACATCGGGATGATTTGCCCCGCGTCCGAAGGCGACCAACTCGTGCAGCCATTGCTACGGCCGCCGGTGTAATTCATCAGCGTTCCAAACGGCACGTAACCATCGTGGTTCGCGTAAGGGCTTTCCGGATCTTTTCGAAGACATACTCCCCTCAACAATACGGCCGGATGCCCGCCGATAGCGCGGGGTCTGGCGTTTGCGGCGTCGCCTTCGCCGTCAAACTGCACGAACGAGCGTATCAAAGCCGCGTCTTTTCCCGCCGAGACGCGATAATAACCCTTAAAGAACGTGCTGGTCTCGCCCGTCACATAAGCCCCGCCGGTCGTCAGTTTGGAATCCATCGCATTGCTGAAGTTCTTTGCGCACCGTATTCCATTTGCGCAATCCGCGATGCCTTTCAAATCGCGACCGCTGCCGTGACCCGCTGAAATCGCGCGAAACGACCGGTCGGATTCGCAGATAACGTAAAACCGTCGCCCCAACTCGCCAGGGCGCGTGGCGTCCATGGCGAAGTAGCACGGATTCTTAACCGCGCCTTCGCTCACTTTTTCCAGGTAAAGCGCGCGCGCCCTCTGTAAAACCACTTGTGCGATTTGGCCTTCGCCTTCGCCGATATGGGCCCGCAGCCAGGCCGGAACGTCCGACGGTTGCTCTACGGCAAAAGATCGGCGCGAACCCGACACGGCGACGATGATGATGACGATGAGGCTGATGATAGTGACGATATCTAGAAGGAGCGATCTTAACTGCAACGGATCAATTCTCCTGTGAAGCATTTTGAAATTGGCCCGATGGTGCGACGACCTAACTCAGCCAGTGCGGACGGCCCGTCCCCTTCAGATAAGCAGAAGCCCTTGTTGTCCTTATCTTAGAGGATATACCCCCCAGCGTACTCACTTTAGTGGAGTCCGCGAGCCTGGAGATTTCCGATATGGGTCACTAGCGGACATCAGATCGCAGATCAGCGGATGTGCTTCACTCCTGAAAGCCGACATGCCCACAGTCGGGATTAATGTCCGCTGAGTGCCATAAGCGGAAAGTCTGCGATTTGACTGACTGAATGCTTCAGTGTCACTAGCATAGGTCCGCAAGTTGCATACGCTGCGCCCGCGCTGGAGTCGCCATGTGGTCTCGCCTGCTCGCCCTCGCCTTGCTCCTGCTGCCCGCCCCGGCGCTTGCCGGCGCCAAGGAGAAGGTCGCGGCGCTTGCTCCATCGGGGCTGGTGCTCGTCATGGACGAAAAGGGCAACGAGCTGATCGCCCAGCACGCCGACCAGCCCTTCGTCCCGGCCTCCGTCACCAAGATCGTGACGGCTTGGCTGGCGATGGAGGTCCTGGGCGGCGACTACCGCTTCGAGACCTGCTTCTACCTCGACGACAAGCGGGTGCTCTACGCGAGCGATATTCATCGCAAGCAGAGATATTTCGTGACGAATGGGCAATCGCCAAACGTCGTAAAGCTTATCGCCTATCACGCTTCGGAGTGGGAATGCGGGGTGCTACCGAACGCGGCCGATGCCGATGCGCTCGTTCACAGCTTCGCTCGCGCTTTTAGGAATTATCGCTCGAGCTTATGATCGTCTTGAGATATTCGGCCCGTGCGCTACTGCGAATTCCGTCTTCACTTCCGTCAATCGCCCGTGCATCGCCGACAGCGATCTTCGCATCCTAAATCACGCTCTTGTCTAGCCTAACCGCGAAATAGGAAATCCTTTCAACACATGCTTTTAAGTTATCAGCCCGCAAGCCCACAACAACCATGAAGAGCAAGACCGGCTCGAAGGAAGCGCAAGGAGGAGACTCTCCCTCTCAGCTGATCGATGCGAGAATCAAGGAGCTGGGTGATTGGCGGGGCGAGACGCTCGCTCAGGTCCGAATTCTCATCAAGCAGGCCGAACCCGAAGTGGTCGAAGAGTGGAAGTGGAGAGGGGTTCCGGTGTGGTCGCACGCCGGAATGGTCTGCACCGGTGAGACATACAAGAATGTCGTGAAGTTGACCTTCGCCAAGGGCGCCGCGTTGGAGGACCCTTCAGGCCTCTTCAACTCCAGCCTCGAAGGCAACACCAGGCGTGCCATCGATTTCCATGAGGGCGACAAGATCGATAAAAAGGCGTTGAAGGCGCTCATTCGCGCCGCCGTGGCACTGAACACGTCAGTGCGAGCTACCGCTCGCCCCATCCGCTCTCAGAAGAGACCAAAGAGCGCTTGAGGTCGGCGAGGCACTGCCATAAGCGGCCATCGCGTAACGTCCGCGTGACCTCTTGATCTGCCATAAGGCATGCCAAGAGGTAGTTCTTGCCACTGCCATAGTTGTCTCGATGGGCCGCTTATAGGGCGCTTGGAAGGGAGTAGGATGGTCGCAATTCCGCTTTTCGGCCGAACCAGACCTCGTAACGCGATCGGCTGAACGTCCGCTAAGTGCCAATAGCGGACATTCGAATCGGGACGTGTCGACGATCGAAGTTCGGTAGTGCTGTCGACGCGAGCAAGCTTAGCCCGGTTTATCGCCGCCACGCTGTTGTGAATGAGAGGCTTAGAACGCTAGGCGCGAGGTGACGACCCATGCACGGTCGTACATCAGCGTCAAGGGATCAAAGGTCTGCGTTGAGACCGCGAACTGATAAGCCACGCCGACGATGAGCTTCGTACGTTCGCCAAGAGGAAATCGTCCGAAGATAATCCCTGGTGTCAGGAATAGTTGGTTCCTTCCCTCCCGCTCGCCATCGAACCAATAGGTGTCGTTAAATTCAAACTCCGGCCAGAAGTATTTTCCGAGGTGATATTGTAAGGCAACATTCGTCGCGAGCGAGGTGCCCACCGTGCTTTCGAGGTTGGTCGGGATGGGTACTCCTACTGTCGCCTGAACGTCGAAGTTGCCCCAGCCTTTTCCCCCCGCGAGCGTCGGCGTGACCCCATAAGTCGTCGGGCCGATATACCGGCGTTCTCCTTTGGTCCTTGCTGGAAAATGCCGGCCTTGTCGATGATCCCGGCAAGAACGCCAGCTTGAAGCACACGCTGCTGATCACCGGGCGGGATGGTTACGCCGTTGCGCTGGCCATCGGCGAACTCGATCCGCATTACGAGGGGAAATCAGTGATCCTGGCCTATGCCGGCGGCGATCCACCTGCCTCGACGGCGCAGCTCCGGCTCGTGGTGCCCGGCGATGTCCACGGCGGCCGCAGCGTTCGTGATGTCGCGGCGATCGAGGTTCGGTAGCCGGGAGTCGGCTGGCTCAGAACTCTCTTGTATTTTAGAAACTTGCCGGTCATGACGATCTTCACGCGATCGCCATTCGGGTCTGGCTGCCGCGTCAGATCGAGATCGAAGTCGATCGCGCTCATGATACCGTCCCCGAACTCTTCCTGGATCAACGCCTTCAGGGTCGTTCCGTAGACCTGCACGATCTCATAGAAGCGGTAGATCAACGGATCGGTGGGGACGCTCTGTCCGAGCGAACCGCGCAATGGGATTTCGGCTAGGAAATCCTGCGCCTCTGGCAGCTCGAGTGCGGCGGCGGCACGAGCGGCTGTCTCCTTTGGCAACGACATCTGCCCGAGCAGAGCCGCTGTGACGACGAAGGGTGAGAGGCCGAGTTCGTCGGCGACCCCTCTGAAGGATAGCCCCTTCGCTTTCATGGCCCGCAATATTTTTCTCGAAACGACCTCCCGGTCATTACCGAGTTCTGTCATCCGTATTCCCTCCCCGGCGGCCTCCGCCGATGGCGTTCGACGCGAAGCGGGGGCTTCGTCACTATCTAATTTCGATAGAACGAAGCCCAACTTACGGCGCGCTATTTCTTGAACTTGGCTGCTTCTTCGGAGCCCTTGGTGGCATCCCCGGCCGTGTAAGAATGGGCGCCGACGCCGGCGAGTTTGCCCTTGTCCACGACCAGATATTCGGTACGAATGGGCTTACCCGCGAAATAGGCTTCGAGGATCTCGCGCGTTCCCGCCGCGTAGCGTGTCTGCGCCGACAGCGAGGTGCCGGAGATGTGCGGCGTCATGCCGTGATGGGGCATCGTGCGCCACGGATGGTCTTTGGGTGGCGGCTGCGGGAACCAGACGTCGCCGGCATAGCCCGCGAGTTGGCCGCTTTCGAGCGCGCGAACGATGGCGTCGCGGTCACAGATCTTGCCGCGGGCAGTGTTCACGATATAGCTGCCCCGCTTCATCATGCCGATCAGCCTATCGTTGAACATGTGCTCGGTCTCGGGATGCAGCGGCGTGTTGATGGTGACCACGTCGCAGACCTTGACCAGCGACTCCACATTTGGGTGGAAGGTGAGGTCGAGCTCCTTCTCCACCTCCTTGGGCAGGCGGTGTTTGTCGTAATAGTGGAGCTTCACGCCGAAGGGTTTTAGGCGGCGGAGCGCCGCAAGGCCGATGCGGCCGGCGGCAACGGTGCCGACATTCATGCCTTCGAGATCGTAGGACCGCTCCACGCAGTCGGCGATGTTCCAGCCGCCCCTGACCACCCAGCCATAAGACGGGATGTAATTGCGCACCAGCGCCAGGATCATCATGACGATATGCTCGGAGACACTGATCGAATTGCAGTAGGTCACCTCGGCGACGGTGACGCCCTTATCCATGGCGGCCTGCAGATCGGTGTGGTCGGAGCCGATGCCGGCGGTGATGATAAGCTTTAGCTTTTTCGCCTTGTCGAAGCGCTCCTTGGTCATGTAGGCCGGCCAGAAGGGCTGCGAGATCACGATCTCCGCGTCGGGCAGCTCTTTATCGAGTACCGAGTCCTTGCCGTCCTTGCTCGACGTGACAACGAGGGTGTGGCCCGCCTTCTCGAGAAACTTTCTCAAGCCGAGCTCGCCGGAAACGCTGCCCAGAAGCTCGCCCGGCTTGAAGTCAATTGCGCTGGGTGTCGGTGCGGTCTGGCCGTCGGGATATTTGTCGATCTTTGGAATGGAGTCGCGGGCGTATTTCTTTGGGTAGCCATCGACGGGATCGTCATAGAGAACACAAACTACCTTGGCCATTATTTCGCTCCTTGGCTTGACGCAGGCACGGCGCAAGCCCGCCACAAGGTGCATGGTTGAGCTGCAAGGACCTGGATGGAGTGAGGGAGCGCAAAGCCCTCGCACCTATCCTCACGTTTCCTCCCGCGGTGCCGAAACTTGCAGCGCCCGGTTTCCTATGCTGCCAGCTTCGTTTTTTGTACCATTGGGGATCAATAGGCTTTACCAAAACGGTCGATAGGATCGCTCTATCGACTCGCCTTAGTTCCTCGGGGCCGGCGATGTGCCTGTATGGCAGCTTTTGGTCAAGCCGGACTAAGCACGTATTTGCCAAGAATGTTCGGCTCTACCCCTGCAGTGCCAGCTTGATGCCAACGCCCTCGATGTCGTCGGCGGGTGTTTCGGCAATTAGGTCTTCCATGCTCGTGACACGCGCATGAGCGCGGTGGCGTGCGGCCCGGGTCGTTTGCTTGTCCTGATCAATAAGGGCGCCTTGCCACCTGTCGAAGGATCGCTGGAACGGTCAAGCCAGCCGCCCGCAGCTTCCTTGAGGGCGTGGCCCCTTAGTGTGACGCTTGACACCTATGGGCACCTAATCAAGAGTGCCGATGCCGTGCCGCGGCGGGAATCGAAAGGGCACTCAAGGGGAAGGGCACATGACCGACGACCATACCGAAATACACATTAGGGTCGACACTGAAAACGCGGCCCTCGGGCGTTCTTGTTCAGACCAGCCGCGATAGCAGCGCTCTGCTCATCCCTTCCGTCCCGCGCCCGGGGTGCCCTGCTTCTGAAAATGTCCTCTTAGGGTCATAAGCGGACATCCCACACACTGATTAGGCATGTCCGCTTTTCGGCCGAAGCCAGACATCAAGACGCGATCGTCTGAACGTCCGCTATGTGCCCACAGGAGCCATCGGCCCAGTCTGCCGAATCGCAGAATGCAATGGGGTTTGCGCGGGTCTAAAGTGGTGGCACGGATAAACGAGCTCGAAGTCGAGGAAGAAAGTGTCTGAATACCGAAAGGATCCTGAGGCCATTTCCGCCCTGTCACCAGAACAGTATCGCGTGACCCAGCAAAATGGCACTGAGCGTCCCGGAACGGGGGAGTATCTAGATAACAAAGAGCCGGGAATCTATGTTGATGTCGTATCGGGCGAGCCGCTGTTCGCTTCATCAGACAAATTCGAGTCGGGGTGCGGTTGGCCAAGTTTCACCAAGCCGATCGAACCTGCCCATATCAACGAACTGCAAGACACTACGCTCGGCATGATCCGCACCGAAGTGCGTTCGACGTATGGTGACAGCCACCTTGGGCACGTTTTTCCCGATGGCCCGGCGGATCGCGGCGGCCTGCGCTACTGCATCAACTCAGCCTCGCTGCGGTTTATTCATCGCGATGACATGGAGGCCGAAGGCTACGGGGCTTACCTCGACCAGGTGGAGGATATCCAATGACCGAAGAACGCGCCGTTCTGGCTGGTGGCTGCTTCTGGGGCATGCAAGACTTGTTTCGCCGATATGACGGCGTGATTTCCACGCGCGTCGGCTATTCAGGCGATGACGTTCCGAACGCGACCTACCGCAATCATGGAACCCACGCAGAAGCCATTGAGATCATCTTTGATCCCACCAAGATCAGCTACCGCAGGCTTCTCGAGTTTTTCTTCCAGATTCACGACCCGACCACGCGTAATCGTCAGGGCAATGACGTGGGACTCGGCTATCGATCGGCGATCTTCTACACCAGCGACGAACAGAAGCGGATCGCCGAAAACACAATCGGCGATGTCGAGGCTTCAGGCCTATGGCCGGGAAAGGTTGTGACCGAGGTTGCGCCGGTCGGTCCATTCTGGGAGGCCGAGCCCGAGCATCAGGACTATCTCGAGAAAATTCCAAACGGCTACACCTGCCATTTCATCCGACCTGATTGGAAGCTTCCGGCCGGGAAAGACGCAGGTCGAGTCGAGTCGAGCGCCGCAGAGTAGCCAGTGGAGGGGCGCCCAAAGGCACGCGCCTGATCCAGAGAGCGGAGAGGGAAAACGCGCTAACGAGGTGTCATCCGAGTATCTCGGTGCACTGCGCCGGAGGCGCGGCCGTGACCGCATTCTCAGGGGCGTCGATACATCGGCAACCGCGGAGTGGCATTATGGTTCCCGACCCGACGCGCTGGTGGTTGCGCAGCGCTTGTGAAGGAACTCGCGGGTGCGGTTAGGTGATCGGCCGTAATGCCGGATGTACTCTCACACTCTAGTCCTCCACTCTTGACTTAGAACCTCATGGTCGCGCCTATCACCGGTCCGTATATGACGTTGTTGAAGTCGAATCTGGATGTGCCGGAGCCCTGTGAATAGTCTACCGACAAAGCGCGAAATCCAACGTAGCCATCGACTGGGATGCCGTGGATCTCACAGAGCGGCGAGTTGTAGGTCGCAATTGCCTGCCATGAAAATTGGCTACCGGCGCCGAAGCCACCAACGTCGCCGCGGAGCATGATCTCCTGGCCTGGCGCCAGCTGCTGCTGAATACGTGCCCCGACGAACGGATCGACCCAATCGACGGAGCCAGATTTCGCAATCGCGCGACTTCCCATTACGGTGATACCAAGAGGGCCGTTAAGCGCTACGGTACCTGTCAAATTCCCAGAGATATCTACGTTTTGATACCAAACGCGTGCGCCTGTAAGCAGGTCGAAAGCTGTGGAACCAGGGGAACCTTGGCTGCCCTGCGACCAGACTGTGTAGGCACCCCCCGTTTCGACGATCGCTAATTGGTAGTCAGCCTTGATGTTGCCTCCAAATGTGGCGGTGGCTAGCCTGCCGCTGACTGTTCTGGAGAAGCCTCCCCCGCCGCTGACGTCTGCCCAGACGATGTCGTTGAACAAGCTCAGCGGGCCACGGCGGGCTTCCGCATAGCTCATCCAGGCGGGCACAATAGTCGGCCAGTCGAGGTGGTCGAGGAGCTGTGAGGGGTCGACCGCCACATCTAAACCGCGCCCCTTGACCACCAGGTTCCCCGATATCCAGGGTAGCCAAAGATAGGGCGTGAAGCTGAACTGCCACTGGCTGAGTGGCGGCGCCGGTTCGACCAACTGTTCACCCGGCGGCGGACCCAGATCCGCGCTCTTTGCAGGATGTGCTGCGAGCAGGGCACCAAGCGTAGCCGTCACAGCAACGAAGCAGACTCTGCCGAAGGACGTCATGCCGCCACCCTCCACCCAACGGCGTTTGGCGGAGGTTGGCGCCTTAACCGCTGCTGGACTTTGCCTCAAAACAAATCAAACCGGTGGATGACGTTACAACACGTGGCAGACAAAACCGATGCCCTTTTGCAACGGAGCCAAATTTTCTGATTGAGATAATGCTGGCTTTAGTGGCTGGCTCGTCTCCGGGCCTGCACATAGTTCTTCGAGACGTCACCCGCCTGGATCAAGGCATTCACGCAGGGCTGCCTTGGCTCTAGCCTATTGTGCGCCTTGGCTCCTGGCGAAACCGCGAGGGTAATATTTCAGATAAGTGGCGTTCGATTTGATTGGTTGCCTGCAGAAGTTGGGATGATTATCCCGAACACCCCGACCCCCGCATTACGAAGGGTTCATCGCGGTGTCTCAGCGTTCCACGCGGGTACACTGGAGTCTACTCCAGTAGGCGAGAGGGCGAGTCTCCTCGCGGTCGATAAAAATTCACAAACTTGAATTCGCGTGGACTCCAACAGAATCCCGTGAACCGCAGGTGAGGCAGGAAACTGCAGCCGGCGTGCAGCCGCATCGGATTTGGCGGCGCGGTACGGACATTCCACACGCTGATTGGGCATGTCCGCTTTTCGGCAGGAACCAGACCTCGCGACGCGATCGGTTGAATGTCCGCTAAGTGCCATTAGCAGACGTCGAGGGCCTCGCCGCTTGATAGAGGCCGGCGGCTCCGACCTTTTCGGATCACTACAAGTCTGCCCCCAGCCCAGGTCGATTTGTTCCACTTTGTCGAGTTTTGGCGTGTCGCGGCGCAAGCTGGTGAGTTTTTAAGCAACTCAAACAAGCGTGCGTCCAACTCTTGAGCACGACGGAAAAAAGCTTCGCTATTTGCAAGAGGCGTCAATGGAGGCAAGTAAGGCTGAAGGCGCGAATCCCGAGGCAGGGCAGAAAAATAAGGCCCTATCCCCCAATCCCACAGCGGTGTTTGGCATGACTCTTGCTGTAATCTGCATTGCAATCGCCTGGAGGACCGGCTTCGTCGCCGGTGCAAGCCTTGAACGAGCCAAAAGTAACGCCTGCTATAGCCGCGGTTCTTTGCTTTCTTGCGATGGTCGGTGCGGTCTCGCTGATGTCCTGGATCGACTTCGGGTCCAGCTACCCGCGCAACATGGTCGCCGAATTGGGAAACGGCGAATGACCGTTGCAGAGCGATCTTGGTGACACTCGAGATCGAGGGCGAAGGTAGGGCCTGACCCTCACCGCTCAGATGCCCAAGGCCTCCCTCACAGCGTTGGCGTACATGTCCGCTTTGGGTCATTAGCGGACATCCCACACGCTGATTAGGCATGTCCGCTTTTCGGCAGGAACCAGACCTCGCGATGCGATCGCTGAACGTCCGCTAAGCGAGACCTCTTGATCTGCCATAAGGCATGCCAAGAGGTAGTTCTTGCCACTGCCATAGTTGTCTCGATGGGCCGCTTATAGGGCGCTTGGAAGGGAGTAGGATGGTCGCAATGAACCCCCTTCAGTGCAGCCTCGAGTGCCTCCGCCGGGCAGACTTGCCTGTGGGAACGATGGAGCTTGCGCAGTATCTGATCGGGAAGACGCTTGTCCACAATCTCCCGACAGCGAGGCTGAGCGGAGTCATCGTTGAAACAGAGGGATATCCGCCTGGCGACGCCGCCGGCCACGCCTTCCGAGGCAAGACACGAGGCAACCAGTCTTTGTTTCTCGGTCGTGGCTACTGCTATGTCTATTTTACCTATGGCTCTTCGTTCATGGTGAACGTCACCAGCGAGGAACCAGGCGTCGGTGCGGGCGTGCTTTTGCGTGCGTTAGAACCTCTCGAAGGCATTGAGATAATGCAGCGCTTTCGGAAGACGACGCGTACTCGCGATATTGCGCGTGGCCCTGGCCGCCTCGCCCAGGCTATGCACATCGACAAGCGATATGACGGTGTTGATCTATGTGCTGGGGAAGCTCTTTGGCTCGGCACGGCAGCCCGGCGCATAGGTCCAATCTGTAGCAGCACGCGCATCGGCCTGACGCGGGAAGTCCATCGCAAGCGTCGGTTTTTCGAGTCCGGCAATCCCTATGTCAGCGGGCCGAGGTCGCCCTCCATCTCATGAGAGAAGCGGGAAAGTCACGGCATGCCCTCTCCGTCGCCGGCAGAAATTTTCGGCTTGCCTACTAATCGATCGGTTCAACCCACTGGGCGCGCCCAGACCAAGGCTCGAATGGGTCACCGAAGTACTGCGTCTCGCGAAAGACCTTTCCATCCCTGAACTCCATGATACTGACAGTGTGGGACGGCTGCCCATCATAACTGATGACATATTCGGTAACCCAAAGATCGCCGCGCCCAATCACGCGCCGAATGGTGAACTGCTTGTTGGGAAGCAACCCCCGCGTCGTCCGGATGGCGAGTCGACCACGGATGCGCTCGCCGGACTGGGGGTACTCCAGCATGGCGTCGTCGTGGTAGATCTCATCCTCAGCATCGTCGTCACCGGCCTCAGACGCAGCCCAGTGCCGGTCCAGCGCAGCTCGGATGTCTTGATCTCCCATCTCGCTTTCCTGTCTGCACTATACTACCAAGGTGCGCCTTCGACATGGAGATCTAGCTTCACAACGCGGTCGGGTGTTGCGCCCTCACAGCTGGCATTAGAGAAATGAGCGTGCCGGACAAAATGTCTGCTTTGGGTCATAAACAGACGTCCCGCGATGTCCGCGTCACGTCCGCTTTACCCCCGATAGCAGACATTCGGCGGATGAGCTGGCATGTCCGTTTTGTGCCAAAAGCAGACATTGCATCACGTTAGGTCTCGGCCTCAATCGGGACGGCAGGAGGAGCAGACTTTGTCCGTATCAAATTTTTCTGGTTGTTGTCCCCGGAGCTACACTGGCTCGGCCAACCCAGCAACGACCACCTCACCGTCTGTGATGTAATGGTTGACGTTCTCGGTGAGCAATTGGTCTCCGGTTCTGTATAAGATCACGTTTTCGACTACGCCGTGCTTCCTGAGCTCGTTGATGATGTAGTCCCGTTCAGCGTTGGTGTCGGAATCCGTGGCATGCGTAAACTGGAAGGTCAGCCGGGTGAGGGAAAATCCGGTATCCTTTGTGCCAGCGCCGACCCAAAGCACGCGATCATCATCGGTCGGCCGGTCGGTGTTGAGCCAGAAACTGGCTGTATCCACATTGGCTTCGACCTCCGCGAGGCTCTTGGCCCAAAAGCGGACATGGTGCCTCTTGCGCGGGCTGTCATGAATCGCCTGCTGAAATCCGAGGTCTTGGCCTCGTCCGAAAAGATAGAGAGTGCTGAACGGGGCAGTCGCATAGGGCTTGTTAAAGACGAAAGCCCGTGCCATGCGCCACGAGCTTGCTAAGCTCAACGGGTCCGCCCCTGCCCAGCCCGCGTTAGCAAACGCAGCGCGAAGCTGCCGGCAGCCCGTCCGCGGTAACCGTGTAACGGGGGACATGTCGGCGTTGAAGAATTTTTAGGCCCATACGAACGGCGCGCGGGAGGATGACATAGGCAGCAAGACCGTAAGTCACGCTCAGGGCCAGAATCCAAGGAAGGCTGCTGTCCACCCACCTGAAGACAAACGCGATCAGCCAGACGCTGAGCACGCCGAGGCCCAGAATCGCCACGCGCTGCAATATGCGAGCTACAAATCTCACTCTCTGAAGACCCACAAATGCGCCGCGCACTCAGTTTCGACGCCAAGAATTCCTAAAGCGAGGGATATGAGCAAGACAAAATCACGAAGCGTGCCCGGCATGAAGCCAATTCCTACGGCACTTCCGACCGCCCCCGGCTCTTCAGCCTGCATTTGCTGCAGCCCGAGTGAACCAAGGCTCAAGACCGTTAGACCTTGCGAGGAACTCCAGGCACACCGAGAGGACATTCCAAGGCGGCGCGATCCCAGTTCCCCGTGGTGGCGGCGGCCACATAGGTGCTGGTCAGGAATTCCATCAACGTCTGCTCCGGATCGCCAGCGGTGCGCACGGCATCGTAGGGCAAAATGTACTCGTTCAAGTCGCGGGTCCAGAAGGCTTGCGCGGGACTTATCGGCACTGACGAGAAGCCAGGCGGCGCCGGGGAGGTGTAGGAATAGAAGGCCGGGTAGTCGATTCCCTGCCCTCCCGGCCAGAAGCCAGCGCTGCTGACTTGGTCCGAATAGGCGTCGAGGGTCACCGCATCGGGAAGATTTGGCACGCCGCCGCCAGCGGGAATCGGGTGCGCGCGGCGCCCAGAGAAGCGCGTTACCGCCAGATCGAAGCTTCCCCAGAAGAAATGGACCGGGCTGCATTTGCCGATGAAGGATGTGCGAAACAAGCTAAGCACGCGTGCCGACTGAACGAGAATTCTCCAGAAGCGCTGGGCGAATTCGCGGTCATACGAAGCATGGACATCATCCTCGCTGAAGCGGATCGCGTTCGGAATCTCATTGGGAAGTTCGTGAATGCTAACCTTGATGCCAAGTTCCAGGAGTGAGCGCATGATGTCGGCGTAAAAGTCGGCAACGGATCGTGGGAAAAGCCCGATCTCCTTTTTTTGGCCGTCGCAGGTCGAGACCAGAAGCACATGGTCGATGAAATCGAAGTCGAGCTGAAAGCTGCGATCGCCGTAGGGAATGAGAGAGGTAGTAAGGCCGCGTGGCGTCGCATAAAGCACGACGTGCCAGGAATGATTGAGCCAAGGCGTCTGCGCGAGGCGGATCTTGCCGACGATCTGCGTCCAGAGATGCAGCGTCGCATAGGTATCCTTCCAGGCCGAGAGGGGTAGTTCCGGCCACGCGGTGTGCGTCATGGGTGGTCCTCCGTACCTTCTCCATCCCGCCGTCGCCGGAATCTATGTTCGCTACTTTGCCGCTGGCGAGTGGCTGATTGTGACCTCGCGCTTGCACAAACTACGCCGTGTAAAGGCGGTATTTCACTAATGGAGTCAATCACGAGTTGCGCTGGCCGACCGCATCCAGGACCTACGCAAAGCCCGCGATCCCGTTGCTGGTGGTGAAACGTCCGCTTTGGGTCGATGCTGTCGAAAAACGTTTTTCGAAGAGCGAATGGGCAACATTGACTCAAAGAACGCGGCACCTGGATTCGATCGTTGCTCGGGTGCTGCTCGTCGCGACTTTATCGACTGCATCGACCCAAAGCGGACATTCTTCAAAGCGCTACTTGTGGCTCAAGCTCGCCGTTTGCGTGAAGGATCGATGGGGAGGTACTCAATGCCGGATTGTTGAACCGGTTGCGGGTAGAGCTTCATGAACTCCATGACCTGGAGCGGCATACCCACTTTGACCGGAAGGCCGAGCGTTCTCGCTTCGCTGGCGGTAAGCGCATAATCATGCGTCCAATATCCACCTGAGAGTTTCTCTGCAATGGTCTCGGCCGCCGACTGATCCAACCGGGGTGTCATCAGCTCAACTGCCCCTTGCTTAACCTGGGCAACGGCCTTCTCGCCCACATCGGCCAAAACCAGCGTGAGGTCAAAGACGTCCGCGATGGGTTTCGAGTCACGCGCTCTGACGATACTCGCAGCTGGAAGACCAAGAATTTGTGGATCAATGGGACCGAGAACCGAGAATTCCCCCATGACGATCTCGTCGGCGGCGAGCGCGATCAGCGTTCCGCCAGACATCGCATAAACTGGAATATAGGCCGTTACCTTTGCCGGGTGGGCTTCCACGGCGCGGGCGATCTGCATCGCTGCCAGCACGAGGCCGCCGGGCGTGTGGATGATAAGATCGATTGGCGTATCGTCAGGCGTCTCCTTGATCGCCGCAATGACCGTCTGAGCATCCTCCAGGTCGATGTGTCGAGAGACTGCAAAGCCGAAAAGGCTGCGCTTCTCCTGACGATAAATCATCGTGATAACTCTGGTGCCGTGCTCCTTTTCGATCGCCCTGATCGCCTGGGCACGTCGTATCGCGTACCATCGCCCCATAAGCAAAGGCTGCAGCGCCATGATCGCAACGAGGATGAAGAATATTGATGAAAAATCGAATGACATTGGCTTGCTGCAGTTTAAGACCTAGCCCCGATTTCCTAGCCGTCGCTTCTGCCGCTACTTTCTAGACCGCGACAGATCCGGCAAAAAAGATGCTGCACCCGTTACGCGTCGATCCACGCGCCCTTGTCATTTGCGCCCCAGCAGAACTTCTTTTGCCTCGTTGATGCGGGAGGCGAGATAGGTCGATCCGCCCTGATCGGGGTGGAGCTTCATCATCAGCCTGCGATGTGCAGCACGAATCGCCTCTACTTTCGCGCCAGGCTCGAGGCCGAGCACATCATAGGCCTCTTTGCTGGTCATTCGCCCGTGTGGTCCGCGAGGCTGCCTCGGCTCGCCTCTTGCGGCATCGTCCGAGCGCCGGTCACGCCAACGATGCGAGCGCCGATCGAGATAGGCTTCAATTAGAAGCGCACCTTGAGGGTCTGTGGCGCGGAGCCCCTCAAGCAGCTGGAGCAGCTCGTCATGGCTCAATGAAGACAGGGCTCTGCCTGCGAATTGACCCTTGAGGCACCGCCCCTCCATGCGGCCGCTGTCATGATCGAGCTCCATTTGGAGGGCCTCCGTTCGCACCCCGGATTTCTGCCCGGGCGACTTGCGCGAAGCCCTGAAGGGACCGTTCAGCGGGCCCATCTGCAAGCCGAAACGGTGGCCGAAAGTAATGACGAACAGGAAAGCTGCCACTGCAAGTAAGACTGGCATAGCACCCGTCGGGTAAGTTGTAGGCTTGGACTCTGGGCGCCGTCCCCGCCAGTCTTGTAAGGTCGAGCCGAGACGGACTTCGATCAGAAATGCGCCTTGGGGGTCCGTAGCGCGGAGCTCCTCAAGTAGCTGGAGCTGTTCGTCATGGTTCAATGAGGAAAGTGCGCTGCCCGCGAATTTACCTCTAAGACACCGTCCCTCGATGTGGCCGGTGTCATGATCGAGCTCCATTTCGAGCGCGTCCGTGCGCACGTGGGATTTTTGACTAGCCGAGTTGCGCGAAGACGCGAAGGGCCCATTCGATCTGAACCAAGGTCCCATGGGCGCTAGCTTCAGCCGAGTTGTTTGAGGAGGCGCACCGCAGCATCGCTCTTCGTAGCCGAGCCGTAATCTTGCAGGGCCTTGTGGCCGCCAGTCGCGTAAACTGCAACCGCCGCCAAAAGCTCACGCAGCTGCCGCCCCGAACCAGCGTCGAAATGGCAATAGGCGCCTCTCGTCAGCCGAGCCATCTCTTTGAACGCGCGCTCGGCCCTTGGCTCGCGCCCCTCCTGGAAGATGAACACTGGTACGCCCAGCAGTCCAAGCTCGCCCGCGCGCTGGCTCAACTCATCGATGTCCTCTTCCACACAGTCTCCGACATAAACGACAGCGTTGACCTTCTCCCGCTTGCTTTCGCGGCGAGCATGGGTGAGCACTTTGCGGATCTGGGTGTAACCCCCCTGACAGGAAACCCGCGTCATCAGCCGCGCAAGCGCCTCCGGATCGCCGACCCACTTGCTCGCACGGGTTTCGCCAAATCCGCGGAAATAAACGAGCTGCACGTCGAGTCCGTCGATCTCCTTCACGGCGCGGAACATGTCGGCCTGCTGTCCGAGCGCTAGGTCCCAGGTCGGTTGCCGGCTCATGGTTGCGTCCATCGCGAAGATGAGCCGTCCACGGCCGGAGCCGGTTGGGGTAATGGTTTTCAGGCAGGCAATGAACGCGTCGACCTCGACTCCGCTCGAGCGCAGGGCTTCGACGGTGCGATCCTCCTTCTTCACTGGCGTTCTCATGTGGGCTGCCCCTAGACCTTCAAATCTCTGATCGAGCGTGTCGCATATGGGCCCTTCTATGCCGGCTTACAACGTCGCGGCCTCAGTTCCCATCCGCGGTTGCGGAGCCCCGATCAGAGGGCAATTTCGGGTGCCGACTGAGAGGCTTGGGCCTGTCCGAGGAACAACTTTGCGCTACCCTGCCTTGGGCAGCGGCACCGGCGGGATCAGGAGATGTTAAGGTGCCTAGGGGGCGACAGCCTCGGCGAACCCGAGCGGAGCGCCCTAACACCTCGCCGGCTTGGCCGCGGGATCCAACTCCTACCGACTCCTTACGCACGTGCACGCGCGATAAGGGCCGAATTGGCGAATGGATGGCCGTCGCCCGATTCCGAGCCGGCGCTATATTCTCGGTGACCGAGAAAGGAACTCGGGACGGATATGGAGGAGGACGGGGTTCCTACACCGGCGAAATGGCTCACGTGTCTCGGTACCCCATCCGAGCGGTCCGGAGGATATTGGGAGGCTATAGTCGGGGGTACCGGGGGCTCTCACACTCCATTTTACTCTTTACGCGCGGGCGCGTGGGGACCGACCCCTTGGACCGACGGGGTCGAATCCATAGATTGCTCGAGGGGACACCAGTTCAGCGGGTCTCATAAGATATGGCACACGGGATACCACTTGTTGAGGGATATGGAGAACATGAAGCCATTGCCACATCTGTACGAGGTCGCTCTTTCTGGTGGGCCAACTGGTTATGCGACGCTCATAGCGAGCGGAGTGTCCCCGTTACGGTCGGCGCCGCCAAAGGATTTTGACGGCCCAGGTGATGCATGGAGCCCTGAGCATCTCCTGCTCGCGGCCGTGGAAACATGCTTCATGTTCACATTCCGAGCGGTTGCGCAGGCTTCCAAATTCGACTTCGTGTCGCTTGCTCTGTCGGGCAGCGGAACAGTCGACCGCAAAGACGGGACTACCCGCTTCACGGAGATCGCTCTTAGACCGCGGCTCACACTTCCAAGGGGTGCAGACCCCGAACGCGCAAGACGGATGCTCGAGAAGGGGAAAACGGCCTGCCTCGTGACCGCATCGCTTTCAGTCCCCCTTCATCTAGAGGCTGAAATCGTGGTCGAGTCATAAGCGTTGCGAAACGCACTCGGGCTACGCGCTCCCGCGGCTCGAAGTACAATGATGTCTGCTTGGGTCATTAGCGGACATTTCACACGCTGATTGGGCATGTCCGCTTTTCGACCGAAACCAGACCTCGCGACGCGGTTGGTTGAACGTCCGCTTAGTGCCAACATTGGGGCTCGTCACTGGTGAGTACGATGCGGCACGATCAGCTTAGCGATCAGGATCTGCACCACTTCGTCTCGCTGATTGCGCGTGAGGCTTCGTATTCTGGCGACCCCGCGATCTGGCCGAGACCGCGAGGGTATAATTTCCAGGACCTCGCTTTCGACCTGCAGGACGTCGCCGGGACGGGTGGGCCTTGGCCAGGAGAGCTCGCCTCCGGCGCCTACGACGCCGCCGGCTAACGGTAATCCCCTCTCGACTAACAGGCGCATGGTGATCGCGGCGGTGTGCCACCCGCTCGCCACCAAGCCGGAGAACAGGCTGTCCTTGGCAGCGTCATCGTCGAGATGAAAGGGCTGAGGATCGAACTGGCGTGCAAACGCCTTGATCTGTGCCGCGTCCACGACGTGTGTTTTGCTGGTGAAGCGCTGCCCCACCTGGAGGTCATCGAGATAGAGCGGATCGTCGCCACCTACCTCACCCGATATCGTCATGATCCCCCTCTCAAGTCTACCTAAAGCGGTCGCGAGCAATGGTGTGGCCACCGTCGCCGGGTAGTTCTTTTCCCGTTACGAAAGAGGCATCAGCTGAACCGCTACGGCGCTACGGCTCTGCGGCAAGCACGCTGTGGATCTGCGCCACGACGGCGGCGCCCTCTCCAACGGCCGCCGCGACGCGTTTAGTCGAGCCGGCCCGCACGTCGCCGATGGCGAACACGCCGGGCTGGCTGGTCTCGAGCGGCAGGACAGCCCGGCGGGACGCGCTTGTGCCCTCAGTAAAGTCTGCTCCGGTCACCACGAAGCCTTTGTCGTCCACCGCAACGCAATGCTCGAGCCAAGCGGCGTTCGGATCGGCGCCAATGAACAGGAAGAGGTGGCGGAGCGAACAACTGTGTGTCGCCCCCGTCTTGCGGTCGCGGAATACCGCACCAGTAAGTCCACTGACCTCGTCGCCCTCCAGCCCGATAACTTCGGTGTGGGTGTGCAGTTCGACATTGGGAAGTGCAGCAATCCTATCGATGAGATAGCGCGACATCGAAGCTTCCAAGCCCTCCCCGCGCACCACTAGGTGCAAACGCTTGACCTTCGGTGCGAGAAAGACCACGGCCTGCCCGGCAGAATTGCCCCCCCCAACCAGCGCCACCTCCTCGCCCTCGCAAAGCTTCGCCTCGACCGGTGAAGCCCAATAGGAAACCCCTGCGCCCTCAAAGACTGAGAGGTTGGAGATCGGGGGGCGCCGGTAGCGCGCTCCAGAGGCAACCACCACCGTCCTGGCGCGCACCGCATTGCCATTGGTGAGCTCCAATCGTAGCGGAGCGCGAGAATGCCCATCAAACCTGCACTTGAGTTCTTGCCACCTCGAGCGGAATCGCGATCTCAGCACCGAACTTGAGCGCCTGGTTGAAGGCGCGGCCGGCAAGTGCCATGCCCGAGATGCCGGTCGGAAAGCCGAGATAGTTCTCGATCCGCGCCGAAGCGCCCGCCTGTCCGCCAAATGCACGCTGGTCGAGCACGAGGACCGAAAGGCCCTCGGACGCTCCATAGACAGCGGCGGCAAGCCCCGCCGGCCCCGCGCCGACCACCGCCACATCGAAGACCATCTCTGGATCAAGCTCGGGGGTGATGCCGAGAATGACCCCGGCCTCAGCGTCCGTGGGTCGCTTCAGCACCGTTCCATTCGGACAAACCATCAGCGGCAACTCGTCAGGGAGTACGCCGAAACGTTCCACCACGGCGCGGCCGTCGGCGTCATCAGAGGCATCGAGCACCGTGTAGGGATAGCCGTTGCGACCGAGAAAGCCTTCAAGCCGGACGAGTTCCGGTGTGCCCGGCTTGCCAATCAGCACTGAACCGACGCCGCCCTCCTCGATGAGTCCGACGCGACGAAGGATGAACGCTCGCATGAGAATCTCGCCAACATCGGCAGAGCCGACCATCAGGGCGCGCACATGGGCGGCATCGAAGGGCAGCGCGGTACAGCCCTGGGGACCCGCGCGGCCGGAAGCGAGCATCCCGGCCCCGGCGAGTTGGCTTACCTCGCCCGAGAATTGACCGGGGCCATGGCTCGTGATCGGCAACTCACGATTGAGACCATCACGACGTACCACCTCAATCGAGCCCTTGAGCACGAGCCAGGCCGGCGCGTTGCGCTCGCCCGCCTCGAAGACGACTTCGCCAGGGGCGAAGTTACGCGCAGGGCCGCTCGCAAAGCGCTTGGCTGTCTCGATCTGCGCTCGATCGAACACGGGAAACATCTGGTGATGGCGCGTCTCGATGAGGCTCATGCTCGCTCTCCTGTTGGCATAGTCACCGTCCATTTTTAACACGCAAAACGCGGGATAGACCCTTGCAGGTGGGCGGCAGCATTCTGGATTACGAGCGTTTCGAAGGTGGGGCAGAAGTGCTGTGGATCTGGCTAGCGTAAAGCGGCTGCCAGCCGAAGCCGAAGCCCTATTATGTATGCTTGCCTGTTAAGGATGGGTACCATGCTCGCCTCTCTCTGGCGTGCAGTAGCGACACTGAGTTTTTGCTTATGGCAAGTACCCATCAAGTTGCCAGCTATAAATGGTTGAAGCCGTTGCGGATCATGAGAGTCCGTTGGCGGCTCTTTTTCGCGGCTGGGATGGGCCTGTTTGCGTTTGCCATGATGCCCGACGACCTGGACCTGATCAGCCGAGTGCTAATCGGGTGGGACATCGGGGTCACCCTCTATCTCGCCCTGGCTATCTGGACGGCTATAGGCGCCGATACCAAACACATTCGCCTGCGGTGTGTGCTATACGACGAGGGACGCGTGGTCATTCCCCTGCTGTCGGTCACCGCAGCTTCGGCGAGCCTTGGCGCCATATTTTTCCAGCTGAGTACTGCACCGGCAGGCCACCACTTCGTAAGTCTCGCCTTTGCCGTGGTGACAATCCTGCTGTCATGGAGCTTCATTCAATTCATCTTCGCCTTTCATTACGCGCATGAGTTCTACGCAGACCACCGCGGCAAGGCACGAGGACTCGCGTTTCCGAATGACGAGGCTCCAGACTATTGGGACTTCCTGTATTTCTCATTCGTGATCGGAATGACATCCCAGGTGTCGGATGTCTGCGTGACGTCCAAATCGCTGAGAAGAACCGTAACCGCTCACGGCCTGCTCTCGTTCATCTTCAATGTCACCCTGCTCGCGCTGGCAATCAACTTGACCGCAAGCGCCATCGGCAATCTCGCTGGGTCTTAACTCTGGCCTTTGCTCACCCGAGACCCTGGCAACTATAGAGAAAAGGCACGCGTCGAGTTCACCAACGTCAAGAAGCCGGGGGTGAGGATGGGGAAGTGAATACTTGGTTAGCACCACCAACCTCAGCAATGAGGTGCGATTGCGACCGGTAAGACCAATTGGATTCGCGCTTAAGCCATCCATCTGCGTGCTCGAGAAAGTGTAGCACGTCACGATTGAACTGCTCGGGGTCTTGGATAAAGGAGAAGTGGCTGACCCGCGGCTGCAATAAGAGCCCGGCGCCGGGAATGTTGGCGGCCATGAACTCGGTGTTCTCGCGTTTGATGGCCTCGTCGTGATCGGCGTCAACGATCCAGGTCGGTACGGTGATCGCACGGAGGTTTTCGGCGGTCCAATTAGGCTGCGTCTCCCACATCTTGCTGATTTGCCCGAGAAACGGCTTGTACTGGTCGGGCGTCGGCGACAGCGCCTGATATTCCTTCTCGGCGCGGGCGATGAAGGCGTTGAAGAAAGGACTCTTGGCGACGTCAGCGACGCCGCTCGGGTCGGAATTGCGGGCAAGGCGCAAAAAAGTGGTCCATATATGTACGCGTCGAACGACTGCCGCTGCTGCCGCTGCTGCCGTTGCCGCCCCTCCGCGCGGCACGCCGAGCGCGCTGGCGCCTCCGCCAGCCCTGTCGGGTTTCGATGCGTCGTGCGACTGAAGAAGCCTGGGCGATGACAGAAACACCGTCGAAGACCAAAATTCTGTTGGCTCAAGTGGTCGTCGCCCTGATGATCGCTTTCGTCGTTCTTGGCGTGGCTTGGTATGGCTTCTCGGCAGAGGTTCGCGAGCGCCTCTGGCAGAACTTGCTCGATCGTCCCGGCGGGCCGAAGACCTTCCGTTTCATCCTCCAGCCCATCATGGCGACGATCGCCGCGCTGTACGACGGCGTGGAGGACGCGCGGACCGGGCGCTCGCCTTATCTGTGGACGATAATCACCGATCGGGCGAAGCGCGGTGGCCGCATGCGCGAGGGACTGATCTCCACCGCGCGCGTCATTCTCCTGGGTCTGGTCATGGACGTCATCTATCAGTTCCTCGAGTTCAAGACTCTCCATCCGGGCGAGGCGGTCATCGTCTCGCTCTTGCTCGCGTTCGTCCCTTACCTGCTGCTGCGTGGCCCGTGCGAGCGTATCGCGCGCCGGTGGCTCGGCGTTGCGCCTGCGAACGAAATCCGGTGACAGCACAGGCATGCAGACGGCATGGCCTGAAATAATTAGCTGACAAGGGGAGACAAAAACGATGAGTGACCAACATGTCAGCGGAGATTCCGATCGGTTCGTTGTTCGCGCGACGGCCGAAAGTCACTTTTCCTGGCTGCGCACGTGGCTTTCCGTCGAACGCACGATGATGGCGTGGACGCGCACGGCCGTCTCGCTCATCGGATTCGGCTTCGTGATCGTCCAGTTCTTCGACCGCTTGGAGCAAATGCCGGGGACACATCCCGCTCGCTACCCGGACGCTGCGCGATATCTGGGGCTTGCGCTGATCTTCTGCGGGATCATGGCGCTGGTCATTTCGCTTTGGCAGTACCGGTGGATGCATCGTTACCTGTCGGGCGGAAGTTTCGTCGAAATTGCAGGCGTTACAATGGAGGGAAAGCAAACGCCGCTCATTGCAGCTTCAATCGTTCTCGCCCTTACTGGCACATTCGCCTTTTTTGCCGTGCTGCTGCGTCTCGTGTAGCGGCAGCTCGCATGGAGAGAACGTCAACTCAAAGCTGAGCTGAAACCGCAAAGTCAGTCAAAGGAGATTGAAATGGCCAAATCAAAGAAACCCAACATCCTCATCCTCTGGGGCGACGATATCGGCTGGTGGAACATCAGTTATAACAGTCGTGGGCAGATGGGTTACCGCACGCCCAATATCGACCGCGTGGCGAACGAGGGCGTGGCTTTCACCGACTATTATGGCCAGCAGAGCTGCACGGCGGGCCGGGCGGCGTTCATCACCGGACAGAACCCGATGCGCACGGGACTGACCAAGGTCGGAATGCCGGGCGCCGACGTTGGCCTCAGCGCGGAAGATCCCACCATCGCCGAACTTCTCAAGCCGCTAGGCTACACCACGGGCCAGTTCGGGAAAAACCATCTCGGCGACAAGGACAAATTCCTGCCGACGATGCACGGCTTCGACGAATTCTTCGGCAACCTCTACCACCTCAACGCGGAAGAGGAGCCCGAGGACCCGGACTATCCGAAAGACCCGGAGTTCAAGAAACATTTCGGGCCGCGAGGCGTGCTGCACTGCTGGGCCGACGGCAAGGGCGGGCAAAAAATCGAGGACACCGGGCCGCTGACGAAGAAGCGGATGGAAACGATCGACGACGAGGTGACGGAACATGCGCTGCGCTTCATTGACGAAGCGCACAAGGCGGATAAGCCCTTTTTCGTCTGGTATAATACAACAGCGATGCATTTCCGGACCCACTGCGCCGCGAAGCACAAGGGCAAGAGCGGTCAGGGGGACTACAATGACGTAATGGTCGCCCACGACGAGAACATCGGCAAGATGCTGAACAAGCTCGACAAACTCGGCATCGCCGAGGACACAATCGTCATGTACTCCACTGATAATGGCGTGCACTACAACAGTTGGCCGGACGCCGGCATCACGCCGTTTCGGTCCGAAAAAAACACCAACTGGGAGGGCGGCTGGCGCGTGCCGGCGTTCGTGCGTTGGCCCGGCAAATTCAAGGCGGGCACAGTGCTCAACGGCATCGTCAGCCACCAGGACTGGTTGCCGACATTCCTCGCCGCGGCGGGAGAGCCGGATACCGCGGCGAAGCTGCTCAAGGGCTACAAGGTCGGCGACAAGACCTATAACGTTCACCTCGACGGCTTCAACATGCTGCCGTATCTGAGCGGCGAGGTGAAGGAAAGTCCGAGGCAGTTCTTCTTCTATATGAGCGACGACGCCGACATCCTCGCCATTCGGATGAAGGACTGGAAGGTCGTGTTGATGGAGCAGCGGGCGAAGACTTTGGCGTGCTGGTTCGAGCCGTTCGTTCGCCTGCGGGCCCCAAAGATGTTTCACTTGCGCCGCGACCCGTTCGAACGGGCCGACGAGAACTCGAACACCTACTGGGACTGGATTATCTCCCACGCGTACATCGTTTACGCGATGCAGGCGGTGGTGGCCCAGCAAATCGAGGACTTCAAAAAGTATCCGCCGCGCCAGAAACCGGCCTCCTTCAACCTCGACGCTGTTCTGAGAACATTGGAAGAGGCCCATAGCAGCGCCAACCACTGACCCCGCGAGGCTCGGCGAAGACGGTGACATGCGCCGCGCCCGGCAAACGCTGGGGCGCGGCGTCGGGCCGCCGAGCTCGTTCTTGATAGAATAGAGATAATCGAAGGTCTCGGTGGCGCCGTTGCCAATGACAGCGACTTCATTGGCACTCGCTTTGCGGGCTGGGGTTTGGTTCTCATCGAAGGCGAGCCCGTCTGGGTCTACAAGCGGTCGCAGCGGCCCCATGATGGCATCCGCATCGAAAGTGCCGACAAACCAACGCGTGGAAAGCACACGCATACGCTCGATATCGCCTATAGCGGAAAGCAGGGCGAGGCTGGCAAAGGGGGGTACGCTGTTGCTATCGAAGGTAATAAAGTCGCCAAAACCAATATCAACCGCAGGGTACCCGACCTCTACTCAATTGATTAAGCGCTCGACGTCGGTGAGGACCGGGGAACGCCCATCCTCGATGCCTATGCAGATCGAATGCTGTTCAAATTCAATGACAGGATTGACGAGGTCGACATTGATCTGAAGTGGTTGCAGCTGGCTGCTCGCGGAAATGTATGTGGGCCTCCTAAAGCGCGCTCATGTGATTGCTTCAACCTCGTCTAATGCAGCGAAAGCCAACATGGCAAGTGGAGGTGTCAATCGGCTCGGCATGGCGCGCCGCGGGACGGTAACGTCGGCAATAATTCGGCGCGCAGAGATGTGATCCGCCCTTTATGACCTTGCGCGGGATTTTGATGTCCGGTTGGCAGGGATCGTAACTGTCCTCTTCGCGAGGCCCTCGAGGATTTTGCGGCATGCAGCACGACTTCTGTTGCTGATGGTTCGAGACAAACCAATCCGTGGTCCATTCCCAGACATTGCCGATCATGTCGTATAGCCCGTACCCGTTGGGTGGGAAGGCGCGCACCGGCGACGTACCCTCGTAGCCATCGGTGAGTAGGTTCTGCCAGGGAAACTCGCCCTGCCATGTATTGGCCACGGGGCGGCCACTAGGCTCGAACGCATCACCCCACGCGAACTCCGCACCGTCGAGCCCGCCGCGCGCGGCAAACTCCCACTCGGCCTCTCTCGGCAGCTCCTTGCCGGCCCATTTGGCATAGGCTTCGGCATCACGATAAGAGATATGGACGACGGGATGATCGTCGAGCCCCTCAATTGAGCTGCCGGGTCCGTATGGGTGCCGCCAATCGGCGCCGAAGCTGAAGGTCCACCAGTTCGACCAGTTCGTAAGATCGACGGGCCCTTGCGACTTCACGAAGACGAGCGAGCCCGCACGTAGCATGTGCGGCAGCGCGCCCGGATATTCCTTGGGGTCCGGCGCGATCTCGGCGAAGGTGACATGGCCCGTCTGCCTGACGAAGCGGCGAAAGTCACTATTTGTCACCGGGGTCTTCTCGATCCAAAAGTCATCGACCCGCACGCGGTGCGCGGGAGCTTCTTCTGGGTAATGGCGGTCGGAGCCCATGATAAAGTCGCCGCCTGGAATGAGCACCATGCCGGCGTTTGGCTTAGGCTTGAGCTCGCCTACTCGTCTGGTCTTGCGCGCTATACTCATGTCCGCACCCAAATCGATCGCGTCCCCTTGTTACGCTTCGATACGCTTTAGCAGAAGCCGACCTTCATCAGGCAATGCATCGTCGAAAGAATGGACTAGACGGGACCTAGTCCATCTGGATTTCCTGCGAACTCTGGTTGGCTTGACTTTAAGTAGTGCTTTCTCGAGATTTAGCGAGGTGCGAAGGGCTCCGGTTGGAGCGCCAGCGGACGCGAGGTAGGCAACGATTCCTGGCCGTAATCCCGCAACAACACTCCTGACACCAAGCCATTCCACCGTCTGGACCAGCCTCGGCAGAGCGGTGAATTCGTCGAGATCAATCACGTCACAGATGGTCGGAAGTGCATTTACAAACCCCTCAGCTGGTTTTTCGATCAGCCAAACAGTCTACTTTTCACAAACATCATCGATGAAAAATTTGCCAGAGAAAACATCAATGCCATTGCTCGCGCACCGACTTCAACCCGCAACCCCACTCATAAGTACCGCTTGAGGCCAAACTTGGGTTTAGGGGGAAGGCGTGGCAAGGGCGTCGGCTTCGGTCGGCGCCCTTTTTGTTTTAGGCTTCGTGGATGACCGAGCGCCGCTTCCAGGGCCTATTGGGCTTCCCTCTGCCGCAACTTATCCGTCGCGTGAGCGCTTCTTGACGGAGCTAACCCTAGACCCGCCGGATGCCACCAGCGATGAGGCCGGGGTCCCGCTGCACGACGAAGATTATCTCATTTTTTCGACAATTCATTCCGCGAAGGGGCAGGAGTGGAAGTCAGTGTTTGTGCTTAACGTCGTCGACGGCTGCATCCCGTCCGATCTCGGCGCCGGCACGACTGCATAGCTCGAGGAGGAGCGCCGTCTGCTCTATGTGGCAATGACGCGTGCCAAGGATGATCTTCATCTCATTGTGCCACAGCGCTTCTTCGCTCATCAGCAGGCGACAAACGGTGATCGCCATGTCTATGCGTCACGCACGCGCTTCCTGCCGCACTCGATACTCGCATTATTCAAAATGCAATCCTGGCCTATGGTCGGTGAACCCGCGAACAGCACTCGTTCGGCATCACGGGGCATCCCCGTGGATATAGGCGCTCGAATGTGCGCCATGTGGCGGTGAACTTAGACCTAAATCCGGATTATGCCTGCCGCGACGCTCACCAACCTGCGCCTCAATCTCAGCCTGGACCGCGCGTGTGATCGTTACGCGCGCGTTGAGAGCTCGCCGCCACATGACCAAGGGCCAGCGCGTGCCAAACCGGAAAGCCGGCGGTTTGCCTCGTGCCCGACCTACGCCTTGGCGTGCCGATGATGATGAGCAGGTGCCGCGGGTGCCTGTGCCTGAACACAGTAAAGCGCGTCAACAGTGCCTGGCTCGGCAATACAGCGGCCATGATGCATGACCTGCGGATTGTAAATTCCCGTCGCGACCAATAGTGGCATTGCTAAGAACAAGCTCATTCGACCCTCCCTCTTTGGCGACTCACGCGCCGCCAAGCCAGAGTATCACGCGCGTCCAGCCGGGACCATGGCGAGCGCGACAAGGCTCCTTTGATGGAAAATATTGTCGCGTCCTGCATTTCGTCCGCAGCCGAGCTGCCAGCGTGATCGAATTGCAATCAAAATTTGACCGCTGCGATGGACGCAGTATTTCCGAGTTAGGTCATTAGCGGACATTTCGCAGTGCTTTTGCCGCTTTACACCCGAAAGCGGACATTGGGCGCTGCAAGACAGATCTCCGCTATGGGCCAATAGCGGGCATGCGCCCGCTACCGAACTTCGCCTCTTGACAGGCAACCGATAGGTTGCATATTGTCGTTATGGATGCGGTTTTCAAAGCTCTGGCCGATGCAAGCCGCCGCGAACTGCTTGATCGCCTGCGTGCCGACAGTGGCCAGACGTTGGGTCAACTGTGCGAACGCCTTGCCATGACGCGGCAGGCGGTGAGCAAGCATCTGGTCATTCTGGAAGAGGCCAATCTCGTTGCGACCGTCAAACGCGGCCGCGAAAAATTGCACTATCTCAATCCGGTGCCAATCCATGAGATCGGCGAGCGGTGGATCGGGAAATTCGACCGCTCACGCCTGCAGGCGTTGAGCGACATGAAAAAAGCATTGGAGGCGAGAGATGACTAAACCAAATTTCGTCTACGTTACATACATCGCTTCGACGCCGGAGAAGGTCTTCAAGGCCCTGACGGATACCGACGCGACCGCGCAATTCTGGTTTGGAAATGCCGTCACATCCGACTGGAAAATCGGTTCGTCCGTCACCTTTCGCCGTAATGGCGAGCTCGTTGTGAGCGGGAAGGTATTGGAATGCGATCCGCCTCGGCGGCTGTCCTATACCTTCCATTCGCAGCACGACGGCCTCTATACCGAGCAGCCCTCGCGCGTGGTATTCGACCTCGAGCAGCAACGGGATCAGGTCAAGCTCACGATGACCCATGACGACTTCGCGCCAGACAGCAAAGTGTTTGATAAAATCTGCAACGGCTGGCCGCTCGTGTTGTCGAGCCTCAAGAGCTATCTGGAGATTAACCGCGTCGTCCTGCACGCGCCCTGGTATGACAAGGAGCCGGCCTCCGTATCATGATCAATCTGGCACTGGCGATTCTAACACGGCGATGTCCGCTTTGGGTCATTAGCGGAAGTTGTCCAGCGTCCTCGTCACGTCTGCTTTACCACCGATAGCGCACATTCATCGGTGCAGGTGGGATGTCCGAAAAGTGCCATTTGCAGACATTTGAACGTGCTAAATTCCGGAGCTGACCAACGAGCGACCTGACGGCTTATTTCAAACTACGCCGCCTTACGTCAGAGACGTGCTGTCGTCCGCCGAATGACGGGCGGCCACGTCAAGGCACAATGACCACCCGGAAGCGCGCCTTGCCGCTCATCATGTGCGCGTAGGCCTCCGCCGCCTTTTCCAAGGGATAGGTCTCGACCATGGGCCTCACGCCAGTGAGCGCGCTGAAGCGGAGCGTATCCTCCGAATCGGCCGACGTCCCCGACGGCCAGCCCGCGATCTGCCGGCGCGCGCCAATAAGCTGGATTGGCGTCACCTCGATCGGCTCGGGCGAAGCGCCGACCACGAGCAGCTTGCCGTCGAGGCCGAGGCCCTCGATCACCGCGCTCATGGCCTTGGCATTGGTGACCGTGGCGACAATGAGCTTAGCGCCGCCGAGCCCGTTCAGTACTTTGGCGACATCTTCGGTCTGGCTGTCGATATAGCGATGCGCGCCGAGCTCGAGCGCGAGCTCCTTCTTGTCCTGCCCCCGCGCGATGGCGATCGTGTGGAACCCCATCCGCCGCGCGAATTGCACGCCGAGATGGCCAAGCCCTCCGATGCCGAGGATGGCCACAAGGTCTCCCGCCCGTGCGCCCGAGTTGCGTAGCGCGTTGAAGGTGGTGATGCCGGCGCAGAGCAGGGGACCCGCCTCGACCGCGGAAAGCTCGTCGGGAATCGAGGCGAGGCCCGCGATCGGCGCAATCATGTACTCGGCATATCCCCCGTCATAATTGATGCCTGGCACTTTCAGCACGCGGCAATGGATGAAGTCGCCACGGCGGCAAGGTGGGCACACGCCGCAATTGCCGCCGAACCAGCCGACCCCGACCCGCTGGCCGACGCTCCAGGTCGTTACCTCGGGGCCGACGGCGTCGATGCGGCCCGCGATCTCGTGACCTGGCACGATCGGATAGGTAATGCCGGGAAAGGTGCCATCCACCGCAAAGGAATCGCTGTGACAAATGCCGCAGGCTTCGACCTTAATGCGCACCTCGCGTGGGCCGGGCTCTGTCATTGGCCGGTCGACAAGCTCATGCGGCGCATGTGGCTTGGAAACTTGCACAACGCGCATTGGAGGTCTCCTTAGGGTTGGTTGGTCTATCCCAGACAAGACCTTGTCTTGTCTTATAGGCGCCAGGACAGGGGATGCGTAGCCTAGGTGTTTGGCCCCCAGCGCTGGCAGCAGCAAGGGTCATTTTTTGCGCCGATATTGAGTCGCAGGGGCTGTGGTCCATCATGCCGAGATCACTCGCTGAGCATCGCAATAAACCCTTGGCGACGGCTGCCTCATCGAGCATCTAATCAACGAGCGGGGACGGCCGACATCGTCTCGGCGCCGACATGGTTCGCCGACGGCAATGCCCCCGATATGACGCAACGGTGGGATGCCACCGACCGAATGGTCCTCGAAGACCTTCGCTGGCACCTCCGACGGCCGGGAGCTAGGAACCAGCTACCCTTATAGCTAGGACACCTCGACCTACTCTTCCACGCGGGCGTAACACCATTTCCGCTTATGACCCAAAGCGGTCATCCCATTCGGCTCACGCGCTGCGCCTTCCCCTATAATTGAAAATGGACCCCAAATGGCGGGTAGGCATTGCGCGGCTGCGATGTGTCGTTGAGGAAGGCCAGCATGGCGCGGCGCAGCGCTTCGGCGCGGCCGAGCCTCGGGTCGGCTGTGAGGATATCGAAGGTCGCGGTCGTGAGCCGAGTCGCATGGCCTGAAGGTCTGGATGCAGCCGTTAGTTCCGCTGCGCGCCCCGAAGATCTTCAACCTGCGCTCGACGCGGCCTTGCGTTTGGTGCTGCAACCGATCATCTCCAATGGCCCTACCCGTGCACGCCTTAAAGGAGCCGAGCATGCGCCGAAGACATGGAATCAACCTCGCGAGTTCTCGTTGTGGGGGTGCTGTCGGCTATTGCCTTGTCAGACCCGACCGCGGCTCGCATCCAGTGCCAGGGCAATTTCCAGATCACCAAATACGGCCCGATCGCTACGCCCTATTGCGAGGACGAACAGATTGCCATCGTGGCCCAGAGCTACGGATGGCATATATCTGCTTCTGAGATTCACAATGATCCGCTGAAAAAGATCCAGGTCTGCCAAGCACTGAGTAGTGATGCACGACTAAAAGGTGCTTGTCCGGTCCGCGGCAGTCGGAACGGGTAGCGGCAGATGGCTGCGCCACACACAGAATGGCCGCGACCGTCAATGGGAGCAACACAAGAGTGCCCAAAACCAACCGCTTCATGCCGGTCCCTCCCGCGAGTTGCGGCCTTCATTTCATCGGCCTGAATTTAGCTCAAGCGGATCGGCATTTGCGTTGGCAATGGCAAACCAAGCCTTCTTCGACCGATGGACCGTAATTCGTCTTAGCAAGCCGGCCTGCTCGAATTGGCGGAGAGCGTTGCAAACGGTGGCCCTTGAAACAGGGCACCGTGCTTCACGTGCTTCGCCGTAGAGGATTTCAGCGGTGACGCGTCGATTTGCGGTCCTGAGCAGCAGGCTTGCGAGGGCGATCCGCTGGCGGGTCGAACGCAGCCCAGCGTTGTGCAGCAAAAGCTGGACGTCACCGGGCAGGGGAGCGTCCCGGCGTGGCGTGGTCGCGGCGACGTTCATGAGGCCGACCATCCTGGAATTGTCACGCCGAGCGTCTGCAGGATCAGAATGGAATTCAAGACGAGCACGAGCGCCGTCCCGACCAAAGCGGCGAAATTGGTCAGCCGGCTGTTGGCAAACGAACCCATGATGTCGGCGCGCCTGGTGAAGATCAGAAGCGCGATCATCGGCAGCGGCAGTGCGATTGAGAGCACCACCTGGCTGATCACGAGCGCGCTTGTGGCATTGGCGCCGAGCCCAACCACGACGAAAGCCGGTAGCATGGTCACGAGCCGTCGCACCAAGATCGGGATGCGGAAGCCGACAAAGCCCTGCATGATCATCTGCCCGGCCATGGTGCCGACCGCCGAACTCGCCACGCCCGACGCTATGAGGGACAATAGGAACACGCCTGCAGCCCCGATACCGAGCAGCGGCGTCAGCGTGTAATAGGCGGTCTCGATCTCCGCCACGTCGCTATGGCCGGCATGGAAGGCGCTCGACGCCATTATCACCATCGCCATGTTGACGAGGCCGGCAACCAGAAGCGCCAGGATGACTTCTTGATTGGAGAACCGCAGGACTTTTCGCCGCTCGTTCTCGTCGCGGACCGGCGTGCGTCCTTGCGTCAAGCCGGAATGCAGATAGATCGCATGCGGCATCACGGTGGCGCCGATGATCCCAACCGCGAGCAGCAGCGCCTCCCCGTCAGGAAGCTTGGGCACGACCGTATGCAGCGCTGCCGCGCCCCAATCGACCGGGGCGATGAACATCTCGATGAGATAGCAAAGGCCTATGATGCCAACCAAGCCGCCGATGATCAATTCGACGGGGCGGAAGCCCGAGCCTTCAAAAAGCAGGATGCCGTAGGTCACGATGGCGGTCACCACCATGCCGGCAAAGAGCGGCATGTGGAACAGCAGCGAAAGGCCAATGGCGCCGCCCAAGAACTCGGCGAGATCAGTTGCCATCGCCGCGACCTCGCTCACCACCCACATGCCCCACACCACTGGCCGCGGAAACTCGTCGCGGCACATCTCGGCCAGGTTCCGCCCGGTGACGATGCCGAGCTTGGCAGAAAGCGCCTGGAAAAGCATGGCGATGAGATTGGCGAGCAGCACCACCCAGAGCAGCGTGTAGCCATATCTCGCTCCCGCCTGGATGTTGGTCGCGAAATTGCCGGGGTCCATATAGGCGATCGAGGCGATCACGGCGGGACCCGCGAATGCCAGATAGGCGCGCAGTCCGCCACGCTGACCGGCGAGCACCTGGCGCGCCGTAGAGACGGTCCGTTCAGACAGCGATTCTCGTCGGACTATCGAATCGGTCTTTTGCAGCATATCCAGCATCTACACGAAAGTGTTGCACTGGCTACAACATATTAGGTAAACCGTTGTTGTCAATGGCTACAAACTGCGCAGTATGCTACATTTTGACACGAGCATTGAAGCGTGTTGTCCCTGCACCAGAAAATCCGGCGGCCACCATGAAAACCAGGGTGTCGCGAAAGGCGAAACCAGAGCTTGTCGGGGCCATGGGGAAACTGCCCGCTGAACTCACCCAAGCGCGCCGCTTCGACAAGGTGCGTTCGGCCCAATCGACCGTCTTGTTCGAAGATTACGTCGAGCTTATCGCGGACTTGCTAGCGACGACCGGCGAGGCACGTCCGACAGACATCGCCCGCCGCTTGGGCGTCTCCCACGCCACCGCCATCAAAACCATCTCCCGCTTGAAGCGAGCAGGACTGGCGACCGCCCGGCCCTATCGGGGGGTGTTCTTGACAGAAAAGGGGCACGCACTAGCCGAACGAGTGCGCGTGCGCCACAGGCTTGTCGTAGACCTACTCCTCGCGCTGGGCGTCCCCGCCGAATCTGCCGAAACTGATGCCGAAGGAATTGAGCATTACGTCTCGGAGATGACGTTAAAGGCGTTTGCTCGGTTTTTGCGCGAGGGGAAGATTGAACACGCTAATGAGCGATGATGAGAGCCCTTAGGCAAGACGAAATCTCGATTGGCGACCGATCTACCCTGATCCAGGAGGCATTCAGGATCGAATACATGACGATCGCTTGGATGTTGATCGAGGCTGCGGTCGCGATCGGTTCGGCGGTCGCGGCGGATAGCCTGACCCTGCTCGCTTTCGGCATCGACAGTTTGATTGAGCTGGCTTCGGCGGGCGTGTTGGTTTGGCGACTCACCATCGAACTTCGCCATGGACAGACGTTCGCTGAGAGCGCGGAACGAAGAGCAGCCCAGATTGGTGGAGCCTTGCTGTTCGCGCTTGCCATTTATGTTATTGCAGGCGTCGGCTGGAAATTGTGGATGCAGCAGGGAGCAGAGTTCTCTTTGCCCGGCCTTGTGATCAGTGTCCTCGCGATGCCGACCATGTATTTCCTATCCCGGCGCAAGCTCCATCTGGCGGAGGCGCTCGGAAGCCGCGCGCTGCGCGCCGATGCGGTCGAGAGCATCACATGCGGTTGGCTCTCGCTCATCGTAGTGGCTGCGTTAGTGGCACAGCTCGTCATCGGCGCGTGGTGGGTGGACGCTGCCGCCTCACTCGGCATCGTCTGGTTTCTTGTGCGCGAGGGCCGACAGGCTTGGAGAGGGGATGAGTGCTGCGATCACCCCACATGATGCATGTCTCTATGCAGAGTGTTAGCCGGTTGTCGTCGAACAGCGCAGCGTTCACGCCGAGCAACCCAACGTTTCAGCCCGTGACCGTATAGCGGGGTCATCATGCCGCCGGCCATATGGTCGGTGACATGGCAGTGGAATAACCAGGTACCGACATTGTCGGGCGCGAGCGCAACGCAACGTACGTCCTCTTACACAGATTGCATGAATTGAATGCTATTCACGAAAATAGATGCTGCTTATGCATGGGGCGCGCTCAATGGCCTGGCTGACGCTGCGGCCTCGTTTTTTTTCATTTTGGAACATTCCCTCGCTCCTCCAGTTTGTTCATTCGGATAGTCCCCCTCCAAGCGTTTCCGCGTTTCCCCTAAACGCAGGGTCTATCCCAAGCAAGTGCAGGGAAGCCTCGGCCCCAACCGGGGCTTCCGTCTTATGGGGGGGACCAATCAAAGCCATCCGATGATGGACAGCTATAGTATGAGCGACGAATACACGCTGAAGGTCGGAGACTTAGACATCCTAACGGAGCACGACGAGGCCCTGCTCTTCGTAATGTTCGCAGGAGTGATGAAGCTGGGTTTCATGGTTCCTGGAGATGTCTACAGCATGGTGCGAGACATGGGCCGCGCAGTCCCGCCGATCAAGATTTGTCCGACGAGGCCCAAAACACAAGGGACATAGATGAGTTGCTGAAGCTCATGGAACGCTTTGAGCGTGCCGGCGGCGTTGCGCTGATTGTCGGCGGGTAAGGTATATTTTTCGCGAGTTACGTTGCTAGCCCTCTAGCTCGACAGCACGGCGGCGTGCGGACAATCGCCATTGCAGCTCGGAAGGGAGACGGCCCCTGGCCATTAGGCGAAGCTCAGGTTGAACATGCTGACGTGGTAGGGCCGTAGCTCAACGACTAAACGCGCCTCGCGTTGATCCGCCTCATCGGCAGTTGGCGGATCAAGCAGCGTGTCCGTCTCTACCGAGAGATGGCTCACCTGCTTGTCATCCTCCAGCAGGCAAAAGAAAGGGTTTTCATCTTTATTCCTATAGAACCGCGGTCCGGGGGTAGCGTCGCCGCCAACTAGCTCGTTTGGAGAACGCGGCCGGGTTTCTTCATAGCGGTCTATCTTTGTTCACTTGTGCCATCGCCCATTTCGCCCAGATTCGGGAAGTCTGTAGCGTTCCCGAGTACCCCGCATGGCTCCTATTCCCGTTTGGTCGGGCAATCTCCGACTGTCCCTCGTCCTCGTTCCCGTAAGGATGTTTCCTGCCGTATCAACGGAAGGCACGATTGCCTTTCGAATGATCCATGAGCCGAGTGGGAAACCTATCCGCTACGTGAAGGGCATCGAAACGGATAAGGGGTTTGCCACTCCTGTTACCCCGATGTTACCCCAACAGGCTCACTAGCTGTAAAACGGCGGTAACACTAGCGTTTCTAGGTATGCAGCACATGATTGAGTATAACGTGTTCTAAGCCGCAGTAGCCACCCTGCGGGCTGACTCAGCCCACCACGGGAAGAACATCGGGCAGGATTTGGTTATGTCCGGGACGATGATGTCCAGTCCTGGGTGGCTGAGCTCGTCGCTCATGAGCAGCAGCGCGAGCCAAAGATGACAGCCGAAGTAGTGGACACACTCCGAGCAGTGGCTGGTGTCTCGGAATTTCCTTAGCTCAGCGTTGCTAAAGCGACTCATAAACCAAGTTTAGCACTAAAGGATGTTGCCCTTAAGGCATGGGCAAGAGTCTACGGAATTGATACTAGCGGGATGTTGAACGAAGAACACTGCCAGGCAGCAAAGTCGCGAGGATTCTCCTTTTGCATGCGGCCGGAGCGCCAGCAAACGCGGTCGATCAGGTCGGCAGTTTCTTGGCTGATCAGTGTGACGCCAGCGGCGTCGCAAAGGCGTTCAGCAAGCGTGATCGCAACCTCGGCGTGAGTGGCTGACACCTATGGACTGTCGACTGGACTGTCGACGGCCGAGCCGGCGGCCCATCGCCGAAATTGCGCTGCCGATAAACAGAAGTTATTAGTGACAGTCTCGCTGTAACCGCGCCGGGCGAGGTCAGACAGGAGATCAGAATGCGTTACTTTCTTATCACTGCGAGCGTAGCTTCGTTCGCCATCGCTGCTTGGGCTGACCTTGGCGAGGCCGCAGCGGCGCCCGTTTTTATGGGCTTCTCTACGGGCTTCCTGACCAGTACCGGCGCTCGCACTGTCGCCGTCAGTTATGACAAGCGACACCGGTCGTATCACAAGTCCCATGGCTGTCCCGGCGACGAGATCCCAGAGCTACAGAGGTACCAGCCACAGGTCCGATGGCCGTCGAGCATGCGATGCCACCCCTATCACTAATACCGCGCTCTCTGGATTAGAGGGCACTGGCACGCGCCAACGAATCCCTAGCGCCGACGGAGTAGGCTGGCGGGACGCCTTACGTCGCAGGAGCAGGCGATGGAGCGCTCGCGCCAAGCGGCGGTAACCCAAGCGCAATGGCAAATTATCGCAAGAGCCCCGACGCAATTTCCGGCCTGTCGCGAGTGGCACGTCCGCCATGTGCCCTTAGCAGACTCCCGAACTCGCTCTCGCTACTGCTGCATCACCTGATGGTAGATCAATTGGAACGCATCCGGTGACAGGCCGAGTTCGCCTCGGTAGGGATGGTCCATCAGGGCAATCACCGAGATGATGGTGCCAAGGTAGAACGAGATAAGTCCTCCGAGTATCCAATGAGCACGAGGGCGGAGGTCGAACAGCCACATAAGGATCACGTTGATGATCGCGCCGACTGCCACTGTGTACCATAAGATGGCGGGGATGCCGGAGGTGAGGCTGTAAATCCTCGCCCTTCGATCCTCGTAGAAGGTATTGAATTGCCGCAAAGTGTTCTCGTGCAGCAGTTCTTGCGCTTTGGTCTGTGGCTCGAAAAGCGCAAGCCGCGCTTGGAGCGCGGTAATCCGATGCAACTCATCAACAGGAACGATGCCCTTACGTTGCTGCGGCCATGCCTCCTCAATTAGGTAGCAGGTATGGTCCTTTATGAGATTTGTAACTCGGTGCGGCTTGGCTCGGGATACACTGCTACGTTCCGGTAAAGGGCTGACAGAGAGGCAGCCTCGTTGGCGTTGCTCTTTTCGACATCCGAGCGGTTTTGGTAGGTCGCGACCGCAAGCAAGCCGAGAAGCAAGCCGTAGATGACGCCGAAATACTGTAGGAAGGCCGCCAGCATGTCGTTCAGGCGCGGCTCTTGGCAGAGCCAGGTCCCAAGAAAGGGACGCAGAAGCAGCGTACCTAGCCAAAAAGCACCGACAAACGCGACCTCGAATAGAACTATTACCCACAGAGCGGGAAGGTCGTAGATCCAATAGAACATCTGTTGAGACCTCTCGCGGTTAAGCTAGTTAGGCAGGGCGACCCTTGGCGCGGGGAAGAACCCTTGATAACCCGGATTTATCACCGTCATTTCCCGCTCAGCTTGCCTGTCGCAATAAAAAATGTCGTGGCAAAAGGTTGCTCCCCAAAAGCGGGGACGCGGCTAAGCGCGCATAAGTGATTTGGGCTTGCAGCGGGTAGGTGGGATGTCCGCTAAGTGCCACAAACGGACATCGGCGGATGACTATGCTCACCGTAACCGGAAAGCGACTCGCGACGGCCGTGAGCGGGATAGCTACATGTCTCGGTAGCCCATCCGACGGGCTCGGAGAGGCTCGACACATGTTGATTTCGATCTGTCACTGCCATCCCGGTCGCGACGGCGGAGTGCGCTAATAGGGAGCGTTCACGGTCTTGTTCCGCGATAGAACAGGAACGGCCGCGCGTCTCGCAACTCTTGCTCTTGCGAACCGGGTCCACGGAGAAGAAATGCGGTCAGTCCTGATCACGGGAACCTCTACTGGCATTGGGCTAGCCACGGCAGCGACCCTTGCCGCGCGTCGCTGGCGCGTATTTGCCACGATGCGAAATCTAGAAAAAAGGGGCTTGCTTGAGCAGGCAGCGCAGGAGGCTAGCGTACCGGATAACATTGAGATCGGGCAGCTTGATGTCACCGACGCCGCTTCGAATTCGATCTGCAGTTGCCTGCACCCTGTCGCAAACAGGCAACAAGCTCGATTGCTGTCTGATTTGAAAGGAGAAGCTCGGATACCACGCCGATTATTAGAAAGACAAGGGCAGATCGACGAAACCGATTAATCGCTAGTAGAATTCCCTTCGCGGGCAGGAGCCGGATTTCCAGCGGCATCTTTCAGCGACAGCTCCTGTTGTAAAAGCTGAAATGAAAGGTACAAGAAGGCGAGACTAGCGCCGATCGCACCGAACTTTTAGAAGTTCGACCAAAATCTCCATAGGCAGCCCCCTGTTTCATGATGGACGATGTGTGTTCAAAGATCCGCAGAAGCCATCGGTGCTCCCGACCACAAAACTTGCGAGAACCAATGGCATTATAGCGGTGAGATGCATCATGGTCGTGCCTTTAACCGCTGGGGCACAAGCGCAGTCAATCTGAGGTCGAATTCGGCAAAAAGCGAAAGCCGCTTGGCCAAGGCTTCCCCCGTTCCCGCGTTTCAGATTGCAGTTTCCCTCTCGTCTTCGCTCGATTTCCGGACCAGCCCGGTCACGCCTGAACTCTTTCGATAAAGCTGTCCTACGTGCTGCCAGCCCAATTCCACACAACCGCGTACCAGTGCGCTGCCACTGCAGCAATCGCTCCCACCGTCAGCAACAGGAATATCGTCGGTTCAAGTCCTGGAAGCACGTCCCACTGCCGACGCAGGGGTCCGGCAAGCTCTCGTTGAAGTCGCTACAAATCCGCGCGGGATCGTTCAGCGTCGTCAGCTTCGACCAATCCCAGACACTTCCAATCAGTGCCTTACTGCCGTCGTTGAGCATCACGTTCGCTATCAGAAATGATCTCCAGAAATAAATCAGGGACAGAGTCGGAAGGATCGAGAAGATCAGGATCATCGCCTTCTGATAAAGCCGGCCTTCGGGCGAGGTCGTGTCAATGGTGTCAAAGCCGATAACTGGCACCCGCTCGTGCCAGGACGAGCCACCTCGCATGGCGAACAGACGACCGATCAAGGACGAGGCTATCAACAAGACGGCGCAGATCGGGATCGCGATCATGGCGGCCGGCGCTCTGTTTGAGACAACCAGCTTCGCGCCGAATATCTCGTTGCCGCCTTGCGCGACGATCCAGGAATTGAGCGCAAAGTACAGCAAGAACGCGCTAACGACGAACCACACTTTGCCAAGCTGAAGTTGGGTCATTTGTCACCGGCCCCCGCGAGCCCGCTCCAAACACTATGCTTGGGGACTTATTCAAATCCATTGACACATGATGGCGGCGAGTGTGAGCGCTGAGAGGTAGTTGGGCATGGCGATCATATCGGGACGCGAACGGGTATGGGATCCGTCGTCGGGTGGCGGTTGATGGGATGACAGCCTTGATCTTTCGTCGATTGAGCCAGTGACGAAAACTGTCGAAATCATAGGCCTTATCGGCAAGCAAGCGCTTGGGCTTGTCCACGGCGCCCAGGAGCGGGTTATGTCGGCGACGTTGCCGGGCGTCAGGGCGCGGGCGACCGGTCGGCTACGATCATCGGCCAAAGCAACGGGGCGACGGTCCAGTCGGGGGTGATCGCCTGTGCATGATGCCGAAGTCGCACCCGCTCGGGTCGGCACCGTTGATCCACTGTCGGGTGGCTCGGCTTAACTACTCGCGAAGCCGGCAAGAACCATGAAGCTCGCCATTCCTGGCACCCTCCCGGCTCGCTCATTATCTTTACCCCCATGTGCGGCCGTGTCGTTCAGGCTTCCGATCCGTTGCGCTACGCCTTCGTTGACGGGCTGTCGGGCAAAGCCGCCCTCATATAATGTCGCGCCGAGCTAGCTTCTTTACATCATCCGTCAGAACCACGAGACCGGCGAGCGCAGGATCGATCTGCTGCGCTGGGGCCTGATCCCGCCCGCAAAACTCTTGTTGGTCGATATCGTCAGGCTTCCGGGTGATACCAAGGCTGACCAAAATTTCTATTTAAAAAATGTGCCGCGTCTCATTGATTGGTATCAGGTCCCTCCTGCGTCGAGCCATCATCCGAGCCGTCAGGTTCAGGTTGCTGACCGCGGCCATCATGGCCGAACCAACCACGCTTCTGCCAGCCAGCGAAGCCCATATGATGATGCGGCCTAAGCAGCCGCGTCAGGATCTCGAAGCGTTGTTTTTGCGCGTCATCGAGGCTCTTGTATAGGGGCTCCTCGGCGTCGGCGAGTTTCTTAAAGCCCGCCGCCAGCCTACCAAGTCTTTCGGCGCGCCGGTGTAGACACTCGACCGGATTGAATGGTGGCTGCTCATTGGCGCGCGTAGCCATGCGGTCGGCGCGGGCCTTGGCCATATCGCGGATCGCAGCCTCAACGGCAGGCCAGTTTTTTCCTGCTCGGGCGTTAGCTCAGAGTCCGCCTGGTTCGCCGACGGCAATGCCCCCGATATGACGCAACGGTGGGATGCCACCGACCGAATGGGCGACCTCGATTTGGCCGGCCATATAGGCCCCAGAAGAGAGTCCTGAGACGGACGTGGCGGGGAGCGTAACGCCGAGCCGCGGCAGATCTTCCGCCGCGTTTGCCGCTACGAGATCAGCGGCAAGGACGCCAAAGCTGACAAGCAAAGCGAGAGGGACTCGCCTGACCTTGAACTCCGCATCGATCCGCCTCGCTTCCAAGCCGCGAGCTCGCTCATCGCACGCCCCTTCCTGTACGAGTTTGTCCGGCGAAGGAGAAGAGGGCGAGCGACATATCCGCTTTGGGTAGCCGACATAACGGTCCGTTCGCGTCATGTCCGCTTTACCCCCGATAACGGGACATTCGTCGTGCAGGTGGGAATGTCCGAAAAGTGCCAGTAGCTGACGTTCTACGTCGGCGAGTTCTTATGGCGTCCTTCCAGATGCTGGTGAGACAAAATGTCTGGTATCTGTTGAATATAAAATCATGCTTCATACATAAGAATTGATGGTAACCTAGACAATTCGTCATCGGCAAGTCCAACGCTAAAAGCGAGGGCTAAAAGGTGATAACGGCAGCGCAGTTGCGAGCGTCTCGGGCGCTCCTCGGCATCGACCAGCGCAAGCTTGCCGAGCTTGCGACCCTCTCTGTCCCAACCATCCAACGCATGGAGGCGAGCCACGGCGTGATCCGCGGCAATGTGGATTCGTTGATGAAGCTCGTCGCCGCCCTCGATGCAGCCGGCATCGAGCTCATTGCCGAGGGCGCTGCGAGTCAAAGCGGCGGCCGGGGCGTGCGGCTGAAGGCTTGAGGCGGTAATGAGTTTCGCGATGATCCTGGCCTCGGCCGCGGGGCTGCTCGCACTTGCGGCCCTTGCTGTCTTGATCGGCCGCACCGCGTCCGGTCGCGTCATTGTGTACGGCGGCTCGCTCGTTGCCACCGCCATTGCCGCCGTAGTAGGGGGTGCGTATCTGCTCGGCGGTGCCGAGACCGCGACAGTCACGCTGCCCCTGGGGTTGCCGTGGCTCGGCGCGCATTTCCGCATCGATGCGCTCACCGCCTTCTTTCTTGTGGTGGTCGAATTCGGTGGCGCGGCAGCGAGCCTCTACGCGCTCGGCTATGGCCGGCACGAGGAAGCGCCTGAGCGCGTCTTGCCATTCTATCCTGCGTTTCTCGCCGGCATGACCCTCGTCCTCCTCGCTGACGATGCCTTCACCTTCCTGTTCAGCTGGGAATTCATGTCGCTCTCGTCCTGGGCGCTGGTGATGGCGCATTACCGCTCGCGCGACAATCTGCACGCGGGCTACGTTTATCTCGTCATGGCGAGCCTTGGCACTCTTGCGCTGTTGCTCGCTTTCGGCCTGCTGGCCGGTCCAGACGGCGGCTACGCCTTTGCGGCTATGCGCGCCAGTCATCCTTCCCCCGCGATCGCTGCACTCGTCCTCGGTCTCGCCTTGGTCGGCGCCGGATCCAAGGCCGGTCTCGTGCCGCTTCACGCTTGGCTGCCGCTCGCGCATCCCGCGGCGCCGAGCCACGTCTCGGCATTAATGAGCGGCGTGATGACCAAGGTCGCAGTCTACGGCTTCGTGCGCATCGTTTTCGATTTGCTTGGGCCGCCGGACTGGTGGTGGAGCCTCGTGGTGCTGCCGATCGCCGGGGTTACCTGCGTCATGGGGGTCTTGTACGCGCTGATGCAGCACGACTTGAAACGTCTGCTCGCCTACCACACGGTGGAGAATATCGGCATCATCTTCATCGGCCTTGGTCTGGCGCTTGCCTTCGAGGCGTATGGCATGGCGTGGGCGGCGGCGCTCGCCTTCACCGCGGCGCTCCTGCATGTGTTCAATCACTCGCTGTTCAAGAGCCTGCTGTTCCTGGGCGCCGGCGCCGTGCTCACCTCGACCGGCGAGCGCGACATGGAGCATCTGGGCGGCTTGATCCACCCCATGCCGCTCACAGCCTTCGCCTTCCTCGTCGGCTGCGTGGCGATCTCGGCGTTGCCGCCGTTGAACGGCTTCGTCTCCGAATGGCTGACCTTTCAGGCGATCCTGCTGAGCCCGCAATTGCCATCCTGGGCGCTCAAATTCCTCGTGCCGGCCGTCGGCGCGCTGCTTGCGCTGTCTGCGGCGCTTGCTGCCGCCTGTTTCGTGAAGGCGTTCGGCGTGACCTTTCTCGGACGTCCCAGGACGCGCGCAGCCGAACGGGCGCAGGAGACCGATCGCTTTTCGCTTGCCGCCATGTTCCTGCTCGCCGGCCTCTGTCTCGTGGCGGGAATTCTGCCCGGCTACTTCATCGATGCGCTGGCCCCGGTCAGCCAAGGTCTGATCGGCGCGAGCATGCCGTCGCAAAGCGGTGTGCCTTATCTCTCCATCGTGCCGATCGCCGAGAGCCGCAGCTCCTATAACGGACTGCTCGTATTCATCTTCATGGTGTTCTCGGCGACCTTCGCGGCGGCGACCATCCACCGGCTGGCATCCGACAAACTCCGCCGCGGGCCCGCGTGGGATTGCGGCTATCCCGACTTGAGTCCGGCCACGCAATATACCGCCTCGAGCTTTGCCCAGCCGATCCGCCGCGTCTTCGGCACGATGCTGTTTCATGCGCGCGAGCGCGTGGAGATGCCAGCACCAGGCGACATGAGGCCGGCACGGCTTTCCGTCGAGCTCCACGATCCCATTTGGGAGACGCTGTATGCGCCCTTAGCCAGCGCCGTCGCGGTCGTGGCCGAGCGCCTGAACATCATGCAGTCCCTCACCATTCGCCGCTATCTGAGTTTCGTTTTCGTCTCCTTGGTTGGTCTCCTCCTGGTGCTCGCCATATGGCCCTGATGCTCAACCTCGCCGTCCAGGGCGCGCAGATGGCCTTGGTGCTGTTGCTCGCGCCGCTGCTCACGGGCTTCGTGCGCAAGGTCAAGGCGCGACTCTTGCGCCGGCAAGGGCCGCCACTCATTCAACCCTACCGCGATCTCATCCGCCTGTTGCGCAAGGACGTGGTGCTGGCGGAGAGCGCGTCATGGCTGTTTCGGGCGGCGCCCTACATCATCTTTGCCGCCACCTGGGTCGCTGCGTCGCTGGTGCCGACCTTTCGCCCCGGGCTCTTGTTCTCGTGGTCCGCCGACCTCATCGCCATCATTGCGCTGCTCGGCAGCGCGCGCTTCTTCTTGGCGCTCGCCGGGCTAGACGTCGGCACGAGCTTTGGCGGCATCGGGTCGAGCCGCGAGGTAATGATCGCCTCCCTCGCCGAGCCCGCCATGCTGATGATCGTGTTCACCTTAGCGCTCATGGCGGGCTCGACCCAGCTCTCCACCATGGCCGGGTACCTGGTCTCGTCCGAGGTGGGCTTGCGCGTGTCGCTCGGCATGGCGCTGATCGCGCTGTTCATGGTGGCGATCGCGGAGAACGCGCGCATCCCAGTCGACAATCCGGCGACGCATCTTGAGCTCACCATGGTGCATGAGGCCATGGTGTTGGAATATTCGGGGCGGCATCTGGCGCTGATCGAGCTTTCCGCTGCGCTCAAGCTGCTGCTTTACGTTTCGCTGGTCGCCTGCATTTTCGTGCCATGGGGCCTGGCCTCGCGCGACGCGACTGCCACAGCCTTGGCCATCGGCGTGTTTACCTATCTCGCCAAGCTCGGTGTGGGCGGCTTCCTGCTCGCGGTGTTCGAGACGTCGATTGCCAAGATGCGCGTGTTCCGGGTGCCGGAATTCCTGGGCGCGGCACTCATGCTCGGTCTGCTGGCCACGCTGCTTCTGTTCGTTTCGCGGAGCCTATAGATGCATAGCCTGACCTTCGACATCGCGCATCTGCTCGCCGGCTCGCTCGTGCTGGTGAGCTTCATGCTGCTCTACCAGGATCGGCTCTATGCGCTGCTGAACGTCTTCGCGCTGCACGCGCTGGTTCTCGCCATGTCGGTGGCGTGGCAGGCATATGCCCAAGACGCACCGCACCTCTACGTTACGGCGGCGATCGCTCTTGTCTTCAAGGCGATCGTCATCCCGGTCGTGCTGCACCGGATGATCGTGCAACTCGGTATTCATCGCGAGGTCGAGACCGTCGTCGGCATCGGCCCGACCATGCTGCTCGGCATGGGTCTCGTCGCGCTGTCCATGGTGGTCATGCTGCGCGTGACCGCCGAGGCCGATCCGCTGGCGCGCGAGGACCTCGCCTTTGCCCTTTCCGTGGTTCTGCTCGGTCTACTGATGATGGTGACGCGCCGCAACGCCGTGAGCCAGGTTGTCGGCTTCATGTCGCTCGAGAACGGTCTTGTGCTCGCCGCCACCGGCGCCAAAGGCATGCCGCTCGTGGTAGAGATCAGCGTCGCCTTCTCCATCCTCATCGCCTTCATCGTGATCGGGATCTTCCTGTTCCGCATTCGCGAGCGCTTCGACACGGTGGACGTGCAGGCGTTCGACCGTGTCCGCGGAGAACGATGATGACTTTTGATGCAGCTGACGGCGGTCTTGGTTATTCCGGCGGTGGCAGCGCTGCTGCTCGCCGTGCTGCCGAGCTACCGGCTGAGCGCCTATGTGAACGTGGCCGCGGCGCTGCTTACCTTCCTGGCGGCGCTGTCCCTGTTTTTTTTCGGGCGCCCGCCGCCCGGTCCCTACCTGCTGGTGGACGACCTCAACAACGTCTTCATCGTGCTCACCACCTTCGTCGGCTTCACCACCAGCGTGTTCAGCGCCAACTATATCGGGCACGAGCTTGAGACCGGCCGGCTCACGCCCGGCGTCTTGCGTTTCTACCACGCCATGTACCAGGTGCTGATGTTCGCCATGAACCTGGCGCTCGTCACCAACAATATCGGCGTGATGTGGGTGGCGATTGAAATTTCGACGCTCACCACCGTGATGATGGTCGGCATCTACCGCACCCATGAGGCGCTGGAGGCGGCCTGGAAGTATTTCATCCTCGGCAGCGTCGGCATCGCCTTCGCGCTGTTCGGCACCATCCTCGTCTATCTCGCGGCCGAACCCGTGATTGGGCAAGGCCTCAACTCCATGGTGTGGACCGAGCTTGTGGCCCATGCGTCTGCCTTCGAGCCGGAACTGCTCAATGTCGCCTTCGTCTTCCTGCTGCTCGGCTACGGCACCAAGGTCGGCCTCGTGCCGCTGCACGCCTGGCTTCCCGACGCCCATGCCGAAGGCCCGACGCCGATCTCGGCCGTGCTGTCGGGGTTGCTCCTCAACGTCGCGCTCTACGCTCTGCTGCGCTTCAAGATGATCTTGGCGGCGAACCCGTACGCGCTTGCGCCCGGGTCGTTGATGATCGGCATGGGCCTGGTGTCGGTCATGTTCGCGGCGTTCATGCTGTACCGCCGGCGCGATATCAAGCGTCTGTTTGCCTATTCCTCGATCGAGCACATGGGCATCATCGCTTTTGCCTTCGGCATGGGCGGACCGCTCGCCAACTTTGCCGGGCTCTTGCACATGACCATGCATTCACTGACCAAGTCGGCGATCTTCTTTGCCGTGGGCGATATCTCGCAGGTTAAGGGGACGCAGAAGATCGCCGATATGGCGCGGCCTCACCGAAACCAATCCCGTTCTCGGCTGGGGACTGGTGGTTGGCGTCGCGGCAATAGCTGGCCTGCCGCCGCTTGGCATCTTCATGAGCGAATTTTTGGTGGTCAGCTCGACCTTCGCGCGGCAGCCCTTGCTTGCGCTTCCACTCGTGCTCGGCCTCCTCATCGGGGTCGGAGCGCTGTTCCTGCGATTGAATTCAATCGCCTTTGGCGAGCCGAAAGGCCCCAACGCCAAGGCGCGAGGCTCCTACGTTCCCCTGTTCGCGCATCTCGCGCTCGTGCTCATCGCGGGCGTCTATCTACCCGGCCCGCTCGTCGCCTGGTTCCAGAACGTGGCGAAGCTGCTCGGTTAGCGGAGAATCTTGCCGATGGCGGCGCTGATCGACATCATCAAGAAGGGCCACAAGGTCGAGCACCACCGTCCCTGGCCGCGTGTCGTCGTCGACAGGGATGTCTGGCGTTCGGCCATCGAGCAATTGGTCGAAGGCCGCGCCACGCTGCTTGGTCTATGGGGGGACAAGGAGGCCGCTCATATGGCCCTGCTCGATGCGGCGTCGGCCGACATTGTCGTGGTCACCATCGAGGCTGCAGACTTTCCGTCTGTGGGCAAGCGGCATGCACCGGCGATCCGGCTCGAGCGCGCCATCCGCGATCTCTGGGGCCTGAGGCCGGTCGGGCTCCCGGACACGCGGCCCTGGCTCGACCACGGGGTATGGAGCTTGCGGCACCCGCTCGGATCGCACCGGCGGTCGGAGGCTGCGGCGCCCGGCTATGCTTTCCTCGCGGCGGAAGGCGAGGGGCTGCACCAGATCCCGGTCGGCCCCGTGCATGCGGGGATCATCGAGCCAGGACATTTCCGCTTCACCGCCAATGGCGAGACAGTGGTCCGGCTCGAGGAGCGGCTCGGTTATGTGCACAAGGGAATCGAGTCACTGATGGCGGGGGCGAGCGTCGAGCAGGGAGCAAAGCTTGCAGGCCGGACCTCCGGCGACAGCACCGTCGCCTATGCGCTTGCCTTCGCACAAGCCGTAGAGTCGGCGCTTGGGGTCAAGGTGCCTGCCCGCGCCGTCTGGTTGCGCGCGCTCATGGCCGAACTCGAGCGTATCGCCAACCATCTCGGCGACATCGGCGCTATCTGCAACGACGCCTCCTTCTCGCTGATGTTCGCGGAGTGCGGCATCCTGCGCGAGCGGGCGTTGCGCGCTGCTTACGCGTGCTTCGGCCATCGGCTGATGATGGACCAGGTGCTCCCCGGCGGCGTTGCTTCCGACATGTCCGATGACGGCTTCGACCACCTCCGCTCACTGGTCGAAGCCGTGCGGCACCGGTTCCCCGAGCTGATCGAGATTTACGACAACACCGCCTCCCTGCAGGACCGCACGGTGACGACCGGTTATCTTCGCCCGGAGCTTGCGCGAGCGTTCGGCGCCGGGGGTTACGTTGGCCGGGCCTCGGGCCGCGCCTTCGACGCGCGCAAGGCGCTTGCCTATCCGCCCTATGACGAGCTCACCTTTGAGGTGCCGTTGCGCGAGGACGGTGATGTCGAATGCCCGCGTTTGGCTGCGCATTCACGAGGTCGAGCAAAGCCTGAGCCTCATCGATCAGATCATCGAGCGCCTGCCCGCAGGCAAGACGCGCAGCCCTCTCGATGAGCCCCGGGAGGTCCGCGAGGGTCTTGCGCTGGTTGAAGGCTTCCGCGGGGACGTGCTTGCGTGGATGTGCATCGATGCTAATGGCTGCATCGCGCGCTGCCATCTGCGCGACCCGTCCTGGTTCCAGTGGCCTCTCTTGAGGCCGTCGTCGAGGGCAACATCGTCGCCGACTTTCCGCTCTGCAACAAATCGTTCAACTGCTCCTATTCGGGTCACGATCTTTAAGGCTCGCTCGTCATGCGCAGACTGTTGTTCAAGAACCTAGTGCGGGACCCCGTTACAGAGGCACCACCCGCAAGGGACGAAGCGTCGCTTGCCGAGCTAGCGGCATCGCTCGATCGCGTGGCACGGCGCAGGCTCGGCCGCAGCCTCTCCATTCGCGAGGTGGATGCGGGGTCGTGCAATGGGTGTGAGCTTGAAATCCACGCTCTCAACAATGCCTTCTACGATCTTGAGCGCTTCGGACTGCGCTTCGTCGCGTCGCCGCGCCATGCCGACGTGCTCTTGGTGACGGGACCGGTCACCAAGAACATGCGCCAGGCGCTGCTGCGCACCTATGCGGCTACGCCCGACCCGAAATGGGTGGTTGCCGTCGGCGATTGCGCCGTGGACGGGGGGGTGTTCGCGGAAAGTTACGCGGTGGTTGGTGGAGTTGGTGACGTGCTGCCCGTCGATCTGCACATCCGCGGCTGTCCGCCCACCCCCGAGCAACTGCTCAAGGGCCTGATCACGCTGCTTGAGCCGGAGTCTGCTCCTATAAGACCGAGGCGCTAGTTAATGAACGCCGTTGGCCGTAAAAGCGAATCACGCGCGCCCTTTCTTGGTCAGCGCCTCCCGATGTGCTTGGGCGCACCTCAACGTCCGCTTTGGGTCAGAAGCGGAAACGGTGTAACGCCCGCCTCATGTCCGCCTTCCCCTAAAAGCGGACATTCGTCAGCGCGAGTGGCACGTCCGCTATGTGCCAATAACGGACATCGTCCGCCCAGGTCTGCCGCCGGGCTTCTATTGCACGAAGATCTGCATGTTTTCGAAGTCAAAGGTTACGGCAAAGGGCTTGAAGAAATCGTGGCCGACCATGCCAGCGAGGTGGAAGCCAAACTTGTTCTCCCATGGGAACGGCCCATCATAGAGCCCGGCGACGTTGTCTTCCCGCATGTCTCCGAAGAAAAGTTGGCGCACCGTGTAGGGCACGATCTTCAGCTTTCTGCCGCCGACCGCCCCTTCGGTAAGCTTTGTCTTCCTCGAGCTTAATCCCTGCTTCCTTGATGACCAACTCCGCAAGACTTGACTTCTGTACCCGCGAGGCCGGAAGTCGACGAACAGGAGCGCAGGCGGCATCGTCTCCACGCGACCCCAGCCCACCATGAAGTGGTCACTCGCAATCCAGAACGGAACCTTGACGCTATCGCCTGATAACTCTGTCGCGAACTGTTCCAGGCTTTGCGCTGCTTCTCCGGCTCCAGCGTGATAATCTGTCATCTGCTTTCAATAGGTTGAAATTGTAATTGCCAAGCCGGGCCTCTGGCAGCAGGCCGTCCAGTCGGCTCTCACCTCCGTCAAAGAAGAATTGGAAGTCGCAAGCCTCGCTCCTTGCATCGTGATAGTCGTTCCATAATTCACCACGAATATATGCTTCCTTCGGGAGGTGTCCACAAACAGACCAGTTGCCCCAGATGGCCGATAGCGACAGGCAGGTAGCGGAACGGTCGCCGAGCGCATATGAACGCAAGATCGGAACCGGATCAAAAGGCAACCGAGCAAGACGGGCAACCTGATGCCGCCGGCGGCATCGTGCCGGTTCCGCGCGACATGGTGCCGGCAGTCAGTCCTAAGCTTCCGGTCCCTTTGCCGCCTAACTGCCGGTCCGCTACCGGCGCCTGATGGCGCAGGCATGCTCATCTTGCTGCTTCTCATCGCGCTCGGCGGCGCCGGCGGTGCGATCTATTGGCTAAAATATTCCGAGCCATCCTTGCCAGCCAGGATTCGCCTCAGGCAATGGCAGGCTCGAAGCCGACGAGATCGATATCGACACCAAATTCGCCGGCCGCATCGCGAAGCTCTTCGCCGATGAAGGCGACATGGTGAAGGCGGACCAAGTGGTCGCGCTAATGGATACGCGGGATCTCGAGGCTTCGCTGAAGAAGTCCGAGGCGCTGGTGCTCCAGGCGCAGCGGGCGCTCGACGAGGCGAAGGCGAACCTCGTGCAACAGCAGACTCAGGTCACCCTCGCAAAGCAGGAGCTCGACCGCACCAGCGCGCTAGTCCTGAAGGGCTACGCCACCCTAGAGTTGCTGGATCAGCGCCGGCAACAGATGGCTGGAGCTGTCGCCGCGGAAAATGCGGCGACTGACAAGATCGGCGAGGCGCGAGCACGCGCTCGAAGCCGCAACGCACGATGTCGAGCTCTACAAGGTCAATATCGCCGACAACGCTTTGTTCGCGCCGCGCGAGGGCCGTATCCAGTACCGGGTCGCTAATGTCGGTGAGGTTCTGCCCGCAGGCGGCAAAGTCTTTACCATGCTCGACACCTCCTATGTCTACATGGACATCTACCTGCCGACGGCGGAGGCCGGCCGGATCAGGCTCGGGTCGGACGCCCGCATCATTCTCGATGCCTATCCCGCTCACGTGATCCCGGCCAAGGTGGTGTTTATTGCCAGCCAGGCGCAGTTCACCCCCAAGGAGGTGGAAACCAAAGAAGAGCGCGACAAGCTGATGTTCCGGATCAGGGTGAGGATCGATCCCGATCGGCTGCGTGGCCGCGCGGAGATTGTGAGAAGCGGGCTGCCGGGGGTCGCCTATGTGCGCACCAATCCGGATGCGGCTGGCCGCCTCAGCTGCAAGCGAGCGCGCCGCCATGATCGGGGTCGGCGGGTCTGTCGCGCGTCTCCATGACGTTACCCAGCGCTACGGAAAGGCAGTCGCCCTCGATGCTGTCACGCTCACGCTGCCCCGCGGCTGCCTAGTCGGGCTCATCGGGCCCGATGGGGTCGGCAAGTCGTCATTGCTGAGCATCGTTGCCGGGGCTCGGCAGATCCAATCCGGCAACGTTTTCGTGCTCGACGCCGACATGGCCGATCCCGCCCAGCGCGCCGCCGTATGTCCCCGCATCGCCTACATGCCGCAAGGCCTCGGCAAGAACCTCTATCCGGATCTCAGCGTTCGCGAGACCATCGAGTTCTTCGGGCGCCTATTCGGGCAATCCCGTGCCGAACGGGAGTTGCGCATCGCCGAACTTCTCGACAATACCGGGCTCGCGCCGTTTGCCGCCCGCCCGGCGAAGAAATTGTCGGGCGGGATGCGGCAAAAGCTCGGCCTGTGCTGCGCCCTGATCCACGATCCCGATCTCTTGATCCTCGACGAGCCCACGACCGGCGTCGATCCGCTGTCGCGCCGCCAGTTCTGGGAGCTGATCAAGCGCATCCGTTCGCGTCGCCAAGGTATGAGCGTCGTCGTCGCGACCGGGTATATGGAAGAAGCCGAGCGGTTCGATTGGCTCGTCGCAATGAACGCCGGGAGAATTCTGGCGGCCGGATCGCCGGCGGAACTCAAGGCCGGCACCGGGGCGCGGACCGTCGAGGATGCCTTCGTTGCGCTCCTTCCGGAACATCAACGCGCCGGTCACAAGGCGCTGCACATACCGCCCCGCCGAAGCGCCGATACCGAGCCGGTTATCGTGGCGCGCGGTCTCACCTGCCGGTTCGGCGATTTCACCGCGGTCGACCACGTCAGCTTCACGATCGACCGCGGCGAGATCTTCGGATTCGTCGGCTCGAACGGCTGCGGCAAGACGACGACGATGAAGATGTTGACCGGGTTGTTGCCGGCCAGCGAAGGCGAGGCGCTGCTTTTCGGCCGGCCGGTCGATGCTCGCGACCTAAGCTCGCGCAATCGTGTCGGCTACATGTCGCAATCGTTCTCGCTCTACACCGAGCTGACCGTCCGGCAGAACCTCGATCTTCATGCGCGCCTGTTTCACCTGCCGTCGCGCAAGGCGAAGGCGCGCATTGCCGAGCTGGTCGAACGCTTCGGCCTAACCGACTATCTCGATCAGCGCGCCCTGGATCTGCCGCTCGGCATCCGCCAGCGGCTCTCGCTCGCCGTCGCCATCGTGCACGAGCCGGAGATGCTGATCCTGGACGAGCCGACTTCGGGCGTCGACCCGTTGGCGCGCGACCGGTTCTGGGAATTGCTGATCGATCTGTCGCGCAATCAGGGCGTGACAATTTTTGTCTCGACCCATTTCATGAACGAAGCCGAGCGCTGCGACCGGATTTCACTGATGGATTCGGGACGCGTGCTGGCGACCGATACGCCCGCGGGCCTCGTCAAGGCTCGCGGCGTTGCCACGCTCGAAGATGCATTCATCAGCTACCTCGAAGAGGCTTCGGGAGCGCGTGCGGCTAGCACGACGGAGGCAGATGCCTCAAGGCAAGCGCGGCAGAGATTGGGAGCCAAGGCGGTAGAGCGGCAGACGAGGGCCCGGTCGCCGCTCAGTCTGCGACGCCTGTTTGCCTGCACGATCCGCGAGACGCTGGAACTCCTGCGCGATCCGATCCGGCTCGGCTTCGCCCTGTTCGGTACGACCTTCCTGATGCTCGTCTTTGGCTTCGGCATCTCGACCGACGTCAACAATCTCACCTTTGCCGTCCTCGACCACGATCAGAGCCATGAAAGTCGGGCCTATCTCGAAGAGTTGCGGGGCTCGTCCTATTTTGTCGAGAAGGCCCCGCTCGCCGATTATGCCGATCTCGAGAGGCGGCTCCAGAACGGAGACATCAGCGCCGGCATCGAAATCCCGCCGGGCTTCGGGCGCGACATTGCGCGCGGCCGGCCCACCTGGGTCGCTGCCTGGATTGATGGCGCGAGGCCGTTCATTGCCCAGACGATCCGCGGCTATCTGGAGGGTATGCACCAGTTGTATCTGGCGGATCCTGCGGTGAAGACGACACGGCCGGCGACGCCTCCGCCTGCCGATATCGAGATCCGATTCAAGTACAACCAGGATTTCGACAGCATCTATGCGATGGTGCCGGCGCAAATAGCCCTGCTGCTTGCTCTATTCCCGGCGATCCTGATGGCGCTTGCCGTCGTACGAGAAAAGGAACTCGGTTCGATCACCAACCTTTATGTGACGCCCCTCACGCGCATCGAGTTTCTGCTCGGAAAGCAGCTTCCCTATATCGCAGTCGCCATGGTCAATTTTGCATTGATGTTCCTGATGGCGCTGTTTGTCTTCAATGTGCCACTCAAGGGAAGCTTTGTGACCCTGCTCCTGGGGACGCTGATCTACGTCACCACGACCACTGCCTACGGCATGCTGATCTCGGCCTTCGCCCGCACCCAGATCGCCGCGCTGTTCGGCACGGCCATTCTGACCGTTTTGCCGGCGACGATGTTTGCCGGCATGCAAGTCCCGGTTTCCTCGCTCTCGGGGATGGCACGGATCATGGGCCGCGGCTTCCCGATGACCTACTTCCTCCCGGTTAGCGTCGGCACCTTCACGAAGGGCCTCGGTTTTCAGGACCTCTGGACCAATTTGGTAGCGCTGACTGCGTTCATCCCGATCCTGACGTTGCTAAGCCTTCTCCTCCTGCGCAAGCAGGAGCGCTAAGCCAACGCGCCTCAATGCAAACATTCAGCAACATCTTCTGGCTCGGCACCAAGGAACTGCGCAGCTTCATGCACGATTTTGTGCTTCTGGGGCTGGTCATCTACACCTTCTCCCTTGCCGTCATCGCGCAGGCGCAGAGCCGTTCGCAGGAAGTGTACAATGCATCGATCGCCATCGTCGACGAAGATCATTCGGAACTCTCGCGCCGGATCGCGCACGCGTTCCTCCCGCCCTACTTTCAACCGCCGCAGCCGATCGCCGAGCGGGACATCGTCCCCTTGATGAATAGCGGAAAATACACCTTCGTGATCGACATTCCGCCGAATTTTCAGCGGGACGTTCTCGGCGGGCGCCAGCCCGCGATTCAGCTCAACGTCGATGCGACCGCGATGGTACAGGCGGGCCTTGGCTCCGGCTATGCCCAGCAGATCATCACGACCGAGATCAACGACTTTCTGTCCCGTGCGCGAGGGGACCCCGTTGCCGCCGGTCAATCTCGTCGTGCGCATCGCCTTCAACCCGAATGTGACGACAGCGTGGTTCACCAGCGTGATGGGGATCATCAACAGCGTCACCATGCTGGCCATCGTCTTGGCGGGCGCCGCCATCATCCGGGAGCGGGAGCACGGGACGATGGACCATCTCCTGGTCATGCCGGTGACACCGTTCGAGATCGCGATGTCCAAGGTCTGGGCGAACGGCCTCGTCATCATCGTGGCGGTCGGCCTCTCGCTTTATCTCGTCGTGCGCGCGATGCTCGCCATTCCGATCGCCGGGTCGATACCGCTGTTCATGCTCGGCGTGGCGATTTACCTGTTTTTTGCGACTGCGGTCGGCATTTTCCTCGGCACCATCGCACGTTCGATGCCGCAGCTCGGCCTGCTCTACCTACTGGTGTACCTGCCGATGGCCCTGCTCTCCGGCAGCAATACGCCGCTCGAAAGCATGCCGCCATGGCTGGCCACCATTATGCAAGCGTCGCCCTCGGCGCATTTCGTGTCCTTCGCGCAGGCGATCCTCTATCGCGGCGCCGGCTTCGACGTGGTTTGGCCGCAATTCCTTGCGGTCGCTGCAATCGGCGGAATGTTCTTCGCCGCTGCGCTTTTCCGATTCCGGCGTGCTGCTGCGCAGACCGGCTAAACCTGTCCTTTCCGAAAATTCCATCCGGCCTAGATTCACACCGTAAGGCAAAATCATCGCATCATTGAGAGCGATGTTTGCGATCCTGCAAGCGCTCGGAATGTTCGTCGCCGACCTATTCAAGTCGCGAGCCGGCTCGAGGCCCGAGGCATTTCCCTCGGACCTCGGCGCCAGCCTACCTGGTGCGCGACAACGACTATGCCTACGGACACGTCTTCACGTCTCGGGATGCAGCGCGATGGCGTACTCCGCGGCATCGACCAGATCGCTCGCTGGGTCGCCGTGGCAGAATGGCTATGCCGAACGTCTGATCGGCACATTGCGCCGCGAGTGCCTGGATCAGATGGTAATCTTCAGCGAGATGCTTATCGTTACCCTCACCAGCGGCATGGGATCCCATGGCGAGCTCTGATGCTTGGCTTTGAGGTGGCCCAGTCGACGGTCTCCAAATATATGGCGCGACCTTCGAAACTGCCATCGCAAACCTGGAAGACGTTTCTGCGGAATCACGCTGAGGTGATCTCCGCCATCGATATGTGCGTTGTGCCGACGCTGACCTTTGATCTCTTGTTTGCATTCTTGGTTCTGGGTCTGGCCGGCGACAGCTGCTGTGGTTCCAGGTGACGCGGCATCCGACAGCCGAGTGGCTGGCTCGGCAGATCACCGAGGCGCTTCCCTGGACCTCCGCGCCAGCCTACCTGGTGCGCGACAATGACCGCGTCTACGGACAGGTCTTCACGTCTCGGGTGAGGGCGATGGGTATCCGCGATTCGACCGATCTCTCCGGGGTCGCCGTGGCAGAATGGCTGTGCTGAACGACTGATCGGTACCTTACGCCGCGAGTGCCCGGATCAAGTGGTGATGTTCAGCGAAATGCACCTGCGGCGAATTCTTTCCGCCTATGCGGCGTATTACAACCAAGCGCGCCCGCACTTGGCATTACAGAAAGATGCGCCCTTGCATCGAGCGGTCCAACGATGTGGCGCCATTGTCGCCCTTCCGATCCTGGCTGGGCTGCATCACCAATACGTCCGGACGTGATTTTCGGGAAGGACAGGACATGATCGCGTCGGCTGTATCTGAGAGCCGCGGCGGCTCATATAGTCCCGAGCGCCCCGTTGGCTTAGCCCTGTCCTGCGTTGAAGAACTTGCCCACATAAGGCGAGTTCGGCCGCCCCTCACGGCTATAGTGCCGGCTTGGCCCATGCCCCAAGAACTCGGAAAACCAAGCTTCGTGTTCGATCGCCTCATGGAGGATAGCGAGCGCCAGGTCACAGGTTCGGTGATCGTTCCCGAACGTCATATATTCGCTTCGTACCATCCGCCCTCATTTATTTAATTTCGCCGATTTCGGCGATGTTCTTTCGCATACTCGAGCAGCTCCGACACGCCGAATATCAGCAGCATGGTGCCGCAGAAGACCTCGAGGGACGACAGCATACGGGCGAGATTGCTGTACGGAATAATATCCCCGTAGCCGACCGTGCTGATGGTGCCGATCGAGAAATAGATCGACTCCGAAAAGCTCAAGCCGCGGAGAGCGCCCCCCACGTTGAAATTTATTGTTCGGGTGTGTATACCGAGATAAGCCGGTAGGCCGAGGCGAAAAGGATTACGATAAGCGAATAGAATGTGGCAAAGGCGAAGGCTGGAATGACGAGCTGCGACACACGCGAGAAAAACTCCTCGAAGAGGAGACCAGCGTCAACCAAGAAGATGGCGACGTCCCGGCTGACCGTCAGTACGATCAATCCAATAACGGCCATGGCTCCAACGAACACCATGTCCATATTTGCACGCGTTCCGACGGAGCGAGATAGCAGAATGACGGTCGCGCCGACGAAGAAAACGGGCACAAGCCAAGCGGCCGCCCTCAGGACCCGCTGCTCACTACGTATCGCTGGATGGGCAACTACTGCTCTGACCTGATCTCGTCGAAGCCAACAACCAGCCACAAAGAAAAAGATCGGCGAGCAGAAGCCAACAACCACAAACACAGTATCAACTCCTTGGAATATCTCTTCGACAAATAGAGAGAAAATAGCGGCGTAGACCGCAATCAAGCTCGCGAAGGCGATTGGGAACAGCCGACCTGCAGGGAACAGTGCCCGAATGACGACAATGACCAGACCGGCTAATAACACCATCGCGAAAAAAAGGGGAGATGTGACCCCGGCCACTGCCGCCGCCACAAAGGCGACGAAGGCTAGGGGCAGCGTGACCCTCGCCAGCTCCGGCGCCCAATGCTCTGGTTGCCCCATCTTATCTCGGCCCGAGTTTGGTCGGCGTAAGTGATTGACCGGCCGGTTTGGCGAGTTCAACGAGTGGTTAGGGTGAAACAAAAGCCACGATCCAGTGCGTGGAGAACGGCCCGTACATGGTGAAGGGGTCGGTGGTGCTCAAAGGAGACAAGGGCGAATCGATTGCGACCATGGCGGTCATGTCCTTGTGCCGTTGCGGCGGTTCCAGGAGCAAGCCGTTTTGCGACGGCACGCATGCCCGGAATGGGTTCCGGTCCGACAAGAGCGGGCGGGCGTAGACGCCATCCGACGGGCCTCGTAAGCCCCGCGCACGATCGCCAGCGGGCCGAATTGAGGCTCCACCCGACTTCCGCAGTTGGCACATCAACTACTGACACAGGGCAATGTCGCCGGGTCGGCTTAGCCCTGTCCTGCGTTGAGGAACTTGCCCACATAAGGCGAGTTCGGCCGCCCCTCACGGCTATAGTGCCCGCTTGGCCCATGCCCCAAGAACTCGGAAAACCAAGCTTCGTGTTCGATTTCCTCATGGAGGATAGCGAGCGCCAGGTCATAGGTTCGGTGATCTTTCCCGAATGTCATATCGCAAATTTTGGTGTAGCCCCGAACGGCGCACTGCTCGGCCTTCAGCAATACATTCAGCATGGCTTTGATATCGGTCGGGTCGGCGGGAAGCCTTGCCGGCGGGCATGCGGAAATATTGTGAAATTCAACCATGTCCTCAGGGAGCTTGCCGCCGAGTTCGTAGATGCGGGGCACCAGAGCCTCGAAATGATTGCGATCTTCGATTCTAGCGTCTTCTGCAATCTGCTTTAGGCCTTCGCCTTCCAGTCCAATTAGGTTCACGCGCAGGATAGTGTAGTAGTAAAAAGTCGTCAGCTCCGCTGAAGCGTTGCTGATTAGCAGGTTCAAGAGCGTCTTCACATTGATACCGGCTTTTTCCACTAGCTCCACGGCAACAGTTTTTGTGGGCATTTAGGCCTCCTATGCGAGCTCTATCGAGATAGCTGACCTTTGTATAGCAAGACGAGGTTGTCTTTGACTTGGGTCAACCCCCAGCTCGCGCAAGGGGGACTGCGCTGCGAGGGCGCTGGCGCTGTCCGCACCAATGTCGTCAACGCGAATCGGGAACGGACATTGATCAGCGGCCCGCGCTCGTCCGCCTCGGCATCGACCAGCGCAAGCTTGCCGAGCTTGCGACCCTCTCTGTCCCAACCATCCAACGCATGGAGGCGAGCCACGGCGTGATCCGCGGCAATGTGGATTCGTTGATGAAGCTCGTCGCCGCCCTCGATGCAGCCGGCATCGAGCTCATTGCCGAGGGCGCTGCGAGTAAAGCGGCGGCCGGGGCGTGCGGCTGAAGGCTTGAGGCGGTAATGAGTCTCCGCGATGATCCTGGCCTCGGCCGCGGGGCTGCTCGCACTTGCGGCCCTTGCTGTCTTGATCGGCCGCACCGCGTCCGGTCGCGTTGTGCTATTTTCCGCGCTGGCGCTGATCGCCTATCAGGCCTCGCAGCGCCTGCCGGCCGGCTATGAGCGCCTCGCGATCACCGCCGCGCGCACCTCGCTGCTGCTGATCAATTTCGGCTTCTGGGTCGGCTCGCTATGGGGCGATCCGCTGATGCTGCTGCGCTCGATGAATGCCAAGGACACATCGTTGGCGTCCATGACCAAGACTGTAATCCCGGCCGCGGTATTCAGCATCCTCTGGGCAGTGGTCTTGCTCGGCGCCGGGATCTGGGCCGTGCAGGTCAACCGGCGCTGGCTGGTCAACCTCGTCGCCGTCTTCGCCGGCATTCATTTCTACACCCAATGGTTCGAGCACCTCGGCGCCACACCGTTGTCGGTGCTGCTCGGCGGGGTGGTGATGTTGGCGAGCGCCTTCGCGCTCTGGATGTTTAACCGGCGCGTCCCGGATGCCTAAGGCGGCTGTCCACAAGCGGACCCAGTTCTCCGGCAATTGAGGCGTCTAGCGGCCGCCACCGCGCCACCGACAAGTCCGATAAATTTCCGCCGCCTCATGCCGGCGGATCCAACCGAGGTCCGCTTTGGGTCATAAACAGACCTCCCGCGATGTCCGCGTCACGTCCGCTTTACCCCCGACAGCAGACATTCGGCGGATGAACTGGCATGTCTGTTTTGTGCCATAAGCGGACATCGCGCTGAGCGGCTACAGACTGGACATTTTTCGAGGCTTGCCGCGTTTCAGTCAGGAAGATATCCCAGCGTTCAGAATGTCACGGGGTCGACGAGCATGAAAATGATCCGTGTAGTTGCCGTCTTGCTCATATCTTGCGGCATTGCCTTCTGCTTGAGAGCACAAGCGCAGGACATCTCGGCCGCCGACGCGACACTTCGTGACGCATCGGTCGAACAGCGGGTCGAGGCCCTTGTCCCCAGCCTGGAGGACTACATCGCGGCCAACATGAAAGGGTTCGACGTCCCGGGCCTCGCGATGGGCATCGTCGTCGGCGACAAGCTAATTTACGCCAAAGGCTTCGGCGTCCAAGCGAAGGGCCGAGAGCCGGTCGACACGCAGACCATCTTCCAGATCGGGTCGACAACAAAGGCGTTTCTGTCGGCGACGATGGCGATCGCTGTCGACCGGGGCAAGCTTCATTGGGATGACCGGGTCGTCGACCTCGATCCCGACTTTCAGATGCGCGATCCCTGGGTGACGCGCGAGTTTCGCGTTTTCGATCTGCTCGCGCAGCGCTCCGGGCTGCCGCCGTACGCCAACGACGTCTTCAGCGCGCTGGGCTTCGACCGATCGGTCCTCATTCGCTCGTTACGTTACGTGGATCCGGTATCCAGCTTTCGCACGGCCTTCGCCTACACAAACATCCCCCATGTTCTTGCAGGTCGCATCGTTGCCAAAGGTGAGGGCGCCGCGGACTGGAATGCGGTGCTTCAGAGGGACATCCTGGACCCGCTTGGTATGAAGGACACGAGCTACGCGGCCGCAGCAATCTCTGCCACCGCAAATCACGCGCAGGGCTACCGCTACACTGCTGATGGCAGTATCGAGGTGCCCTTCGAACAGGTTTTCCCTTACGACCTCGATGGCGCCGGGGACATCAACTCGAATATCGCGGACATGGCAAAGTGGGTGAGCCTGCAGCTTGCCGGCGGGACGACATCCGACGGCCAGCGAAGTCGTTCGGCCGAGAACCTCGCCTATACGCACACGCCGAAGGTCGCGATAAGTGACAAGGTGTCCTATGCCCTCGGCTGGATCGTTCAGCAAACGCCGAATGGCGAAGTCGTTTGGCACAATGGTGGAACCTTAGGCTTCGGCGCGATGATTATCCTTCAGCCTGATCGCAAGCTGGGCCTCATCGTCCTTTCCAACCAGTCGAATGTCGGCATGCCTGACGCGGTCGGCCTGTGGGCCATCGACCGCCTTCTCGACAATCCGATGGTCGACTACGGAGCGCAAAAGCTTGCGGAAGCCAGGAAAACATATGCCAACGGCACGAAGCAATATGCGAGGCCGGCCGATCCGCAGCCATCACCCTCGCTTGCTCCGCTCGCCGGCAACTTCGCCAATGTCGGATTCGGTAAGGCCGTCTTGCGGACGGATGGCGCGTTGGCGACGTTAGAACTGGTTGGTAGCGGTGCCAAGCTGCGCCTCGATCCGTGGAACGGCGCTGTATACACCGCAACTCTGATGCCGGATGCAAAATTTGCGGCGATCGCCGCCAATCTCGGTCCGCTGCCGATCGCCTTCGCACAATTCCAGAACGACAAAGACGGGAAGCCCTCCATCCTTCGCCTTACGTTTTCGGACGGACAGGCATTCGATTTTAAACGCGAGTAGGGAGAACGTGGTCATCCTCCGCGCAGTTCGTGTTCTCTTGCTGCTTGCTCCTCCCGTCATCGCGCTAGGGGCAAGCGCCGCTTTTGCGGAAAGCGGTAACTTCGCTGGCCTCGTCGATATCGGCAGTGGGCGAAAGATGTATCTCGAATGCAGCGGCACGGGATCGCCGACAGTCGTACTCATTTCCGGCAAAGGGAATGGCGCTGCCGACTGGAGCGAAGTTCTCGACCCCGCCGACCCGGAACACCGTGCGGATTATGACGCTATGGCCTGGGGCAAGGGCAACCTGCATAAGAGCGACTCGGCGGTATTTCCGATGGTGTCCCGGTTCACCCGCGTGTGCGCCTATGATCGCCCCGGAACAAGGCTCAATGGACCGGATCAGTCAACTCCGGTCGCCCAGCCGCACCCGGCCGACCAGGCGGCCGACGACCTCCATCGGCGGTAGAAGCTGCCCATCCCCGCATTGGTTTTCTTCCAGACGCAGAGGTTCTTGAGCCAGGAATAGACAATTTCGCGCAACCGGAGCAGCTCACCGAGATGCCGCCAATCCATGCAGATAAAGTGGATGGCGCCTTGCTGGCTATAAGAGGCGTGGTGGCCAAGGGCGCGGGCGAGGAACTCGGTAAATTCCTCAGGCGACATTTCTCCTGAGGCCATAACAAACTCGGGATGCTTGGCCGTGCCGTTGGCTGAAAGGCCCTTGATCGATATATTATAGGGAGGGTCGGTGAAGACCATCTGGGCGCGGCGGTGCCCCATCAGGAGAGCGTAGCTCTCGGTGGAGAGGGCATTGCCACAGGCAAGCCGGTGCGGGCCGAGAAGCCAAACGTCGCCGATCAAACTTACCGGTGCCTTGGCCTCATCGATTTCGGGAATGTCGTCTAGCGGATTGGGTTGGGTGCCTGCGCTTTGGCCTTCGATGAGCACATCGATCTCGCCCATCTCAAAACCAGTCACCTCGAGATCGAAATCGAGATTGAGCTCCGTCAGAAACTGAATTGGCTAGGGTCTGTTCGTCCCAACCGGCAAGTTCGGCGAGCTTATTGTCGGAGGGGGGGGGGGGGGGGGGGGGGGGGGGGGGGGGGGGCGTCCATGACCGGCGATGATCCTGTCGTTGGCGTCTACCAGCACGGGATTCATCCAGCCGAACGTTTTGATCAACTCCGCGATTTGCCGGATTTGCTTTTTGGTGTGCGTACGGGGATTGTTAGCGTAGGGCTTCAGCGAGCTAACAGGAACCTGCTCCACC
>CAWDRM010000027.1:0-45828 GCA_963804705.1 uncultured Alphaproteobacteria bacterium
AGGTGGGCGGCAGCATTCTGGATTACGAGCGTTTCGAAGGTGGGGCAGAAGTGCTGTGGATCTGGCTAGCGTAAAGCGGCTGCCAGCCGAAGCCAAAGCCCTATTATGTATGCTTGCCTGTTAAGGATGGGTACCATGCTCGCCTCTCTCTGGCGTGCAGTAGCGACACTGAGTTTTTGCTTATGGCAAGTACCCATCAAGTTGCCAGCTATAAATGGTTGAAGCCGTTGCGGATCATGAGAGTCCGTTGGCGGCTCTTTTTCGCGGCTGGGATGGGCCTGTTTGCGTTTGCCATGATGCCCGACGACCTGGACCTGATCAGCCGAGTGCTAATCGGGTGGGACATCGGGGTCACCCTCTATCTCGCCCTGGCTATCTGGACGGCTATAGGCGCCGATACCAAACACATTCGCCTGCGGTGTGTGCTATACGACGAGGGACGCGTGGTCATTCCCCTGCTGTCGGTCACCGCAGCTTCGGCGAGCCTTGGCGCCATATTTTTTCCAGCTGAGTACTGCACCGGCAGGCCACCACTTCGTAAGTCTCGCCTTTGCCGTGGTGACAATCCTGCTGTCATGGAGCTTCATTCAATTCATCTTCGCCTTTCATTACGCGCATGAGTTCTACGCAGACCACCGCGGCAAGGCACGAGGACTCGCGTTTCCGAATGACGAGGCTCCAGACTATTGGGACTTCCTGTATTTCTCATTCGTGATCGGAATGACATCCCAGGTGTCGGATGTCTGCGTTACGTCCAAATCGCTGAGAAGAACCGTAACCGCTCACGGCCTGCTCTCGTTCATCTTCAATGTCACCCTGCTCGCGCTGGCAATCAACTTGACCGCAAGCGCCATCGGCAATCTCGCTGGGTCTTAACTCTGGCCTTTGCTCACCCGAGACCCTGGCAACTATAGAGAAAAGGCACGCGTCGAGTTCACCAACGTCAAGAAGCCGGGGGTGAGGATGGGGAAGTGAATACTTGGTTAGCACCACCAACCTCAGCAATGAGGTGCGATTGCGACCGGTAAGACCAATTGGATTCGCGCTTAAGCCATCCATCTGCGTGCTCGAGAAAGTGTAGCACGTCACGATTGAACTGCTCGGGGTCTTGGATAAAGGAGAAGTGGCTGACCCGCGGCTGCAATAAGAGCCCGGCGCCGGGAATGTTGGCGGCCATGAGCTCGGTGTTCTCGCGTTTGATGGCCTCGTCGTGATCGGCGTCAACGATCCAGGTCGGTACGGTGATCGCACGGAGGTTTTCGGCGGTCCAATTAGGCTGCGTCTCCCACATCTTGCTGATTTGCCCGAGAAACGGCTTGTACTGGTCGGGCGTCGGCGACAGCGCCTGATATTCCTTCTCGGCGCGGGCGATGAAGGCGTTGAAGATAGGAACTCTTGGCGACGTCAGCGACGCCGCTCGGGTCGGAATTGCGGGCAAGGCGCTAAAAAGTGGTCCATATATGTACGCGTCGAACGACTGCCGCTGCTGCCGCTGCTGCCGTTGCCGCCCCTCCGCGCGGTACGCCGAGCGCGCTGGCGCCTCCGCCAGCCCTGTCGGGTTTCGATGCGTCGTGCGACTGAAGAAGCCTGGGCGATGACAGAAACACCGTCGAAGACCAAAATTCTGTTGGCTCAAGTGGTCGTCGCCCTGATGATCGCTTTCGTCGTTCTTGGCGTGGCTTGGTATGGCTTCTCGGCAGAGGTTCGCGAGCGCCTCTGGCAGAACTTGCTCGATCGTCCCGGCGGGCCGAAGACCTTCCGTTTCATCCTCCAGCCCATCATGGCGACGATCGCCGCGCTGTACGACGGCGTGGAGGACGCGCGGACCGGGCGCTCGCCTTATCTGTGGACGATACTCACCGATCGGGCGAAGCGCGGTGGCCGCATGCGCGAGGGACTGATCTCCACCGCGCGCGTCATTCTCCTGGGTCTGGTCATGGACGTCATCTATCAGTTCCTCGAGTTCAAGAACTCTCCATCCGGGCGAGGCGGTCATCGTCTCGCTCTTGCTCGCGTTCGTCCCTTACCTGCTGCTGCGTGGCCCGTGCGAGCGTATCGCGCGCCGGTGGCTCGGGGTTGCGCCTGCGAACGAAATCCGGTGACAGCACAGGCATGCAGACGGCATGGCCTGAAATAATTAGCTGACAAGGGGAGACAAAAACGATGAGTGACCAACATGTCAGCGGAGATTCCGATCGGTTCGTTGTTCGCGCGACGGCCGAAAGTCACTTTTCCTGGCTGCGCACGTGGCTTTCCGTCGAACGCACGATGATGGCGTGGACGCGCACGGCCGTCTCGCTCATCGGATTCGGCTTCGTGATCGTCCAGTTCTTCGACCGCTTGGAGGAAATGCCGGGGACACATCCCGCCCGCTACCCGGACGCTGCGCGATATCTGGGGCTTGCGCTGATCTTCTGCGGCGTCATGGCGCTGGTCATTTCGCTTTGGCAGTACCGGTGGATGCATCGTTACCTGTCGGGCGGAAGTTTCGTCGAAATTTCAGGCGTTTCAATGGAGGGAAAGCAAACGCCGCTCATTGCAGCTTCAATCGTTCTCGCCCTTACTGGCACATTCGCCTTTTTTGCCGTGCTGCTGCGTCTCGTGTAGCGGCGGCTCGCATGGAGAGAACGTCAACTCAAAACTGAGCTGAAACCGCAAAGTCAGTCAAAGGAGATTGAAATGGCCAAATCAAAGAAACCCAACATCCTCATCCTCTGGGGCGACGATATCGGCTGGTGGAACATCAGTTATAACAGTCGTGGGCAGATGGGTTACCGCACGCCCAATATCGACCGCGTGGCGAACGAGGGCGTGGCTTTCACCGACTATTATGGCCAGCAGAGCTGCACGGCGGGCCGGGCGGCGTTCATCACCGGACAGAACCCGATGCGCACGGGACTGACCAAGGTCGGAATGCCGGGCGCCGACGTTGGCCTCAGCGCGGAAGATCCCACCATCGCCGAACTTCTCAAGCCGCTAGGCTACACCACGGGCCAGTTCGGGAAAAACCATCTCGGCGACAAGGACAAATTCCTGCCGACGATGCACGGCTTCGACGAATTCTTCGGCAACCTCTACCACCTCAACGCGGAAGAGGAGCCCGAGGACCCGGACTATCCGAAAGACCCGGAGTTCAAGAAACATTTCGGGCCGCGAGGCGTGCTGCACTGCTGGGCCGACGGCAAGGGCGGGCAAAAAATCGAGGACACCGGGCCGCTGACGAAGAAGCGGATGGAAACGATCGACGACGAGGTGACGGAACATGCGCTGCGCTTCATTGACGAAGCGCACAAGGCGGATAAGCCCTTTTTCGTCTGGTATAATACAACAGCGATGCATTTCCGGACCCACTGCGCCGCGAAGCACAAGGGCAAGAGCGGTCAGGGGGACTACAATGACGTAATGGTCGCCCACGACGAGAACATCGGCAAGATGCTGAACGAGCTCGACAAACTCGGCATCGCCGAGGACACAATCGTCATGTACTCCACTGATAATGGCGTGCACTACAACAGTTGGCCGGACGCCGGCATCACGCCGTTTCGGTCCGAAAAAAATACCAACTGGGAGGGCGGCTGGCGCGTGCCGGCGTTCGTGCGTTGGCCCGGCAAATTCAAGGCGGGCACAGTGCTCAACGGCATCGTCAGCCACCAGGACTGGTTGCCGACATTCCTCGCCGCGGCGGGAGAGCCGGATACCGCGGCGAAGCTGCTCAAGGGCTACAAGGTCGGCGACAAGACCTATAACGTTCACCTCGACGGCTTCAACATGCTGCCGTATCTGAGCGGCGAGGTGAAGGAAAGTCCGAGGCAGTTCTTCTTCTATATGAGCGACGACGCCGACATCCTCGCCATTCGGATGAAGGACTGGAAGGTCGTGTTGATGGAGCAGCGGGCGAAGACTTTGGCGTGCTGGTTCGAGCCGTTCGTTCGCCTGCGGGCCCCAAAGATGTTCCACTTGCGCCGCGACCCGTTCGAACGGGCCGACGAGAACTCGAACACCTACTGGGACTGGATTATCTCCCACGCGTACATCGTTTACGCGATGCAGGCGGTGGTGGCCCAGCAAATCGATGACTTCAAAAAGTATCCGCCGCGCCAGAAACCGGCCTCCTTCAACCTCGACGCTGTTCTGAGAACATTGGAAGAGGCCCATAGCAGCGCCAATCACTGACCCCGCGAGGCTCGGCGAAGACGGTGACATGCGCCGCGCCCGGCAAACGCTGGGCGCGGCGTCGGGCCGCCGAGCTCGTTCTTGATAGAATAGAGATAATCGAAGGTCTCGGTGGCGCCGTTGCCAATGACAGCGACTTCATTGGCACTCGCTTTGCGGGCTGGGGTTTGGTTCTCATCGAAGGCGAGCCCGTCTGGGTCTACAAGCGGTCGCAGCGGCCCCATGATGGCATCCGCATCGAACGTGCCGACAAACCAACGCGTGGAACGCACACGCATACGCTCGATATCGCCTATAGCGGAAAGCAGGGCGAGGCTGGCAAAGGGGGGTACGCTGTTGCTATCGAAGGTAATAAAGTCGCCAAAACCAATATCAACCGCAGGGTACCCTACCTTTACTCAATTGATTAAGCGCTCGACGTCGGTGAGGACCGAGGAACGCCCATCCTCGATGCCTATGCAGATCGAATGCTGTTCAAATTCAATGACAGGATTGACGAGGTCGACATTGATCTGAAGTGGTTGCAGCTGGCTGCTCGCGGAAATGTATGTGGGCCTCCTAAAGCGCGCTCATGTGATTGCTTCAACCTCGTCTAATGCAGCGAAAGCCAACATGGCAAGTGGAGGTGTCAATCGGCTCGGCATGGCGCGCCGCGGGACGGTAACGTCGGCAATAATTCGGCGCGCAGAGATGTGATCCGCCCTTTATGACCTTGCGCGGGATTTTGATGTCCGGTTGGCAGGGATCGTAACTGTCCTCTTCGCGAGGCCCTCGAGGATTTTGCGGCATGCAGCACGACTTCTGTTGCTGATGGTTCGAGACAAACCAATCCGTGGTCCATTCCCAGACATTGCCGATCATGTCGTATAGCCCGTACCCGTTGGGTGGGAAGGCGCGCACCGGCGACGTACCCTCGTAGCCATCGGTAAGTAGGTTCTGCCAGGGAAACTCGCCCTGCCATGTATTGGCCACGGGGCGGCCACTAGGCTCGAACGCATCACCCCACGCGAACTCCGCACCGTCGAGCCCGCCGCGCGCGGCAAACTCCCACTCGGCCTCTCTCGGCAGCTCCTTGCCGGCCCATTTGGCATAGGCTTCGGCATCACGATAAGAGATATGGACGACCGGATGATCGTCGAGCCCCTCAATTGAGCTGCCGGGTCCGTATGGGTGCCGCCAATCGGCGCCGAAGCTGAAGGTCCACCAGTTCGACCAGTTCGTAAGATCGACGGGCCCTTGCGACTTCACGAAGACGAGCGAGCCCGCACGTAGCATGTGCGGCAGCGCGCCCGGATATTCCTTGGGGTCCGGCGCGATCTCGGCGAAGGTGACATGGCCCGTCTGCCTGACGAAGAGGCGAAAGTCACTATTTGTCACCGGGGTCTTCTCGATCGAAAAGTCATCGACCCGCACGCGGTGCGCGGGAGCTTCTTCTGGGTAATGGCGGTCGGAGCCCATGATAAAGTCGCCGCCTGGAATGAGCACCATGCCGGCGTTTGGCTTAGGCTTGAGCTCGCCTACTCGTCTGGTCTTGCGCGCTATACTCATGTCCGCACCCAAATCGATCGCGTCCCCTTGTTACGCTTCGATACGTTTTAGCAGAAGCCGGCCTTCATCAGGCAATGCATCGTCGAAAGAATGGACTAGACGGGACCTAAGTCCATCTGGATTTCCTGCGAACTCTGGTTGGCTTGACTTTAAGTAGTGCTTTCTCGAGATTTAGCGAGGTGCGAAGGGCTCCGGTTGGAGCGCCAGCGGACGCGAGGTAGGCAACGATTCCTGGCCGTAATCCCGCAACAACACTCCTGACACCAAGCCATTCCACCGTCTGGACCAGCTTCCGCAGAGCGGTGAATTCGTCGAGATCAATGACGTCACAGATGGTCGGAAGTGCATTTACAAACCCCTCAGCTGGTTTTTCGATCAGCCAAACAGTCTACTATTCACAAACATCACGGCTATCCTCGGCGGCCCGAACGACAACGCGCCCGTCGGGGCTGCATGGGTCTTCACGCGCAGCGGCGATCAATGGACCCAGCAAGGCAGCAAGCTGATCGGAACGGGAGCGATGGGAGCCGCCGCACCAGGCGTCTCCGTCTCGGCGTCCTCCGACGGTACCACGGCCATCGTCGGCGGGTGGGGCGACCACGCGGCCGCCGGGGCTGCGTGGGTCTATGTGGCGACGGCCTCTACCTCCTTCGCCTTCTCCTTCCCCCACGCCTTCTCCTTCACCTTCACCTTCACCTTCACCTTCACCTTCACCCATCGATCGCCACACCTCAACGCGCCAGCTGCCGGCTCCCGCTACGGACCGCCTCGACGACCTCGCGGATTGAGTTGATCACGAGTTGAGGCTCGTAGAGATAGACGTTGTGGCCGCTCTTCCTTGATGTGCTTGGCATGGAGCGATGCCGCCAGCAGATCCTGAGCCGCCAGCAACTCGGCAAACGTTATCATTCCCCCGCTTGTCTCTCCGTGTGCGATAGGCGCCGGGGATTGCGACGGCTTGTCGGCGCTCAGCACGACGGCCGGACGTTCGGGCAAGGGAGGAGACGCCTCGATCCTCTCGATGGCATCCAGAAGCTCGACTGCTTCGGGGGCCGCCGGATTGGATACCCGGTGGCTCGCGTCCCATCCAACCAGCTCTTCGGCGCTGGCCTCCTGTCTGATGAGATCGCTGGCGGCGTCGACCATGACGAGACCGGCGACCTCCTTGGGGTGTAGCCGCGCATAGAGCAAGGCGACAAGGCCGCCATACGAATGGGGAACGAGGACGTATGGTCCGGGCTCGCCCGCGGCCGCAAGTAGCCTCCGCAGGTCGTCGACATCTTGGTCAACACGGTGCGGCTGTGCGACCGGCGTCGATATGTCGGTGCCCTCAATCCTCGTCCCCGGCCGGTCATACGCGCAGACGCGCGTAAAGCGGGAAACCACGGGAAAAACGGCAGCTTCGCTCTCAAGCAGGCGGCCTTCACCCGCACCAACCGCGTCGAGGGGGGCGTTTTGGACGGGGTCGGCGGGATCGAGGACCTTGCTCCAGTCGGCAGCGCCGTTCCCCTTGCCGGAGATGAGCACGACGGTCGGCAAGCCCGCGCCGCGACACTCCATGTAGATCTTGCGACCTCCGCCGATGTCGACCAGCCCGGCAAAGTCTTCGCCTACCGCAGCATGGGCGGCCGCAGAAACGAGAGGCGCAAGAAGCAAGAAGACGCGAACACCCAGGGACGTGGTTCTACTAATGGCTAAGTGGAAGGGCCTGTTGTACCGAGGATGGTCCGGCTCCCGACGTCGAGAGGCTCTATTCGCGCCTGAATTCATAGGCCTGTCCGTCATCGTCCCGGCGTGGCGTGGTCGCGGCGACGTTCATGAGGCCGACCATCCTGGAATTGTCACGCCGAGCGTCTGCAGGATCAGAATGGAATTCAAGACGAGCACGAGCGCCGTCCCGACCAAAGCGGCAACATTGGTCAGCCGGCTGTTGGCAAACGAACCCATGATGTCGGCGCGCCTGGTGAAGATCAGAAGCGCGATCATCGGCAGCGGCAGTGCGATTGAGAGCACCACCTGGCTGATCACGAGCGCGCTTGTGGCATTGGCGCCGAGCCCAACCACGACGAAAGCCGGTAGCATGGTCACGAGCCGTCGCACCAAGATCGGGATGCGGAAGCCGACAAAGCCCTGCATGATCATCTGCCCGGCCATGGTGCCGACCGCCGAACTCGCCACGCCCGACGCTATGAGGGACAGTAAGAACACGCCTGCAGCCCCGATACCGAGCAGCGGCGTCAGCGTGTAATAGGCGGTCTCGATCTCCGCCACGTCGCTATGGCCGGCATGGAAGGCGCTCGACGCCATTATCACCATCGCCATGTTGACGAGGCCGGCAACCAGAAGCGCCAGGATGACTTCTTGATTGGAGAAGCGCAGGACTTTTCGCCGCTCGTTCTCGTCGCGGACCGGCGTGCGTCCTTGCGTCAAGCCGGAATGCAGATAGATCGCATGCGGCATCACGGTGGCGCCGATGATGCCAACCGCGAGCAGCAGCGCCTCCCCGTCAGGAAGCTTGGGCACGACCGTATGCAGCGCTGCCGCGCCCCAATCGACCGGGGCGATGAACATCTCGATGAGATAGCAAAGGCCTATGATGCCGACCAAGCCGCCGATGATCAATTCGACGGGGCGGAAGCCCGAGCCTTCAAAAAGCAGGATGCCGTAGGTCACGATGGCGGTCACCACCATGCCGGCAAAGAGCGGCATGTGGAACAGCAGCGAAAGGCCAATGGCGCCGCCCAAGAACTCGGCGAGATCAGTTGCCATCGCCGCGACCTCGCTCACCACCCACATGCCCCACACCACTGGCCGCGGAAACTCGTCGCGGCACATCTCGGCCAGGTTCCGCCCGGTGACGATGCCGAGCTTGGCAGAAAGCGCCTGAAAAAGCATGGCGATGAGATTGGCGAGCAGCACCACCCAGAGCAGCGTGTAGCCATATCTCGCTCCCGCCTGGATGTTGGTCGCGAAATTGCCGGGGTCCATATAGGCGATCGAGGCGATCACGGCGGGACCCGCGAATGCCAGATAGGCGCGCAGTCCGCCACGCTGACCGGCGAGCACCTGGCGCGCCGTAGAGACGGTCCGTTCAGACAGCGATTCTCGTCGGACTATCAACTCGGTCTTTTGCAGCATATCCAGCATCTACACGAAAGTGTCGCACTGGCTACAACATATTAAGTAAACCGTTGTTGTCAATGGCTACAAACTGCGCAGTATGCTACATTTTGACACGAGCATTGAAGTGTGTTGTCCCTGCACCAGAAAATCCGGCGGCCACCATGAAAACCAGGGTGTCGCGAAAGGCGAAACCAGAGCTTGTCGGGGCCATGGGGAAACTGCCCGCTGAACTCACCCAAGCGCGCCGCTTCGACAAGGTGCGTTCGGCCCAATCGACCGTCTTGTTCGAAGATTACGTCGAGCTTATCGCGGACTTGCTAGCGACGACCGGCGAGGCACGTCCGACAGACATCGCCCGCCGCTTGGGCGTCTCCCACGCCACCGCCATCAAAACCATCTCCCGCTTGAAGCGAGCAGGACTGGCGACCGCCCGGCCCTATCGGGGGGTGTTCTTGACAGAAAAGGGGCACGCACTAGCCGAACGAGTGCGCGTGCGCCACAGGCTTGTCGTAGACCTACTCCTCGCGCTGGGCGTCCCCGCCGAATCTGCCGAAACTGATGCCGAAGGAATTGAGCATTACGTCTCGGAGATGACGTTAAAGGCGTTTGCTCGGTTTTTGCGCGAGGGGAAGATTGAACACGCTAATGAGCGATGATGAGAGCCCTTAGGCAAGACGAAATCTCGATCGGCGACCGATCTACCCTGATCCAGGAGGCATTCAGGATCGAATACATGACGATCGCTTGGATGCTGGTCGAGGCTGCGGTCGCGATCGGTTCGGCGGTCGCGGCGGATAGCCTGACCCTGCTCGCTTTTGGCATCGACAGTTTGATTGAGCTGGCTTCGGCGGGCGTGTTGGTTTGGCAACTCACCGTCGAACTTCGCCATGGACAGACGTTCGCTGAGAGCGCGGAACGAAGAGCAGCCCAGATTGGTGGAGCCTTGCTGTTCGCGCTTGCCATTTATGTCATTGCAGGCGCGGCTGGAAATTGTGGATGCAGCAGGGAGCAGAGTTCTCTTTGCCCGGCCTTGTGATCAGTGTCCTCGCGATGCCGACCATGTATTTCCTATCCCGGCGCAAGCTCCATCTGGCGGAGGCGCTCGGAAGCCGCGCGCTGCGCGCCGATGCGGTCGAGAGCATCACATGCGGTTGGCTCTCGCTCATCGTAGTGGCTGCGTTAGTGGCACAGCTCGTCATCGGCGCGTGGTGGGTGGACGCTGCCGCCTCACTCGGCATCGTCTGGTTTCTTGTGCGCGAGGGCCGACAGGCTTGGAGAGGGGATGAGTGCTGCGATCACCCCACATGATGCATGGCTCTATGCGGAGTGTTAGCCGGTTGTCGTCGAACAGCGCAGCCTTCACGCCGAGCAACCCAACGTTTCAGCCCGTGACCGTATAGCGGGGTCATCATGCCGCCGGACATATGGTGGGTGACATGGCAGTGGAACAACCAGGTACCGACATTGTCTGGCGCGAGCGCAACGCAACGTACGTCCTCTTACACAGATTGCATGAATTGAATGCTATTCACGAAAATAGATGCTGCTTATGCATGGGGCGCGCTCAATGGCCTGGCTGACGCTGCGGCCCTTTGCTTTCAGGATGTCCGCTAAGGGTCATAAGCGGACATTCCACACGCTGATTGGGCATGTCCGCTTTTCGGCCGGAACCAGACCTCGCGACGCGATCGGTTGAATGTCCGCTAAGTGCCATTTCGGAAGCAAAATCTGGCTGACGTTGCCATCGTCCGCCGGGAGGCTCGGCCCTCAGCGCGCGAGTCGCGTAGCGCAACGGCTCACGGCGAAGCCACTGAGGTGAAGCTAGGCGGCTTCACTGCGCTGACGCAGGATGTGTCAGGGGCGGCGGGATCGGCGAGGAACGACACGACTACCGCCTGGACGCAGGGAGACGCAGGGGAGACAAAATGCCCGACGCCCAGGATGCTGATGATCGTTGCTTTGGACAGGCTCGTCGCCGCGGCCTTGGCCCCGGCGAGGGACGTCAGCGTATCGAAGCTGCCCGAGATGAGGAGCGTCGGGATGCTACTCGCGACGGGCTGATGCATGCCCTCCGGGGCGGCGGGGACCTTCCAGACGTCGCCGCAGTCTTCGTTGAAGTACGCCCAGCCGCCGATACCCTCGCGTTGCACCGAGGCCGGATAGTCCGGAAACGCTCTCCGACCGGCCGCAGCGAGCTCCTCCGGGGTCGCGAACGGATAGCTTTCGCGACAGCTGACGCCAAGGGCCAGCCCAAAGCCGAGGGCGGGGGCGGTCGGATCGGGTGGTGGTGCGCGACTTGCCCGATCCAGGGCGATCACCTGGATGGCGTCGGGGCGGCCGGCAGCGAGCCCATCGATACGATTCGGCGCAGCTTGGAGCATGGGAACGCCATAGTTCTGGTTGCGCAGCCAGTCGATCAGTGCTCCGCCGTCGATGACGACTTCGATGTCTTCGCCGGTGGCCGGGTCCTTGACGGTTGCCGTTAGCGGCTCGGCCTCGAGCTTGTTGACCAGTCCGGTGAAGGTGTCTTCGAGATGAGGATGGGCGGCGTTGCAGGCTGGTTCCGCCGCGCAGGCCTGGAATATATTGCCGAAGCCGTCGCTCGCGTTCTGCCAGTTTGCGGCGACGTTGTAGCGTGGTGGGCAAGACCGAATCGAGGACGATGCTGCGGATGCCCTCAGGGTGGTCGCGCATGAGCGTCTGCGCCAGGTAGGAGCCGTAGGACGTCCCGTAGACATTCCACGCTTCAAAGCCGAGCACCTTGCGGAGATCGGCGAAATCGGCGGCGCTCTCGGTCGAATTGTAGGCGCTAAGGTCGGCGCCAGTGGCGGCGAGTTCCCGGTGGCAGGCTTCCGTCGCGGCCAAATGCGCGCGCTTGGTTGCCTCGGAATAGAAGCGGAGGCCGATAAGCTCTCGGGCGAAGTCGTCACTGGCCGCGCATGTCAGCGCCGGTTCCGAGAACATGGTGCCGCGCTGGCTCATCACTACGATGTCGCGGTCGCGGATGAAGTCGGCGGCGATGAGCCCGTTGACCTCCAGGGGGGCGATGTCGCCTGGCCCGCCGGCCAGATAGACAACGGGATCGGGTCGTTTCTCCGGTGAGCGCGCAGGGTATTTCGCGACCATGAGCCGGATGGTGCGGCCATCCGGCTGGCTCCGATTCTCCGGTACGACGAGGTAGCCGCAGCTCGCTTTGGCCAGCTCTTCGGCCCCCGGCAGTTTTGGGCACGGCGCCGGCTCGAAGCGGGGCACAGTTGCCGTCCCTTCGGCGCCCTGTGCGGCTCGCGCCACAGTGGGTGGAGCAAGGAGAAGGGCGAGCAGGAGGACGTGCCTGCGGGTGACAACCATGGTGCGGAGCCCTCCGTCTGGAGTGGGCGCCCACCAGGGCGCGCTAGGGAAGCCGCGACTGCTGGTGATCTGGGGCAAGTATGACCTCTCGTTCGACCTCTCGGAGCCAGACATTAGCCGACATCAAATGCCAGAAGCGGACACCGAATTCTGACCTTATGGCTCCCGTCACTTCACGGCGAAAGCGACGATGGCTCGCCCGCATCGCGGGCGGCGAGCGCGGCCAGCGCCGACCAATCAAAATCGCCCGCCCCCGTGGCAAGCAGCGTTAGAAAGCGGTCGCGGAGGAGGCTCGCAACGGGCATGGGTACCTGTAAGGCTTCGGCCGCCCCAAGGACCAAATGGATGTCCTTGAAGCCCAGCCTCGCCTTGAAGCCGGAGGCGTATAGCGTTCCTCGGCGATGATCCCTCCATACGTTTTGTATACAGGCGCTGCGAACAGCGTATTGGTAAGGATGTCGAGATACAGCGCTCGATCGATTCGGCCTTACCCACAAGCGCGAAGGCCTCGCCAAGCGTTTCGATCACCGCGGCGATCAGGAAATTGCCACTGAGTTTGACGAGGTTGGCCTTTGGAGGCTCGTCGGCGATGACGAAGGTGCGCTGACCAAGGGCCTCGAACAGGGGCTGGCAGACTTGCACGGTTTTCGGCTCGCCGCCAGCCACGATGAAAAGCTTGCCCGCCGCGGAAGCCTCAGGGCGTCCGAACACCGGTGCCGCGACGAAGCGTTGGCCGGCGGCCTGATGCGCGCTCGCGAGCCGCTCGGCGAGCGCGACGCTGATCGTGCTCATGGAGATATGGATGGAGCCAGGCCTCAGCCCCGCAAGTACGCCGTCCACACCGAACACCACGGCTTCGACCGCAGCGTCATCGGCGAGCATTGTGATGACCACGTCGCCACGCGCGGCCTCACTCGGCGTCTTGGCGAGCGTCGCACCCTCAGCGACGAGTAGCTCGGCCCTCGCGGACGTCCGATTATAGAGTGTGAGGGCGTGTCCGGCCTTGAGCAGATTGGCGGCCATGCCGCTGCCCATGTTGCCAAGCCCGATGAACCCAACCTTCATGACCTTCAGCTCCTCATGAAACCCACTCCATGCGTTGACCCCTGTCAATTCGAGGCCGATTTCTCGCATCCAATTTGCGAGCTTACTCGCGCGCCCACTCCGTTTTGGACATACCCGAACATTATCAAAGGGAGTACCAGCGCCGGCCCGCCCACTCGGACTATACGTCTTCGCCGAGGATCTCGGTGTCGCCGAGCACATCCTCGATGCGACCGAGTTGGGCGACGCGGCGATCAGACGCGAAGCTGAGCGTCACGCCGACCCTACGACGCCGCAAACCCTCCAATGACCCATCCTATTGCGCGGACGAGGCCGTAGACGGCGAAGCTTGCGGCGAGCGTGGTGGCGAGACCAATGGTCAGCGGCACTGCGAACTTGGTGCGCCAGTTGACGGTGACCAGATGATTTATAATTTCGCTCTGCCGATCCGTCGACTCCCATTCAAACTCTGGTGGCATTTGAATTTATCTTCACATTCCACTAAATCCTGTGCGCCACCCGGGGGATGATCTGTGAAGAGGGCTTACTCCGCAGGGCGGAGTCCAGGGTGATCGCCTCGACGATGGTCTTTAACATCGATCATTCGGCACGAGCCGTGTTTGACCTCCGGCCATAAAAGAGGTCACGACCCCAGTCTCGCAAGCTATGGCTGCCGAAGGTTCGCCGGCAAATCATACCAAGCTCATTACATTCCAGTGCCACTGGCCCACCTTTTATTGTCTATGTCTTTGATTTAATTGGTGCCGCAGGAGGGATTTCGAACCCCCGACCCCCGCATTACGAAGCCGTTCATCGCGGCGTCTCTGCAGTGCGCACTAATGCGCCGGAATTCACTCCACTACGCGGGAATCCGCGGCTAGAGCCGGTCGAAAAAACTTCACGAAGTTGCACTCCCATGCACTCCGGAGGAATCCAGTGAACTGGAGGTGAGGCAGGAGACTGCAGCCGGCGTGCAGCCGGGGCCTCGGCTGAGTGGTCGGTAGGCCGAGGGCGGCAAACAGCGTCCCCGCTGAATGACGGGGGGCCTCGTCAAGGCACAATGACCACCCGGAAGCGCGCCTTGCCGCTCATCATGTGCGCGTAGGCTTCCGCCGCCTTTTCCAAGGGATAAGTCTCGACCATAGGCCTCACGCCGGTGAGCGCGCTGAAGCGAAGCGTATCCTCCGAATCGGCCGACGTCCCCGACGGCCAGCCCACGATCTGTCGGCGCGCGCCAATAAGCTGGATTGGCGTCACATCGATCGGCTCGGGCGAAGCGCCGACCACGAGCAGCTTGCCGTCGAGGCCGAGGCCTTCAATCACCGCGCTCATGGCCTTGGCATCGGTGACCGTTGCGAGAATGAGCTTAGCGCCTCCGAGCCCGTTCAGTACTTTGGCGACATCTTCGGTCTGGCTGTCGATATAGCGATGCGCGCCGAGCTTGAGCGCGAGCTCCTTCTTGTCCTGCCCCCGCGCGATGGCGACCGTGTGGAACCCCATCCGCCGCGCGAATTGCACGCCGAGATGGCCAAGCCCGCCGATGCCGAGGATGGCCACAAGGTCTCCCGCCCGCGCGCCAGAGTTGCGTAGCGCGTTGAAGGTGGTGATGCCGGCGCAGAGCAGGGGACCCGCCTCGACCGCCGAAAGCTCGTCGGGAATTCGAGGCGAGGCCTGGGATCGGCGCGATCATGTATTCGGCATAACCCCCGTCATAATTGATACCTGGCACTTTCAGCACGCGGCAATGGATGAAGTCGCCGCGGCGGCAAGGCGGGCACACGCCGCAATTGCCGCCGAACCAGCCGACGCCGACCCGCTGGCCGACGCTCCAGGTGGTCACCTCGGGGCCGACGGCGTCGATGCGGCCCGCGATCTCGTGACCTGGCACGATCGGATAGGTAATGCCGGGAAAGGTGCCATCCACCGCAAAGGAATCGCTGTGACAAATGCCGCAGGCTTCGACCTTAATGCGCACCTCGCGTGGGCCGGGCTCTGTCATTGGCCGGTCGACAAGCTCATGCGGCGCATGTGGCTTGGAAACTTGCACAACGCGCATTGGAGGTCTCCTTAGGGTTGGTTGGTCTATCCCAGACAAGATCTTGTCTTGTCTTATAGGCGCCAGGACAGGGGATGCGTAGCCTAGGTGTTTGGCCCCCAGCGCTGGCAGCAGCAAGGGTCATTTTTTGGGCCGATATTGAGTTGCAGGGGCTGTGGTCCATCATGCCGAGATCACTCGCTGAGCATCGCAATAAACCCTTGGCGACGGCTGCCTCATCGAGCATCTAATCAACGAGCGGGGACGGCCAACATCATCTCAGCGCCGACATGGTTCGCCGACGGCAATGCCCCCGATATGACGCAACGGTGGGATGCCACCGACCGAAGGGCCCTCGAAGACCTTCGCTGGCACCTCCGACGGCCGGGAGCTAGGAACCAGCTACCCTTATAGCTAGGACACCTCGACCTACTCTTCCATGCGCGCGTGAACCGACCGCAACGGTGATCCACCGATGGAGCAGCACAAAAAGAGTTCAAAGCGAAGTCCGCGGCCCTCGCCCCGGCCTTGCGTTTGGTGCTGCAACCGATCATCTCCAATGGCCCTACCCGTGCACGCCTTAAAGGAGCCGAGCATGCGCCGAAGACATGGAATCAACCTCGCGAGTCTCGTTGTGGGGGTGCTGTCGGCTATTGCCTTGTCAGACCCGACCGCGGCTCGCATCCAGTGCCAGGGCAATTTCCAGATCACCAAATACGGCCCGATCGCTACGCCCTATTGCGAGGACGAACAGATTGCCATCGTGGCCCAGAGCTACGGATTGCATATATCTGCTTCTGAGATTCACAATGATCCGCTGAAAAAGATCCAGGTCTGCCAAGCACTGAGTAGTGATGCACGACTAAAAGGTGCTTGTCCGGTCCGCGGCAGTCGGAACGGGTAGCGGCGGATGGCTGCGCCACACACAGAATGGCCGCGACCGCCCGTGAAGAGCCACTGACCCATTCCCGACCCCGCCGGCTCCCTCAAGGCTGCATCGCCAGACGCCCGGCCATGTCCCAGACGGCCTGAATTTGCGGCGCGTCCTTGTCGAGATAATCGATGTCGCTATAGCCCCACCAGTCCCAGCAGCCATGCGGGTTCACGGTGCTACCGGCGACTTGCGGGAACAGGATCACGAGCCGGTTGGTGTCGGCGTAGCGGGCAAACCCACTTTCCTTGATGAAGGCGTCGCCGACGGTCTCCCGCGCCTGGTCGCAGCCATGGAGCGCGATATGCAGCCGGCAGCCGGGATGGCTCGCGCACTCCGTCGGAACGTAGACAACACCTTCCGCGGCGAGCCCGTTGGAGACGCCCTTGTTGAAAGCGGATTGGTCGAAGGTGATGAACTTCCCCGTCGGGCTTGGCGGTGGGGTCGGCGAGGGGGGAGCCATAGATCCATTCGAGGATCGCCTTTGCCTGGTCGTAGCCGCAGTCGCTGACATAAGGTTCCTTGGAGAGGCCGCAGGCCGTGCCTTCCGTCTCGGTCAAGAAGGCGTGGCCGCCCTCCCTCTCGACCAAGGTGACGTTCGCCTCCGGCACGCCCGCTGCCGCATAGAAGCGCTTGTCCGACTCCACCACGGCGCGGACCACGGTCTGATCTTCGTTGCCCGAGAAGAGATAAACCTTGTCGTCGGCAAGGCCGGAGAGCTCATCGATCTTGCCGTCGTTGGCGAGCTCCTTGGCGCGCTTGGCGAGCTTGTCAGCATCCGGCGCACCCCATGAGTCCCCCATGCAGGCGTTCGCCGCCTGCATGGCGTTCTGCCACACCACGACGGGCCAATAGGGGAAGAGACTGCTAGATTCAGTCTCGGCGCAGGCAAAGGGACCTCCGGCCACGATGCCGGCCCCGACGATGTCCTTGGAATGGGCGACCTCGATTTGGCCGGCCATATAGGCCCCAGAAGAGAGTCCTGAGACGGACGTGGCGGGGAGCGTAACGCCGAGCCGCGGCAGATCTTCCGCCGCGTTTGCCGCTACGAGATCAGCGGCAAGGACGCCAAAGCTGACAAGCAAAGCGAGAGGGACTCGCCTGACCTTGAGACTCCGCATCGATCCGCCTCGCTTCCAAGCCGCGAGCTCGCTCATCGCACGCCCCTTCCTGTACGAGTTTGTCCGGCGAAGGAGAAGAGGGCGAGCGACATATCCGCTTTGGGTAGCCGACATAACGGCCCGTTCGCGTCATGTCCGCTTTGCCCCCAATAGCGGACGTTCGTCAGTGCAGGTGGGATGTCCGAAAAGTGCCAATAGCGGACATTCAGTCTGTCGATGTGCCGGGGCCGGGTGCCATTATATTTCTGGATAAATCAGCCTTCCGCGGATCGAGGTTTTTGCGGCTGCGACGGTCTAGAGGCTTGTCTCCTCCCTATGTGGCTGCGGCGGATCCCGCCTTCTCGCAAAGGACCATCCAGGGCGTGCCGAACCGATCCGCGACCATGCCGAAGCGTTCGGCAAAGAATGTCTCTCCCATCGGCATGCGCACCGTCCCGCCCTCGGCGAAGGCGTTAAAGATGCGCTCCGCCTCGGCGGCCGTATCGACGCCTACGGTCACCGAGAAGCCCTTGGGCTGATCGAAACGGTCGGGCGGGGTGTCGGAGGCCATCAGCAGCTTGTCGCCCACCATCAGCCGCGCATGGATGATCTTGTTGTGCCACTCGGGGGGCACGTGCTCCTCGGCCGGTGTGCCCTTATGCGGCATCATGGCGACAATCTCGCCGCCGAGGACCTTGGCGTAGAAATTGAAAGCCTCCTCGCATTGGCCGTTGAAGTGCAGGTAGGGATTGAGCAGTTGCATCGTGAACTCCTTTGTTAGACGTTGACTTGGTTGCGGCTTCCTATGATGCGGCGACTTGCAGCTCTATCGAGTTGGTCCGTTTTGTGCCAGAAGCGGACGTTGGCGGCGGCCACGGTCTAGCTCCCTTTGAGTCAGGAGCCTCGCGCCTTATTCAACCTCCATCGCCCAAAGACGGCGCGCCGTGGCAAAGCCACGGAGTTCGTGCAAGCCGAGATCGGCAAGCGTCAACGTCGCCCGCCGCGCCACCTCGTCGCTAACCACAACTGGCCGCTTGAGCACCTTCGTCATATCAGCCGTGCGTGCGACCTCATTTACCGCGCGCCCGAGCACGCCAAATTTTAGGCGCTCCGGCGTTCCGGCGTTGCCGAACACCACATTGCCGAAATGCACCCCTATGCCGAATTCGATGGCGCTGCCACGCCCGCTTCCCTCTCGCTTCAGCGTAGCGAGTTGGTCGCGGGCGCCGGCGGCGGCTTCGAGCGCCAGCGCGCAGGCCGCCGCCCCTCCATTATCGCCGGCGGGAAAGAAGGCGAGGATGGCGTCGCCGATGATGTCGAGCACCTGGCCCCCCTGCTCCATCACGGCTCCAGCGACGCAATCGAAATAGGCGTTGAGTAGGTCGAGAAAGGCATCGACCGGGAGCTGATCGGCAAGGCCAGTCGAGTTCCGCAAGTCGCTGTACCAGAGCGCGGCCGCGAGCCGCTCGCCGTCGCCGCGCTTGATCTTACCGGAAAGGATGCGGCCGCCGACCAGCGGCCCATGAAAGGTGTTGAGCGCGCTGCGGGTGATCTGGTCCTTGATGGCGAGGCGGAAGACGAGCGCGAGCGGGGTCAACACGGCGCGCATGGCGAAGATGTCGGCGGCGGAGAAGCCTTGGGGCGCCCGCGTCGACCAGGAGGTGCCGATGCCGTCATAGGATTGCGGGTGGAGCGGCGCGCCGCCAAAGGCCACGATCAGCGCGATATAATCGGTGAAGCCCTTGGTCTTTAGCTGCATCAGCAGCGGGAAGCACTCCGCCGCCGGATCGGTGTCGAGGTGGAGCCGCCACTCTCGCTGTTGTTCGCTGAGCATGACGTAGAACGGGCTCAAGCGGAATTCGGAGCCGTCCTGATCGACCAGCTCGGCGTAATTCACCTCGGCGCCGCCTTCGCGCGTCCAGGTGATGCTCATGCCGTCGAACAGCGGGTGCAGGATGCGGACGCCGACATTCATGCGGTCGATGGGCACGCCCGCGGCAAGCAGCCGCTGCATCGTGACCTCGACCTGGCTGGTCAAGGGCACATCGGCAATGCCGGATTCGATGATCGACGCCGGGATGTCGGGACGTTCCGGAAGGCTGATCGGGTCGAACTTATCCATGATCCCGCCCGTTTTTACCGCTTAAGCCACCTAATCGAGGAGCACGCCGGCGGCATCCAGGCAACCCTTCGGTTCTGACCGCCGCGCCTCCCGCAATGTCCGCTTTGGGTCATTAGCGGACATGTTTGGCTGCATGAAAAAGCGTCCGCTTTACCCCTGAAAGCAGACATTCTGTGGGGCGGCTCAAATAGTCAGCTATGTGCCAGGTTCTCCTAACCCCGGTTGTCTCCTTTGCCATACCCCGAGGGGTTACCGGTGATAAGTAACCCTTCTGCGCTCCGTTCGGCCTTTCTGGTAACGGTTCCCGCTTAGTTTCTATAGCTCAAGGTGTCCCAGAAAGTCGCGTGCGCGAGTGAGAGAGGGCTAATGCCTCGCTGCGCTCAGCCCACGCTCAACTACCTCATCGTGATAGCAAGCCCGCTTAGGTCAGCGTTCGCCATTAGCCCGACCTGCCGGCCCGAGAGCTCCAGAATAGCGCCCTTCTGGTTGGTGAGCACAATCGCGCGGACGCCACCGCCGAGCGCAAGCCCCGCGCCGGCTGCGGCGTAGACGCCAGCAACGTCCGACGCACGTTGGATGTTGCGCACCCGACCGTGGAGCACCGTCTTCGATCCGCCGAACACCAGGCCGTAGTCTATGCCGCCGACCGCAAGCGGGTAGCTGCGGCCGCGGAAGGTGAGCGTGCCGCCGCCGGCCGAACCGCCGATGATCCAGCCGCCCTTGTAGATCGTGAGCGTAACGTTGCCGCTATCGGCGTGCGCGCTCTGGAGGCCGACGCCAAACAGGGCGATCAACGCGACTAAAGCGCTTCGGAGCAGGATCGGAATTCGCATGGCTTGACTCTCCCTCGTTTCAGTCGTTGCGGTATCCATATGCTCATGCGAATTCTACCATCTAATCGCATGCCACCGCGCTCTCTCTAAGTTCCCGATAGACGGACAGTCGGCGAAACCAGCCCATTCAGTCGAAGCGGGTCCGCCACGATCACGCGATGATCGGCTCAAGCACGCTCCGTGGCTCGGACTTTCGATTTCCTGGAAGACCGCACAATAGATTTGCTCTCGCCATGTCCGCTATGCCGCTTTACCCCCGAAGCTGGTGAACCAAGCTAAATCAAAGGCTTAGATTTACCCACGGCCCTAAAGCCCCCCTTTGATACCTAAAGGGTTATTCCGGGCACTTACCCACGCCCTTGCTAACGCGCCAGCCGCGCCCGTGGCCGTGGGCCATTGATGAATTCTACCCCGGCCTTTTCTAGCGCCTTCTTGATGGCCGCCAGAGTCTCTGATGAAGCGGTATAGTGCGAAGGCTGCACTAGAGCGCGAGCAAGAGCGGTTGGCAAAGGAATGGTTGAGGGGGCGAGCACTAATCGTGGCTTTCACCGGCTCGCGCTATTCTTGGCAGCGATACCGCTGATCGTGGGCGGCTACTTTTCGGCGCTTTATGCGCTCAACGAGGCCGGTCCGGCGTTGTCCGAGAATCCTGCGCCGAAATCATCTGCCGCCACTCCATCCAGCGGTAAAAACCTCACAATTGACGGCGTTGACATTTCTCCAGTTCCAACGCCCGACCAGCAGAACGAAAAAATGGATCGAATGGTCTCACCAAATTGGAGGATCAAATTTGCCGAGCTGCTGGCTAAAGGCCTAGCGATCAGCCTCGCCGTCTCGCTCGCCGTCTATGGCGTGGTCCGCGCAATAGGTCGGGTCATTGGCGGCTCTGCCGCATAGCCAAGCGCATCGAGGGACGAAAGGTGCCAAGGAGCGCATTGAGAATGTCTGCTTAGTGCAATAAGCGGACATAGCCTGAGTTGCCCGGACAAAATGTGGCAGCTCCGATCTGACACAAATCAGGCATAGCATCGGCGTCTGAGACGGAGGTGTTGCAAATGCCCACCAACACAAAAGCCCAATTCATCGCCCTGATATTATTTGTCTGGGCGTGCAGCCCGGCTGCCGCCGCAGTTCACATCGAGGGGCAGGTCCAAGGAGGCGGTGGCCCAATCGCAAACTCCACGGTGACCCTATGGGCCGCAAGCGTGAACGCGCCCGCGCAGATGGCTCAGGTCAAGACCGACGCTAACGGCAGGTTTGAGATTACTGCCGAACGGTCGTCTGGCGACGAGGCCATCCTCTACCTCATCGCCACAGGTGGCGACCCGGCTGTCAACAAAGCGGGCGGGGACAACCCGGCTATCGCGCTGATGACTGTGGTGGGCAGCACCCCCCGGCCAAGGTCACCATCAATGAGATGACAACAGTGGCGTCGGTGTGGACGCACGCGCAGTTCCTCGACGGCTCTGCGATCCGGGGTAACGCGCTAGGCCTGAAGATCGCCGCGGGCAACGTGCCTAACTTCGTCGATGTCGCTGCCGGCGCGTGGGGTGATGCGATCCAGGGCCCGCTTAACAGCGGCCAGACGCCCACGATGGCCAACTTCGCCACGCTGGCCGATGTGCTTGCCGGTTGCGTCACACGCGTGACGGACGATGCGTGCGCCAGGCTCTTCACGGCCGCAACGCCTCCGAAAGGCAATACCCCCACCGATACGCTGACCGCAGCCGAGTCCGTCGCTCTCTATCCTTGGTACAAGCCCGAGAGGTTGTTCACGTTGCTGGACGCGTTCTATCCGATCCCGAACGGAAAGAACCTGCGCGCGGTTCCGTTCATGCCATACCTCAACTGGTTGCCCAGCGCCTGGGTACTGCCGCTCAAGTTTGACGGCGGCGGATATCGCGCGGGCGGCAAGGCGATGTTCGACAGCGAGGGCAACCTCTGGGTCGGCGATAACTTCACGGTCGGTTGGCAGGGGCAAGAACTCGTTGTGGGAGGGCCATGCCACCAAGTTCGCCCCCAATGGCAAGCCGCTTTCGCCGTTAACCACCGGCTTCACTGGTGGCGGGATGGAAGGGGGCACCTTCGGCGCAGCTGTCGACGCCAAGGACAACGCTTGGTTCACTACCTATGGCAGCAAAGCTATCGTGGTTTTCGATAAGAACGGCAAGCCTCTGACGCCGCCGGAGGGCATCACCTTCGACGGCAAGCTCGGGCTGATGCAGGGCGTCATCGTCACGCCGAGCGGCGATGTCTGGGTCTTGGGCGTCGAGAAGAGCCAGCTCGTTTATTTCCCCAAGGGCGATATGAGCAAAGGCCGGATCGTTTGTGAGGGTGATAAGGAAGAACCCTGCAAGTCGTTCCGGGCACCATTTCACCTCGGCATCGACCAGCAGGACCGGATCTGGGTTTCCAATAGCGGCGTCGACCACGTCACCCGCTTTCCCGCCGCTGATCCGAGCAAGGCCGAGAATTTCAAGAGTGGATTTGACAGCAGCGGTCTTGCCATCGACAGCCAGGGCAACGTCTGGATAACCAACCGGTTCGGCAGCGGGCTACTGGGCATGGCTCATCTGGTCGACATGGGGGTACGCCTGAAGCTCGAGGGTGTCGCAGGGGCCTCGGACTACCTGACGAAGACCATGTCTGAGCAGCAAGGAGGCCGTAAGGGTGGCAGCGTCACGTTGCTGCGGCCGGACGGCACCCAATACTCCGGCTCTCCGTTCACCGGTGGCAGTCTCCCGGGGCCTTCACTCCGGATTTCAACAGCCGTTCAAAAAAATATTGGGCGGTAGTCCTCGTGAAGCCGATGGTTGAGACGGTGACAGTCGACAAGATTTGTTACTCCGCAGCGGCAGATTTCTCTCACGGTGCAACGAACGCAATCTCGCCCCAGGTTTAACGCCCGGAGCGACGCCAGCCTCACTCGCTACGTTACCGATCAGGTTCAAATACACGTCCCGGGGGAGGCAGAGAAGGCAACGATAGACCCGTTGGAGAGCGGCAACGTCGTCAGATCTTAGCCGAGAAGCGCCAGCGAATGAGACTCCAGGGTCGCGCACGTTATCGCCAACGGCTCAGAACATCGTGTTCTTGTTCGCCGCCGTTTCCGGGATCGGCTGGATCACATCCCAGTGCTCGACCACCTTGCCGTCTTCCAACCGGTAGATGTCCACGACGGCTTCGCCGCGCGGATTGTCCGACAGGCCGTGCCAGTGGCTGTGGAGGATGACGTATTCACCTTCCGCGAAGACGCGCTTGATCTCGCCGTGCGCGTCCGGATGATTGGCTAGGAGCCAGGCGACGAACTTGCGGAGGCCCTCCATGCCGTCCTCAATGAGAGGATTGTGCTGGCGATAGCTGCCTCCGGCGTAGAGCCGGAACGCGTTCTCAACGTCGCCTTCAAAGACCGCTTTCTTGTGGAAGGCGACGGTATTGGCCTTGTTCGCATCAGACATGGTCGTTCCTTTCAGTCTAGGGGATCCAATTCCTGGGGCGCAGGCTCGCTCGCTCGCCTGAATTACTCTTTAAAGATTGGGCTCCTGGCGGGGGCAACCCCGCACAAAAAGCTCAAGGACGACTTTCCGGTTCAATGCGCTTTTTATGGAACTGAACCGCGTCCGCAGCGACTATGAGAAGCTGACTGCATGAGGGGTCGCGCGATGATTAAGGCTCTTGTCCTGGTGGCCTCGACACTCGCTTTGGCGGCATGCAACTCCAAAAGGCAAGACATGGCGTCATGTGATGTAGAGGCGACAAAGGTCTATCCACACTTGGAGCCCGCGCGATGATTGAGGGCTCGATGCGCAATTTAGCGGCGGCACAGGAATGACCATTTCCCCGTCGTTTTCATTCTCGCGCGAGTAGACATAAGGCAAGCGACGGGCCGTTAGCATCAACCACTATTAGCCGGATGAATTGGATGCATAAGACGTCTCTTGAGCAGGGCTATACCCACTGTATGGCTTGCTGAGCAAATCCTTGATCGTGAATTCGCTGCTGCGCAGGCCGAACAATTCCGCCAGCTCCACTCTCACCCGTTGGTAGTCATCAGCAGATAGAGGAAAGCCTTTGTCCAACTCGCTCAATCGGCAAGCTGTGGCATAAGCGTAGCGCTCTACAGACTTGTGTAAGTGCATGCCAGTTATCACGCGCTTCGCTTGGCCGAAGGTAGCGTAGTCACTCACCCCGAATGAACCTGATAACCGTCTTGGCAAGACATTGAGGACTGGCTTCAATCGCCTACGTGCGAAGTACCGTCTAAGGCGCGCAATCATCGACGAAGACTAGCACGAGTGGACTAACGTGGAAACGTAACCCCCAATAACGGACGCTGGGCGGCACATCCAAGTCAGCATTTGGCTGTCGGTTTATGACCCACACGCCCTAGATGGGCCTCACCTATGGCGAGGCAGCAAATCCGCCTCAAGCTCGCAACCCTGATCTAGGCCGTGTACTCATAAATCGAGATTGGTAAGCAGCGGTTGGTCAATGTCCGCTTTGCCCCTAAAAAGCGGACATTAGTCAGCGTATTGAGCATGTCTGCTTGTGCCATTAGCAGACGTCGAGCACCTCGCCATCCTGCTCGCTGCCGTCGCCCACCGAGAGCCTCGGCCCTCAGCGCGCGAACCGCGGGGCGCAACGCCTCACGGCGAGGTCGCTGACCTGAAGCTAGGCGGCTTCAGTGCACCGACGCAGGAAATGTCGGGAGCGTTCGGGTCGGCGAGGAACGATACGACGACTTCTTGCGCGCAAGGAGACGCAGGGGAAACAAAATGCCCGATGCCCGGAATGCTGATGATGGTCGCTTTGGCCAGGTTTGTCGCCGCGGCCTTTGCCCCGACGAGGGACGTCAGCGTATCGAAGCTGCCAGAGATGAGGAGCGTCGGGATGCCGCTCCTGACGGGCCGGTGCATCGCCTCCGGGGCGGCGGGGACCTTCCAGACGTCGCGGCAGTCCTCGTTGAAATATGCCCAGCTGCCGATCCCCTCGCGTTGTATCGAGGCCGGGTAGTCCGGAAACGCCTTCCGGCCGGCCGCGGTGAGATCCTCTGGCGCGGCGAACGGATAGCTTTCGCGACAGCTGACGCCAAAGGCGAGCCCATAGCCGAGCGCGGGCGCGGCCGGATCGGGTGGTGGTGCGCGACTAGCCCGATCCAGGGCAATCGCCTGGATAGCGTCGGGGCGGCCGGCGGCGAGCCCATCGATGCGATTCGGCGCAGCTTGGAGCATGGGCACGCCATAGTTCTGGTTGCGCAGCCAGTCGACCAGTGCTCCGCCGTCGATGACGACTTTGATGTCTTCGCTGGTGGCCGGGTCCCTGACGGTTGCCGTCAGCGGCTCCGCCTCAAGCTTGTTGACCAGTCCGGTGAAGGTTTCTTCGAGATGAGGATGCGAGGCGTTGCAGGCTGGTTCTGCCGCGCAAGCCTGGAAGATGTTGCCGAAGGCGTCGCTTGCGTTCTGCCAGTTTGCGGCAACGTTGTACGTGGTGGGCAAGACCGAATTGAGGACGACGCTGCGGATGCCCGCGGGGTGGTCGCGCATGAGCGTCTGCGCGACGTACGATCCATAGGACGTCCCGTAGACATTCCACGCTTCAAAGCCGAGCACCTTGCGGAGATCGGCGAAATCGGCGGCGCTCTCGGTCGAATTGTAGGCGCTAAGGTCGGCGCCAGTGGCGGCGAGTTCCCGGTGGCAGGCTTCCGTCGCGGCCAAATGCGCGCGCTTGGTTGCCTCGGAATAGAAGCGGAGGCCGAGAAGCTCTCGGGCGAAGTCGTCGCTGGCCGCGCATGTCAGCGCCGGTTCCGAGAACATGGTGCCGCGCTGGCTCATCACTACGATGTCGCGGTCGCGGATGAAGTCGGCGGCGATGAGCCCGTTGACCTCCAGGGGGGCGATGTCGCCCGGCCCGCCGGCCAGATAGACAACGGGATCGGGTCGTTTCTCCGCTGAGCGGGCCGGGTATTTCGCGACCATGAGCCGGATGGTGCGGCCATTCGGCTGGCTCCGATTCTCCGGTACGACGAGGTAGCCGCAGCTCGCTTTGGCCAGCTCTTCGGCCCCCGGCAGTTTCGGGCACGGCGCCGGCTCGAAGCGGGGCACAGTTACCGTCCCTTCGGCGCCCTGTGCGGCTCGCGCCACAGTGGGTGGAGCAAGGAGAAGGGCGAGCAGGAGGACGTGCCTGTGGGTGACAACCATGGTGCGGAGCCCTCCGTCTGGAGTGGGCGCCCACCAGGGCGCGCTAGGGAAGCCTACGTCGAGGATGCCGGTAAAGCACGGCACAATGTCCGCTTAGGGTCATAAGCGGACATTCTGCGATCTGACTGATTTAACGCTTGCGTGTCACTAGCATAGGTCCGCAAGTCGCATACGCTCCGCCCCGCGCTGGAGTCGCCATGTGGTCTCGCCTGCTCGCCCTCGCCTGCGCTCTGCCGAGGCAGCCGCGACCGCATAGATCATGTCCGCTTTACCTCCGATAGCGGACATTCGTCAGTGCAGGGAGGATGTCCGAAAAGTGCCACAAGCAGACGTCCTCTTCCCCTGGCCATTGAGGGTCACGGGCGTTGCGCCCTTTGCGTGCTTTTAGAATTTCTCGGGCCTGAGGAGCGCGTCGGGGCTCATTCCCTGGGCGCCTTCGTCTCGGCCTGAGCATGATGGGCCATATTTACCGTCCTATCTGAAGCCCCGTCACGACGCGGGCGAGGCAGATGGGTCTTGTTGGCGCCGGAGCGCATCCTGACGTCGGACCAGAACGCCGTCGCGGTGCCTCAAATTGTGCGACGGCAAGAGAGCTGTGGAGGAGATCGCTGAGGCGCTGGCCCAGGAGTATGCAGCACCCGCACCGGTCGAGGTGATCCGAGCCGATGAACGACGCCTAGAGCCTTCGGCTACCCTCGAGTACGTTGGCCTTCTCGCGCTTTTCGAGGGCTTTGACAAATGGCTCGAGCGGCGTGGCGTTCCTGAAGCGAGCGGGCCCATGCCGCCGAGCACGCCGATCATCATCCCTTCGTGGGCGGTCAGAGCACCGGTGTAGCCAGAAAGGTGGCCAGCGTTCTGAAATCAGCGGGTTGCTTGCATTGGTTGCAGCAAGCGAAGCCGCCCCGAAGGACGGCCTCAGCCAAAGAGGTTTTCGTCCCTGGGGATTAGCGGACCAGCTCCCCTGCGCGCGCAGCAAGTCGATCCCGGATTTTGTCCCGTGTTCTGCGAGTATCAATCCACGGCTCGACTAAGCCGCGCAAGGGCTGTAGGGCCCTCTCGAACCGGGACTGTCCCCAGAGGAGCGGCGCGCACGGAGGATGCGCGGTTTCGTCCTCGTTCGAGTACAGCCGGTAATACTCATAGAAGTTGTCGAATTGGTCACGGGCCTCGCGCAGCGAGCCAAAGGTCTCAGCCGTCGCACCTTCCGCGTAAATCACGTCGTGGGCGAACAGTTCGATGTGCAGGTAATCAATGATATCCGCACCTTCCGGCGCACACTGCGTAATGTTTAGTCCATTGACGAGATACTTCGCGGGTATTAGCACCCCATCAATGTAAATGGCGTGGTTCGGTGAAACGTACAGATACCGGTACGGGGTCCGCTCGTCGAGCGCGAAGCGACTGATCCAAATCGGCTCAAAGTCCCTAGGCCAGCATTTAGAGCTCTTCTTGAACCGCTGACGGCCAATCCATTTGATCGGCTTGCTCTCGCCCGACAATGTAACAACTGGATCACCGATCTTGAGTTCTTCAATTCTACGCTCCCCCTCCGGAGTGCAAATGCGAGTGCCGTGTAGATAGCAAACAGGACGAACGCCTATCTTGACGCCGATCGGCCTGCCGATGCAGCCGACGCCAAGCAGCTTGTCTTCATTCACTAAAATCTTGTGAGTTTCACTAGTCATGTCATCGCCCCCCCTAGTTGCAGACCCGCTGCCCACTTCCTGGCGCCCCGAGACATTCATATGGCGGGCTTCCAGTGTAGTCCCCGCTCCAGATTTAATGATTAGCCCGACTGTAACCCCCGAACATAGCCGGGGATCGTGATATTCTAGCAACAATAAAAAAATTCGGCCTAAGTTCCCCCGGGGACAATCTTTCCGACTTACAAACCAAGTGCAACGCCTTGCCCGATCATGTAACTGCGGGCGGCGTCCATTACTCGGCGGCCAAGGGGGGTGAGTAAGGCATAATCGTTAAGGGCCTTGAACCCGTCCGAGAAGGCAGTGCGGCTTGCTGCCAGGGCGTTCCTTGCCTCGCTTTCCTCACTCTCCGACAGCACACCGCTTTCGATCACGTGACTATGCGCGTAGTGCATTCGCGCGGAGACATAGGTCGCGTGGAAAATGCCATCCAATGGTCGTGGATCGCGCCGCAAGGGGGAAGGGTGCAGCTCGTCGTCCGGGTTTTCGACGAAAAAGTCACCGAGAGACAGCGAGAAGAGATGGGCGTGCGCGCTCTCGTGGGTGAGGCCGTCGATCATCTGTACTAGGGCGCGGTGTCTCTCTGCGTTGAGAAACAGCGCCCCCCAGCAAAAGAACGAGGTTGCCCCGCCAAACGATTCGTTCGGCACACCTGAAACGAAAACAATTTCCGTGAGCAGCGAGCGAATCTCCGCTCCGATTTCCGGCGCAACGCGCTCAAGGATCCTGAATGCGTCATCAGCAAGGCGACGCGCATCATCGAATTCAGAGGAAGAGAGTGCTTTAAATTTGATCTAAGTCGTTGGATCAACGTTTACGTACGTGAGATACCGGCGAGACGTTGACTCGGGCAACGCTCCCCATCGGCTGTAGAATGATGGTAGCGGCGCGTCAATGCGAGTGTCCATCTCACTGAGCAACCGCGCGCAAGCGTCCAGATCGTCGCGGCGTGCTGCCTGTAGCAGATCGAAATAGATGCAGTACAGCTCGGGTGCAACGCGAGATGACGCGCGAATGCGCTGTGAGAGCTGGACAACGCTTTCTTCGAACTCGAGGTGGGAGGAGCAGCCCTGGACGATTTCTTCCACGCTCTGCGCGAGACGCTGAAATCATGCGGGCGTAGAGACACGCAGCCCTGGATCCGTCAGGCGGGAACGCAACCAGAGCGGCGTTAGTGTCGTCCACGTAGCGCCCCGGAAAGTCAGCTGTACTTCCTCGACGCCGCAGCCGACGCCAACCCTAACATGCTCGAGGCCCTGTATCTATTTATTTACTGGGACCCACAGCTCGATGCCTCCCCCCGCCCCGGAACCTCACGCCGCATCTGTACGTTTACATAAACCCGCTTAGTGCGCGAGCTGCACATCGACCTTATCCTGCTCATTATCTTGATTGTCCTTCTGGGCATTGCGCTCCCGATGTGACCGTATCGTCGCTCCTGGGAATAAACTGGCGTGGGTCCCGAGCGCACAATCCCTCATGCGTAGCCTTTAGCCCTGCACATTGACAAAGCAGGCAACGCATCCTTGGCAACGTCACCAATTCGAGAACGATGGTGGCTTACTTGATCGCCAGAAATCCCTCGAAGCAAACCCATTTCATGATCGTCATGACGTCCTTGAAGCCAGCCCGTTCCAACATTTCGAGATTGCCGTTGGTTGAAAACGGTTCCAGTACACCCTTAAGGCTTCTCGATTTGCCCAAAATCTCGGCATCGGAGTATCCGCGAGCAGACTTGAAGTCGGCATAAATCTGCGTGGCATAGTCCTGAAATCTTGCGTCAGCACCACGGACCTTTTCGAACATGAGCAAGGCACCGCCCCAGTGAAGCCTTTGGTACATTTTGTCGATTAGCTCTTGCCGCACATGGGGATTAGTGAATTGCACGATGTAATAGCAGGTAAATAGACTGGCTTTCTCGTAATCGAATGTGACTGCGTCGGCGCAAACGAATTTCAGGCTTTTCTGATCTGGATATTGTTGCTGACAATACTCGATCAGTGATGGGACCATATCGATTCCAATTACGCGAATGCCCGGTTTTGACTTATTCCACTCAGCCAGTTTGCGCGCTAGCACGCCGGTCGTGGTGCCAACATCGTAGATGACGGAGTTTGCAGTGACAAAGTAGTCGCTGTATCGGCAGATTAGGTCATGCCCCTCATCGTAGAATGGGATCGACTTTCGCGCGTGCTCCGTGAAGGAGCCTGATATCCCCTCAAAACTCCAACGGGCGTCTTCGGCGGCAATCTCGTCGCCCACCGCCCGAAGTTTTGCCTTTGGCCTCTCGTATTCCATAGCCCCCATCCTCGAATGATCGGAGATGACACTAGCTAGATTACATTTTGCTTGGTAAAGGCGGAAGAAGATAGGCTCCGATCGAATTTGTACTCAGTCCACGATGAAACCCAGAAGCCAAAGGATTCACTGGGGTAAGCAAGGCAATACGCGTCAGGGCGCCTTCGCCCGGGGGAGGTATGCACCGGAGAATTGCTATCTCCGCTGGAGCGACCTAGGCAGCCGATTTTTGACCCTTGGCCGCGAATGGATTGTCGGGTTTTGTTGGTGCTTGACCTCGACGTTGAGTTTGGCTGTTCGTTTATGCCAAGCAATCAAATAATGAGGCGCCGAGCATTGACGACGATGAAGGAGCACAAAACTCGGCCTGTCAGCCTGTGATGGGCGGGGTACTGCACGGGGTGCTTCATCCGGCCATCGAAAATGTTCTGCGTTCGGGCAGAGTGTCAACGGTGGAGGGACGAGTCGTGCGTGTGCATTCGTACATGCACATCCCCCGCGACGAGTGCGAACTGTTGTACCGGCAGGTGGCCGCCACACGGGCGACGCAGGCCATCGAGGTCGGGATGGCATTCGGCATTTCGACGTTGTGTCTCTGCGACGCGCTGTGTCAAAACACACCGCTCGAAACTGGGAAACGCCCGCATCTCGTCGTCATGGACCCGCTGCAGCACGGCTGCCTCTGGCAGGGTGTGGGGCTGGAGCAAGTGCGGTCCGCGGGTTTCGGCGACGTGGTGGAGTTCCACGAGCGGACCTCACAGGCCGTGCTTCCGGCGTTGGCCGCGAAAGGATACCGGATTCAATTCGCGTTCATCGATGGCGCGCACACGTTCGACCACGCGCTGATCGATTTCTTCTATGTGGATCAAATGCTCGAGATCGGTGGGGTAATCGTGCTCGATGATGTCGGGTTTCAGTCGGTCAATGCCGTGGTTCGGTTTGTGCTGGCCAACCGCGACTACGAGCTGGTTGAAGTATTGGAGCTGCCCCGGACCGGTGTGGGAAATCGAGGTAAGCGGCTCGTGAAACGGTTCCTGCGGCGTCTCGGGCGGACCGACAAGGACCCAACCCCAGCGCACCAGGAGCTCTTCCGCCGACTGGAATGGGCCTACTCAGTAGCACTCCTAAAAATTGCGCCAGATTCGCGGCCCTGGCTCCATTACCGTGCATTTTAAAGTGGAGTACATAAACGAGACTTGGAGCCCAAGGATGGGCGTCAATTTCTACGGTAGCTCGGATGCCCGGCGAGCAGGCCCCTCGTGCTATCAAGTGGCATACTGCAGGCACAACTCGCTAGAAGGGTCTTTGTCTAGCAGAGATCGGCCCGCGGATGACTCTCGCGTCCGGGAGCACGCGCCGCGATCCGATCGTGAGCCACCTGAATTGGGTCACGTATATCAGCGGCCGGAGACGCTGCCCGGCGCAACAAGGCCTTCAGCTCCGAGCGCCTGCCATTGTAGCAAACACGGGGTGCGCAGGGCGTCATAGGCAGAGCGTCGTCGATGCCGTAGAGCCGCTTTCGTTCAGTAAAGTTATCGAACTTTTCACGGATGAGGTCAGCAAACGCTTCACGGTCGTGCATCACCAGCAGCGTTTCGGCGGCGGCCCCTTCGGCAAATATCACCTCGTGTGTTGCAAGCTCAATGTGGAAATATTCGATCTCTTCGACACACTCGGGCATCGCCTGCACAATTGAGGTTCCATTGACGAGGTAAATCGCTGGGATGAGCACGCCATCGATGAGCAGCGCATGGTTAGGCGACACATACAAGTTTCTATGGGGTGCGTGCTCATCGAGGGCAACGCGCGACACGCGAACGGGCAATAAAGCCTTCGGCCAACTTGATCCGGCGTCTTTCTTGAAATGCTGACGACCGATCCACTTGACCGGAAGTGCCGTGCTCTTTGCTGTTACGACCAGATCACCAATCACTAGTTTCTCGACAGAAGTCTCACCATGGGAGGTCAAAACCGACGTCCCTCGTAGAAAGCATACCGGCGCCAGCGCCATCCCCGTTCTCCCTTATGGAATGGACCCGAGAGGTGTAGCACAGTCGGGTCTCGGCCACTGTCTATCGCGGTTCGGAGGTTGGTGAGGGACCATCCGAAGCGTGATCCGCATAATTAAAAATGTAGACACCCGGATGCGATCGGACTCCCAGACGAGGGACAACCTGGGAGATGCACCCCCCGTCGCACACTCACATTAACCCAAGGCCAGGGATAGGCAATGAAGAACAAGCGGCCATACAGCGGTCGCGTGTTTTTTCGAGATGTGTTGCACAAATGGCATAGAGGAGTGCCTCTGAGAGGACCGCTCGTTTAGATCAACCGCACGCTGGCGAAGGTGATTACTCGGTAGTACCAACGCTACCAGACAGCGACAAGGCTATAGCCTGACTTCCACACACCCCATGGTGCTGCGCGGCCAATTCGGCAGCTTCCTTGAGTCCGGCTCATTTGCGTCGCGCGGCCAAACCTCACGGCAGCCAGAAAGCGCCTCGCGACGACCGTGAGTGGGGATAGCCATCCTAATACCGGCGATATCGCTTCCACGTCTCGGTAGCCCATTCGACGGGCTCGGAGAGGCTCCGACACATGTTGATTCGATTTGTCACTGCCATCCAGGTCGCGACGGCGGAAAGCGCTAATAGGGAGGGTTTACGATCTCGTTCCGCGATAGAACAGGAACGGCCGCGCGTCTCGCAACTCTTAACTTTGCGACCCGGGCCCACGGAGGATGAATGCGGTCAGTCCTGATCACAGGAACCTCTACTGGCATTGGGCTAGCCACGACAGTGACCCTTGCAGCGCGTCGCTGGCGCGTATTTGCCACGATGCGAGACTTGGAAAAGAGGCGCCTGCTCGAGCAGGCAGTGAAGGAGGCCGGTGTACCGGATGACGTTGAGATCGGGCAGCTTGATGTCACCAACGTCGCTTCGATCCGATCAGCGGTCGCGTCCACGCTATCGCAAACCGGCAACAAGCTCGACGCGGTCGTTCACAATGCCGGCGTGGCAGCTGCGGGCGCCTTGGAGGATCTGCCGGAATCAGAAGTGCGGCGGGTAATGGAGACGAACTTCTTTGGCGTGCTCGAGCTGACGCGCGCTCTGCTGCCGACCTTCCGTGCGCAAAGGCGAGGACGCATCGTCATCGTCTCGAGCGAAGCCGCTTTCATGGGCCAACCCACAAATTCGATCTACTGCGCCTCGAAATGGGCGTCGAAGGATGCGCGGAGGCAATCGCCTACGAGCTAGAGCCGTTCGGAATCGACATCATCCTTGTCGAGCCCGGCCCCTATCGCACTGAGATCTGGAACAGCACGCCACGCATCCAACCCCCCGATAGCCCCTACCGCGCATGGGTGCAGCAGGTATCCCGGGCAGGCGACGCGCACGCTGCAAAAATGGCGCGCGATCCTAGAGAGGTGGCACTCGTAATCGCTCGCGCGCTCGAGGCGCGCCGACCGCGGTTTCGCTATCCGGTCGGCCCGTTCGCGCGCTTTAATCATTTCCTCAGGGGCAAGTTTCCCAGCCGCCTGTTGCGGAGAGCGACAACACTCTATTTGGGGATCTCGAGAGGGCGCCAATGATTTCGCTTAGGCCACTGGTCCGCAGCTTGGGCGTGGGAACGATCAAGCACGCAGCTATTTGTCGCCGAGCTGGCACAGATCATGAAGGAAACCTTGCGCCACCATGGTTCAAACGGCCCTTGCCGTGACGGATGACGTCGGCCGAAGCCACTCGTCCAGCTTCGACCAACGCCGCCGGCCAGAGACGTTGCGAACCGCGATGGCGACCGCCTTCTTCTGACCAACCAGAACGACGAGGCGTTTGCCGCGGGTGATACCGGTGTAGAGGAGATTGCGCTGCAGCATGGCGTAGTGCTGGGTCATGATCGGGATAACCACGGCAGGGTACTCCGAGCCTTGGCTCTTATGGATGGTCGCGGCATAGGCCGGTACCAGCGTGTCGAGCTCGCCAAAGCCGTAGGTGACCGAACGGCCGTCGAAGCTGGCGTTGAGTTCGCCGGCGTCGGGATCGACGTCGTCGATATAGCCGATGTCGCCGTTGTAGACGTCCTTGTCGTAGTCGTTCTCGATCTGCATGACCTTATCGCCCGGCGCGAAGGTCCAGCCGAAGCGCTCGACCTTGCGATCGCCGGCAGGATTTAGCGCGGCCTGCAGTTCGATATTGAGCGAGCGGGCGCCGACGCCGCCGCGATTCATCGGGCACAGCACCTGGATGTCGCGGATGGGATTGAGGCCGAAATCGCTGCGGAATCCGCGTCTTCACCAGGTCGACGATCCGCGGCACGGCCGTTTCGGGGTCGTCCGCCTGCACGAAGTAGAAGTCGCTGTCGCCTTCTGGCTTGGAGAGATCAGGAATGGAGCCCTGATTGATCTTGTGCGCGCTGGTGATGATCCGACTTTGCGCTGCCTGCCGGAAGACCTCGGTCAGCCGCACAACGGGAACGGCGCCGGAGCCGATAACGTCGGCCAATACCTGTCCCGGTCCGACGGATGGCAGCTGGTCGATATCGCCGACGATCAGGAGCGCGGCATCGTCCGGCACCGCCTTCATCAGCGCCTGCATCAGCATGACATCGACCATGGAAGCCTCGTCGACGACCAGCAGGTCGCAGTCGAGTTGGTGGTCGCTGCCGCGTTTGAAGCCGCCGCTCCTGGGGTCGACCTCAAGGAGCCGGTGGACGGTCTTGGCCTCGAAGCCGGTTGCCTCGGTCATGCGCTTGGCGGCGCGGCCAGTGGGTGCGCAGAGAAGCAGCTTCGCGCTCTTTGCCGAAAGCACCCGCAGTATCGAGTTGACGATCGTGGTCTTGCCGACACCCGGCCCGCCGGTGATGACGAGCACTTTGGAAACCAGCGCTAAGCGGATCGCGGTCTTCTGGCTCTCGGCAAGCTGCAGACCGATGCGCTGCTCGACCCACGGCAGGGCCTTGTCCGGATCGATCCAGGGCCAAGGGAGCTTGCCGTTCAAGAGCCGCACGAGCCGGTCAGCGATAACACGCTCGGCCTGGTACAGACCCGCCAGAAACACGCACGGGGTTTCTCCGACGTGATCGGCGATGACCGTGCCGTCGGACAGTTCCAGATCGAGGGCCGTGCGGATCAGCTCCGGCGGCACCTCGAGCAATTCCTCGGCGAGCGGAATTAACTCTTCGGTCGGCAATCCGCAATGGCCCTCGTCCATGGCCTCGGTCAGGGCAAAGGAGATGCCGGCGCGCACCCGGATCATGGCAGTCTTCTCGATGCCGAGTTTCATGGCGATGGCGTCGGCGGTCTTAAAGCCGATGCCGCGGATGTCGCGCGCCAGCCGGTAGGGGTTCTCCGTCATGACCTGCACGGCGTCGGCACCATACGTCTTGTAGATACGCACCGCCCGCGCCGTGCCGACACCGTGCTCATGTAAGAACACCATGATCTCACGCACGACCTTCTGCTCGGCCCAGGCGTCCGTGATGCGCTTGGCGCGCACCGGCCCAATGCCCGTCACCTCGCGCAAGCGCTCGGGCTCCGCTTCGATCGTGTCGAACACTTTCTCCCCGAAGGCCCGAACCAGCTTCTTGGCGTAGACAGGGCCGATACCGCGGATCATGCCGGAGCCGAGATACTTCTCGATGCCGTCAATCGATGTCGGCGCCGAGGTCTTCAGAAACCTCGCTTTGAACTGCTGGCCATGGGTGCGGTCGTTGATCCATTCACCGGAGGCGGTGATCCATTCGCCGGCGGAGATCGTCGCCGCGTGGCCTACGACGGTCACCAGATCGCGGTGTCCGCGTGCCCTCGCCCGCAGAACGCAGAAGCCATTCTCGGCGTTATGGAAGGTGACCCGCTCGACGAGGCCGACGAGGACTTCCCGATCAGATGGTGTGGGCTCGATCTTCATAATGCCCGATCCACAGCAGGATGGAGATCTTTCCACGGGGATCAACGGGTCCGATCGGCAGCAATACCGCGAGTGCGAGGACCGCGGCTCCGAGCCCGGCGTAGAGACCCCAACCGCGCTCTCTAGCACGAAATTCATTCGACGCAGCTTGCTCAGAATTGAGTGGCCCGGCTGCCGAAACATGCTGGGCGCCTAGAAGGACAGTCGCGTGCCTAGCGGTTGCGCTCTACGGCCCGCACTGAAGATCGCTCGATCTTGCCACCGCGCATGAAGCTAACCAATGTTTCGCGTCCGATCCGCTCGGCGTCGAGCAGCCTGATGAGATCATCAGTCCCGGTTATTGCGATGCCGTCGAGCGACAGAAGCATGTCGCCTTCTTGCAGGCCTGCCAATGCCGCCGGTCCATCCGGTTCCACTCCGCTTATTCGCACTGCCCGCGGGGCTGCCCCGAGCGCAAGTGCCATGCGCCGGGCCAGCGGCACAGTCTGCGCCGCGATCCCGATATGTGAGCGGCGGACGCGTCCGTGGCGGACGATCTCACTGAGGACGAACACAGCCGTGTTGCTTGCGACCGCAAAGCAGATGCCTTGCGCCCAGCTGATCATCGCGGTGTTGATGCCGACCACCTCTCCGGTCGTCGCAACGAGCGGCCCGCCCGAATTTCCGGGGTTGAGCGCCGCGTCGGTCTGGACCACATCATCGATGAGCCGTCCACTTTGGGCGCGCAAAGATCGCCCGAGCGCCGAGACCACCCCGGCCGTGACCGTGGATTCGAAGCCGAATGGGTTGCCGATCGCGACGACGAGCTGTCCTCGCCGCAGAACTTTCGAATTGCCGAGCGTTGCTGCCGGCGTGCCGGAGGCCAGCTCGGCGCGCAGGAGGGCCAAATCGGTGTCGGGATCGTCGCCGAGGACTTGCGCTTCGGTTTCACCGCTTTCGGTGCTGAGGCGCACGCGCTTGGCGCCACCGATGACGTGGCTGTTGGTAAGGACAAGGCCGTCTCCGGCGATAATGACGCCGGAGCCGACACCACCGCGCCTTCGATTCTGGTCGACGTTGTCGACACGGACGACGGCCGGTCCAACCCGCTCGACCACCGTCGCGACGGCACGAGAATAGGCGTCAAGCGGGGCCTCGTCCCTCGGGTAGCTGATTGGGTCGTCGTCGGGCGGGCGGTGCGCGGGGTTGAGCATCGAGACGCCTCAAAGAAGTATAACGCCGAGCCGGGCGGCATGGGCAACGGCGTCGGTGCGGCCAACCGCGTCGAGCTTGTCGAGCAGCGAGCTTACGTGGAACTTGGCGGTGTGGACGGAGATGCCGAGCCGGAGAGCGATCGCCTTGTTCGAGGCTCCCTCGGCGAGCAGCGCCAGAACCTCCAGTTCGCGAGGCGTCAGCGGAATGTCGCCGTCAGCCGGTGGCGATGCGACCGGAAGAAGAACCACCGCTGCATCAGCGTTCTCGCCCGCAGCGACCAGCCGCAAACCAGGCACGCCTGCTAGCAGCGCTGGCGAGCCGGTCGGCGAGCGCCGGGTCCGCAACGTCAAGCGCCAGCCGGATCGGGTCTCGAGCGAGCTTCTCGCTCAAGCGGCGGGCCTTTCGGCGATTATGATCGAGACCTGCTGCGTCTCGCCAGCGCGGCGCAGCCGGAGCGTGGCCGCCTGGCCGACGCTGTCGGGCCCGAGCGCGCGCAGCAGCGAATGTACATGCCGTATTGGCTGATCGTTCCAAGCAACGAGGATGTCTCCCTGGTGAATGCCCGCTGTGACGCCTGGTCCTGACCACCTGACCCCGTCCACTTTTGCCTTCGCACCGCCCCTCCGAACCCCGGAAAGGCATCTCCGGACCCTGAGAGCGGTGGCCGAGTTATAGTCGGAGGTTCGTCACTCCCTCAGCCGCCGGGAGGCCCGCGTTACCCCAAAGCTGTCGTAGTCGTCTCCTCTAAAGGCAGCTGCCTGGTCGGCATCTAATTTGAGTTGACCGTCCATGAACTCCCAAATCGCGGTTGGCCGCTGCTGACCGTCGACCACATCGTCGGTTTTTTGAAAGTAGAACTTGGGCAGCTTCCAGCCCCGCAGGATTGTGTCAATAAGGGACCGCGGACGTTTTTAAAGGGTACTCGGGTGCCAGGTCGCCAGATGCCGTCGCTCCAGCCGACTTTACGCTCGTTCAGGTGAATATCCTGGGGGGCGTAATCAACGATCTCAACGCTCTCGCTAAGTCGCCCCTTTAACGATGTCGATCAGGCGCTGAGGTTGGATGGCCTGAGCCCAAATACATGGCGCCGAACCTGAGACGGAGTCCCTGGGGGCCACGGGGCTGCCGAGTCCCGCGGCCAGCTAGCGATGCGGACTAAGAGAAAGCGAAACCCCAGGGTTGAGGCATCACCCTGCAATTGTTGAAGGGGAAGCCGTCGCGGCCGGCACCTTGTGGCCCCGATGTGGCCCCCCATCGGCTTTAGATCGGTTAACCTCTAGAAGTTGGCTCCCCGGGCCGGACTTCGAACCAGCGACCCAGCGGTTAACAGACGGTGGCTCCGCAACCTCGACGTGATTGATGGTGCCGCAGGAGGGATTCGAACCCCCGACCCCCGCATTACGAAGCCATTCATCGCGGCGTCTCTGCGGTGCGCACTAATGCGCCGGAATTCACTCCAGTACGCGGGAATCCGCGGCTGAGCCGGTCGAAAAAACTTCACGAAGTTGCACTCCCATGCACTCCAGAGGAATCCAGTGAACTGGAGGTGAGGCAGGAGACTGCAGCCGGCGTGCAGCCGGGGCACCAGGAAGGTCGGCACGCATACCGCACGCGGAGCTCGCGCCGGTGAGAAGCAAGGCCGCGCAGCAAGCGATGGGACGACCCGAGATCGAGGCCCGGGACGCTACCGTGCGGGCCCTGCAGGAGACCGAGGCCGGATGGCGGCAGGCGATTAACAAGATCGCTTAGCGCGCCGGGCTGAGCCAAGGGCCCTGACGGCACCTGGTCCCAGCCGACCACCGAGCGAGTGAGCCGGCATGATCTCCACCGGCGCCATCATCACCCGTTCGGCAGTATGGCGACGCTGTCCCCTGGGTGGTCTGCGCTAAGGGTCTGGCCGACTTCTGGCGGCTCATCGTTCTCCGCATCGATGATTGGGGCCGGGAGCCTCCACCACCGGCGTTGCTGCGACCTCACGTTGGTCAAGGACGCGCCTACCGAGGCGGGTGAAACGGTCCCTGATGAAATGACGTGGTCTAAGCGCGCCGTAGCATGCAGCCGGTTTGCTCCCCGGCGCGGCCGCGCAGAAGAGCCCGCGTTTTTGTAGTATCGGTCCCGCGGGGGCTGGGGGCGGCGGTGTTTGTCCTCTCGCCGCCGCCCTTTGTTTCGAGCGGGGAGTGCTTCCCCGTCCTGTAAGCCCTTGCCGCCTCGAATTCTAAGCAGCTAGGGGCGTCGTCGCGGCTCAAGGATAGAAGCCATGAGGAATAAGGTTCCCGAAATCAGCCTCGCGTTCTGGGCTATAAAGATTTGCGCGGCGATGCTTGGAGAAACGTTCGGCGACTTCCTGTCGATGACGCTGCAGCTCGGCTACGCCTCCAGCGCCGCGATCCTGTTCGGCTTTTTTGTCGTCACTCTTGCGGCGCAATTCGCATCGAAAAACCTTCACCCGTTTGTCTACTGGTCGGTGATCGTGGCGACCACGATGCTCGGGAACACTATGGCCGACTACTTGGACCGTACATCTGGCCTCGGCTATATCGCGGGATCTGCACTGCTCGCGGTACTCCTGGTGGGTGTGCTCGCTTTGTGGCGCTTCACCACCGGGTCGGTGTCGGTCAACAACGTCACCACGCCAAAGGTTGAGATGTTTTATTGGACCGCGGTCCTCATCTCCAACACACTCGGAACCGCTCTGGGGGATTGCTTGTCTACCAGTTCCGGCCTCGGATTCCAGAGTGCCGCGCTCGTGTTTGGAGGTTTATTGGCCTTAGTTGCGCTTGCCTACTCCTTCACGCATCTCTCACACACGCTTCTGTTCTGGCTGGCTTTTGTTCTAACACGGCCCCTCGGTGCGACCCTGGCCGATAGCCTTACAAAGCCTCTCGCGGAAGGAGGCCTTAATCTGGGCAGGGTGGAATCATCCCTGGTCATCGCAGTGTTCATCATTGTGTGCATTCTTTTTACCTCGCAGCGCTCAGAGCAGCCGCAAAGTCCCGTTGCGCCTGTGCCCAAACCGATCGAAGCCCCCCGACGCCGAAGGACCAAGAAGCAAAGCCCTAAGGAGGGTTAGAATTCGTCATGTCCGCTTTTGACCCAGCGGACCAAACCGCGGATGCTTGGTAAGCGACCAGCAAGATTCAGCGGGTCTTGATTAGCGGGTAGGCGAGCAGTGCCGTGAGCGCGGCGCGGAGCGCTGCCGCGGCCACAGCAGCACGCCGATCAACTCCGTGCTGAGACCCACAAAAGCGAGATAGATCGTCACCAAGAGATTGTAGGTGAGCATGGCGCGGCGAGCGTGCACACCGCGTAATTATCGAACCACTTCAAGTCGAGCTGCCGGTTTGGCCAGAAGGTACCAAACAGCTCGGCCATTTTGACGTCGTCGTTGACGGTTAGACCGGCATCGCGGGCGAGCGCGTCGAGATCGTCGATACCAAGGGTCCAGGGCGCGCCCATTTCGGCGAAGCGCTTGACGAAGGCTGAGATCCGTTCATCGCCCGTGGCGTAGTTGATCACCGCCTCGGTCAAATAATCGAAGGAGATGGCAAATTTGGCGACGTTACTCCGCAAATCTGTCAAGACTTCAAGCACCGCCGGCCGGTTTAGATACATGGTGTTGCCTTCCCAAATTACATAGGTCGGAAGGTTAAAGTCGAAGCCGTTGGCGCCAAGCAGGCGGAGCAGGTCGTTGGCGACATAGTTGCCGGGGACGTAGACGATCTGGGCCTCACTCCCTGCTTCCACCAGTCGCCCCTTCTTGAAGTTCAGGATGTCCGCATCGTCGATCTCGAAATAGGTAACACCGGGTGCTTGCTTGCGCACCCCACGGGTGTCGAGGCCAGCGCCAGGGATGACGACCTGCCGGCAGCCGCGACCGAGCTGCTCATCCAGCCGATCGTCGAAATAGCGTGTGCGGAGCTTGACCCCCTGTACGCCTGGCGGAAAATCCGCGGCAACACGATCGGCTGCTTGCCGCGTCTGCTCGCTGAGAAACAGCGGAACGATCGGATCGCGATAGAGTGGATTTTGTTCCGCATTCTCTTGCGCGCGGTACTCAGCCACGATGAAGGCCGTCCCGGCCACATCCTGAATTTCAGTCATTGCCCTGCTGCCACCTCGCGCCCACGAACCGGTTTCGGCGCATCCTCATAGATCGATTTCTCGGGTCCGCCCCGTTCATGAATGCGAATGGCCTTCATCGGCGAGTCCTACGGGATAGACGGAACGACTATACGCCTAGTCAGTTCAGGAGGCTGCTTCGGCTTAGGCCATCACCTCTCGCAAACGGCCGGTATTGACGTCGAAAATAAAGCCCCGCACAGGAACTTCTTTCGAAATCCAGGGATGATGGGGGTCATGGGCCTTGAGAGCTTGCCGAATGTCTCTCATCGCTTTGTTCAAGCGCAATAAGGGTCGTCTCACTTAACTTGGGATATATTGAGAGGCCACTATTCGGCTGCCTCCTTGCGTGTTGCAGGAGCGCGAATTACTGCTAGGCTCACCCGCCGGTGCGGTCAGCAGGCCCGACGGCTGCCGCCGGCTGGGCTTTGAACTCAAGCTCCTTGAGCACTTGGGCGGCGGGAACCGGCCGACCTGCCAACGCCTCCACCGGCGAAGGTGCCAAAGGCACCAGCAGGTTGGTCCCCTGGGCCTGTGCAGCCAGAGGGCCGTGAAGTACAAGGCCGGCACCCGGAGCAGGCGCAGCTCGAAACTGCCCTGGCTCACCTGGGGAAGTCCTTGAGCCGTTCGGATTGCCTCTACGGTGGACGCGACCAAGCGGCCGGAGTTGAAAGCCGAGAAGACATGCTCCGGTCCCGCCGGAGTGACAGCCGTTTCCGCGGAGGCCAAGGCGTTTTCGCCCGATTGCACGAGATAGCGCCATCCGGTCGGCTTTGCTGCCTCCAGTCCCTTGCCGGCTGCCAGGTCGGCAAGGCCCAGCGAGAAGATCTGGTGGGGCTGGGCGAGCGCAAGCGTTCCGGGGTGGTTGCGTAACTCCGGCAATCGGACACTCCCTGTCTTGATCATAGTCTGGAAGGTCGATTGCACGGTATCGACGACTTGGCGAGGTGGCTCTGGAACGTGTAGCGGCATGGGAGACTCCTTAGTACTTCGTGTAATACGTGTCGGTCCATGTACCGGTCCCCTGGTACGCGGTCTGCAGTGTGGTGTAGGTCACGTCTGAGCGACCATAGATGGGGTCATTGACGGTCACGTAATCGACGCCCCCGGCGCTATATTGACCCATGATACACAAGAAATGAGCGCCTCCGCCCGACCAGGCGACACGAATTCCGAGGGGGCGGGCGAACGTCACTTCCGTATCAATTTGCGCGGTGGTGGCGGTGCCGCCCACCCAGTGGTCAAAACGGCCGACGACGGTAAGTGCCTTGTCGAGGTACCCGTAGACGTTGCAAGCCCCTGAAGCCCCGGTGCCGCAGCAATCCGTGCGGCCCAGTTCGTCGTTGGCGACGGTGCACTGCGTCCAGCCGCTCGCCGGCTCGTAGAACAGCGCGACGCTGGTGGCGGTTGCCGCCCAGCACCAGTTCGATTGCTGCTGCGTTTGCATCGAGAAGTACATTTCGTCGAGCCACCAGACGGTGTCGACGTGTTGGTCGGTTCCCACCGCGAAAACATCGAGGATGTCAGGGTAGCGGCTGAGTGCGAAAACAGAAGTGTTGGGCGCCGCGACTCCGCCCGCGATCTGAAACCAGTTCGCCCATCCGCCGTTGGCGTCCCACCAGGTGCTGTAGATGCCATGATTCGAGCCCACGGCAAAGACATCGAGGTGGTTGGGATAGCGGGAAACGACGTTGATCGACGTGTTCGGAGCGGCCACGCCGCCGCTCACGTTGAACCAGCTGGCGGCCCACCCGCCGTTGGCATCCCACCAGATGCTGTAGATCTTCAGGTCCGTACCGACGGCGAAGAGATCCATGTGGGTGGGGTACCGCGCCACGGCGGCGATCGAGGTGTTCGGGGCGGCCACTCCCCCGGCGACGTTGAACCAGGCGGCCCATCCGCCGTTCGCGTCCCACCAGGTGCTGCAGATATGGTGGTCGGGCCCGATGGCAAAGAGGTCGATGTGGTTGGGATTGCGGGTTAGCGCCGTGATCGACGTGCCGGGAGCGACGATGCCGCCGCTCACGATGAACCAACTGCCGGCCCACCCGCCGTTCGCGTCCCACCAGATGCTGTAGACCTTCAAGTCGGCGCCGACGGCGAAAAGATCGAGATGGTTGGGGTTGCGGGCGATGGCCGCGACCGAAGTGCCGGCGGCCGCGGTGAGGTTCGAGACCCGGAACCAGCTGCTAGCCCACCCGCCGTTCGCGTCCCACCAAATGCTGTAGACCCCGTGGTCCGATCCTACGGCGAAGAGGTCGAGATGGTTCGGGTTGCGAGCCACTACGGTGATCGTCGTGCCTGGGGCCGCAACGCCTCCGGCAACCCTGAACCACCCCGCCCAACCGCTGGCGGCCGTGGAGATGTCCCACCACGTGCTGTAGATCCCCAAATCGGTCCCCACGCAGAAGGCATCGAGATGCTGTGGATATCTGGCGATCGCGGTGATGGAGGTCCCGGGAGCCGCAACTCCCCCGCTGACGCCGACCCAGTTTGGAGCCCAACTCATCGTGTACTCCTTTCGGTACCTGGTATTCGCTAGGTAACCGGGATGTGCCAAACGTATATCATAAATCTCCTGCCGTGACATCGGCCGCTACGTAAGCCGACACACGGGCGGAAGGCCTCGCTCTCGCCCGGACCCGAGGACGCTAGCTCCGCCACCCATCAAGCGTTGGCAGAGCCATACGATTTCAAAGGCATTTGCCCTTGTGCGAGGTCAACTTAGGGAAGCAGGGCCGGTCTGGGCATGGAGATGCATAGAGTCCTGGATTTCCTTGCGGTGGCCCGAACGCTCAATTTTACGCGGGCTTAGAGAAGTGCCGCGTCGCTCGCCGTCGCTCACGCGGGCCGTCCGGCAGCTCGAAGGCGAACTCGGCGGCGATCTATTCCGCCGCGAGCGGCCGCATGCTCAACTCACGGAGCTCGGTCAGCGCATGCTGCCGCTGCTAAGGCAATTTTATGACAGCGCGATGAGCGCACAATCGCTGGCCTCTGCCATGAGAGAGCGGACAGGTCGGCTCACTCCGCCTCGCAATTTCGCGGACGATCGATCAGTCGCTGATCATGCCCCACGTGATCGAGCTCGGAAAAATCTTCCACGGTCTGGAGTTGAAATTGCTGCGGGGCACAGCAGCCGAGGTGCTCGAGTTCCTAAAGCGCGGTGAGGCCGAGCTCGGCATTGGCGCTGCGATCGGCGAGGAATGGGACCGCCTCGACAGTTGGCCGCTCTTCGCTGAAGACATTCTGCTCCTCGTCAATAGCTCACACCCTCTTGCGGCTCGCTCCGCTATCCCTCTTGACGATCTCCGGCACGAACGGTTGGTAGTCCGGACCTATTGCGAGACCACGCCACAGCTTCTTGAGGTCCTGCGTAGCCAAGGCTTCGAGGTCGACCGCTTTCATGAGACGGGCGAAGAAGGTGACCTGATTGCATTGGATGAAGCTGGCATGGGCGCGGCTCTCATGCCGCGCAGCGCTTCGGGCCCCCTTTAGTTTGAAACGGATCGCGGTGGAAGGGCTCGATTTGCACCGCACCGTCTACATCTACGGTGTTGCAGGTCGGCGGCGGACGGCGGCGGCCTCTGCAATGATGAAGATGCTACGTGCCTACGACTGGACGAAATTCATGACCTCGAGCGACGCTCCGCCCCACGCTCAACTTTTGCCGCGGGCGTCTCTTAGGGCAGCGATCAAATCCTCGACCGCCGGGTCGCTTGCGATAATCCGGATCGACAAAACGAGCCTTGACCTCCCGATCCATGCCGATAACGAAGGTGGCCGGAATCGGTAACAGCCAAGTGTCGCTGCCTTGCCATCGTGAAATGTCCCAACCCGCTTTGGTCATGAGGGCTTTCATTTCGGCGCCGACCCAAAAGGCGAGATTGAGGGACACCATTGTCGATGTCGCTCAAAATCGGGAATGGCGCGCCCAACTCTGCTTTCAGCTCTGAAGCATAGCGGTGCTGGTCCGGCATTATGGCCGCAATCTGCCTACCCTCGGCGATTATCTCTCCTTGCGCTTCGGCAAGGGCCCGCGTGTTGATGCGGCAATAAGGACACCAATGGCCGCGATGAATGGTGACGGCCAGCGGGCCTTTCTTCAAAAGCTCTTCCAAGGTCACGAGGTGACCGTCCTCATCGGGGAGAACGAA
>CAWDRM010000028.1:0-66263 GCA_963804705.1 uncultured Alphaproteobacteria bacterium
ACCCTCGACAAGCCCAGCGCGCCAAAGCTGACCCAGAGCGACGATGGCCTGGAACCGAATTGGTTAATGGAAATTTAACCAATCCGCCCAACCATGCGGCAGAGCATGGAGGGCCTGCCTGAAACTCTCAAAAGTAGAGGAAGGCGGGAAAGTTGGGTGATCCCATCCTTTTTTGGACGCTGTTCTTTAGTGATTGCCGTGAACGTCATCGTGGTGGCTGTTGCCCTTACGAACGCGCGTCGAACTGGCAAGAGGTAGCTGGTAGCCTACTCGCCCACGCAGTTCGATCCTGTCGGCGAGGTCACGGCGTGCACTGAAGGTCACCTTCGCCGAAAGGCTACACGATGCAACCCCGGGCTGCCACACGCGCCTTGTCGTTGGCTACTCGCCACGCTTTGGCGAGGAACTCAGCACTTGTCATCGGTGCCTGTGGATCATCCTTGTTGGTGAACTTCCTGGCGAGAAGGTGCCGTGAGTTCGCGGGCTTGTAATACGTGACACTGTAGCTCGTGAACGGCAATGTGACGGTGATCTCGCCATCAACAACTTCGATGTGAAGGCTACCCCACGCGTTAGTCATCGCGTCCATCACTGCGCAAAAAAAAGTGATCGCTCCGCCCATGATATGCGGGCGTGTCAGGCACCTACTGCTTGCGCTTGCGATGGCCCTCGTTCGACAGGCATTCGAGCAGTACCGCTTGTCGGATCGACCCTCGCCAGTCCGGATGGTGAACCACGCTTTGCATTCAACACTCCGGCCAGCGCCATCCTCTCGAGCCGCTCAGCATCTACGCAATCGGTTCGCGCTGAAACGCGCCACTTATAGTCTCGGCCCTCGAGTGCCTCGCAGAACGTCAGCACCTTACGACGGTCATGTAGAACGAGCGACGAGGCGCCCCCCAACCAGTGGCTGGTGCGTTAGAGCTTTGTCGCGGCAACAAAACGGCAAGCCCACCCCGGGCGCGCTCGCCCCCTCCAGAAAGTCGACGCTAGTCACGACTAGCTGCTTGCTTGGACGTCCCGCTTGCCAGGGCCTTGCGAACGTCCGCATGGGAAATTCCAAACTGTCTGGCAATACGGGATAGCGCGACACCAGCCTTGAAGGCAGCCCGTATAGCGTTGAGCTTTGCAAGGGTCAAAGGAGGCCCGATTTTTTTGATTGGCGGTTTACGGGAGGTCTTATGTGATACGAGGACCTTTTTCCCGCGTCGCTTCTGCTCTCAAGCACCGCTGCAAGCAATCGATCAAACTCTTGATCTGATAGGTTGCTTATTGCGCCCGCCAGATCCTTCGGCAGCAAATAGCGTGTGCCGAGGCCGCCGTAGCAGCGTCCGTCGTCGATGGTTTTGGGGGATCGCCGGCGGCGAAGAAGGCTCTCGCAGCGACGGCGTCGAGAAGAGATCAGCTTCCATTGGTCCGGTGCGACCGCTCACCATGGGGCAATGATGCCGCCACCAACGTCATGGAAGCAATCAATTCGGCACTTGCTCATTCCAATGGCTGTCGACCTAAACACAAGAGTTTCGGAACTAACACGCGAAACCCACTTCGGATCAGATTCGCTGTTCCCGGCTTCAGGATCCCTGATCGCCAACAAATTTTCGCTGTTTTGGTGACTAGGGAATTCCGTTAGCAAGCGATTGAATTTTCTTCCGAAAAGCCGAGGCGCCATGGCTATCTCAAGCCCGAAATCGGCGAATTTCCCTGTACTTTCCCGTGGGGAAACCAACGAGCGGAGACCGGTTCGCTGATGACTGCTTCCTCCGCCAAAGGGCTTAAAAAGTATAATAAGATCAACGGCCGTTGATTAGTGACCCACAAACTAACTCACAATGTCCTTCGGAGCGGGCGAAGGGAGGCCGTGGGCTTGTTTAAGCGCACTGATCCATTGGGCGAAGAGTTTTTTGTGCGGAGATCGGCTTACTAGGCCGTGTACTCATAAATCGAGATTAGTAAGCAGCGGTTGGTCAATGTCCGCTTTACCCCCAGAAGCGGACATACGTCAGTGCATTGAGCATGTCTGCTTTGTGCCAAAAGCGGACCAACCCAAAAGCCGTCCCAAGCTCATCCGATAGGACTCGCCAAGGTCCTTCTCACCACTGTCCCCACTGCTTTCTAGGACCGGGTCCGGCGCAGCACGGCTACGTCAGGAGGACATAAGCAAGCAGCAAGACGTACGCTGTGACCGCGAGGCTCGCATGCGCGCCGATCAGGAAGCCGATACTGCGGGTAGCCCTGCGTCCGAAAAGCGCAATCCCGGTTCCCACCAGAGCGGCTAGTGCCGCGAGTATTGCCGCCGCTGGCCCGAATGAAGCCGTGCCGTATCGGTCGCCCATGCCGGTGCCATTAACGAGCGTAAAGATAAGGACGGACAGACCGGACAGTCCTAGAAGCCCATGGACAGCTCCGATAGCGCGGGACGGCAGGCACCTGTCACCAAGAAAGCGGATGCCGATGGCAACGCCGATCAGCACCGCGAGAGAGAGCAACGCAAGAGCCAAGAAGAGCATCAGAACATTCTGATCAAGGCGCCGGCGATAATGTGGCGACGTTCGCCCTGTGTCAGAAGCTGAGGTTTCATCAGCGTGGGTTTTGGTCCGCTAAGTGCCAACAGCAGACTTACCCGTGTGGAATCTCATGGTTCACCAGCGCTGGACCGCCGGAAACATATTTGCGACGCATTTCGCTTTCGCAAAGACGTCGGGCGTCCGCAATGCAGGCACCGCAACTCTGCACGGCTCCGACTTCAACGGGAACCACTGCAAGTCCGACGGCGAAGACTACAGGCAGCAACAATCTATTCATTGCGCTGTCCATTGGATTTTGGGGAGCCATGACATCGGCCGCATCCGTGTCACGCGGCATCGAGAGCAATGGCAATCGTGGGTATAGCCTTCGGGCGGCGAAGCCTTTGAATGGTGGCTTGCAGGGGGGTGCGTGGACCGCCGGAGCCGAGCACCTTGAAGACGTAGCTTCCAAATCGGGCTATCGTGAGCGCAACCGTAGATTCGGTTTGCACGCCATGAACACCATCGTGGTTCGCTGTTAAGATTGCCAACACTCCGCGCGGATTCCTGCGCCATCGAGACGGCGCTGCCGATGTTGCTTTCGACCGATCCTGCGATTCACCGCGGCCTCTGCCGAATCGCCAGAGATGCGAGGAAAGGCAGCGTCAAGTTCGCGCCGGAGATGAAGAAGAACAGAGCCATCGCCGCACCGGCGTGTGCCCCCTGGGTATGGACGCATTCACTCGTGCGCAATATGAATGGGGATGTGGTCTGCCGCGGCGCTCACGTTCGCCGCGTCGCTAAGGCAGGCGGCGAAGACGTTCGTTCAATGACGCTGCGCCGGGCGGGTTGGCCTTCCGATTTGATGCCGCCCTGCAAAAGTGTCGATATCGGGGAACCTGGTCATGACCGACAACAAGCCGGCCGCAGACGTTACCAAGGATTGGCAAGCAACGCAGGCCCAGAAGTCCGCTGCCACGCGCCTCCGCCTTTTTGCCGCGCTCTCGTGGATCGTTGCCATTGGCGGCCAGATCGCCGGGGTTGTCTTGCTCTACCAGCACAAGTTCGACCACGGAAACCTGCCGCTGCTGATCGGCATTCTGGTCGGGATCGCGATTTTCGCAATCGCCGGCAACTTGCTGTGGAAGGCGGCCAACAGGCACGATCCGGCCCGCGCATCCGACACGTTCAGGTTCTTCTTCCAAAACCAGCTCGGCGTGATCATCACGCTGATTGCCTTCCTCCCGCTGGTTCTCCTGATCTTCACCGACAAAAACATGGATCCGCAGACCAAGAAGGTTGCCGGCGGCGTCGGTGCTGTGCTGGCCGTGATCGCAGCGCTGATCGGGGTCAGCTACAACCCCCCATCAGTCGAGCAGTACACCGAGAACATGAACACGTGCGCGGCCCAGATTAAGGCGGGGCAGCCGACCACAGCCTGTTCCCCCGACGTCGCCGCCCAGGCGCAGGAGATCGCCACGGACTCCGCCACGGTGGCCGCGGCGACGAAGGATGCGGAACACCCCGCTGGTCAGGATGTCGTGTACTGGATCGCGCCGGAAAACGGAGCCAAGAAGTCCGAGACGCCGCATGTCTTCCACCTCTGCGCAGCCGTGAGTCCGCTGAAGGACAAGACCGTGAATAGCGGCTCCGTAACGGAGGCCTACGCACAGAACGCCACCCGGATGACGAAGCAGATCGAGATGGAACAGAAGCAGTGCGGGTTCTCGGTCTCCCAATGAATCCGCCCGCGTTCTATCGCGCCCAGCTGTTGGTCTTGTCGAGGGGGAACGGTGCGCAAGAGCAGGCTCAGCAACGGTAAATACCGGGATCGCCCGACTGGGCGTTATCATCCAACTGCAAACGTATCCGCGGCGGGAATAACTGGGCCGCTTTACGCACGGCAGCTTCCGGCCTGAGCGCTTCGCATAGCGATCAACGCCATGCAGACTTTCCACATGTCACCCTCCGAAATTTTCCCCGCCACTATACCACGCATGCGGGTAGCTGTTCAGACGCCAGCGTATGTCCGCTGCAGGTCATAAGCGGACATACTTACAAGTCCGCGCCGTGTCCGCTTTACTCCCAATAACGGACGTTGGGCGGCGGCATCCACGTGCGCACTCGCCCTAGGTTAAAGCTGGGAAGAAAAGAAGGAACTGCCAACGGTGTTGTGGCGTTCGGTATCGGCAATTCAGCGATAGGTTTGATCACACGGATGATCCACACATCCAAGGAGTCACCGCAAATGAAGAGGTTACTCGACACTCTAATTGCGTACTGGACGATGATAGTCTCCATGGGCGATTACGCTTTTAGTTTGGACCGAAAGAAAGAGACTCCTCATCCTAAACTCCCACAAGCACACCGGTACCACGCGTAGGCAAGTGACTCGCTTATGGCGGTGTTCCTACAGCCACCAGAAGGACTTAATGCGTGTTTCCACTGTCAGATGACAGTCCGCCCAGAGTCACGCCTATCGTGACGTGGTTCATCATTGGAGCCTGCTTCCTGGTCTTCCTCTGGCAAAGCTCTCTTGGGGCCAAAGCAGGCGAAATTGCCCTCTATCAGTACGGCATGATCCCAGCCCGCCTCTTTGGCATGGCGAAGCTCCGTTCCCATCTTGTTCCGATACCAGCCTCGGCAACCGTTCTGACATCCATGTTCCTGCATGGTGGGTGGCTGCATTTAGGACTGAACATGCTGTTCCTGTGGGTCTTCGGTGGCAAGGTCGAGGACTCTATGGGCCATTCTCGGTTCTTGGTCTTTTACCTCCTTTGTGGGGTCGCCGCGGCCATGGCACAGGCGATCATGAACCCTGGGTCGACGCTACCTATGGTCGGCGCGAGCGGTGCGATTTCTGGTGTGCTCGGCGCCTATTTCCTCCTGCATCCGCTGGCCAGCATACGGGTCCTATTCGTTCTGGGATTTATCCCGATCATCGCGCATGTACCCGCTCTGATCTTTCTCGGCCTTTGGTTTGCCACACAAATCCTAAGCGCCACCTTATCGGGCCTGAGTGAGCCAGGGGTAGCGGTTTGGGCACATGTCGGAGGGTTCCTTACGGGCATGTTCCTCACACCCTTCTTGAGGCAGAGCTCGGTCAAGCTCCTTCAGCCGCGCTACTCAAGAGCCTTCCAGACTGAGCGCAGACGAGGGCCGTGGTCCTGATGCAGCAGCAGGAGCCCGACTGCTTCCGGCGGGATAGGAGGCATGGTAGCCCGCATTAGGGCGCAACTGAGCGTGGGCGCCTCCGTTTTCGCTCATCGGCTTAAGGAGGGAGCAGAGCTACAAAGGCTCTCTGGCCGGTATTAAATTGGGTGCATGAAATCGGAATATCGAAAGAAGCAAGAGGCCAAAGAGCGGGTCTCCCACGCGCTGCAGCGGACAAAGAAGCGATTGGGCATCGGTCCGGCAAAGCCGCTGCGCGGCGCAACGCCAAGCCCACTTGTCGCAAAAACATGGCAGCGGAAAGCCAATCCAGCGCCAACCTCCGACCGCATCCCCGGCCCGGCCCATGCGAACGACTTCATGCATGCCCATAAATGGAAGAGGGGCGTCCGAGAGAACGAGGCTACGGTGAAGGAAATTCGCCGGAAGGCGTCGAAGATTGCGCCCGCATACAACAAGGGCGCTCTGCAATATCTGCCGGACGACTAGGACCACTAGCATGATCTCTACGGATTTGTGCTGATGGTCGGCGCGGTGCTGGTGTTCAAAGGCAACACTGACGAATGTCTGCTTTCAGGGGTAAAGCAGACATGACGCGGACGCCGGACAATGTCCGCTAATGACCCAAGCGGACGTCCTCAAAACGCGGCAAACCCGACCTAGGCGCGCAAAGTGCCTTACGCCGGATCGAGGACACTGTATAGGCCGGTGATCGCTGAAGAGTTACGGCGCAGCAATCGTGCACACCGCGTAATTGTCATACCACTTCGAGTCGAGCTGCCGGTTTGGCCAGAAGGTACTAAACAGCTCGGCCATTTTGACGTCGTTGACGACGGTTAGACCTGCGTCGCCAGCGAGCGCGTCGAGATCGTCGATACCAAAGGTCCATGGCGCGCCCATTTCGGCGAAGCGCTTGACGAAGGCTGATATCCGTTCATCGCCCGTGGCATAGTTGATCACCGCCTCTGTCAAATAATCAAAGGAGATGGCAAATTTGGCGACGCTGCTCCGCAAATCAGTCAAGACTTTAAGCACCGCCGGCCGGTTCAGATACATGGTGTTGCCTTCCCAGATGACATAGCTCGGGAGGTTAAAGTCGAAGCCGTTGGCGCCAAGCAGGCGGAGTAGGTCGTCGGCGACATAGTTGCCGGGGATGTACACGATCGGGGCCTCAATCCCAGCTTCCACCAGTCGCTCCTTCTTGAAGTTCAGGATGTCCGCATCGTCGATCTCGAAATAGGTAACGCCGGGCATTTGCTTGCGCACCCCACGGGTGTCGAGGCCAGCGCCAGGGATGACGACCTGCCGGCAGCCGCGGCTTAGCTGCTCATCCAGCCGATCGTCAAAATAGCGCGTGCGGAGCATGACCCCCTGCACACCTGGCGGAAAATCCGCGGCAACGCGATCGGCTGCTTGCCGCGTCCGCTCGCTGAGAAACACCGGAACAATCGGATCGAGATAAAGCGGATCTTGTTCCGCATTCTCTTGAGCACGGTATTCGGCCACGATGAAGGCCGTCCCGGTCACATCCTCAATTTCAGTCATTGCCTCGCTGCCACCTCGTCGGGGTTGGGAATGAGATGCCAGTCTCGTGACCGGGGCGCAAGGGTAGTCCTCAACATCGACAAGCGCCGAAGGCTGTGAGTAGTGGCGCACTCAGAACATGAAGTTCAATGAAGATAGCTCGCTCACAGATTACTAAGGAATGATGTCCGCTATTGGCACTTAGCGGACATCCCACCTGCACCGACGAGCGTCCGCTATCGGGGGTAAAGCGGACATGACGTGAACGGGCCGTTATGTCGGCTAACGACCCACAGCGGACATGCAGCGCGGCCCCGAGTGTCCACGAAAGGTCCTTTATCGCGACGATGAGTTGTCAGGGCGGGCATACCCAAGGGGACAAAACGTGGAGTCCGCCTCAATGCCCTTCCGAGAGTATTCACCGTATTTTCTGTCGGATGAATTGAATGCCTTTACGACTGCCTACGAAGCTGCTTGGCAGCAGCTGCGGGCTACCGGCACCCCTCCCGATCAGGCTGCCGTCCTCAAAAAGAACGTTGCCCAGATCATTCTGGCTTCAGCCTGCAAGGGTGAAAAGGAAATAGAGCAGCTGAAGGATATTGCGTTAAAGGCTCTCGGTTAGTGACGGGCGGCCACTTCATTTGGTTGTCTTAGTCCGCTTTGGGTCATTAGCGGACATCGTTCCATAACTGCTGCCACGAACGCTTGCATCGCGGTGAAGGCATGAAGCCGCGTCCTTCGCCCACCGAGTTGCCCCATCGACTGGTGGGGCTTGAAACTTTTCTGGTGGCGACCCGGTGGCGACTTCTGAGCAAAAGCGGGAGCACAGCCCTGAAAACCGCTGTCTTTTATTTGTTAATTTTCCATTAGTTAGTTGGTTGCGGGGGTAGGATTTGAACCTACGACCTTCAGGTTATGAGGCTTGCCTTTGGCAACCAGACTGTTTGGTCGCGAAATCACTGGGCAGTGCTTACTATGTGCTTACTAGCTTGCGGAGACCCAAAACAATCTCAACCTAACTTATTGATTTCATGGTGCCGCCGAGTAGGATTGAACTACTGACCCCGTCATTACCAATGACGTGCTCTACCACTGAGCTACGGCGGCGAAAGGCAGGCAGCGGGGCCAATACAGCCAAAGCGCGGCCCAAACGCGATGGCGCAGTGGGAACCTGCCATAGCGGCACAGCCCATGCAAGCTTGGGCAGGCATTTCGCCAAGCCGGCGCTCCGGTGTAAGCTTTGTCATGACCGGCCGGCGGCGCGATGAGACGAAAATTGCAGGGGGCGCCGAAGCCCGCCGCGCACGCTTGGGCGATGAGCTTCGCGCCAATCTCGCCAAACGAAAAGCGCAAAACCGGGCCCGCCGTGAGGCTGCCACAACAGGGGGCGAGGATCGGCAAAAGGCTGACAACGAGACAGGTTGATGAAGGGATGCCCGCGCTTACGGGTTGGTAAACGGGAAATTTCAGCTTCGCTGCCGCGTGTTCTTGAAAAGCTTTCAGACTTTTCGGGTAAGATCATGCGGAAATTACGGGGTCTGGTGCGAAGTCCGCGTTCTCTGCAAGGATTTCGCCCCAGTGGGGTAATAGGCGAGGGAGGGACGCCATGGACCGCATTCGCATTATTGGCGGCGAGCGCTTGAAGGGCACAATTCCCATCAGTGGGGCTAAGAATGCCGCGCTGCCCTTGATGATCGCGAGCCTGCTCACCCGGGAAACTCTGACCCTGAAGAATGTCCCGCGGCTTGCCGACGTGACCCTTCTCGGCCGCATCCTCGGCAATCACGGCGTCGACATTACGCTGGTCGGCAAAAAGGCGGGTCAGCGAACCGGCGACGGCCAAACCTTCAAGCTCAAGGCGGCGGAGATCGTCGACACCACGGCGCCCTATGAGATGGTCTCGCGCATGCGGGCGAGCTTCTGGGTGCTGGCGCCGCTGCTTGCCCGCTGCGGCGAGACGAAAGTGTCGCTGCCCGGAGGCTGCGCCATCGGCACCCGCCCCGTGGATTTGCACCTGACGACGCTCGAGGCGCTCGGCGCCAAGATCGAGCTCGAAGGCGGCTACGTCATCGCCAAGGCGCCGAAGGGTTTGACCGGCGCCAGGATCGCGCTGTCGAAAGTTTCGGTCGGCGCCACCCATAATGCGCTGATGGCCGCCGTGCTTGCCCGCGGCGAGACGCTGATCGAGAACGCCGCGCGCGAGCCGGAGGTGGTGGACGTTGCCCTCTGCCTCGCCAAGATGGGCGCGAAGATCGAAGGCATCGGCACCTCGACCTTGCACCTGCAAGGGGTGAACGCGCTGCACGGCGCCGAGCATGCCGTCCTCCCCGACCGCATCGAGACGGGCACCTATGCCATGGCGGTGGCGATGACCGGCGGCGAGGTGTTCTTGGACGGCGCCCGCGCCGACCTCTTGCAAAACGCGCTCGACCTGTTGCGCTCGACCGGGGTCGAGATCGAGGAGACCTCGACCGGCATCAAGGTAGCGCGGAACGGCAAGGGGGTCGGACCGGTGAGCGAAATTTCTACGGAGCCGTTCCCGGGCTTCCCCACGGATCTGCAGGCCCAGCTCATTGCCCTGATGTGCACCGCCAACGGCACCTCCATCGTGCGCGAGACGATCTTCGAGAACCGCTTCATGCATGTGCAGGAGCTGGCGAGGCTCGGCGCGCGCATCGAGCTCAAAGGCGACACCGCCGTTGTCACCGGCGTCCAAGGCCTCACCGGCGCGCAAGTCATGGCCACGGATTTGCGGGCCTCGGTCTCCTTGGTCATCGCGGGGCTCGCGGCCCAAGGCGAAACGCTGATCGGCCGCGTTTATCATCTCGACCGCGGCTTCGAGCGCATCGAGGAGAAGCTTAGCCAGTGCGGCGCTCATATCGAGCGGCTTTCGAGCTAAAGCATGACCCCGAAAGGTTGCAGACCTTTCGGATAGGATCATGCGTCAGAAAGAGCTTGACCAGTTGCCGCCAATTTGGCCGTTTCTTGCGGTCCGAGAGCGTGCTACGCCCTAGCGCCAACACATGATAGAGATCGCGTTCCGCTGCCCTTCAGGCGGCGACAGCCCTAGCCCAGGATAGTCTGATGGCCACGAACCAGCTGAAGCTGATCGCGCTCGACGAGGAAGATCTCGAGGTCGTGTCATCGCATTTGCAGGACGCGGTGGTGCGGGTTGGCGACATGGCATTCGAGCCTTCGCGGAAGCGCTTCGCCGCTGTTGTCAGCCGCTTCAACTGGGAGAAGGCGGGGAGCGGCAGCGCCGACCAAGGCAATGAGCGGCGGCGGACGGCGCTCCGCTTTGACCGTGTTCTCGGCGCGCAGCTCAAATCCCTGAAGCCCTCGCAAGCGGACAGGGTGCTGTCGCTGCTCGCCGTGCGCTTCGAGGCCGAGCGACCACCCGAGCGGCTTATGTGACGTTGACCTTCTCCGGCGGTGCCTCGATCCGCCTCCAGGTGGAATGCATCGAGGCCGAGCTCACCGATCTCGGGCCTGCGTGGCGCGCCCGTTCAAGACCGCAGCATCCGGGCGGAGAGCCCGGCGGCGCGGTCTCCTGACCTTCCCGCACGCCATGGCCTTGTGGCTGGAGAGAAGGGCGGCGGATTTCGAGGCCCGTTTCGGCGAGCTGCTGGCGGCGAAGCGGGAAGCTCTGACGACGTCAATGCCGCGGTCGCCGCGATCATCGCGCGGGTGCGGCGCGAGCAAGACGCCGCGCTGATCGATCTCACCTTGCGTTACGACCGCGTCGGATCTCCGCGAAAGCGGCTGCGCGTTTCCGCCGCAGGAGATCGCCGAGGCGCGTGCAGCCGTCGACGCCAAGACGCTTGCGGCGCTTGAGCTTGCCCGCGACCGCATCCTTGCTCATCATCGCCGCCAAGTGCCCGCCGACGACCTTTATATCGATGAGCTGGGGGTGGAGCTCGGCGTCCGCTGGTCGCCGGTCGACTCGGTCGGGCTTTACGTGCCGGGTGGAACCGCGAGCTACCCGAGCTCCGTGCTGATGAACGCGGTGCCCGCCAAGGTGGCGCAGGTCGAGCGTATCGTCATGGTGGTTCCGGCGCCGGACGGAAAGCTCAATCCGCTCGTGCTCGTGGCGGCGGAGCTTGCCGGCGTGCATGAGATCTATCGCATCGGCGGGGCCCAGGCGATCGCGGCGCTTGCTTATGGCACGGAGACGATCGCCCCCGTGGTCAAGATCGTCGGCCCCGGCAACGCTTACGTCGCCGCCGCCAAGCGCCAGGTGTTCGGCCAAGTGGGCATCGACATGGTGGCGGGGCCCTCGGAGGTCGTCGTCATCGCCGACAAGGACAACGACCCGGCCTGGATCGCCGCCGATCTTCTGGCCCAGGCCGAGCACGACGAGGCGGCGCAGTCCATCCTGATCACCGATGACGCCGATTTCGGGCGCGCCGTTGCCGCCGCCGTCGAGGCGCAACTCGCAACGCTTCCCCGCGCCGGCGTGGCGCGGGCGAGCTGGCAAGACTTTGGCGCCGTCATCCTGGTCGACAACCTCGACCAGGCGCCGGCCCTCGCCGATCGCCTGGCGCCGGAGCATCTGCAGATCGCCACGTCGGACCCCGAAGCGCTCGGGGCGCGTATCCGCAACGCCGGCGCGCTGTTTCTCGGTCGCTACACGCCGGAGGTGATTGGCGATTATGTGGCCGGGCCGAACCACGTTCTCCCCACGGCGCGCAGCGCCCGCTTTGCTTCGGGCTTGAGCGTTCTCGACTTCATGAAGCGCACCTCGATCCTCAAGCTCGACGCGGAAAGTCTGAAGGCCCTCGGTCCAGCGGCCATGACGCTGGCGACCGCCGAAGGGCTCGAAGCCCATCGCCGTTCCGTTGCGATCAGATTGAACGTGCGAGACTAGCCATGGCGGAGGAGCAGGAGCTATCGCCCGCGCAGTCGCGCCTCGTCGAGGTAACCCTCGATCCCGGCTCCATCGGCCGCAACTCATCCGACGTCGAGCATGAGCGCGAGGTCGCCATCTTCGATCTCCTAGAGCGAAACTCCTTCGCGCTCGAAGGCCAAGAAGGTGGCCCCTACACGCTGAACCTTTCGCTCGCCGACAACCGCCTCGTGCTCACGGTCGGCGATGTGAACCGCGTGCCCATCCAGCATGTGATGCTGTCGCTCTCGCCCTTCCGCCGCTTGGTGAAGGACTATTTCCTGATGTGCGAGAGCTACTACCAGGCGATCAAGACCGCGCCCCCGTCCCGCATCGAGGCCATCGACATGGGGCGGCGGGGCCTGCACGACGAAGGCAGCCGGCTGCTCATGGAGCGGCTCAAGGGCAAGGTCCTGATCGACATCCCGACCGCCAGACGCCTGTTCACGCTGATCTGCGCCCTGCACTGGAAAGGGTGATGCCTTGCCGGGGGACAGAGCCGATCTGCCAGGCGCGGTCCTCTTCGCCTGCAACCGCAACGCTGTGCGCTCGCCCATGGCGGCCGCGATCCTGCGCCACCTCGCCGGCAACCGCGTCTATGTGAAATCGGCCGGCGTTCGCGCCGGCGAGCCCGACCCGTTCGCCATCGCCGCGATGGAGGAGTTGGGCATCGATATGTCGAAGCATCGGCCGATGTCGCTCGCCGAACTGCACGACACCTCCTTCGATCTCATCGTGACGCTTTCGCCGGAAGCCCATCACCAGGCGCTCGAGCTCACAGGGCGCTTTGCCGTCGACGTCGAATATTGGCCGACACCCGACCCGACCGTGGCGAGCGGCAATCGCGAGCAGATCTTGGCCGCCTATCGCGCGGTGCGGGATGGGTTGTTCCGGCGCATCAAGCAGCGCTTCCCGCTTGCCGGCGCTCCTGACGTGTAGCTTCATAGGGGCTGCTCTGGCAAAGGCATAGCCTGGGGTTCTGCCTTCATGCTCACGCGCGCCGCCCGTATGGACGCTCTGCACGCGGCGGTTCTCGTCGGCGAAGGGTTCTCCCGTCACGGCTGCTCATCGCCGAAGCCGATGACGAGCGCCACACCGACGTGGTAGGTCCGGACCAGGAACGCCTTGACGCCGATTCAGCGCCCGCTGCGACAGCGCGAGATTTAATCTTCGCTGCCCTTGCGTCGGTTGACGGCGATCGGGCAAGTGGCGCCGAGCATAGGGTTGCTCAGGCCTTGCCGAGCTCGTCGAGGCTGGCAGGGCCTCTGGCCTATCGTCGGCGAATTGAAGGCAAAGAAGATCTGGAATCGACATTCGGCGGCTGCTCGCCTTGCAGCTGGTCCGACGTCGATCTCGACCGTGCTGTGCTCCGCGTCGAGCGGTCGCTCGAGCAGCACGAAAGCCGGGCTCAGGCTAAAGCCGCCAGGACGAACCGCGGTCGTCGCAACTGTCAGTCTGCCGGCGGACGCCGTCGCCATGCTTCGGGCTCATCAAGGTCGCCCAGCTCGAGCTCCGCTTACAGCTCGGCCAAGGTGAGGGTGAGAACCGCATGGCTGCACTCGTTTTCAGTACCGTTCGAAGGCGAGATTAGTTTAAGGGTCAAGCTGAAGCAATAACGGCGAGCCGCATCGTCGCAGGGAAGCGACGAGCCGTCCCCCAGCGATCCGGCTTGATTTTGCGTGGCCAGGCGACCATTCTCCGCCTGAACGCGCAAAAGCCGGAAGGAGCCTTATGGCGAAGGAAGAGATGCTCGAATTTCCGGGGGTGGTGACCGAGCTGCTCCCCAACGCCACCTTCAGGGTGAAACTCGAGAACGAACACGAGATTATCGCCCACACGGCGGGACGCATGCGCAAGAACCGGATCAGAGTACTTGCCGGCGACAAGGTTCTGGTCGAGATGACGCCTTATGATCTCACTAAGGGACGGATCACGTACCGCTTTAAGTAGGCTTGGCGCCGCGAGCCCCGAGCCTACGACGAGCGCCGCGCCTGCCAGGAGCAGGGTAACGCCCACGCCGCGCGCCTCGAAGGCGAGCGGCTATCGGCCGAAGCTCGTGCTGGCGTCGGGCTCGCCGCGCCGTCTCGCGCTGCTTGAGCAGGTGGGCATCATCCCCGACGCGCTTCGCCCCACGACGGTCGACGAGACGCCGATGAAAGGGGAGGTGCCCCGCCATCTGGTACGGCGGCTCGCCCGCGCCAAGGCGGAGGCCGCAAAGCTGCTGGTCCGCGCGGAGCCGGACTACGCCAAATCCTTCATTCTCGCCGCTGACACGGCGGTCGCCGTCGGCCGGCGCATCCTCGGCAAGCCGGAAGAGGGCGACCGGGCCATCGACACGCTGGAGCGCTTGCGCGGCCGCAACCATCGCGTCCACACTGCGGTCTGTCTGATCACGCCCGACGATCGCATCCGCGAGCGCGTGGTCGAGACCCGGCTCCGCTTCCGCAATCTCTCCGACGCTGAGCTCCGCGACTACATCGCGAGCGGCGAATGGAAGGGCAAAGCCGGGGGCTACGCCATTCAGGGCATCGCCGGAGGCTTCGTGGTGAAGCTGGTCGGCTCCTATACCAATGTGGTGGGTCTGCCGCTGACCGAGGTCATCACGCTGCTGAAGGGCGAAGGCTTTCCGGTGAGCTCCTACTGGCCAAATCTCGCCGAGATCGAGACCGAGTGAACGCGAGTACGCGACGCAAGCCTGACAAGGCTGTCGCACGGCCCAAAAGCGGCAAGGGCCCTAAATGCCCGATCTGCGGCAAGCCGGCGTCCCAAGACTATCGTCCGTTCTGCAGCGCGGCATGCGCCGATATCGACCTTGGACGTTGGCTTGCAGGCCGCTACGTGGTGCCCGGCGAACCCGTGTCGGATAGCGCCGAGACCGAGGATGGCGACTGATCGCCTGAATATGCCGGAGGGTGAGGCGCGCTACTCTCGACAGGTGCGGTCCGATTTCCTATAAGCCAGACCTTGCTGCGCCTGCCCCTTTTGCCGGGCGGCGCCGGGGGACTTGCCCTGAGGGCCCAGGTAGCTCAGTTGGTAGAGCAGCGGACTGAAAATCCGCGTGTCGGTGGTTCAATTCCGCCCCTGGGCACCATTCTTTTCAAAGACTTATGTTCAATGGCTTTGTTTAAGTTTGTCCTTAGGTAACACCTCAGGGAACAATCAAAATTTGCCGCATTTTTCGCGGACCAAGACGTTTTCCATCTAACTAGCCACTTCGCACCATCTACCTAGTCAAGCCGCGCGGCAGTTCCTTCTACCGCGCTCCTTTTCTTTGGCCCCGGCCCGCATCAGCCTTTGGGCGCCTTCCCCGCCCCAGCTTCGCCTTCTTGCCGCGTTTGCCCTGGCGCTCGAAGAAGAACGTGCCTGCCTCGTAATCGGCCACGTTGCCGCGCTTGATAACTTCCCGCACCTTGCGCTGATACATCAGGCTCGTCGTGCAAAGTTGCGTCCGATATCTTCTATGAGAGTAATCGTCGACCCTAACGAGAGTTCACGGATGCAGTTTCTTGCACTGGTTCAGCCACAGGCCACAGCTTTGACATCAGCCAACTCACAAGTATTCCGACAAGGCAGCCGAAAATCACCTCGCCAACTTTGTGCAGGCCTTGTATGATGCCATTAATCTTTGACTGGTGGGTGAGTCCGGCGGCGATGACGACTGCCGCGGTAATTGGAGCCTGGCGCCACATCGTTTGGATCCTTACGACATAAGTCGAAACAAGGACGGCCACCGCTAGCGCGATTGGAAGCTTCAACTCACCCGATCCTCCGAGCGTCAGAAATACCAACCCGACCGCGCAACCCACCAGCACATTCGTGATGCGGCACCTGAACATCCGAGCTCCCTCTTTCACCTGGGGATCGGATGCCGCAACCATTGAGGCGATGGCCCATACAGGATTTGAGTCATCCGCGATGTGCTTCAGCACATACCAAGTAATGATCGTCGCGATAAAAACGTTGAGGGCAAAACGCAACCCCATAATGTCTTGCTGGAACACTCTATGCCAAGACATGGTTGACCTCGTGAATAGGCTCAAAGAAAACGGCCGTAAGGCGCATCCGCGATACCGAACAGCTCAACTTAGGGCAGGAGCGCTCATTCATACCGACCACGCGCTTGGCAGCTTTTCTATTCAGTCTATTCGCCCCGACCTTTAAGCCCTTGATGTTGAGATGCGCCTTGTTTTTCGCTGTACGAAGCTCGACCGTTCGTCTTTGGCGCTGTTGAGATACCCTGCCGGTAGGCTGTCGTCTGAGCGAGTGCGAGTGCTCGCCGCCACGCATTGGCCTTCACCAAAACTCGCGTTCCATTTCCTTGGCCATTCTTGCCGCTACCCGCACTGATCATTCGTGAGCCGTCGGCGCGTTGCCAAGCAGTCTATATACGACGCCGGTCTTCGTGGCGTTCAGGCTGATGTAATCCCGCGCCGCATGTTGCAACGCTATGAAGAAACGCTCCGCCCTTTGCATTGCATCCAGCGTCAGTACCTTTCTGTCGCCAAACCGGATTTGGAAGGCGAACTCCCCGATGAGCGGTCTGTGTTCTCCGCGGGTGCGCCAGATCCCCACATTCGTCTTCGCGCTGAGCCCTGAGCCGAAATCAATCGACCCGATATCTTGAAGCACCTCCTCTATAATTGTGTCGTTGACCAGCTCAAACTTCTCGTCCGGTGACGTCTTTAGGTGATGCAGCACCGGGAAAATTTTTGCGATTGTCTCGAACAGAAATATGTCCGTGCCGGTTTCACCAACGTGGGATCGCGGAAACTGAACGTTGTGGGAATAGAGAAGGCGAATTCCACCAAGTTGATCCTTGAGCGGCAAGGCTTGGCACTTGAACTTGACCCTATGGTCTCCAAGAATCTGCGGACGCACGTCTGTCTCGGCTGCTCTCTGAATGTCCGGGTGTCTGAACTTGAACACGATCTCTGGCTCGCCCGAAGGAAACCCATCCGTATAAGGAATACGTCGGCGCAGGATAAAGGCATTGTTGTACAGTCGAAAATCTTTGGTATCGATGAAAAGGACTTCACGAATTTTAAGGGGTGCGTTTTTGAACTTGGAAAATTGCACGTCACATTGAGCTGCAGGCGCGATGAGTACTTTTGCGAAATCGAACAGGCTCTTGCGAGACGTGAATTTATTTGGTCTCAGCACAAGCTTACAAGCCAGATATTCGATCTCGTGAAAGGGCATACCGTCGGGATATCTGCCTGGCTTGATTTGCGGAACTCGCCCCGCCCACGACGTCTTGATCTCCGATTTCAGAGCAGGCTCCGCGGTAGACCTTCCTGCAGCCGCTGTTGCACTCATGTTACCCCGCCAGGATGAGTTTATGGAATTTGTCTGCCTTTCGACGAAGAGTCAGCCGTCGTTCTGCCGCGCAACCATGACCGCGTTTGAGTACATCCGGCTCCACAGTCAGCATATCGATTGATGAGTCCTCGGTTATGAAGTCAGTCTCCCTGATCTCCATATCGTCCGGCGACTTTTGCCAGTCCGCTCGCATCTTGTCCCAACCTGCATAGCGTTCGGTAGGTCAATGTCGAAATGCTTTGACGTCGGCAAGTTGTCGTCGCAGCAATTTATACCATTCGATCGGATAAGGTTCGTGAGATGAAACGAGTTCGCGGCATTTTCGGCGACCCTCTGCTTTATTGTGAGGGCCGGAAGGGCCATAAAAATGGCCCATTCTTCCGTAGCACGCGCGCGCATTCCGAGACAAACGTTTCAATCGGCTTGATGGGCTCCATGGCATTTGAGAAGACAGGTGGCTAAATAGTCAGTAGAGAAAAAAGTTCCGTCTCCAAATCCTTCGGCCTGCTCAGGTGGGCTGGGCTCGGTGCCAACCTTATTTGTGATCGGCCCCCATTGAGTGGTCCATTGGCAATGTTAGTTTAGGGACGGTCTCGGCGCCAGCGGTAGCGTGGCCGGCGGAGCTGGTCGGGGTTGCGCAGCCGGCCACGCTGCAAGGGCAGGCACGAACACTTCGGGCGCCGGCGGCTTCTAGCCCAGAGAAGCATGGGGACGCACGGCGTTGTAGTGGCGCCGCCAGCTCTCGATCACGATCTGAGCCTCGCGCAGCGTGTAGAAGATCTCGCCGTCGAGCAGTTCGTCGCGAAGCCTGGCGTTGAAGCTCTCCACGTATCCGTTCTCCCATGGGCTGTCCGGCGCGATGTAGGCGGTTCTGGCACCCACCGCAGCAATCCATTCTTGTGCTGCCTTGGCGACGAACTCTGGCCCATTGTCCGACCTGATGTGCCCGGGCACGCCGCGCAGGATGAAGAGGTCAGACAGAAAGTCGATCACATCGACGGCTTTCAACCTGCGATCGATGCGGATTGCCAGGCACTCATACGTGAACTCGTCGATCACGTTGAGCATCCGGTACTTCCTCCCGTCATGGGTTCGATCCTCGACAAAGTCGTAGGACCAGACGTGATTGCGGTCCTCCGGCCTAAGACGGATGCAAGATCCGTCATGCAGCCACGGACGACCGCGTTTGGGTTGCTTCTGGGGAACCTTCAGCCCCTCACGGACTGATACTGACGATAACACGCACGAGCTGTCGTTCAGCAATGTTTGAGCCGCGACGACAACAGCACCTACCGCAGCGCGACCGCCAGCCCGCTCACGTCGGCATTGGCGATCAGCCCGACCTGCCGGCGAGAGAGCCGTAACACGGCGCCCTTTTCGTTGCGCAGCACGATTGCCCGCGCCCCGACCACGAGCGCAGCGCCGGCGCCGGCGCCACCATAAACGCCGGCGACGTCCCACGGGTTTCGGATGTTGCTCACATAGCCGGACAGCCTCGTCACCGAACCGCCAAAGACCAGCCCTGCGCTCAAGCCCCCGATCGACAGCGGATAGCTGTGCCCGTGGAAAATCAGCATGCCGCTGCCAGCGGATCCGCCGATGAACCAGCCTCCCTTCAACTCCTCAATCCAAATGGTGCCGCCATCAGCGTGGGCGGCGGACGAAACGCCCGCACCGGCCAAAGCGAACAGAGCGACGAAAGCGGCACGAAATCCCGACGAAAATCGCATGATTACCCCCCCCGTTTCCCCACATGCTCCCCAAAGAGCCGGGACTTCGTAGGCCCGGGCCTTCGGTTCTGGTTAAATCAGGGCCACGCTACCCTCACAAACGTGGCATGGCGTCGGCAGTTCCACGTTCTTTCAATGGTGACTTTGGACAAGGTTGGTGTTGAGGTTGGAAGAAGCAGTAGGCGCCAGACCGTGGCGGCGCCACCCAAGCGGAACACCATTGCCGACAAGAACTAACCGCATGATTTCGTCTGCGAGCTTGGTCGCCATCCCGCCTGATGATCTCCGCGAGCTTGTCAGAGACGCCATCAACAGACATCTCGACCAAGACAGTCTCGCCAAGTTCAAAGTCGCCGAGGAGTCGGAGCGGCAAGGGTTGATTGCTCTCGCTCGCGGTCGCAAGGCGCGGCGGCGCTAGGTGCCGAGGATCTACAGCGGGCCTAAGCCTTGTTCTTCTTCCGTGTAGCTGCCGCCTTGGCGGCGGTCGCCCGACGCTTCCGGGTTGCCGCTGCCTTGAGTCCCGCCGCGCGGCGCTTCCGCGTCTGTGCCGCCTTCTGGCCGGATGTGAGCTTCTTGGTCGCTGCCATCGTCGCCTCCCCATGTGAGCAAAGGTGCGTCTGCACTGTAGCACACCCGCAAAGGTTCTTCCTCGTTTGGCGCTTGAGCAGGGGGCGCTGCCTCCCGAAATATCGCTCGCGCAAGAATCGCTTGCAGGGGTTAAAAGCTCTCACTCCGTGTTGTAGTGTATCCCGGACCCCGGAAGGACAGTCGCGGCTACAGGGGACTATGAACCTCAAGCAGATGTTCGTTGCCGTGCCTGCTGCGCTACTTCTTCTGGGCAATGGCGCAGCCAATGCCGGCCAAACCATCGATGACGTTGGCGCTATCGCCTGCGTGAACGACAAGTAGGACGTCAAGGAGCCGGAAAAAGGCCAAAAGCTGGTCGCCTACGCTGGCCGATGCGTAAGCATCCCCGATGATGCCGCCGCACCGAAGGCCACGGCGGACTGCGTAGGAAAGTACGAGTGCATGCCTCATGAAAGTCGGAAGGGCAGCGGCACTTGCGCTTACACCTTTAAAGGAGGGGACAAACTGAACGACAGCTGGGAGGAAGGTTCGCAGCTCACGGAATACACGTACAAGAATACCGGTGGCACGGGCAAATACGAGGGAGCCAGTGGCGGCGGCACGTACACCCTTGAGGAGCTGACAGACACGCTGCTAGGCGGCAAATACAAAGGCAAGATACAATTGCCCTGAGTCGCTGACACTGTTGATGCCACGTAGCGCCGTGTGCATCGCTTGCTGAGTGCCGTGCTGGGATGATCCTTGTCACGAAAACCAAAAGGAGGACTCGATGGTTCGCAAACTCTCTCTCATTGCGCGGTAGCGGCTGCCCTATTGTTTCCAATAGCGGCATTTGCCGGTCAGCCGCTAAGCGTGCGGTAAGCATATTTGGCCGTTTCGTTTGACGACTCGCCCCATGCTCTTAGAATTTGTCATAAATTCAAAGTTTACATCGAGCACGCCGCGCGCAGCCTCGATGGTGCGGGGGGTCTACGTTTAGGGAGCTAAGCGATGAAAAAGTCATTGGCTGTTTTTGTGGGCGCCGTTGCCCTTGCCTTGGTGATGTTGGCACCCTCCAAAGCATCCGCACAGGTTAATATCTACATCGGCCCGGGCTACTCCCACTACGGCTACGGATACTACCCACATTACGGATACGGCTACTCATATCCACATTACGGATACGGCTACGGCTACTCATATCCACATTAGGGCTACGGTTACTCATATCCACATTACGGATACGGCTACGGATATTATCCGGGCGCGAGGTATCGCCACTGGCGGCGTGCTTGGCGACGCTACGGGTATTAGTTGCTCGTCGCAGGCTGCAGGGCGCGTTACAAAGCTTGGTCGCCCCCATCGCTAGCGGGGGCCGCAGCGGCTGTGGGCGTCATCGAGGCCGTCCCGGGATGAATGGTCACGACAGCATCGCCAACGTCGGTGGGGGGCTTGCCGAAAATTTAGAGAAGCCCGACAGTGCCCATGCATGGTCGGGCTTCTTGGTTTTTCAGTAGCCGCGCTCGGGTCCTTCTGACCGGCAGGGCGCTAGGGGGGGCGCTGCCTCCCGGAATTCACTCGCTGCAAAAATCTGCCGGGGAGCTTAAGAGCCGCTTGAACGCCGCTATGTTCCTCCCCGGCTCGGTTCGGTGGCGCCCTCAGTAGTACGATCTGCGGTAGGCTCGGCGGACATGGCGGCGGGCAACTCCATAGCCGAGGGCCTGTAGCCGTAGCGCGAACTTGTCAGTATGTCCGCTAATGACCCAAAGCGGACATCTAACTTCCTGCCCCCTTAAGGGGCATTTTAATGAACGCAACGGCCACCCACTGTACGCATGCCAACTGCACACCTCGCGGCGATTGCGGGCGCGTGTTCCCACGGTTAGAGCATAGGCATGAAGCCGCCGCTCAATCTAGGGAGGAACCAATGAAACCCACAATCTCCAACTTGATCGCGGCGCCTACCGCGGCAAGACCACTTGCCAAGAAAATCCGTGTCGTTGGCATGCTCATCCTTGCGGTTGGCTTCTTTGCAACTCCAATGCTGGTGCCGAGCGCTGGCAACGCTCAGGATGCAAGAGTCGCGAAATCGATGGCGGCTTTGAAAGACCAAACTGCGAAATTAGGAGCGCCAAAGATTGATGGAAAAGATGCGGTCGGCGGCAGGGATGCTCCTGCTCTGTATTTCGGCTCGACCAAAATGAACAACAATTTTTCCGTGGTAGACGCGGTTGCGGAGGAAGGCGGACAAGGGATGGCGGCGTCGCTGTTCGTGAAAAGCGGCGATGATTACATCCGCGTCGCGACGAACGTGTCGACGCGGATAGGAAGTGGGCGTGGGATTGGAAGGGTTCTGACCGGCCCGGCCCTCGAGTCGATCAAAGCGGGCAATGCATACTACGGCAAGGCGCCGGTTCTTGGGACGCGCTATATCGCCGGCTATGAGCCGGTCAAGGACGCATCAGGAGCAATCATCGGTGTTTATTTCGTCGGCTACAAGAAGTGAGCCGTTTAGGCTGTTGGGCGAAAGCACTCGACGTGAGCGGACAACAGTCGGTGGGTTTCTTCCCTAGAACGTCTGCTTTTGGCACAAAGCAGACCTGCTCAATGCGACTATCGGGACGCCCGGTGGTTTATCAATCTCGCGTGGCGGCGATCACCGCTTTGGTCATCGGTTACCGCTGTCCTTTCGCGCCTGCGCAACCTTCACAGCCTGTGACACGCGGCCAACCTCCCCCTTGGATGGCCCAATCCTGAGCGGTTTTTGCCTCTCTTTCGGTTTCATCCCTTGAGATGCTGTGGGCCCCGGGTCCGGGTGGGTGGGGGCCTGATGGCTCAATTTAAGTTCAAGTGCATGTCGTGAGAGCTCGACCTGTGTTGGCGTCGCCATTGTCATATTTTCCCTGCGGCTTAGCTCCCCCTCAACGCGCTCAATAGCCTCCCGCAGCACTTGGGCCTTTGCCAGCGTACCCGCGTTGTCTCGGGTGGGCTTGGTTCCGCGTGGATCGGCTTTTCCACGCATTTCGCGTTTCTGTCGGGCACTAATATCCTTGGCCCTATCGTGGGCTCGCCTCAGGCGTTGGGCTGCGCCTTTCAATTGTTCCACAGAAAGCTGCTCGATCTCCGGATGTCGTGTAGCGTTTACAGTGTCCAGCTCAGCGGCCTTTAGGAGCCGGGCTTCCAACTGGGCTCTATCAGTCATGGGATTTCTCCTAACTGAGAAGGGGCACTTAAAGGTCGATCACGATGATTGCACAAATCGCAGGTTTGATAATCTTACCACGCAAGATTCGCTGCCATCCCGCTTGGACAAAAGCGGAGTTCGGTCAAAGCCGAGCACACTCCTGGGTCAGGTCGAGCGTCCGCTGATGGCGTGATAACCCCAGAGCACGATGACCGCACCCACAACGGCGACGAACATGCTGTAGAGGTTAAAGCCCGTGATGCCCGTCGCGCCGATCGCCGAAAACAGAAACCCGCCGACCACTGCGCCGACGATGCCGAGCACGATGTCCAGCAGAAAGCCCTGACCCGAGCGATTGACGATCTTGCTGCCGATGAAGCCAGCGATTAGTCCCAACAGAACCCAACCCAGCACCGACATTTCGTGAGGCCTCCCAATTTGATGTGGTCAAACCTAATCTGCAGCCGTCGCTTCTGCCTTAGCCCATCAGCCGCGCCAGCTCCTGTTGCGACGGCAACCGGCCCCCAGGCGTGAGCCGGTCGACTACGTTGGGAAGGACTTGGGACAGCATCTGCACGACCTGATCCTTGGAGAGGCCGGTGCGCTGGGAAAGGGTGTCGATCACGTCTGGACCAAGTGCATCCGAAATCTGACCGGGGGCGACAGCATCGTTCGGCCCGGTTTTGATCCAGGAATCGGCCACTTCGCCAAGACCCTTTTGCTGGAACTGTTTGAGTAAGCCCCCAAGACCACCAACGATGGTGCCGGGAGAAGGATCGGGCATCGAGTTGGGTAACTTTGGTGCGTCAGGACGGGCCGAAGCTGGAGCCTCCTTTGATCCCCCGCTCATGTAACGCGAGGCGAGTAGCGCAAGGAGCGCAATCATAAGCGGCTTCGTGACGTTGCCGCCTGGAACGGCGGAGCCGGAACCGGAACCGAAGACGTTGTCGAGCAATCCCATCGTGACCTCCTACTGAACGAACGATGATTGGTTGGAACTCTAACTTCGATTGCTTGTTGCTCATTTCCTCGTGCCCCGCAGCAAAACGTTATCACTCTGCGCTACCCTCGCCTAGGCAGCGATTTAGCAATGACTCCTCCGTCCACCGGACGGCTGCCGATGTCCGCTACCCTGCGCGGTTGTCGCCATTGGCGACCGGCCCTGGCGGATAGTTGTTACGTTGTGAGGGCCACGGCAGACGCGCGAAACCCTCAAATTTCGACCGAGAGAGCAGAGAGGCGGTTGCAACAGCACATCTTGCGGCAGCTGACTAGCACGCACGGAAAGCACATTGGACCGGTCCATACACATTGCATCCGGAACGCGTGCAAAGCCTCGGCGGTCGTCTGTCATCATTCCGGTTAGGAGATGATTTCGCTGTCAACGGCATTGGTCGTTCGGCAAATCCGCCGGAAGTGATTTTTTGGGCGGAGGCTTGGAAGGCTGATCACAAAAAAGCTGCACGCGCCGCAGGGTGGCTCAGCTCTTAAACCTTGCGTGGCCCTGAGTCGCAGTTACAGATCGGCACCTTATCCTTCCCGCCAATTTTTAGTATTTACTTCAGAGCATGACGAAAAAGCGCGACTCCAGGTGTCCTTCTTGATTGGGGCTTGTGTGATCAGCTTGGAGGCGTCCCGAGTCATTACGACATACAACTCACTGAGTTTAGATAACTTGGCCACATAGGCGTCGAAAAACGTCTGGACGAATTGCGACTGGATCTCGATCACTTGCTCGGGCGATTTTGCCCTAACCAGCTGTTCGAGTGTGCGGGTGGCATCCTCAAATGCCGTTTTGGTGTAGTCGGTAACCTCCTCGGCGCCGGCCTGAAAGCCCTTGTTCACATCACCCCATGAGCGGACAAGTGCGTTAAAGCTATCACTACCTAGCTTCGCATACTCTTCACCCACCATCTTAAGGTCCTCATCATGGCGGCGCCTCCTACCGAGTGACTCCCATTACAATCGTCATGATTGATTTAGACCACGCAGATGAATTGGATGGTGACTATCCAGGTCCGGAATTGTGCCGCGCGGTTGATCAGTGGTGAGATGTGTTAGAACCGAAAGGAACCAACGAAGCCAACGGCGAACGGGCTTCATGCTGCAGAGCTATTGACGCGGTGGCGCAAGCGCCTTCGCGCAGCCTTATTTAGGGGGATTGCTATCGCGATTATCCTCGACCAACACATTGAGCGTTTTTTTTGAGGCGAGGATTCTGGCTTCGTCCTTTAACTCAACGGCTGTCGCCATCACACCTTCCGGCGAGACGGTCACCACCATATACGGCATACCTTTTTTGGCGGATGATAGATTGCGATTTTGGTCTTGGCTTTAATCTTTGCCATCGGACGCACCCCCCTTCGAGAAATGGCTGCCCGGCCAATCCCCGTTTGACCTGGGCAGCTATGGGCGCGTTCTACATGCGTACGAAGAAACCTTTAGTGCAAGTTTATTGTGTTCAGATCAATGGCCGAGTCTACTTACACACAAACAGAAGAATCCCCGGCGCAGCGGCGATCCGCCGGGACTTTCTAAGCTTCTGCGTTTCATATGTGGAGGGGACGTGGTGCGACGTCCGCTTAGCCACTCAGCAATAGCCATGTCCGCTATTGGCACTTTTCGGACATCCCACGCGCACTGACGAATGTCCGCTGTTGGGGGTAAAGCGGATATGACGCGAACGGGCCGTTATGTCGGCTAATGACCCAAAGCGGACATTCGCCGCTAAGACCAGTAGCGCGCCGATTGTATTTCAGGCGAAGCGCGGAAACTGGTCCCGGAACGGCAAAACCCTCTACACCCATAATGTCGGAGGGCAACCGATCGCGGGAGGGGTCATGACCTATGAGGCGGCAGGACACCAATACGTGGCGATCATTTCCTTGTTGCACCCGAAATCGGCGGCGCGAACCCGACCGTGACCGTGTTCACCCTTGAGAAATAGGTCGGCGCCATAACGAACCGTCGTCATTTATGCCGCTGTCGGCGCTCAGCTTGGCATTCCGATCGTCGTGCCGGAGGGCGTGGGCGCTGTCGTCGCCACCCCGCCGGTTGGCGCGATGGTCGCGGTCCCATCCACCGTCGGCGTTGTCGAACCGATCCTGCCCGCGCCGGAGGTTCTCTCCTACGTGACGCAGCAGCCAATTGAGCCCGTCCTCGTCGACGGAGAAGTAATGGTTGGGGCAACCTTGCCTGCGGCAGCGCCGGTCTATCCTATCCCGGCGTCGCCTTACGTCTATTCCTACGTCAACGGCCAACGGGTCCTGGTCGAACCGGCCGCAAGGAAAATCGTCTACGTCGTCAGGTAGAGATGCATCGACTGAGGCCGCGCTAGTATCAGAGAGGTGTTCATGCTGCCCGGTCGGGGCAAGCGCGCCGAATGTCTGCTAATGGCACAAAGCAGACATCCAAGTTGCCCCCGCGGTACCGCGGATAGAAAATCTCTCGCTCGCCGTCAGTCGTGCAGGATCACGTTCAGCAGGGAGCTGTGCACGTGCAGGCCGCCATTGTATTCAATGAATCCCAATCGCCGAAACTTATTCATGAAAAAGCTAACGCGGGACCAAGTCGTGCCGATCATCTCGGCGAGCGTCTCTTGGTTGACCTTGGCGATGACGGGCTCCGGTTTTCCTTCTTTGCCGAAATTCGCCAGCAGCAGGAGGAGCCGTGCCAGGCGCTTCTCGCTGGAGTTGAAGAGCTGATCGACCAGATCCGCCTCCATGCGTACGTTCCGTGCCAAAAGATAGGTTAAAAACAGCGCGGAGAACGCTGGTTCGTCATGGAGTACCCGGACCACAACTCGCTTCTCCAGCCGAGCAACCGTGCATTCAGTTATCGCAATGACCGAGCCCATACGATGAGTTTGCCCCGCCAGACACCCCTCGCCAAAGAACTGGCCGTTCCCGAGAATTGCAACGACGGCCTCCTTTCCTTGGTTGGAAAGGACGGTGACTTTGACCTTCCCGCTGTGAATATAGAAAATAGAGTCCGCGGGATCCCCTTGCGCGAATACGGCCTGTCGTTCGATATAATTCGTTACGGTTTGACCGTCGGCCACCTTGGCTAAAAAGGCCTGCGGATCGAATGCTTCGTCTTTCTGCCGTAGAGAGCTTTTCATCGGAACCACTTTGCCATTTTCCTAAAGTCAAAGCGACGTCGCAATTCGAAATTTTGCGTCCGGTAAGCTCGGAAAGGCAGGGCGATCTCTGGACGTGGATCGCCATTGACGCTGATAGTAGGCTGATCGTCCCTTGACGCGTCGGGCGGCGACAGCGCAACGCGCCTGTGACCTTTATGGGTGATCTTCGCTAGGCGTCTCCGATCCTAGATTAGATGTTCGATGCCCCAATTAGACATTGAGGCTAAGAGCCGAGAGTATTCGGTATAGTCCTGACCCAATTCCTGGTGTGCTGTTTTGCTCAAACTCAGAAGCCGAGCGGTAGTTTCATAGCGGCTCACAGGAAGGCGGTCGCCATGTCCAGCACTCCACCATTCGGTTTTTTCGATCCAGATATGCTCGCTACATTGGAGCTGACATTTAATGCCACGTGGCCGGTATTAGAGGCCCACGAACCTTTTCTTAATTCCGAAAAGGAGGCTGAGCTGAAGCTTGGCCTAAGCCAGACCCTCGTCGCACTCGTCGCCGAGGGCGTGACCGATGCCGATCGGCTACGAAAGTTCGCTTTGGAGAGACTGCCGCTAACGCCGCAGGCACCCGCAGCTTTGAAGCTTGCCGCAAAATTGCGACCGACATGAGCGCCAGGTTAGTTTCGCTACGCATCGACCTTCAAGGCAGTTGGCCGCTGATCGGGGGTGCGTCGCATCCGTCGAATTGCAAAGCAACGGGGCCATGACGCTTGCGAGTTGATTGCAGAGCGCCGCCCAAGATTGAAGCGTTACTTCCGCGCATAAACGAGGACGGCCAAGCCCAGCAGGCCGCCGAGGACCTCCAAGCCGAGATAGAGATCGAGCACCCGGCTGGCGGGGCCGTCGACTACGAGGCTGATCACCCGGCCAATGGCGAGTGACAACGCAAAGAACACGGCCCAGACCACCGCGACCCGTTGCCAGGCCGGGGTGAAGGCGGCGATCGCCCGGAGGGTCGACGCGGCGAGATAGAGGCACATCAGCGCCCGAAAGATCTGGGTCTGATCCGTCCCCTCGACCGTGATATTCAGAAACTTGGGAAGGACCGTCGCGGGGGCTATGCCGTAGCTCAGCGTGATCGGCACCAGCAAGACGGCGACGAGCAAGAGATAGGCTCGCATCATCCTCTCGCTCCGCCTGCTCTCTTGCTCCATCCCTCTCATTTGCGCCCCCTCCCGCCCGTCGTCCAGGCCCCTTTTGCGACGCAGCCGCGCGAGCCGTGCTTTGCAGTGATCTGCACCGAGCAACAACCCTCTGATCTCTCGTGGGACGAGTTATGTGAGAGAGGGCATCATCCTCATTTGGCCAGAGGTCGCGGCTACGCGGTTAAAACACGAACGGCCCATCACCATGTCCGCTTTGGGTCATAAGCGGAAAGGGTGTCACGCCCGCGTCATGTCCGTTCTTTGCCTGAAAGCAGACATTCGTCAGTGCGCGTGGGATGTCCGCTAGCGGACATCCACCGCGTATGCCGCAGGACTTGTTCAAAGAAGCGCTAGTTCTTATTGAGAACGCGTTTCCTCGCAAAGAAATTGGGTCATGCGCTGGTGCCGAGCGCATTCGCGATGTTGCCCAGGGCAGCTTTCTCGGCGTCGCTGACTTGCACGCCGCCGATCCCCAGGAGTCCACCTTCTGACGAAGCCTGCTGGGGATTCTGAAATCTGCGCCACAAATAGCGCCACAAGTCTAACGCTGTTTACCCTTCGGCCTTGAATGATGCTGCCATTCTCGCCAACTCGCCAAGCTCGATGCGTGCCTTGGCGAGCGCATTCACCAATGCCTGACACAAGAAACCCGGCCACGCGCGGAGGACGCGAGCCGGGTTCCCCGGCGGGCTGATCCGGTGGCGGAATGCGACCTTGCCGAGGTTTCCCCACGGGATCAATTCAACCCGCGATAGGATGGGGTGTCTCAGTAACGCCAGCGACGCCCATATCCATAACCATAATAGGGCCGTCGGTAGCCATAGCCGTAATAGGGCCGTCGGTAGCCGTAGCCGTAATAAGGACGATAGCCATAATAACGACGGCGGTAGTAGTAGCCAGCCTTTTCGACCAGCGTGTCCGCCATAGCGGAACGATCTAACGCGAGCGTGGGCATGGCGTGGGCCGGGCCGGAACCCGCAAGTAATCCGGCGCTCAGTAGACCGGCAGCAACTACGATGGTGAAATAACGCATTGAGGTCTCCTTGGTCAAATTCCCTCCGCGGCTAATGCTAGGCGTCCCCTGGCACTCCTGCAATGGACCTCGGAAACAAAAGTAAACGACCGGGCTCAATCACCCCCCACGGCATCACGGTTTGGCTGAGCAATTCCCCAACAGAGAAATCGAGGAATCTAAAGTCGATATGCCAGCGGTCAAATTGCCCGTTTCCAACGATATGAGTGCACTCCAGGTTCTGTCGCGCCTGCATGCCGGACGGCGAATTCCTGATCCTTCGCACAGATGCGCTCGACAACGCCGAGGATCAATGGCGGCTCGGCTTCGACCGCGCGGCCTGTCGAAGTTTGTGGGTCGCACCAAAGAGAAGGAGGCGCTCAGCGACGCGGACGCGCGGCGCTTTTGCATGAGCTGGACGCAGGGGGCAGTTTGATTCGCTGACAAGCTCGCCATAGCGCATCCGATGGGGCGGCTCCATTACCGTTGAGGCGCCGCTCCTCCGCAGGAATACCTGCATGCGAAAGCTGCATCACCCGGATGTCCGCTTTTGGGTGAGTAGCGGACATACTGACAAGTCCGCGAAGCGGACATTCATCGGTGCAGTTTGCACGTCCGCTATGTGCCATACGCAGACATTGCCCTTGCGCAGCCCGTTTCACCTGATTTGACCGAACCGCGGAGGGAAATCCGGGAATGGCCGCTCCGTTTCTTGCTGGCCCATGTTTGTCACCTCCCGGATAAGGCGATCCTAGTCTTCTGTTTATGCGGCCTCTTAGCCGCGCGGCCGCGGGCTGGAGTTTTGCACCGACAAAGTGATCTTCTCGTTACCACGATCCCACTAAGCCGACGCTTATTGTCTGCGATGCAATTCCAACCTTCGACCAATGATCTGTCTCGAAATAGGCCGCCTTGAAGCCCAGCGAGCGTGTGACGGGAAACCCGGCCTTAACGGACCATCCGAAGTCTTCTTTACGGTCGTCCTTCTCGACACCGTTCACGGTTGACTGACCCCCGACACCGATCCCGGCACCTGCGGAGGCCCAGATGCCCGACTGGAACTTGTATTCGACGCTTCCGTCCATCGTGTAAAACGGATCCTGCTGAAGCTGATTGCCATTAAAAAACGATGTGTTGTCCGTATAGATCCACGCCGTTCCAGTGGCCTCAAAGGACCAATCGTAGTACTGCTGATGCACACCAACCTGCGGCGAGAAAGTAAACCGGTTGCTGCCGAGGTTGATCAGCTTATCTTCGAAGTACTGGCCGGTCGGAAGTTGCACGCCGAGCGCCGCACCCACGATCGTCTCGACTTGCGTGGCTGCGCGGTAGTCGGCATAAGCCTTGCCAGTCAGTGGCGGCGGTCCAACGAGGTTCACCGCAAACCTCGTAAACGTATCCGACCATCCCTCACGGTTGATTTTAGTCGGTGTTCCGTCGACTATTCCGTTCCAGATTCCTTCCTGCCAAGCTTGGCGGATCTCGACGCGTGCCGTTCTGTCAAGCAGCTCGAAAGTTCGGATATAGCCGAGCAACCATGTATCCATCTCCACAGATGCATCTTCAATGCGAAGTACGGGATCGAAGGCAATCTCGCCTTCGGTGCGCCCATAATTGGCGGTGACGAAGTTCCCGTCGATCGGCAAAGGGTTCCAGCGGCGGATCTCGAGTTCCTGGGCGGAGAGAGGTGGGCTCAGCCATAGCCCCATGACGCCACAAAGCGCCCTGCAGATGAAACCGCGCCAATTCGTTGTCGACGATCTGCTCATGAAGTTCACGACTTCGACGCTGTGATTGCGAGCTTGCCCTCACGCTGAAGAAGCAGAAAAAGAAACAGGAGAACATAGCGCGCTAACTCTACTGTAGGATGGAATATCAGCTGGGGCTCGCCCTTGATCACCGGGCACCTCTCACCTGACGTGGTCCAACGAGCGGAGGCCGTTGGCCGGTCCTTTGCCACGGACATGCGCTTATCGCCATCTTTCACCTCTGGCGGTCAATCAGTGTACTCCAAGAATCTCAAGCTCCGATCATCCAACGTCATAAAGCTGGATTCCCCCTGGATCGCGGAACGACATCTCAGTGAGTGCATGGGCCTCAAGGACTCCGCGTAGTCGCCAAGAGTCTTTGTGACTCTCAACAACGTTTCCCCCGTGACCGATTGTCCAGATTGTAGCAATGCATGGGGAACCTGTCTTCATGCGCACAACGGAGTGCGGCAGCGCAATGTGGCTTCATCGATATCCGGTTGGCTGAGTGGTTCGGGCTGACTGAAAAGACCATCAACAACTGGAAACTCGCGCACCCCGAGTTCGCTGAAGCCTTACGGGTAGGCAAGGAGAGAACGCCTACAAGCCCGTCGAGTTGGTCTGAAAGACGGGAAGTTCCCTGGCTCATGTCTCATCCGACTTGGGAGCGTAAGCTTGAGGGAGCAATAAAGCAGCGCGCTTACGTCAGCTAAGTGCCTCTATCTGTATAAATATATAGATGGAGGGGATTCGCATGCTGAGGCCAAAACGAAACGACAAACCCGTGCTGCTCAATTTGCCAAAACAGATTCTTGAAGAGGTCGACTTGGCAATGCGGGAGCAGGGTGTCAGCCGCTCACAATTTTTGCGACAGGCAGTCGAACGCAATCTGCGGTACCAGAATGTCCAGCGCGCTATCTTCGCTCGCATCTATCAACAGGGGATGAGCTAGGACGTGCAGACGAGGCGGTGAGCCGTTCACGATTCAATGTCCGCTTACCTCCTAAAAGTCCTTTGGGTCATGACCAGACATCGCGTCACGTCCGCGTCATGTCCGTTATTCCCCTCAAAGCGGACATTCATCAGCGCGGTTTGCACGTCCGCTTTGTGCCAAGAGCGGACATTCTCGGCGAGAAACCCACCGACTGTTGTCCGCTCACGTCGAGTGCTTTCGCCCAACAGCCTAAACGGCTCACTTCTTGTAGCCGACGAAATAAACACCGATGATTGCTCCTGATGCGTCCTTGATCGGCTCATAGCCGGCGATATAGCGCGTCCCAAGAACCGGCGCCTTGCCGTAGTATGCATTGCCCGCTTTGATCGAACTCGAGGGCCGGGCCGGTCAGAACCCTTCCAATCCCACGCCCACTTCCTATCCGCGTCGACACGTTCGTCGCGACGCGGATGTAATCATCGCCGCTTTTCACGAACAGCGACGCCGCCATCCCTTGTCCGCCTTCCTCCGCAACCGCGTCTACCACGGAAAAATTGTTGTTCATTTTGGTCGAGCCGAAATACAGAGCAGGAGCATCCCTGCCGCCGACCGCATCTTTTCCATCAATCTTTGGCGCTCCTAATTTCGCAGTTTGGTCTTTCAAAGCCGCCATCGATTTCGCGACTCTTGCATCCTGAGCGTTGCCAGCGCTCGGCACCAGCATTGGAGTTGCAAAGAAGCCAACCGCAAGGATGAGCATGCCAACGACACGGATTTTCTTGGCAAGTGGTCTTGCCGCGGTAGGCGCCGCGATCAAGTTGGAGATTGTGGGTTTCATTGGTTCCTCCCTAGATTGAGCGGCGGCTTCATGCTACTTAGTTTAGCGTGGTCCTTAGCGCGAGGAGCGCCTGTGGCTCATCCCTACACACCACCTTGATCATCGCGCGGGAAACAGGAAGGTCATCCCGAGCCGGCCGCCGAAATCATGCGGACCGGTGTCGGGAGAGTCGGCCCAATAACGCAGGCCGCCAACGATGCTGACCGGTTGCTCCCCAAATTTTACAATCTTGGCGACCAGGAAATTGATTGGTGCCATCCATTCGCCAGTCTTCCAATCATAAGTATCCTCGCCCTGCAGCGTGAACGTCCACGCCTGCGGCGTCGTATAGGCGATGAAGGGCTGCAAGTATGTTTGATCGAAATCGGCGCGGTCGGTGTCGCCCGCGAAGGACCAGATGTGGTTGGCGAGAATGCCGACCGTCCAGCCGCTGCCCTGCCAGGCAACAACCCCCGTGGGACCCGAGCCCCACTTCCCTGCGCCGAGCAGCTCATCGGTTCCGGTCGGTAACAGAAAGATTGGCCCCACTCCCACGGTGAAGCCATTGAATGTTCGGCTGGGGGAAAAATATAGACCTTCCGTCGTGTCGCGCAGACCGGACTGCGAGCCGGATCCAGGAAAGATGTCGTTCTGGCTGAACATAACGGGAAGGATTGTTCGCGAGATCACATGCCAGTCGGGATTGAGTTCAATCGGCACTACCGGTTGGATGTTCATAAACCATTGGGAACCATCTCTCCCCGGACCAACACTCCCGTTATAGTTACCGAAGAACGGAACACTAGTGAGGGCGGTGAGCGGGTTGGCGAGCTCCTCGGCCAGAGCTTCGTTGTCGTTCTGCGCAAGCGCAGCTCCAGACGTCCAAAAGAGACCGCCCAGCGCCACGGCAGTGACTAGCGCATGCTTTGAGTCCGCCTTAAGCGAACCGCTCATATGAAGGGCTGAGTTCGGTGCGGTCATGGCCCCTCGCTTGTCGCGTGGACGCGCTTTCGCCATCCCGTACGACACGATAGCACCGATCACAAAGTAACAGAACACTACTGCTCCGACGGCAGTCTCGGTCCGAAGTCACATCTTCAAACTCGCCAACGCACGAGAAAGCGGCATGAGGACGATCAATCCTACTATTGCGACAACGATTACCATGACGACCACTTTTGGGTCGCTGAAACTTTGACTCGCGACCACGAGTGCGGCGGCAATGTTGCGTTGGCCGGTACCAAGCGCCATGACCCGTTTGGTGTCGGCGTTAGGGCCGCCGAGCAACCAGCCAGTCCCAAGGCCCAATGCGATAAACAAAAGCCCCGCAAGGATTCCTCGGGTACCGAATACTTGTAAAACTTTGTCGATGTTCGCTGCGGTGATCAAGCATACCAACAGGATGAGGCTGACGTTGGAAATCCAGTCGAGGACGGGCTTCACCCGTGCGGCCAAGTCCCCGTAACGCGCCTTGAGGATAAGGCCTATGACAAGCGGGAGCAGCATCAGCAGCAGAAGGGAGCGAGCAATGTTCCACGGATCAACGGTAACCCCTGGGAGGAAAAGCGGCAGGACGATAGGCAGATAACCCACGGTGACAACCATCAGCAGCACCATTGCGCCAACAGCAAATGCGAGATTGCCCTTTGCCAGTTCAGCGAGCTTTGGCAAGAACGGTGCGCCAGCAGCACAGCCGAGCAGCATCAGTCCGACGCCAAAGGGTTCGTCTAGTCCGAGCACCCTCGCCAGGGCGAGCGCACCAAGTGGCATCACCACGAAATTGGCCAACAAGGCGAGCACGACCAGGCGGACATTGCGTAGCGGCTCGGAGATCTGGGAGACCGTGAGACCTGCACCCATCGCGAGCATGCTCGACACGACAAAGCACAGCATGGCGACCGTCGCTGCCTTGCTTAACAGTTGCATCAGCATTGATGTCTCCAGTGTGGGGATTCAAAGGGGTCTTGCGCTTGGCGGAACTCCGCGGTGTCTAGGCTCTTCCAGAAGCACCGGGCGTCCACATTGCCGGTGCTCATTGCATCAGCGCGAAATTCCGCCAGAGATTTTTCAGACTGTCCGTGCCACCGAAAAGCGTGGTGAAATTGGTTGAGTCCAGTAGCACGATGTCTCCAGCGCGCTGCTGATTGGGCGACATCCAGAGCAGACAATTGAATTCCGTGTTGCCGGCTGCGGTGAAGGGGTGGGGACGATCGAGATCGATGGGCTGGCGCGCTAGTACATGCACCGATTTGTTGTCCTCGGACGTCAGCTCGTAGTGCGGCAAGTGCGGATGGAAATTAAGCGTAGGGACGTTGTTGAGCAGTCCCAGCTTGTCAATGTCCCGGAAAGCGGTCAAGGGCGCGATCTCCTTCGTGCCTTTGACCAGCGCTGGACGGAGCCCGTAGGTATTGTGCACCGGAACATCGAGCGCCTTCATCAGAGAGCGGGTATATTGCCCAAAGCGCTGCTGGCGCGGCACGAGCCTGTCGCCGTGATGGAGGTATTCCATCTGCCGCTGCTTCAAGTCGTTAGTGAAGCCGACATCGTGATGCGGCGCAAGCAGCAGACAGGTCCCTTCGCGCTTGAGCCATTCGCGAATGGCAGCGATTTCCTCGACCGTAGCTTCCTGTTCGGAAAGAAGGTGATCTAGCCCAAACACTAAGAGCGTATCGGTGTCAGCTAAAATCCGCTCGTCAATGGGCAGCTTGTAGCCCGCCTGGTCGATGCGCTGGAACACAGCGACCGGATGGCCCGTGGCCTCGCCGGCAATTTGTTGAAAGCTGAGCGCGGAGCGATGAAAGAGCTCAAGCGTGCCGGCGATCCCCTGGAGGAATTGTGCGGCGCTCCACTCCGGCGTCTCGTAGTCAGGCCACAGTACGTTGCGGACCTCGGTCATGGTGGAGAAGCGGTTCTCCATTGCCGCGGGGTCGCGTTGCGATTCCCACGGGTAGCTCCACGTCCAGTAGATGCTCAGGCGACGTTTGCCCGCCGTGTATTTGCGAGGGATGTGGTTTTGGTTGTAGGTGCGTGCCGGCGTTAGTGTGCTCATTGCTGTCCCTTATCCCTTTCGTTCCTTCAGAATTGATGCCAGGTGCTCTCCACTTGATGTGCTTGCCAACTCGCTTTCAGATTGAGTTCGCGTGTCGCGCTGGCCGCCACGTGAGCCAACATTCCTGCGTAGGTGGGAAACGAGAGCGGAATATGCGCCAAGTCGTTCACGCGCATCCTGGCGGCAATGGCTATCGCCGCCACCTGCACGATCTCCACTGCGCGCTCACCCACAACGTGGCAGCCCAATATTCTGCAGGTCGTGCGGTCGACGATCAATTTGCAAAAACCCACCGTGCGCCCGTCAATGATTGTGCGCGTGGTCGAGTCGAAGCGTACGACGGCGGTCACGACATCGTGTGTTGCACGGGCCTTTGCTTCAGTGAGACCCACCTGAGCATACTCCGGGTCCGTGAAGCTGCCGATAGGACTCACCGGGTCCTCAATCATCATAGTCGGGCCTCGCACGGCGTTGGTAGCCGCCACGAAGCCCTCCTGTATTGCCTGAGGGACCAACATCTGGCGACCGGTAATGTCCCCAGCGGCGAAGATATGGGGCGTGGAAGTGCGCAGATACCCATCCACCTTCACGAACCCCCGATGATCGGTCTCGACGCCCACCGTAGCGAGCCTCAGCCCGGCAATATCGGCGACCCAGCCTACTGCCAGGACCGCAAGTGTCGCCTCGGCGCTCTCCCGGTTGCCGTTCCTGGAGGTGATCATTCGCACCCCCTCCGGGGTCTTCTCGAAGGAACTCGACGGCGCCGAAGTTCTCATGGACCACGATGCCCGACTCGCGGAATGCCGCCGCAACCGCTGCCGATACATCTTCATCCTCACTCGGCAGGATGCGTGGGCCAGTCTGGAAGAGTTGGATTCGTGAGCCAAATGCGTTGAAAATCGAGGCGATCTGAACCCCCGTTGCTCCGGCGCCAATGACCAGCATCGACGAAGGGACGGAGGTCAAATCCCAGGCATCGCTATGGGTACTTGCCAAGTCGCAGCCGGGAACTGAGAGCCGCCGGCTCACACCTCCGGTGCAAATGATGATTTTTTCAGCCTCCAGCCGTCTTCGGTCTCGACGGTGTGCTGGTCGGCAAAGCGCGCAACGCCGGCGTGCTCATGGACTATCACTCCCAGGGAATCGATTTGCCGGCGCAAGGAAGAATACGCACGCACATCGTCGACAACTTCGTGCACGCGTGCAAGTAGCTGGGGATAATTCAGTACCGGCTCGCCCACGCCGATACCGTATTGACCCAGCTGTCGAGCTTCACGAATCAGCCGGGCTGCATGGGCTAGGGTCCGCACCGGAACTGGTCCGTCGTTTGCGGCCATGCCGCCAAACTCAGCGCGAGTTACCAGCATGGTGCGCGCGCCCAGATCCGCAGCACGCAAGGCGGCGAGTACACCCGCCGGTCCGCCGCCAATAACAATGGTGTCGATCATCTTTGGCTACCCCGAGGATGAACGATACCAGCCCCGTTTCAATGGACATCCAAGGTCGCGAGGTATCGAAGCGCCTTGATGCCAGGGAGGAAGAAGTAGGCGCCGCCTCTCACAGTGGTGAAGGCCGGTAAGCCGGCAATTTTTTTGCGGATCGGACGCTTGGGGATTTTGTATTCGAGCGTGCCGTCCTGAGCGCCGATGATCGGGTCGCGTTCGTTACCGAGCTCGTGAAAGTTGCGGTCGCTTACCCAGACGTTTTGCGCGAACTCGAATTGGCGTATCAAGCTCGCGCAGATCACGAAGGCAGCAATGCCGCGTTCGACGCCATCCTCTGGCGTTTCCTCCGGCAAATGCGGGCCGTAGGTGGCGCCGCGGCGGATCATGCGCCGTCGGTTCATGTTCGCTGCCGTGTCGCGGGGATTCATTCGCCGCATGTGCGCGCCGAGCGGTACCGCATAGCCATGCGGATCCATCTCCTTGTAGTTGAAATCATTGTTCCGCTGCGGGTCGGCGCCCATGACCGGATCGTCTTTTTCGGGTGCCAGTGTGAGTGGTGCACCGCTGCGCCAGCGCCCCATGAGCTTCGCTGCCATCAACTCCTGTTCTTCCCGAGTCTTGCCGTGCTCGCGCAGGAAATCGCGAAACCTGCCCACATGCTCCTGGAGACGGCGATAGGCCATATAGCTGCCGTTGCGGGAAAGAATTTCTGGTTGCGGCAAATTGGCTGGCGGTCCGTCTTCGTCCGGGTACCAGAGGATGAATTCTCCCGGCTTAAGCGGTGCGCCAGAACCGGGCGTCGGCACGTCGCTGGTGTCTTCGATGACCGGCTGCGAGAGCCGGTCGCGATAGCCGAAGTGGTCGTGCGCATGTTCGAACGGCGGCGTCGCCTCCAGGTCCAGCGTGGAGAGCACCTCCACGCCTTGGCACTGCGCAACGAGTTTGTCGTGCTCAATCTGGCAGCGACTACGCTCGGCAGCATCGCGGGCAAACAGGATGGCGATGGCGTGAAGATCCGGGCTGGCGAGGCCACCCACCCAGTTGTCAGGATGATTCTCACCGCTATCGCCGAGCATCTCCGCGCGGGCAACCATGCCTTGCTTGAACTCTTCGGGGAACGTGGCCAGCGAACCCTCCTCCACGCCCAGTGCGCGTAGGCCGTTCCAGGTGAAGGCTACCGTCACCCAGCGTTTGTCCTGTTCGACCGAAGCCAGGACGTCCGCGGCCGACTGCACCTTTTCAAGCATCGTGGACAGCCAAGCCCGTCCGCCTGCGGCATTGCGAAACGAAAGAAATTCGTATCGCCCGTTGAGTGCGGGCGTGCGGGTAAGCAGGATGTGCTGGATGTCCTCGTATTCAAGCATGGCGTGTTCTGCAGTGGATCACTGCATCTGGTCGAGCATGTTCGAAAAGGCCGCCTTGAGCTTGAGCGCTTTCTTGATTTCGTCGGCACTCACGTAGGGATACTCACCGTATTCCAAGAAGCTTGGGCACTGATGCTCGCGGACAAACTTGACGAACGCAGGAGCATTCGTCTTCCAGTCCGCAGGAAAGCCCTCGAGGTTTTCGAAGACGGTATCGATGCCATACGCCCCAAAGAGGGCCACGGCGTCCTCGGTGTATTTGTCAAAGTCGGTGTCGAAGATACCCTGATACATGAAGTAGGTCTCCCCGTTGATCGGGAAGAGCACCCAACGCAGGTAGTGCAACTTGAGCACTGCGAGGCAGTCCGGCTGGTCCGCCACCGCCTTCTCGATGTTCTTAGCGTACTCGTAGAATACCTCTTCCCTGCCGGAGATGATCTTAGCGATGATCGTGAAGCCGTAGCATGCTGGACTCTTGGGAAAGATCGGGCCGTATCTGCCCTGCTGCACCTTGTCCTTGAAGACCCCCCCTTTCGGGATCGCCATGGCCGCCGGTTTGGTCCAGTCGCCCTGCTGGGTATCTGACATAGCTACGCCCTTTCTATAATTTGGAAGACATCGAGTATGTGAGCAGAAAAACAACACTTGCTCCAGGCCTTCCTCTGTTGATTCTGGGTGTGGATCACGCAACGCAGTCTTCTGGCAAACGCCGCCCTTTCCCACTTCAGCCATTGTCATCTCGACTGCTGCCGCGCCGTGCGCCCGCGCACGAGGCCATAAATTCAGGGACGACGTTGGCCGCCCGACCGCCTTTGTCAGGGCTATTGCGTCTGCGTGGCAAAGGTGACGCCGCCGACAGTTGAACCCCCGGATGTGCGCTTTGGGTCACAAGCGGACTTTAGAGCAGCGGAGGCGATCGTCCGCCTTGTGCCAGAAGCGGACATCCCCATCAGCTATCATTGTGAAAGGTAGGGCCTGAGAATCGCCTGAGATCCGCCCCGCTCCTGAGCCTTGATGTCGGTTCTGCGCCTATTGACATGCCCAACGCGCTGACGAATGTCCGCTTTTGGGGGCAAAGCGGACATTGACCAACCGCTGCTTACCAATCTCGATTTATGAGTACACGGCCTAGTTCACCGGTGAACTTTGTAAGGCGTCTTTGTCGGCCCAACCCGAAACTCTCGATTCTTGCAATGGAATACGGCTGTGGGCGGCAATAAGGGCGCTACGCGGGGTAACCCCGGCCTCGTGCAGCCAGAGAGATCACCAAACGCTTCCACGTCTCTGGCACCATTGGAACCGCCGACAATCGTTCCCTATCACAAGTCAGCGCGGGTTAGACTTGCATACGGACTTGCATATACTTCTGCTAATAGCCTGTTCCAGAAGCTATTTTTAACTGGAGCAGCGGACTGAAAATCCGCGTGTCGGTGGTTCAATTCCGCCCCTGGGCACCAGCTTTTTCAAGGAATTTAGCCGGGCATCTGTGATACGATACGCGCCTTTTAGCAACCGGTTAGCAACCAGCTCAAACGATTTGGCGCGCTGCCATCGGCGCCGCGAGCAATGCTCCGGCCAGGTATCCCGCGAGGTTGGCCGTCGGCTTCGGTCGGCGACCCTATTTAACTTGTCAGAATTAACGGTCTCCATTCGGAGAGCGGGACTGAAACCCATTTAACCCGTTTGGACTTGCGGGCCTGCCGGGTTTTCTCGGCTGCCTCCTCCGCTTCGGCTCTGTTGTCTCCCAGAGCTGGCAGTCGGCGGCGGCAGATGAGCTCGCGCGCCCTCAGAAGCTTCAAGCGCACGGCAAATCCCCCAGTGCGGCGCCCGAAATAGACAAGTCATCTTCGTTTTTGCGGTGGCAGCAAATCAAGGGCCCGTATCAAAACGGCCGATCAGATTTCTCTATCAAATCGCTGCGTCGGCTTCGGTCAGCGCCCTTTTATTTTCTGGGCCTAAGTCGATGGAGCGCGCGAAGGTCCTCTTCGGATAACCTCACCTTGGCACCCTCAAGCGACCACCAAATATTGCAATTCATACAGCCTCGCAGCCGTCTGCCGTAGTTGTCTAATTCCGTGAGTGCTTGCTTGCATTCGAAGCAATAGCTCGCGCTGTTTTCGTCGGACATTGTTGGAAAATAGAATCCCCGCATGGCGCCATTGTGTGTGGACGCCACGACTGCGGCTCGCCATCGAGCATCGGCCCGGCGCCCTCAAATCAGCTCCGATAATAATCATACTCACCCCGCAAAAAAGCGCGGGCGTTTCGTAAAGAAAATCGGCACGCCATCGACCGTGCGTGTGGGATTTGTCACAGCAGCGTTGAGAGAGCCTGATTAGGCTTATCGGGCGCTCAAGGCGCAGGCTGATCCCCAACGGCAGTTATTTCATGTTCTTCACGGTCGCTTCGTCGGCCTTGACCATACCCGCCGAGCAGGCCTTGTTGAACTCGTCCTTTTCGATCGTTCCGTCCTTGTCCGAATCCACCATGGTGAAGTCTAGGACGAAGGGCACCGCGGCACCTTTCGCGATCGCGTCACCACCTGGCGACGCCATGGACCACGCCGCGTTGCATTTTTTGGGCGGGACGGTGACGTTGGCAGCTTGCGCGGTACTGCTGGCGAAGGCGAACATGGCACTCAGTAACACTGCGCTACTTGCGACGTAGTTGCCGGTGGCATTCTGGGCCGGCAGAAGCGAGAACGCGGTGCCCGATCCGGGCTGGACGCTGGCAACATGGCCGCGGACAGCTCGTTCCGGATAGCATCGATGCTGAGTGTCACTGGTTGTCCGGATTTATCCCCTCTCTCTGGGACCCATAAATTGGGGTACATTTCTAGGTCGGCTGATTGAGGAGCCAACCTTAAGGAGACCTTCTTTGGGTCTGCCCTAATGACCTTTCTTCAGCCGGCATTCCGGGCCCCAGCACCGTCCCTGGCAGTTACGTGAAAGGTTTCGATCTTGTGTGCGGCGAAGGCAAGGTGAGCGCAGCACTCCCGGGAATGGCAACTCTCTGCAATGACAGGGTGGTTGGCGAGGATGGGTCACTCTTCGTGACCAACTCGCTCACCCCGCAGATCCTGAGATCGCAGCCGGCGGCACTCAACACCCATCCGGCGGGGTGATGATGCTTTGGCTGTGATCGATTGAATCCGGCAGCGTCCCTACCTAGCTGACAGTCATTGCGCAATCGACGAGGACGACGGCATGGCTGCTCAACTCAACCACACCATCGTCTGGTCGTCCGACCAGAGGATGTCCGCTCGGTTCCTGGCCGAGATCCTGGGTCGGCGAGCGCCGACTCGCTTCGGCCATTTCGACGTGGTGGAACTCGACAACGGGGTTTCTCTCGACTTCGCCGACGCCGAAGGCCCGATCCGCCCACAGCACTACGCCTTCCTGATCAGCGAGGCGGATTTTGACGCTGTTCTCAGCCGCATCCGCGAGCGAGGGCTTGAACACTGGGCCGACCCGATGCGCCACCGCCCGGGCGAGATCAACCACAACGACGGCGGGCGGGGTGTCTACTTCCCCGACCCCGATGGCCATTACCTGGAAGTTATCACGCGGCCCTACGGGAGCGGTGCCGGCTGAGCCTGCTGCGTCGGGCTGATACCGGGCCAAGTTCAGAGCACCATCTGCGTCTGTATAGCCACAGCGATCAATGTCCCGTCGTCCATCAGAACGCGCGTCTGCCAGACCATGATGCGCCGACCACGACGGAGCGGCGTCGCCGCTGATCGAACACCGAGCTCGCTGACCCTTGGTCTGCTTTGCCGTGACGCCGTCTTTCACTGCTCGCTTAAATCGTTCGATGTCGATCTCGGTGCTGTGACTTCCCGGGTCCAGCGGAACTCGGTGCCGTCAACCCATATGCGGTCACGGCCAATCGACGCGCCAAGGCCACAATCGCCTTTGCCGTGATGGCGGGAAACGCCGCGCAGACTTCAAGCGAGATGCCCGCGAAGATCAGCTTCTTGCGGCCGGTCGCTGATGGCCTGGGCGACCTTCGGATCGTCGAACGCGTTCACGGACGAGCGATCGATGATCGGGCCGGCGCGTTTCGTCTTGCGAACTCGTCCGCTGCCCAGTCGATGAAAATTCGTATGCGTGGCGAGAGCTGGCGGTTGGGAGGATAAAGCAGGGAAACCGGAACACTGGGCGGCGGAAACTCCGGTAAAACGTGGACAAGCGTACCCCGCGCGAGGTCGTCCACGGCATGAAAGATCGGCATCTGGACGAGGCCAAGGCCAAGGCGGGCCGACATGATATAGCTTTCCGGGCCGGATACGGACATGGGTGCTGCCAGCAAAACGCTGTGTACTCTATCCACGACCGTAAACTGTAAAGGCTCCAGGTCCCCCGTTGTGAGCCGCCGCAGCCCCACCATGCGATGGCCGGAAAGCGCGTCGGTATCGACAGGTGATCCAAGCCGCGCGATATAGTCCGGCGAGGCGTACGTCATCCGCTGCAGCAGCCCGATCCGCCGCGCAACCATGTCGCTGTCGGGAAGCGCGCCAAAGCGCAACACGCAATCTACGCCTTCCCGGACAATATCGACGTAGCGATCTCCCTCGCTCATGGTGATTTCGATATCGGGATACTGCGCGAAGAAGTCCGGCAGGCCCGGCATAAGGAAATGCCGTGCCAGCGTGCCCTGAACCTCTATCCGCAGCATGCCTTTGGGCTTGGTGCCGCCGAACGCGCCCTCCGCATCTTCGATGTCATCGATGATGGCGATGCAGCGTCGGTAATAGGCTTCGCCGTCCAGCGTGGCGCTCACGGTGCGCGTAGTCCGCTGCAATAGCCGCACGCCAAGTCGCGCCTCTAGCTGCTTGATGGTCTGGGTGATGGTGGAGCGGGGGACGCCGATATCCTGGGCCGCCAGCGTGAAACTGCGCCGCTCCATGATCCGGATGAACGCCCGCATGGCGTCGAACCTGTCCATCTTGGCCGCCATTGTTTGCTATTGACGAACAATGATGTCAAATAATGGCCGATTATTTTCGAAAGGCCAAGCCTTAGCTTGTCTTCCGAACCCGCCACGGCGGACCAATGGAGGACAAAATGAGCAAGCTGAACGGAAAAGTCGCCATCGTGACCGGCGCCTCGTCCTGACTGTCTTCGGCTGCGGCATTTTAGGTTTGATATGTTATATGATATCGATTTGCGATATATTATATGATCCGTTTGGGGCAGGGTGTGTTGGCATGCTCAAGGTTGTGGGTGCGCTCGCCACGTTTAGCGTTACACTTTTGCTGGGCGCCAGACCCTCTTACCCGCAAGATCAGACCCCGCCTGCCACGCAACAGGAGTCGGCACCGGCCACAACAGAGCCTCCTGCCGCAGGTGCGGCAACCCCGAGCGGCTCCGGAAATCCCACGCCGACCACACCGCCCACCACCCAAACTCCTGCGGCGCAACTTCCCCCTGTCGTCGTGATTACAAAGCCTGCGACCAGTCAGAAGCCGAAAAAGGTTGCGCGCAAACCGTCACCCGGAAAGGCGGCCCCGGCCCACGCACCGCTCACCCCTTCCGCGACGCCTGAAGCGTCGGCCAACGGAACGCCTACCTCCGGCGCCGCCAGCGAGCTTGCAACGAAGAATGCGACATTCAATGCGGCACGCGGCAATCTGCTGACTCAGATCGGGACAAGCTCCTACGAGTTCAACCAGCAGGCAATTCAGACACTTCCCCAGGGCAATGAGACGCCCGTAGACAAGGTTCTTCTGCAAGCGCCCGGAGTAGTGCAGGATTCCGCAGCCAGCGGCCTGCTGCATGTGCGCAACGACCATGCCAATCTGCAGTACCGGATCAACGGCATCATCCTGCCGGATGGCGTCACCGGCTTCGGCCAGGTCCTGGAAACTCAGTTTATCAGTAGCATCTCACTCGTCACCGGGGCGCTACCGGCCGAATTCGGCTATCGAACGTCGGGCCTCGTTGACATTCAAACTAAGAGCGGCTCGCAAGACCCAGGAGGTAGCATCGGCATGTATGGCGGGAGCCAGCGAACCCTGACGCCCAGCATCGAATATGGCGGCATCAGCGGCCAGACCGAGTATTTCTTCACCGGCCGATACTTCACGAGCGACGAGGGGATTGAAAATCCGACATCGAGCTTCACTCCAATCCACGACAACACGCAACAGGGTCAGGCCTTTGGCTATGTATCGTCAATTCTCAGTCCCACCACGCGGCTAAGCTTCATCACCGGCAACTCAGTGCAGAACTTTCAGATACCAGATCGTCCAGGGCAAACTCCGATGTTCCCGGCCTTCGGCATCACCGATTTCAATTCGTCCTTACTGAATGAGCATCAGCTAGAGCAGAACTATTACGACGTGCTCGCGTTGCAGAACAGGATGGGCGACGCCAACCTGCAGCTCGCCTATTTCGCACGCTATAGCGACCTTCACTTCTTTCCGGACGAGGTCGGAGACATCATCTTCAACGGTGTCGCGTCAAACGTCGAACGACAGAGCTTCCTCAACGGCGTCCAGGGCGACGGGTCATACACCTTTAGTGCCGCAAACACCTTGCGCAGCGGCTTTTATGTCAGCGGGGAGAGAACCGCAGCCGATAGCCTCTCGACGGTCTTACCGCTCGACGCGGCCGGAAATCCCATCGATGCGCCTTTCGACGTGCCGGACGACGTCTCCAAGACTGGCTGGCTTTTAGGAGCCTACGTGCAGGATGAATGGAAGCTCACCGACAAGCTCACGTTGAACGCGGGGATACGCTTCGACCAGATGTATCAGTTCGTCGATGCAAACCAGTTCAGCCCCCGGGTTAATCTCGTCTACACGCCCGTCGCGGGCACGACATTTCATGCGGGCTACGCGCGCTATTTTACGCCCCCGCCCCAAGTAGCTGCCGGCCCTGTTGACCTTGCTGCCTTCCAGAACACAACCCAACAGCCGACCGTCAACCAAGATAGTCCGGCTCTGCCGGAGCGATCGCACTATTTCGATGCCGGGGTGACGCAAAAGGTCCTGCCCGGCCTCGAGCTTGGGGTCGATGGATATTACAAACGGGCTCAGGACCTTCTCGACGATGGGCAGTTCGGTGCAGCATTAGTGCTGGACGCCTTCAATTATGCGACGGGCATAAATGAGGGCATCGAGGTTAAGGCCACTTACGAGAAGGATGGCTTTAAGGCCTACGGGAACATCGCTGTCGCACAACAGAAAGCCACCGACATCGTGTCGAACCAGTTTCTGTTTGATATAAGCGAGTTCAATTTCATCTCTAACCACTTCATCTACACGGACCACACGCAGATCATAACCGCCTCAGGAGGTATGTCCTACCGGTGGAACGCCAACTTGCTTACCGCCGATATGATCTATGGCAGCGGCTTGCGCAGCGGTTTCGCCAATTCCGAAACTGTTCCTGCTTACACGCAGGTCAATCTCGGCGTCTCGCACGATTTCACTTTCACCAATGCCAAGCCACTGACCTTGCGCTTCGACGTCGTCAATGTCTTCGACACCATCTACGAGATCAGGAGTGGGTCGGGTATTGGCGTCTTTGCCCCGCAATTCGGGCCACGTCGAGGGTACTTCGTAAGACTGTCACGGAAGTTCTGAGAGCCAATGGAGATTGTTTTGATCAGGGAATCCGCTCGGCAAGGAGTATGGGACTAGCGATGATTGCCGTCCCGTCCGCGGCTGCCGCCATGACCAATTCACGAGGCTGGCGAGACCGCGCGGCATTGCTTTTCGCTATTATGGCGTTTCTAGCCTTAGAGAACGGAGCGCAGGCTGAATCAGGCGCGCTGTCCGTCGAGCTCAACAAGCTTGAGTCCCGGGATCACGGTTGTCGCGCTTATCTCGTGGTCACGAACAAAAGCACCACGACCTATCAGGTCTTGAAACTGGATCTCGTTCTCTTTCAGCCTGATGGCGTGATCGGACGCCGTTTTGCCATCGAGCTTGGTCCGTTGAAGCCCGACAAGCGCACGGTCAAACTGTTCGACATCGACGCCATCTCTTGCGATCAGATCGGCAGCTTGCTGATAAACGACGTTCTAGATTGCAAGGCCCAATCGGGACCGATCCCTGACTGCCTTGCCGAAATAACCCCTTCCTCACTCACTAAGGCACAGTTGACAAAATAAGGACCTGTCCGTGGAACAGATAACCCAAGCGGCGTCGGACTTTTCCGTCTATGGCCTCGTGATGCATGCAGACCCCGTGGTCAAGGGCGTGCTGGTCATTCTTGTCCTCGCTTCGATCGCATGCTGGGCTGTTATTCTGGAGAAGGCGATTCGCCTCATCCGCTTGAGCCGTGATGTGCGCCAGCTGGGGGAGGCCGAGAGGAAGGCGTTCGCTCCAGAGTCAGAACGTGGCTTGACACACGCGGTTTTGATCGCAGCTGAGCGAGAAGCAGATGAGGGCGTAGGGCATGACGAACCGCGCAGCGAGGAACGCGCCCGACTAGAACGCGCCATGCGCTCGGCCCTGAAGACCGAGCTGCAGCGGCTCGAGGTGGGGCTGCCCTTCCTCGCCACGGTGGGCTCCACCTCGCCCTTCATCGGTTTGTTCGGAACGGTGTGGGGCATCGTCAACAGCTTTACCGCGATTGCGCAGCAAAAGGATACGAGCCTGGCCGTGGTGGCGCCGGGAATTGCCGAGGCGCTGATTGCAACAGCACTGGGCCTGGCTGCTGCCATCCCCGCGGTGGTCGCTTACAACCAAATCGCCGTGTCCTTGGGACGGGCGTCGGCGCGCGCCAACACCTCTATCACTGAGATCGCCAAGCAGTGGGCGCGCCTGCACCCGGAGCGGGTGTTGCGCGGTGCGGCTGAGCCCATTCGCGCAGGGAAGCATTACTAATGGCGATGTTCGTCGGCAACGGCGGGGTCGAAGCCGATGAGACGGGCTACAAGCCCATGGCCGAGATAAACATCACGCCGATGGTGGACGTGATGCTCGTGCTTCTCGTCATTTTCATGGTGACCGCGCCGCTGATGGTCGCGGGCGTGCCAGTCGAGCTACCGCATACTTCGGCCGCACGCGTTAGCCAGCCGAGGAAACCGATGATCGTCTCGCTCGCCGCTGATGGCTCGCTTTACATCCGCGACGAACAGGTGAGCAAAGAGAGTCTCGTGCCGAGGCTTATGGCATTGCGCGCACAGGAGGGCGATACCGTGGTCTATGTTCGCGCCGACAAAAAGAGCGTCTATGGAGAAGTCATGGATATTCTCGGCGAGGTCGGCGAGAGCGGTTATGGTCGAGTTTCGTTGCTCTCCCAACCAAAACCGAGCGAGACCCAGTAACACCCTAATCCAAGAGGTGGATGCGTATCGACATGCTTCGTACCTTCACATGGCTGATTTCCTTGGCGTTGCACGGCGGAGTCGCTTTGCTCTTTTTTCTGCCGGGGGGTGGGGCGGCGTTGGAGCAAGGCAGCGCTCAAGACTTCATGGTGGTCGAGCAGGGCATCGCCATCGAGGGCATAGCGAAGCTTGGTAACGATGAGGCCTCGATTGAACCACTGCCCGCGCAAACGAGCGAAGCCGCCTCTCCTCCCGAAGAGGTGAAGCCAATAGAGGAGGCCGAGGTCATCGCGTCGAAGGAAGGGCCAGAGCAGGACGCCAATCCCGAGCCCAAGCCAGAGCAACTTAAGCAACCCACGCCGCCGCAAGTTGCGACTCTGGAGCAGGAGGCCGCGGTCGAGGAACAGCAGAGCTCCGGTCAAGCGCGCTCCGGCGGAGATACCACGGCCCGATCGGCTTATCTTGGAGTGCTGAGTTCGCGTCTGGAACGCAGCAAGGTCAGCCCACGTTCGGATATCGTCGGAACCGTTGTCGTACACTTCGTGGTCGACGCTTCCGGCAATGTCGTCTCACGCGAGGTGAGCGTCAGCTCGGGCCATAGGATACTGGACGACGCTGCGGTCGCTTCGATCGATAGGGCAGCGCCTTTTCCGCCGATGCCGAAAGGGTTGAACCAAAATCAGATCGACGTCTCCGTACCCTTCCGTTTCAGCGTCCGTTGACGACTTACACTGACAGAGTAAGCGACCCTCCCCAAAGCGGGGAAGCGGGCCGTTACACATAAGGTCCCTTGCAGACAGCTACGAGCCTTGCTTGCCGCGTCAACAGCTGGACGAATGTCCGCTTTGGGTCATTCTCGGAAGTCGGCCCTGAAGCTTGGAACGTCCGCTATTCGAATGTGGGCGGACATCGGCGGCATCGCTTAAAGAAACACTAGCTCGCGTCAGCTGATGATGTGCCGCGTTCTCGGCCCCAAGCTTGCCAGGCTTGCATGTCAACCGGCTCGCCAGCTAGCTCGGCGAGGCGTTCCCAGTTGGCCTCCTCAAATACGTCGACATTGAAAATGTCGATATCGTTCGGAAAATCGAACCGGCCAAGGAATTTCCGTAAAGCGTGTCCGGCCTCACCGCCGCCAGCCAGAACGTTTACGAGTTGATCAAGAGCCAAGGCATTGCCGTTTATGCTGACGACGAGATCGCAAAGACATAGCCGACGAGCAGCATTCGGATCATCAGTTCCGGGTCGATCGAGGGTCGTCCGGTGTTGCTGTAGAACGGCGCAAGCTCCTTGTGGATCCAGCCGAGATCGAGCACCGCATCAACCCGCCGTACCACGTGATCGGCTGGAACTAGTTTCATCGAGATGGAATGCGTAGAAGAGCTGCCCCTGACCCGCTGTCAGCCGACCCATCATGTCCTGCCCCCGACATTGATCGCTTCAGCTCCACCGAATCACGCTTCGCTGCCCCCATCAATCGAGTTTTGCAACACAATCCCCACGAAAGCGGACATGCGCCGCATCTCTTAAATTCTCAAGCTGCATTGGCTTGCAAACCCCCCTCCTTTGCGATCCTTGATCGCGCAGCGCGGACCCCGCGCTCGACCTCGGCCACCGATTGCTGGCACTCCAACTACGTGGATGCGCCGGAGGATGGGAGCGCGTGGACCGAGGAAAACTGCGACAAGCACGTCATCCGCGGCGGCTCCTGGGATCGGCTACCGATTTTTATACGCTCGGCGGCGCGGAGCGGCAGCGGCCGCAACGGTGGGAGACTATGATTACTCCGCTCTTGCCGGCTTCCGCGTTGCCAGAGATCTCCCTTGACGTCCGCTCCGAACGCTTCTCGCAACTATCGCAACGCCTACCTGCTGTTGAGAGGTTTCAAGGGTTGCAAAGTTTGAGCGTGGCAATGGCGTCGTCCAGGCATTCGACCCAGTCCTTGTCGCCAGATTCAGGGTGGTCGTGCATATATCCGACAAGCTTCGTTGCAACCTCAGCGGCGGGGAGTTGCAGGATACACCGGTTTATGAGCTCGCCGTCTGCCAGGAATTTGACATATGCAAGGACCTTTTCCTTGCACGGTTCGGGCGCGGCCTGACAATGCCCGAGAAACTCAGAGACGGAAACGTCAGCGGCAAGCGATAAGGAGCTCGTCAGCAACGCGACGACGAACATAGGATAGCCTACGAGCTCATACCGGCTCGTCCGCGACTTTGCACGCGTTTTGGGCTCAACAAGCATCAGATCGCCCAAGCGCTGCTTTCCTATCCGTTGTTGTGCGCTTTTGTCATCGCCCCACTGGCGATGCAGCTATCAGCAAACGATTTGCGCCGGTCCAGCACTAATGAACACTCTCCTCGATTTTACCAAGACCGACTGCCTTTGTGCGCGAGCGAGCCGATCTTCTCGGTCAAGGACTCTACAAAGCCCGGATTCGGGCAGGCGTTGGCTGCGAAGGGCAAAAGCCGGTCTCAGGCGATGATGGGTGTGGTACCGAGCTCGACGATTGGTTCAAGAAGCTCAGGCAGGCGGAACTGCACCCGGCGCAACCGGGCGCACCAGGCAGGCCGCCTCTTACCCTCGACGACCTGCCGAAAGAATGTCGAACAGTCCTCAATTCGCCTGGGAGCACGCCTTTGAATGCCAGTGGCACTTCGATGCTGGCCCCTACAAAGGCTGCTGCCGACAAGCCAGCCGGCCCACCGCCTCCGCATCTTAACCCAGGAGCGGTGGAGGCTTCCCCAAACATGTCGCAGCCTACCCGTAAACCACGCTGAAGTCCGCCTGTTGCTGGCGGCGCCGCACGTGGTGCATCGCGTGGGTATGCGTTTGGGGCTCTTGCGGCTGTCTCTTGTGCAATGTCCGCTTTGGGTCAGTTGCTGACGTCTCGGCGACGTGGCGGGTTGGTCTGCTTCGTGCGAACAGAAGACATTGGGCCAGCTGTCCGGGTAACCCGAATTGATCCACGTCAAGGAACCTATTCTGACAGCAGCTTTGATACCATCGCCACCTGTCGAATGAGAGAGGTTCACTCTGCATTCGACGAAATGGGGCTGCAGAAGAGGGCAGTCTGGGAGCCCCATTCAAATGCAGGTTGTTTTGTCCGGTTATCTAGTCCAGGGGTTTTCATTGATGGTCTTCGCCGAGATCGGCAAACTCGAGCGCGCACTGCATTCTCCGGGGCAGCGGCGCAACATTGCTTGGGCGACAGACCGAACCTTCTACCTGTCGCTGTCGTTCCTCGGCGCGCTTCTGTGGTGGGCAAGCCGCTATCATGCCTCCCTCATGCCTGTATGGGGGCCTTGGGAGTTTTCGTGGCTGTGGTTCCTTGCCACGGCGCTAGCGCTTTGGTGGTATGGCCGTGGCCTGTTGCTCATGCCGCAGAGCGAGCGGCCTGCCTCTTGGCGCACCGTCGCTTACTTTTTCGGCATCATCGCTATCTATGCGGCTATCCAGACGCATTTTGAATATCTCGCTCAGCACATGTTCTTCCTCAACCGCGTTCAGCAGGCGGTGATGCACGATTTCGGCCCTTTTCTCGTCGCGCTCGCTTGGCCGGGAGCAATGATCTATCGGGGAATGCCGCGGGTTCTTCAGCGCGTCACTGTCGCCGCGCTGGTGCAGCGAATCATGCGCATGTTTAAGCAGCCGCTGCTGACCTCTGTTCTTTTAGTTGCGGTAGTGGCTGTGTGGCTGGTGCCCACGATTCATTTCCGTGCCATGGTGGATCAGAAGCTTTATCAGGTGATGAATTGGAGCATGGTGATCGACGGTCTTGTGTTCTGGATGCTCGTCCTCGATCCGCGCCCAAAGCCTCCCGCTTTCCTGTCCTTCGGCGCCCGGCTGGCGATGCTGGCGGGCGTCGTGCTGCCGCAAATCATGATTGGCGCAATCGTCACCTTCGTCCCCTATGACCTCTACGCTTTTTACGACTGGTGCGGTCGCATCTACCCGGCGATCGACGCGTTGCAGGATCAGCAGCTCGGCGGCCTCATCATCTGGATTTCGCCGGCCATGATGAATGCGTTGGCGCTCATTTTGGTGATCAACACCCTCCTGTCGCAGCAGGGCAGCACTCATCGACGAAGCGAGAGCAGGAAAGGAGCTTACTCATGAAGAGGAGAGTAGATATGTTGATTGACGGAGAGCCCGCCGCAGGACGGGCGCACATAGGCCTGACGCTATTGGCCTTATCAATCTCTCTCACCGCGGGCCTGCCGGCCGCGGCCGCGGAGAGCGGTCTTGAGCTGTCCGGCGCCTATATGCAAACGACCATAACTTCGAGACCCGCGGCCGGCTATTTCACGCTGAAGAACAACGGCGACGCCGATCGCGTACTGGTCGGGGCATCCTCGCCGGGATGCGGCTCGGTCATGTTGCACAAGACCGAATCGGTCAATGGCATGGAGACGATGCTGCCCGTCGACAGTGTCCCGGTGCCGATCCACCAAAGCATCACCTTCGCTCCGGGTGCTTTCCATCTGATGTGCATGTCTCCCTCCAAATCGATGAAGCCAGGAGGTTCGGTGCCCGTGACTCTCACGTTCGAGGGGGGCGTGTCGCTGACAAGCGACTTTCCCGTCCGCGCCGCCGGCGGGAATTAGGCTGCGTCTTAGACCAGCTGGAGAAGCCGTTGCCAAAAGCTGGGGGGGCTCTGTTGATTGACGAGCTGACTAATGTCGGCTGCCGTCCCATCGATGTCGGGATTCGCTGTCGCCATCGATGACACCAGTAGCCTTACTCGTCCCGTTTCGTCGAAGACATAGATCGCCGAGCTGTGGTTGACCGTATAGGGCGTGTCATCTGTCGCCGGCGTCACGGAATAGGCGACGCGATAGCGCTTAGCAAGCGCCGCCAACTGGTCGGCATCGCCACGGAGACCGATCACGTGCGGACCAAAGGCCGCCGCATAGTCCTTAAGCACCGCCAACGTGTCGCGATCGGGGTCGACAGTGACGAAAAGCACCCGCACGTTTTTCGCCTTGTCGCCGAGCTGCTTCAAAGCCAGAGACAGATTAGAGAGCGTGAGTGGGCAAACGTCAGGGCAGAACGTGTAGCCGAAATAAAGGAGGACCACATTCCCCTTGAAGTCGCTGGCCGTCACCATCTTACCGTCGCCGGCATTCGTTAGGGTGAAATCAAGCGCGGGAAGACTTCCGGTAATGTCCGTCGCGTGCCATTGAGCCTCTGACCTGCAGCCGAACATAAAGGGTAACGCGAGAGCGACGGCGAGCAGCGCTCCGCAAAGCCGCCGGGGTCTCAAAGATTTGCCTGATATCTGTTGCATGTCCCGTCGACTGCAGGACTGGCTCTGAATGTAGGGAGCAGGACCTGGAACCCTAAAGTGCGTGCCCGCTCACTTCAAGCCTCGGTACTTGTTTGCATGACGGTAGTCACGATGCATAATTCTGAGGAGCACTTATTCCCTGTATGGCTTCCCCTAGGTATGCGGGGCAACCCTGTTGGCAGGAGACAGCGACGCCAACGTGCGGCTGAACCAAAAGCTCAGCCGTGACTATGATTGGATAACCTCGATCTTATCATACCGGTTCAATCGATAGATTAGCATTGAGAGAAGCCAACTTGCGACGAAGATACCAATGATGACATAGCCGAGAATGCCGAAATTTTCGTCGAGCTCACCGATGAAGTCCCAAAACGGCCCTTGGAGATCGAATTGATCGGCAAAGAGGCCGAGCGTCTCTAAACCGCCAATGAAAATTGCCACCACGACCGAAACCGCTGTGATGGTCATGTTATAGTAGAGCTTGCGGACGGGCTTCAGGAACGCCCAGCCATAGGCGCCAAGCATCAGCACGCCGTCTGTGGTGTCCACCAGCGACATGCCGGCGGTGAAGAGCGCGGGAAACAACAAAATCGTAGCTAGGGAGACGCCTGTCGCCGCCTGGGATGCCGAGATCCCGAACAGAGCGATTTCTGTCGCCGTGTCGAAGCCGAACCCAAACAGAAGCCCAATCGGGAACATGTGCCAACTCTTATTCACCAGCTGGAACAGCGGGCGGAATATCCTCGTCAGAAATCCTCGGCTGTTTAGCAGGATGTCGAAGTCGTTCTCGACGAAGCGCTCGCCTCGCTTCACTGCCTGGAACGTCTGGTAGACCGAGATGAGCACCAAGATGTTGACAAAGGCGATGGTGAAAAGGAACAGCGAGGCTGCGAGGGCGGTCTCAGTGCCGGGCGCCTTGACATCTGTAAACGGTGCATCAGCGCCCGAGATAACAAGGAAAGTTTAAGCCAATGATGTACGACGGTTCTGATCGATGCCTCGCCTCGATCGCACGCGCCACGGCGATGGCAGTGGCGTTGTGCTTTGCTACTGCGGCGCCCTTGATGGCCGCCGACCGGCCCCCGACGAATACGCCAGCGATGACTCCGGCGCCGGCGGCAGCGCCTCCCAAGGGCGAATTCGACAACAATTCCGTGATGGATCTCGCCTCGGGCCAGACGGTGAAGACCGACTGCTCGGTCAACACGACAATCGACGGTAAGACCTATTGCTTCTCGACGCCGGAATCGAAGGAGACCTTCCTCAAGAACGCAGCCGAGAACATCCAGAAGGCGCGCGAGTTCTACATCGCCAAGGATCTTGCCAAGGACAACGCCGCTCCTGCCGCCGCCGCTCCGTCCGGCGGCGCGGCCAAGATGAGCAAGGAGTTCACCGAGGATGACGTCAACGCGGCGGTGAAGCAGGTGGTCGATGCGCGGAGCAAGGACGGCACCTTCGTGTTCCACGATCCCAAGCTCGACGCGGACCTCAATCTCCTCTTTGACCAGATCAAGATCGTGCGCGGCATGACAGGCTATGGCTGGTTCGCCAATGTCATTTTCCACGACAAGGACGAGGCGAAGAAGCAATACGCCATCGACTTCTGGTTCAAGCCCGAGGGGCAAGAGCTGAAGCTGATGGACATCCGCGTGCAGAAGGGGCCGAAGCAGGAGGGCGACGGCTACGTCATGATCACGCGCTTGCCGGTGGCCTGGTGGTGGCTCCCCATCCAGGAGCACCCCGGCGACATGGAGGTGACCCGCGCCTGGCAGGTGATGGGCGCGATCCACAGCTACATCGCCACCCACAAGGACAAGGACGGCCATCTCGACATCAAGGACGACAAGACGGGCGAGACGCTACCGCTCGATTTCGTCGAGATCCATCAGCCGGTGCGTCACTTGAAGAAGGACGGGAAATATTTCGTGTGCACCGACTTCCGCAAGCCCGGCAGCCAGGACGAATATTACGACATCGATTTCTGGGTGAACCAGAAGACCGGCAAGCTCGAAGTCGACAACGTCAAGGTCCACAAGGTCCCGGTGCAGGAGGACGGCATCTGGACGCAAGTCCCCCGCTATACCTTCGACGGTATGGATTTCGACGTCACTAACTGATCGCGCGAGGTTATGACGGAGGCTATTTGCAGTGGTGCACTGCATTATAGCCCCCGCCCCTATGCCAGGGCGATTGCTTAGAACGGCCGCGCGGGTCCGAGCGAGGCCGCGAACAAGAGCGTGCCGAACAGGAGGATGAGGGTCGAGCCGCCAATGGCGCAGGCGGTCCACACCCCATTGGCCCAGGCGCTGCTTGCGCCGCCGAGCCTGAGTGCGAGCTCACGCGACCCGAGGGCGAGCGTCGCAATCGCCGCAACGGTAATAGCGGTGCCGAACGCCATGGCGAACGTTGCCGCGACGCCAGCCCAGAACAGCCCTTGCGTCACAGCGAAGACGAGCACGAGGATCGCGCCGGTGCAAGGCCGGACGCCAACCGAGAACACCACCGCCGCGATCTTGCGCCAGGACAGGGGTCCGGCGAGCGCGCGCACATCGACGATATGGTCGCAGGCCTCGCCCCGCAAAAACTGCCAAATTGACGATTGGTGCCCAGTGCCACCTCCGGGTTCGCCCAAGGCTACCTGGAAAATATGAGCAAACTAAGCGGAACAGCCGCAAAATCCATTGCCGACCGAGGCATTTCGCCTCGTTCAATCACATCGTGCCGATATGTTATATCGTCGCTGGACGGAATGTTATATTATTATTGAATGATCGCTGAACATCCAAGGCCTCCTTTAAAGGAGCTTTCTCGGAATCAAACCGAGGTCCTTTCTTGCCTACGCGCGGCCGCAGAACCACTAAGCGCCTACGCGATCCTTGACCGGGTACGGCCTTCCGGCATTGCCCATCCCCCGACCGTCTATCGAGCTCTCAACGAGCTGATGCAGATGGGCGTGGTGCACCGGCTCCAATCGCGCCCAGCTTTCGTCGCTTGCGATCACGGAGGGTGCGACGGCAAATTTGCCTTCGCGATATGCCGTCATTGCCAGAAGGTTTTCGAAATTCCTCTGAGCAATGCGGATCATGCTGCGCTCGTAGCACTTTCGCCGAAAGACGTTTCGGTCGAGTACGTGACCCTCGAATTATCGGGGCTATGTCGAAGCTGCCGGTCGACAGCCAGTTCTTCCCAGAACACTAGCGGGATTAGGGCGTAACGGAGCGATCTCGGCGACGGCGCAAAGGACCGGGGACCAAGGCCATGCGCGAGTGGAATGGGCTTTCCGCACCCAGTCGCAGTGTAAGTCGGCCGACATGATGAATCGGGAGACCGAACCCACGGCGCTTGGCCGGCTATCCGCGTTTTCGCTTTTCCGCAATTCGGTGTTGGCGCGCCTCTGCATCGTCCTGGTCATCGCGCTTCTGCTCTGGACAACGGTCTTATGGGCTCTGTCATGATGCTGACAAGAGGCGCCGACGCCGCGATCACTTTTCATGACGTCACGCTCGGTTACGAGCGTCACCCCGCCGTCCATCACGTCACGGGTGAAGTGGCAAGGGGCGAGCTCCTGGCGCTGGTAGGACCGAACGGCGCGGGCAAGTCAACGCTGCTCAAGGGAATCATGGGCGAGCTCAAGCCTCTTGCCGGAAGCATTGACCTCCACGGCTTGTCCCAACGCCAAATCGCCTATCTGCCGCAGCAAATCGATATTGACCGAAGTTTCCCGACCTCGGTCTTCGATTGCGTCGCCTTGGGGTTATGGCGCCAGATTGGTCCATTCCGCGGGATGGACGCGGAGCGAAAGAAGGCCGTCTTCCAGGCGCTTGCTACCCTCGGTCTCAAGGACTTTGCCAATCGCCCGATTGGCTCCCTCTCGGGAGGCCAGTTCCAGAGAATGCTATTCGCCCGCCTACTTCTGCAGGACGCTTCCCTCATTCTGCTCGATGAGCCATTCCGCGCGATTGATGAAAAGACCATTGCCGAACTTATCATGCTGATCGAGCGCTGGCACGCGCAAGAGCGCACGGTGATCGCTGCGCTCCATGATTTACGGCAAGTCCGCGCCTACTTCCCATCGACACTCATCATGGCGCGCGAGGTGGTGGCCTTGGGCGAAACGAAGAAGGTGCTGACCCGCGAGAACCTCGCCAAATCGCGGCAGCTCACCGAGGCCTGGGATGAAGAGGCCGCGATCTGCGAGCATGACGAGCAAGAGCAAGAGCGGGAGACAGCATGATCCATCATCTGATTGATCCCTTCCTCGAATTCGCCTTCATGCGGCGTGCGCTGGTGGGCTGCCTCGCACTCTCCCTTGGCGCCCCGCCGATCGGCGTGTTCCTGGTGCTGCGGCGCATGAGTCTGATGGGCGATGCGATGAGCCACGCGATCCTACCGGGCGCCGCCATCGGCTTTCTGATTTCTGGCCTGTCCCTCTTCGCCATGTCGCTTGGAGGCTTTATCGCTGGAATCATGGTCGCCTTCTTGGCGGGCGTCGTGTCGCGTTCAACGGTGCTGCGCGAGGATGCAAGCCTTGCCGCCTTCTATCTCGTGTCGCTTGCGCTCGGCGTTCTCATCGTCTCGATCAGGGGAAGCAGCATCGATCTCCTGCACGTCCTGTTCGGGACCGTGCTTGCGCTCGACGACGCCGCGCTGATCCTTATTACCGCGATCGCCACCCTGTCCATGATCGTGCTCGCGATCATCTATCGCCCGCTTGTCGTCGAGTGCTTCGATCCGCAATTCCTGCGCTCGGTCAGTGCCGCGAGCTCGCCCACGCACTTGTTGTTCCTCGGCCTCGTGGTGCTGAATTTGATCGGCGGCTTCCAGGCGCTGGGCACGTTGATGGCGGTCGGCATCATGCTGCTGCCCGCGATCAGCGCACGCTTCTGGGCGCAAGACGTTTCGGGGCAGATTCTGGTCGCAGTGGTCTTGGCTTTTGGCGCAAGCCTGATAGGGCTGCTTGCCTCCTATTACGTGAACCTGCCTTCAGGTCCCGCCATCATTCTTACCAGCGGCGCGGGCTATCTCTTGTCGCTGTTGCTCGGACCGAAAGGCGGCGTCGTCTGGCAGCTCGTACCGCGCCGGCATCTCGAAGCGTAACGTGTAGACAAAGGAGATCATCGTGAACAGACGCGCATTTATTGCTCTGGCAGGCTTGACCCTGACTTGGCTCGGCGTGCCCTCCGACGCCAATGCTGCCAACAAACTCAGCGTCGCAGCCTCATTCAGCATTCTTGGCGATATGGTGAAGCAGGTTGGTGGGGACCGAGTGGATGTGATCACCTTCGTCGGTCCAAATGGCGATGCGCATGTCTATGAGCCCACGCCCGGCGACATCAAAGCGCTCGCTGCCTCCAAGATCCTTTTCATCAATGGTCTCGGGCTCGAAGGTTGGATGACAAGGCTTGAGAACTCATCCGGCTTCAAGGGCACGGTGGTCGTTGCGACCAATGGCGTTAGCCCCCGGCAAATGATCGAGGACGAAAAGAAAATCACCGATCCGCACGCTTGGCAGAGCCTGGCCAATGGGAAGATCTACGTCGCCAATATTCGCGATGCTCTGATCGCCGCCGATCCTGAGGGTAAGGCAACCTATGAGGCGAATGCCGCGAAATTCCTCGACGGGATCACACAGATGGACGCGCAGGTGAAGGACGCCGTCGCCAAGCTCGCGCCCGATCGCCGCAAGATCATCACCACCCATGACGCCTTCGGCTATTTCGGCGCGGCCTATGGGATGAAGTTCATTGCACCTGAGGGGGTGAGCACCGAAAGCGAAGCCTCCGCCAAGGACGTGGCTAAGATCATCCGCCAGATCAAGGCCGAAAAGATCCCGGCCGTGTTCCTGGAGAATGTCACCGACTCCCGTCTGCTCGATCAGATCGCGAAGGAAACGGGCGCCAAGGTTGGCGGCACGCTCTACTCCGATGCGCTGTCGCCGCCCGACGGCCCTGCCGGTACCTATCTCGACATGTTCCGCCACAATGTCGAAACGCTATCCGCTGCTTTATCGTCATAACGATTTTGAGACGCAGTGACTGTCGCAGGCACGCGACTTGAGCCGAAGACTCAGAAGAGGCCGGTTGGGGGGCAAAGCGTGAGTTAATGGCGGATTGGGCCGCAAGTTCGAACCTATTTGGTCATAGTGGCGGTGGCCGCATTGATATGGCCGGATGCGGCACGCGCCGAGTGCGAGCTATCTGAAGCCTCGATAATGCATGGCGCGACTGGCATACCGGAAGGCGCGGTCGCGTCGATCGACCCGGGTGGCGTACGGCGGGCCCTTGCGCAGCATGGGATCGCGTTTGGCGGATTCTATTTAGGAGAGGCCTTCGGCAATTGGGGGGTATCAAGCAGGGGACCGACTATGATGGCGTTCTTGATCTCGACATCAGTGGCGACCTGCACAAGATGGGGTTCTGGAAAGGCCTCTGCTTCCATACCGACGGGTTTCAAATCCATGGCCAAAGCATCACCGCGGAGAACATCGGCAGTTTGATGCCGGTGAGCAGCTATGAGGCAACACCTGCTACGCGTCTGTTCGAGCTCTGGCTCGAACAGCACATGTTCGACGACCGTATGTCGGTGAGGTTCGGTCAGCTGCTGCGGACGCGGAATTCATCATCAGCAACGGCGGCGGCTACTTCCTGAGCGCGTCCTGGGGCTGGCCGTCGATCGCCGCCTCGGATCTGCCGGGCAGCGGTCCCGCCTATCCGCTTGCCAAGCCGGGCGTGCGCGTGGCGCTCAATCCCAACGACCAGCTCAGCTCAGCCTCTTGGTCGCGGTATTCAACGGCGATCCCGCCGGTCCCAATTGCACGGGCGACCCGCAGGTGTGCTGGAACCATTACGGCACCGGCGCCGACCAACGCTTCGAACTCGGGCGGACTGCCCATCGCCGTGACCGGGAATCCGGGGCGTCTCCTCGACAACGACTGGGGCTTCTACGGCATCATCGACCAGCTCATCTGGCGTCTGCCTGGCAGCGAAGACGTCAAGGGCGTGGGCCTGTTCGGCCGCGTCATCGGCGCGCCGTCGGACCAGAACCTCGTCGACTTCTACGCTGATGGTGGCATCACGTTCACGGGCATGATCCCGCGCCGGCCCGACGACTTGCTCGCGGTTGGCTTTGCCTACACCGGTATCTCCAACTCCGTGCACGACTTCGACCTCGATTCCGGCCTGCCCGTCGCGCGCACCCGCGAGGCGCTGTTGGAGATCTGCTATACGTTCCAGCTTAGGTCGGGCTGGACGCTACAGCCGGACTTCCAATATATCTGGCAGCCCGGCGGCAATGTGCCCAATGGCTCAGGCAACAGCACGGTCGAGAATGCACCGGTGCTCGGGGCTCGCACCACCATCAGCTTCTGACGAAGGACGAGTGATGCGGAGCCTCGGGCTCTAGTTGGCACGCTGAGGCGAGTGTAGCGACTGAACCATGACTCGTTGGAAGCCCATATGGGCCGCCCTCTGTTGTGCTATGGGCGTTGCCCTCTTGGCAATCTCGCAAGTGCCGCTGCGAGCCACAGATATCTCAACCTCTGAATTCCTGGTGCACTGTGAGGCAGCTCCCGAACTCTGCAAGTTCAAGATTATTGCCTATGTCAAATTCCTGGTAGAGGGCGATATGGTAGACAAATGTATCATGCATCTAGCTGTAAACGATGTCGCGGAGAAGATCATTGGATGGATGCGCGCCCATCCCGAGCAAGGTGATAAAGACTGGATTGATTGTCTCGATGCCGCTATTGCTGCGCTCGACCTCTGCGGCAGGTAATGTTGCGCCATGCCAGGTGTCGCAAGAGCGTCCATTAAATGTCCGGGCACAAACAGACAGCAGCAGCGCTTGTGGCACATAGCGGACGTGCCACTTGCGCTGACGAATGTCCGCTTTGAGTGGAATACGGACATGACGCGAACGGGCCGTTATGTCGGCTAATGACACATCTCTCGATAGGCTATTGATCTTGAAGTTATTGCCTTGCTGGCTTGCAAAATGCCCGACCGGCTGTTGACCGGGTGCTGAACGCCGTGCTCGATAGAGGCATCTGCTTCATGAGTTAACGCCCTATTCCCCTGGGGTTCATCGATGGTCTTCGCCGAGATCGGCAAACTCGAGCGCGCACTGCATTCTTCGGGGCAGCGGCGCAACATTACTCGGGCGGCAGACCGAGCCTTCTACCTGTCCCTTCCGTTTCTTGGCGCGCTTCTATGGTGGGCAAGCCGCTATCATGCCTCCCTCATGCCGGTCTGGGGGCCTTGGGAGTTCTCCTGGCTATGGTTCCTTGCCACGGCGCTAGCGCTTTGGTGGTATGGGCGTGGCCTGTTACTCATGCCGCAGAGCGAGCGGCCAGCCTCTTGGCGCACCGTGTCTTACGTTGCCGGCATCATCACAATCTATGCGGTGGTCCAGACGCATTTTGAATATCTCGCTCAGCACATGTTCTTGCTCAACCGCATCCAGCAGGCGGTCATGCACGATTTGGGACCCGTTCTCGTCGCGCTGGCCTGGCCGGACGCAGTCATCTACCGGGGAATGCCGCGCTTTCTTCGCCGGCTGGCGGACGGGCCATTAACGCAACGACTCATACGGATGTTTAAGCAGCCGCTGCTGGCCTCCATCCTGTTCGTCGGCGTGGTCGCTTTGTGGCTGGTGCCGACGATTTATTTCCGCGCCATGGTGGATCCGAAGCTCTATCAGGTGATGAATTAGAGCATGGTGATCGACGGTCTTCTGTTCTGGATGCTTGTCCTTGATCCGCGTCCAAAGCCTCCTGCTTTCCTCTCCTTCGGCGCCCGGCTGGCAATGCCGGCTGGCATCATGCTGCCGCAAATCATGATTGGCGCCATCATCACCTTCGCGCCCTCTGACCTCTACGCCTTTTACGACTGGTGCGGTCGCATCTACCCCGCGATCGGCGCGTTGGAAGATCAACAGCTTGGCGGCCTCATCATCTGGATTGTTCCGGCCATGATGAATGCGATGGCCATCATCTTGGTGCTGAAGGCGCTTCTCTCGCAGCAGGATCGAAACAATTACGGACGAAAGGATCGTTCTTATGGACCGCAAAGTGAATTGGCTTAGTTGTGAAGGCAGCGCCGGAGCGAAGACGCGCACCGGTCTCGTGTTGTTGAGTTTATCGGCGGCTCTCGCCGCAGGCCCGCGGACTGCCGCCGCCGAGAGCGGACTGGGCTCTCAGGCGCCTATATGCAAACGACGATACCTTCGAGACCCGCGGCCGGCTATTTCACTCTGAAGAATGATGGCGACGCGGATCGCGTACTGGTCGGGGCTTCCTCGCCGGGATGCGGCATGGTGATGTTGCACAAGAGTGAATCAGTCGGCGGCGTGGAGAAGATGTTGCCCGTCGACAGCATTCCAGTGCCGAGACACCAAAGCGTCACCTTCGCTCCAGGCGGCTTCCATCTGATGTGCATGTCTCCCGCTGAATCCATGAAACCAGGCACTTCAGTACCCGTGACACTCACATTCGAGGGGGGTGTCTCGTTGACAAGCACTTTTCCCGTTCGCGCCGCCGGCGGGAATTAGGGTGCGGCTTAGATCAGCTGCAGGAGCCATTGCCAGAAGCTGGGTGGGTGGCCCTGATCGACGAGTTGACTGATGTCGGCCGCCGTTCCCTCGATGTCGGGATTGGCCGTCATCATGGATGAAATCAGCAGCCTTATCGCGCCTGTTCCGTCGAAGACATAGATCGCCGAGCTGTGATTGACCGTGTAGGGTGTGTCATCTGTCGCCGGCGTCACGGAATAGGCGAAGCGATAACGCTTGGCCAGCGCCGCGAGCTGGTCAGCATCACCACGGAGACCAATCACGTCCGGACCAAAGGCCGCCGCATAGTCCTTGAGCACGGCCAGCGTGTCACGATTTGGATCGACGGTGACGAAGAGCACTCGCACCTCTTTCGCCTTGTCACCCAGTTCCTTCAAAACCAGAGAGAGATTGGAGAGGGTCAGAGGACAAATGTCTGGGCAGAACGTGTAGCCGAAATAAAGCAGGACCACCTTTCTCTTGAAGTCGGTCTCCGTCACCGTGTTGCCGTCGCCCGCACGCGTCAGAGTGAAATTGAGCGGCGGAAGACTCCCGGTAATATCGACTGCGTGCCATTGAGCCTCTGATTTGCAGCCCAACAGAAGGAACGCCGTGAGGGCAAGTGCCAGCAGGGTTGCGCAGAGCTGATAGAGCCTTAGAGCTTGGACGGATTTCAGTCGCCGAGTCCCATCAGGTGCGAAATGCAACGCATGTGCTGCCACACTATGCAGCTTAACCCCAGATCTTATGGGTCATGCTCACCAGCATCTGCGTCAGACTGGCTCAGGTATTCTCGCTGCGTTTGCGAGCGGCGCGGTGAGTACACGCTCCGCCAGCACGCCGAATACCACACCGAGCGGGCCCAGGTTATGGCCTCCAGGCCGAGAGACACCATGCGGAACTTCCAAAGCATGTTTCCCGGGAAGTCAGCCGGGACCTCGTTGATGTCAGGCAAGACAACCTGGGCAGCGACGATGATGGCGATGAAGATGCCCACGCTGACCATTTAGCCCAGGCCCACTCACCGGCGGCGCCAAGGGCGCTGACCTCGCGCTTGCGCCGTCTCAGTCACAGGTTCAGGCGACGCGTGATTTTCATTTTACAGGTGGAGGCGTCATGGCGACGCCCTTAGCGCAGATGCTTGGAGGTTTAGCGAGCCGTAAATTGACTGATATCCCATATGCCAATCGCTTGCTCTATCGCCGCAACACGGTGACTATTTTGTCAAAGCCATCGTCGCCGAACAGCGCGTGCTCCTTGTTTTCGAAGTCCTCGGCCATCGCGTCATATTCGTTCGCCGAGACGAGACCCCTGAGCTTGGGGAAAAGCACCGTATCCTCCCTCGCCGCATGCGGGCGATACATGGTGATGAAGACTTGCATGGCGCCGACCACTTGCTGCCGGGCGTCATCATCCTTGCGGCTGGTGGGGCCGAACTTGAAGATCACATCGGTGACGCGGCGCCCGGCCTGGTGCTGGTCGAGCAGAGTGCCAATCAGCTGGTCCATCTTTCCGGCCTTTTTGAAGCGGGGAAACACATAGTCCTCTTCCTGCTTCTCGTGGTAATCCTCGATGAACTCGCGAACGATCTTGGCCGTTGGTGATCACAGCGGGGTCGAAGTCCTCGCCTGCCGCGAACTTGCGCATGACCGCCTCGTAGATCAGCAGGACCCTGTCGAGCACGCCGTGCTCGCGCATGAGGTCCTCCGGCGGCGTGACCTCCTCCTCTCCTTCACTCTCATGGTGATCCGGCTTCTCGGCATGCCCTCTGGCTCTTCTGCATGAGCACGGCGCGTGATGACTGCGGGCGCGACGAGGCCGCCGGCGAGCGCCAGTCCCGTCGCGATGAGCTTTCGCTTCGATTTATCGAATTTTTTCTTCAACTCGGACCTCCGTCGAACAAAACTCAAATCCATGATGCCGACGGTCAGTGCATTCCGGGCCTGGTCTGCAACGCATCAAGGACCATCGTCCAGCGCCGACGGTCAGAAGAAAGAGTGATCCAAGCAGCATGGTAAAATCGGCCCGCGCCTCATGCTGAGCCGCCCAGAAGCCGACCCGCTTCATGTCGGCGGGCAGGTGGAAGATCCAAAAATCCTGCCCAAGCAGGATAGGAGTCTTGGTCGAGGCGATCGCAACCACCATGATGACGATCAGTGGGATGGCGGCGAGCCGTGTATACAGGCCGAGAATGATAAGCAGTCCGCAGACGATCTCTACGCCACCGACGAACGGCCCCATGATCTCAGGAAAGGGTATGCCGATCCGCGCGAAGCGGCCGGCCCCAAGAAGGTCGGGAAAGGCTAGCTTTTGGATCCCTTCAGGGAGGAATACGACCAAGCCAACAAGCAGCCGCACCAGAATGGTCCAGCCAGGAGCCGCTGTATATTGGAGCCGGTATAGCAGAGACATGAGACTTTCCCGGGTGGCAAGGTCCCGCACAATCAAAAAATGTTGCGTGATTCGGGAGCATCGCACGACCTCGACGCCACCCTGAAACGACAAACTAACCATCGAGACCAGATATCGGTTCCCGATATCGGAAATCGCTTGTAACAATCATTTGCCTTCGTGGATCAAGAAACATGCCGCAACAAGAACTCCTGTCTGACCTTATTCGTCTTCACATCCTCCACCACGCCGTGGAAGGCGAGCTTTATGGTCAATGGATGATCGAGGAGCTTGGGCGGCACGGTTAAAGATCAGCCCGGCACGCTTTACCCCATGCTCCACGCACTCGAACGCAAGGGCCTTCTCAAATCTAGGATGCACGGCGTCGGTCGCCGGGCGCGACGCCTCTATCGCGCAACGCCAATGGGGCGCAGGGCGCTCGCTGCGGCAAAGGACCGCGTACGGGAGTTGTTCGGTGAGTTGATCGAAGGCAAGTGAGCAGAGTAACGGAACGTCGCGAGATGGGCCCAAGTGAAATCGGCGAGCCTGCCACGCAAACCACTGCAGGTGGCAATTGGCCTGAAGTCCTCTCCGCCTTCTTGCGCCTGGGCCTCACCTCCTTTGGCGGTCCAGTCGCGCATCTCGGATATTTCCGCGAGGAATTCGTCACCCGCCGTCGTTGGCTCGACAACCACTCTTATGCTGACCTCGTTGCGTTGTGTCAGTTCCTGCCTGGACCCGCCTCGAGCCAAGTGGGGATCGCGATTGGCCTTTCCCGTGCGGGCTACCCGGGAGCGTTCGCAGCCTGGTTTGGATTTACGATGCCTTCGGCGATTGCGCTCGTCGTCTTCGCCTATGGGGTATCCTCATTGGGCGAGGCCGCCGGAACCGGCTGGCTGCACGGGCTAAAGGTCGCCGCGGTCGCAGTCGTGGCACAAGCCGTGCTCGGCATGATGCGGACTTCTCACCCCCTATTGGGTGCGTGCGACCATGGCTGTCGCAGCAATGACAATTGTGCTCGCTCTTCCTTCTTCCGCCTGGAGCCAGATCGCAGCGATTGCTGTTGGTGCCCTCTTCGGTCTGGCGCTGTTACCGAGCGAGGTGCCGATCGATTATGGCACGTTACCTCTTCGGGTCAACCGAACCGTGGGGGGCTTCGCTATTCGATCCGTCTTCTTTGCCCTGCTGATTGGTCTGCCGCTGCTCG
>CAWDRM010000029.1:0-32455 GCA_963804705.1 uncultured Alphaproteobacteria bacterium
CGCAAAAAACGCGCTTCCCTGCTTTTCGCTGCACAGCCTTGCAACCCTGTAGAGGTTGGCTAGACTAGCTTCTTATCGCAGCACCTAGCATAATGTTGCACCCTAGCGCGTGCTGTTGTACCGTCAAGGTACGGAAACAGGGGCGCAAGACCATGCCAAGGGTGACGTTGACGGACAGGTTCGCGGCGGGCGTCAAGCAGCCTTCCGGCCAAGCGGATTACTTCGACAGCAAGTCGACCGGCCTCGTGCTTCGCGTCTCGGAGAGCGGCGTCAAGAGCTGGTGCCTGTTCTATACCTCGCCCCGGGACGGCAAGCGGGCGCGCGTAATGCTGGGCCATTATCCCCAAACCACATTGGCCGACGCCCGCACCCATGCGATCGAGGCCAAGGCTCACGTCGACCAGGGCATTGACCCGCGCGACGTGGCTACCGGCGCCATGACGGTGCGGCAGCTGGTCGAGTCCCACATCGCCAAGCACGTGCGGCCAAGCCTGAGAAGCGCGAAGGCCATAGAGCGCCGCTTTGCCAAAAACGTGCTGCCCATGATTGGCGGGATGGCGCTTTCGGATATGCACCGGCGGGACATAAACAGGGTGCTCGACCGTCTCGTGGCCCGGGGATGTTCAACCGAAGTGGTGCGGGTGTTTCAGGACATGCGCGCACTGTTTCGCTGGGCAGTGGCGCGTGGCGACATTGACCGCTCGCCCATGGACGGCATGAAAATGCCACACCCTCCACGGCCACGAGAGCGTGTTCTGACTGACGCCGAAATCGCCAGGCTCTGGAATGCGCTGCCGGAGACATTGCGCAAATCGACGTCCTGCCAACGCATCATCAAGCTTTGTCTTTTGACGGCGCAGCGTGTCGGCGAAGTGGCCGGCATGAGCACCGACGAGATCGACATCGAGGCGCGGAGCTGGACCATTCCTGCCGCGCGCAGCAAGAACAAGCACGCGCACACCGTGCCGCTTTCCGATGCTGCCATTCTCGTCATTGAGGAAGCCCTTGTCGACGCTTCCGACAAGCGCCTGTTTCCCGACGATACAGGCAAAGGCGGCCTCGGCGCAGATGCCGTCGGCAAGACTATCAGGGTCGCGCAGGAGCGCTTCGGCATCGCCCACTGGACCGCGCATGATTTGCGACGAAGTGCCGTCACCGGCATGGCGAAACTTGGCGTCTCGCCGATCGTGTTGGGGCATGTCATCAATCACCGGAGCGTCACCAAGGCCGGCGTGACTCTCAGCGTTTATAGCCAATACGATTACGGCAGCGAGAAGCGCCAAGCGCTTGACTTATGGGCTGACCGGCTGGCGGCGATCGTCGCCGGAGACGCGGCCAGGGTGATTCCGCTGCGCCGCGCATGAAGCGCAAAAAGCCACCACCTCCTGAACCGCTTCAGACTATCGAAGTCGGCGGTACGGGTCCGACGCTTCGGCCTGAGCTGCGTTCTCAGAATGCAATGACCATGGCGGAATTTAAAGCGGCGCTTGCCAAGCGGCCACCGCATCGCTCGCGCACGCCGGAAGAGATTGCCTACGCCCTCCTCTATCCCGCGCTGCGCGTTAAAGAGCTGCAAGAGCATTGCGGCCGTTCACGCTATAACGCCAAGCGCCAGGTAATGGCCGAGCTGGATATCAGCATGCGCAAAGTTGAAACGTCCTTGGCATTTTGTCGGCAGACACGCAAGCGCTGACTTCTTTGCGCTAGAACGCCCGCAAGCCAATGCATAGCCTCGCTATATCAAGCAATAGCGAGGTTATAGACATGATCGACGACGATGATCTGATTCCGCTGAAGGAGGCGTGTCGCCTGCTCGGCGGTTTCACGCATTGGACGTATCGCCGCGGCGTGGCCGCCGGCCGTTTCCCGCCGATCCTTCATCCTTCACCACACACCGCCCGCGTTTCGAAGCGCCAAGTCCTTGAGACGCGCGCCCGGATTATTGCTCAGGCTGAAACCAGATAGCAGAACGCCCCGGCTGATGAGGCCGAGGCGTCCGCTAAATCAGGGGGCAAAAACCGCGTTTGCGCGCGGGCAATCAGGGAAACAACGACGTGCAGGACCTGCCTAATCTAGGCCAAAGCGAAAAGCAACGATTGCTTGCCGAGCTCGCCGCCGCACGGCGGCATCTAGAACGCCGCGCCGAAGCGAACCTCATCATCGCCGACATTCGCGACCGGCTCGCCGAGCGCATTCGGAGGCATCATTTCGACGCGCCCGTCGATGAGATGAAAGCCGACGTCGATCAATTCGTGCGCCTGGTCCGGTGCCTCTCATCATGGCGGGCACGGCCGTGATCGAGCGATTTGAGGACTACGATCCGTTTCTTGAGAACAGGCTTAAGCCGATCGACATTCACGCTCTGCTAGCACTCGACATTCCCCAACGGCAGATGATCCTTGACCCTGTAATTCCCGAGAAAGGTTTGGGCATGGTCTATGCTGGCCGAGGCACAGGAAAGACATTCATCGCTTGCGGCATTTCCCATGCAGCATCGACCGGAGGCAAGTTTTTGAAATGGCAAGCCCCCAAGCCGCGCAAGGTTTTGCACTGTGACGGCGAAATGGCGGCCGTCGATTTGCGCGAGAGATTCTCTCAGGTCATGGCCAGCGCTCCCGTCAAGCCAGCGCCCGGAATGCTCAACATTCTCACGGCTGATTTGATCGAGCTCGGAATCGGAAATCTAGCTTCGCCAAAAATCCAGGCCGAGTTGGACCCTTGGCTTTATGGCGTCGAGCTCCTGGTTCTCGATAACCTGTCCAGCCTCACGGCTGTGATCCGCGATAACGACGCCGAAAGCTGGAACCCTATTCAAGAATGGTTGCTTAGGCTCAGGCGCCGCGGCGTGTCCGTGTTGATCGTCCATCACGCCGGCAAGGGCGGCGAGCAGCGCGGAACAAGCCGACGCGAGGATGTGCTCGACACGTCAATATCGTTGCGGAGGCCAAGCGACTATGTGGCAACCGAAGGCGCTCGTTTTGAGATCCATTTTGAGAAGGCGCGAGGCATCCACGGCGAACGGGCAAAACCGTTCGAGGCGAAGCTGGAAATACGCGACGGATCGACATTATGGACGATCCGGGAAATCGAGGACGTAAACCTCTCCCGCGTGAAGGCGCTCTTGGATGATGAACTCTCCATCCGCGAAATTGCCGATGAAACCGGACTATCCAAGTCGAGCGTCCATCGGATCAAGAAACAGATCGAGGCCGAGGCGGGACGCTCACCTTCGCCAGTGTCCCCGGCCCATGATTGTCCCAAGGCAGAAAACGCCTCTGGGACACCTCAAAACCAAGCGCAGCAAGGGTTTTGCCCTACTGTCCCACTGTCCCAGTCCCTAAGGGTTCGGGACATGGGACAGTTCAGCGAGGCCGTCGATGGCGAGCCATTCGCGATCCTCAAAGACGCCGCGCTGAAGCTTCGTCCACTTGATGACTATCCCGATCTCCCCGCGTGCCTGGACAGGCGAGGCCAAGTGCAATGACGGAGGAGTCATGAAGGACCAACGAAAAGAGCACGATTGGATAACCTCTTTGAACCGGCGATGCTGCACGGGCTGCGGCGCATACCAAGAGCGCCCAAACCACGCTCATCGCTGGCCACCCGTAGAGCCATGCCCACGCTCCACGCCCTATGCCAAGGCTCAAGACGCGGCGCACGTGGACGAGCGCAAATGACCGCTGACAATGGCCGCTGACGCTGACGCAATCGCCATGCTTCGCCGTGCGCTCGATTGGCTCGAAGGCCAGGACGGCCCGGAGGCACAATGGCTCGCGGATGGATTGACGCAACCGCTCCTGAACAAAGGGACAAGCATCGAGTCGGCATTAGGTTTGCCCCGTCATTGGCGCGCCCGCGTTAGGGCGCATGTACTGCAAACAGTTTGCGCCCGCGGCTGGGAGCCATCAGCAACCACCCTGCGCCGGCTGCACCAAATTCCACAAAATTTGGCGCGAGACATTACGACGATCGCGCGCGATGATTTAACTTATGAGAAACCCTCTTGCGAAAAGCAAACCCGAGCCCGCCCCGCTAGACGAATACGCCGCGCTGCTCGCTAAGTTGCACGAGCTCCGCGCCGCTCGGACTCCACGGTCAGTAAAATCATCCCCCTCGAGGCGAAAGGCTTGCGCCCCACTGACCGCGACGAGGACGAGGCTTTGGAGGAGCGAGATGCCAAGGTCCGGGAACTTCTAAACGGAACCGGCCAATACTTCCCAAAGCCGGTGAAGGGTGGCGCCCTAAAGCAGCTCGGCGAGCTCCATGACGGTCTCAGGACGATAGATCGTGCACCGTAGCCGAGGCTAGGCGGGCAGAGAAACTGATGCAGGAGGCGCTTGCCGACGGCAGTCTTTTTGCAGCGCTGCGCCGGCAAGCGCTCGCCGTCATCGAGCTGCGGAAGGCAAATGCCGAACTGAAGAAGCTGGGCAACGCCTGGGGCCGCGCGTTCCCGCTGCATGGTTATATGAACTTCTTGTTGGGAACGCGCGATGAGCCAGGCCGCGTCGGCCGATGGGCGAGCCAATATTTGGCAGATGCGGCCAAGCAGAAAATCGTGACGCTCGAGGAGGTCGAAAATGCGTAACACCGACATGCTGCTCGCCCGGGGCGTGGGCGCGGATGGCGTCGTGCGCAAGTATCGCACTGCCGGCGATTGGGCTGGAATGGTGCAGCGGAGTTTTGCAGGGCGCGCCGAGCCGCACTTGCTAAGTGTTCCTGCAGTTCCACTGGATGCCCTCAGGTGCTTCCGCAGCAAGCGCGTAGCCGATGATTTCGCCAAGCATTTGCTACAAGCGAACGCGCAAGCCGAAAACGTCAATTCTACTGGCGGCGCGGTTGTGCCATCTGGCCAAGTGTCGGATGACCTTATCGCGTTGCGTGATAGTGCCGGCATCACGCCGAAGCTATGCGACGTTCAAGAGATGGCCAGCAACCACGTTGACTGTCCCTCGTCTCAATTCCGAATTCACGGCGACGTATTTTGGCGACAACACCGCCGCCTCGAAGTCAAGCGCGGTGTTGAGCAGCGTGGCTTTGACAGCCAAAAAGCTTGGCTGCTTCGCCAAGGCATCAGACGAGTTTCTTGCGGACGCCCCCAACGGTGCCGACGGTGTCGGTGCCGACCTCATGTATCGTCTCGCCTATGGCATCGATAATGCCTTCAACAATAAACCGTCACGTCCACTTACGCCGGCATTGAAGGCTTGACGGGCTTGTTCCAGAACGTCACCCTCGCCGGCGCCATCAGCGCCGCGTCGGGACATAGTGCGCTGACAAGCCTGGACAGCACGGATCTTGGGACGCTCGTCGGGACTTTGCCGTCCTATGCTTACCAAGGACGTGGCATTTCCTGGTTGATGCACCCAATTGTTTGGGGCTCGCTGGTTTACCGGCTCGCCAGCGGCAGCAACATCGTCGAAAGCGTCGACAGTTGGGCATCCAAAGGCGCGCCGGTCTACCTGCTGGCAGCCATGCCGAGCGGCGCGTCAACCCTTGGCGGCAAGCTCGTCTGTTGTGTCGGAAACTTTAGCCAAGCAGCAACGCTAGGTCTTGGCAGGGCAGATCAAGATCTTCGCCAGTAGCGAGCGCTTCGCCGAGTTACGAAACAATGTGGTAGGCCACAACTCGATTTGACGTCGTCGTGCATGACGTGGGCAATGCGACTACTGCAGGCCCGGTGGTTGGCTTACTTGCTCACAGTTAGCGGAGGATGGCCGCATGACCAACCCCAATGAAGACGTACTGCTGGTCCCGCGCTCGATTATCGTTACCATCCGAAACTCTGCGCGACTGTCTCGAAGCAGAGCAAGAGCCGGATGACGATGCGTTATTCGAAATACTCAAAACGCTGATCATCGCCGCAGACACTTCGCCCAGCGGTCCAATGGTACTGAGGCTAGCCGCATGACATCCGCGCCGACCTACGCCTAGGCGCGGCGAGATTGCAATTGGTGCCGTGAAACACCGGGTATGCAGTCTCACCCTTTGATCTGTCGACGGGTGTTTTCGACGCACCTGGCGCTGAAAAGCGGTTGGCCTTCGTGCCTGCCTCTGCAATAAGTCCCGAGAGGTCAACGGCTTCTTTCTGTAAGGGTGACGCCCGATGCTCCCTAGCAGAGCGATGCGCAATATTCAGTGGATCGAAGGCAATTGCCTGATCCCCCAAGGGCCGGATGTCGGCAAGCCGGTTAGGTTGCGCGCATGGCAGCGCGCCATCATCCACCAGATCTATGACAATCCGGATCGGACGCGGATGGCGATCGTATCCGTACGCCGGAAAATACAAAATCGACGCTAGCGGCCTTCCTCCTGCTGCTTCACCTCGCCAGCCATGAAGCCAAGCGAAACGCCCAGCTTTATTCGGCCGCTCTGTCGCGGGATCGGCATCCATCATCTTCAACGCCGCCGCCAAGATCGTCCCGCATGTCGCAAACCCTGAGCACCGCGGTGCGCGTTCTGGATGGCGTCAAGCAATTGGCCTGCCCTGCTGTCGGCACGACGTACCGCGCGCTCTCATCCGAATATTCGACGGCTGCCGGGCTAAGTCCTGCGTTTATTATCCACGATGAGCTCGGAGAGTGTCGTCGTCCGGTATCCCGGCTCTATGAGATGCTCGAAACCGCAACCGGCGCCCAAGCCGATCCGCTTTCGGTGATCATCTCAACCCAAGCGGCGACTGACGCGGATCTGCTCTCGCTTCTGATCGACGACGCGCTAGCCGGCCATGATCCGCGCACTGTGCTCACTCTCTACGCGACACCGACAGATTTGCCTGATCAATTCTCCGACGAGGCGCTCGGACTAGCCAATCCCGCGCTCGGCGACTTCTCGAGCCTGGACGAGGCGCGTCGCAAGGCTGCTGAAGCCCAGCGCATGCCGAGCTCGGAAAACAGCTTCCGCAACAAGATGCTTAATCAGCGGGTTGTCGAGCTCCGCATCGTTCGTCTCGCCGGAGACGTGGGCGCTGTGCGGGTCGCAGCCTAAGCCATTCGGTAGCGTCCCCGTTTATGGCGGTCTTGATCTATCCGAGGTCGCGGACCTATCGGCCCTCGTCCTGGTGGGCAAGATTGACGGCGTGTGGCAGATCGAGACAACGGCGTGGCTGCCGGCGGACGGTCTCGGTGACAGTCACAGCGTGACAAGGTGCCTGACGATTTGTGGGCGCGCCAGGGCAAGCTCCTCACTACGCCCGGCCCGAGCATCGACTATACATTCATCGCCAAGTACCTGTTCGATGTCATTGCCAAATGCAATGTCGTCAAGATCGGCTTTTTTTCGGCATGGTGACCGGCACAAAGAGACCTCAAATTGTTGAAATCGCGCTGCAGCGTAACATTCCCGTTCGGCACCACAACGTGGTCGATTTGCTCGGCGAGCTCCGTCCGCCCGAGCAGCAGGCAATCCGCGCACAGCGGGTAGCGTGCCATCTGGACGGGCCTGATTTTGTCCCGCCACTCGCGGCTCTTGAGGAATGCATCATCTGCCGGATTACGATTGGCCACTTTATGCGAAACCCCCACGCTCGAGTATTGCTCTCTCGAGTTCCTTCCCGAGATCCTGCACCTCGACGACGCTTAATGCGCTGCCGAGAGCCATCACAAGAGCCACAGCGGCGTCGATGCGTCCGATAGATTGCGACTTGTCCAGTTTGCGGTTGCCCGCCGCGTCCCTAACCACCACCGCGTTTCGCATGCACATTTGCAGGACAGGGTGGTTGCCGTGCGCCAGGCGCTGGTTGAGTATCTCTGCTTCGGTCACATTGAGCAGCGATGCCATCGTCAGGAAGCCTTGTCGGACCGGCGTAAACTTCTGCTCGATGACTGCCTCAGAAAGGCCGGCATCGATCAGGCATCGCTTCAGCGGATTCCAATTGTACAGATCGACGCGGCACGATCAGCTCAATGACAACAGTCCGCGCGTCATAGGCTGGGCCGTTGACGGCAATCCGGTATACGCGCCATCCAAGGGTCAACTGCGATGAGCGGCAGGCTGACCTACACGCTAGAGCTGGACGGCACGGCGAGGGTGGTCTTCCGTGCCAGCAATGATGCTGAGGCAACCGAGTTCGCCACGGATGATGGCACGATCTGGATGTACCTATTCGAGCACTACTACAGCCCCAACGTAGTGAAACGCATAAGCGTCCGGCTAGCTACCATACCGGAGCAAGCCCGATGGCGCGAGGGAAGCGTTGGGCAGACCCTCACCGCGAGTCAGCAATGGCAGCTCGAGCCCGACACGTACGTGCTGGACCTTGCCCGCGATGCTCTTGCGAAGAGCAACAGATGAACGCGATCGCCACGTGTGGCAGGGGGCCGAAAATCTCTAAAGCGCAATGTCTTGGCGAGCGTCGCGCCGTCGAAATTCACAACGCGCCACTTTTTATTAAACGTGCCAACTTTTGTTAGGGACGAGGTGACCCAGAATGCCCCGTAAAAACGCTGCATCTCTCTCGGTTGTTCGCGTTGCCGGCGGTCCCGAGCGGCTCAAACCGAGGCCCGAGGCGCCGGCTGAGATCCGCGCCATCTTCACCGAGCTCGTCTGCCAGGTTCCCGCCGATCATTTCCGGCCGAGCGATGGCGCGCTGCTGGAACAGTATGCGCAGGCCATTGCGTTGGCTCGCGTGGCCTATGCGGCGCTCGAGGCTGAGGGTCCGGTGGTCAACGGCAGGCCGAACCCGTGGCTTACGGTGCTGGAAAAGGCGCATCGGTCCGCGGTCGCCTTGTCGATGCGTCTTAGGTTGGCTCCGCAATCCAGGCTTGATCCTCGGACAGCTGGGAAACCGGCGCAGCCCATATCGGCTTACGCCATGAGGAGGCGTGACGATGAATAAGAAGCCGAACCGGGCCGCGCTGAAGCTGGCGATGGAGGTCTGCGCTAAACAAAACGGCCGCGCCGATCAGCTTGAGGCCATGCTTGCCGAAGGGCGGTCATGGGAAGAGGTAGCGCGGTTTGCCGCTTATGTGTGCCAAATGGGGTCGCTGCGGCTTCTGCCGTGGCAATCGCCGCCCTGTTGGGGCGTCGCCGGCGGCAATAATGACGAGGACAGGTGGCTTGCGGACATGCTCAAGGCCGGGATCAGTATATATGACCCAGATCCGGCGCCGAAGCTGGGAGCTTAAGCTTGAGAGGGCGAACGACGATGTTCGTGGAGCTTGCGAGGGGTTGGCTCTGAGCGAGCGGCAGAGCCTCACCGGGGGCCCTGGCGCAGTAAGCCGTTGCATAAGCCTGAAAGGGTGCGCTAGCGTGCCTCCATCCGATGGGCGACTACCGAGCCGCAGACGGAGTCAGCGAAAATGACCCACAATGACATCCAGCGCGAAGTCGATGAGAATTTTGAAGAATTTCAAAGGCTCATGCCGGCTCTGGTTGGCCAGCACAAGGACCAGTTTGCCCTTATGAAAGGTCGCAGTATTTTGGTTTTTTTTTCTACGGCGCATGATGCGCGAACCGCAGCGGGATTATCGATAAAGGATGGCGTCTATTCAATTCAGCAGGTGACGGACACTCCGATTAACCTAGGCTTCTTTACCCATGCCATCCCTCTCGATCCAGTTCGACCCTAACGTTGGTCCACTAATTCAAATTGCAATAATGCCGGTGAGCTTCAAACCGGATGGATCGACCGCGCCCATAGACTGAGCAATGTATATGGGTCTGATTGATACTGGTGCCTCCTGCACCTGCGTCACGGCCAAGGTAATAAAAGCGCTGAATTTGACACCATCCGGAAAGCAGCAGGTCGGGGGTGTCCACGGGAGTAGATCAACCAACGCGTACCAATTTCAAGCGGGGCTTGTATTCCCACAATCTCAATCTGCTGGCGGCCTCATGACCGCCCATGTCGCCTATTGGCCGATCAATGGCATAGAGTTTCAACCGAACGGCGTTTTCGATGTTTTGGTAGGTCGCGACATACTCTGTCGTGGCGCGTTTCACATGTCGTTTAATGGCCAAGCTGTCTTGTCGGTATAGGGGAATGAAAGGACGCCGGCCGAAGCCGACGCCCCGCTGTGAGTGGCCAGGATTGAAAGCTAAGTGGCCGTCGCCCGGCGGATCAGTCCGACGATCACCAGTAAGATCACCGCGCCCAGCGTCGCCGCGATGATCGAGGCCAGGATACCGCCGCCTAGGTGCAGGCCAAGTGTCGGGAATAACCAAGACGCCAAGAGCGCCCCGACAATACCGATCAGGATATCACCTAACAGGCCGAAGCCGGTTCCGTGAACTATTTGGCCTGCCAACCATCCGGCTATCGCGCCGATAAGCAATGTAATAAGTAGAGCTTGAACGTCCATTCCAGTCCCCCCTTTCTGCGGTTGCAGAAGGAAGGATCATAGCGCGTTAAGACCTCGGGTACCACGTCGAGGGGTCACACGGCCCACCCCAACTCCGAGACTCTGAAGGGATCGCGTAAGGTGGGTCGTCAATGGATACAATTTGTAATGTTTTGACATCGCCCAGCAACGATGCCGTGAGAGGCTTTCTGACCTTCCTCCCCAGAGAAAGGGTTCATCCCCACAGAAGCCTCGCAGATTATCCCCTGCGGGGCTTCTGACTTAACCGCCCCCTTCTGGAAAATCCAATTCCGAATGGTCGGCTGCACCCAGCAGCTCCGGCAGCTTGGCGAAGTTGCTCGCCATGCGCCTTGCCTCGTCCATGGTCAGTACGCCTGCGGTGGCCGCATCGTTATCATTCTCGCGTCCATAGAAGTAGGCGAGCGACTGACCGTTGGCGTCGATCACCTTGAAGCCTCCGGGCAAGTGCTCTTTGCAGCTTAGTCATCAGCGGAACTGCGGCCGCCGATCTAACCTGCAAGGCAATAGCCACTTGGCAGAAGCTTGCCGGTGAAGCCCTCACCAACTTTATAAAGAAGTGCGAAACCGATGCCTATATGGCTTGCGCGGAGCAGGCTGTGGGTAAAATGCTAGCCGGACCCGCTAGCGACCGCTTCATCGATAATTGCGTCACTAAGAAAATGGGGACGGGACCTAGGTGGTGCGTGCCACACTATTGCCGGGACAACTCGGATTGCACGGGCGGCGCCGGGTGTGCTGTTTGCTGGGCCGGACTCTGCGGAAACTAAGAGCGCCGACCCGAAGCCGACGCCCCTTCGTACCGTTCAAAGGAACGGTTAGGCTTACATCTTTTTCTCTTTGCACCTCTTAGTCATTTTATCCCAGTGGCCATCCGCCATCCTGCAATCGGACTCTGGTCTTTGCGGTCTTCGCCATTCCCGCGAAGGCTGGACCTATGAAGGCTGGACCTGTGAAGGCAAGTGCGATGGTCACTGCAAAAATCGAAATAAAAATCTTCATGGCGTTTGCTCCGGTCGTTAATCCGGCTTTGCTGGAAGGCAAGTGTAGCAGAAAAAGGGCGTCGACCGAAGCCGACGCCCCCCTTGGTGAGCTATGATCTCTTCGGAGAAGCCTAAACGACCCATCCAAGCTCGCGTGCCTTCGCCACGGCTGCCTGAAATGCTTGTGCACGAAACTCGGTTATCGCCGTCGTGGATAGAGTGCGTGAAATCGAGCTGCGGGTCAGAACGAGGCGCGGCTCGTCAACCGATTTTTGGTATGCAAGAAGTAAGAGCGTGCCAGGCTTGGTGACGACAATCTCGTTACCGTCAAGCACAACGACGAGCTCAACCTCGCGGCCCATGAGTAATCATATCACTGCAAGACAAAATAAAAGGGCACCGACCGAAGCCGACACATGCTCGGCGCTGACGAAAAAGCCTCGGCCGAGGGCTGTACCCGACCGAGGCTTGGCAATTGCAGGAGAGCAGTGTGGAAGAGCTACTTCAGGGGCGCGTGCGAAATCGGTTGCTCGGCGACAGCCTGATGGTGATGGAAGCAGCCCGCCAGCCCGATCGCAGCCGTAATGATGACGGCGCAAGCCAGAACGATGCGCATTGATCCGGTCCCCCAAATTTGGCCCCGCAGAAGCCGGGGGCGACTGCGGGGCCGAGTTGGCAGTTGGGTGTGTCCGAACGGACGCCGTAATCCTCTCGCAAGATCGTGGCTGCCGTGTTTCAGACTGTTACGAAGTGTATCTGATGCCTGCGGCTAATTCGCTCGGCTCTGGGTGCACCGACCGGCGCCGACCTCGCATCGGTGATCGCTTCCGCTTCACCATCATCGAGACAGCGGATGGAAGGCGAGCGACGAACATCGAGCAGCTCGGCGAGCAACAGGGTCGGCCAACACCAGGAGCAGACCGGGGGGGAAGCTCAAAAACAAAACACCGAAGCTCATCGGGACCGGTGGGGCAGTCAGGAAGCCTTCAGCGGCTGAATGCGCGCTGGCAACCCCGTGGGGTTTGCATCGCCCCTGCAACCACGACGCCTTGCATCCACAATGCGCAGCAGGTGACTGGCGAGCATCAGCATTTCGACGGCGTCCGTAGGATCGTCAATTTCGACCGAGCGGTGGCTGTGAGGGTTCTTGTATGACCCTAATGAGCCAGCAAAGAGATGCTGCAAGGCCTCACGCTCGGCTTTGGGGTCGTCCATCCTGGTGAGGGCCCCGTTGGTCGGGTGGAAGGCTGTGCGCGCAAGCGTGACGCCAATGTCCTCTGGCCTTAGCCCGGCAGCGTCTCGCGTCGCAAGAAGGCCTTGAATACTGCACTTGGATAGTCGCCACGCTGAAAATCGATGAGCGCTGCTTCAACAATGTCGGGATGCAAGAGCTGCTTCGGTAACAGGGAGGCCTTTCGATAGGCCTCCATTCCCTTGCGCCCTCCAATCTCTCGCGCTCGGCGGCTTAGGCATCTAAAGCCATTTCGGCCCCCATCGTCCGGCCAGACAATCAGGCTTTGAGCTTCCAGCCAGGACCACGCTTCCGCGATCGCCTGCCAAACTTCCGCGCGTCTCGCTTGTGGATAGCCATGTCTTTCATGCCTATCAAAAGCTTCGCTGTAGACTGCGCCGATTGCGGTCATGTCTTTGCAGGCGGCCAGCACTTCAATGATCGCTGCACCGAGTTCTTCGGGCGACATCAACACAAGCACGTCCACGTCGGGAATAAGCTCGTCGAGCCTCATGATCGCATCGTATCAGGAACGCGCGATGCATCGGGTTGAATTGAGGCGCCTAAGGAACCGAACTCCGCCAACAAAAAGGGCGCCAGCCGAAGCCACCAAGCTTGCCCCATCTTCTCCCAACTCGCGGTATAGCGTTCCTTAGAACAATCTACACGGAGTCCCGGCTACTCAGTCTGTGCTTCGATTTGTCATTAGGAGAGGATATGGAACGGAGATACGTAACTTTGCGCGAGGCATTGGCTTCCGACCGATTGGAGGACTTTGTTCGACAGGAGGAGGCTCGCGGCGTCGAACTAACCAATGGTTCCGACCTTGAGCGAGCGCTTGCCCTGCTCGTTACGCAGCGCCTGGGAAGAAAATGGCGCCATTCTGGCTGGTCAATCTTCGGCGGTCTCTTGGACGGGGCGCTTCATGACTGCACCTCCTCGGTGACGCCCGCCCCTCGTCAAGCCTGAGCACTGCGGAGCGCCAGGGACCACACCGCATGAATAGACGTGAGTGGCTAAGATCGGGCCTCATCATCTTGGTGCTGCTTCTCCTCGCAACGCTCGTTGCCCAGGGCCGTCGAAATTGTGAAGTGCCGGGCTCCACTTGGGTTCCCTGCATCTTTGGCAACCCCCTTGCCCAAAACTCTTTCAAGTTTTCCGGATAAGCGAGCATCGAGTAACTGAAGGGGCGCGAACGAAGTCTAGGCTCAGTGCGTCGATGCGAAGGAATTAGCGTGGTCGCGGGTCCTTCCTTGTGTGACGCCGATTCTCTTCGACCCAAATACGGCACACCATCACGAATCCGACGAAGCCGCAGACAATCCCGATCAGGCCAAGGACATTGCGTAATGGCGCGGGAATTGAGGGTTTCCACTCTGTGCAGGTTGCTGACTGTTCACTCCAGTTCCTCCCAGCCTTCTCGCACTCAGCCATGGCCGTTGGTGTTTCGCCAGCGACGGTAGGCGTGACAAATGCGGGTGCAAAACTCATGGCAATTATTAGCGCCAGGATCTTACACTTCATGTGCATCCCGAGCGCTCATAAAGGATGGCGGAAAGTCCGAGTGCTTATCACCGTAACCCCTATCGCGCCCTAATGGGGCTTTTTCGGACCAGGCCGCACCCTCTGGTCCACCCATGTTCGACGATCTCGCCATTGTGCACATGGACGTGAAGCTCGTTAACTTCGCGGTGGCGTGGCTGCGCACGCTACAACAAAAAGGGCTGGCAATGTCAGACTCCGCCTCATCTTGCTTTGAATGCAAGCGACCACTGACCGAGATCGACAACTACGGCCAACGGCTGAAGGGTTGTCGCACTTGCAACATTTGGTGGTCCGTGGCAGGCGACAAGGTAAGGCTGCCGGAGGAAGATCTGCGAGCGCTGCATCAACTGCGGCGGAACGAATAGGGCGCCGGCCGAAGCCGACGCCCCTTTTCCCGATTGACTCTGGGACCGGCCGTAACCTCAAGTTATCGGATGCCTAATTTGGCGCGGGTCATCTTCTGGGTGCTTGTTGTCGCCGGTCTGGGATGTTTGGCCTATTCGGTCCACATCTTCCCGGCGTGGAAACCTGATAGATTTGTCCTAAGCGACAGCGCTTTCGCGATCCCCTTCCTGATAGGATGGTGGGGATTAGGCCTCGTTGGATTTGCTGCCTTGGTACGCTACCTGGCTAGCAAATACCCTGATGATCGGGAGCCGCGGGACCCGGTGGGCCGCCGCTGACGGCCGGAAGCCTTCCCCGCTATCCTGATACCTCGAAACCCGTTTCGGCCGCGTAGACCGGCAAGGCGCAAGCGGTCAGCCGTACCTATGCCGTACCTATGAACTACAGGCTTTGCAGTAAATAAATGGTTCGCTTGCTATTTCAGCCGATTAGCCGAGCGACACATAACCGCTCGGCTCGTCCTCGAGATAGTTGCCGGTGAAGCCGCTCGAGAGCGTCATCTCGATCCCGCGGAGGTTCAGCCGGACAAAGCCTCCTGCCCGCGCCGCATCATATTCCTCATTGCCGAATGCGCCGCCTTCGAGACCGAGCGAGAACTTCGGGCCGAATCGGTGGCCGATCCGCGTGAGACTCCAATGTTCCTGGAAGGCCGGGCCATAGGCCCCATCGAGCGAGAGAAATGTCGTGGGCGACACCTCGAACCAGCTCTAAGCCTGCAGCTTGAGTCCCACCGCGCGCCCTTGCACCGAATTGTCGGCATCGCGGGTCGTGATCCGCTGATCCTCGGCCTCGATGCCGGCGAACAGCTTGACGATGAGCGCATGCTGGCGGAACTGATAGCCCAACAGCGCGGCACCGTAGCTCGCCTCGCCGTCGAATGTGGTGGCCGAGATCGGCGGCGCTGCCGAACAGTTGTTGCTCGCCTCGAGTCCGGTGAAGATCTCCGCTTCGCCGCATTCTCGGCAAGCTGCGCCTGGCGGATTGGCGAGACCGGCGAGCTGGAGCTCGTGCCCGTGGGTAAGTCCTATTTCGGCTTCGCCGACGAGGAACTCCGAGAGCTCGACGTTTTCGTCCGCAATCATACGGTGGACGCCTTCGGTCCGGTGCGCGCGCCAGGTCGAGCCAAAGCTCGTCTTCGAGGTGGCGTTTAATTCCGTGCACCGCTCCACGCGGCACAAATCTGGCGTCGCCATGCGCTTTCCCCGCATTCACCGGATCCGCTGGGACAAGCCCGCCGAGGAGGCGGACCAGCTCGAGACGCTCCTCGCCATGATCGTTGAGTAGTTTGGCGACCACTCGGTGTCACTCCGATAATTCATCCCTCCCCGCGAGGGGAGGGTGCCTGAGCGAAGCGAGGGCGAGTGGGGCGAGGTCACCCCACCCGGCTCGGATTTCGCTTTGCTCATTCGCACGTCCGGATCTTGAGCTGCTATTGCCCGGCCTGAGCGGTGGGCGCGGACTGGGCCTCCCTGTCGATGCAGGATTTGAGCCGCCAATAGTCGCCACTCGCCTCCGCGGCCTTGCCGCAAGAATTCTGCACGGGAACCGGAAGCTTGTCCCAGGCGAGCGCAACCTCCTTGCGCATGCGTTCCTGGAAATCGAGGCAGCCTCGCATCACCACATCTTGCTTGGCGGAGGTGCCGGCGAGATCCGAGCAGATGACTTCAGGGTCATAGGCAGGCAGCATTTCGGCGTGTGCAGCCGGCAAACCGAACATGAGCGCTAAAGCGAGGATTGGGAAACGTTGCATCTTGACCTTCCTTGACCGCGGCGACCGATCGTTCGGCGCCGCTCATCCGAGTGGTTTGATGCCCTTGACCCTTTAGGCGATTCCGTTCCCTTCCTGTAGTAAGCCGCAAGCAGGATCGTATGGAAAGCAAATTCCGCGTTGCTGCTCGCTCTGCCGTTTCCTTTCCGCCATGATGCGCCGTCCTGCGGCCCTCCTCTGCCTAGAGGATAGTTTTCTATGTTGAGCTTGTGGTTTAGAAATTTTCGTTGGGCGGCGTGGTGGCCAGTCAGTACATGGCTGCTGGCGCTACAAAAAGCCGCAAGCCAGATGCCGGCGGGCTTCACGCCGCCATGGCCGCCAGACAGCAATCGAGGGCACGCCGAAGGCCGGGAGAGTCGCGGGGCCAGTGATGCGTTCAACACGCCGGACCTGCCTCAATCGCTTCGTGACCTGATGAAGGCGAGCATCGAGCAGGCCCAACAGGCATTCGAGACCTTCGCGGCGACGAGCGAGAAGACCTGGAAGGCGATGGAGTCGGGATCGAGAACGGCAAGCGCCGGCATGCGCGCTCTGAATGAGAAGGTCGCCGAGATCACGCGCAGCAACGCCAACGCGACCTTCGCCCTGGCGCTCAAGCTCGCCGAGAGCAAGGACTTCAGCCAAGCCATGGAGCTGCAAGCCGAGCACGCGCGGAAGCAGTTGGATGCCTTCGTCCGTCAAGTGGAGGAGATGCGCGACCTCGCGACCAAGGTCTTTCAGGACAGCACGCCGACGGGCATGCCTGGCGCGGGCGGCGGCGCCTAAGGTTCCTCGCGCCTTGCGAGACTACAGAGTCCAGCCAGGGTCGGGCACGGTCTCCTCAAAGGCCTTATGCAGCGCGTTGCCCCACGCATCACGGATCGATCTGAGATACGGATCGGAGCCCTCGAGCCGGGCCGAAAAGCCGCGACTTCAGGGAATCGCGCCGATAAACCAGAAGATCGATCGGCGGCCCCACCGAAACATTGGACCGCATCGTCGAGTCGAAGGAGATCAACGCGCATTTCACCGCGTCGGTCAGGCTCGTGCACGGCTCGATGATGCGGTCGAGGATGGGCTTGCCGTATTTCACCTCGCCGATCTGCAAATAGATCGTGTCGCCCATGGCTTCGATGAAATTACCCGCGTCGTAGATCAAGAACAGCCTGAGCTGACCACCCTTGACCTGACCGGCAAGGATGAAGGAGGCGCTGAAGTCGACTTCGCGCTGCTGCAAATAGCCGCCGTCGATCTTGTGCATCTCGCGAAGCGCGGTGCCGACGGCGCGGGCCGCGGCGAACATGGAGCTTACCGCCCAAAGGTCCTTTTCCGGATCGCCGCAGTCGAGCCACTCGCCAAGCAGGCTCATGGCGCCTTGGGTAAGCGAGAGGTTGCCGGCGGCGAGCAAGGCAAAGAAGCGCTCTCCCGGTTTATCCAGGACGTGCATCTTGCGAAACGTCGAGACGCGGTCGATGCCTGCGTTGGTGCGTGAATCCGACGCAAGCACCACGCCCTCGTTGAGCAGGATGCCAATGCAATAGGTCACGCGCTCCCCCCTATTGAGCCTGTTGTTGTTGAGCGGGGAACCTGACCGCGAAGGTCATGGTCTCGACGCCACCGCCACTACGGACGCCCCTTACCGGGCTAGCCTCGGCATAGTCAAGTCCGGTCGCGGCGCGGATATAGGACTTTGTGGCGCAGGTCCGATTGGAGGGATCGAAGCTCACCCAGCCGAGATCCCGCACATAGGCGTCGGCCCAAGCATGGCTTGCGGCGTGCGCCTCTTGGCCATCCCCTTGCGACAGGTAGCCGCTGACATAGCGGGCAGGAATGCCCAACGAACGGCACACCGCGCAGAAGATGTGCGCGTGATCCTGGCAGACGCCGCGTCCCTGCTCCAGAGCTTCGGCTCCGGTGGTGTGCACGTGGGTCTCCCCTTTGGAGTATTCGACGTCGTCGGCAACCGCGATCATGATCTCGTGCAACGCTTCGATCAGGTCGCGACTGGCCTTCGCCTGAAAGCGGGAGGCATAGTCGCGGATCGGCGCCGAGCAGACGGTGTATGGCGTCTCGCGAAGATAGAGCCCGAGGGGCAGCTCGGCGGGCGCGATCCCCACCACCCCGTTGGTGTCGCGCGTGCGCACGAGCCCGCTCACCTTGATGGCGAGCTCGCTGACCGGCTCGGCAACCGTCAAAGTGTGGCAGCAATTGCCGTATTGGTCGTGCCATTCATGGGTGACTGCCCCGGGGCAGGTGAGCTTCCACGTCTCCACTGCCTGCGTTCTGCCGGAGAGCGGCGTCATGCGCAAATATTGGGTGCTGGCGAGCAGCGGCTCCGAATAGGCGTAGGCGGTTGCATGCTCGACCTTGATCAACATGGTCAGGCTACCCCCGCCACCGCAGCCGACGCCGCCACGAAAACCATGAGGAAGTCCTCCTGGATCTGCGCGCCGAGCGCGTTGTTGGACTCGATGAAAGAGGAGAGAAACTCGTGCAGGCCGGTGCGAAAGATCCGGTCGATGCGGCCGTATTTCAGCCGGGCATGGGTCTGGCCGGCGAGCCGCCGGCATTCCAGCTCCTTCTTGCCGGCGAGCTCGTCCAATGTGCCGATCAGGTTCTCGTAGCAATGGTGCAGCGAACGCGGCATGTCCTCGCGCAGTATGAGCAGCTCGGCGATGCGCCAGGGATAGACCGTGTCGTGATAGACCTTGCGGTAGGCGCGGAACGCACCGACCGAGCGCAGCAGCGCGCCCCATTGATAGTAGTCAATCAGGCCGCCGACCTGCTCGGCATCCGGCAGAAGCACATGATATTTGACGTCGAGGATGCGCGCGGTGTTGTCTGCGCGCTCGATGAAGGTGCCGAGCCGGATGAAGCGAAAGGCGTCGTCATGCAGCATGGTGCCGAACACGACGCCGCGGAAGAGGTGCGAGCGCTCCTTCACCCAATCGAAGAAATCGCGGTAGCCCCACTGCCTCAGGCCCTGAAAATCGAGATTCTGCACCTGGAGCCAGGTCGAGTTGAGGCTCTCCCAGGCCTCGCTTGATATGGCGGAGCGCTGCGCGCGGGCGTTCTCTCGCGCATGGCGGATTAGCGACCAGATGCTGCCGGCATTTTCGGGCTCGAGCGCCACATAGCGAATGATGGTCTCATGGTTGAGCGAATCATAGAGCTCGCGAAAGCGCCCGGAGCCCGGCGCAATGGCGAGGATCGGCTCGAAATGCAGCGCCTGCTTGTCGATGGTCGAGGGCAGAAGCGACATGCGGAAGCTCACGTCGAGCATGCGCGCCGTGTTCTCGGCCCGCTCCATGTCGCGCGCCATCCAGAACAAATTCTCGGCGGTACGGCTCAGCATGGCGGCCACTCCAGGACCCACGTATCCTTGGTGCCACCCCCTTGGCTCGAATTGACCACGAGCAAATCCTTGACCAGTGCCACGCGGGTGAGGCCGCCCGGGATCACGCTCGTCTCCTTGCCGGAGAGCACGAAGGGCCGCAAATCGACGTGCCGCGGCACGATCTCGCGCCCGATAAGGGTCGGCGCGGTCGACAGCGCGAGCGTCGGCTGGGCGATATAGTTCTCGGGATTCCGCATCACCCGGAGCTTATAAGCTTCGCGCTCCTCGGCGGTTGAGGCCGGCCCAATCAGCATGCCGTAGCCGCCTGAGCCCTGCACTTCCTTGACCACGAGATTGTGCAGATTGTTGAAGACGTGCTGCCGCTGCTTGGCGTCGCGCAGCATGTAGGTGTGGACATTGTTGAGGATGGCGTGCTCGCCGAGATAGAACTCGATCATGCGCGGCACGTAAATATACATTGCCTTGTCGTCGGCAACACCGGTGCCGAGCGCATTGGCAAGCGCGACCCTGCCAGAGCGGATCACCGACAACAGACCCGGCACGCCGAGCGCCGACTGCGCGTTGAAGGCGAGCGGGTCCATGAAGTCGTCGTCGACCCGCCGGTAGATCACGTCGACCTTAACCGGTCCCTCGGTGGTGCGCATCCAGACATGGCCGTCGCGCACGAAGAGGTCGCCGCCTTCGACGAGCTCAATGCCCATCTGCTCAGCGAGAAACACATGCTCGAAATAGGCGCTGTTGTAGCGGCCAGGCGTCAGCAGCACGACGACCGGGTCGTCATCGCCGTCCGGCGCTACGGCGCGGAGGTTCTCGAGTAGCCGTTCGGGATAGTTGCCGACGGGGGAGATGCTCTGCCCGTCAAAGGCATCGGGAAAGAGCCGCATCATGATCTCGCGGTTCTCGAGCACATAGGACACGCCAGATGGCGTGCGCATATTGTCCTCGAGCACGAAGAAATCGCGCTCGCCGGTACGGATCAGGTCGATGCCAGCGATATGGGCATAGACGTCGTTGGGCGGCTCGATGCCGTGCATCTCGGGCCGGTAGGCCGGATTGAGCAGCACGAACTCCGGCGGCACCAGGCCAGCCTTGAGGATCTCCCGGTCGTGATAGATGTCGTAGAGGAAGATATTGATCGCCTTGACCCGCTGGATGCAGCCCTTTTCCACGAGCTCCCATTCGGCACGATCGAGAATGCGCGGGATCAGATCGAAGGGGATCAGCCGCTCGGTCGAGCCGCCCTCGGCATAGACCGCGAAGGTGATGCCGAGCCGGCGGAAGAGCTCCTCGGCGGCGGCCTGCTTGGTGACCAGCGATTCGATAGAAAGATCATCTAGGAGCCCGGCAAAAGCGGCATAGGCTGGCCTGACCTTGCCGTCAGGAGCACGCATTTCATCGAAAAACTTGCGGGCTGGCACTGGCGCCTCGCGGCTCACCCGCACGTCGACTTTCTCGGCACTCGGCAAGTTCGCCCCGCCCGTTCTTGTCAGCGACCTCGACAGCTCCCGCTTAGGAGCGGTTCTCGGTTATGATCGTGCGTTATCTTATGCCGATGCCGATTGCATGGGCAATGCCGTTTGACGCCTAACTTCTAGGCAGCGGGCGCAGAGTTGCTTCCCGGATAGGCCAAATGCTCGAAACCGCGCTGACCGCCTTCACCACCTTATTCGCGGTGATCGGCCCCATCAATTCGGCGGTGCTGCTCGCCACGCTCACGCCCAATGCCACGCGGGCCGAGCGGCGGGCGATCTCGCTCAAGGCCGTGGCCATCGCCACGCTGATCGTGCTCGTCTTCGCCGTGTTCGGGCAGCCGATCCTCAATCAGCTCGGCGTGTCGCTGCCGGCGCTGCAAGTCGCGGGCGGCATCATCCTGCTGATGATCGCGCTGGACATGACCCTCTCCAAGCGTCCCTCGCCCGCGAGGCTTTCGCTTAAGGAGAGCGAGGAGGCCGAGAGCAAGGCCGAGCACCATGCCGAGATCACCGTGTTTCCTTTGGCGACCCCGCTACTGGCGGGGCCCGGCGCCATGACCTCGGCCATCGTGCTCTCGGCCGGCACCCATGGGGACGTCAAGCTGCTGGCGGCCGTCATGGTGGCGATCCTTGCCGTCATGCTCGTCACCCTCGGCTTTCTCCTGGTCGCGCAGGAAGTTCACGTTCTGATCGGGGTCACGGCGCGGAAAGTGATCGTGCGCGTGTTCGGCGTGCTGCTTGCGGCCATCGCCGTGCAGTCGATCTTCAACGGCATCGCCGCGAGCCATATCTTCCGCTAGAGCCGAGAGTTCAGACCCAAGGAGCTATCCATGCGAGCCATGCAATTGCGCGCACCGAAAGGAGCCTTCGAGCTGGTTGAAAGGCCCCTGCCCGAGCCTGGCCCGCGCCAGGTCCGGATCAAGGTCGAGGCCCGGCGGGCTCGGTCACCTCGCGTGCAATTCGCGGTTAAGATGGGCTTCCGCACCGTGGCCATCGCGCGTGGCGCGGACAAGGCGAAGCTCGCGCTTGAGCTCGGCGCCCATCAATATATCGACAGTACGGCCGAGGACGCGGCGAAGGCGCTGACCGCGCTTGGCGGCGCCAAAGTGATCCTGGCGACCGTGGCGAGCGGCAAGGCGATGACGCCCCTGATCGACGGTCTCGGCACCGATGGCAAGCTCCTGGTAGTGGGAGCCTCGCCCGAGCCGATCGAGGTCACGCCAATTCAGCTCATCGGCCAGCGGCGCTCGGTGTCCGGCTGGCCTTCGGGCCGCGCGGCCAATTCGGAGGACACCTTGCGCTTCAGCGTGCTTACCGGCGTCCGCCCAATGATCGAGATCTTCCCGTTGGAGAAGGCCGCCGAAGGCTATGCACGGATGATGCGCGGGGATGCCCGCTTTCGCGTCGTGCTGGTGCCCTGACCCCCGGGCGTCATTCGGCCGGCGCAGGCTGGCCGCTCGGATGCGCTTTCGGCTTGGCCGCGAATTTCCGCACCACGACATAGAACACGGGCGTGAAGATGAGGCCGAAGATGGTCACGCCGATCATGCCGAAAAACACGGCAGTGCCGAGCGACTGGCGCATCTCGGCGCCGGCGCCGGTGGCGATCACCAGGGGCAGCACGCCGAGGATGAAGGCGAACGAGGTCATCAAGATCGGGCGCAAGCGCACCCGGGCGGCCTCGGTCGCCGCTTGGAAGCGGTCCTCGCCATGCTCCTCGTTCTGGCGCGCGAATTCCACGATCAGAATCGCGTTCTTGGCCGCGAGCCCGATCAGCACGACGAAGCCGATCTGCGCCAAGATGTTCACGTCCATGCCGCGGAACAGCAAGCCGCTGACGGCGGCGAACAGGCACATCGGCACGATCAGAATGACGGCGAGCGGCAACGACCAGCTCTCATACTGTGCCGCGAGCAGCAGGAAGACGAACACGACCGAGGCGGCGAACACGAAGATGGCGGTGTTGCCGGCGAGTTGCTCCTGGTAGGCGATCTCCGTCCACGCGGCGGCGTAGCCCTCGGGCAGAAGCTGCTGCGCTATGCGGTCCATGGCCTTGAGCCCGTAGCCGGTCGAATAGCCGGGCAGCGTGCCGCCCTGGACGGCGGCGGAGGGAAACAGGTTGAAGTGCTCGACGCGATAGGGCCCGGTGATGTTGCTGAAGGAAGCCACGGAGCCGAGCGGCACCATCTGGCCATTGGCGTTCCGCGTCTTCAGCTCCGAGATCGAGTGCAGGTCCTGGCGGAACTTGCCGTCGGCTTGCGCCGTGACGCGGTAGGTGCGGCCGAGGAAGTTGAAATCATTCACATATTGGGAGCCGAGATAGACTTCGAGGGTCTGGAACACATCGTCGGCCTTCACCCCCAGCATCTCGGCGCGGACGCGGTCGATATCGGCCCAGATCTTCGGCGTGCGGGTGTTGAAGGTGGTGAAGATGCTGGTCAAACCCGGCGTTTGGTTGGCCGCCGCGACGATCGATTGCGCCACCGTCTCGAGCTGCAACAGGTCGCCGCCATGGGTGTCTTGGACCTCCAGCTTGAAGCCGCCGGTGGTGCCGATGCCGCGCACCGGTGGTGGCGACACGCTGATGACCAAAGCGTCCTGGATCGCGGCAAATTTCTGATTGAGAGTCATCATGATCTGCTGCGCGGTCAAACCCTGCTCGGCGCGTTCGGCGAAGGGGGCGAGCGGGCTGAAAATCACGGCCGAGTTCGGCGCATTGGTGAAGGTGGTGCCGTCAAGACCGACGATCGGCACGGTATGGGCAACGCCCGGGGTCCCCAGCACCAGCTTGTTTACGCGCTGGGTCACTTCGTCGGCGCGGGCGAGCGAGGCGCCCGGCGGCAGCTGGACGATGTTGATGAGATAGCCCTGATCCTGCTGCGGGATGAAGCCGGTGGGCGCCCGGGTGAACTCAAACACCGTGAGACCAATCAGCCCGGCATAGACAATCACCATGATGAGGGCGATGCGGACCAGGCTCCGGGTGAGCCCGCCATAGCGCGAGGACAGCCATTCGAAGCCGCGGTTGAAGCCCGTGAAGAAAGCCGTGACCGGCCGCACGAAAATATTCTGGCGTTCCGGATGCGGCTGATGCGGCTTGAACAGCAGCGCGCAGAGCGCGGGGCTCAAGGTCAGCGAGACGATCAGTGAGATGACCGTCGAGGTGGCGATGGTGACGGCGAATTGGCGGAAGAATTGGCCGAGGATACCAGTAAGGAACACCGAGGGTATGAACACGGCGGAGAGCACCAGCGCGATGGCGATCAGCGCCCCGCCCACCTCTTCCATGGTCTTATAGGCGGCGTCACGCGGCGAGAGGCCCTCGCGGATGTTGCGCTCGACATTCTCGACCACGACGATGGCGTCGTCGACGACGATGCCGATGGCGAGCAGCAAGCCGAACAAGGACAGATTATTGAGCGAGTAGCCGAGTGCCGAGAGCATGGCAAACGTGCCGATCAGCGACACCGGAATGGCGACGATAGGCACGATCGAGGCGCGCCAGGTCTGCAGGAACAAGATGATCACCACGACCACGAGGACCACCGCCTCGAACATGGTGTGGATCACCGCTTCGACGGATTGCGAGATGAAGACGGTCGGGTTGTAGACGATGTCGTATTTGAGCCCGAGCGGGAACGACTTGGACAGTCCCGCCATGGCCTTCTCGACCTGGGCGGCGGTGGCCAGCGCGTTCGAGCCAGGACGCTGAAAGATGCCCAAGGGCACCGCCACCTTCTCGTCGAGATAGCCGTTGCGGCCGTAATCGGCGGCGCCGAGCTCGACCCTGGCGATGTCATGGACGCGGACCACCCGGCCGTCGGCGTCGGATTTGACGATGATGTTGCCGAAGGCCTCCGGGTCGCTCAGGCGCCCTTGCGTCTCGACGTTGAGCTGAAAGGCGCCTGGCTGTGGCACCGGCGGCTGGTTGATGACGCCGGCCGCCACCTGCACGTTCTGGCCCCGCAGCGCGGCGACGATGTCCCCGGCGGTTAGGTTGCGCACGGCGAGCTTCTCGGGATCGAGCCAGATGCGCATGGAATAATCGCGCGCGCCGAAAATGGTGACGTTGCCCACGCCGTCGATGCGGGACAGGACATCCTTCACATGCAAGGTCGCGTAGTTGGAGATGTAGAGCTGGTCGCGGGTGCCGTCGGGAGACAGAAGATGAATCACCAGCATCAGATCCGGCGACTGCTTGGTCACCGTTACGCCGATCGAGCGCACTTCGTCGGGCAGACGCGGCTCGGCGATGGCGACGCGGTTCTGCACCAGAACCTGCGCCGTATCGAGGTCGGTGCCGAGCTTGAAGGTGACCGCCAGCGACATGTTGCCGTCGCTGGTCGATTGCGACGTCATGTACAGCATGTTGTCGACGCCGTTGACCTCTTGCTCGATCGGCGTCGCCACGGTCTTGGCGACGATCTCGGCGGAAGCTCCCGGATAGGACGCCGTGACCGACACGGAAGGCGGCGCGATGTCCGGATATTGCGCGACGGGCAGGGAGAAATAAGCGACGCCGCCGACCAGCGTGATGATGATGGAGATGACGCTGGCGAAGATCGGCCGGTCGATGAAAAAATGCGAGATGTTCATGGGGTCATGACCCCTGCGCCGCTCTTCATCATTGCTTCGGCGTCGCCGCGCCCTCGACCGTGCCCTGCTCCGGGGTGACTTTCTGCCCGGGGCGCGCACGCAACAGGCCGCTGACGATCACCTCGTCATTGGCGTCGATACCGCTGCGGACGATGCGCAAATTGCCGTCGACGACGGGGCCGAGCTCGACCGGCTTCGGCACCACCGTGCCGTCTGCGCTCACCGTCATTAGCATCTTGGTCGACTGGTCGGTCACCACCGACGCGTCGGGAACGAGCAGCACGGGATGCAGCTGCGACATCGGCACGCGAACGCGGCCAAACTGACCCGGGGTAATGAAATAGTTCGGATTGGGAAAGGCGGCGCGGACGCGGATGGTGCCGGTCGAGCGGTCATATTGGTTGTCGACGAAGTCGATGGTGCCCTTCAGCGGCCAGTCGGTCTGATCCATAAGCTGGGCCTGGACCTCCACCTTCCGGTCGCGGGCAGAGGGGATTTCGCCCTTTTCCACGAGGCGCTTATAGGCCATACCGTCGCCTTCGCTGACATTGAAGAAGAAGTGGATGGGGTCGAGCGACACGATGGTGGTGAGCCGGGTGGGCGTGCCGGTGGTGCCGCCGATCACCAAATTACCGACACTCAGCTCATGGGTGCTCGCGCGGCCGGAGATGGGTGCCGTCACGCGGGTATAATCGAGATTGAGCTGCCCCTGGTCGAGCGCCGCCTGGGATGAGTTCCGCGTCGCCATCGCCGTGTTCACCTGGGCCACCCGCTCGTCATACGTTTCCACGGTGGCATAATCTTTCTTGCGGAGCTCGGAGGTCCGTTGCAGCTGAGCTTTGGCAAGATCAAAATTCGCGTTGGCTTGGGCGAGCTGAGCCTTGGCCAATTCGAGGGCAAGCTCGTACGGCTTCGGCTCGATGACGAACAAGAGGTCGCCCTTCTTGACGCCCTGTCCGTCGGCAAAGTTCAGCAATTCGAGATAGCCGCTGACGCGCGCTCTGACATCGACCGCGTCGACGGCGCCGAACTGCCCGGTGAACTCCTTCCACTCGACGAGCTCTTTGACCATTGGCTTGGCCACGGTGACCTTCGGTGGTGGCGGGGCGGCGGGCGCGGTTTGGGCGGTTTGGAACAGGCCCCATTGCTCCCAGATGCCCCAATAACGGTACAGGAGCACGGCGGCGCCGACGGCAAGCAGGAGGAGCAGGAGGCGGCCGAGCCCTTTGCGCGACCGTTTCGGCGTAGCCTCCATTGTCCGTGGCGGCGGCGGCGCGTCGGGCGTTGGCCCTTCGCTGGTTTCCGCTCGGCGCGGCTTGCCGTCGTTGTCGTTCCGCTGCGCGTTCATGGTGTCAATCTTACGTCAAAAAGCGGGCTCCGTCCGGGTGGGCGGCCCCGCTTGTTCTAAATCATACCTGATCAGAGCTTAGCCGCGGAAGGCCGGAACGCAAAACAACAAGCCCTAAGACACCCGTGGCGGTTAGCATCGCCCCGTACCACACTGTCCAGGTTTCCGTTGAAACTGCGCGTCAATCGATGGTGTCCGTGTCGTCCTCTGCGACCCCATCCCACGTAGCGCGGTGCCAATTCCGGTGCCAAGTCCGCTAACGCACCAGACCGTCACCCCCGACTCTTTCCAGTTCCGCCTTCCGTCAAATATTACATCGAGCTTTTGGGTCTAGGCATTTTGCCAAAGGAGATTTCTGATTCGACACATTCGGAGTACGGAAAATGAGCATCAATCCAGCAAGTTTGATGCCTTCAACAAGCTCAAGGCAGAACGCGTCTGCGGTCATAAGCCGATAGTCGTCAAGCTTGCTGCGGTCGGCGGTTGGTGGTGCCGCCTGAGTTATGCTGCCGAATGTCTGGCGTTGCTCCGAGAGCAGACATGAAGGGCGTTCCGTTCGTCGGATTAGAGCCAGCGCCTTCCACGTCAGGAATGTCGATTTCGTCTTCAACAGGACGCACCTGTCCATGGTTTTTACTGGAACTGATGATAACCGAACCGCTCACGCAGGTGTCGTGTTAGGGCGGCCGCAGTCCGTCGATTAGCCGCAGGATCTCGGCGAAAAGCGTCCTTGGCACAGCTACCTCGGCCGTCGGGAAGGCGACATAGCGGCCGTGGCTGACGACCTTCGCGGCGATCTTAATGGGCAGAGGCTAGCGGGCGTATGCGCCTCGCACTGCGGCCCGGCCTGTATGAGTGTCAGTGAGAGGATGGAGGCCCGGGTAACCCCCTCGGCCGGGGCTTATTCTTTACTGGGCGCGGAGGGGTGCAGCAGGGCGTCGCTTCGGCCGGCGCCCTTTTTTCTAATGCAGCCCGCTCGTCGAATTTCTAGGGCTGCCTATTCTCAGGCGCCGGTGGTTCTGGAGTGGTCGGAGTTTCTGTAGGAGCCCGCTATGCCCCCGTAGCTCCAGACGGGGAATAGAACGCGCTCTACCACTCGCGCCTCCCTTCCTAGAGTATCCCGGCCGCGATCAGGCCGACCAGGATGAACAAGAATAGGCAGAACAGTTTGAACGCCACTACGTCTGCCTCGCGCTTGGTTGTCGGGCGGGCAGCCAAATACTTTTCTAAGGCAATGGCCATATTCTACCCCCTGCGATCCGAACAACCGAGTTGCTCAGCCGTTCGTTCCCACTCCCGCATTTAAAATCGATCAAAGTGCCGCTTGATGCCTGGCACGTCAGCAACGACCTTCGGACGGCCGCCGGGGTACCGCTCTGTCCCTTTGTAAATTGCCGCCCCGGTCCTGGCAGGGCTGTTAGCGGCTGTTCTCGGCTTGGGGCAAAAAGACCGCTCCCATTTCTCGGACGTGGCGCACGGCTCTGGCATTCGCATCACGTCCTTAGTGGATTCGGTGATGCGCTGGTCCAGGCTTGCCAACCGCGGGTGAAGAAAGCGCGCCGCAGCTTTTGCCATCCCGCGTCACGCGGAGCATATATTCGAGCGGTGTCTCGCCTGTCGCCGCGATGGTCGCCTTCATTTCCGAAGTGACCTTGTTCAGCGAGCCCTTCTAACGGCCACCAGTTTTAAAGCCATGAGCCATAATTAGCTGTTTATCTCTCTCTGTTTTAGAAGAATGCCGCAGCAATCCCACCTTAATGGGCTTTGTGCAGACCCCACTCCCCGTTGGGCTGACGCTGAAATCTGTTCAGAAATTGCACTTCGGTCATCATGGCTCGCTCCTCTTACATTGAAGAGCCGGGGACACGCATGAACGGGAGGGGGTGGCGGGTAACTACTGGCAGGCCTTTGGTAGCATCAACAGAGATTACCGCAGGGGTTAGGCTTAATCCAATGTCTGCCTAGCCCTCGATAGCGGACTTGCTTCCAATCTCAGGTTTTGTCCGCTTCGTGCCATAAGCGGACGTATCGCGCGTCGTAGTGTTGGTCCGCTAGGTGCCCCGAGTGCCCCGCTATCCATTCGATACGCGGCGCTCGTTTGCCCGCACGCGAGACCGATAGCTCTATTTGCGCGCTAGAAGAATTTCCTTAGCCTCGTTGATACGTGCCGCGACGTATGTAGACCCGCCCTGGTCGGGGTGAAACTTCATCATCAGTTTCCGATGCGCGGCGCGAATCTGGTCTTCCTTCGCGCCCGGCTTGAGGCTGAGTACGTCATAAGCCTCATTAGTCGTCATGCCCCCGCCGCGAGGGCGACTCGGCCCCTTTCTTGCGCCACCCTCTGCATGACGATCGCGCCAGCCTTGCGAGCGCCGATCGAGAAACGCTTCCATCAAGAGCGCGCCTTGCGAGTCTGTCGCGCGAAGCTCTTCGAGCAGCTGTAGCAGCTCGTTATCGCTCAACGAGGCCAAGTCTCGGCCTGCGAAATCGACCCTTGAGACATCGACCCTCCATACGGCCGCTGTCGTGATCCAACACCATTTCGAGTGCCAGGGTCCGCACTCCCGATTTCTGTCCAGGCGATTTGCGCTTATGTCCGAATGGTCGCGACGTCACAACCCACGGTGCAATCGGTAGGCCGAGGCGATGCCCAAAGACGAGAAGCAAGAAGGCTGCAAAGGCGATGAAGACTGGCATCTGAAGTCGTCAGGCGAGTTGTTCAAGAAGGCGAACCGCGGCACTGCTATTCGTCGCTGCGCCGTAGTCCCGCAGAGCCTTGCGTCCGCCGGTCGCGTACACTGCCCAGGTCGGCTGCCGGCTCATAGTTGCATCCATTGCGAAGATAAGTCGTCCACGGCCACCGGAACTAACCGGAGCAATGGTGTTCACGTGGGCAAGGAAGGCATCGACCTCAGCGCCGCTCGAGCGAGGCGCTTCTACAGGGCAGGCCTCCTTCTTCACTGGCGTTTTGGACTGAGCAGGCATGGGCCTTAAACCTCCGATAAACGTCGGCCATATGGACCCTTCCATACCAGGTTACAACGATCTAACCCCCACAAAGTCTCATGGGTGGAAGCTTCGTGCTTGGTAAGTCAAAGCACGACCTGCTCGATAGGGCTCGCTGTCAACGGCCGGCCCAGAGCCTCTTAGCGTTCGAGGCTCCGGAACTAGGTCCGGGCATCACTAAATGGCCCACCTATGGCCCTTTGCCGGCCGATTTTCCGTCTTGTTTCTCCTTAGGTTAGGACTGCGCGGAAGTGCCAGACCGACTCGAAGTCGTTGTCGGTTCTCACCTCACCCAACCAGCAGACGGAGAAAACACGATGAAGCGCTTCGCGTCATTTACGTTGATTGTGATCTGCATAGCGACGCCCTCATTTGCCGATCAAGTTGTCCGTGCCACATGGTACGGCAACGAGCTTCGAGGACATCGCACAGCGTCCGGTGAAACGTTCAACCCCGGTGGAATGACCACGGCACACAAGTCGCTGCCCTTCGGTACCTGCCTCATGATTGGCAATCCAAAGACGGGGCGCAAGGTGGCGGTACGCGTGAACGATCGGGGACCCTTCACGCCAGGTGTCATGCTTGACCTTTCATCGGGAGCGGCAGAGGCCATTGGCATGCGGTCGACACAAAGCGTGACAATGAGCCGTTGTTAGCTCTCCGCCGCAAATAACGGCGACCGAACGGTGATGTGACGACTTGGCTCCGGGCACTCTCCCACTCGGGGCGGTTCCCGGATTGCCGCTATGGGTCACAAGCCGACGCGACCACGCCTCCTCTTATTGTCTGCTTCGGCGACGCTCATCTCGTCACTGGCGTGCCGCTCGCACAAAATAGTGCGCTGATCGACGTAGGCCTCGACCTCAATCTCCGTCCGACCATCACGGTCGGCGTCTCTTATGCGGGCCAATTCGCCAATGACCTGCAGGATAACGCCGTCAAAGGCCGCTTCACCTGGATCTTCTGAGTTCGATTTGGGTGGCGGTTTGCTGAGCGGTTGTATCCAGGCTCACCGAAGAAATGGCGGATTTTGGTGCCCAGGAGCGGACTACGCCAACTCAATCAGCTCAACGACTTAGCAAAAAGTGGGACAATCACTCTTCCCATATGATCATTATGCTTTCTGCCACGGGTGTCCCACCGGCGAGAGATCCATCTCCCCCACTGGGGGAGACCTGTGATCGCAGCAGCGCCTGAAGATGCTCCTCGCAGCGTGCAGGAGATTAACTGGGCTCGTTAGGAACATGCTCAGGTGTGCTAACCGTCTCGTTAGACGCGGGCTGGTTGGCGCTGGGCTCCGCGATCTTTCGGACCAGGCCGAGTTCTGGGAGCCTAGAGAGGAGTAGCAGGTATGCAATGACCCCGGCGGCAACTAGCAATCCATATACCTCAAGAAGGTATGTGTCTCTGATCCTCTCAGCCAATGAAGACACGGTTGCGCTCGTGCTCGACCCTGACCCCTTAACAGCGTTCAGCAGCGCCTCACTCTGTGCGTGGAGCGCGCCCAAGTTCCAAAAGCTCAAAACGATGAAGGCGACTGCGGTTAGGAAGGCAAGTCGTATCCCCAAATTCTCTCGGAACGCCACAGGATCCTGTAGGCGACAAAAGCTAGGCCGCCAGCGATAGCGATAAGCAAAGCTCCAAAAACTGCTGGCCAGTTGCTGTCCATCGGGTTCCCCAACGTAGCGGATGGAACGCGACGGGTTCAACCAGGTTCCCGTCCGAGCGCTTCACTGATACTAATTGAAAGAACACGTGTGGCAATTGCGCCACCACCTTAGTCAATCAACCCAATGGCTTAGCAAATAGTGGGAAAGTCGATGTTCCCCTACGATCATTATGCTTTCTGCCGCGGGTGTCTCACCGCCAAGCGATCCGCTTCTGTTGGCCACCGCGCACCAAAAGGGGAAAAATCGCCAGGGCCGAGCACGCTGACTTGGCGACTGGCTTGGAACTGTGATACCGGGCGGATCAGGCCCTCTAACGACGACCTTGGTTTGCGACATACCGTTCGCCTGGACGAGCCGATAGAGCGCGGTGCATTTGGGAGCGAAAGACGAACGCAACCGTGGGACACTGCCGTGCCAAGGCCGGGATGATCCGAGCCATGAATGCTATGTCCCCGTTTGGTGAAAAAGATTGCGTGAGGCATGCCAGCGTTGTCCCACTCCTGCGAGTAGTGCATCACCTCCATGCGGAAGGGCGTATAGGAGCCGACCGGGGTTGAATAGCCAGTGGCCCCGGTCGAAACGCGCCAGCGATAACGCACCTGACCATCGACTGCCACCGTCATCGTTTCGGTTGGCTTCTGATCCGGATGAGGATGTTGTTGGCAAACGCTGCGTTGCTCGCTGCGCAAGTAAGTCCTATGGCGAGCAACTGGACAGCAACAAGCCCGCAACGGGGGCAGGCGGGCGCCACACGAAGGGGGACTCGGGAAGCTGAACT